>NZ_JAABNR010000114.1 GCF_009925085.1 Stagnihabitans tardus | reverse complement strand
CAAGGACCCGTTCACCGGGACCGTCTTCGTGTTCCGCGCCAAGCAGGCAGACCGTCTGAAGCTTCTGTATTGGGACGGAACAGGGCTGGTGATGGCCTACAAGCGGCTGGAGGATCACGGCTTTACCTGGCCCGCCGTGACGGACGGGTTAATCCTGTTGAGCCATGCGCAGTTCGAGGCGCTGTTTGCCGGATTGGATTGGCGGCGGGTTCGAGCGATCCACACGAAGCCCCCCGAAGACGTGGA
>NZ_JAABNR010000113.1 GCF_009925085.1 Stagnihabitans tardus | reverse complement strand
CAGGTCAGCGACTACATGGGCGCTGCCGCCCTTCTGCAGGATCTGCCACAGGCGGAGTGGCTCTTGGCTGACAGGGGTTACGATGCCGATTGGTATCGAGAAGCGTTGAAAGACAAAGGGATAAGGGAGTGTCTGAACCTCTGTGTATCTGATTTGGCCCATGCGGTTTTCAGATACGTTCAGGCGTCGAAGCGCCCGGCGAACATTATGGCCAGCTGATTGCGGGCTGCTACCCATTCCCGGACAGCGCG
>NZ_JAABNR010000112.1 GCF_009925085.1 Stagnihabitans tardus | reverse complement strand
AGCGCTCGATCTTGCGCCGCTCGGAGACGGAAAGATGGGAAAACCGGATCTTCATTCTCAGCTCCTTGTCTGGTCCCAAACATCAAGGAACCATGAAAAGTCGCATTCCAGAATAGCGCGCACCTTTCGAATACGCCGATCCAGATGCGCCCGATGGGCTGAAGGTGCTGCAAGCCTCCGGGATCGACCATGTCGTCCTGCGCACCTTTTCCAAGGCTTACGGGCTGGCGGGATTGCGGGTCGGCTATGCC
>NZ_JAABNR010000111.1 GCF_009925085.1 Stagnihabitans tardus | reverse complement strand
CAAGGACCCGTTCACCGGGACCGTCTTCGTGTTCCGCGCCAAGCAGGCAGACCGTCTGAAGCTTCTGTATTGGGACGGAACAGGGCTGGTGATGGCCTACAAGCGGCTGGAGGATCACGGCTTTACCGTAAGCGGTGTGCCGATCACACCGTCTCGGCGTAGTTCCAAGGAAGGAGCTGGTCGATTTGGCTCTGTTTGTGGCCATTCACGATAGCTGAGAGGGTCGACGCGAGCCAAGCATAGGGATCGATG
>NZ_JAABNR010000110.1 GCF_009925085.1 Stagnihabitans tardus | reverse complement strand
GCCGCCGACCTTTGTCGACGACAGAGAGAACCTCAACCTGTGATCTGAACTTAGAGTCATCCATAAGGTCAGCGTCTTACCTGACCTCAGCAAATGGCGTCAGACGGCCATAACCGGAGGCTTACGATTGTGGGGTTGGAGTTTCTCCATGGAGCAGCGATTGGAGGTTCTCCCTTTTCCTGGGCGGAGCCGTCGGAACCGGCGATGGTCGGATGAGGTCAAGGGTCGGATCGTCGCCGAGACCTTGAAGCC
>NZ_JAABNR010000109.1 GCF_009925085.1 Stagnihabitans tardus | reverse complement strand
ATCTGCCACAGGCGGAGTGGCTCTTGGCTGACAGGGGTTACGATGCCGATTGGTATCGAGAAGCGTTGAAAGACAAAGGGATAAGGGTCTGCATCCCAGGGCGGAAGAACCGTAAGAAGAAGATCCGGAGAGTGTCCGGCCTTCTGTGTATCGGTGATCTGGTCCATGCTTCCTGAGAGGAGCAAGGACGATGACGATTTCGAACGAATTGCTGGACGAGTTGCTGCAGGGCTGCAAGCGGCCGGAAGATCT
>NZ_JAABNR010000108.1 GCF_009925085.1 Stagnihabitans tardus | reverse complement strand
GCCAGGCCCTCCATGATCCGGGCGAAGACACCCATGCCGCACCAGCGCTTCCAGCGGTTGTAGAGGGTCTTTGGGGGGCCATAGACGGAAGGGGCATCGCACCAGCGCAACCCGTTGCGATTGATGATGGGCGCGCTAGCCCAGATGCGACTTTGGTTTGGTGGAGAGTTTCGCCTTGCGATGACCTCGGCCAAGGACATGGGCGCGGAAGACTTCGGCGGGGGTTCGGAAGCCCAGGCACTTCCGTGGGGTC
>NZ_JAABNR010000107.1 GCF_009925085.1 Stagnihabitans tardus | reverse complement strand
GTCCGCCCGCTCGTTGAAGACCTGCACGACTGGCTCAAGGCCGAACGATCCCGCATGTCCAAGCACAACCCGGTCGCCAAAGCCATCAACTACATGTTCGAGGAGCCTGGCCGTTGGGAGGCCTTCAGTAAGCCTCCGGTTATGGCCGTCTGACGCCATTTGCTGAGGTCAGGTAAGACGCTGACCTTATGGATGACTCTAAGTTCAGATCACAGGTTGAGGTTCTCTCTGTCGTCGACAAAGGTCGGCGGCGG
>NZ_JAABNR010000106.1 GCF_009925085.1 Stagnihabitans tardus | reverse complement strand
GATCCTGCGCCAGTCCTTGAGGCGGCCGAACATGATCTCGATGCGGTTGCGCCGCTTGTAGCGACGGCGGTCATGTCGGATCTTCTTCTTACGGTTCTTCCGCCCTGGGATGCAGACCCTTATCCCTGAGAGTGTCCGGCCTTCTGTGTATCGGTGATCTGGTCCATGCTTCCTGAGAGGAGCAAGGACGATGACGATTTCGAACGAATTGCTGGACGAGTTGCTGCAGGGCTGCAAGCGGCCGGAAGATCTGC
>NZ_JAABNR010000105.1 GCF_009925085.1 Stagnihabitans tardus | reverse complement strand
CATCGTAACCCCTGTCAGCCAAGAGCCACTCCGCCTGTGGCAGATCCTGCAGAAGGGCGGCAGCGCCCATGTAGTCGCTGACCTGGCCAGCCGTCATGAAGAACTTCAGCGGCCTTCCTTTGGCGTCCGCCACAGCATGAAGCTTGGTGTTCAGCCCGCCTTTCGTGCGCCCGATCGCCCGGCCGCGCCCCCCTTTTTCACCGCCAGGCTCGAGGCCGTGCGGTGGGCTTTCAGATACTTGCGCGGGCATGCTCGGA
>NZ_JAABNR010000104.1 GCF_009925085.1 Stagnihabitans tardus | reverse complement strand
CGCGCTGTCCGGGAATGGGTAGCAGCCCGCAATCAGCTGGCCATAATGTTCGCCGGGCGCTTCGACGCCTGAACGTATCTGAAAACCGCATGGGCCAAATCAGATACACAGAGGTTCAGACACTCCCAAGAGCCGACATGACCGCCGTCGCTACAAGCGGCGCAACCGCATCGAGATCATGTTCGGCCGCCTCAAGGACTGGCGCAGGATCGCAACCCGCTACGACAGATGTCCCAAGGTCTACCTCTCGGCCATCGCA
>NZ_JAABNR010000103.1 GCF_009925085.1 Stagnihabitans tardus | reverse complement strand
CCGCCGTGCGGGTCCCGCCCGAGGCCCTGCTGAACCTTCAATGCGAGGCTGTTCATCCCGCACCGCATGTCGGTCGCGCCGCCCGCAATCCAGACCTTTGCTGCCGCAGGGAACGCGATCATGCCCGGTCCAGAACCTGAACCAGGCGCGCCAGCACCATCGGGTCGATGGTCACCCCGATCGCGAGCTTGCGCCCATTGCCCAGGGTGATCTCGATGCGATCACCACGACCAGCATCCGAACCGAGCGCCGACGGCGGCA
>NZ_JAABNR010000102.1 GCF_009925085.1 Stagnihabitans tardus | reverse complement strand
AAGAGCGCGTCCTGGTGCTGAACGGCGCCCTTTACGCGGCCTACCTGGTGGCCATGGTCTTCGCCCGCACCCCGGCCCAGGTCCTGTGGCTGCAGATCCCCAATGCGGTGGCGACGGCGGCGCTGGTCAGCCTGACGATCAGCGTCATGCAGGACACGATCAAGGTAAGCCTCCGGTCTAGGCCGCGGCTATTTGGGTTTCCAGTTCCATGGGAGGAGATCCGGCAGGCGTGACGGTGTGGCGGCCGGTAGTTTGGCGAGGACGTCTGCGAGCCAGGCCTGTGGGTCGAT
>NZ_JAABNR010000101.1 GCF_009925085.1 Stagnihabitans tardus | reverse complement strand
CCGCCTCAAGGACTGGCGCAGGATCGCAACCCGCTACGACAGATGTCCCAAGGTCTACCTCTCGGCCATCGCACTCGCCGCAACTGTCATCTTCTGGCTCTGAAACTCAATGAGTCCTGAACCTAGCAGGTCGCTGAAACAGTCTCGGGCCCGGAACCTTGTTATGTCTGCGTGTATCTAGGGTCAGGACCCATTGATCATCTTTGTCGACCGTGATTCACGGTCGGCCAGGAGACCTGATCGATGAGCAACTTGTTCTGGCTGACCGAAGCCCAGATGGACCGGCTTCGGCCCTTCTTTCCCAAGA
>NZ_JAABNR010000100.1 GCF_009925085.1 Stagnihabitans tardus | reverse complement strand
AGTGAGCTACTCCCCAACTCTTGGACAGATTTCTGGCTGATTTAAGCTACTGCCTGCCTCTGCTGATCGGTTTGGGTTGCGTTGAAGTAGACCACGGCGGGCGGCTGTCCGCCATGGGCAGTGTGAGGGCGTTGGTGGTTGTAGAAGGTGATCCAGCGCCCTATGCCGACCCGAGCCTGCGACCCGGTTTCCCAAGCGTGCAGATAGACGCATTCATATTTCAAGGACCGTGACGTTGCCCCCTCCAGCTAATCCAGTTTGAGTTAGACTCTGGCCCAACCGAAAGGACCAGAGATGAAGCGCAGCAGGTTCACCGAAGACCAGATCATTGGCATTTTGAAGGAGCATGAGGCCG
>NZ_JAABNR010000099.1 GCF_009925085.1 Stagnihabitans tardus | reverse complement strand
GCAACGGGGCCTGTCGCTGCGCAATCCGCAAAGCTCCGCGCCAGCCCCCGTTGCCCAACCCGCCCAAATGGGTAAAACTGAAACCCGGAGTCTCGCTCAAGTCGGATAGAACTTGGGGGCAACGTCATTTCGAACCTGGTCGAGGCCCTGAACTCGGGGGACTCGATGGCCGAGGCTGCAGAGATTCTGCGCGGGCTGATCGAGAAGATCGTGCTGCATCCAGATGCGGACGCGCCGTAAGCCTCCGGTTATGGCCGTCTGACGCCATTTGCTGAGGTCAGGTAAGACGCTGACCTTATGGATGACTCTAAGTTCAGATCACAGGTTGAGGTTCTCTCTGTCGTCGACAAAGGTCGGCGGCG
>NZ_JAABNR010000098.1 GCF_009925085.1 Stagnihabitans tardus | reverse complement strand
CCCTTCACCTGCCGAGTTTCCATAAGCACGGCGTCAAGTCCAGCCTGGGTCAGCCCGCGGTGCAACCATTGCGACAAGGGACCGGCTTCCAGACCGATGGCAGCGATGGTGCCGTCGAGGTCCCCCATCCAGCGCATCAGCCCTTCCGGCTCGCTGGCCGCCTGCGCCTCCCTCACGATCTTCCCATGCTCGCTGATCACGCAGATCGCGGTCTTCTCGAGCGACACGTCCAGTCCGACAAACAGTCTCATCCCGCAGTGAGCTACTCCCCAACTCTTGGACAGATTTCTGGCTGATTTAAGCTACTGCCTGCCTCTGCTGATCGGTTTGGGTTGCGTTGAAGTAGACCACGGCGGGCGGCTGTCCGCCATGGGCAGTGTGAG
>NZ_JAABNR010000097.1 GCF_009925085.1 Stagnihabitans tardus | reverse complement strand
CGTTGACCCACAGACCTGGCTCGCAGATGTCCTCGCCAAGCTACCGGCAACCACACCGTCACGCCTGCCGGATCTCCTGCCCTGGAACTGGAAAACCAAATAGCCACGGCCTAGACCGGAGGCTTACGACGCGCCGAACGGTCATGCAATTGAGCTGTTTGGGGAGCTGGGTGCGATTTTGTCGTTGTGTGACGGGGGTTTGGGTCCGTTTGGACCTCGAATGCAAAAGGCCCACGCGGGTAGCGTGGGCAATTGGCAAGTAACTATGGTTGCGGGGGCAGGATTTGAACCTGCGGCCTTCAGGTTATGAGCCTGACGAGCTACCGGGCTGCTCCACCCCGCGACGGTTTTGTTCCAGGATCGGTGGGGTTGTGGATCGGATAGAGAGTTATC
>NZ_JAABNR010000096.1 GCF_009925085.1 Stagnihabitans tardus | reverse complement strand
GATCCTGCGCCAGTCCTTGAGGCGGCCGAACATGATCTCGATGCGGTTGCGCCGCTTGTAGCGACGGCGGTCATGTCGGATCTTCTTCTTACGGTTCTTCCGCCCTGGGATGCAGACCCTTATCCCTTTGTCTTTCAACGCTTCTCGATACCAATCGGCATCGTAACCCCTGTCAGCCAAGAGCCACTCCGCCTGTGGCAGATCCTGCAGAAGGGCGGCAGCGCCCATGTAGTCGCTGACCTGGCCAGCCGTCATGAAGAACTTCAGCGGCCTTCCTTTGGCGTCGGCAACGGCGTGCAGCTTGGTGTTCAGCCCGCCTTTCGTGCGCCCGATCGCCCGGCCGCGCCCCCCTTTTTCACCGCCAGGCTCGAGGCCGTGCGGTGGGCTTTCAGATACTTGCGCGGGCATGCTCGGA
>NZ_JAABNR010000095.1 GCF_009925085.1 Stagnihabitans tardus | reverse complement strand
TGGGCTTTCAGATACTTGCGCGGGCATGCTCGGACCAATGGCGCATGCCCGCTCACATCGATCATGACCGTCTTCTGCTCGGCAGCTTCCGAGGCAAGGCCCTCCATGATCCGGGCGAAGACACCCAGGTCGCACCAACGCTTCCATCGATTGTAGAGCGTCTTCGGTGGTCCATAAACAGCAGAGGCATCACACCAACGTAAACCATTGCGATTGATGAAGATAATGCCGCTCAAGACGCGACGGTCATCTACCCTCGGGCGCCCATGGCTCTTTGGAAAGTAGGGTCGAAGTCGGTCCACTTGCGCTTCGGTCAGCCAAAACAGGTTGCTCATCGATCAGGTCTCCTGGCCAACCGTGAATCACGGTCGACAAAGATGATCAATGGGTCCTGACCCTAGGTTCAGGACTCATTGAGTTTCAGAGCCAGAAGATGACAGTTGCGGCGAGTGCGATGGCCGAGAGGTAGACCTTGGGACATCTGTCGTAGCGGGTTGCGATCCTGCGCCAGTCCTTGAGGCGG
>NZ_JAABNR010000094.1 GCF_009925085.1 Stagnihabitans tardus | reverse complement strand
GTGTGAGGCCCACCCATGGCCCTATCTTCTTCGAAGAGGTGAAGCGGGCAGGATCATCGACCGCTGATCGGAAAGTTAGTCCTACGACAGCACCGATCCCGGGCATTGACATCAGCCGACGACAAACCGGGTCATCCTGAGCCAACTGACGGACGCGACGCCCCAACCCGGCCAACTCATGCCGCAAGGACGACCGGGCCCGGAGCATCGGTACTGTCGCCGCTTCGAGCAAGGGATTGCCAGCAGCCAGTTCCTGGATGCGCAATTCGAACCGGCCGCGGGATATGGTTCCGACCTTGAGCCCGAAGTTCCGCAGCAGCCCGCGCAATGACAGTTCCAAAGCGATCATACTCTACTGGACGGCCTTGCGAGCGCCAAGAACGGCCCGAACCTCTTGGGCTGAGACGGACTTGCAATGGACCGGCCGGAACCAGCCAAGGTGGAGAAGGCGCGCAAGCCCCTGGGCATCTCGCCGATCCGTCTTGATCGGCATTGCCTTCAGCGCCCCCTTCACCTGCCGAGTTTCCATAAGCACGGCGTCAAGTCCAGCCTGGGTCAGCCCGCGGTGCAACCATTGCGACAAGGGACCGGCTTCCAGACCGATGGCAGCGATGGTGCCGTCGAGGTCCCCCA
>NZ_JAABNR010000093.1 GCF_009925085.1 Stagnihabitans tardus | reverse complement strand
TCCACCTTGGCGGACTGGGTCGGCCGTGCCGCCTTCGAGCTTCGCCCTGTCCACGACGCGTTGATGGCCAACTTGAAGCGATCAACCAAGCTCTTCATGGACGAGACCCGCGCCCCGGTCCTCGACCGTAAGCCTCCGGCTAGGGCCGTCTGACGCCATTGGCTGAGGTCAGCTAAGACGCTGACCTTATGGATGACTCTAAGTTCAGATCACAGTTCGAGGTTCTCTCTGTCGTCGACAAAGGTCGGCGGCGGGAGTGGACGGATGCCGAGAAGGTCCGGATCGTCGAGGAGAGCCTGCGCGGGTTCCGGCAGTGTTCGGCGACGGCGCGGCGGCATGGGATATCGCGGGCTCTATTGACGCGGTGGCGTCGGGACTATCGGGCCGGGCAGCTTGCCAGCGAGCGGCGGCCGCAATTCCTGGCGGTTGAGGTCGCTTCGGAGATGTCGGCGAAGTCAGTGCCGCCGTCGGCGCTCGGTTCCGGTGCTGATCGTGGTGATCGGATCGAGATTACCTTGGGCAATGGGCGCAAGCTCGCGGTCGGGGTGACGATCGACCCGATGGTGCTGGCGCGCCTGGTTCAGGTCCTGGATCGGGCATGATCGCGTTCCCTGCGGCAGCAAAGGTCTGGATTGCGGGCGGCGCGACCGACATGCGGTGCGGGATGAACAGCCTCGC
>NZ_JAABNR010000092.1 GCF_009925085.1 Stagnihabitans tardus | reverse complement strand
ACCTTGACGCCCGCCTTGCGGCCCGCAGGCTCGACGGTCTTGATCACGGTCAGACGCGGCGAGACATCCACGCCGTAATCGGCCGGGGTCTTGGCGGCGAGCGGCTTGGCCTTGGCCTTCATGATATTGGGCAGCGAGGCATAGCGCGGCTCGTTCAAGCGCAGGTCCACCGTCAGCACGGCGGGCAGGTTGACCGAGATCGACTGCAAGCCGCCGTCCACTTCCCGCGTCACCACGGCCTTGCCGTCAGCGATGGCCAGCTCGGAGACGAAGGTCCCCTGCGCCCAGCCCAAGAGGGCCGAAAGCATCTGCCCCGTCGCGTTCATGTCATTGTCGATGGCCTGCTTGCCGCAAAGCACGAGACCGGGGGTCTCTTCCTTCACCACCGCAGCCAGGAGCTTGGCGACAGCCAAGGGCTCGATATCGGTCTGCACGTCGGCGGTGGCCTCGATCAGGATGGCGCGATCCGCCCCCATGGCCAAGGCGGTCCGCAGCGTCTCTTGCGCCTGCTTGACGCCGATCGAGACGACCACGACTTCCGTCGCGATGCCCTTTTCCTTCAGCCGGATCGCCTCTTCGACGGCAATCTCGTCGAAGGGGTTCATCGACATCTTCACATTCGCCAGATCGACACCCGAGCCATCCGCCTTGACGCGGACCTTCACGTTGTAGTCGATCACACGCTTCACAGGCAC
>NZ_JAABNR010000091.1 GCF_009925085.1 Stagnihabitans tardus | reverse complement strand
GCGGTGATCCAGATCGTCTCGACCGGCGAGGCGCTGATGGAGCGGCGGCTCTCGGAGATCCCGTCCGAGGACTGGGGCGATGTCCGCGTCGACATCACGCCGAGGGAGGCGTGCCTGGACAATCTCCAGCACTCCTTCCCGGTGCAGCTCTACGAGCCCTTCACGGATGGCGAAGGCAATCTCTCTTCGCGCCCCGTCACCCGGGACGGCCAGCCGGTCGAATGCCGCGAGGCGGTCCGCCGCCGCGATGCGCTGATCGAACACCTGGCCTCCCTGCCACCGGTGCCCGGGGCGCTGGACCAGGTCGTGCAGCATTTCGGGGTGGAGGAAGTGGCCGAGGTCACCGGCCGCTCGCGACGCATCATCCGGCAGGGCGAGGGTGGCGCCGCCCGCCTTGTCGTCGAGACCCGCTCGGCCTCGGCCAACCTCGCTGAGACCGCCGCCTTCATGGATGACGCCAAGCGCATCCTGATCTTCTCCGATGCCGGTGGCACGGGCCGGAGCTACCACGCCGATTTCGGGGCCAAAAACCAGCGCCTGCGTGTCCACTATCTTCTGGAGCCCGGCTGGAAGGCCGATGCCGCGATCCAAGGCCTCGGACGGACCAACCGCACCAACCAGGCGCAGCCGCCGCTTTTTCGGCCCGTGGCCACCGATGTGAAGGCGGAGAAACGGTTTCTCTCCACCATCGCGCGGAGGCTC
>NZ_JAABNR010000090.1 GCF_009925085.1 Stagnihabitans tardus | reverse complement strand
ACTGGGGCTGGAAGACCTGGAAACGGCTATCGCCGAGACCCAGGCACAAATTGCCACCGTCGAGGCGAAGATCGCGGCGCGCGCGACAGATCCCGAGGCGGCCCCTGCGCGTGCTCCGCGCAAGTCGCGCGACTTGCCGGACAGCTTGGCCCGCGGGTGGAACGGGTGACCCTGCCTGCCAGCATTGCCTGCCCCTGCGGATGTGGCGACATGGTCCGGATCGGCGAAGACCGGAGCGAACGGCTCGATTACATCCCGGCGCGGTATCAGGTCATCGTCACGATCCGCCCGAAGTATGCCTGCCCCAAAGGCAGGACCGGCGTGGTGCAAGCCAAAGCCCCGGCGCATTTGCTGGAAGGCAGTTGGCCGACCGAGGCGCTCCTCGCCCAGATTGCCGTCTCCAAGCATGTCCCCGCACATGCCGCTGAACCGGCAGGCCGTGGTCATGGCGCGGCATGGTGTGGCCTGACGACCGTTCGGTTCTGGCCGACTGGATGGGGCGCACCGGCGCGCTGATCGCCCCGGTGGTCGACCACATGGCCAAGCGGCTGATGGCCGACAGCACGCGGATTTACGTCGATGAGACCACCGCCCCGGTGCTGGACCCGGGGAAGGCAAAACGAAGACCGGATATCTCTGGGCGGTTCTTCGGGACGACCGGGGCTGGAGCGGCAGCGCCCCGCCGGGTGTCGTGTTCCACTATCGACCCGGGCGCAAAGGCGAATATGCCGCCGAAAT
>NZ_JAABNR010000089.1 GCF_009925085.1 Stagnihabitans tardus | reverse complement strand
CTCAGAACCTTCTGAAATCACGTCTTGCCCATCGCAAATCCCGAGAAGAGATTTTCAGGACCATTTCGGCACTTCGGCAGCAAGGGCTGACGTGCAGCGAGATCGGGCGGCGAACGGGGTTTCCCCGACGTAGCGTCGCGAAATGGCTGCAGTTCGAGACGCCACCGGACCGAAAGCGCGCGGTCCTCAAACGCTCGTCTGCATGGTATTTTGAAGAGTACCTGAAGGAATGCTGGGAGAACGGTATTCGCAGCGGCAATGCACTGCTCCCTTTGATCCAAGAACGTGGTTACGAGGGCAGCCTGTCAAACTTGCAGCGGCTCTTGGCCGGATGGCGCAGAGCCGAAAAACAGGAACAGGAGGGACCCATCAAGGAAGATCAGATCCTTGCACCGGTCCGGGACCCGGAAACCGGGCACGCGATTTCCCCGGTTATCGCGGCAGCACTCTGCATCAAACCAAGAGGAAAATTCACCTTGGAACAGGCGAGAAAAGTCGAAGTTCTCAAGGAAGGCTCGCCTGCCTTCACAACAATGCGGCGCCTCGCCATGCGTTTCAATGGCATCTTGCGTGGTCGAAAAGCAGACCCGCTGCCCGCCTGGATCGACGATGCGATCGAAACGGACCTGGCGCCCATCGTGCGGTTCGCCCGAACCTTGAACAGAGACATTGATGCGGTCAGGAATGCGATCGAAATGGAGTGGAGCAATGGTCAAGCCGAAGGCCAGATCAACCGATTGAAGACCTTGAAGCGCG
>NZ_JAABNR010000088.1 GCF_009925085.1 Stagnihabitans tardus | reverse complement strand
CTCAGAACCTTCTGAAATCACGTCTTGCCCATCGCAAATCCCGAGAAGAGATTTTCAGGACCATTTCGGCACTTCGGCAGCAAGGGCTGACGTGCAGCGAGATCGGGCGGCGAACGGGGTTTCCCCGGCGTAGCGTCGCGAAATGGCTGCAGTTCGAGACGCCACCTGACCGAAAGCGCGCCGTCCTCAAGCGCTCCTCCGCGTGGTATTTTGAAGAGTACCTGAAGCAACGCTGGGAGAACGGTATTCGCAGCGGCAATGCACTGCTACCTTTGATCCAAGAACGTGGTTACGAGGGCAGCCTGTCAAACTTGCAGCGGCTCTTGGCCGGATGGCGCAGAGCCGAAAAACAGGAACAGGAGGGACCCACCAAGGAAGATCAGATCCTTGCACTGGTCCGGGACCCGGAAACCGGGCACGCGATTTCCCCGGTTATTGCGGCAGCACTCTGCATCAAACCAAGAGGAAAATTCACCTCGGAACAGGCGAGAAAAGTCGAAGTTCTCAAGGAAGGCTCACCTGCCTTCACAACAATGCGGCGCCTCGCCATGCGTTTCAATGGCATCTTGCGTGGTCGAAAAGCAGACCCGCTGCCCGCCTGGATCGACGATGCGATCGAAACGGACCTAGCGCCCATCGTGCGGTTCGCCCGAACCTTGAACAGAGACATTGATGCGGTCAGGAATGCGATCGAAATGGAGTGGAGCAATGGTCAAGCCGAAGGCCAGATCAACCGATTGAAGACCTTGAAGCGCG
>NZ_JAABNR010000087.1 GCF_009925085.1 Stagnihabitans tardus | reverse complement strand
TTACAACGGCTTCGCTGGATCTTGGCTTGCCCGCGGTGCACTGCCTTCCGCAGCGTCATGAAAGAACGCCGGGCGTCGGTGCAAGGTGTATCGAGTACCGTTTGTGGAGGCGTCATTTCATGCAAGTTATTACCATCGTGCAGACTAAGGGCGGCTCGGGCAAGACCACGACCGCCATGCTTCTCGCATCTGCAGCACTGAACCTTGGGCGCCGCGTCACCCTGATCGATGGCGACGTCAACGCCCAACTCGGCCGTTGGCGCGACAGCTTCGAACTGGCCACCTGGGAAGGTGCGCATAAGCCCGACTGGCCGGAGAGCCTGGCGATCCTCTCGCCACCCGAGAGCGTCGAAGGGCTTCTGTCGCTCCTTGAGGTCGAGGAAGAACGTGGCGTCGATCTGGTCGTGATCGACACCCGGCCGGGCACCCATACTGACACCGAGGACTTCTGTCTGATCTCAGATCTAGTGCTGATCCCCGCGCGCCCTGTCTATGCCGAATGGGAAATGACCCATCGCGCCGTCCTCTGGATGGACGACCTCCGGGCTTCGATTGCCGAAGGTGAGCGGTTCCCGGCGGTGCGCGTCCTCGTCATGGATGCGGGGCCGAAGATCATCGATGCCGCGACCCGGGAAGGGGGAATGGCGCAACTGCCGAAACGCGACCAAGACGTGCTGCAAGAGATCCTGCGTCTCGACCATCTCGACGTGATCGTTCCGCATTCGAGAATCCTCGAACAACTGGGCTATCACGGCCCCCTTGGACCGGCGGCCCGCGCCAACGCCA
>NZ_JAABNR010000086.1 GCF_009925085.1 Stagnihabitans tardus | reverse complement strand
TGGCGTTGGCGCGGGCCGCCGGTCCAAGGGGGCCGTGATAGCCCAGTTGTTCGAGGATTCTCGAATGCGGAACGATCACGTCGAGATGGTCGAGACGCAGGATCTCTTGCAGCACGTCTTGGTCGCGCTTTGGCAGTTGAGCCATCCCCCCTTCCCGGGTTGCGGCGTCGATGATCTTCGGCCCCGCGTCCATGACGAGGACCCGGACCGCGGGGAACCGCTCGCCCTCGGCAATCGAGGCGCGGAGGTCGTCCATCCAGAGGACGGCGCGATGGGTCATTTCCCATTCGGCGTAGACGGGGCGGGCTGGGATCAGCACCAGATCGGAGATCAGGCAGAAGTCCTCGGTGTCGGTGTGGGTGCCAGGCCGGGTGTCGATCACGACGAGATCGACGCCGCGCGCTTCCTCGGCCTCGAGGAGCGACAGAAGCCCTTCAACACTTTCCGGTGGCGAGAGGATCGCCAGGCTCTCCGGCCAGTCGGGCTTTTGCGCACTCTCCCACGTGGCCAGTTCGAAACTGTCGCGCCAACGGCCGAGTTGAGCGTTCACATCACCGTCGATCAGGGTGACGCTGCGCCCGAGGTTCAGTGCTGCAGATGCGAGAAGCATGGCGGTCGTGGTCTTGCCCGAGCCGCCCTTGGTCTGCACGATGGTAATGACTTGCATGAAATGACGCCTCCACAAACGGTACTCGATACACCTTGCACCGACGCCCGGCGTTCTTTCATGACGCTGCGGAAGGCAGTGCACCGCGGGCAAGCCAAGATCCAGCGAAGCCGTTGTAA
>NZ_JAABNR010000085.1 GCF_009925085.1 Stagnihabitans tardus | reverse complement strand
TCCACGTCTTCGGGGGGCTTCGTGTGGATCGCTCGAACCCGCCGCCAATCCAATCCGGCAAACAGCGCCTCGAACTGCGCATGGCTCAACAGGATTAACCCGTCCGTCACGGCGGGCCAGGTAAAGCGTAAGCGGTGTCCTGTCCCCACCTTTTCTGCATTGGCCCGATGGCATCATTGGAGTCTGATGATTGTGGGGTTGGAGTTTCTCCATGGAGCAGCGATTGGAGGTTCTCCCTTTTCCTGGGCGGAGCCGTCGGAACCGGCGATGGTCGGATGAGGTCAAGGGTCGGATCGTCGCCGAGACCTTGAAGCCCGGGGTCTCTGTCGCGGAGGTGGCGCGGCGGCACGGAGTGCCTGCGAACCATATCTCGTCCTGGCGGTCCCGGGCGAAGAAGGGGGCCTTGGTTTTGCCTGCGCCCGAAGATCCGGTTGAGTTTGCGTCCCTGCTGGTTGGGCCCGCCGAGGTTCCGGCGTCCTATCCGACGGGACCCGAAGTGATCCTGGGGGCCGTTGTGATCCGCCTGGAGGTCAACGCGTCGGCCGAGCGGATCGCAGCAGTCGCGCGAGCCCTGGCGGCGGGGTCATGATCTTCCCGTCCAACCGGGTCAGGATCATGGTGGCGACCAAGCCCATCGACTTCAGGAAGGGTCACGACAGCCTGGCCGCGATGGTGAAGAACGAACTGCGCAAGGACCCGTTCACCGGGACCGTCTTCGTGTTCCGCGCCAAGCAGGCAGACCGTCTGAAGCTTCTGTATTGGGACGGAACAGGGCTGGTGATGGCCTACAAGCGGCTGGAGGATCACGGCTTTACC
>NZ_JAABNR010000084.1 GCF_009925085.1 Stagnihabitans tardus | reverse complement strand
AAGGCAAAACGAAGACCGGATATCTCTGGGCGGTTCTTCGGGACGACCGGGGCTGGAGCGGCAGCGCCCCGCCGGGTGTCGTGTTCCACTATCGACCCGGGCGCAAAGGCGAATATGCCGCCGAAATCCTTGTGGGCTTCAACGGCACGATCCAGGTCGATGCCTATGGGGGCTACTCCCATCTGGCTACGCCGAGGCGCACCGGGGGCGATCTGGCTCACGCCTGGCCTTCTGCTGGGCCCATGGTCGGCGCAAGCTGATCAAGGCCAAGCCCCGGAAGGGTTCGCCCCTCGTTGACGAGGCGCTCTTGCGCATCGCCGCCCTCTACAAGGTTGAAGATGCCATCCGAGGCCACGACCCAGACCACCGTCGCGCCATCCGGCAAGAACTCTCTCGCCCGCTGGTCGACGAGTTCTTCGACTGGCTGAAGGCTCAGGCTGCCCGCGTCTCACGCAAATCGGATCTCGGTGAGGCCATGGTCTACATGCTGAAACGCCAAGACGGCTTCCGGCTGTTCCTGGGCGATGGCCGGGTCGATATGGACTCCAGCCTCGTCGAGAATGCAATCCGCAGCCCTGCCATGAACCGCCGCAACGCCCTCTTCGCCGGTCATGACGAAGGCGGCCGAAACTGGGCCCGCTTCGCCAGCCTGATTGGCACCTGCAAGATGAACGGCGTCGAACCCTATGCCTACCTGCGAGATCTCTTTACCCGCCTCGCCCAAGGGCACCTCGACAAAGACATCGATGCGCTGATGCCATGGGCAACAGCCAGCAGCGCCTACCCCTCTTCATAAGCTCATCCGGGACTCCCGGACGTGCTCACCCGTCGGTCGATCCCGCACATCAAACCGCCACAACCCCAAAATAGATGGGACGCAACCGCCGCATACGGT
>NZ_JAABNR010000083.1 GCF_009925085.1 Stagnihabitans tardus | reverse complement strand
GTTTGTCGTCGGCTGATGTCAATGCCCGGGATCGGTGCTGTCGTAGGACTAACTTTCCGATCAGCGGTCGATGATCCTGCCCGCTTCACCTCTTCGAAGAAGATAGGGCCATGGGTGGGCCTCACACCATTGAGCCGCCCCCCGAAAATCGGACAGCGACGGAAGCTACGATCTGAGGTCTGCTGTTCCCCAAGACGAGGAGATCAGAACATGTCGAAACGCAGGAACCATGGCGCCTCCCCCGCCAATGAGATCGACGTGGACGAGGTTCTCGTGATCGGGGAGCACGATCCGTAGGCATAAGCCGACGGCAAGCGCAAAGGCCCGAGCGGCGCAGGAGCGCTCTCGGGCCCTTCGCCGTTCGGTTGCGTGCGCCCGCTCGGCACTCGGAGCCGACGCAAGGTCGGCACTCCACTTTGTTCGGATCTGGAGTTCGTTCATGGCTGCGATCCGGTTGCTGAAGGCGCAATCGGGTGCAGGATCAGGGGACGCGCTGTGGTCTGTTCAGCCGAGCAGCGCTTCCGGGTCACCGCCCGCCTCAACATGCGCGATGTACCACGCCGGTTTACGCCCCCGGCCGGACCAGGTAACGGTCGAGTTCTCGGGATGCCGATAGATCTTCGTCGAGGGCGCCCGCTTGATTTTCGGTCCTCCGAGTGCCGCCAATTCGTCAAAGTTGTAGCCCAACTCATGGGCGAAGATCACGAGCTTGTTGCGGGCATCCGTCTTTTGCCGCACTTCGAAGTTGGCGATCGCCTTGACGATGGCCTTCTGCAAATCCCGCAATTCCGCGAGCGACATGGCATTCAGGTTGAAATCAGGCATTAGGTTCAGGACTCATTGAGTTTCAGAGCCAGAAGATGACAGTTGCGGCGAGTGCGATGGCCGAGAGGTAGACCTTGGGACATCTGTCGTAGCGGGTTGCGATCCTGCGCCAGTCCTTGAGGCGGC
>NZ_JAABNR010000082.1 GCF_009925085.1 Stagnihabitans tardus | reverse complement strand
GCTTTACCTGGCCCGCCGTGACGGACGGGTTAATCCTGTTGAGCCATGCGCAGTTCGAGGCGCTGTTTGCCGGATTGGATTGGCGGCGGGTTCGAGCGATCCACACGAAGCCCCCCGAAGACGTGGAATAGGCCATTTTGGCCTGCGGCAGGATGACTCACCTGCCGCTTTCCGAAGGCAGTGGTCATCGCGATCTGGTAGAAGACGACCATGCCGAATTCCGCCGAACTTCTTGAGGAAATTGCCGCGCTGAAGGGGATGCTGATCGCCGCAGACGCCCGCGACCGTCGCAAGGACGAGCGTATCGAGCGCCTCGAAAAACTGGTCGCCGCCTTCAAGCAGGCTGTCTTCGGGCGACGGTCGGAGAAGAGCGATCCCGACCAATTCGAACTGGCCCTCGAAGACCTGGAAGCCGCGATGGCGGAAATCCATGCTGAGGAGGATGCCGAAGATATTGCCGCCAGACGTCCTGCCAAGCCTCGCTCCTCCAATCGGGGCGCGCTCCCGAAGCATCTTCCGCGCATTGAAGAGGTCATCGAGCCGGATAGCCTGACCTGTGCCTGCGGCAGCTGCCTGCACTGCATCGGCGAGGATGTGTCTCAACGGCTGGATATCGTGCCCGCTCAGTTCCGCGTCATCGTCACCCGCCGTCCCAAATATGCCTGCCGCTCTTGCACGGATGGGGTCGTCCAGGCGCCCGCGCCAGCGCGGCTGATCCCGAGCGGTATGCCCACCGAGGCGACGGTGGCGCATGTGCTGGTCAGCAAATACGCAGATCACTTGCCGCTCTATCGCCAGGCCCAGATCTACAGTCGCCAAGGCGTGGATCTCGACCGATCCACCTTGGCGGACTGGGTCGGCCGTGCCGCCTTCGAGCTTCGCCCTGTCCACGACGCGTTGATGGCCAACTTGAAGCGATCAACCAAGCTCTTCATGGACGAGACCCGCGCCCCGGTCCTCGACC
>NZ_JAABNR010000081.1 GCF_009925085.1 Stagnihabitans tardus | reverse complement strand
ACTTGCATGAAATGACGCCTCCACAAACGGTACTCGATACACCTTGCACCGACGCCCGGCGTTCTTTCATGACGCTGCGGAAGGCAGTGCACCGCGGGCAAGCCAAGATCCAGCGAAGCCGTTGTAAAGGCGTCACTAATCCGACCGACGTGCGGTGCGCCGTTTAGGCATAAGGTTGCAGAAACGTCAAATGGCATGTGCTGGAAGTTGTAACACACCGCCGAAGCCTTCATGTTTCCTAAGGATTCCCGCAGCCGTGATGCTGCGGCGCGGCGTCCGAGCACTCCTTCGGCCTACCCGCAATCGAGGCTATCTGCCTTCCGGCCCGTATGACGGTTTGCATGTCTGCATGCCTGCATAGGTGACAGGCCGCATGCCTGCGTTGGAACCTGTCCGCACGGCTGATCCGAAGGCAGGGTGACATCAGGCCTCTGTCTAGGGACGATCCCGAATATGACCCGCCAACCGGATGCATGCCGGACAATCTGCCTGCTTGCCTGTCGGCCTGCTTGCCAGTTCGCCTAGTGACGGGTTGACGCTACGCCGATCCAGCCTGTGGCTTCATGCCCAAAGCCATTCATCGTCGGCCATCTTCCGCAATGGGCAGGCCTTGAAGCATCTTGAGGCCCCTTCCCCGGCCCCCCTTCTCTTCCCGGGCAGCCCTTCCTTCAGACTGTCGTGCCCGTCCCAACAGCCCTCATGGAGGGACCGCACACTTCTGCAAAGCCCAAGGTTTCAAGGCGCTCGACCACTTTGGTCTCGCGTTGCACGGAGGCCTGACGGCCGGGGCGCAGGGACGCAGTCGGCGGGCAAGCCGCCGACCCCTGACGCCATATTGAGTCCTCACCGGCTGTCCGGTTTCCGCACGCGGGCTCCTCTTCAGAGGAGCGGAAACCGGCCGGTGAGGACGGTTGGCAGGAACGGTGGTGTGTGGTACATGATGCGCAATGACTGCAAAACACAT
>NZ_JAABNR010000080.1 GCF_009925085.1 Stagnihabitans tardus | reverse complement strand
TGTCGCGTAGCCCTTAAATGGGGTCATCCTCAATTTGTGTGTCACGGTCTGACCGAGCTTCACAGATTGAAGGGATCAGGCCGTGGTATCGAAGAAGCATTGGGCTCCAACCGCCAGTGTGGAGGTTGGTGAGGTCCGCCAGTCTGAGACGGGTGCATGGGTCGTATCTGGCAGACTGGCTCCGAATGGCGTCTGCCCTGAGTGCGGGGCGTCCTCAAGACAACGACATGGTTGGCGGCGCCGGCGGATCGAGGATTTTCCTGCTCAGGGCCAAGCGGTTTGGATCGAGCTCAGGGTTTGTCGATGGCGGTGTTTGAACTTGGATTGCCGCCGCCGCACGTTCTCCGATCGCGAGGCGGCGGTGGCGACCCCTTATGCGCGCCGGACGTCTCGACAGGCGCAACTCTTAGGCCATATGGCGCACGCCGCTGGCGGCACCCCAGCTGAACGGCTCTTGCGGCGACTGGGTATCCGGGTCAGTGACGATACTATTCTCCGACAGTTACTACGCGCAGCTCAAGTTGTTCCACCACGCGCACGGATCATCGGGATCGATGATTGGAGTTGGCGAAAGTCGCAGAACTACGGGACGATCATCATCGACCTCGAGCGTCGTGCCGTCATCGATGTTCTCGAAAATCGTGATGTCGCCACATGCACCGACTGGCTAAGGCATCATCCTGAGGTGGAAGTCATAAGCCGGGATCGCTGCGGTCTCTACGCCCAAGCCGCCCGACAAGGAGCGCCGCAGGCGGAACAGGTCGCCGACCGGTTTCATATCGTGCAGAACCTTCGCATGGCAATCGAGGAGCAAATGAACCTGCACGGTCGTGCAACTGGCAGGGCCTTACTCTCGGATGCAGACAACATCAGCACAGCTCAGAACCTTCTGAAATCACGTCTTGCCCATCGCAAATCCCGAGAAGAGATTTTCAGGACCATTTCGGCACTTCGGCAGCAAGGGCTGACGTGCAGCGAGATCGGGCGGCGAACGGGGTTTCCCCG
>NZ_JAABNR010000079.1 GCF_009925085.1 Stagnihabitans tardus | reverse complement strand
GGTGCGCGCTATTCTGGAATGCGACTTTTCATGGTTCCTTGATGTTTGGGACCAGACAAGGAGCTGAGAATGAAGATCCGGTTTTCCCATCTTTCCGTCTCCGAGCGGCGCAAGATCGAGCGCTGGCGTCAGGCAAAGCTCTCCCCCGACGAGATGGCGCGCAGACTTGGGCGGCATCGGTCGACCATTTTCCGAGAGCTGCGGCGCAACCGGTTCGTCGACCCGGAACTGCCAGATCTGAATGGTTACTGGGGCCTGATCGCCCAGGGAAAGGCTGACGGTCGCCGGTCGCGACGGCGCAAGCTCCTGCGCGCGGCCAAGCTCAGGGAGCGCGTTGAGCACTGCCTCAGCTGCGGCTGGACGCCCGAGCAGATCGCGGGCCGGATGCGCTATGAGGGAGCGACGGAGCGGGTCTGCCAGGAAACGATCTACCGCCACATCTATTCCGACGAAGGCCGCAGCTCCGAGCTCTGGCGGCACCTGCCCTCCGGCCGGCGTCGTCGCCGCGGCTATCGCCTCCGCAAGCGCCCGCCGCCAAAATTCGCCCCTGAACTCAGCATCCTGTTCCGCCCCGATGTGGTCGCCCATCGCCAGGAGTTTGGACATTGGGAGGGAGATCTCGTGCTCTTCCGCCAGAAGTTCGGCGCCGCCAAT
Organism: Stagnihabitans tardus; assembly: GCF_009925085.1. Taxonomy (GTDB): domain Bacteria; phylum Pseudomonadota; class Alphaproteobacteria; order Rhodobacterales; family Rhodobacteraceae; genus Stagnihabitans; species Stagnihabitans tardus. The sequence goes on along the minus strand of NZ_JAABNR010000079.1, from coordinate 458 downwards.
GTCACGACGCTCATTGAACGGATGTCCCGCTTTCTGGTCGTCCTGAAGAACCCTGAGAAGCGAACGAAACCGATCATGGCGCAGATCGCGAAGACCCTCGGCCCCCTGCCCGCGAAGGCGCGCCGCTCGGTGACCTTCGACCGCGGCTCAGAGTTCGTCGACTGGCCGCATCTTCAAGCCAAGACCGGCGCAAAGACCTGGTTCTGTGATCCCCAGTCACCCTGGCAAAAAGGCGCTATCGAACATGCCAACAAGCGCCTGCGCCGATGGATGCCCCGCGACACGGACCCCGGGAGCCTCAGCCAAGAGAACCTCCGCCAGCTCTGCACAGCCCTGAACGAGACCCCACGGAAGTGCCTGGGCTTCCGAACCCCCGCCGAAGTCTTCCGCGCCCATGTCCTTGGCCGAGGTCATCGCAAGGCGAAACTCTCCACCAAACCAAAGTCGCATCTGGGCTA
>NZ_JAABNR010000078.1 GCF_009925085.1 Stagnihabitans tardus | reverse complement strand
GACCCCACGGAAGTGCCTGGGCTTCCGAACCCCCGCCGAAGTCTTCCGCGCCCATGTCCTTGGCCGAGGTCATCGCAAGGCGAAACTCTCCACCAAACCAAAGTCGCATCTGGGCTAGCGCGCCCAAAGTAGAACTGTCGCACACGCCCTTCTCGCCACGGCGCACCTCAGTCATCCGCTGAAGGACTTCCTCGCTTCGCCTTCGGTCATCCAGTCCTGCCCACCGAAGGCAATGAGTGCGACGAAGACGCAGTTCTTGTTGAGATCGGCGCGGAACACGACGGTTAGACGATGGCCGCGTCCACCATGACGGACCAGCCATCCGTCCAGCGGTGGCGCCAAGCGAACGCCTGACATCGGGTTGGCAGAGATGTCGGCAATCAGGTCGTCGACCTCATCAAGGCGCCTGCCGGCGGCGTCGAAGTCTCCGCCGGTGACGTCGACGATGTGATCCACCAACGCGGCAAGGTCTTGGTCTACCAAGGGATGTCGAACGATGCGCATCAGGCAGTGGTGCCACCGGCAGCCTTTGCAAGTCGAGCAAGATGCGCGCGCGCGCCTGACGTGATGCTTTCGCCCGTTCGAACGGGTTCCCAGGTATCAGGGGGAAGCGCGAGGCGCCGCTGGACTTCGGCTTCAAAGAGAAGACGCTCCCGCTCCCGCGCTGCCCGCGCGCGTGCCATCTCGCCAGAGACCGCAGCGCTTATGTTCGGATACTCGCCGCTCTCGACCAGCTCTCGGGCGAAGTTGAAAGCTGCATCCGTGAAGCTGACACTCTGTTTGTGTACGCCCATCATCGTCTCCGTCGGTAGTCCATTGGAGCACCATAGCCTTCCCGCTGAATGTTTTCAACAATTGGAAGCGGGCAAGGGTCTGGATGTCATGGCTGAGCGATAGACGCAGAATCTATAGCTCACGAGGGACGACCGGCAGACGATCCTTGCCGGACGAGTTGTGCAATGCCGAGTGCTGCCGCGCTTCTTCGCCGATCACGGCGCCGCGTGTTGCCCTTTCGTTTCGCTTCTGGTCCAGTCATGCAGCACGACGTTGAGCTAAGGCGGCACCAAGATGAATACCCCAAATGGCGACCTCGACCGTTGGCCGGACCCGGCCGTCGCAAACGCTCGCCGCAGCGTCTTCGCGCAGGACCTTGTCGTCGAAGGTGATGCCACCTCCAAT
>NZ_JAABNR010000077.1 GCF_009925085.1 Stagnihabitans tardus | reverse complement strand
TGACGTTGCCCCCAAGTTCTATCCGACTTGAGCGAGACTCCGGGTTTCAGTTTTACCCATTTGGGCGGGTTGGGCAACGGGGGCTGGCGCGGAGCTTTGCGGATTGCGCAGCGACAGGCCCCGTTGCGGGGTGAATGTTTGGGCGAAGGCTGCAGGGGTCTGCCAGCTGAGGCGGGAGTGGGGGCGTTCTGTGTTGTAGTCCTTGCGCCAGGCGGCCAGCGTGACGCGGGCGTGGTGCAGGGACGGGAACAGGGTCTCGTTGAGCAATTCATCCCGCAGGCGACCGTTGAAGCTTTCGATGAAGGCATTCTGGGTCGGTTTGCCGGGTGCGATGTAGTGCCAGTCAAACTTGCGATCATCTACGAACTTCAGGATCGCGTTCGAGGTGAACTCGGTCCCATTATCACTGACGACCGTCTGTGGCTTGCCGCGGGTGTCGAACAGCGTCGCCAGTTCCCGCGCCACCCGTGCGCCCGACAACGACGTGTCAGCGATCAGGGCCAGGCATTCGCGGGTGCAGTCATCGACCACGGTCATGATCCGGAACCGGCGGCCATCGGTCAGTTGGTCGGACACGAAGTCCAGCGACCAACGTTGGTTCGGCATCAATGGCAGCACCATTGGGGCCCGTGTGCCCATGGCCCGCTTGCGTCCGCCCCGGCGGCGGACATGCAACTGTTCTTCGCGGTAGATCCTGAACAGGCGCTTGTGATTGACCTCATGGCCCTCACGCCGCAGGAAGACATGCAGCCGTCGGTAACCGAACCGGCGCCGGACCTTGGCCAGTTCGTTCAGCCGCTCCCGCAGCACGGGGTCATCCTGCCGGACTACTTCATACCGCATGGTCATCCGGCAACAGCCGATCACCCGGCACGCCCGCCGCTCGCTCATCTCGTGACTTGCCACCAGATGCGCGACCGCTTGCCGCTTCGCGGCGGGCGTCACCACTTTTTTCCCAGGAGGTCTTTCAGCGCGGCATTGTCGAGCATCGCATCAGCCAGAAGCCGTTTCAGACGCGCGTTCTCGTCCTCAAGGCCCTTCAGTCGCTTGGCCTCACTGACATCCATGCCGCCATACTTGGCCTTCCACTTGTAGACGGTCGCATCGCTGACGCCGTGCTTGCGGCACAGATCGGCGACGGAAACACCGGCCTCATGCTCCTTCAAAATGCCAATGATCTGGTCTTCGGTGAACCTGCTGCGCTTCATCTCTG
>NZ_JAABNR010000076.1 GCF_009925085.1 Stagnihabitans tardus | reverse complement strand
TGTTCGCGGGCCGCCCAAACGAATAGCGGATCGTCCCGTTCCCGCCTCCGCCGCCCAGCAAATCAGGCAGGGCATCCCCGTTCACATCCGCAGCTCCAACAAACGCAGGAACGTCCAGGGAAGAATAAGGCTTGAAACCGGAGCCCGTGTTCAAGAATGCACGGCCGACGCTACTGGTTACTACGAACAGATCCGGGAATCCGTCAGAGTTCATATCCGTGAGAGAGAACTTCTGGCGCTCTGAGCTTGTCGTGGAGAAGCTGTCCAAGAAGTCTCCATCATACCAAATCTCGGGAGATTTGAAACCAGCGCCCGTCGATAGGGCAACGGTAACCTTTAACTTCTTCGCTGATGATACACTGTAGGCTTTAGCCCTGAGAAGGTCATCCAACCCATCGCCGTTTATGTCGCCAACGGTCCGCATCTCCGAACCATCGACCGCGAGAGTGGACATCACATCGCCGGGGGGGAGTGTTGCTGCACGCAACATCCGGAACGCGGACATCGGCCCCCAAAAACGAGACATCTCTGATCCGCCGCCATAGACATAATCCGTGATTCCGTTTCCATCAAAATCTCCGTAGGCGGCCGTCCCAGGGGAGGGAAAGGCATCAGAGAGATTGGTCTTGACGGGGCCCTGGCCATCGAAATCGAGATAATAGGGTTTTCCTATCGCAAACGCCTCAAGGCCTCGATCCCCATCCAACTCAGAGATCGAGAAGTATATCCCCTCCTTGAGCTCCATGAACGACCAAGTCTGACCATTTGAAGAGGCGTAAACCTTGGTATCATCACTCGTGCTTGCGTCAGACCAGTAAGTCGTCAGATGCCCTGACGAACTCCTTTCCTGAGGAACAACAGCGATGTTATACTTCAGAGCGTCGCCGTCGTTCGTCAGTCCAACGAAAGTTCCACGCTTGAGGCTGTCGGGATCTTGCTGCACCGCTATTGGGTCAAACCGATATTGATGCTCGGTGGCCTGAAGAAGGGTCCCTTCCAACATTGGGAAGATGACTTCCTGACGCCCGTCCGGTTCGAGGTCCACAAACATGGGCTGGGTCCCAAAGGGTTTGTTTTCCGTGGGAGAGGACACTGAAAGCTGTTCGTTATAGTTCGGCACATCGTCGGAATAGGTGAAGGTGGTGGCTGGCAGGGCTCCCGCCGATCCGGCAGTCACGGAACCATCCGTCGCATTGACGACAAAGTCGCTTGCAAACTCGGTGACGCTGAG
>NZ_JAABNR010000075.1 GCF_009925085.1 Stagnihabitans tardus | reverse complement strand
CTCAGCGTCACCGAGTTTGCAAGCGACTTTGTCGTCAATGCGACGGATGGTTCCGTGACTGCCGGATCGGCGGGAGCCCTGCCAGCCACCACCTTCACCTATTCCGACGATGTGCCGAACTATAACGCAGAGCCTTCTCAGGTGGGAGGCTTCTTTGGTCCCAACCCCATGTTCGTCGATGTGGAACCAGATGGACGTGATGAAGTAATTTTTCTGAAGGTTTACGGCGATTACAATCTTCAGGTCCCTCACCAATACAAGTATTTTCCGGCAACTGACTCGACGCCCGAGAGCATCATCGACGGCACCTACGCCTATCTCGCTGAGGCCTCGGATTACAATCGTCATACTGTTGTAATCACCCCCAAGAAGCGCAATCCGGTTGGTAGTCCAACAACCTATGTTACCGACACGAACTGGCCTTACAGCGGGATGCATGGAACCCTGCTGACCCAATACAATCTCACGGGCGTGGAAGTTGGCGGACGGCATGTTGACGGAGATACAGGCGTTGACTTCTCCATCGTGGAATTGGACGGTGATCGCTCTCCTGAGGCACTGGCACTTGGAAGGGGTTACTATGTGAACCTTGATGGCACTGGACTGCCTCTTACGGCAGCGCCGACTTCTGTTCCATCCCAAGTTAGTGGCGACGCTGCAGGAGATTTCGACGGAAATGGCATCTCGGACTTCATATGGACGGCAGCATCAAATTATTACTCCAGCGGAGTAATCTATCAATACCGCATGACTCGCATGCTGGACCCGCGCCTACAGGCTGCGGCATTGAATTCTGCGTTGATAATGGGACCAAACAGATATTTTGACCCTCTGTCGATTTATGCTCCAGAGTTCAGAACCTATGCCGATGTCAATGGAGATGGCCTTACCGACATAATTAAGGGAGAGACATACACCGTACATGTCACATCCAACACAGATGCTTGGAAACTGCGAATCTATGTTGGACTCTCAACTGGGTCAGGCTTTAAATCTGAACTCTGGTACGATGGCGATATGCCTCAAGATGTCTTGAGTTGCTTTTGTTTTAAGCCAGTGGTCACGGACTTGAACAAGGATGGTTTCTCAGATCTCTTTGTGACTGCAGGTTACTATTCAAACCAGCCGACAACCGGCCGTGCGTTTCTGAACACGGGTGCTGGCTTCAGCCGCTATTCTTCCCTGGACGTTCCTGCGTTTGTTGGAGCTGCGGATGTGAACGGGGATGCCCTGCCTGATTTGCTGGGCGGCGGAGGCGGGAACGGGACGATCCGCTATTCGTTTGGGCGGCCCGCGAACA
>NZ_JAABNR010000074.1 GCF_009925085.1 Stagnihabitans tardus | reverse complement strand
GGGAGTGTCTGAACCTCTGTGTATCTGATTTGGCCCATGCGGTTTTCAGATACGTTCAGGCGTCGAAGCGCCCGGCGAACATTATGGCCAGCTGATTGCGGGCTGCTACCCATTCCCGGACAGCGCGGCCGCCCTTTTCAAAGTTGCGGATGGCGAGGAAGATCAGCTTGGTCGCGGCCTCCTCGGTCGGGAAGGAGCCCTTGGTTTTCAGCGTTTTGCGCAGCACCCGGTTCAGCGACTCCACGGCGTTGGTCGTATAGATGATCTTCCGGATCGCCGCGCTGAAGGCATAGAACGGTGTGACCTCCGCCCATGCCCGGCGCCAGGCCGGGGCGATGGACGGGTATTTTCCGGCCCATTTCTCTTCGAAGGCGTCCAGCTGGCGGGCGGCCTCCTCAGCGGTCGGGGCCTCGTAGATCGGGCGCAGGTCAGCGGCCACGGCCTTGCGGTCCTTCCAGCTGCAGAAGTTCATCGAATGCCGGATCAGATGCACGATACAGGTCTGGACCATGGTCTCGGGGAAGGCCGCGGTGATGGCCTCGGGAAAGCCCTTCAACCCGTCCACGACCGCAATCAGGATGTCCTGAACGCCCCGGTTGCGTAGCTCATTCATCACCGACAGCCAGAACTTGGCACCCTCGTTGTCTGCGATCCAGAGCCCCAGAACCTCGCGATCCCCTTCCCGGGTGACGCCCAGGGCGATGTAGACCGCCTTGTTCTTGACCATCCGGCTGTCGGCATCGCGGATCTTCACGCGCAGAGCGTCGAAAATGACGATCGGATACATCCGGTCCAGCGCCCGATGCTGCCATTCCCGGACCTCGCCCAGCACGGCATCGGTGACGCGGCTGATCAGGTCGGGCGAGACCCGCAGGCCATAGAGCTCCTCAAGATGAGCCTGGATGTCGCGCACTGACAGACCGGCGGCATAGAGCCCGATGATCTTGTCGTCGACGCCATCGATCCGGGTCTGGCCCTTCTTCACCAGCTCGGGCTCGAAGCTGCCGTCCCGGTCTCGGGGCACGGCCAGCGGCACCTCCCCATCAGAACCCTTCACCCGCTTCGTCGCGACCCCGTTCCGGCGGTTGGTCTGTTCCGCCGGCGGCTCCGCGCCAGCCTCATAGCCTAGATGCGCGGTCAGCTCGGCTCCGAGCATCCGCTCCATCAGCCGGATCTTCAGTTCCTTCATCAGCCCGGCGTCACCCAGCAGATCTTCCGGCCGCTTGCAGCCCTGCAGCAACTCGTCCAGCAATTCGTTCGAAATCGTCATCGTCCTTGCTCCTCTCAGGAAGCATGGACCAGATCACCGATACACAGAAGGCCGGACACTCTC
>NZ_JAABNR010000073.1 GCF_009925085.1 Stagnihabitans tardus | reverse complement strand
ATTTTGGCATTGTTTGCTAATTTTTGGTTGATTTGGGGATATGGGTGGTTAGGCTGGTTCACGGATTTGTGAATCGAGCGGGATTGTCATGAAGGCTTTGATTTCGTCGCGAGCGTTGTTGCTTTCGGTTGGCATTGTTTTTGGCACCGGGTTCTCACTGAGGGCAGACGAGGCGCCAAGCTATACGCAGGACGATCTTGGTCTCTATGAACTTGGGACTGCGGACGAGCCGCTGGACTTGGCTCCGATCGACGAACCGGTGGCGCCAGCCGTTGATGCAGATCAGTCGGATGCAGCAGCCGCTGAGCCGTCGGCCACGAGCGAAGGGACGGCTGCGGCCAAGCCCAAGAAGGGCGCGCCAGCGAAGGCGTCAGCTGCGATGGCAGCACAGTCCTCGACGACGACGGGCGAAGCCTGGGATCCGGCCTCAGACGGTGTGCTGGATCTCAGCACGCAGGGCCATGTCGAGAAGCAGCACGGTGTCTTCAACTACACTTACTCTTTCAAGCTGCCGTCGTTCCGTGGGCTCGAGCCCAACCTTGGCTTGAGCTATGTGTCGAGCGGTCGACTGCGGGGTCGTCCAGATGCTTTGGTCGGCTATGGATGGAAGATTGACGGGCTTTCGGTGATCGAGCGCCAGACCTTGGGTGGCGGACTGCCGACCTATGTCGCGGCGAATGATCTGTATGTGCTCGACGGCGAGACGTTGCTGGCCTGTGGCAATGCCGCGAGCTTCAGCGGATCGAACTATCCGTCCTTCCTGAAGGATGTGGATAACCAAAGCGCAAGCTGCCGCAGCTCCGGGGATCTCACTGCGCAGCACGAGAACTATCGTCGGATCATCCGGGTCATTGTGCCGTCGGGAGGGTCGGCGAACACGACGGGCGAGATCGAAGAGTTTCACGTCTACGACCCGGATGGGACGCAGTATATCTACCGCAGCGTTGGAGCCTTGGTCAGTTTGGCCGGGATCGGAGGAACGGCGATTGCCCCGACGGACCCTAATTTCAACGTTCTCTTCAAGCGGCGCTTCCTTTTGGCGCAGATCGTGGACGCTCAGCGTGAAGGGTCCACATTCAAGAATGTGGTGAACTTCACCTATGCGTTCAGTTCGGTTACCGACGGGCTGACGGAACGGCCCAGTGCGATCACCTATGGGGGATATCGCATCAAGTTCGGTTACAATTCGTATGCCAACAACTCTGACGTGCCGGTTGTGCGTTTTGGTGTCGGATCTGACACGATGTTCGGCCGCCAGGCGTTCTTGCTGCGGTCCGTACAGATTTATGACGAAACGAGTTCGAAAGGCACAGGCTCGTTTCCCGTTCGTGCCTACGGATTGGTGTTTGCGGACGCAGCTTCAAGCGCGGTGCGCCTGAACCGCAATCTGCTCAGCGTCACCGAGTTTGCAAGCGACTTTGTCGTCAATGCGACGGATGGTTCCGTGACTGCCGGATCGGCGGGAGCCCTGCCAGCCACCACCTTCACCTATTCCGACGATGTGCCGAACTATAACG
>NZ_JAABNR010000072.1 GCF_009925085.1 Stagnihabitans tardus | reverse complement strand
CCGCCTCAAGGACTGGCGCAGGATCGCAACCCGCTACGACAGATGTCCCAAGGTCTACCTCTCGGCCATCGCACTCGCCGCAACTGTCATCTTCTGGCTCTGAAACTCAATGAGTCCTGAACCTAGATCGACCCAAAGCGCGGCATGATCCGACGCTGCGTCCTCCTTGCGGGTAAGCTCCGAGTAAACCTCCCAACGCTTTGGTTTGGACCCTGGCCACATACCCTCGCGGAACACGCCGCCGGCAACGACCCTTTCAAACAGCTTCGGCGAAAGCAGGATATAATCGATCTTGTTGTCCGCGTTGCAGAGCCCGTAGGTGCCCGGATATCCGCCGTTGCTGAAAGCTGGATGTTCGAAGATGTCTTTCAGCGTGCTGCCTTCGAGCAGGGGTTTAAGTGGTCCACTATCCGGAGTGTCGTTCAGATCACCGATGACCGCGATGTAATCGATACCCGATGAAATCCTTTGATTGTAGATTTTCGCGATCTTGTCAGCCTGCGCCTTGCGGCGCGCGTCAGAACTATCCTTCTCACCATAGCCTTTGCTCTTTAGATGGTTAACCATGATCAGAAGGCGCGCGCCCTTGGGCGTCGTGACTTCGAACTCTGGGCAGTCGCGCGAGAAAATGGGTTGCTCGTTCGCCATCCGATCGTCGACATGGCTCCTCATCAAGCCGATTGGAAAGCCTTCGCGGCACATTAGACCGACATCTATGCCGCGCTCGTCATTGCCGTCGATCACCATGACATGTCGGAACGCCTTGCCACCAAGTGCGGGAATTATCTCAGAGTTGAACGCCGCGAGGACCGGTCTGCTCTCAGCCTCGACGACACCCAGCACATCTGCACGGATGTCGTTCATGACCCGTGCGGTATTGCGCGTTGCATGCTCACTGAGAGGCTCATCGCGCAGTTCTAGCGACCCAACCCAATCAGATCGCCCATCGGCGGTGATCGTAACGCCGCCAGTCTTTGGACGCTTGAGCAATCCGCCTTTGTTGCGACGCAAAACGACAAAGGGGCCAGTATCGGACTTTTCGAGACCGAGCAGGGCCATCAGATCCACCATGCGGTCCTTGTCGGCGCTGCTATAGGTGATCTGGCCAAGCAGCCCGTTCAAGGCGGCGAAAGCCTCTAATACAGGCCGACCCTCTTCCCAAGAGTCGAAATTCATAGCTTTCGCTCGATCAAAGAGATTTTCGACATTGTAAACCGCAAGCCGCATAATATCCCTCCTCGTTTTCCCATTCAGATGGTTACACTGAGATATCACAAGAGCGCTACGAAAATTGAAGGTTGGATCATTGCCAGGCCCCCAGGGCGAGACCTTGTTGCGATTCCAGCCGAACGCCGACTTCTTGGAATGCGGAAACGCGGCAAATGTCGAGGTCGACTGGCTGCTATGGGCCGAACAGTTCGATGAGGCCCGGGTCTTTGCCCGGGCGGAGGCTGTGTGGAAACTCGGCGGCCCCAACCGACTGGGCCGCAAGTTCAGCCAGTTTCTAGATTTTGGCTCAGATTGGTCACACGTTTCGTTTTGGGCGCCTCCGGTGGCCAGCGAGAAGCC
>NZ_JAABNR010000071.1 GCF_009925085.1 Stagnihabitans tardus | reverse complement strand
TCCACCTTGGCGGACTGGGTCGGCCGTGCCGCCTTCGAGCTTCGCCCTGTCCACGACGCGTTGATGGCCAACTTGAAGCGATCAACCAAGCTCTTCATGGACGAGACCCGCGCCCCGGTCCTCGACCCGGGGGCGAGAAAGACAAAAACCGGATACTTTTGGGCACTAGCCCGCGATGATCGGCCTTGGGGAGGTGCCGCGCCCCCAGGTGTGGCCTTCACCTATGCCCCCGGTCGGGGCGGGCAGCATGCCGAGCGGATCTTGCAGGGCTTCGGGGGCATCCTGCAGGTCGATGGCTATGCCGGATACAACCGCCTGATCGCATTGGACCGGATCGGTCCGAGCATTCAACTCGCCTATTGCTGGGCCCATGCGCGCCGCAAGCTGATCGAGATCACCCGCACCGGCCCCTCGCCGATTGCCGAGGAAGGCGTGGCCCTCATCCGCGACCTCTACGCCATCGAGGCCGAGATCCGTGGGCGCGATCCCGATGTCCGACTGGCGATCCGCCTGGAGCGATCAGCCCCGATCCTCGCACGCCTCGACGATTGGCTGGCCCGCCACCGTGCCCGTGCCTCGACAAAATCACCCCTGGGCGAGGCGCTCATCTATATCGCCAAATACCGCCATGGCCTTGGCCGCTTTCTGACTGATGGCCGCGTCGAGATCGATAACAACACGGTCGAGCGCACCATCCGTCCTATCGCCTTGAACCGGAAGAACGCCCTCTTCGCCGGACATGACGCCGGTGCAGAAAACTGGGCCGTCATCGCCTCGCTCATCGAAACATGCAAGATGAATGTCATCGATCCCTATGCTTGGCTCGCGTCGACCCTCTCAGCTATCGTGAATGGCCACAAACAGAGCCAAATCGACCAGCTCCTTCCTTGGAACTACGCCGAGACGGTGTGATCGGCACACCGCTTACGGCCGAGGCGGGCTGCGATTTCGTGAACCGGCATCCTGGCGTCGTGCCAGCGGGCGATTTTGCGGCGGTCTTCGAGACTGAGATGGACATAGCGGCGGGGCATGCGAATCCTCCTTTGAGCAAGACATTGTTTTTGCTCAAAAGTCGCACTTCAATCTTGAATCCACCCGCTTACATTTTTTGTTGTCAACAAGTTGGAATGTCGCGAGCTCTGCAAAGTAGAAGTGTCGCTGGAGCCGTGCGGAGCAGGACCGGGCAGGGCGGAGACCTCAGATATCGCAGGCCTGCCCGGTCCTGCGGGGCCGCCTCAGCGGCGCGGTTTCCTCTTGTCTTTGGGACCCAGGAAGGCCGCGAGGCCCCGTTCGGCGACGAGGTCTTCAAAGGCGCGCCAAGCCAACCCATCGGCAAGGAACGGCTCGTTGAACGTCGTCAGGGTTCCGAACTCATTCTCGACCTCCAGAATCCAAGCTGGATCGATCGCCGTGCGGTAGATCTCGACGCTCAACCAATGGCCATCGACTTCGATCCGGCGACCGAGCGTGACGTTGCCCCCAAGTTCTATCCGACTTGAGCGAGACTCCGGGTTTCAGTTTTACCCATTTGGGCGGGTTGGGCAACGGGGGCTGGCGCGGAGCTTTGCGGATTGCGCAGCGACAGGCCCCGT
>NZ_JAABNR010000070.1 GCF_009925085.1 Stagnihabitans tardus | reverse complement strand
GGGCGGAGGCTGTGTGGAAACTCGGCGGCCCCAACCGACTGGGCCGCAAGTTCAGCCAGTTTCTAGATTTTGGCTCAGATTGGTCACACGTTTCGTTTTGGGCGCCTCCGGTGGCCAGCGAGAAGCCTTGGCTCACGCCGAACTATCGATTGCTGGAGTTTTGTTCTGGATCACCGCGGGATTGCCGCAATTAACGTCTTGATCCCAAACAGTGCGATCATTCGCTTGATGTTGCAGGCCAGCACGTTCAGCGCCATTTCGGTTTGCACCCCCCGAAGCCGTCGGGTCAGGAAATGGCAGGGTCCCGTCCAGGACTTGATCGTGCAAAACGGGTGTTCGACTGTAGAGCGGCGGACGCTCATTGGGGCGGTCGAACTGCGGCGGCGGGCATTCGAGGCTTCGACCAGGTGTTCGTGTTCCCATCTGGAGACCCGTCTTTCGTGCCCTGTGGTGCAGCGGCTCTTGAGGGTGCAATCCTTGCACGCGTTTGTCCAATACCGCCGCATTTGAAGACCCTGTTGCTCGGAGGTGGTGCAGTGTGTCAGCGCCTGCCCCGCCGGGCAGCGATAGATGTCGGCATCGTGTTCATAGACGAAGTCTGCCTTCACAAAATGCCCCTTTGACCGAGCACCGGACGTATCCGAGCGCGGCACAGTCGCGGTGATGCCTGCCTTGTGGCAGGCAAGGATTTCGAGGGCACTGAAGTAGCCCTTGTCGGCAAGGATATGCATATCCTCGCGCTGTAGAACGGCTTTTGCCTGTGTGGCCATCTTGGTCAGCAGATCCCGGTCATGCCCCTGATTGGTGACCTCATGCGTCACGATCAGATGCGTCTCGGTGTCAACAACGCTCTGGACATTGTAGCCGACATGTCCGCTGTGCTGCGCACGTGTCGCCATCGCCCGGGCATCGGGATCTGTGAGCGAGATCTGCCCGTCAGGGGCATCGGCCAGCGCCTTGTCCATGGCCAGCAGACGTTCAATCTCCTGTCGGATGCGGTGATATCGGCTGGTAAGATGCGCCGACCGCTCAGCCCGTGCTGCGCCAGTTTCCTGACGGTCGATCCGGTCTGCCTCCTCGATGTAGCGGCCGACCTCGGCTTCCAGATGGGCGAGGCGACTGGCGATCTTACCCTGGGTGAAGTTCCGGTCCCGATTGTTCACCGCCTTGAACTTGCTCCCGTCAACAGCGACGACCTCGCCCTTCAGAACACCGATGCGACGGCAGAGTTCGACGAACTTCGCACATGCTTTACGGATCGCCGCGCCATTCTGGCGCCGGAAATCCGCAATGGTCTTGTGATCAGGAATTAGTCGACCGGTCAGCCACATCACCTCGACATTGCGACCGGCTTCGCCTTCCAAGCGGCGGCTGGACGGGATCCGGTTCAGATAGCCGTAGATGAAAAGCTTGAGCAGCACAGCCGAATGATACCCTGGCCGCCCAGTGCGGGCCGCGGCATGGCGTAGGAAACCGAGCGCGGCCAGATCAACCTGGTCAACAAACAGATCAACCACGCGCACAAGGTGATCTTCCCCGATCCAGTCGTCCAACCGCTCCGGGAAAAGCGTCGTTTGATCTCGGCTGACACCCTCGATGAAACCTGCCATGCAAAGCCTCCCAACCATGCGTAAGCATAGCATAAATCGGGGCTTTTACACAGCCTCGGCGGAAAGCGGAC
>NZ_JAABNR010000069.1 GCF_009925085.1 Stagnihabitans tardus | reverse complement strand
TCGGGCTCCGACATGCTGAACCCCGCCCTGGCCGCCGGGGGATGGCTCGACGAAGACGGCTGGCCCCTGGCCATCCCGCCCGGCAAGGTCGCGGTCGGCACGATCTGGGCCTGGACGGGCAGCGCAGAGGACCCCGCCCTCGCCCAGTCGCGCGCCGGGACCTATGTCCTGCGCCACGAGGGCGAGGGGAAACTCTCGCTGGGCGGCGATGTCGAGATCCTCTCGCAGCGCCCCGGCGAGATCGTCTTCCGCAACCTTTCGGGCGGCACGATGCGGCTCGACATCACCGCCACCGACCCCAACCACGATGGCAACCATATCCGCGACATCACGATCGTCCGGCAGGAGTACCAGGCGCTCTTCGACATGGGCGCCATCTTCAACCCCGACTGGCTCGCGCTGATCGAGGATGCCCGCGTCCTGCGCTTCAAGGACTGGATGAAGACCGACTGGGCGACCTCGTCGGACCTCGCCGCCCAGGCCGATCCGGCCAATCCGAGCTACATGGCCCATGGCGCCCCGGTCGAGATCATGGTGGCCTTGGCCAACCAGGTCGGCGCCGATCCCTGGTTCACCATGCCCGCCGGCGCCTCCGAGGCCTATATCCGCGATTTCGCCACCTATGTGCGCGACCATCTCGACCCCGGGCTCAAGGTCCATGTCGAATATTCCAACGAGATGTGGAACTGGGGCTATGGCCAGACCTCCTGGCTTTTGGAACAGGCCGGGACGGCCTGGGCCACGACGGATGCGGCGCGCTGGCTGGATTACCAGGTCATGCTGGCTGCGCGTTCGGCGCTGATCTGGGACGAGGTCTTCGGCGCCCAGGCCCCAGCGCGGCTCGACAAGGTGCTTGGCACCCAGGCGGGCTATTTCTGGCTGACCGAGCGGCTTCTGACGGCGCCGCTGTGGCGCGAGAAGGACCCCGAGGGCTATGTGGCGCCGTCCGATGTCTTCGACAGCCTGGCCATCGCGACCTACCTGGGGGGGGCGACCCTCTCCGATGCCCAGATGCGCGCCGATCTCCTGGCCCAGGTCCGCGCCGATCCGGTGGCGGCTGCGGCCTGGCTGACGGGCAAGCTCATGGATCCCGATTACAAGCAGTCGGTGCCGCAGATGGTGACCTGGTGGCAGGGCAACCGGGCGATTGCCGACCGCTACGGACTGGATCTTGTGTCCTACGAGGGGGGGCAACACATCCTGCATGGCTGGCTGGTCCAGGGGATGAGCGAGGCCGAGCAGGCCCTGCTGACCGGGTTCCTGTCGGACTACATGCGCAGCCCCGAGATCGCCGATCTCTACGCGGCCTCCTGGGCGGAATGGGCCAGGCTGTCGGACGGGCCCTTCATGCAATTCGTCGAGATCGACCAGCCCTCGAAATGGGGGGCCTGGGGGCTTTACACCTCGCTGGGCGACCACAGCCCGCGCAGCGATCTGCTCGAGCATCTGAACGCGACCCAGGCCTCGTGGTTCGGCACGGGCGGGGGGCCGCAGTATCAGCAGGGCGCGATCCGGTTTGCGGGCGAGGGCGGCGAGGCGCTCCTGGGCACCGACCGCGACGATTTCCTGATCGGAGGCCGGGGCAATGACCGCTTCACCCCCGGCCGCGGCCAGGACGCCATCGCCGGGGAGGGCGGCCGCGACATCCTCCTCCTGACCGGAACCCCCACCGACTACACCGCAACCCGCGACGGCGACATGGTCAGGATCAC
>NZ_JAABNR010000068.1 GCF_009925085.1 Stagnihabitans tardus | reverse complement strand
AGCCTGGCGGTGAAAAAGGGGGGCGCGGCCGGGCGATCGGGCGCACGAAAGGCGGGCTGAACACCAAGCTGCACGCCGTTGCCGACGCCAAAGGAAGGCCGCTGAAGTTCTTCATGACGGCTGGCCAAGTCAGCGACTATATGGGCGCCGCCGCACTCCTGCGGATCTACCTAGGGCTGAATGGCTTCTGGCAGACAGGGGCCATGATGCCGATTGGTATCGAGAAGCGTTGAAAGACAAAGGGATAAGGGTCTGCATCCCAGGGCGGAAGAACCGGAAAAAGAAGATCCGCCACGACCGCCGTCGCTGCAAACTGCGCAACCGCATTGAGATCATGTTCGGTCGCCTCAAAGACTGGCGCAGAATCGCAACCCGCTACGACAGATGTCCCAAAGTCTTCCTCTCGGCCATCGCCCTTGCTGCAACCGTTATCTGAGCTACCCCCCGAAAATCGGACAGTGACGGAAGCTACGATCTGAAGTCTGCTGATCTCCAAGCAGGAGGAGATTAGGACATGTCGAAACGCAGGAACCACGATGCGGCGTTCTAGTATGAGGAGGAACAGAAAATGGTCCGGGGGACCATTTTCCCGACGAATGGGGTGGCGCTGGAGGCCGTGAAGGGCGAGCGCACGGTGTCGGAACTGGCCACCGAATATGGCGTGCATCCGACGATGATCCATCAATGGAAGCGGTCGCTGCTGGAGGGTGCGCAGGCATCTTTGAGCGGGGCGGCAAGGCTTTGGTGGCGGCGGAGGTTGCCGAAGAAACGGTCCGTGACCTGCACGCCAAGATCGTGGGGTGAGCCCGCGAACGCCATTGGTTCGAGAGAGCGGGCGAACGCGGTCGCCAATGATTTTTTGTCACGAAAGCTCAAGCCCTGGATCGGCAAGTAAGGCGCGGAATGATCGAACGAACCCATCCCAAGCTGTCGGTCGGGGCGAAGTGTCGGCTGCTGTCGATCTCGCGGTCGTCGTTCTATTACGCGCCGCAGGGCGAGACGGCGCTGAACCTCGACCTCATGTTGTTGATCGACAAGCAGTTTCTGGACACCCCGTTCTATGGCGTACGGCAGATGACTTGGCTCCTGCAGAACGAGGGCCATGCCGTTAACCAGAAGCGCACCCGGCGACTGATGCGTCTCATGCGCCTGATGCCGATCTACCAAAAGCCCGACACAAGCAAACCCGCGAAGGGGCACAAGACCTACCCCTATCTGCTGGGCGGGCTGCGGGTGGAGCGGCCCAATCAGGTCTGGTGCGCCGACATCACCTACTTGCCGATGCGGAAAGGCTTCCTCTATCTGGTCGCCATCATGGACTGGTTCACCCGCAAAGTCTTAGCCTGGCGCATCTCCAACACGCTGGAGGCGGACTTCTGCATCGAGGCGCTGAACGAGGCGATCCATAAGCTCAGCCCGCCCGAGATCATGAATACCGATCAGGGGCCGCAGTTCACGTCCTTCGCATGGACTGACCGGCTGAAACGGGTCGGCACCCGGATCTCGATGGGCGGGAAGGGCCGCTGCCTCGACAACCCTCGGGCATTCCTTCGGACCGATGGCAGGAATGCCCTCGACATGTCACGCCTCTGGCGGTCCTTGAAATATGAATGCGTCTATCTGCACGCTTGGGAAACCGGGTCGCAGGCTCGGGTCGGCATAGGGCGCTGGATCACCTTCTACAACCACCAACGCCCTCACACTGCCCATGGCGGACAGC
>NZ_JAABNR010000067.1 GCF_009925085.1 Stagnihabitans tardus | reverse complement strand
TGAAGGCCTCCCAACGGCCAGGCTCCTCGAACATGTAGTTGATGGCTTTGGCGACCGGGTTGTGCTTGGACATGCGGGATCGTTCGGCCTTGAGCCAGTCGTGCAGGTCTTCAACGAGCGGGCGGACCAGATCGTGGCGGGCCTTGCGGCGTGCCTGGGCATCCAGCCCGTTGATTCCGCGCTCGACCTCGAAGATGGCATCGAAGCGGCTGAGGGCTTCCAACGCCACGGGCGAGATCTCTTCGGCAACCTTTTTGCCTTTGCGGGCGGTGGCCTTGATGTCCGCCAGTTCGAAGAACTTGCGCCGGGCGTGGGACCAGCACAGCGCACTGAGCGCCGGGGACGGCTTGTGATCGGCCCTGTAGAGGTCATTGTAGCCGCCATAGGCATCGGCTTGGAGGATGCCCGTCCAGCCCGCAAGATGTTTGGTCGGATGTTCCTTCCTGCGATCTGTCGAGAAGTAGAAGAGCGCCGCCGGTGGCGCTCCACCTGCGAAGGAGCGATCGTCGCGGACATAGGTCCAAAGCCGGGCTGTTGTGGCGCCACCCTTTGCCAGGAGCGGGACCGTCGTGTCATCGGCATGCAGACGCTTGGCGGCGAGGACGTGGGCGCGGATCAGCGCGTGGATTGGGGCCAAGGCCTCGGCGCATGTGCCCACCTGATCGGCCAGGGTCGAGAGGCTGATCTCTACGCCTTCCTTGGCAAACCGCTCGGCCTGCCGGTTCAAGGGCAGATGCTGTCCAAACTTCTCGAAGAGAATGGTGGCCAGCAGGTTGGGCCCGGCCCAGCCCCGAGGCGTGGGGTGGAATGGCGCGGGCGGCTGGCTGATCTTCTCGCAGTCTCGGCAGGTGAACTTCTCGCGGACCGTCTGGATGACCTTCCACTGCCGGGGAATGACCTCGAGCGTCTCGGTGATGTCTTCGCCCATCTTCACGATCCGCCCCGAGCCGCAACAGGTGCAGGCGGCGGGGGACTTTATCACAACGCGCTCGCGCGGGAGATGCTCGGGGAAGGGTTTGCGCCCAGGGCGGCGGCGCTCGAAGGCCCTAACCCCGGATGTTGGCGCTTGGACCTCGGCCTTGACCCTGTCGGCGGCGATGTCGGTCTCCAGGTCTTCGAGCTGCATCTCCAGCTGCAGGGTCAGCCGGGCGCGACGTTCGGAACTCACCCCAAACTGTTCCCGCCGGAGCTTGGCGATCTCCAGACGGAGGTGGCGGATCACGTCATCGGAGGCCGAGATTACGGCGCGCGTCCGCGCCAATTCCTGCTCGGCGGCGGCGGCCCGCGCCTCTGCAGCCGCGAGTGCGGCGCGCAAAAGCGTGATCTCTGATGGGTTCTCCGACATGGGAGAGGATTATCATGGCGGGGCGGAATATACCAATAAAACAAAGGGAAACGAGCCCTTATCCTGCCGATGCAGGCCTCTGCGTCCATCGCGGATTGCGCCAGTCTATGCCTTCCAAGAGATAGCCCAGCTGGGCCGCCGAGACCTGAACTGCGGTTCCGTTCTCGCTGACGGGCCAGATGAACGTCCCGGCCTCCAGCCGCTTGAGGTAAAGCGACATGCCCACCCCGTCGTGCCAAAGCACCTTGATCAGATCGCCCTTGCGGCCACGGAAGCAGAAGATCTCTCCGCCGTGCGGGTCCCGCCCGAGGCCCTGCTGAACCTTCAATGCGAGGCTGTTCATCCCGCACCGCATGTCGGTCGCGCCGCCCGCAATCCAGACCTTTGCTGCCGCAGGGAACGCGATCATGCCCG
>NZ_JAABNR010000066.1 GCF_009925085.1 Stagnihabitans tardus | reverse complement strand
GCCGCCTCAAGGACTGGCGCAGGATCGCAACCCGCTACGACAGATGTCCCAAGGTCTACCTCTCGGCCATCGCACTCGCCGCAACTGTCATCTTCTGGCTCTGAAACTCAATGAGTCCTGAACCTAACCACGCCGGGGCCAGATTGCCCGTCATGACAATCTTCAGCTATACCATAAATCCGCCTCGCCCAATCGGGAGATCCTCCGGACTGCTCTGGGCGCGAAATCTCTTGGAAGCACAACGCCGCATCGGCCATCCCGGAGCCAGCATCGTTCAGATCCATCCAGATGTCGCCTTGCGGTCAGAAGAAAACGATTCGCCCGGTAGAAGGCGCAGGCTGTCACTGTGGTACCCGCGGCGGGACTCGAACCCGCACGACCTGACGATCTAGGGATTTTAAGTCCCTTGTGGCTACCATTCCACCACGCGGGCCGTGGAAGTGTGCTCAAACCTTCCAGGGACATTGCCGGTCAAGACCCAATAGTGTCATGGAATAACGCTCCCCCCGGGGGGATAGATCTCGGGCGTGATTGCAGCCCCTGATCACCTTTGGCCCACCCAGCGCCATCTTCCTTGTCTGACTCCATTTATGCCGGACACCGGCATGAGGGGCGGAAAGCCGTCGTCCGGCGGATTTTGGGCTCTTGCAGCCAACCGCTGATTCCGGCCATTCACGCAGAACGGGATTTGCTCAGCGCGGGCGAGCCTTGGCCACCATGGCCGCCCGTGGGGAGCCCATTTGTCAGAAGCTGCCTGCGTCCTGAAAGTCGATCTGGCGGCGCAGTTTGAAGTCGACACGCACCACATTGCCGGGTCCAGGGTCGAGCATCCGACCGGCTTCTGCAGCCAAGACCCGCCGCGTGACGTTGATCTGATCGATCATGTCCGTCCAGCCTAGTGGCTTGGCATCTTGCTCCATCCGGTCCAAGACCGCCCACATCCAATCAGCTTCTTCCATCGTGTCCCTCAACGGTATCTTCCCAGACTCACTGGTAGACCCGCCAAGGTTAACGACTCATTACAGGAAAAGCCTCAATACGATCTTTCTCTTCCAGCACCAGCGGCGCCATTGCCAGACCGCCCATGGCAGACAGTCTGGCAACAACATGCTCGCCAGCGGCAAGCGCGGCCATTTGGGCGAAAGCCTGCGAGGTCTGTATAAACCCTGCCGCTTTCGCGACCGATGCGGCCGTCAAGGCGAGTTCCCATCTTTCTTGGCTGTCCACTTCGGTTCTCCGGTCAAGAGCCTGATAGTAAGAAGTCGCTCACTTCCCTTAACAAGCGATTAACTCCTGCCCTGGCGAGGTAAGACTCATGGGCAAATCGGCGTCATCACGCTCAGACGCGAGGTCCATTCAAAGCCACTTTTGGCGACCGGAGCGGCCGACAGTCAGAGCCCATAGGGCAACTGGGCAGTCTTTCCAGGACGTTCCAACAAGGCTGCTGCTCGTTCTGCCTGCTCCACGATGGCTGCGAGGTAAGGTGACGGTGCCTTGTTCGCCGCCTGCCCCGCCATCATCTCGGCGGCGAAGCGCCGCAGAGTGGTGGCGCTGAGATTTTTATCGTCCCTGGTCTTCAAGGTTGGTCTCCTTGGGCTTCGCCCACATGGATGTTCCACATCTGGATGCATCATTGGCGGTCTCACGCCGTCTGCATCTCAAACCCCAGATCACTAGGTTCAGGACTCATTGAGTTTCAGAGCCAGAAGATGACAGTTGCGGCGAGTGCGATGGCCGAGAGGTAGACCTTGGGACATCTGTCGTAGCGGGTTGCGATCCTGCGCCAGTCCTTGAGGCGG
>NZ_JAABNR010000065.1 GCF_009925085.1 Stagnihabitans tardus | reverse complement strand
CCCAGCCCGAGAGCCACGGCTACATCGGAGAACGCCTCGACGCCGACGCAGGCCTCCAGTACCTCAACGCAAGGTACTATGACCCCAAACTCGCCATGTTCATCCAGCCGGATTGGTGGGAGGTCACAAAGGCAGGTGTCGGAACGAACAGGTATGCCTATGCAGGGGGGGATCCCGTGAATGGACGGGACCCGGGGGGGAATGCAAGCAGCACTTCAATCCGTGACGTCCGGACACTGAACAGTTCCAGCAATCCGTTCACCGGCAATCACGGTGGATCGCAAAGCAGTGACCGCGTACTTGAAAGTGGAAAGATCAGCCATGGATCGAGCCCAGGCAGCGGCAATGCCGACTTTTACCGCGTTCAAAATTGCATTTGTCAAATTATTAAACCGCATCATGCGATTATATTGAGCAATCCCACTAATTGGCCTTTAATCGGCGGCGCTTTACTTAGAGGCTCTATCGATAGCCCCAACATAACAAACATCACATCAGGAAACCCGGACTTGGACGCGATCTTCGGGGGATTTCGCGGGAGTTCCGAAGATAAGAAAGGGCAGTCCTACCCTGGCACTCTTGACGAACTCAATGACCGGCTAGAAGAATTCGCGGATTCCGTTCCAGGATCCTCGAAGGAGAAGCGTCAAGATGGGGGTATTGTGATCGTTCTGCCAGATGGAACACAGGTATCTACCTATCCCGAGCGCAAGAAATCAGGGACTGACAAACCGGGATTTCAAATAACAAAGTCTGGACAATCAACTAGAAATGGTATTAAAGGCACAGTCGAGGGAGGAAAAGTTCGTGAGCGAGAAGATGACAGCGAAGGGGAATAGGGAAACTGGAGGTGCCCGGCCAACCATTCCTATAAAGTTCTTTTCAGAAACCATTGGCGCAGAAATGGGCCTATCACAGCGATTAGATCGAATGGGCTGGGGTAATGGACAAAGGCCCGCGATCATGACGAGAGACGAAGCGGAAGCTCTGTTGCATTGGGAACTGTTTGACACGATTTATTCCATCCAAGGCACGTGGGCTTCCTGCGACAATCTACCGATTATATCAACCGAAGTAGCGCATTTTATTGTTCCGCACTGTTATGATCAACACCAAAACTTCTTCATTCACGGTCAGAATATTGAATCATGGGTTACCGAAACAGTTAACAAGAACTTGACAAAAAGAAAATATATTCTCTCGTGCGATATTAATAGGTTCATCGCATTTTCTGTTGAAGATTTTAGCTACGACCAAATCGACTTTTCCGTTGATGTCGCGGGTCACGACGCACAGTTTATTGTGTTTTCCTCTGAGAAGAAATTTTGGGTGTCATTCTATCCGCGGTCCCCTTTCATTATTATTTCCATTAAGGGTGATGCCATAGATTTTCTTGACACACTTGGTTACCCAAGAGAATTTATAGTCCGCATCTTTAATGAAAACTACGAGAAGGCGTTTAGTCTTTGCTCTCAGAGCTTTAGGGAACATTTCTGGAGGACCTATGCTCCCAGAGTCAGGGTGGCGTCGGATATCCCGCGGATACTATAACAGTTAGCTGAACTGTAAGCGATGGGGTGGACGCCCCCGCGGCATCGATTGTGCCATGGTGGCGGGTGTTGAAGCGTAAGCCTCCGGCTAGGGCCGTCTGACGTGCGATGGCGCTGTTCGGCATCGACGAAGCGGTTGCGCTTCAGCTCGCGGTGGATCGTGGCACGGTGGCGGCCGAGGGTAAGCGGTGTCCTGTCCCCACCTTTTCTGCATTGGCCCGATGGCATCATTGGAGTCTGATGATTGTGGGTAAGCCTCCGGTCTAGGCCGTGGCTATTTGGTTTTCCAGTTCCAGGGCAGGAGATCCGGCAGGCGTGACGGTGTGGTTGCCGGTAGCTTGGCGAGGACATCTGCGAGCCAGGTCTGTGGGTCAACG
>NZ_JAABNR010000064.1 GCF_009925085.1 Stagnihabitans tardus | reverse complement strand
GGATTGCGGGCGGCGCGACCGACATGCGGTGCGGGATGAACAGCCTCGCGTTGAAGGTTCAGCAGGGCCTCGGGCGGGACCCGCACGGCGGAGAGATCTTCTGCTTCCGTGGCCGCAAGGGCGATCTGATCAAGGTGCTTTGGCACGACGGGGTCGGTATGTCGCTTTATCTGAAGCGGCTGGAGGCCGGGACGTTCATCTGGCCCGTCAGTGAGAACGGAACCGCGGTCCAGGTCTCGGCGGCCCAACTGGGTTATCTCCTTGAGGGCATCGACTGGCGCAATCCGCGATGGACGCAGAGGCCTGCATCGGCAGGATAGGGGCTCGTTTCCCTTTGTTTTATTGGCATATTCCACCCCGACATGGTAATCCTCTCCCATGTCGGAGAGCCCTTCAGAGATCGTGCTTTTGCGCGCCGCCCTCGCGGCTGCCGAGGCGCGAGCGGCAGCGGCCGAGCAGGAATTGACGCGGACCCGCGCCGTGATCTCGGCCTCCGAGGACATGATCCGCCACCTCCGTCTGGAGATCGCCAAGCTCCGACGGGAACAGTTTGGGGTGAGTTCCGAACGTCGCGCCCGGCTGATCGAGCAGCTGGAGATGCAGCTCGAAGACCTGGAGACGGACATCGCCGCCGACCGAGTCAAGCCGGGGGTGGAAGCGCCGAGATCCCTGGTCGGGGCCTTTGAGCGTCGCCGCCCAGGGCGCAAACCCTTCCCCGAGCATCTCCCGCGCGAGCGCGTCGTGATCGAGGCCCCCAACGCCTGCACCTGTTGCGGCTCGGGGCGCATCGTGAAGATGGGCGAGGACATCACCGAGACCTTGGAGGTCGTTCCCCGGCAGTGGAAGGTCATCCAGTCCGTCCGCGAGAAGTTCACCTGCCGGGACTGTGAGAAGATCAGCCAGCCGCCCGCGCCATTCCACCCCACGCCCCGGGGTTGGGCGGGGCCCAACCTGCTGGCCACGATCCTCTTCGAGAAGTTTGGGCAGCATCTGCCCTTGAACCGCCAAGCCGAGCGTTTTGCCAAGGAAGGCGTCGAGATCAGCCTCTCGACCCTGGCAGATCAGGTGGGCACATGCGCCGAGGCTCTGGCCACGATCCACGCGCTGATCCGCACCCATGTTCTCGCCGCCAAGCGGCTGCACGCCGACGATACGACCGTGCCGCTTCTGGCCAAGGGCGGCGCCACGACAGCCCGGCTTTGGACCTATGTTCGCGACGACCGCCCCTTCGGGGGCGGGGCGCCACCGGCGGCGCTCTATTACTTCTCGACAGATCGCAGGAAGGAACATCCGACCAAGCATCTCGCCGGCTGGACGGGCATCCTCCAGGCCGATGCATACGGCGGCTACAATGACCTCTACAGGGCGGATCACAAACCTGCCCCGGTGCTCAGCGCGCTGTGCTGGTCCCATGCCCGGCGCAAGTTCTTCGAGCTTGCCGACATCAAGGCCACTGCCCGCAAAGGCAAAAAGGTCGCCGAAGAGATCTCGCCTGTGGCGCTGGAGGCCGTCAAACGCTTCGACGCCATCTTCGAGGTCGAGCGCGGGATCAACGGGCTGGATGCCCAGGCACGCCGCAATGCCCGCCACGACCTGGTCCGCCCGCTCGTTGAAGACCTGCACGACTGGCTCAAGGCTGAACGATCCCGCATGTCCAAGCACAACCCGGTCGCCAAGGCGATCAACTACATGTTCGAGGAAACTGGCCGCTGGGAGGCCTTCACCCGGTTCCTCGACGACGGCCGCATTTGTCTCACGAACAACGCGGCAGAGCGCGCCCTGCGCGGCGCGGCCCTGGGACGCAAGGCCTGGCTCTTCGCGGGCTCTGCCCGCGGCGGGGAACGCGCAGCCTTCATGTATTCCCTGATCGTCACCGCCAAGATGAACAACGTTGACCCACAGGCCTGGCTCGCAGATGTCCTCGCCAAACTACCGGGCACAACACCCTCACGCCTGCCGGGTCTCCTGCCCTGGAACTGGAAAACCAAATAGCCACGGCCTAGACCGGAGGCTTACCATTCAACTCGCCTATTGCTGGGCCCATGCGCGCCGCAAGCTGATCGAGATCACCCGCACCGGCCCCTCGCCGATTGCCGAGGAAGGCGTGGCCCTCATCCGCGACCTCTACGCCATCGAGGCCGAG
>NZ_JAABNR010000063.1 GCF_009925085.1 Stagnihabitans tardus | reverse complement strand
ATGACCGCTTCACCCCCGGCCGCGGCCAGGACGCCATCGCCGGGGAGGGCGGCCGCGACATCCTCCTCCTGACCGGAACCCCCACCGACTACACCGCAACCCGCGACGGCGACATGGTCAGGATCACGGGGACAGGGGCGGGGCAGGGGGTCGATATCCGCTTCCAGGGCATCGAACTCCTGGGCTTCGTCGATCCCGCAGGCGCCAGCAGCCTCATGCCGCTCGAGGACTTCCTTGCGCGATGAGGCCCTTCCCATGCCGCGCCCCCATGCCGCGCGCGCCCCGCATGCGGAGCCTTCATCTCGGCCTGATTTCAGGCTAGGGCAGGGGGATTGTCAGCCTCGCCCCCGTCCGCGAAGGGAATTTGCGTGAAAGAGATTCTCAAGGCCTATCGCTTGCTGGATGCCTCCGAACGGCGGAGCGCCTGGCTCGTCTTTGCCGTCGTCACCTTCGTGGCCCTTTTCGACAGCCTCGGCGCCATGTCGATCATGCCCTTCCTGGCGGTCCTCGCCGATCCGGGCCTGATCACCTCGAACCTCACCCTGGCCGCCATCCGCGAGACCCTGGGGATTGCCGATGCCTTCGACTTCCAGATCGTCCTCGGCATCGCCTCCTTCGCGCTGCTGATCCTGTCGGCCGCCGTGCGCAGCCTGGGCTCCCATGCCGTCAACCGCTTTGCCCAGATGCGCAACTACACTTTGGGCGCCCGGCTCCTCGAGACCTATCTGCGCCGGCCCTATGCCTATTTCCTGTCACGCCACAGCAGCGACATCGCCAAGGAACTGCTGCAGGAAATCAGCATCCTGATCATGCAGATCTACCAGCCCATGGCCGTCATCGTGGCCCAGTCCGCGACCCTGGTCGTGCTGATCGTGCTCTTGGTCCTGGTCAACCCGATGACGGCTTTCGCCGGAGTCGTCGTGCTGGGCGGCTGCTATGCGGCGATCTTCGCCGTGGTCCAGCCGCGCCTGGCCCGCCTCGGCCAGACCCGCGCCCGCGTCGACCGCATCCGCTATGGCTCGGCCGTCGATGCCCTGGGCGGGATCAAGATCCTCAAGATCCTCGGCCGCGAAGGCCATTACCTCGAGCGGTTCAAATACGGCGCCCATGAATTCGGCCGCGTCCAGGCGCTTTCCACCAGCCTCGCCCAGATCCCCCGCTACGCCGTCGAGGCCGTGGCCTTCGGCGGCATCATCCTTCTGGCCCTGTCGCTCATGCTGCAACACCGCGACACGCCCTCGACGGCCCTGGCCCATATCCTGCCGCTCCTGGGCTTTTACGCCTTCGCGGGCTATCGCATCCTGCCCGCCATGCAGGGCGTCTATTCCTCCCTGGCCCAGATCCGCTATGGCCTGACCGCGCTGGATGTCGTCTCCGCGGCCCTGGCCGATCGCGACAGCCTG
Organism: Stagnihabitans tardus; assembly: GCF_009925085.1. Taxonomy (GTDB): domain Bacteria; phylum Pseudomonadota; class Alphaproteobacteria; order Rhodobacterales; family Rhodobacteraceae; genus Stagnihabitans; species Stagnihabitans tardus. Next base: position 961 of record NZ_JAABNR010000063.1, on the reverse strand, counting down.
CCGCCCCTGCCGCAAGACGAGGTCGTGCCCCTGCCCTTCGCCCGCTCGGTCGAGATCGCGGGCCTCTCCTTCCGGTATGCCCAGGCCGAAACCCCCTCGATCGCGGGCATCTCGCTGACCATCCCCGCCGGGTCCACCCTGGGCATCGTCGGCCCGACCGGGGCGGGCAAGACCACCTTCGTCGATCTCTTCCTCGGTCTCCTGGCCCCGGATGGCGGCGCGATCCTGGTCGATGGCGTTCCGGTCACGGCGGAAAACCTGCGCAACTGGCAGGCCGATCTCGGCTATGTGCCGCAGGATGTCTTCCTCCTCGATGCCTCGGTGGCGGAGAACATCGCCTTTGGCCTGAAGCCCGAAGAGATCGACCTGGCCCGGGTCCGCGAGGCCGCCCGCATGGCGCAGATCCTCGATTTCGTCGAGCAGGACATGCCCCAGGGCTTCCAGACCTCGGTGGGCGAACGCGGCGTCAGGCTCTCGGGCGGGCAAAGGCAGCGCATCGGCATCGCCCGCGCGCTTTACCGCGACCCGGGGCTCATCGTCTTCGACGAGGCGACAAGCGCCTTGGACAACCTGACCGAACAAGAGGTCGTGCGTGCCATCGGCGCCTTGAGCGCGCTAGAGGGCTCCGCGAGAAAGACCGTGCTTCTGATCGCGCACCGGATTTCGACGGTGAAGGACTGCGACCAGATCCTGGTCCTGGAAAAGGGCCGCATGGTGGGGATCGGCCCCTACGAAGAGCTTTACTGCGACAACGCCGTCTTCCGCAGCCTGGTGGATGCCCGGGAGATCGGATAAGTTACATAATATTGCCTAGGGGTCTTTTGCGGCCACCTTGGGTGCGCGCTATTCTGGAATGCGACTTTTCATGGTTCCTTGATGTTTGGGACCAGACAAGGAGCTGAGAATGAAGATCCGGTTTTCCCATCTTTCCGTCTCCGAGCGGCGCAAGATCGAGCGCTGG
>NZ_JAABNR010000062.1 GCF_009925085.1 Stagnihabitans tardus | reverse complement strand
CTAAGGCGGCACCAAGATGAATACCCCAAATGGCGACCTCGACCGTTGGCCGGACCCGGCCGTCGCAAACGCTCGCCGCAGCGTCTTCGCGCAGGACCTTGTCGTCGAAGGTGATGCCACCTCCAATGGACCGATCGAGGTCCAAGGCAATGTCGTTGGCTCACTGCGGGCGCCGGAGATCACCGTGGCTGGTTCAGGTCGTGTTGAAGGTTCCGTGGTCGCCCACGACCTCGTCGTGCTCGGGGTGGTTTCCGGCAGGGTCTCAGCGCGAAACGTTCAGCTCGCACCGAGTGCGGTCGTGCAGGCCGACGTCACCCATGAGCAGATCGCCATCGAGGCCGGTGCCGAGCTGGAGGGCAGGCTTCAGCGTAAGGCCTGACAGATCTCACACCACAAGGTCTGGCGGCAGCATTTGGCCAGCAGGCAGATAGCCCCGCCGCATCTTCTGTCGAAGAGTTTGAGATGCCGCCCTCTCCGCTTCTTCCACGGTGGCGCAAGTCTCGAGTCTTGTCCGTCCGTGCGTTCCGATCCGGCCCCAGGTCCGCAAGACGGAGACGTCTCCGAACAGCGTCGCCGCAACATCGATGCAGTAGAATCGCGCCATCTTGTGCTCAGGGTCGATGCGGTGCAGATGTGCCAGAGCCAAGGCGGTCCTCCTCTGCACAGACTCCGCCTTATTGCTCTCCAAGTCTAATTGCATTTCTGAATCGATCCGGGCGGTCCGATTCAGAAAGCTGATGGGTCATGGTGACGGATCGCCCGGTGTTCCCTCGACAACCTCGACCCAGAGGACGCCACGCAGGCTTTCTTCCGGGACCAGCCACACGGTCCTGAACCGGCCATTCACGGTGCGGTGCCGTTCTGCAACGAGTTCCCGGTCTCCGCGGTCGATCCGCCACAGGCGACGATCGATGGTCGGGCTTTTGGAGCTGCTTCTAGCGACCTCTTCCATACCGGCCTCCTGTCATCCGTTGACGGCTAGCGGTCATGGACATGAACTCTGTCAGAACATATCTAACGACATCAGAAGTGGTGCTTTGCTGTCGCCACGCGAACCACGAAAGGCTTTCCTGTCGATGCATGTTCTGTCCCCCGTTCTGGCTGTTTCCGCGCTTGCGGCGATGTCTGTTCCCGTCCACGCGCTCGACGCCTGGACGATAGGTGTCGAACGTGGCCTGCCGACCTACGCGCTCACCAGCGAAGCGGGTGAGGTGCGGCTTGTCTGCGATCCGGATCGCGTCTTTGGGCCAACGCCCAACGGCGCGTTCGTGGTTCGCTTTGTCAAAGACGCCGCACCGGACATGGTCGTCGTTCTCGCAAAGTCGGGCGAACAGGCCCGCCTGCCGGTCAACAACGGCATCGCCGCACAGGCATCGGTTGACGCAGCGGACTGGTCGAAAATGGTGGCTACCTTCCGCTCGGGCGGCGAGTTCGCGCTCGTTACAAGCGCCGACAGTCTGACCTTCGAGACAGCGCCGCTGCCCGATCTTGCCTGCGAGTAACCGGAGGCAGTTCATCGAATTCTGTTGCATTGTCCGGGTCTATCTGACGCGTCGCGCCTCGATCAGCAGCGACGCAATCGCGGCGAGGAAGGCACCAACGATCGTCGCCCGGGCCTCGATCAGCCAAGGGTCATCAAGTGCCGCATGCATAGCCCGGATAGCGGAGCTTTGGGCGTAGACGGTCGTCGGTTCGCCGACCGCCATGTCCGATGCTGCCATGGCAAAGATGCGCCTCGCCTCATCGACATGCGGCGCAAGATCATCTTCCGCCAAGAGCCGCCGCAGTTCGGCCCGGGCTTCCTTGGCAAAGGCGCGCAGCATGTAGGCTGGGGTCACGTCGCCCGCGCCAGGGATCTGCTCAAGCTGCTTCTCGATTGCCAGCGGCAGCCGAAAGAGGACCACCAGCTTCTCTTTCCGGGGCCTCGCCAACCCACTGGCAGCACATTCGGGCGGCGAAGCGGGGGACTGCGGCCGACCACTCTCCCCTTCCCTCTTCCCGGCAAACTCCGGGTCGGCCAAGTGCTCCGTCGTCATGTCGGGAAGCTGGGCCTTGCCGCACTCGACATTTCCTCCCTGCTCCGGCGCACGCCGTTCGGCAAGAATGCGCGACTGCACCTCGCGCGATGACCGCAACCGTGCGGCGGAGTTCTGCAGACCTGGTTCTTCCGCTGCCGGGGAGGGTGCGACACGTGCAGGAAGGCGGAAACGGCTCATGCAGGGATCACCTCGTCGATCCCGGTCAGGACAAGTTCCGCAACTACAAGCTGGCGTGTGATGGCATCCGCCACCAGCCGACCGCCGGGTGCTTTGGCGTTGGCGCGGGCCGCCGGTCCAAGGGGGCCGTGATAGCCCAGTTGTTCGAGGATTCTCGAATGCGGAACGATCACGTCGAGATGGTCGAGACGCAGGATCTCTTGCAGCACGTCTTGGTCGCG
>NZ_JAABNR010000061.1 GCF_009925085.1 Stagnihabitans tardus | reverse complement strand
ACCAGCGCCGCCGTCGCCACCGCATTGGGGATCTGCAGCCACAGGACCTGGGCCGGGGTGCGGGCGAAGACCATGGCCACCAGGTAGGCCGCGTAAAGGGCGCCGTTCAGCACCAGGACGCGCTCTTTCCCCCAGCGCCCCGCCAGCCAGCCCCAGGCCAGCATGAAGGGGATCTCCAAAAGCGCGGCGGCCGAGGCGGTGTGTCCGATGTCCGCATAGCTCCCGCCTGCGTCGTTCAAGAGGAAGAGCGGCAGAAGCGTCATGTTCAACAGAAGCGCCGTGCGCAGGCCCAGGATGCCCGCGATCCTCACCCAGGTTTGCCGCCCGATCCGGCGGAAGGAGCCCCCTGCCACGCGGGGCGCGGGCGGCAAAAGCGCATCGGGACGGGTCAGGAGAAGGCCGAAGGCCAGGGTGCAGCCCAGGTGGCCGAGGGCGGCGAAGGCGAAGACCTGAAAGACGCCGAAGCGGCTTGCGATCCAGGCCGCGACTGGTGGCACCAGGACCCAGGCGGCCGAAAAGACCGTGCGCAGGACCGAGGTCATCATCATCGCCCGCTCGGGCGCGTTGCGGTCATACCAGGCGCGGGAAAAGGCGAAGCTTTGCGAAAAGAGCGTGCCGCCGAAGGGCAGGACCAGGCAGAAGGAGAGGATATAGGTTAGCCGCCCCGGCAGGGCGAAGATCGCTCCATAAGCCAGCACGCCCATCATGGCCGCGAGGATCACCAGGAGCCTGCGGTCGCGGATCCGGTCCGACAAGTGGCCCAGGACCACCGAGGCCAGGGCCGTCGCCACGGCGTTGAAGCCCAGCATGACGGCCCAGGCGGTGTTGGACAGTCCGAGTGTCTCGACCGCCACCACGGCCCTGTAGGGCGTGATGGCGGCGGCCGAGAGCCCGGCCAGGAAGAGGCTGGCGGCCAGAAGCCCGGTGACGTGGCCTGCACCCACTTACAGTCCCGACATGGCCAGGACCGGGGCGGGCAGGCGCAGGCCCTGGATCTCGACCTCGGCGCTGGCGGCGTCGAGCTCCGCGACGATCTCGGGCGTCAGATGCAGGGCGGCGGCGCCCAGGTTCTCGGTCAGCCGGTCCAGCCGCTTGGTGCCGGGGATCGGCACGATCCAGGGCCGCTTGGCAAGGCACCAGGCGAGCGCCACCTGCGCCGGGGTGGCGTTCAGGCGGGTGGCGAAACCCTGGATGACGGCGACCAGGGCAAGGTTCGCCTCCCGCGCCTCGGGGGCGAAGCGGGGGGAGATGGCGCGGAAATCCCCCGGCGCAAAGGTCGTGTCAGCGGCGACCTTGCCGGTCAGGAAGCCCGCGCCCAGGGGGCTGAAGGGGACGAAGCCGATGCCGAGACGCTCCAGCGTGGGGAAAAGCTCGGCCTCGGGCTCGCGGGTCCAGAGCGAGAATTCGGACTGCACGGCGGCCACGGGCTGCACGGCATGGGCGCGGGCGATGGTGGTGGCTGCGGCCTCCGAGAGGCCGAAATGGCCGACCTTGCCCTCAGTGATCAGGTCGCGGACCGTGCCTGCGACCTCCTCGATCGGCACGGCAGGGTCAACGCGGTGCTGGTAGAAGAGGTCGATCTTCTCGACCCCCAGCCGCTTCAGCGAAGCCTCGCAGACCGCCCGGATTTGCGCGGGGCGGCTGTTGGTGCCGGGGCCCCTTGTCCCGTCGGGGGCGATGTTGAAGCCGAACTTGGTGGCCACGGTCACCTGGCCCTTGATCGGCATAATGGCGCGGCCGAGGAGGGCCTCGTTGGTGAAGGGGCCGTAAGCCTCGGCCGTGTCGAAATGCGTCACGCCCCGGTCATGGGCGACGCGGATGAGGGCCACGGCCTCGGCCTCGGGCAGGGCCTGCCCATAGGCCGAGGTCAGGCCCATGCAGCCATATCCAAGCGCCGAGACGCTTAAGCCGCCAAGTGATCTGTGTTCCATGATGATCTCCTTTGACGCCAAGCTAACCCCGCTGGACCATGAAGATAATCGCCCATAATCTGCATGGGGTTGTAAGCGAGGCTTCACGATGACCGAGGATCTGAACGACCTGGCCGCCTTTGCCGCGGTGGCGGAGCTCTCCAGCTTCACCAAGGCGGCGGCGCGGCTGAATGTCTCGCCCTCGGCCCTGTCGCAGACCGTGGCCAAGTTGGAGCGGCGGATGGGCGTCCGCCTCCTGGCCCGCACCACGCGGTCGGTCAGCCTGACGCAAGGGGGCGAGCGGCTCTACGCCGTGCTGCGTCCCCGCCTGACCGAGATCGCGGCCGAGGTGGCGGCGCTGCGGGCCGCGACGGATCAGCCCTCGGGGGCCCTGCGCATCACGACCTCGGAACATGCGGCGCTGGCGATCCTGCAACCGGCTTTGGCCCGGCTGATGGCGGCGCATCCTCTGGTGACGGTCGAGGTCTCGGTCGATTATGGCCTGACCGACATCGTGGCCGAGCGCTTCGACGCAGGCATCCGCATCGGCGAGCACCTGGCGCAGGACATGATCGCGGTGGC
>NZ_JAABNR010000060.1 GCF_009925085.1 Stagnihabitans tardus | reverse complement strand
GGAGATTGTCCAGGCACGCCTCCCTCGGCGTGATGTCGACGCGGACATCGCCCCAGTCCTCGGACGGGATCTCCGAGAGCCGCCGCTCCATCAGCGCCTCGCCGGTCGAGACGATCTGGATCACCGCAGCCAGGACATGTCGGTCATCGACATCGGGCAGATCGAGCCCGGCAATCAGCGGCTCATATCCTTCGACGAAGCATTCTTCGAAATGCTCGCGGATCAGGGCTTCTTGCCGACGGATGCTGACCTCGAGCTCGGGGCGCAACCGGAGGAGGTTTCGCGTCCACTCGGCGAGGATCATGTCGGTCAGCCGCGCCCGGAACAGACCCTCCTTGGCGAAGCTGAAGATCACATCCCGGATGCGGACGGGAAAGAGCACGTTGGCATCGAGCACCACCACGAAGGGGTTGGCCGTGAAGCTCATGAGCGGTCGAACTCTTGGCCAAGGCGGGCAAGTTCCACCAGCGCCGCCTCCTGGCGTTGAGCTTTCTCTTCGCGGTAGCGCATCAACTCGTCGATCCGGATCCTGCGATGACTGCCGACCTGCTCGAAGGCAATGTCGCCGCGCAACAGGAGCTTCGTCAGGAACGGCCGCGAGACGTTGAGCATGTCGGCCGCTTCCTGTGTGGTCAGCATCGTGCCCACGGGCACCAGCGTCACCATGTTCCCATTGGCCACATGCCCGAGGAGCTCGATGATGAGGTGGCCGACCGCAGGGGCGATCTTCACCGCCATGCCGTTTTCGCCAGAAACCTTAAGACCGCCGTCGAGATCCATCGCATTGGCAATCGCCGTGGCCGCATGGGCCGCGCTGTCGATCTCTTCTTGAGTCGGCGGGCGCTCCATCAGCCCCCGATCCTCAATGTTCCCTGCCGCCGTTGCCATGATCGCTCTCCCGTTTTGTCTCAGGCATATAGGTCCCATGACCATCGCCGCAAGCGATATAACTGAAATATCCGAAATAAGTGTAACCATGTTGTCGAACTTCGCGTCTTGGCGGCGCATCAAGCGAAACGAAGGCGACCTATCTTGGCGAGTCCGACGGCGAAATGGGTTGGCAGGTCAGCGTGATCACCCCACTGCCCTGCCGCGCCATCCGATGAAGCTCGACGGACCGTCATAGGCGGCATGGCGCGTCTCATCGATGACGAAACCGAAGGTACCGAGCTTGTACTCCTTGGACGGAACGAGGAAGCGGCGCTCGGGAGCGGAATGATCGCGCTGCCCACCGAGGCTGGCGATCACCTCGGTGAAGCCCGGGTTGTGGTCAGAGTAGATAGCCGAGATCACGACCCAGTCACTGGCATGATCCCGGGCGAAGCCCTCCGCATCTCGAGTGCGGGATTTACCAGCCTGCAGCGCTCGGCCATGGATCGCCTCCCAGGCGTCGGGCCAGCTGTGACGCAAGGTCTCTTCCGCCTGCTTCCGCTCGAGGGTGGTGAACAGCTCGGGCCAGGCAGTGGCGACAGCAGCCCAGGCGGCATCCTCCTCGTAGAAGCCAGCGGGGTTGCGAAGGAGGGTATGCACCTTGGCGATGCGCTCGGGCGAGAGGTGGAAGCCGCCATGGCCGGCGGTCGTGTGGAATACGACACCCTCGCCGTAGTGGACCGCGCCCTGCGACGGTCCCCAGGGCGTGCTAGCGGGGGAGCGAGTTTCGCGCCGAGCAAGGGCCGCCACTTCGGCTTGGTGCTCGGCCTGCTCCTGGACCAGTGCATGGAAGGCAGCCTCGTCGGCGAGGTCCCCACCATGGCCGTAGAAATCAGCACGGGTCCAATCCGACAGAGGCTTCGGGAGCCGCCAGCCGCTGCTGAGGAAAAAGCCCCCGTTGCGCTTCGGGATCATGGCGAAGGCGGCATCACCGAGCCGGGCGACGATCAGACGGTCGGCGCTCTTGCCGAGTTCCGGACTGGGCAACGAGGCGGGGGTTCGAGGTGCGAGGGTGAAATCGTCAGCCACGACGGGCTCCTTTCGATATGAGAAGACCCCGGAGCCGAAGGCCCGGGGTTGAGAGGATGAGGGTTGCATTGGCGGGAGCGCGTGCGTCAGCGCGCCTCGATGCTCAGGCACCGCCGGGCGGCGGAGCGCGCCTCGGCATGGGCCTGCAGCAGCTCGCGGTAGTAGCGCTTGCGCACCGCGCGCCAGCTGCGGATGGCGAGCATGTCGGGGTGAAGCCGCCGGATCGCCGTGCGCAGAACCGTCAGGTTCGACGCCTCGGGCGAAAGGCCCAGATCCGTGTAGATCCGGCTCATGTCAGCGGCTCCCTCGATCCGCTGTGTCTGGCTCGTCCGAGATCTCGTTGACGTCGAGCTGAACGGTGCGGGCCTTGGCATCGAAGCAGAACTCACCCTCGGCACCACCGGGGAGGATTTTCAGCAGGGCCGGATCACCGAGGAGATCGAGGACGATCTGCTCGACGACCTCGGCGAGGGTCAGGTCGCGCCACTCGACCTCCGGCGCATCCCAGGTCAGGGCAGCGTAGCGGAGCCGGGTCGTGGGAAGTTCGGCCGGATGCGGTCCCGCCCAGGGGGCGATACTGTCGATCCGGGCGGCAGGGCCGAGACCGGTGAAGACCACCGTGAGGTGGGTGATTCCAGCCTCGGACAAGGCATCGAAGAGCCTGCTCTGGTTGACCGGACGCAGGGCATCGATGCGGGCCTGCTGGTTGATGCGCGCCCCGAGAAGAGAGGCGAGGCGGAAGCGTGGTGCCATCGGCGCGCGGAGCGTGGCTTGGGTGGAAAACATCGGAGATCTCCGGGATAGGGTGACTGGGGGAGCCCGGGCGGGGAGGAGCGGAGAGTGTCCGGCCTTCTGTGTATCGGTGATCTGGTCCATGCTTCCTGAGAGGAGCAAGGACGATGACGATTTCGAACGAATTGCTGGACGAGTTGCTGCAGGGCTGCAAGCGGCCGGAAGATCTGC
>NZ_JAABNR010000059.1 GCF_009925085.1 Stagnihabitans tardus | reverse complement strand
GGGAAAGAAGGGCCGAAGCCGGTCCATCTGGGCTTCGGTCAGCCAGAACAAGTTGCTCATAAATCAGGTCTCCTGGCCGACCGTGAATCACGGTCTTAGAGCGTGATCAATGGGTCCTGACCCTAGACGTCTGAAATGCTCGCAGATCACGATACGTTTAGACGCTCACCCATTCGCGTGCTGAGTTTTCCACTGCGTAGAAGTTGCGTCGCCCGCCTTCAATGTCGGTCATGCCTTCTCCAATGGCAGAAGCTTGGCCGAATTCTTCACTTCCGCGACTGGCCCGGAATAAACGTTCGCCTGCTGCGAATGTCCGGAAACCGCCCCTCGCGACGATACAAGAGATAATCTACACACCCGGCCCAAAGTTGCCGGTCGCGGTTCGCACCGACGCCATTGGATTTCTTCCGATAGCGGTCATTCCGCGGGGAAGACCTGGGACTATGGGCCGGGGCTTATTCTCCGCTGGCTCCAGCCGATGAGCGTCGCGCCGCCCAGGGCCAGGGCTCCGGCGGCGGCGAAGCCCGGGCCGTAGCTCTGATCGCTGGAGAAGGCCCGGAAAACTCCGGCCGAGATCAGCGAGGCCGTGACCGAGACCACGTCCAGAAGCGAGGTGGACAGGCCGACCTGGCCCTTGATCGGTAAGCCTCCGGTTATTGCCGTCTGACACCATTGGTTGAGGTCAGCTAAGACGCTGACCTTATGGATGACTCTAAGTTCAGATCACAGATTGAGGTTCTCTCTGTCGTCGACAAAGGTCGGCGGCGGGAGTGGACGGATTCCGAGAAGGTTCGGATCGTCGAGGAGAGCCTGCGCGGGTTCCGGCAGTGTTCGGCGACGGCGCGGCGGCATGGGATATCGCGGGCTCTGTTGACACGGTGGCGGCGGGACTTCAGGGCCGGGCAGCTTGCCAGCGAGCGGCGGCCACAATTCCTGGCGGTTGAGGTCGCTTCGGAGATGTCGGCGAAGTCAGTGCCGCCGTCGGTGCTCGGTTCCGGTGCTGATCGTGGTGATCGGATCGAGATTACCTTGGGCAATGGGCGCAAGCTCGCGGTCGGGGTGACCATCGACCCGATGGTGCTGGCGCGCCTGGTTCAGGTCCTGGATCGGGCATGATCGCGTTCCCTGCGGCAGCAAAGGTCTGGATTGCGGGCGGCGCGACCGACATGCGGTGCGGGATGAACAGCCTCGCGTTGAAGGTTCAGCAGGGCCTCGGGCGGGACCCGCACGGCGGAGAGATCTTCTGCTTCCGTGGCCGCAAGGGCGATCTAATCAAGGTGCTTTGGCACGACGGGGTGGGCCTGTCGCTTTACCTGAAGCGGCTGGAGGCCGGAACGTTCATCTGGCCCACCAGCGAGACTGGAGCCGCAGTCCAGGTCTCGGCGGCCCAACTCGGTTATCTCCTGGAAGGCATAGACTGGCGCAATCCGCGATGGACGCAGAGGCCTGCATCGGCAGGATAAGGGCTCGTTTCCCTTTGTTTTATTGGCATATTCCACCCCGCCATGATACTCCTCTCCCATGTCGGAGAGCCCTTCAGAGATCGTGCTTTTGCGCGTCGCCCTCGCGGCAGCCGAGGCAAGGGCCGCCGCTGCCGAGGAGGAGTTGACGCGGACCCGCGCCGTGATCTCGGCCTCCGAGGACATGATCCGCCACCTCCGTCTGGAGATCGCCAAGCTCCGACGGGAACAGTTCGGGGTAAGTTCCGAGCGGCGCGCCCGGCTGATCGAGCAGCTGGAGATGCAGCTCGAAGACCTGGAGACCGACATCGCCGCCGACCGGGTCAAGGCCGAGGTGGACGCGCCAACATCCGTGGTCGGGGCCTTCGAGCGTCGCCGCCCGGGGCGCAAGCCCTTCCCCGAGCATCTCCCGCGCGAACGCGTCGTGATCGAGCCACCCACCGCCTGCACCTGTTGCGGCTCGGTGCGGATCGTGAAGATGGGCGAAGACATCACCGAGACCTTGGAGGTCATCCCCCGGAAGTGGAAGGTCATCCAGACCGTCCGCGAGAAGTTCACCTGTCGGGACTGCGAGAAGATCAGCCAGCAGCCCGCGCCATTCCACCCCACGCCTCGGGGCTGGGCAGGGCCCAACCTGCTGGCCACCATTCTCTTCGAGAAGTTTGGACAGCATCTGCCCTTGAACCGCCAAGCCGAGCGATTTGCGAAGGAAGGCGTCGACATCAGCCTCTCGACCCTGGCCGATCAGGTGGGCGCCTGTGCTGAGGCTCTGGCTCCGCTCCACGCGTTGATCCGGGCCCACGTCCTCGCCGCCAAGCGTCTGCATACCGATGATACGACCGTGCCGCTCCTGGCAAAGGGCGGCGCCACGACAGCCCGGCTATGGACCTATGTCCGCGACGACCGCCCCTTCGCCGGTGGCGCGCCACCGGCGGCGCTCTACTACTTCTCGACAGATCGCAGGAAGGAACATCCGACCAAGCATCTCGCGGGCTGGACGGGCATCCTCCAGGCCGATGCCTATGGCGGATATAACGACCTCTACAGGGCCGATCACAAGCCGTCCCCGGCGCTTAAGTCACGCTGTGCTGGTCCCACGCCCGGCGCAAGTTCTTCGAACTGGCCGACATCAAGGCCACCGCCCGCAAAGGCAAAAAGGTTGCCGAAGAGATCTCGCCGGTGGCGTTGGAAGCCGTCAGCCGCTTCGATGCCATCTTCGAGGTCGAGCGCGCGATCAACGGGTTGGATGCCGACACTCGTCGCAGCACCCGTCAAGACCTTATCCGCCCCCTCGTGGCCGACCTGCACGATTGGCTCCGCTCTGAGCGTGCCCGCATGTCCAAGCACAACCCAGTCACCAAAGCCATCAACTATATGTTCGAGGAGCCTGGCCGGTGGGACGCCTTCACCCGGTTCCTCGACGACGGCCGCATTTGTCTCACGAACAACGCCGCAGAGCGCGCCCTGCGCGGCGTGGCCTTGGGACGCAAGGCTTGGCTCTTCGCAGGATCCGCCCGCGGCGGGGACCGCGCAGCCTTCATGTATTCCCTGATCGTGACCGCCAAGATGAACGACATCGACCCACAGGCCTGGCTCGCAGACGTCCTCGCCAAACTACCGGCCGCCACACCGTCACGCCTGCCGGATCTCCTCCCATGGAACTGGAAACCCAAATAGCCGCGGCCTAGACCGGAGGCTTACC
>NZ_JAABNR010000058.1 GCF_009925085.1 Stagnihabitans tardus | reverse complement strand
TATTCTTCCCTGGACGTTCCTGCGTTTGTTGGAGCTGCGGATGTGAACGGGGATGCCCTGCCTGATTTGCTGGGCGGCGGAGGCGGGAACGGGACGATCCGCTATTCGTTTGGGCGGCCCGCGAACATGATGCTGAAGGTTCATGCGCCCATGGGGGGTGAGCTTTCGGTTGATTATGCGCCGACAAGTGACGGGGTTGGGAATGACCCCGTTGTCATGGGATCGGATGTTTCGGGCGTAAGGCTTGTCGTCAAGGCTCTGACGGTCGATGACGGCCGTGGTCATGTTGTGCCGACCTATTACCGCTATGCCGATGAAGTCTGGGATGATGTCCTGCGCCAGTCTCGCGGCTTCACTTCAGTGCGGGAGTACTTGCCGAAGCTGGCCAACGAGCCGAACCGCAGCATCCGGACGACGGTGTTTGACACCAGTTCGTCCGCACGCGCCGGTGCCGTCCTTTCCGAGACGCTGTGGTACAATCCGAACTTTAACCCTCTGAGCAGCTCTTATAACCCTGCAACTGCGACGTTGAAGGTCAGCCCGGATGTAGATAATCCGAATACAACCGATGTTGTCGTGTCGCGGGCTTTCAACACCTGGTCCGCCTCGGGCGGGGAGGCCGGCAAGGAGTACGGCCCCTTCATCTTGAAGAAGACCGGGGAACGCCTGGCGGCGAGGTATCGTGAGCAGGATCTCGACCGTGGGCCAAATGAACTTGAACGTTTCCGTCTGATCGAGACCTTGAAGACCTATGCCTACGACTATGAGGGGTCTGCAAACCCCTATGGTGGAGCCTCCTATTCCTATGGTCAGCCGACGCGGACAGTGGATTACGGCTTTTCCGATCCAGTGACAGGTGTCGATATCGACGCCTCGGACAATGTGACGACGGATTTGACCTATGTCCTGCCGACGGCGACCGTTCCGGCCAGTGCGTCAGTAAAGGGCATCTTCGTTGCCGGCTTGCCGGCATCGCGGAAGGTTTCAGACTCCGCCGGCGTCGTCATGGAGGAGAACTACTTCTATGACGGCACGACAACCCTTGGCGCCGCGGCAACGCCTCTTGGCAAGCAAGAAGGGAACCTGACCCGCGTGCGTGGCCGTTCGAGCCTGCCCTCGGGCAGTTTCCGCTTGGTCTCGGTAAAGACCTACGACAGCTGGGGCAATGTGCTGACGGATACCAATGCCGGTGGCTACCAGACGCAATATGCCTATGACACGAAGAAGAACCTGTTCCAGACTGCCGTCACCGATGCACGCGGCAATGTTTCCAACACGAATTGGGATACCGGTTGCCAGGCCGTGAGCGCAACGCGCGATCCAAACAATATCGCAGACACCTTTACCTATGACGGCTTCTGCCGCGAGATCGAGCACAAGCGGTCGCTTACATTCTCGGCGGGTGCAAATTTCGCAAGTCAGTTGCCCGCAGATTTTACGGACAACCCGTTCAGTACGACCGTCACAACCTATTACAACAAGTTCGGCGATCCCAAGGCTGGGGATGGGGTGATCCAACCAGATGGCTCTGAGCACATCGTTGGCCAGTGGATCGGGCGCAACGAGACCTCGGCGATCGCTGGAGGGGAGGGGTTGAAGGTCGAGAAGACCTATCTCGACGGTTTTGGACGAACCTACATGGTCGCCCGCTCGGCCGCGACTTACTCAGATCAAGTGGTAACGATCCAGGAATATGATGCCCGTGGCAATGTGGACTGGACGAGCATCCCGACAACGTCGGCCGATGCCGACCTCTATATGAACGGCAAGTCTCTAACGCGACCCAACGGCACCACCTCGCTCTACCCGATCCTGACCAAGACACTCTACGATCAACTGGATCGGCCGATCGAAGTGCGCTTGCCGGATTACGTCGCCAGTCCCACTAAGCCATATCGCTACGAAGTGACAGCCTATGAGACGGAGCAGGTCACCTATTCCACCGCCAGTGGCTCTGTGACTGCCTGGCTTCCCTCGGTGAGGCACGATGACTCCCAATGCTTTGATCTCGACACGTCCCTGAACTGTGGTCGCACGGCGACGATCTTCGACGGCCATGGGAGGATGATCAAATCTGCCGTCTACAAAGGCACCCTCACCGGAGACAAAAATCCGCAGGATGCAGTTCTGACGCACTTCACCTACGACGCGCTCGGGCGCCTAACCGGGGTTACTGATCCTATCAGTGCGACGTGGAGCTATGTGTACGACGGCTTCGGCAATCGCTTGACCTCGAACGATCCCGACCTTGGCACCTGGACGATGACCTATGATGCCAACAACAACCTGCTGACCCAGACGGATGCCAAGGGTCAGGTGATTACCTTCACCTATGATGAGTTGGACCGGGTTCTGACCAAGACCGTTGCGGCCAACGGGCAATACACCCGCACCGAGTTCATCTATGATGAGCGGGCCACGGCGACCAATGCCAATAAGCTGCGTCTGACAACGCAGCGCGTGTCCTTGCCAACAACCTCTGCCTTGGGTCAATTCACATGGCTCGACACGATCGCGACTGACTATGCGCCCAATGGGGTGCCGGTCACTCAGACCCGGTTGGTGGCCAGCTACAGCGAGTCAACTGGCACAACATTCACTACGCTAATCAATGAATACTCCTATGCCCCTGACGGGACCTCTCTGAGCGAAGTGAAGCTGCCCATTACGCCGGGCGATACATCGAACTCGGTGCGACCACGCACGTCCATTGGCACGATGACCTATGACACAGCAGGCCGCCTGGTCTCTTATGCCAACGGAGCGACGGACCTCATTCACTCCGTCAGCTACGACATCTGGGGCCAGCCCGATATCACACAATATGGCAGCAGCGGCGGGGCGAAGGACGACGTCGACGTCAATCCCTGGCGCGGTTCGATCAATCAGATCCGCAGTTACGAGGCTGGGCAACAAAACGCCTTTGTCCGCTCCCTCTATACCCGAGCCGATAGCGGGCGCATCAAGGCGGTCCAGCTCGAAACCGCGTACTTGGCCACCGGGAATGTCAACAATCCCGCAGCCTTTACCTACACCTATGACTATGCAGGGCGTCTGTTGAATGCAGTGACCCGGACGGATGTCGTGACCAACGCGGCACCGATCGACCTGACGCAGGCCTTCACCTATGACGACGCTGGGCGGATGCTCTCCAACACCGGAGCGGGCGGGGTCTATGACTATAGCCCGGCGGCCTATGGCAGTACGATCCGACCGCCCCACGCCCCAGGTAAAGTCGGCACCACCGTCCTTACTTATGATGCCAACGGCAACATGACGAATGGCCTCGACGAAAAGGTCATTACCTATGACGGTGAGAACCGCCCGGTCTCGGTGCAACGAGGCACTCTGCTGACCTGCTATGTCTATGGCGCGGATGGCGGACGGCTGAAGAAGATCAGCGCAGGGACCGCAGCTGCCTGTCCAGCCCAGACAGCGACTGGGACAGGTGTGACCCTCTATTCCGGCATGCAGGAGATCCGGAACTGGAAAACCGCCGCCGAGCAGATCTTCGTCACCCCGGTGCCGAACATCCGCCTCGCCTATACGACGGCCAATTCCACCGCCTATGATTGGACAGCGATCCACCACGACGCGCTCGGCTCCGTTCGCGGGGTGACCAACTCTGCCGGAGTGAAGGTCGAGCGCAGCATCTATCGCCCCTATGGCAATGCCGACGAGACTCTGACCTGGCGCAGCGGCACTTCCCAGCCCGAGAGCCACGGCTACATCGGAGAACGCCTCGACGCCGACGCAGGCCTCCAGTACCTCAACGCAAGGTACTATGACCCCAAACTCGCCATGTTCATCCAGCCGGATTGGTGGGAGGTCAC
>NZ_JAABNR010000057.1 GCF_009925085.1 Stagnihabitans tardus | reverse complement strand
CCAGCGCTCGATCTTGCGCCGCTCGGAGACGGAAAGATGGGAAAACCGGATCTTCATTCTCAGCTCCTTGTCTGGTCCCAAACATCAAGGAACCATGAAAAGTCGCATTCCAGAATAGCGCGCACCCCTCAGAATAGCGCGCACCCGATAATCATGATTATGTCGCATTCCTTAACGAAGACATAGTTGGAGTAGCCTGTCCAGGCCATCTGAGGGGCTCCCACAGTTGCTCAAAGGTGTTATGCTATTACCATAGAGCTCCCAGACCGGGGCTTGTTTTTCATGGAGGCTAGAATGGTTGTTTCGATGGGCGACGACTCAGACAATTTCTTTTTTGGAACCCCGAGTGCGGATACCATTTACGGGCTTGGCGGAAATGACCAGTTTTATTCCTACTTGGGACTTGATTTAATTTTCGGCGGTGATGGAAACGATTATATGGCAGGTCGCAATAACGCCGAAGAGGCCTATGGGGGCGCGGGTGATGACACTCTGTTTAATGTTTCTAAGAAATCCTATGGCGGTCTTGGCAAAGACAGAATAGAGGGCTCAGGCTCTCTTTATGGTGGACAGGGCATGGACACATTAGGGAGTCCTTCCCCATACGATAGGGTTAGTTCAGGATCGATTTATGGCGGACAGGACAGAGACTTTTTGTATGGATCTGGCTCACTTTATGGTGGGGAGGGCATGGATATTGTGGATGGGTCCGGCTCGCTTTATGGTGGAGCGGGCGACGACGGTATGTCCGGGTCCGGTTCGCTTTATGGTGGAGCAGGCGACGACGGTATGTCTGGGTCTGGTTCGCTTTATGGTGGAGCAGGCGACGACAATATAGGCATTAGACACTTTGTGCCGCTTTTTGGCTTTTTTTTCGGCGGGATGGGTGAGGATACCGTTTTTGGCTTAGGCTCGCTTTATGGCGGTGTAGGCAACGACGATTTGAGTGGTTCGGGCTCTCTCTATGGGGGGGAAGGGAACGACAGGCTGATGTATACCAATTTGAAGGATTTTTCCGAATCACGATTGTTTGGGGGGGAGGGTAGCGATCTGTTCGACGGACCGGGCGAGGCGGGTTCTGGTACCGTGTTTTATGGCGGCGAAGGAGGCGATGTATTCAATCAGACAATGGCAACATGTTTTGGAGGCGCTGGCGACGATTTATTCCTCAACATGTCTTCTAATAGCCTGTTCGGGGGCAACGGACGCGACACGATCTTTGGCAGTTCTGGCCATGGCGACGCCGGCGACGACATCTTGGTGGATGGTTGGCTTTTCGGCAAACTCTATAAAGTCGACGGCAATCTATATGGCGGTGCGGGTTCGGACTATCTCTCAGGCAACGGCGGCAATGATTCTCTGTATGGTGGCGCGGGAGAAGATTTAATGTGGGCGGGCTGGGACACAGACCTAGCCCATGGTGGTACCGGAGCAGACAGCATTCATGCCGGAGATGGGGACGACGTCGTCTACGGCGATAATGGGGACGATCAATTGTTTGGCGATGGTGGAAGTGATCGCCTCAGTGGCGGGTCGGGAGCGGACACACTCTTGGGAGGTGCTGGCGATGACACTCTCTTCGGGGGCGCTGGCAAAGACTTGCTTTTGGGCGGCGAAGGCGTTGACGTCCTCAGTGGCGGCGAAGGCCGAGACGCATTCGATTTCGTCAGCCTGAGTGGGATGGGGCTGGGCACGGCACGCGACCAGATCATCGACTTTGTCGCGGGCCAAGACAGGGTCCGTCTGTGGATGCCAGAGGCCGTGACTTTCATTGGCAACGATGGCTTCACCGGGACGGTCGGAGAGGTGCGCTACGATCGGACGGCGCAAGAGTTGGAAATTGACTCCGACGGCAATGGAGAAACGGATGTAGCGATATGGCTTGGGATTGACAGCTTTGCGGCACGCGACCTGATCTTGTGACGCAAGGCTCCTCGCCGGGCCGGGTTATTGGTCGGCTCAGAAGCCGACCTCGTCGTCGCGGTCGCGATCGACCAGCTCGGGACCGTCGGCCTCGGTCGCCTTCGGGCGGCTGAGTAAGTCGACCTTCTCGGCGATGATCTCGCAGCCGTAGCGGTCCACACCTGGGGTGGAAGCGGAGGGCGCTCCCAGAGACGGCACGGGTGATGCCGCGGCTTTTCAGGTAGGTCTCCGCAAGCGTGCCCTGGATCGGCAGACTGGCAGCGAAGAGGCGCGCGGCGGCCTCCGGGGAACCGCCGGGGGCCTTGGGCTTGCGGCGCGACGGGTTCTCCGGGACAACAAGCGCCGGACGGCCAAGATGGGCTCGGGCCTCGGCGAGGAGATCGGGGAAGCGCGTGATCCCCGTTCGCTCCCGGATGATGTCGAGGAGGTCGCCATGCTCGCCGGTTGCGGCATCGCTCCAGCGGCCTCGGCATCCCGGGCCGGAGGTTGGTCCTTCCAGCCGCACGAAGAGCGAGCGGCCGGGATTGTTCTGCAGGTCTCCGACCAGCCACCAGGAGCCCTCCCGCCGTCCGGCGGGAAGGTAATGACGGCAGACGGTTTCAGCCTGGGCGGCCAGCTCGCGCAAGAGGTCTTCGGTGTCCAATGACATGTGCTCTCCAATTCAACCTTCGCGGGCATCGAGGGACTGAAGGGGCAAAGGTTCAAGAACACCGGCCAGAATGGGTATACCTGTCGCATCCACAGGGACGAAGAGCCGGAGCTTCCAGGCGATGATTTCCGAGAAGAGGCCCATCGCCTTGAGGCGATCCTTCTCGGTCGCCGGAAGGCCCGAGAGCTCGATCCTTTGCGCGCCCATGACCCGGGCGCGGTGAAGCTCCATGGCGCACGCGAGCATGGCGCGGGTCTTGCCCGCGAGGAGGAGAGCGTGGAGATCGGCAGGGGCGATCTTGGGGGCCGCGCCCCTAGCGAGCTTGCTCGCGACCCAAGCGGGCGAGACCTTGCGGCCGATGAGCCGTTCCCCAGCATCGGTCTGCAGGCGGTAGACCCGGGTCTCGTCAGGGGGCAGCTCCTTCCAAATGGGGAGGAGCAGGCCCGAGACGAGATGCAGGGTCGTCTCCGAGGTCTCCGGGACCTCGGAGAGCTCGGCCTCCCAGGCGGCGGAGAAGGCCTGGCGATCCGCCTCGAGCCAGTGGCTGTCGTCGAGGCTGCGGGTCGGCACCGTGATCCGCTCCATCGGGCGGATCAACCTGACGCGCGGCTCGATCGTGCCGTCATCGAGCATCAGGCTTGGCGCTCCGATCTGCGCTGCTGCTCGGCCGGAGCGGGCGTTGACCAGAAGCCGGGCCTTCGGCTCGGCATACCAGTTCAGCGCCTCGGCGAGCGGGATCGGCGCATTGCGACGGGTCTCCGCGATGGTGATGAGCTCGGTCTCGGCGCCCGAGCCCGGGTGGCGGTGGATCACCTGGCGGCTCGTGACGCGGAAGCTCTCGGCGCGGAGCGTCTCGAGGCCGAGATCATAGACCCCGGCGGCCTTGGCCCCCTCGATGCGGGCGTCGAGGAGATCCTCGAAGGCCGAAAACAGCACCTCCTGCATGTCGAGCGTCAGGGCGAGCAGGCGGTTCAGGAAGGTGGTGATTGGCGGGAGCACGTCCTTCAGCCCGGTGTCGTCGGTGAGGCTCAGCCCCGTGGCCTCCTCGAAGGCGCCGAGCGAGCAGCCGGGCAGATCGCCGCGATGGATGCGGCGGTAAAGCTGGCGGAGCGCATCGCGGGCGTAGGGGCTTTCCAGGTTGTCCTCTGGGCGGAAGAGGCCCTGGCCCCCAGTCTGGCGCTGGCCGCGTGTGATGGCGCCCAAGGTGTCGAGCCTCCGCGCGATGGTGGAGAGAAACCGTTTCTCCGCCTTCACATCGGTGGCCACGGGCCGAAAAAGCGGCGGCTGCGCCTGGTTGGTGCGGTTGGTCCGTCCGAGGCCTTGGATCGCGGCATCG
>NZ_JAABNR010000056.1 GCF_009925085.1 Stagnihabitans tardus | reverse complement strand
CGGCCGAGATCGAGGATCTCGTTCTCGACGTGGGCGACGACTATCTCCGCCATCCGGCGCTGAAAGCAGCCGGGCTCTCCGGGACGGAATGGCTTGCGCTCTTTCGGGCAAACATCGCAGTGGAATCCGCCTTCAATCCGGATGCGCGCTCATCGGTCGGTGCCATCGGCCTGGGTCAGCTGATGCCCGGTACCGCCGATCTCCTCGGTGTCGATCCCCATGATCCGGAAGACAACCTGCACGGCTCGGCCCGCTATCTCCTGGCACAGCTTGAGGACTTCGGCGCTGCCGATCTTGCGCTCGCTGCCTACAACGCCGGACCCGAAGCGGTCCGCGACTATGGCGGCATTCCTCCTTATGCCGAGACCGAGGGCCATGTGGCCAAGGTTCTGCGGCTGACCAACGCAACCCTCAGTTCGGAGTAGTCCCCATGTTCCGCAATCTTTTCGGCGCGCGTTTGCCGCGCCTGGCCTTGCACACCCTTTTTCTGGCGCTGCCCTTCGCGGCGATTCTCGCTGAGCCTGCCCTCGCGCAGAATCTCGACCCCTTGGAGAACATGCTTCAGGTCGTGGTGGACGGGCTGACCGGCCCGATCGGACGGCTTATCGCCATCCTCGCCGTCGTGGCTGCGGGCTACATGATGTTCACCGGCCGCCTGAACTGGCCCCTCTTCCTTGCCATCTTCTTCGGCGTGGTCCTCGTCTTCTCGGCCGCGACGATCATCGACGGCTTTGCGGCCCCCTAAGGCGGGATCGGCAACAGGCCGGGTGGCATTGCACACCCGGCTTGGCCGCTCCCTCGGATGTTCCCCATGCATGATGCGCCCCTGTTCCTCGGCCTCACCCGGCCGCCGAAGATATTCGGCCTGCCCATCGGCTACTTCGTGAGTCTGATGCTGGGCTCGGTCATTCCCTTCGTGGGCGCCAACGACTGGCGGTTCCTGCTGATCGGGGTCGTCGGCTATCCGGTCCTGTGGTTCGTGGCGGACCGCAACCCGAACCTCTTCGAGACAGTCGCAGTGGTCTTTTCCCGGACCCCGCGCACCCGAGGCAAGTCGGCTTTTGGCGGAGATCGCCATGTCAGCTGACCTCAAGTCTCTCTTCCCGGCCACGCCGGCGCTACGATCTGTCTTGCGACCTGAGGATCTCGCAGCCGAGACCCTTGCCCGGCACTTGCCCTGGCTCTCCGCACCTGCCGACAATCTGATCCTGACCCGGCAGGGAGACCTGATCGCCTCGGCCGTGGTCGAGGGGCAGGACAGTTTCACGACGGACGAGGGGGACCTCTCGCTTGCGACCACTTCGCTCGCGCGGCTGATCGGCCAGCTGGGCGAAGGGTTCGGGTTCCACGTCTCCAAACTGACCCTGCCGGACACCCCACATCTGAAGCCCTTCGATGGTGAGGGCACCGGGGCTGCATTCGCGGCCATGGTCGATGCCCGCTGGCAGGGACATCTTCGCGCCCGCACCCTGAAGCGGCGAGTGCTGGTGGTCTCGCTCATCCTTCGCCCTACCGCGCTGAAGCGCGCTCCGCTGATCGGCGCGCTCTTCAAGGCGGCCTTCACCGGCGATCTTGGCCAGCGGATCGAGCGCCTAAATGAAGCGATGGGGCTTCTGGCCGGGGCCTGCCAGGGCCTGGGCTTCCGGCGTGTGACTATCTCTTCCGGGGAATGGCTCGGTCTCCTGGGTGTCCTTCTTGGTCAGCCGATGGCCAAGGTGCTGCCGATGCGCGGCCAGTTTCTCAGTGAGGCTGTAGCGTCAACGCAGATGACCTTTGCTGGCAAGCGGGTGGAGATCGATATCGGCGCCAGAAAGTGTTTCGGGACGATCTTCGGCGTGAAATCCTACCCAGCCCGAACCTGGGCACGGATGCTGGATGCGCTGGAACTGCCCTACGACATCGTCATCACCAACAGCTTCACGCCTGCCCGCAACAACGAAATCGAAGAGCGCATCAAGCGCACGGCGCGCCAGATGCGTGCCTCCGAAGATGCCGCCGAGACTCTGCGTCAGGAACTGTATGAGGCCGCGGACAACGTCGCCTCTGGTCGACAGGTCTTCGGCAAGCATCATCTGACGGTCATGGTGACTGCCGACAGCCCGGAACAGCTGGAGGAAGCAGCCTCAGAGGTCTGGCGCGCCGGACAGGATTGCGGGGCGACCCTCGTGCGTGAGAGCTTCGCCGCCCGCGCGGCGTGGTTTGCCCAGGCCCCGGGTAACTGGGCCTACCGCCCGCGCACGGCACTTCTGTCAGCCCAGAACTTCACCCATCTCGCGGCGCTTCACCGGGTGACGGAAGGTCGCTCCAAGGTACAGTCGCCCTGGGGCGAGACCATCACGGCGCTGCCAACGGTCACCTCAAGCCTCTATCGCTTCAATTTCCACGACAAGGGTGAGCGGGGTGCCGAGCCCAGTGCCGGCCACACGCTGGTGTTGGGCCGCACGGGGTCGGGCAAGACCCTTGGCACGGCTTTCCTCATGGCGCAGGCGCGTCGGGTGCATGCCCGTATCCTCGTCATCGACAAGGACCGGGGCCTCGAGATGGCCGTCCGCGCCCTGGGTGGCAGCTATTCTGCAATCCGGATCGGCGAAGCGACCGGCCTCAATCCGTTTCAGACAGAGACCGACGAGCGCGGGGCGGCCTGGCTCACCGATTGGCTGGGTGACATCCTTGCAGGGTCGCGCCCCTTCGAGACCGCCCAAACCGTCAGCCTCAACGCCGCTGTCCGTCAGATCGTTTCGGCGGACCCGCGGCTTCGGACCTTCGATGGCTTGGCCACCCTCGTCGCCTCGACCGACGACGAAGGTGACCTTGTGGGGCGTGTCCGCGAATGGGGGCAGGGGGGGCGGCATGGCTGGCTCTTCGGACCAGGGGCCACATCTCAGATCAGCCTTTCCGAGGATGTAGTCGGCATCGACATGTCGGAGATCCTCGATCTCGGGACCGAGCGCTCGGCGCTTCTCGCCTACCTCTTCCGCCGCATCGAACGGGTGATCGAGGATCGTCGTCCGACCCTCATCGTCATCGATGAGGCCTGGAAGATGCTCGACGATCCGATCTTCGAAAAGCGCCTGCACGACTGGCTCGTCACGATGCGGAAAAAGAACGCCGTGGTGATGATGCTGACCCAGACACCGACACACCTGACTCGGGTCAAGGTCGGCCAGATCATTGCGGAAAGCGTGGTGACGCAGCTTCTCTACCCGAACCCGCGCGCCAACCCCGAAGATTACCGGATCCTGCGGCTGAACGAGAAAGAGGCCGAGTTCCTCTGCACGCCGACAGGTGGCCTGCGCCTCGCCCTCCTGCGTTCGGCCGGTGACTCGGTCTTCGTGAACATGGATCTCGCGGCCCTCGGACCTGCACTCGCCGTTCTTGGCGGCGGCCGATCCGGCGAAGACCGCGCGCCCTATGGATGGCGCGATGCCCCCGATTTCTGGAAGGACATGACGTGACCCGACACAACCGCCTGATCCCTCTTTCCCTTCTCGGGTTCACCCTCCTCTCCGCCTGCGCCGGTGTCGAGACTGGCGCCGTCTCCCCCTGTCATGGTCAGTTCCGGGCCGAGGGCAAGTATTTCGCGGCGCGGGAGCAAAGCGATGGCACAACGGTCGTCGTCTCGACGATGAACGTCCCCGACGCGCCTTGCGCGGACTGAGCCACCGCATGCGTCGCACCCCTCTCCTTTTCGGCCTTCTCCTCGGCACCGCGGTGCCCATGGGCCTCATGGCCCAAGGTGTGCCGATCATCGACGGCTCGCGGCTGTCGAACTTCATCTCGCGTCTTGTCGAGCAGGCTGAGGATGCGGTGAAGCAGGGGGAGAAACTCGCCACGCGCACGGAACTCAGCGAGATCGAAGACGACCAGCTGGCCGCCTATGAGCGTTTCCTCGCGGATACGACCGGCGTGACCGACCTCAGCGGCTTCGAGATGGGGACGGGAACCTTCC
>NZ_JAABNR010000055.1:2500-5613 GCF_009925085.1 Stagnihabitans tardus | reverse complement strand
TGGTTGCGGGGGCAGGATTTGAACCTGCGGCCTTCAGGTTATGAGCCTGACGAGCTACCGGGCTGCTCCACCCCGCGACGGTTTTGTTCCAGGATCGGTGGGGTTGTGGATCGGATAGAGAGTTATCGCTTCTTTCTAGGTTTGGCGGTGACCTACTCTCCCACGTCTTGAGACGCAGTACCATTGGCGTGTTGGCCCTTAACGGCCGAGTTCGGGATGGGATCGGGTGTTTAGCCAGCGCTATGACCACCAAACCGAGGAAGAAGCGAAACACCGGGGGCAGACGCCCTCTGTTCTAAGTCTTTTGTGCTTTTGGTCTTTGATTTGAGGTAACAGGTTTTGCTGTTACTGGATCAAATCAAGCCTATCGAGCAATTAGTACCAGTCAACTGAATGCGTTACCGCACTTACATCTCTGGCCTATCGACGTGGTGGTCTTCCACGGCTCTCAAGGGAGACCTTGTTTTGAAGGGGGCTTCCCGCTTAGATGCCTTCAGCGGTTATCCTGTCCGAACATAGCTACCCAGCACTGCCGTTGGCACGACAACTGGTCCACCAGTGGTTCGTTCAACCCGGTCCTCTCGTACTAGGGTCAACTCTTCTCAAGTCTCCTGCACCCACGGCAGATAGGGACCGAACTGTCTCACGACGTTCTAAACCCAGCTCACGTACCTCTTTAAATGGCGAACAGCCATACCCTTGGGACCTGCTCCAGCCCCAGGATGAGATGAGCCGACATCGAGGTGCCAAACGATGCCGTCGCTATGGACGCTTGGGCATCATCAGCCTGTTATCCCCAGAGTACCTTTTATCCGTTGAGCGATGGCCCACCCACTTGGGACCACCGGATCACTATGACCGACTTTCGTCTCTGCTCGACTTGTCAGTCTTGCAGTCAGGCGGGCTTCTGCCATTGCACTCGACGACCGATTTCCGACCGGTCTGAGCCCACCATCGCGCGCCTCCGTTACAGTTTGGGAGGCGACCGCCCCAGTCAAACTCCCCACCATGCAGGGTCCCGGACCCGGATAACGGGCCGCGGTTAGACACCAAGATTGAGAAGGGTGGTATCTCAAGGATGGCTCCACGAAGACTAGCGTCCCCGCTTCAATGCCTACCACCTATCCTGCACATCCCAATCCTGGTGCCAGTGCAAAGCTAGAGTAAAGGTTCATGGGGTCTTTCCGTCTAACCGCGGGAAGTCTGCATCTTGACAGACAGTTCAATTTCGCTGAGTCCACATCAGAGACAGCGGGGAGATCGTTACGCCATTCGTGCAGGTCGGAACTTACCCGACAAGGAATTTCGCTACCTTAGGACCGTTATAGTTACGGCCGCCGTTTACTGGGACTTCAATTCGGAGCTTGCACCCCTCCTCTTAATCTTCCAGCACCGGGCAGGCGTCAGACTGTATACGTCGCCTTACGGCTTCGCACAGCCCTGTGTTTTAAGTAAACAGTCGCCACCCCCTAGTTTGTGCCCCCCACAAACGGTTGCCCGCCTATGGGGCCTCCTTATCGCGAACTTACGGAGGTAATTTGCCGAGTTCCTTTGATGTGGTTCTCTCAAGCGCCTTGGTATACTCTACCAGTCCACCTGTGTCGGTTTAGGGTACGGTCTGATGTGGGGCTATTTCCAGGGACCCCGCGGCTGCCAGATCAATCCGATAAGACCTGACAACGGTAAGGATCCGTCACTTCCCACTGGCCCACGAATATTAACGTGGTTCCCATCGACTACGCCTTTCGGCCTCGCCTTAGGGGCCGGCTTACCCTGCTCAGATTAGCTTTAAGCAGGAACCCTTGGACTTTCGGCGAGGGAGTCTCTCACTCCCTTTGTCGCTACTTATGTCAACATTCTCGCTTCTGATCACTCCACCGGATGCCTTACAGCCCGGCTTCACAGTAAGCTTCTTGTGTCCACGTCCCTGTTGCCAGGGAATAAGACACATGAAGCTATATCACAGAACGCTCCGCTACCACGTGCATTGCTGCACATCCCGAGCTTCGGCTCATGGCTTGAGACCCGTTACATTTTCGCCGCAGGACAGCTTATCTAGACCAGTGAGCTGTTACGCTATCTTTAAATGATGGCTGCTTCTAAGCCAACATCCTGGTTGTTTTGGCCGTCCCACATGCTTTTCCACTTAGCCATGAATTTGGGGCCTTAGCTGCAGGTCAGGGTTGTTTCCCTCTTCACACCGGACGTTAGCACCCGGTGTGTGTCTCCCGCATAGTACTCCACGGTATTCGGAGTTTGCTTAGGCTCAGTAAGGCTGTGGGCCCCCATCACCCATGCAGTGCTCTACCCCCGTGGGTATTCGTGCGAGGCGCTACCTAAATAGCTTTCGCGGAGAACCAGCTATCTCCAGGTTTGATTAGCCTTTCACCCCTAGCCACAAGTCATCCGGACCCTTTTCAACGGGTGTCGGTTCGGACCTCCAGCACGTGTTACCGTGCCTTCATCCTGCTCATGGCTAGATCACCTGGTTTCGGGTCTGATCCCACGAACTCATGCGCCCTTTTAAGACTCGCTTTCGCTGCGCCTACACCTATCGGCTTAAGCTTGCTCGTAAGACCAAGTCGTTGACCCATTATACAAAAGGTACGCCGTCAGGGCTCGAGGCCCCTCCGACTGCTTGTAGGCGTCCGGTTTCAGGTACTGTTTCACTCCCCTCGTCGGGGTGCTTTTCACCTTTCCCTCACGGTACTGGTTCGCTATCGGTCAGCAAGGAGTACTTAGCCTTCGGGGGTGGTCCCCCGATCTTCAGACAGGATTACACGTGTCCCGCCCTACTTAATATGTCCTGTCAAACTTCGCATACGGGACTGTCACCCCTATCGTTGGCCTTTCCAGACCATTCTGCTCGTTCTTCCAGGCTCGGCTGGTCCGCGTTCGCTCGCCACTACTAACGGAGTCTCTATTGATTTCCTTTCCTCCGGGTACTTAGATGTTTCAGTTCCCCGGGTTTGCTCTAAACCCCCTATGTATTCAGGAGTAAAGTACCTGGTTCACCCTCTCATGAGCTGCTTGCGCAATCATGACAGAATGTCAGGTGGGTTTCCCCATTCGGACATCCATGGATCAAAGCCTATTCCCGGCTCCCCATGGCT
>NZ_JAABNR010000054.1 GCF_009925085.1 Stagnihabitans tardus | reverse complement strand
GGGAAAGAAGGGCCGAAGCCGGTCCATCTGGGCTTCGGTCAGCCAGAACAAGTTGCTCATAAATCAGGTCTCCTGGCCGACCGTGAATCACGGTCTTAGAGCGTGATCAATGGGTCCTGACCCTAGGAAGGGGCCGCGGGATAGCGCTGGTAGATGGCACCTGTATTCTCGTGCAAGAGCCAGATGTCGCGCTCTTGCCGGGCCGAGGAGGCGATCAGGCCAGTGGCATCGGGATAGTGGTCCAAAGTCTCGGCATAAAGCCGCAGCAGTTCTTCGCGCAGCGCCGCCTCGTCACTGCCGCCCAGGTGCAGGATCAGGGCCAGGGGCGTGTCCAGCGGAAACTCCGCCGCCTGCCAGCCCTGAACACCGGCCGTCAGCCGCAGGTAGGAATTCCACAGCGCCTCGGCCGCGCGCAAATGGCCCGTCTGCGGCGACAGGGCGCGGGCGATCAGGTCCAGGACCGCGGAGACATTCGGCAGGCCGATCAAGGCCGTGGCCGTGGCTTGCGGGATGGGGTCAAGCTTCAGCACGACGCGGGTGATGATGCCCAGGGTCCCCTCGGCCCCGATCAGCAGGTGCTTCAGATCGTAACCGGCGGAGTTCTTCACGACCCGGGTCAGGTCGGAATAGAGGCTGCCATCCGGCAAAACCGCCTCCAGCCCCAGAACGCGGTGGCGCATCACCCCGTTGCGAAATGCCATGACCCCACCGGCATTGGTGGCGAGCATGCCGCCGATCGTGGCCGATCCCCGCGCCGCAAGGTCGATCCCCGGCTCCAGCGCGTGCAGGGCGGCGGCGGTTTGCAGGGCCTCCAGCGTCACGCCAGCCTCGACCACGGCGACGCGTTCGGTGGCATTGATCAGGAGGATCTTGTCCAGCCGGGCCAGCGACAGGATGACCTGCCCCTCCTTGGCAAGCGTGCCGCCGACCAGTCCGGTCTTGCCACCCTCGGGCACCACGGAAACACCCGCAGCCCTCGTGTGGCGCAACACCGTCTGGATGTCCTCGGCGGATCGTGGCGAAACCACAAGCACCCCGTCGCGCAGGCTCAGCCGGTCCGGGCCGAGGGCGTCGCGCAGGGTGTCGGCAAGGGTCATGCCAACACCTGCCCAAGAGCCGCGATCAGGTGGTCATTTTCGCTGCGGCTGCCGATGGTCACGCGCAGATGGTGCTCATATCCCGCCTCGCGCCAGGGTTTGACGATGACCCCGGCCCGGATCAGGTCGGCGGCCACCGCCGCACTGTCCCGCCCGCAGTCAAGGAACAGGAAGTTCGTCTGGGACGGCGCTGGCGCCAGCCCCATCGCCCGCAAGGCCCTGGCCACCCGCGCCCGCTCTTGACGCAGGCGCGCGACCGAGGCTTGCATCCAGGCTTCGTCCCCCAAGGCGGCCAGGGCCGCTACCTGCGCCGCGCCATTCACATTGAACGGCGTCTTGGCCGAGGCCAGAACCCGCGCGATCTCCGGATGCGAACAGACGGCATAGCCGACCCGCAATCCCGCCAGCCCGTAAGCCTTGGAAAAGGTGCGCAGGACGACATGGTCGATCCCGGAGGCTTGCAGCACCTTCAGCCCATCGGGCGCATCTGGATCGGCGTATTCGAAATAGGCCTCGTCCAGCACGAACAAGGTGCCGGGGCGTATGGCCGCGATCAGGCGATCAAGCGACGCCTTGTCCAATGCCGGGCCAACCGGGTTCCAGGGCGAGGACAGGAAGAACAATCGCGGACCTTTCGCCAGGGCGGCCTCCAGCTTGGGCAGATCGAAGCCCGCGTCAGCCGTCATGGGCACCTTGATGACCCGGGCCCCCAGCGCAAGGGGTTCGATCTCGTGCAGGCCAAAGCTGGGGACGACGGTCAGCACAACTGCCTGCGGTTCCAGCACGGTGCGGCAGATGGCGGCGATCATCTCCTCGCTGCCGTTGCCCGCGACGATGCAGTCGGCCGTGCAGCCGAGCTTTTCGGCCAAGGCGGCGCGCAGGGCGGTGCAGCCGGGATCGGCATAGCGCCAAGGCTGGAAATCGGGGCTGGCCAGCGCCGCAAGCACGGCAGGATAGCATCCCTCGGGGTTTTCGTTGCTGGCCAGCCGGGCGATGTCGTCCAGTCCGCTGAGGCTGCGGGCCTTGGACAGGGTCATGCCCGCGTTATAGGGCGGCAGGGCGGCCAGATTGGGGTTCAGGGGAACGGCGGGTGCGGTCATGCGGCTAAAGCTCCAGAACCACGGCCCCTTTGGGGCGGGTGCAGCACAAAAGGATATGGCCCTCGGGCGGGGGATCGAGCGGGTCGTCGGTCCAGTCCACGCTGCCCTCGACCAGCCGGGTGACACAGGTGCCGCAGACACCGGCGCGGCAACTGAAAGCGGGTTGCAGGCCCTGCGTCTCGGCAAAGTCGAGAAGACTGGGGCTGTCATCCCAAGGGGCTGTCTTGTTGGCCGCAAGGAAGGTGACATCGTTGCCTTGGCTTGCGACGGGCGCGGGTTTCGCTGGGGCGGGGTCCAGTTGCGAGGCCGGGCCGAAGAATTCATGCGCGATGCGGTCCCGCGCCACGCCGAGGTCGCGCAGGATCGCGTAACAGGCCTGCATGAAGGCAGGCGGGCCGCAGAGATAGAAGTCGTAGTCGTCCAGCGGCAGCAGGGCTTGCAGCGTGGCCTTGCTCAGGAACCCTTCGGAGTGAAAGCGCCCCTCCGCCCTGTCCTGATCGGTCGGGGCGCGGTAGCAGAAATGCGCGGTGACATTGGGCCGGGCAGCAAGGGCCAAGACCTCCTCCCGCAGGGGATGATCGGCGCCGTTTTCGACGGCATGGACAAACAGGGTCCTGCGGTCGGTCTGCGCCAGATGGTGCAGCATGGACAGAAGTGGCGTCAGCCCGACGCCGCCCGCCAAGAGCACCACCGGGCGCGGGCTTTCGGTGTGCAGCACGAAGTCCCCGCGTGGCCCCTCGGCCTGAAGCACATCGCCAACGGACACCTGATCGTGCAGATGGCCCGAGCCTTGCCCCATCGCCTCGCGCTTGACGGTGATGCGGTACTGCCCTTTGGCGTCCGGAGCCCCCGAGAGGCTGTAGTTGCGGATCACCCCACCCGGCAGGCGAAAGACCAGGAATTGACCGGGGCGGAAGGGGCGGAACTCCCCCTCGGGCTCCAGCAGGAAAGAGGCAATCAGCCGGCTTTCCTGCCGCTTGGCCACAACCTTCAGGGACAGGGCCGGGCTGCTCATTCCGCCGCGACCTGCCGGGCCTGCTCGTCCTCGATCATCTTGGACAGGGTCTTGCGGAAGCGCAAAGGACCGACGTCGATCTTCAGGTCCAGATGAGGGTTGCGCTTGTTGGCCATGCCCTTGTGGACGGCGGCCAGCACGACACGGTCCTCCTCGAAGGCGCCGCGCACGGATTTGGCGAACTTGGCGGAGACCTCGGCGTCATCCGGGGCGAAGTTGCGCATCTGGAACCAGTAGTACTTGGTCGTATTCTCGTCGATCGGGGTCATGAAGTTGTAGCTGTCCATCAGGAAGACATCCGGATGCAGCGGCTTGCCCTCGCCGCCGGTTCCGACCGGGGTGAAGATCGCCCGGATGATGGCATGCGAGGGGTAGTGGACCTCGTAGTGCTGCTTGCGGTCGCAGTTGCCCTTGAACTTCAGGAAGGGCGCGTAGAAGGGCGCGGGCGGCGTATCCAGCATCCAGCGCCAGACGGTCACGCCCTTTTCGCCCACCGTGGTGTTCAGCGGCGTCGCCTCGGCCGCCGTGTTTCCAAACGAGGTCGGATGCACCCAGGCCACATGCGAGGGGTCCAAGAGGTTGTCGGTCATGTAAAGGTAGTTGCAGTCGAGCGCCATCGACTCGCCCTTGTTGATCCCCCAGGCCGGATCGCCCCAATGGTCGACCGAGAAAATCTGCGCCGGATCGGCCTTGTCGGCCTCGCCCATCCAGATCCACAACAGGCCATAGCGTTCGACGATCAGATAAGAGCGGACCTGCGCGACATGCGGGATCTTCTCGGCCCCCGGGACCCGGGTGCAGATGCCTTTGCCGTCAAAGGTCAGGCCGTGATAGCCGCATTCGACCTGGTCGCCCTTGATGCGCCCCATCGACAAGGGCAGCTTGCGGTGCGGGCAGGCATCCTCCAGCGCGGCCACCGTGCCATCGGTCTTGCGGTAGAGGACCACCTCTTCACCCAGCACCTTGATCGGCACGAGGCCCGCGCCGATCTCGTGATCCCAGGCCGCGACGTACCAGGCATTTCGCAGAAACATGTGCCACTCCGACGATTATGTGCAGACATATTCGTAGCGTGGGTCTTTGCTCTGGCCTATCCATTAGAATTGCGATCTAATATAGAAAATCTAAACCAGGGAGGCGACGATGCCCCATTTGCCTTTGCGCGCCATGCAAGCCTTTGAGGCCTTTGGCCGCCTTGGCAGCGTGACGGCGGCGGCAGATGAGCTGGGGGTCTCTCTGGGAGCTGTCAGCCAGCAACTGCGCAAGGCCGAGGAGGCCGCAGGCGTGCGTCTGGTCGAGCGGGCCGGGCGTCATGTCACCCTGACCGCGCGGGGTCGAAGCTATCTGGAGGACCTGAACAAAGGGTTCGAGGGCCTTCGGACCGCACAAAATCGTGTCGGTAGAACCAGTTCTGATCAAATCTTCACCGTGTCCTGCCTGCCATCGATGGCCAGCAAATGGGTCGCCGCCCGACTTTTCGACTGGCAGATGCGCCATCCTGCGGCAACGGTCCGCCTTGTGGGCGAGGATATCGAGCCGCGTCTGGGGCCCGAACAAGCCGAATTCCGGCTCTCTTACGGTCGAAAGGCGCGGAACTATTTGCACGTTGCCGAACTTTTCACCGATTGGGTCGTTCCTGCCTGTTCTCCAGCCTTTCTAAAGCAAAATCCGGTCAGGGACGCGGCGGACATCTTGCAGCTTCCGCTCCTGGGAATCGAATGGGACAAGGATCAGGGCGAGGCTCCGGGTTGGACGGAATGGGCGCAGGGTCAGGGTCTTGCGCTGCGCAGTCTGCTTGGCCAGATGACCTATTCGCTCTCCAGCGCGGCTATCGACGCCGCCATCAACGGGCGCGGCTTCGTGCTGGCGCAACTGTCGATGGCGGTCGATGATATACTGGCGGGGCGCCTGGTCGTCCCGGTTGATGCGCGGATGAGGCTGAAGGAGCCCTATTTTCTGGCGTGGGACCTGGGCGCGCTGGAAAAGCCGTTGGGCGTAGAACTGCACAGTTTCCTCGCGATCATGGGCAGACAGCAGGACACCATCGCAGCACGCGTGCGTCATGGCAGCGAGATCACCCGCGTTTGATCGGGGAGCCCTGACACTCATTTCGAAGCAAGGTAACGGGGTTGAATGGATCAGTTCAGTCGCTCTTGACGATAATGATTTCGACTGCCCTCAGAGGTCGAGTTCAATCCAGCAATGAACATGACCAGCGCTCATGACAACAGGCGCCTATCTGATAGCCCATTCACTTACGGCACAACTGTCTTGCACACCGTATGCGGCGGTTGCGTCCCATCTATTTTGGGGTTGTGGCGGTTTGATGTGCGGGATCGACCGACGGGTGAGCACGTCCGGGAGTCCCGGATGAGCTTATGAAGAGGGGTAGGCGCTGCTGGC
>NZ_JAABNR010000053.1 GCF_009925085.1 Stagnihabitans tardus | reverse complement strand
CAACGGGGCCTGTCGCTGCGCAATCCGCAAAGCTCCGCGCCAGCCCCCGTTGCCCAACCCGCCCAAATGGGTAAAACTGAAACCCGGAGTCTCGCTCAAGTCGGATAGAACTTGGGGGCAACGTCACGCGGCACCTTCGTTCCCCTGGCTTTCCGCCCTGGGGAAGCCTTCCAGTTCGACTGGAGCGAGGACTACGCCATCCTCGGCGGTGAGCGGACCAAGTTGCAGGTTGCGCATATCAAGCTGGCGCACAGCCGGGCCTTTCTGGTTCGGGCCTATCTGCTTCAGACCCATGAGATGCTGTTCGATGCTCATTGGCATGGGTTCCGGGTCCTCGGCGGCGTGCCCGCGCGCGGGATCTACGACAATATGAGGACGGCTGTGGATCGGGTCGGCCGGGGCAAGGAACGGCAAGTGAATGCCCGGTTCCTGGCGATGACGAACCACTATGTCTTCGAGCCCCAGTTCTGCAATCTGGCATCGGGTTGGGAGAAGGGCCAGGTTGAGAAGAACGTCCAGGACGCCAGACCACGCCTTTGGCTACCGACGCCGAACTTTCCAGATCTGGGAGCCTTGAACGCCTGGCTGGAACAACGCTGCCTCGAACTCTGGCGCGAGATCCCGCATGGCGTCCTGCCCGGCACGATCGCAGATGTCTGGGCCGAAGAACAGGCGGCCCTGATGGCACTGCCGACAGCCTTCGACGGCTTTGTCGAGAAGAGCAAGCGCGTGTCGCCCACCTGCCTGATCTGTTTCGACCGCAATCGCTACAGCGTTCCGGCCTCTTTCGCCAATCGCCCCGTCAGTCTGCACATTTATCCGGAACGGTTGGTGATCGTCGCCGAAGGCAGGGTCGTCTGCGAACATGATCGGATCATCGAGCGGTCGCACAATCAGCCGCCCCGCACGATCTACGACTGGCATCACTATCTGGCGGTCGTTCAACGCAAGCCTGGGGCTCTTCGGAATGGCGCACCCTTTGCAGAATTGCCGAAGGCATTCCGACAGTTGCAGGATCACATGCTGCGCAAGCCCGGCGGTGATCGCGAGATGGTCGACATCCTCGCCCTCGTCCTGCATCACGATGAGCAAGCGGTCTTGGCTGCGGTCGAGATGGCCCTCGAAGCGGGCGTGCCGACTAAGACGCATGTGCTGAACCTGCCCCACTGGCTGATCGACGGAAAGACCATCGATGGCCCACCACTCGATACGCCACAGGCGCTGATCCTGAAGCATGAACCCAAGGCCAATGTCGAACGCTACGACGGTCTGCGTTCCCAGATCGCCGGAGGCCGCCATGCGTCATAATCCCGCCACTGGGGCTGTGGTCATCATGCTCCGAAGCCTGAAGATGTATGGCATGGCCCAAGCCGTGACTGACCTCGCAGAACAGGGCGCGCCAGCGTTCGAGACCGCCGTGCCCATGCTGTCGCAGCTCCTGAAGGCCGAGATGGCTGAACGCGAAGTGCGCTCCATCGCCTATCACATGAAGGCTGCGTTCGTCGGGCAAACAGTCCCCCGGACTGTTTGCTGATCCTCCTCACCCCAGCCTACAAGGACCTCGCGGGCTTCGACTTCGCTGCCAGCGAGATCAACGAGGCAACACTGAGGCAGCTGCACAAATGCGAGTCCATGGCAGGCGCCCAGAATGTCGTGCTGATCGGCGGCCCGGGCACCGGCAAGACCCACGCCGCCACGGCCCTGGGGGTTCAGGCCATCGAACACCATCGCCGAAAGGTCCGCTTCTTCTCGACCATCGAGCTGGTCAATGCCCTCGAACAGGAGAAGACCAAGGGCAAGGCCGGTCAGCTCGCCGAGAGCCTGACGAAGCTGGACTTGCCCTCCACAGGGAATTGATCCCCCGGATCAATTCCTGATCTTCGTCGACCTCGATGAACTCGGCTACCTGCCCTTCAGCGCTTCAGGCGGCGCGCTTCTGTTCCATCTCCTCAGCAAGCTCTACGAGCGCACCAGCGTCCTCATCACCACCAACCTCAGCTTCAACGAATGGGCCACCGTCTTCGGAGATGCCAAGATGACCACCGCCCTCCTCGACCGCCTGACCCACCGCTGCCACATCCTTGAGACCGGCAATGACAGCTTCCGCTTCAAAGCCAGCTCCGACGTAGCTACCCGCAAAAGAAAGGAGACAACCCCGCCCTTGACCCAAGCCTGAACCCCGGAACATAACCCTCAGATGGGTCAGTTCTCGATGGAAAACCCGGGTCAGTTCTGCGTGGAAATTCACAGGATAGGTCTGTCCAGGGAAAGGGATACTCCAGCCCTCAACAGATTTGCTCAACAAAGCCGGCAGAAGGCACCAATTCGGGGTGACATTACCATCCTCAGAATGTAAACTGGTACCCAAAGCAACCGCGGCCCGTCAGCAGCCCGCATAAATCTTGACGCACCACAGCGGCAGAAAATCGGAGTTAATCGCAATCGATGCTAGCTTGGCAATACAGTATAACACTGAATTCTTCCAGTGGAATGGGGGGACACTTTGAGCTAAGGACGGATGACGAAAACCGGCCATTTCACTTGAAGGTGCAGCCGGAGCATGACTATATTGCGATCAACTCGATGGAGGATGGTGTTTGGGGTGCTGAGCTATCTATCCCTCACGAGGCGGCCATAGCTCATGATGAGAGTATTATTGTATGGATGACCGGTCCAAGAATTTATGTTAATATTCAGGGCCGTGTAAGTCTATTTTACATGAATTTCTCTAGCGACAACCACACCTTGTATGCCGCAGGAAAGAACATCTCCTACGAATGGAGGCAAGCAAAACTTGCTCTCCCTCACCGGGTAAGCTACTTAAACCCCACGACCAAATCGGTTTCGGAGGTGAAAGTATCTGGCAGAGTTCTGAAGCTAGGTTCTGCTCAGTATACAGCGATGGCGCATGACTTGCTTCATGAATGTGAGTACAATAGTTCTAGATATATTGGATTCTTGGGGTCTCGCATCTTGTATCATCCTGGCGACAGCTTCACGATCATTGACGCTGATCAAAGGTCGATATATTTGTGTCTGGCGGCCTCCATACTGTTTCCGCATTCTCGAATTATGAAGGTTTGCACCGATGAAGAGGCAAAGTCACTTCTTCAGATAATAATGCTCGAGAATCGAGTGGAAAACATAGAGCTCTGTGGCATAACTGAAACTGTTGATGAGTTGCGCGAAGGTAGGGGTGCTATTCTACTTCAGGGTTCCCTGGTGTTTGACTTAATGGGCGATTCCATTGAAGGTCTATCTAGCGCTCGAAAAAGCGAACTGTCGATCTATTCCGAAATTGAAAGCCCGGTTCAGACGGGAAAAGTCTCTCAACTTAGGAATCTACACCTGCAGATGAGCGGTGGTTGGGCTCTACAGCTAAACGGCATGTCAGGGCACTGCGATCGCAAGCGCCAGCTAGATGTTATTGTCGCTGCGTACAATGCGGGCGCCTACATCGTTCAATGCATTGGGTCAATTCTAGATCAAACAAGAGATGATGTTCGAGTTATTGTTGTTGATGATGGCTCTAAGGACAATACCAGGTCGCTTCTTGATAGCGAGTTTGGTCATGATGAGCGCCTCACGGTGCTTTACAAAGAAAACGGGGGGTGCGCTTCGGCGCGCAACTACGGGCGTTTGTCATCTTTAGCATCCCATATCGCCTTCGTGGATGCGGATGATTTTGTGTCGCCGGGGTTCTTCTCAACTCTGTATGACCTTGCAAATTACTCCGGCTGCGAAATAGTGCAGGGTGGATTTGACTTCTACGATGCCAGTAAGTCGGAGCCGTATCGACAAAGTTACGAAGAAGAATATTACAAGAATTGGCCCAGAACGAAATTCGGCGATCTTGATGTTTTGAGAATTGG
Source organism: Stagnihabitans tardus (assembly GCF_009925085.1). Lineage (GTDB taxonomy): Bacteria > Pseudomonadota > Alphaproteobacteria > Rhodobacterales > Rhodobacteraceae > Stagnihabitans > Stagnihabitans tardus. Next base: position 1,973 of record NZ_JAABNR010000053.1, on the reverse strand, counting down.
CTTTCGCGATATGGCTGCGGGGCAGCCATCCATCTGGCGAAGAGTATATCGCCGCGATTTTCTCGATTCAAAGTCGATATTCTTCCGTGAAAGTATTCGCGCATATGATGACTACAGTTTTCAGTTGCTGAGCACCCATGAAGCGCGCGACGCAGTCTTTGTGCCGAGTCTGAAGTATCATTATCGTCAGCATCCCGACCAAGACGTCAAGAGTGGAGATGTCAGGCATTTCAACATGGTCACTATGTTTCACGACGTTTTCGCGTCAGCAGTAGCCAATTCTTGGGACGATGTGGATGTATTCCTCGAGTCAATGTCGCATAGTCTTCAGTGGTCAATATCAGTATTGGAACCCCACTTGAAGGATCAGTTCATGGCTTCCAGCGCAAAGCTGTGCGCACGTATTATCAAGAGCTTCGGGAAGAATGCGCGATCTATCATTATCGATCAGATTAATCACCCGAACTTCGATAATTATCTGGATGAAGAGTTGGCTCGGTTGAGCGCTTTCCCCGCGGGAGCATTTTGGCCCCTAATTGCAGGAGAGCTGAGTCATCCAGACATGTTGAGGATGCGTGCGGCGGCACGTAGGATCTTGTAGGGCTGAAGAGCGGGGACTGGTAGAGATATGATCACTTGTATAATGAGCGCCTTCAATGAGGGTGGCCTTATAAGGCCTTCTATAGAGTCCGTCCTGAATCAGAGTTTTTCCGATTTTGAACTCATTATCGTTGATGATGGCGCGTCGGTTGCGACAACTGAAGCCATCTTGGATTTCAAAGATGATCGAATTCGAGTTATCAAGCGGTCGAATGACGGTCTGTCCTCGGCCAGAAACAGGGGAATAGATGCTGCACGGGGTGACTACATTTGCTTCTTAGACGCAGACGATATCCGCCCGCCTTGGGCTTTTAAATCAATGAGTGACGCTTGTATTGGTGCCCCAGACTGTGTCTTTTCTCCGGGAATACTCCACGAACTTCGCAATGAGGCTTTGCCTTTTTACGATCACGCTGTCTTTGATCAGTTGACCCAATTGAAAAGCGGAACCTCATACGTGGGCGAAACATCCACAGGCTTCAGCGCGGCGTTGGCACTTCTTTTGTGCTTGGAGCCTCAATCGGCTAATAAGATGGTTCGGTCGGAATTTGTCCGGAAGTTCTGCCTAAAATTCCCGGCGGGCCTCGTGTTTGAGGACATTGTGTTTCATGTTGGAGTTATTTCAAATATTAGCACTTGGAGCATGACTGAGGTTCCAACTTTCACTTATTTCAGACGCTATGGCCGACCCCAAATTACAGCATCTAGTTCCAAGGCACGATTCGATGCGCTTGCATCCTGCGAAATAGCACTTTCTGTATTCGCAAGTTCGAGGAACTTTCAGGATCCAAAGCTTCGTAAGGTGGCCCTTGGATCGGCCTGCAAGTTGCTGTTTTGGTGTCGAAAGTGCATCTCTTTGGATCTACAAGAAATCTTCGATATAGGCTTAAGAGATATGTTTGCTAGGCTTGACCGTAGATACTTGTGGGCCGCCTCGGTACCACTTGATGATGGCATTCGGATCTGCTCGCCGTGGCTTGATTCTTCTCTGGACTCTGCGGCAGTGTTTCTGACAGATCAAGCTTCAAAATAATCAGCCTCTTTCCTTTTTGCGGGCGGCTACGGCGGAGGGAATCTTGGCTTACAGGGGTTACGATGCCGATCTTGTGGAGCGTTTCCAGGGCGCGGGCCATGAGAAGGCTGACCTGGCTCTGTCGGATGTGTTCCGTGACCGGGATCATGGGCGTCCCTCTGTATCGACCCAGCGGATTCTGCACCGCTTAGGGTCTGGGCTTCGGTAACGGGACCGCCGCAGTCAAGCTCTTTTGCGAAGACGGCATGGTTCGCGCAGGGGCGGTTTCGATCACCTGGCTGCCGAGCGTTCTGCCTTTGCCGCGGCCTTCGTCTGAGGTCTCCCCGGGTGCATGCTTCGG
>NZ_JAABNR010000052.1 GCF_009925085.1 Stagnihabitans tardus | reverse complement strand
AACGGCGTGCAGCTTGGTGTTCAGCCCGCCTTTCGTGCGCCCGATCGCCCGGCCGCGCCCCCCTTTTTCACCGCCAGGCTCGAGGCCGTGCGGTGGGCTTTCAGATACTTGCGCGGGCATGCTCGGATCAATGGCGCATGCCCGCTCACATCGATCATGACCGTCTTCTGCTCGGCAGCTTCCGAGGCCAGGCCCTCCATGATCCGGGCGAAGACACCCATGCCGCACCAGCGCTTCCAGCGGTTGTAGAGGGTCTTTGGGGGGCCATAGACGGAAGGGGCATCGCACCAGCGCAACCCGTTGCGATTGATGAAGATAATCCCGCTCAGAACGCGACGGTCATCCACCCTCGGGCGGCCATGACTCTTGGGAAAGAAGGGCCGAAGCCGGTCCATCTGGGCTTCGGTCAGCCAGAACAAGTTGCTCATAAATCAGGTCTCCTGGCCGACCGTGAATCACGGTCTTAGAGCGTGATCAATGGGTCCTGACCCTAGAGGACCAAAAAGTCCTGAGCAGTCAGTGGGAGCGCAGAGACCAAATGACATACTATGGAATCTGTAGAATCAATGCCATTGCCATTTCTGTCGAAAAAGACCAGCTTAGCTTCAGCATCATATATCAGTTTAGCAAGTCCATTTGCAACCGCAGCCGTTTTCGTTGTGAGCTCAAAAGCATCGAGATAGCCTTCTCCGAGGGTGGAAAAAATCTCTTTTGCAAGGACTACCGTATCTTCGCGTGGATTAAAGTCGAGAATGCTGTCATACAGCGGTGTGAGGTTATCAAACACAAAGCTATCCGCACCAGCGCCCCCAATCAGCATATCGCGTCCAAATCCTCCGACAAGGGTATCTGCACCTTTGAACCCAAAGAGTTGGTCGTTCCCCTTTCCGCCATGAAGGATTGCTTCCTTTTCTCCGCCGAAGATGGTGTCTTGCCCATCCCCACCCCTCAACGTGTCCCTCCCAGAACCTGAACGCAAGAAATCATTTCCCCCGCCTCCTTCGACGAGATCGTCCCCAGCATCCCCTGAGACTTTATCATTTCCGGCGCCCGAAAAGATTGCGTCGTGTCCCGATCCCCCTGTAACTGTATCATCTCCGAAGTACCCCATAATTGTGTCTGCGCCCATTTCTCCTGCAAGCCGATCCGAACTAGCGGAACCGAGCAATTCTTTCCCAACAGGAAGTTGGAAAACGACGCGCACTACCTCGAATGGCTTCAGGGTAAATTGCAGATTATGCCCACCCAAAAAATTCTCAGTATTTATATTCGAAAGCACAGCAATCGAGTTCGAATTCGACACGAGTTCTCCCTCGGGAATACCGAGCCTAACTGCTTCCGCAGAAACATACTCGTTCAGAATTCCCGATATGTCGATGTTAACAGTTTGGCTTACCTCTTGGCGAGATGAAACAAACAGAACGACCTTTGATTCTGAGCCAAACGCTTCCAACTCTACAGGTCCATTCTGAATCTCATATGGAAGCATTTCGGTCCCGACCAAAGACTCCGACATAAGTTTGAACGCTGCGCCGATAGGTGAGAGGTGCCATCCATCGGCGTTTCGTTGGAACAGGCCCGTGGTAAAGCCTTGAACTGGCCAAGCAAAAGCAGCGTCAACACCAACTTCAACCATATAAGAGAACTGCTCGATCAGGATCGAAGCTCCCCTTAGGCCAAGTTGACTCGTATTCGACAGAGCTAGATTCCACTCCGTCACATAGTAGTCTGTATCCCCGTAACCAGCGTCCGCCCATAGCTTATAGACAGCGTCGATCGACTGCATCGTCCATGTGTTCTTCTCAAGATAGAGACTTTCAGTCGAATAGTAGTAGTGACGAACGATTCCATCGATGCCCTCAATGGCCCTCGCATCTGTAATTTCCTCAAGCAAATTTATGTTCGACTGCTTGAGTCTTTCCGTATAAGTCATGCCTGAGTACATGCCATCGAGAAACTGAGGATCAAGGGGACATCCAACTTGAACTAGGATCTCAGGGCGACTGGCACCTTCAGGCAGAAGGCTATCAATCAACGCATCAATTTGCGGGATCAGATAGTTAACGACGCGCCCATATTCAGAGGCGGTCATCTTGCCGCCAGCCCAGTACTCGTTTCCGATTTCAATGCTTGCGATGGGTGTGTCAGGCAATGCGTCTATGCCGCTATCACCCTGTGTTAGAAGGCGCCGCACGAAGTTCAAAACTTGGCCTGCATAGTCTTGATCTATTTCCCTTGGGGTGTTCTCATTGTAGTTTGCTACGCCCGAATAAAGCCCTTTTGTCGGAATAACCATATTTACCGGCCTGCCAGAGACAACGCTGTATCCGAGGAACTCAGTTACTCCGACATAGTCTGGTGAGGAGTTCTTTCCAAGTGGTGGACTGTCTGGATTATTCACGTCAAAATTTAATTCAGTCATTGTCCCGCCTGGATAACGCAAGGCGGAAACGCCCAAAAACGCGGCTACAGAAGAAAAGTTGGAGTCGTCGCCGAAGAGTGCGTCATACCTGAAAAGCAGGTTTCCCCCGAACATTGAGTCCAATATTATTCCGGATGCAGGGTTCAAATCTCGGGTTTCCACCAGCATTTGCATATGCCTCTTCCAGACCACTTAGCGGCTCTAGTATGTCTAACGATTCGGGATTTTCGAATGTGCGGAGCAATAATTGGCTCTGCACCGTTCGCGAGGCTACTGCCTATATTCTGGATGATCGTTGAGAAATATTAACATTCCCTTTCTGTGATTAATTCATTAAGCTCGCCTAACGAAGGACTTACTTTCAATGTTGTCTATTTTTTAATAAAGTGAGAAATGGATTTTCCATGGATCTTAAATTCTTGGGGCCTCCAAGGCTTTGTTGCGCAAATGCTGTGAAGGATTCACTGTTTAAATTCAGTCCATTAGGGTCAGGAGCCATTGATCATGCTCTGCTGCCGTGATTCACGGTCGGCCAGGAGACCTGATCGATGAGCAACTTGTTCTGGCTGACCGAAGCCCCGATGGACCGACTTCGGCCCTTCTTTCCCAAAAGCCATGGCCGCCCTCGGGTGGATGATCGTCGCGTTCTGAGCGGGATTATCTTCATAAATCGCAATGGGTTGCGTTGGTGCGATGCCCCGGCTGTCTATGGCCCTCCGAAGACGCTTTACAACCGCTGGAAGCGCTGGGGCGGCATGGGTGTCTTCGCCCGGATCATGGAGGGCTTGGCCTCGGAAGCTGCCGAGCAGAAGACGGTGATGATCGACGCGACTTATCTGAAAGCCCACCGCACGGCCTCGAGCCTTGCGGTGAAAAAGGGGGGCGCGGCCGGGCGATCTGGCGCACGAAAGGCGGGCTGAATACGAAGCTTCATGCTGTGGCGGACGCCAAGGGGAGGCCGCTGAAGTTCCTCATGACGGCAGGTCAGGTCAGCGACTACATGGGCGCTGCCGCCCTGCTGCAGGATCTGCCACAGGCGGAGTGGCTCTTGGCTGACAGGTGTTACGATGCCGATTGGTATCGAGAAGCGTTGAAAGACAAAGGGATAAGGGTCTGCATCCCAGGGCGGAAGAACCGAAAGAAAAAGATCCGACATGACCGCCGTCGCTACAAACGACGCAATCGGATCGAGATCATGTTTGGCCGTCTCAAGGACTGGCGCAGGATCGCAACCCGCTAAGACCGTTGTCCCAAAGTCTTCCTCTCGGCCATCGCCCTCGCCGCAACTGTCATCTTCTGGCTCTGAAACTCAATGAGTCCTGACCCTAAGGTTTGCAGGCTAATGCTGGGTTAAACGGAGGATGTGGCGACCTGCGGTGTCAAAGGCTGCTGCGGGGTGCCGCGCAGGCTTGGCAAAGCAAAGCGACCACGAGACTGAACGCGACCCGAGTCCAAGAAGACGTGATTGGATCGGGGCGATTGGTCTATTGCGCACAAACAGGGAAGCAGCCCTTTTGTTGCGAGGCGCGACGGACCTGAGGGCGCGGAACGATATGGTATGAATAGCGATGATCTTGGCGAAAGGAGGGGCTAAACGACGAGACCGGAAGGCAGCTTTCCGCCCCCTGCGACGATCTGGCGGCGTCATCGAAACACTCTGGCCTCCAGCCACGGTTGGATTTGGTGTTGACCCCTGCCGTGCAGCTCCCGAAGGCCCGGATATCGTCAGCTTGCCGGGCGGGGCATAGGCAGGTCCGTCCTGCCGGGGCTTCCGATCGGACTGCCTTGCTGTGCCAGGACCTCAATCGCGCGACACATCCCATGGCGCCACCCAATCCCCCGGCACCCGCAACTCGACGCCCGCGTCCTCTTCGACAAGCTTGCAGACGGTCATCTCGCCCGCTTCCATCCCGTAGCGGGCGCCGGCCTCGCGAAAGCGGGCATGGGTGGCATCGGTCATCTCTGAGCGCACACCGGTGTCGTCCATCAACTCCTTGATCAGCGAAAGATCCTTCAGGCACAGCTTGATCGGGAAGGAGGGATCGTAATGGCCGGCAAAGATCGAGGGCACGTCATGGGAAAGGACGAAACTGTCCGCGGCACCGCCCTTCATCACCTCCCACCAGATGGCGGGGTCGAGGCCCGCGAGTTTGGCGCAGACCATGGCCTCGCCGATGGCCGCGGCATGGACCTTCCAGAGTTGGTTGTTCACCAGCTTGGCCACATAGCCGTTGCCATGGGGGCCGACCTTGCGCAGTTGCCCCATGGCTTCGATCACCGGGCGGACGGATTCGATATCGGCATCCTCTCCGCCCACGAACATCGGCATGTCGCCGCGGATCGCCGCATCGACCGAGCCCGTCACCGGGGCATCGACCGGGCGGCCGCCCTTGGCTACGAAATCCTTGACCAGCTCTCGCATGAATTTGGGCGAAGAGGTCGTCATGTCGATCCAGATCTTGCCCGCGCAATCGCCATGTATCAGCCCCATGGGCCCCTTCAGCACGGCCTCGCACTGCGGGGGGCCAAAGACCATCGAGACGACGCAGTCCACCTGGTCGATCACCGCCTTGGGGCTGTCCGCCCAGGTGGCCCCCAGGGCAAAGTGATCCGCCGCCGCCTCGGGGCGCAGGTCATGGACCACCGTCGGAAACCCCGCGCGCAGGATGTTCTTGGCGGCATTGCCCCCCATGGTGCCCAGACCGATGAAACCGACCTTCATGTTGGCCCTCCTGTTTTCGACGGGATAAGCTTTCGGACCAGCACCTGTAAAACAATATTCCCTTCTATCTGGCATCGGATTATCCAATGCCATGCACGACATCGACACCAAACTCCTGCGCGCCTTCCTGACCGTCGCGGCGGAACGCAGCTTCTCCCGCGCGGCGATGCGGCTGGGGTGTTCGCAGGCGACCATGTCGCAGCGCATCCTGCAGCTGGAGGCGCTTTTGGGCGTGGCGCTGTTGCGCCGCGACTACCATGACGTGACGCTGACCCCCGCCGGTCAGGACCTGCGGGCCGAGGCGCAGGCCCTGGTCGATGCCCATGACGGCCTTGTGGCCCGCGTGATGCGGGGGCGGGTCGCGGGCAGCGTCCGGTTGGGCATCGCCGAGGACTATGTCCTGCCGCTGCTGCCGCAGCTTTGGCGCAGGCTGGGGCAATTCCCGGGGGTGGAGATCGCGGTGGTGACCGGTCTCAGCCGCGATCTTTGTCGGCAGGTGGAGGCGCGCAGCCTGGATATGGCGGTCGTCACCCTGCCCGAAACCCTGCCGCTGGCCAAGGTCCTGGCCCGGCCGCCCCTGCTTTGGGTCGCAGCCCCCGGCTTCGAGATGCCGCAGGACGGTGTCCTGCCCCTGGCGCTTTTCCCCGAAGGCTGTGCCTTCCGCGCCACCGCCTTGCCACTGTTGACCCAGCTGCATCGGCTGGCCCTGGTCAGCGCCTCGGGCCAGGTCATCCACGCCGCCGTGGTCGCCGGACTGGCCGCCACGGTCATGGCGGCGGGAACGATCCCCCAGGACCTGGCCCCGCTGAACGGCCTGCCGGAGTTGCCGCTGACCTGTATCCAGATCGTCACCCGGGAGCAGGGGCTGTCTCCCGCCGGCGAGGCGGTGCGGGGGCTTGTCGAGGGTCTGTGGTAAGAGCGCCGGTGGGTCCCGGCCCGCATGCAGAGTCTAAGATCAAGGACACACTTTGGATGTTCCGGACTGCGACTCCTCTTCGAACTAAAGGAAGCCGAAGGTCCGCTTTCCGCCGAGGCTGTGTAAAAGCCCCGATTTATGCTATGCTTACGCATGGTTGGGAGGCTTTGCATGGCAGGTTTCATCGAGGGTGTCAGCCGAGATCAAACGACGCTTTTCCCGGAGCG
>NZ_JAABNR010000051.1 GCF_009925085.1 Stagnihabitans tardus | reverse complement strand
CCGCCGCCGACCTTTGTCGACGACAGAGAGAACCTCAATCTGTGATCTGAACTTAGAGTCATCCATAAGGTCAGCGTCTTAGCTGACCTCAACCAATGGTGTCAGACGGCAATAACCGGAGGCTTACGCCAGGGGTGGCTCTGCCGACTGTGAGGCAAGAGGGCGTGGCAAGGGCGGCTCTGCGGACTGGGCGCAGGGCGCGCCTCTGCCGACTGGAGGGCTTGGCCTGTCGGCTCGCGGCCTCACAGGACCAAGGGTGCCGCATTCCCTCACCGGGTCACCAAAGACGCCCCCTCAGTCGGCAGGAACCCGGTCACAGGACCCAAGCCCCTCCGGCAGTCGGCAGGGCTTCCGGCAGAACTGGCCTCAATTCGCCACGCTGGTCAGGATCCGGCTGTTGATCGACAGGACATCCAGCTTGCCCGCCTCGACCTCTGCCTTCAGGGCCTGGGCATAGCCCCCGACCGATTCCGTCGTGGGCCGCATCTCGGGGAAGAGCGGTGACCCCGATTGCAGCACCACGACCTTGGATTTCCCCAGGGTCGTCGCATCGACGGTAAAGGCGATATGCGCCGGGTCATCGTTGTCGGCCAGCGGATAGGCGATGCGGACCTTGACCTCGCCCGCCTGTCCCGCCCGCAGGGCCTCGACCGAGTTCTCGGGCCGGTTCAGGTTCGGCAGCAGGTGATAGACATTGCCCGAGACATCGACGATGGCGACCGAGACATAGCCCGTCGTCACCTCCGCCGGGATCACCAGGTCGATCACGGGGTTCTCGCCCACGAAATAGCGGCCCGAGGGATTGTCATCCGGCCTGTCGCCAAAGCCGAAGTCAAAGCGGAAGGGCCCGTCATGGGCCTCTGGCAGGGCGGTCTCGATCTGGCAGAGCGAGGGGTTCAGAAGCTCGATCTTCAGGTCCACCTTGCGCCCGGGCGCCGCCGAGGACAGCGCATCAAAGAGCGCCACCTGCTGCTCGGGCTTGGCAAGACGCCCGGCCACCTGGATCGTGTCCTCCTTGCCGTAACCCAGCGCCGGAGGGTCAACCAGCACCAGGTCGCCGCAATCGGCCTCCTGGGCCAGGACGGGCTTCAGGTCATCGGCGGTCAGGAATTGCGGCACCTTGGCCACGAGCTCGATCTGCCCCTGGCCCTGCAGGACCCCGGGCAGCTTGCCCACGGCGGCCATTGCGGCCTCTTGCAGGCCCGCATCCGTCGTGGCCCCGCTCACCGCCGCCTCGTTCCCCGTCACCGCCAGCTTGAAACTGTCAAGCTTCTGGACCGCCTCCACCACGGCCAGCACATCCGCCCCCCAGCTTGGCCCGATATCGCCCGAGGCGAGGCTCAGATCGGCCTTGCCGCCCTGGGCCTCGACGGCGGTCTTCAGGGCCTCCAGCACCTCGACCGAGGGCACGACGCCCACGGCCCGAGGGGGCGCGCCTTCCGCCTTGTCGACGATCAGCGAATAGGGTTCCGCCCGGGGCAGGGCGGGTGCGGTCAAGCTGGAGAGCGCGCCGGAATACCAGGCCCCGCCGCCGCCCACGCCCAAGAGCACCAGGGCCAGCACGGCCCAAAGCCCGGCCTTGCTGCGCGGCGCGGGGGCAGGGGCCGCAGCCTTTGCCCCCGAGAGCGTGCCGATCACGGCCGGAGCCTCTGCCGCCCGCGCCTGAACCTCAGTCGGCGGAGCCACGGGCGGGCGTTCCACTGCCGGTGCAGTCGGCGGAGCCGCCCCCGAAGCTGCCCCCGAAGCTGCCCTTGGCACGATCACCGTCCGCTCATCGGCCGAGGCGCTGTCGATGAAGCGCAGCACCTCCTCCGCCGTCTGGAACCTTTGCGCCGGGTCGGGCGCGGCCAGGCGGTCGATCAGGCTCTTCAAGGGCTCGGGCACGCCGGAGGTATCCAGCGCCTGGCCCTTCTTCTGCACCACTTCCATCGGATTGGCGCCGGGATCGGGCCTTTTCCCCCGAAAGGTCGCCAGAAGCAGCGCCCCCAGGGCATAAAGGTCCGACCTTGCATCGGTCTTGCCCGCCAGCTGTTCGGGCGCGGCATAGGCATATTTCCCGGCGAATTCATTGCCGACGATGGTCTGCGCCCCCGGGTTCGCATCCTTGGCGATGCCGAAGTCGATGATCACCGCCTCTTCCGGGCGCCCATGTTTCAGGATGATGTTGTCAGGCGAGAGGTCGCGGTGGATGATCCGCCGCCCATGGGCCACCGCCAGGCCCGAGGCCACCCGACGGCAGACCTTGACCAGGTCATCGGCCCCCATCCCCCCCTGTTTCAGCACAAGGTCCAGGCCCGGCCCGTCGACATGGTCCATGACCAGGTAGACCAGCCCCTCGGGCGTCCTGTGGTTCTCGCTATAGCGCACCACGGCGTCATGGCGGATCTCGCGGATCTCTTCCTCGCGCCGCATCAGGGTCAGAAAGGCCTCGTCGCCCGAGAATTCCGACTTCAGCACCTTGATGGCGACGAAACGCCCCGAGATGTCATTCCTGGCCTTGTAGACCTCGGAGGTGCCCCCGCGTCCCAGGACCTCTTCGATCCGGTAGGTGTTGTTCAGCAAATCTCCGGGCTGGAAGATGTCGCCAGGTCTGGAATCGGCCATTCTGTCCCCTCGTCCTGCACGAAGGGCGCCCCTTCGGGCGCCCCTTCAGCCTCAGCTGCCGACCTGGAATTCGACCCGGCGGTTCACATCCGCCTTGGGATCGGCGGCATTGGCGGGGAAGGCCTCGCCCACGCCCTCGGCCACCAGCTTCTCGGGGGCGATGCCGCAATCCTCGACCAGGTGGCGCTTGACCTCCTCGGCCCGCAGCTTCGACAGGTTCTGGTTGTAACCCTCCGACCCCGAGCTGTCGGTATGGCCGATGATCTTGAACGACGGCAGCTCGGCCGTCTTCATCACCTCGCACAAGGTCGCGAGCTTTTCCGTCTGGCCCTCGCCGATGGCCGCGCTGTCGAAGGCAAACTCGATCTGGATATTGACCTGGGCCGAGGGATCGAGCGCCACATAGGAGGTATCGGCGGGAAGCGCCGCCGCCGCATCGGGATTGGCGGGCTGCTCGGCCGTCGAGGGCGCGATGACCAGGCCGCGCGTCAGCTGATCGGACTGCGCCTTGAACTTCGCCGCCAGCTCGGCCGCCGAAAGGCCGCTGTCATCCTGCGCCAGGGCAGCGCTGGCACCAAAGGCGAGAAGGGCGATCATCGTCACCCGGCTGAAAGCACGCGTCATGGGAACCCCCCGGAAATGCTGAAACACCTTTGAACCTTAGCCCGCCCCGCCCCCTTTGCCAACGGTTATGGAAGTGCCATCGTTCCCCCCCAAGCCGAATCCCTTGCACCGACAGGCGCTGCGGGTTCAGATGCGCCATCCACGCGAAAAGGGTTCCTGCCTTGCGTCTGCTTCCTGCCATCCTGCTCTCTGTCTCTGTCCTGATTGCCGCGCTGATCGTGGTCTCGATCCCGCTCTTCTTTCCCTCGGGCGGCGGGGGCGGAGGCGGTGCGGTCGACAACCAGGCCCGCATCGACATCGAGCTTCTGCACGGCGACCTTCAGGCCCTGAATGACACGGTGACCGAGCTGCGCGACCAGGTCGATTCGCTGGAAGACCGCGTCAACCAGATCGAGGTCGCGGCCCAGCCCCAGGTCCAGGACGGCAGCGGCTTGCAGATCGTGACCCCCGATGGCGAGAATTCGATCTCGGGCAATTACGCCCAGGTCGTGCTGGTCGCCGCGCGGCGGGGGCTGAACGCCGGGCTCAAGGTGCCGACCTCCTCTTTCATGGTGGGCCAGTTCGGCATGCCGGCCGAGAACCTGAACGACGATTGCCAGCCGATCACCAATCCGCGCCTCGCCTCCATCCTGGAAGAGCGGCAGGTCGGGCCGATCAAGGCCAAGATGCTGAAACCGGCGCTGGACAGCCTTCAGTCGATCTTCGACAAGATCCAGCGCGCCGATCCCGACCTTTATGCCCGGATCAACACGGCGGGCACGATCTGCGCCCGCTGGATCCGGGGGTCCACGACCTCGGTGTCGTCGCATTCTTTCGGCACGGCGATCGATCTGAACATCGACGGCGTGCTCGACACGCTGGGCGATGGCCGCACCCAGTTGGGCCTGACCATCATGTCGGATTTCTTCAACGCCGAGGGCTGGGTCTGGGGCGCCGCCTATGGCCGCGAGGACTCGATGCATTTCGAGGTCTCCGAGGACACGATCAAGCAATGGGTCGCCGAGGGCAAGCTGTGACCCACGACCCCGAGCACGGCCTGAATTCGGATGCCCGCGTCACGGCCTTTGTCGCGCGCCAAGGGGTCTGGGCCGAGGCCATGGCGGCGGCCCGCGACATCCTGCTCGCCCAGGGCCTGGCCGAGACGCTGAAATGGGGCCAGCCCTGCTATGTCGAGGGCGGCAATATCGCGCTGCTGGGCGGGTTCAAATCCGGCTTGCGGATGATCTTTCCCAAGGGCGCGCTGATCGAGGAGGCCGCGCTGATCTCCCCGGGCGAGAACACCCGTTCGGGCCGCTATCTCTCCTTCGCCTCGGCCGAGGAGGTCGAGGCCCAGGCCCCCTTGATCCGCCGCGTCGTGGCCCAGGCCCGCAGGCTCGAGGCCGAGGGGGTCCGCGTCGATTTCGCCGCCGATCCCGAGCCCGACTGGCCCGAAGAGCTGACCGCCTTTTGCGAGGAGGACCCCGATTACACGGCGGCCTTTCAGGCGCTCACCCCGGGGCGGCGGCGCTTCTGGATCCTGCATTTCTCCGAAGCCAAGCAGGTCAAGACACGCCTGGCCCGGGTCGCAAGGTCGCGTGAGAGGGTCCTGGCGGGCAAGGGGTTGAACGACTAAAGCGCCAGCGTCTCGGCCACCAGAGCCATGACTGCGGCGCTTTGCACCCCGGTTACCGCGGCTTGCACCGGCAGCCCGTCCCAATCACCGGGCGGGAAGGGACGGCCCTGGGGCTTCAGGATGGTCTGCCCCGTGGCGATCCCCTCGCAGACCACGCGCATGGCGCCCTCGGTCCGGGTGAAGAGATCGGGCCGCACCAGGTGGACGCAGGCGCAGGTGTCATGGACCAGCATGGCATCGGGGATGAGCGCGTCGTAAAAGTCGATGTAGCGCTGCGAGAGCGCATCCAGGAGCGTCAGGGCCTGCGATTTCGGCGCCAAGGCCGCAAGCTCGGGCCGGCTCATCTGCGTCTGGCCCGTGACGTCCAGCCCCACCACGTAAACCTTCCAGGGCGCGGTCAGGACGAGGTCGGCGGCCTCGGGGTCGCCATGGATATTGGCCTCCGCCGCCGGGGTGACATTGCCCGGCACGAAGAAGGCGCCGCCCATCAGCGTCACATCCTTGACCAGCCCCGCGATCCCGGGGTCGCGCCGCAGCGCCAGGGCCAGGTTCGTCATCCGCCCCACCGCGATGATCGAGACCTCTCCGGGGTTCGCCCGGACCGTGTCGATGATGAAGCCCGCCGCGTCGTCGTGATCCAGCGGGCGCCTATGGGCGGGCTCGGGCAGTTGGATATCGCCCAGCCCATTGGCGCCGTGGATCATATGGGGGAAATGCCCCGTGCCACGGTTCGGGTCGAAACAGCGCCCCGCGCCCTGGGCCACCGGGGCGTCGAAGCCAAAGGCCTCGCGCAGGAAAAGCGCATTGCGGGTGGTGACCTCGATGGCAGCATTGCCGAAGACCGTGGTCACGCCCAGAAGCTGGATCTCTGGATGGCGGGCCAGGAACAAAAGCGCCATGGCGTCGTCCACGCCCGGATCGGTGTCGAAGATGACCTTGTGCATGGGCGGCTCCTGTCGCGGCTGATCGCGGTTCGTGACGCGGTTCACGGGCGGCGTCAAGCCCTTGGGACTTGTCCCGCGCCTGACCCGGCGATAGGCTGCACCCATGAGACTGCGCATGACACGAAACGCCTTGGTATTCCTGGCTTCGCTTGGCCTTTTGCCCTGGGCCCCCGCCCGGGCCGAGGTCTCTGGGGGCCTTTATTGCTCGGTCGGCATTATCGACGGCCTGACGCCCGACGGGCCCAGTGACGTCATGGGGGTCTGCTACGACCTCCCGCAGGTCCCCTTCCAGATGACGGCAGAGCGGTTGGATATTCTCGGCACATTATCAAGCGCGGATTGGCAGGGGGGCCGCTTGGCTTTCGGCGGAGCGCTTCTGGACCCCGCCAAGGACATGCCCGCGCCGCCCTTGCCCTCGGTCAAGATCAGGGCCTGCCTGGCCTCGGGCTGCCCCGGTCTCTCGGTGCCGCCCGAGGTCAAGGCGCTGTTGCAGGCGCTTGATCTCGCCCCCCGCGCCTGGTCGCGGATGGCGGGCAAGGCCGCAAACGGCGCGGAAAGCGGTGCGACGCTCGACGCCTTCGTCTATCGCCGAGAGGCGAAGGACATCATCGTCCAGCCTTTGCCCCTGCAACAAACCAGCGCGATCAAGGTTCAATGGTATGAGATTTTCATCGTCGAAGCCGCCCTGACCGGGTCCTTAGGCTGCCCGGGTCGCTCCGGATTTCCCGGCGCTGCTTCAGGGCTGCACCCGACAGGGCGTGCCGCCTTGATCCACGATGCAGTCTCGATCCCCAGCCCCAGGGTCGTGACCTTCGCGATCAGGAAGGTGCCGGCGCGCAGCGCATAGCCAGAGTCGAATGCAGCCAGGATGGGCCAGACCCTGAAGAGGCTGTTGGAGAGGATCGCCAGCACGACCAAGCCAAAGATAATGGCATGATGACGGATCACCGCCCTTCGGTTCGAAAACCCAAAGCGCTGGCGGCGCGCGATGCATTCGGCGCGGGTGGCGATCAGGGACCAGCACAAGATCGCCCCGGCCAGCAGCGCCAGGGCCTCTGCAACGAAGAGCACAGGGGAGACCCTGCAGAGCAGGCAGAAGTCCGACGCGACGAAAGAGCCAAGGCAAGCCATCGCCGTTCCCGCGAAGATGACGCGAGCTTCCTTATGGTCAATTTGGTCCCAGGTGCGGGCCATCGAGATATCTCCACCGCGAAGGACGACGACAAGTGCGACCCGTGCCTTCGATTCAAGCGCTGCGAGCTCTCCACGTCAGGATTGGACCCATTCCCGTGTGTTCGTCGCCAACGCCCCTGCTTCGCAGAGTGAGCTACTCCCCAACTCTTGGACAGATTTCTGGCTGATTTAAGCTACTGCCTGCCTCTGCTGATCGGTTTGGGTTGCGTTGAAGTAGACCACGGCGGGCGGCTGTCCGCCATGGGCAGTGTGAG
>NZ_JAABNR010000050.1 GCF_009925085.1 Stagnihabitans tardus | reverse complement strand
CCAGACCCCTCACCCGCCGGGGAGAGGGTGCCCCCTCTCCCCGGACCCCTCTGGGGGATATTTCACCCGCGTTGAAACCTTGGGCTTGGGGGCATGGGCAGGATGGCTTAGGGTTGGGGCATGAGATTTGTGCTGATCTGCCTTTGCCTTTCGGCCTGCGTGGCGCGGCCCGTGGTGGACTGGCCGCCGGGGGCTCCGCCTGCGACGCCGGGGCTTTTGCCCTTGCAAGGGCTGATCCCGGATCCGGTTCCGGCTGATCCGGGGCCGGGCGTGGCGGCGCGCGGGGCGGCGCTGCGGGATTGGGCTGCCAGCGGGCGGTGAGGCCCGCGCGAAGGCCCGCGTTGCAGGGCGCGCGCGAAACGGCTAACAGGCTTTGCAAACACAGCACGAGGTGAGCGCCATGACCCAATCCCTTCCCCCCCTTCGTCTCGGGATCGCGGGCCTTGGCACCGTCGGGCGCGGCGTGGTGCGCATCGTGCAGACCCATGGGGCGCTGATCGCGGCCCGGGCCGGGCGCCGCGTGGAAATCGTGGCGGTCTCGGCCCGGTCGCAGAAGGATCGCGGCATCGACCTCTCGGCCTATGCTTTCGAGGCGGACCCGGTGGCCCTGGCCCAGCGCCCGGATATCGACGTCTTCGTCGAGGTCATGGGCGGGCATGAGGGGGCGGCGAAGGCCGCCACCGAGGCGGCCATCGCTTCGGGCAAGGATGTGGTGACGGCCAACAAGGCGCTTTTGGCCCATCACGGCCAGGCCCTGGCGCTCGCCGCCGAGGCCAAGGGCCGGGTGATCCGCTTTGAGGCCGCCGTGGCGGGCGGCATCCCGGTGATCAAGGCCCTGACCGAGGGGCTTGCGGGCAATGCCATGAAGCGCGTCATGGGCGTGATGAACGGCACCTGCAACTATATCCTCACGCGGATGGAGGCGACCGGCCAGGGCTATAACGTCCTCTTCGACGAATGCGCCAAGCTTGGGTATCTCGAGGCCGATCCGAACCTGGACGTGGGCGGGATCGACGCGGGGCACAAGCTGTCCTTGCTCTCCTCCATCGCCTTTGGCACCCAGGTGGCCTTTGACGCGGTGGAGTTGCAGGGCATCCAGAACATCCTTCTGGACGATATCCGCATGGCGAAAGACCTCGGCTACCGAATCAAGCTTCTGGGCGTGACGCAGATGACGGGCCGGGGGCTGGAGCAGCGGATGACGCCTTGCCTTGTCCCCGCCGACAGCCCGCTTGGGCAGCTGCAGGGCGGCACGAACATGGTGGTGCTGGAGGGCGACAGCGTCGGCCAGATCGTCATGCGCGGCCCCGGCGCCGGAGAGGGTCCGACGGCCAGCGCCGTGATGGGCGACGTGATCGACCTGGCCCGGGGCACGCGGGTTTCGACCTTTGGCCAGCCGGCCTCGACCCTGACCAAGGCGATCCCGGCCAAGGCCCAGGCGCCCTCGGCCTGGTATCTGCGAATGACTTTGCTGGACAAGCCCGGCGCACTCGCCAAGATCGCCACTTGCCTCGGCGAGGCGGGGGTCTCCATCGACCAGATGCGCCAGAACGGCCACGAGGGCATCCATGCCCCGGTGCTGATCGTCACGCACAAGGCCGCGCCCGCTGATATCGCCGATGCGGTGGCCCGCTTTGCCGGGACGGGGGTCCTGGTGGGCGAGCCGGTGGCCCTGCGCATCGAAGAGGTCTGAGATGGGGGTCCACCTCGTCTTCGACCTCCTCTCGGTGGTCGTGGCGGGGGTAGGAACCTTCCTCTGGACGCGTGCCGAACCAGGGCCAAGCCGTCCTGGCCCCGGATCAGGTCCGGGGGGGCCGGGACCTCGACCCGGTGAGGCCAATCTTGGTCGCGAGGCACCGACCGCCCCCCTGGAAGCCCGCCTCGGCCCGGTGGGGCGCGAAGGCTACCTCACCGCGCTCTCCTTGGGCATCCTGCTTGGGTCTTACATCCTCGGCACCGCCATCCTCTGGCTCTCGGGCGTGCCCGCCATCGGCCGCTCGATCCTGGGTGCGCTGACCGGAGGCATCATCGCCGTCGAGACCTACAAGCGCCTGAATGGCATCAAGGGCTCGACCGGGGGCCTCTTCGTGCCCACCTTCTGCCTTCTGGTGATCGTGGGCCGCATCGGCTGCGCGCTTTCGGGGCTGGAGGACAACACCTACGGCATCCCGACCACCCTGCCCTGGGGCGTGGATTTCGGCGATGGCATCCCCCGCCACCCCGTCGCCGCCTATGAGAGCCTGGCGATGCTGGCCTTCCTCCTCGCGGCCCTGGCCTGGCGGAAAACACCGCTTTTCGCCGCCCATGGCTTCCACCTGATGGTGGGCTTCTACGCGGCCCAGCGCTTCGGGCTGGAGTTCCTGAAACCCTATGCGGGCATCCTTGGCCCGATGAACCTTTTCCACATGACCTGCGCCGGGCTTTTGGCATATGCTTTGGTCATGGTGAGAAAATGACCCGAAAGATTGCCAATTACCTTTTCCTCGGCCAGACCGTCTCGCTCTGTGCGGACTGCCTGGCCCCCGTGCCCGCCAAGATCATCGAAGAGGACGGCGCGGTCTTTTACCTGAAACGCTGCCGGAGCCATGGCGTGCAAAAGGTCAAGGTCTCCTCCGACCCCGCCTATTGGCTCGCGCAAGAGACTTGGGTCAAACCCTCCGACCGCCCCCAGCACTTCGCCACCCGGATCGAAGAGGGCTGCCCCTATGACTGCGGCCTCTGCCCCGACCATGAGCAGCACTCTTGCCTCGCCATCCTCGAGGTCAACGAGACCTGCAACCTGACATGTCCGGTCTGCTTCGCGGGATCCTCGCCCCTGGCCCAGGGCCAAAAGACCCTGGCCGAATGCGAGGCGCTCTTGGACATGCTGGTCCAGGCGGAGGGCGAGCCCGACCTGCTGCAAATCTCGGGCGGCGAGCCGACCCTGCACCCCCAGATCATCGACATCCTCCGGGCCGCCAAGGCGCGCCCGATCCGCCATGTCATGCTGAACACCAATGGGCTGCGGATCGCCAAGGACCCGGCCTTTGTCGCCGAACTCGCCACCCTGAAGCCCGGCTTCGAGGTCTATCTGCAATTCGACAGCCTGCGCGCGGAAGCCCTGAAGCAGCTCCGAGGCGCCGACCTGACCCGCATCCGCCAGCAGGCGCTCCAGGCGCTGGAGACGGCGGGCATCTCCACCACCCTCGTCGTCACCGTCAAGCAAGGCGTCAACGACGACGAGGTGGGCGCCATCATCGACCATGCGCTGACATGGGGATGCGTGAGGGGCGTCACCTTCCAGCCGATCCAGGATGCCGGCCGCAACGAGGGCTTCGATGCCGCAAAAGACCGCATCACCCTCTCGGACATCCGCGCCAGCATCATCTCCCACGGGGTCTTTGCCGCGCAAGACATGATCCCCCTGCCCTGCAACCCTTCCTCGATCTGCGTGGGCTACGGCCTGCGGTCGGGTGCCAAGGTCGCCCCGATCACCGGCCTTTTGCCCAAGGACCTGCTCCTCTCCGAACTCCCCAACTCCGTCACCTTCGAACGCCACCCCGGCCTGCGAGAGCGCATCTTCGACTTCTTCTCGCTGACCAATGTGGATCAGGTCGTCCCCGAGCGGCTGGAAACGCTCTTCTGCTGCTTCCCCGGCATCGAGGCGCCCTCCGAGGTCGGCTACAAAGACCTCTTCCGCGTGGCGATTTCCGAGTTCCTCGACCCCCACAACTTCTGCCTCTCCCGCGTCAAACGCTCCTGCGTGCATTTCCTGACGCCCGAGGGCATCATCCCCTTCGACACCTACAACCTCTTCTACCGCGACGAGGAGGCCCGCTCCCGCCGCGCCGCCTCCTTGGTCGCAAAAAGGGCCATGGCATGAAGGACCTCCTGCGCATCCTCGCCTTCCTCTTTGCCCTGATCCTTTGCGGCGTGGCGCTCTTGACCGGGGGCTGCTCCATCCTCTTTACCCCCGCCCTCTTTCAAAGCGGGGAATTCGCAGGCCCCGACCTCCTGCCGATCTGGGCCACGGGCCTTGGCATCGCCGCCGTCTGCATCACCATCGCGGTCCTGATCTTTCGCAGGCTCTCGCGCCCGGCCCTGCCCTCTGCCGCGACCTTTGCGGGCGAAGAGACCAAGGACGAGACAAAGTCGCCGTGACCGACCTTCGCCGCCGCCTCGCCCTGCGCCTTCTCGCTCTTGCTGTCTTCGCAGGCGCCCTGATTGCGGCCATAGCCGGTATTGTCTACGCGCTGCTTGGGGCGGGGTCTTTTGACGCTGAGAGCCTCACCCTGGGCGCCCTTGCTCTTGGCCTTTCGGGTGTGCTGGACTGGCTTGGCCTCACCCTGTGGCGCAAAGCCCGCAAATCCAGCCCGCCGCCCGGTCCCGACACCTTCCGTTAGCGCAACCAGACTTGCCGCCCGGGGCTGCCAAGGCTACCCGGGGTCAAAGCCCAAAGGAGCCCGCCATGCCCGAAATCACCCCCACCAAAGCCGAATTCCAGGACCGCCTTCTGTCGCTCGGCCTCGCCCGCGTGTCGGAGGCCGCGGCCGTCGCCTCCGCCTCCCTCATTGGGCGCGGAGATGAAAAGGCCGCCGACCAGGCCGCCGTCAACGCGATGCGCGAACAGCTGAACCTCCTGGACATCGCGGGCACCGTGGTCATCGGCGAGGGCGAGCGCGACGAGGCGCCCATGCTCTACATCGGCGAGGAGGTCGGCACCGGCAAAGGCCCCGCCGTGGATATCGCGCTCGACCCGCTGGAGGGCACGACCCTGACCGCCAAGGACATGCCCAATGCGCTCACCGTCATCGCCATGGCCCCGCGCGGCACGCTTCTGCATGCCCCCGACGTCTATATGGACAAGCTCGCCATCGGCCCGGGCTTCAAGCCCGGCACCGTGACCTTCGCCATGACCCCGTCGGAGCGCATCTCGGCCCTTGCCGCGGCCAAGGGCGTCTCGACCGCAGACATCACGGCTTGCGTCCTGGACCGCCCGCGCCACGAAGAGCTGATCGCCGAAATCCGCTCGACAGGCGCCGCGATCCGGCTGATCACCGATGGCGACGTGGCGGGCGCCATGCATTGCGCGGAACCCGATGTGACCGGGATCGACATCTACATGGGCTCAGGCGGGGCGCCGGAAGGGGTGCTGGCAGCGGCGGCGCTGAAATGCATGGGCGGGCAGTTCTACGGCAAGCTCGTGTTCCGCAACGAGGATGAGAAGGCCCGCGCCCGCAAGGCCAGGATCACCAATTTCGACCGCGTCTATACCCGTGACGACCTGGTGCAATCGGACGTGATCTTTGCCGCGACCGGCGTGACCTCGGGCTCTCTCCTGGCGGGGATCAAGCGCGAACCGGGCCACCTGACGCTGGAAACCCTGCTGATGCGCTCGAAAACCGGCTCGGTCCGCCGCGTGACCTATCGCACCCCGGTGAAATAAGCCGCAAGCCCCGGGGTTTACCCCGGGCTACGCGGCTGACAAAAAGCGCGCCCCGTCCAAGGGCGCGCTTTTTGTTGCGCCCCCCCAGCACCAGGACCGCCCCCCTTACCTTTCATACTTGCACAAATATCCCACGGGAGGGTCCGGGAGGGTGTGAAACCCTCCCGGGCGATCCGCCAAGAAATCCCGTTGCAGAAGACCGCCCTTTCCGGCATGCCCTTGCCCCATGGATGCCTTCCTCAACGTCACGAACTCGATCTTGAACCGGCGCTGGATCGGCCCTGACGCCGCCTCCCGCCGCCTGGCCGAGGCCATGGCGCAGGTGACGCGCCTGCCCCTGCCCCTCTGCGCCACCCTGACCGCGCGCGGCGTCACGGCCGAGGAGGCGCCGCTCTTCCTGACCCCGGCACTCCGCGACCTCCTGCCCGATCCCATGACCCTGCGCGACATGGGCCTTGCCGCCGACCGCCTGATCCATGCGGTCAAATCCCGCCAGCGCATCGCGATCTTCGCGGATTACGACGTGGACGGCGGCTCTTCGGCAGCCCTGCTGATCCTTTGGCTGCGGCATTTCGGCCTGACCCCCACGCTTTATATCCCCGACCGCATCGACGAGGGCTATGGGCCGAATATCCCCGCCATGACTGCCCTTGGTGCGGCCCATGACCTGGTGATCTGCGTCGATTGCGGCACGCTCTCGCATGCGCCCGTGGCCGCTGCCTCATGCGACGTGGTCATCCTGGATCACCACCTCGCCGCCGAGACCCTGCCTGCCGCGCTGGCCGTGGTGAATCCCAACCGCCAGGACGAGGACGGCCGGCTTGCCCATCTTTGTGCGGCCTCCGTCGTCTTCCTCTTGCTGGTCGAGATGAACCGGCGGCTCAAGGGCGCCCAGGCGCTGCCCGACCTCATGGGGCTTCTGGACCTGGTGGCCCTGGCCACCGTGGCCGATGTGGCGCCGCTGGTGGGCGTCAACCGGGCCTTCGTGCGCCAGGGGCTGAAGGTCATGGCCCGGCGCGAGCGCATCGGGCTCAGGGCGCTTTCGGACATCGCCCGGCTGGACCAGGCGCCCTCGCCCTATGCCCTGGGCTTCGTCCTTGGCCCCCGGATCAACGCGGGCGGGCGGATCGGCCAGGCCGACCTTGGCGCCCGGCTTCTTGCGACCGACAGCCTGACCGAGGCCACGAGCCTCGCCCAAAGGCTCGATGCCCTGAACTCCGAGCGCCGCGAGATCGAGGCCCAGGTCCGCGAAGCGGCCCTCGCCCAGGTCGACAGCCATGCGACCCAGGCCCTGGCCTGGGCGGCCGAAGACGGCTGGCATCCCGGCGTCGTGGGCATCGTGGCCGCCCGGGTCAAGGAGGCCACGCACAAGCCCTCGGTCATCATCGGCTTTGACGGCGATATCGGCAAGGGCTCGGCCCGGTCGGTCTCGGGCGTGGACCTGGGTGCGGCGATCCAGAGGCTGGCCGCAGAGGGTCTGATCGAGAAGGGCGGCGGCCACAGGATGGCGGCGGGCCTGACGCTGACCCGCGCGCAACTGATCCCGGCGATGGAGCGGCTGGATGCGCTCTTGGCCCGCCAGGGCGCCGGAAACGAGGGGCCGGGCGATCTGCCCATCACGGCGCTTCTGATGCCCTCGGCCGCCACGCCCGAGCTGATCGCCGAGATCGACCAGGCCGGACCTTTCGGCGCCCAGGCCCCCGCACCGCGCTTTGCCTTTGCGGCGCAACGCATCGTGGCGCGGCGGATCGGCGACAAGCACCTGAAGCTGAGCTTCGGCGACTCTGAGGGCGCGCGGATCGAGGCCATGGCCTTCAACGCTTTCGACACGCCCCTGGGCGCGGCGCTGGAATTTCCCGGTCACCAGCCCTTTCACCTGGCCGGGCGGCTTGAACTGAACCACTGGAACGGCAAGAGCAAACCCCAACTGCGCCTCGACGACGCGGCCCCCGCCTGAGGGCGCCGCCCGAGCCCCTGCCCGCAGACCCTGCTCAGTGACCCTGCTCGGTGACCTGCTTCGGTGGCCCGTCTAAGGTGAACCGTCTTCGGTGAACCGTCTTCGGTGGCCCTGCCGACTGCACAGCCGCGCCCCGCAGCCAAGCGCGGCCCCGCCGACTTGCCCCCGGTTGCCGCCCAAAGCGCCCCGGGGACCGGGGCCGGATCATGACGAAAGGCCGCGTCTGGAGGGGCCCGCATCCAGACGCATCCCGGTCGAGACCCAGTCCGCGCGGGTCGAAAAATATCCACGCAAAACCGGGCAATACCTCTTGCACCCCCGCGCAACCCCCGCTAAACACCGCCCCACCAGACAGCGTGGCCCGTTCGTCTATCGGTTAGGACACCTGGTTTTCAACCAGGTAAGAGGGGTTCGACTCCCCTACGGGCTGCCATCCAACCTTTGTAAATTGTTGATTTTACTCAATAATCGGCAAGGTCGAAAATCTCTACCCACAATCTACCCATGACAGAATGACCCTTGAAAGCGGCCCTTCGGGCGCTGCGACAGGCTGGAAACGATCACGCGAACGTGATCTTTTGTCCTACACATAAGTCGAACCGGGGGGGAATTATGCCGTCAAACGCTTTGGGTAAGTTCGAAACTACAATGATGAAGGACGTAAACCGCATCATTGAAAGTCATACCACTTTGGCAGGCGGGGCACCCGGAAAGAAGGGACTAGGTTCAGGACTCATTGAGTTTCAGAGCCAGAAGATGACAGTTGCGGCGAGTGCGATGGCCGAGAGGTAGACCTTGGGACATCTGTCGTAGCGGGTTGCGATCCTGCGCCAGTCCTTGAGGCG
>NZ_JAABNR010000049.1 GCF_009925085.1 Stagnihabitans tardus | reverse complement strand
CCCAGCCCGAGAGCCACGGCTACATCGGAGAACGCCTCGACGCCGACGCAGGCCTCCAGTACCTCAACGCAAGGTACTATGACCCCAAACTCGCCATGTTCATCCAGCCGGATTGGTGGGAGGTCACTCAACCAGGCGTCGGGACGAACCGATACGCCTATGCCGGGGGCGATCCGGTTAATGGACGGGACCCCGGGGGGAATGCGTGTGGGGCAGTAACCGGACATTCTTGTCTTGGCAACACTCTAGGCAGCTTCTTTGAGAGTTTGTTCGCTAATGTGGTCGGTAGTCGGAATGATTCAGAAGCAAACCGCAAAGCTGTCGCCACAACAATCTCGCATGAAGCCACAAGCGCCACGAAAAGCATTTTCAATTTTGTGGTGGTGGACACGGATGTTCTGACGGACGGAGTGACTGACTGGAGAGACGCTGTCGAAATCGCTGGTGTCATTCCAGGGGCCAAGCTCGCGGGCAAAGGTTTAGGGCTTGCTGGGAAGGCGCTCAAGGGGCTTGCTGGGAAGGCGCTCAAGACGGGAACGATCATCGACAAGGGCCTTGATACAACCAAGATCGTCTGCTCGTTCGAAGGCTCCACCTTGGTCCTGACCCAGTTTGGTGACAAACCGATCCGCAACATTGTCCCCGGCAGTGATCTGGTCTGGGCCAATGATGCGGCTGGGCAAGGCGGCTGGTTCCCGGTCCTTGGCCAATCCGTCGCCCCCTACGACCACCGCGTTCTGGTCACGATCCGCGATATGGAAGGCGGTGCCGAGCAGACCATCACCTCGAACCGCATTCACCCCTATTTCGTGCAGCGGCCTGTTGTCGAAGCTCCGCCCCCTGCCTCCGAAGGTGTCACCTATGAAGGACCCATCCCCGGCGGCCACTGGATCGATGCGAGCCACCTGCGCCCCGGCGACCGACTCTTGAACTCCGACGGCACCTGGGCCGAGGTGGTTTCGGTGGAAGAGCGCGCCGAACCGCTTGACGCCTGGAACCTGACGGTCAAGGATGCGCACAGCTACTTCATCGCGGGTGAGGCGGGGGCGCAGCCGGTTTGGGTGCATAATAGCTGTTTTGAGTTCGATCAATTCAAATACATGCACGAAGACATGGCGCTTGAGCGGTACTCAAACTTGTCGAGCGAGGAAATTGTCAGTTCGTTGTTCAATGGAAAGGATAAACTGTTGGTAGGGAAAGATGGTCTGATTTGGAAGGGGAATGAAAGGATCAAGATACTCGAAGAAAGGGGTTTCGACCTTGAAGTTGTCAAGAGCAAAATGACCTACGACAACCTCTACACACCGAGCCCATTGGGAAATTGGTGGGAAATTGAATGAGTCCAATTGAAAGAAACGTGCAGCAACTGATGGTTCTGCAAAGCCAGATCAATGTGCTGTTTCTTGATCTTTGTCTTAATCAGAAATTTGACGCATTGATGAAATTGAATCAAGTTTATGAATGCATTTCCAATTTTCTGATCAGAAGAATAGACGGTGAGCGAGACCCCTTCGATATTGATGAAATAATTCGAGGTCGATTGCGTGAAATCTGCCCCGACGACTATTTAGATTCTCTCTATGCCCGAGTAGATCGGGCACTTTCCGAGGCACCCGATACATAGGGTCAAAGAGTATTCGCAACAAAAAATTGACCCGACATGATGCTGAATACAAACAGCAAGGATCGTCCAAGCTGTCAACCTTGGCGAACAGCGGAGTCAATTGAAATTTCACAGTATTTGCTCACTCTTGGTCTCGCATTTCTGCTCGCACGAGTATGGCTCGACGATGCTCGGAATTTCACCGTACCTACGGTAGCAACCGCAGCGATTGCGGCTATCTCCGCATTGAAGGTATTAAGTGTCAATTTGCCATCTTTCCTTTTTCCGCACATTCTCTCAGCATCCATCCTTACTTTTTTGCTTTGGCTCGCCAGTGAAATCTATTGGCGAAGGCGTCAACGAGAGGCCCTCGGCCTCGGTGATGTCAAACTGATCGGCGCATTGACCATTTGGTTCGGCCCCGTCGAAATCTGGTCAGTTCTCCTCGTCGCCTCCATTGGCGCGATTGCCTTCGGGTTGATGAGGCTGGCAAAAGGCCAGGCTGGGATGCATATTCCCTTTGGTCCCTTCTTGAGCTTTGCAGCGGTGCTGCAGGCTCTCCTCGATCTCTGGAGTGGTTCATGACCAAGCGAAACCCGAATGCCGGCCTGACCCTGCTTGAGGTCATGATTGTCCTGGCCGTCATCGCCTTGATCGCGGGTCTCGCCGCTCCCCGCCTGCTCGCGAATTTCGGCAAGGCCCAAGGACGCTCGGCAGAGATTCAGCTGACCAATATCAAGGGTGCCGTGCAGATGTTTTACATCGACACCGGCAGATATCCTACGGAAGCGGAGGGACTGGATGCGCTCCTGACGGCTCCAGATGGCCTGAAAGGCTGGCGCGGCCCCTATGTCGACGACGACAAGAGCATCACGGACCCCTGGGGCCATCGCTATGTCTATCACTCGCCGGGTCAGACCAAACCCTTCGATCTTCTGTCCTACGGCCGGGATGGCAGGGCAGGTGGCAGCGGTGAAGACAGCGACATTTCGCTTTAGCGACCGTTATGGGATGGCCCCACATTCATTGAATTCTGATCTGGACGACTTGCCCATAGACGTCTTCGCTCTGCATACCCACGGGCCAGGCTCCGCCAGGGCACAAGGCCTCAGGGCAGCTCTCCATCCGAAGGCCGATCAAGGAACTGCCCTGTGTGGTCACCTCGATGACGGAATCTATCTCGGTAGGCTTTAGCCCAGCCGCTGCCAAAGAAGCCGTGAGCGTTGGATAGACCTTGTCACTTTCGCGCAGCCTGCCGATCGCGGCAATGACTTCACCCATCAAGGGCCCGGATGAGTTCGCGGCGGGCAAAGGGTCCAGGTAGATGTCGATAACGCCTTCCGGGTCCTGCAATCGCAGTGCGAAGTCGCCGCCTGGAACCAAGAGCATTTGCTCCGCTGAGGCAAAGACTCTCGGCGGTCCAAGGGAAGGATCGGGCGAAGCCCTGCCAAACATCGTGCGCACGAGATCGTAGGCGCTGTCTGCATCTGCCTGATGTTCCAGGTTTCGGAGCAGCGCCGAGAGTTGTGCCGTATTGGCCTGCCCTCTCGCCTGGAGTAGGGCCAGGATCGAAAAGAGGATCATCATGAACACCAAGGTGATCATGAGGCTCGCTCCGAACGTCCCGGAACGCCGCCTCCCGGCCTCACTGTGTGTCTCGCCCTCTCTCAATGTTAGATCGCTTTCCCAGTGACCAGTTCTGCCCGGACGCGCCTGCCGCTCACGCCCGTTCCCCCACAGGCCCCACAGCCTTTGCCGCCGCAAGCCTCGCAATCGGCCGGGGCCAGCTCCTGACCGAGTACGGCGATGAGGACGTCATCTACCAGAAACCCGGGGACACCAAGATCTACCAGGCGCGCGCGCGCACCGGCGGGTGTACTCGTGTGTAGCGTTGAAAGGACAAGGCGGCCGACCTGGGCAGCACGAATGGCGATCTCTGCAGTGTCTTGATCGCGAATTTCGCCGATCAGGATCACATTGGGATCGTGCCGAAGGATGGACCGCAGCACGCGCCCGAAGTCGAGACCGATTTCGGACTGAACTTGAACCTGCTGAACCCCCGGGATCGTGTATTCGACGGGGTCCTCGACGGTGATGATCTTCCGGCCAAGGGTGTTTAGCTCGTGGAGGGCAGTGTAAAGTGTCGTCGTCTTGCCTGATCCTGTCGGTCCGGTGACGAGAAAGAGCCCATGGGGGCGACCAAGTATGGATTTGACCTGCTCTGTCAGCTCTTCTGCAAACCCGAGCGCCTGCCAACCTAAACGAAGTGCCTTGGGGTCAAGAATACGGCAAACGATGCTCTCCCCCCATTTGGTGGGCAAGGTCGAGACACGAAAGTCGACCTTGCGCCCGGCGAGACTGCTTTCGAAGCGCCCGTCCTGAGGCAGCCTTCGTTCAGCAACATTGAGATCCGCGAGAACCTTCAGTCGTGCCGCAACAGTTGCTGCGGAGAGTGAGGGCATAGATTGGTAGGAACGCAGAACTCCGTGGACACGGAACCGCAGCCTGAAGCCTTCTTCCGTAGCTTCATAATGAACATCAGATGCCCCGGCGAGAACCGCATCAGCGAGCATGTCTTGGACATACTTGACGACGGGACCGTCAAAACTCAGTGGATCGGTCGCTAGAGGCTTTGAGCCAACAATGGCGATCTCTGACGGCTTGCCTTCCTCGGAGTGCCCAAAGAGGTCTCTGATGGTCGATGCCGTCGCTCCGATGAACTGGATGCCCTTTCCTGCCAAGAAAGACAGTTCATCTCGCAAGGGAAGATTACCAGGATCGGAAAGCGCGAAGAGCACATCGCCTGTTTCGGTCGCCAATGGAAAGGCAGACTGCGAGCGCAGGTAGTCGGAGGTCAGACGCGCAAGAACTGAGCTGTCCGGCTTCGCGCCCACACTGCTGTCCAAAAATGGCAGACCCATCACTGCGCATGTGTGGGGAAGCAGGACCTCTTCATCCAACAATCCCAAAGACAATATCTTGCGGTCAAGGCGCATGTCGGAAGAGCCAGCCTCGCATCGCGCGATCTCGTTTGCGCCGAGATAGGCCGCTTCTTTGAGCCTCTCCGCAAGCTTTTGATTGAAGTGGCCAACGTCGCGATGCAGACTCGGTTCAGATGGAGAAGCGGGTCGGATGATTTTCATTCGATAATCTTGGGTTTCTCGGAAGATTGAGTATTCGAATGCTATCATGGCTTGACCCAGTTGCGGAGGCAACAAAGCGTTGTCTCCGCTGGGCCCTACCGCCACAGTTGTTCCATTTCGGAGCGTCTTGGCAGTCGGTGGCGACGATCCCCGTCCATAGCTTGCCGTTTGACCAAGCCCAGACAGAGGTCTTGGAGCAGGCAAAATCCCAAGGAAAGGCAATCCGCATCGAACTCTCATCCGCAATGGGCTTTCGGCGGGAGATCATTTTACCCAGTTCGGCAAAAGCAGAGATTGACCGGGTCGCCGCTCTACAACTGCGCGCAACCCTGCCCAAGGCGGCACAGGGTCTTGTATGGCGCAAGGTGGGGTATCGGGAGCATCACGGTCGGGTAACAGCCGACTACATCATCCTTGCCGAGGAACTGGCCAAAACCGTCCTTCAATCAACGCAGGCCCTAGGGGCAAATCTCCATGAGATCCGGTTGCAGGGGTGTACGGAACCCCTCTATCCTGATCCCAAAGCCCTCGACGCAACAAGGTCGCGGATGCTATTTGCCTTGATCAGCTTTACCGTGCTGGCCGCCATCGGCCAGAGTGTCTTGCTCGAAGTTCAGCGCGGGCAGCTCCTTGACCAGTTGGGCGTGATCGAAACGCAAGCGCAGGCGGCGCAAGCCGAGCTTGAGGCAAGGCTTCAAGAGGACGGCCCGAATGGAGCCAGCGCGGCTAACGTTCAGGCCGGGCTTGAGGCATTCCGGATGACTGCGTTTCCGCTTGTCTATCTGGAAGACCTAAGTCGCACGCTCCCAGATAAGGTCTGGATCTCTGAACTGACCATGGACCGATCCGGGGTGCGCTTGTCTGGGTTCGCGGCAACGGATGTGGGCGAAGTCCTATCCCAGATCGGGGCGCTTCCTTGGGTCGGGAGCGCACAACTCATGGGCCCTGTTGTTGTCGATCCTGCCACAGGACAAACACGCTTCGACATCCAGATGTCCCTGAAAGCTCAAGAGAAATGAAGACAGATCTTCTCCGTCAGGTCGCGGGCGTCTTCCTGTTGGGGACAATGACTTGGGTCATCTTTGTCAGCATCACCGGATGGTCTCATGCGCGCTACGAGGCCCAGCTAGAAGACCTGACCGTGTCGCGCGCGAGTTTGGTTGCCTTGGTCCAGCGGATGTCGGAACTGCCAGAGGATTTGGCAAAAGGTCGCTCGATCCCGGAGACCTTGCTTTGGCCAGGATCGGACCAAGGCAGCGACTTGCAGCGCGAGATCGTCGATCTGGCCAATGAAACAGGCATTACCCTAACGAGTTACGGCGGTTCGGTCGGGCCCACCGACTTGGAGATCCCCACGGTTGCCTTCGAGATCGAAGCGCAAAGCGACTACTCGGCCCTGACCCGGTTTCTTGCTGGACTTGAAAGACTGCAGCCAAGGGTCTCGGTCGGGAGCCTCTGGCTCAACCGACTGCAACCCTCCCCCGAAAGGCCTGATTCAGCCCGCGTTACGCTAAGACTGGCGGTCTGGGGCTTTTTGGCGCTACAGGATGGTGCGCCGTGAAACCTAGGGTCCCCTTCCCACCATTGGGATTAGTGTCTGCCCTCGTGGTCTTGGCCTTCCTCTTTCGCATACCTCCAATGCCCGAGGGGGTTAGGATGGAGTCTGAGGAACCTTTGGAACCTGTAAGTGCCGACACTTCGTATGTTGAAGACGGTCCACCCGATCACGCTGATGCCGAAGCGCTATTGACCTCCCAGCCCCTCTTTGAGCCAGGGCGTCGCCAACCCGTCCCGGTGCAGTACGCCGATCAAACAGAACCCTTGCCTGCGGCTCAGCCGGAAACCCAGCCTGAGGCCACACCTATGCTTGTGCCACCACAAGTCTCGATGCGGGGCGCCATCTTGATGGGCGATCAATGGAAGGCACTCGTGGTCGGCCCGGATGGGATTGAGCAATGGCTTGATGCCGGCGCACAGCTTGGAGACTGGACGATTGAGACAATCGACGCGAACGGGATGCAGTTGCGAGGCGGCGAGCAAGTTCTCACTGTTCAACTCTATCCATAGTGAATAACGTCCCTTAAAACTCAACCCGATGGGCCTGTTTCAACCTATGAAGTCTATTCGCAGAACGAGCATTTCGAAGGGGCTACTGTGCCTGTGCGCAGCAGTGCTGATTTCGTGCAGCCAGCAGGATGAATCATCCGCTTCGAGTGGCTATGGGCCGGACTCTCCCGGGCTTGGCGGAGGCATGGGCTTTTCATCCTATGGCGACACGTCGGGGAGCGGGCGGAATTATGTGCAGCGCGGGACAGATCAGTTCTTCAACTCATCAGCGTTTGCAGACACGGGCCCCGGGAAGGCAGTGGTGGTGCCTGCTGATGGAGAGAACGTCCAGCTTTCCTTGGTAAACGCAACGATTTCGGGGGCAGCCAAGGCGGTTCTGGGTGAGGCCCTGAAACTGAATTACGTTGTTGCCGATGGGCTTGAAGGTCGAGTGACGCTGCAAACGACAGCCCCGGTGCCGAAAGACACGCTGCTGGAACTGTTCAACGCGGCCCTTGCGGCGAACCGTGCCCAGATCGTTCAAGATGGCAATGTCGTGAAAGTGGTGGCTGGCACCGATGGCAATACGACTTTCCGCCTGGCCGGGGCGGATGGGGCCTCTTCCTCTGCAATCATGGTTGCTCCTCTGAATTTCGTTTCCGCCTCCGAGATGGTCAAGATTCTGCAGCCACTGATTGATCAAGGTCTGAAAGTTGATGTTCAGCGTCAAAGAAACCTGCTCTTGCTCTCTGGTGATGGTGGACAGATGCAGTCAGCGCTGGATGCCTTGAACCTATTTGATGTCGATGTCTTGCAGGGAAAGTCCGTCGCCTTGGTACCGCTGCATTCGGCTGATCCGGATGCAATTGTCACCGAGTTGAAGCGGCTTTTTTCTGCGGAGGAGGGCGGAATGCTGGACGGAGTGATTGATTTCGTCCCGAACCCTCGTCTGCAATCGATCCTTGTGATCACCTCGAGGCAAGCCTATCTGGACCGAGCCGAGAAGTGGATCCGGGACCTCGACAAAGGGGCCAGTGGCTCTCAAGTCTATATGGCCGTGTATGAACTGCAGAACCGCAGTGCTACCGAGGTGGCCCCGATCATCGACCAGCTCTTGGGTGGAGAGAACTCAAATGCGAGTGGCAGTTCTTCTGCAGACACCGGAGCTGAGGCAGCCTCCGAAGGCGGGAACTCTTCCTCTGGGTCAGCGGGCCAACAATTTGATGTTGCCGCCGATGACAGCCGAAATGCTCTCCTGGTACGAGCAGATAAGGATACCCAAGACCAGATCGCGGCTCTCCTCACGACCCTGGATGCCCCAGCCCGGCAGGTTCTGCTTGAAGCGACCATTGCCGAAGTCACCCTAAACGACCAGATGCAGCTCGGAACGCGATGGTTCTTCGAGAGCGGGAACTGGAGCACCGGATTTTCCGACCTTAGTTCCGGTGGCGTGGCGGGTTCCGCTCCGGGGTTCAGTGCCATTTTTGGGGTAGGAAAGGCAGAGCTGGCTCTTTCGGCGCTGGCAAGTGTCACAAACGTCAAGGTCATTTCCTCTCCGACACTGATGGTTCTGGACAACAAGGAGGGGACCCTCCAGATCGGCGACCAGGTGCCAATCGCAACGCAGACGGCTTCGGGCCGGGATGCTGCGAACGCGACGGTCTTGACGCAGGTCAGCTATCGCGACACGGGCGTCATTCTGCATGTCAGGCCCCGGATTGGCGCGGGCGGGCGCGTTTTGCTGGATATTGAGCAGGAAGTGTCCAGTGTGCAGGCCAATAAGAGCTCGGGGATCGACTCGCCGACCATCCGTCAACGAAAGATTGGTACAAGCGTTGCTCTGGCCGATGGCTCAACGCTTATTCTGGGCGGGCTTGTTCAAGAAGATGCCTCGGATTCGCGCACCCAAACACCCGGCCTGGGTGACGTACCTATCCTCGGGAATCTCTTCCGCCGAAAAGATGGCGTAAAGTCACGATCTGAATTGCTTATCCTGATCCGGCCTCATGTGGTCGATAGCAACACTTCGGCGCAATCGATTACCTCTTCTTGGCGCGGCAGGATGGCGGCCTCGAATTCGCTCGTAACGGGCGGGATAGGTCTTCCCCGGCATTCGCTGCAAGACTTTGGAAACTAAGGCGTACAGATGTCGCGCTTTCGCTATGAAGCCGTTTCCACCTCGGGCACTCGGGAAGCCGGAGAATTGGAGGCCGCAAGCGAGGGAGTCGCCTGGACGACGCTGCGAAGCTCAGGCCTGACAATCCTTTCCCTTGAAGAATTGGGAGGCACGACTTCATCTCCTTTCAGGTTGGGCCTTTCGAAGGGGCGTCTGCCTGTTTCGGCCCAAGCTGACCTTGCGGAACTGCTGGCGGTTCTAGTCCGCGCGCAAGTGTCCCCGCGCGACATGGTTCGTATCGTAAGCGTCAGCTCACGACGGCCGGAAGTGCGTGGGGATTTTGACCGTATCGGGCGCTTGACGAATGAAGGTCAAGGGTTCAGCGCAGCCTTCGCTCAAGTCGCATGGCGTTACGACCCCTTGTTCAGCTCTCTGATCAACGTCTCTGAAACAGTTGGCAGGACGCCCGAAGTCTTCGGAGAACTTTCTGTGGCGCTTCGCCGCAGTGAAAAACTGCGAGCAGACTTCTCCAACGCCATGATCTATCCAGCCATTCTGGCTATTGCGTCTGTCCTCATTCTTTCCCTGATCTCGTTCTTCTTGGTTCCACGCCTTGAACCGCTTTTCGCTTCTACCGGACGACCGATGCCGCTGGCGCTTTCAGCCTTTGCGCTCTTTGGCGATCTGATCTCCATCTTTCTAATAACCTCTCCGCTTTGGCTGGTTGGCATCGCCATCCTTGGCTACATGCTGCGCACCAGGCCAGAACTTGCCCCCTCTGTCATTGTGCGATTGCCGATCCTGGGCAGCCTTGCACGCACTAGCCATGTGATGCGGATGACCCGGGCACTTAGCCTACTCCTGAGCGCAGGGATTTCGCTGCCCTCAGCCTTGGAGGATGTGGCTGTGAGTTTTCCTGGCGGCCCTTACCCGCAATCGTTCCTGAAGGCTGCAGAACAGCTGAAACAGGGCCTACCTGCCGCCAAGGCGTTTCGGGAGGATGCGAAGCTCCCTGCAGCCTTTGTTGAGATTTTTGACTTGGGCGAACAGACCAACACATTGCCAGCGATGACCCGCACGGTGGCGGAACTCCTGGATCAGGAGGTCGAGCGCGAAACCAAACGTATGGCGGCGGCAATCACTCCGCTAATGACTTTGGGGCTGGGCCTCCTAGTCGGGGGAGTTGCCTATTCGGTCATGTCGGCCGTGCTCTCGATCAATGACTTGGCAGGCTAAATGAAGATCAGACGCAATCCTCGGTCCGGCTTCACCCTTCTCGAGACCCTGGTGGCACTCGCTATCGCGTCCCTGTGTGTCATGATGATCCTCTTGGCTTCCATCCAGCTGCAGACGCGGGAAAGCGATGCCCTGGCCCGCACTAGGCTAACGGAATTCGCCTTGGGAGTGCTTGAGACCTATCGCGTCTTAGGACCGAAAATGGGGCCTGGGGGCGAGCGGCTTGGAGGCTGGGTGTGGTCTCTTGTGGCTACACCCAGGCATGACGAAAATGGCGATGCGAAGACCTTGGGTATCGCCTATCTCGATGTGGATGTGACCGTCTTCAATCGCGAGCGCCCCGAGTTTCGGGTCACTCTGTCCGAGATCGTTGCGCGCCGCCTGTCGGATGCCGCTCCATGAAACGTTCGCCGAATGCCGGGATCACCCTCCTTGAGACCTTGGTGTCCCTCGCGGTCATGGCGATCATCGCGCTTATGCTGGCGCAAGGGATGGGAGCCATGCTGCGGCTTTCGTCGCGGAGCAGCAGCGGATCCGAGGACGTTGATGAGATGGCGGCCCGGCTACAACTTCGCCGGGTCGTTGAATGGGCCGCTGATGCGCCCTTTCCCGGCTTTCCCGTTGTCGGCTTACATGGTGACAGTCACAGCGTGGCGGTGGAATCCTGGTATCCTGACTCTCCGTTCTGGGCGGGGGCCCCGGTGGTGGTGAGCGTCTCGGTCGATCAGACGGGCGCTGTGCATGCCAAGTCGAGCGGCCTCGACCTCCAGCAGAAGCCTTTCACTCTGGACCAAGTGATCAGTGGATCGGGCGCTCTCGTGGTGCGGTATTTCGGCCAAAGGAAGGGTGGTTCCAAACGGGAGTGGCACGACGAATGGTCGGCTGAAGACGGGCTGCCCGAGCTGCTGGAATTGGCCTCCGCCGAGCCCACTTCGGGTTTCCCGCCAACGGTCATTCGGCCCGCCAAACAGCGTCATAAGGGCGAGATGTCGTTGTCGACCTTGCTGCCACCTGCGCTGCCCTGAAGGGCCGGCCAAAGTCGGTTGCATTGGGACAAGCATTGTGAACTGGGTTTGGAACGTTTTAGTGCTGATTGGCGAACGGATTTCGTCGGCTGGCGGGGCAAGCTTCTGGAATTTTGGCATTGTTTGCTAATTTTTGGTTGATTTGGGGATATGGGTGGTTAGGCTGGTTCACGGATTTGTGAATCGAGCGGGATTGTCATGAAGGCTTTGATTTCGTCGCGAGCGTTGTTGCTTTCG
>NZ_JAABNR010000048.1 GCF_009925085.1 Stagnihabitans tardus | reverse complement strand
ACCGGCCTCATGCTCCTTCAAAATGCCAATGATCTGGTCTTCGGTGAACCTGCTGCGCTTCATCTCTGGTCCTTTCGGTTGGGCCAGAGTCTAACTCAAACTGGATTAGCTGGAGGGGGCAACGTCAGTCCAAGTCCGTGTCGCGGTCCTCAACGGGTTCACCGCCCTCGGCACACCCACCACAGAGGTCGCAGAATAGGTCTGTCTAGGGAAGGGGGACGTCCGACCGTCATCAGACTTGTGCAACAGAGCCCATGAAAGCTGACCGGGATGCCTCACTGGTTAAGGACGCCTTGATGATGGCCGTCTGGCGACGCGGCAAGGCCGACGCACTGCTTCATCATTCGGACCAGGGATCGCCCAATACACAAGTGAGCAGTTCCAGCGTCTGCTGGCCAACAATGGGATCACCTGTTCAATGAGCCGGGTCGGCAATGTTTGGGACAATTCCGCGATGGAGAGCTTTTTCTCCTCGCTGAAGACCGAACGAACGGCCCGAAAGGTTTACCGCACCCGCGACGAAGCCCGTGCCGGCGTCTTCGATTACATTGAGCGCTTCTACAACCCGCGCTGTGCTAGCTTAACCAGCTGTCCACGAAACCGGCAGCAGGCCATCTTTCTTCGTGCCGACCAGTCCCTCTATGGGGTGAAGGCCCCGGTGAAGGTTCGGCGCAGCTTCCAAAAAACTCTTGGCGTCACCGTATAGTTCAGCCCAGCTAGTCCATGAACATCAGGTCCCAGTCTTCGGGATCTTTGCTTTCGTCCTTGCCAATAAACCCACCAGTTGAACCTTGTCGTCGGTCGGAAGATCGCGACGCGCAAAAACCCCTGTGAAACCTCATTGGCGGCAATCAAAGCAAGAGGAAATCCGCTGCGCTCTCCACTACAGGAGGCGCGTTCAAGACGCGGCTTCCAGTCCTGGCGCCTCAGGGGTTGGCGGCTCGCGCAAGACATAGCCGCGTCCCCAGATGGTCTCGATGAAGTTCGTGCCACCCGTGGCATCCGCCAGCTTCTTTCTCAACTTGCAGATGAAGACATCGATGATCTTTGTCGACGGCTCATCCATACCGCCGTAGAGGTGGTTCAGGAACATTTCCTTCGTCAACGTGGTGCCCTTCCTGAGACACAGGAGCTCGAGCATCATGTATTCCTTCTGGGTCAAGGGCACCGTTTGGGTGGCAGTCGTGACGATCTTTTCGTCCAGGTTTATCGACACCTCCCCAAAACGAATGATCGACTGCGAGTGCCCTTGGGACCGGCGCACAATCGCCCGGATGCGAGCAATCAGCTCATCGCGATTGAAGGGTTTTGTCACGTAGTCATCGGCACCGAAGCCGAATCCCATGAGCTTGTTTTCTGCGTCATCTGACCCCGAAAGGATCAGGATCGGCGTCGCGATCCTCGCTTGCCGCAACTTTCGCAAGACATCGTGCCCCGACATATCGGGCAGGTTCAAGTCAAGAAGGATCAGATCGTAGTCGTAGATCTTTGCCAGGTCGATGCTGTCTTCTCCGAGGTCGGTACAAAAAATGGTCAGACCCTCCTTCTGGAGGATAAGCTCGATGTTCTTCGCCATCGAGGGGTCGTCTTCGACAAGGAGAACGCGCATGGTCAGGCCCTTCAGAGATCTTCTTGCAGTTGAGTAACGCGCGAGAAGGTTAATGCCCGGTTAACTTTTTCGCATTCGTATTCATTAAGGTGCCGTACCGCCGTGTTTGTGCCAGAAGGGCCTAACAGGCCGGGGGGATTGTCCCAACTCACAGCCGTGCCGTCCAGTCTGAAGTATCCGCGTCGCAATGATGATTCACCAAACGAGGCGGCGCCGGCGACCGTGGTCGCCAGGCTGCTTCGATAGTTCATAAGGGGTAGGTTCGCTTCTAAGTTGATAAGTTTATTGGCCCTGCTCGAGGCAAGATCAGAATCGCATATCGTTATGAATTTTAGGTAAACTTGGTGAACCTTTGGCAAGAAATTCACCTTCAGGTTGCTGAATGGGCCGCCCATTGCCGTGCGTGGCCCTGCAGCGGTCATAGCCAGATATGGGCTATAAAGGAGCGGAACTGACGGACGGACCGCGTTCTTGCCTTTCTTTTCATGCGCGCGAAACATTCGCCATTTAACCCCAGAGCCAGGGTACTTCAGGAGCCTTCTCCGGTGCCTCGACCCCATGCCTGATCAGGGATGTACGGATGTCGCCCCAAACTTGGGCGCCACCGAGCCCGCGCTGGGACAGGGTGCCGTCGAGGATGCGAGGGAGATCGCCGGGTGTGGAGTTGGGCCATGGCATGGGGTGATCCGTGAATCGCTATTCCACCTCTAGTGTAGGGTGCCAGACCCATGATGATTTTGCGGGGTTGTTTTTTTCTATGGTTCACCTGCGATGCAAAAGGGAGAGGCGGCAAGGGGTAAGCCGAGCAACTGCCATCGGTTCATCATCGGTCTGGAAGGTTAAAAAAAGTGGCCCGGCACGTGATGACTGCGCCAATGTCCCCGAAAGGGCCGGTTAACTCCCGCTCGCTATTGTCCACTGGACGCCAGCCTGAACATCGGCCACGTCACCGCCTTCGCCGCCAATGCCGTCCCCCGGCTCGATAGTGGCGGAGGCGGACTTTCCAGCTCAACGCTTGCCGAACTTGGCGATCAGCGCCCCGCTGCTGCCCATGCGGTCACAACAGCGCTCTTGGAGCACCTCGACTTGAATGGCTTGCGGCTGCAGACCTGTC
This sequence comes from Stagnihabitans tardus, assembly GCF_009925085.1. GTDB lineage: Bacteria > Pseudomonadota > Alphaproteobacteria > Rhodobacterales > Rhodobacteraceae > Stagnihabitans > Stagnihabitans tardus. Next base: position 9,881 of record NZ_JAABNR010000048.1, on the reverse strand, counting down.
GCGTGCCCTGAGGCTGAGCTCGATCAGATTTTGGTAGCTTGGCACAGCAGTCCTTTCGCAGCTTGTGCCGCTACCGGGTCAAGTCGCGATCACGAGAATTGCCAGACGGCCCCTTGGCCCGTGCGGGCACTGAACTGGGAAACAGCGTGTGCTGGTTGGGGCGGTCCTCAGGGGAAGACGCTGACCTTCGTGTGTTCCGTTCCGCGGACCGACCGGAAGTCCACCCGGATCACGTTCTCTCTCCGGACCTGCATGGCGGCCTCGGCTGTCAGCACTTCACGGGTCGCTTTGATCTTGGCGATCATCTCAACCCAACCGCGCTTGGTCGCGTCGATCTCCATCCGGGTCAGCGCGTCCCGCATCCATTCCAGCTTTTCCATCGTGTCCCTCGACGGTTTCTTCATGCGCCCAGCTTTGTCCGGTTTGCTTAACGAATCCTTACCGAGCTGAAGATAAACTCAGGGCTTGGTGGATTCCGCTCAACGAGGGCAAGTCTGTTCGGGCGGCAAGTGCCATCGAAGAGGCTGCTGATGTCCATCTCCATTGCGGCGATTTCTGCGAAGGCCTTCGCGGTTTCGGTGAAACCTTCGGCCTCGGCGACCGAGGCGGCGGTCAGAGCAAATGTCCAGTTTTCCCGGTTATCCATGTCGGTTCTCCGTTCTGAAGCCTGGCTCAAGGTTTCGGTTACAGCTCTTAACAACGGATTAATGCAGAGGTGATCTCGCCCTGAGCCATATTCACATCGGCGCGATCTTGCCTGTTGGCGATTGGCATCAGCGCAAACTGAAGTGGGTGTCCGCAGTGAAGTTGTGAAGTCATCGATCCCGCGCATGGCCATCACAGCGATGGCCGCCTGATCATGATTTCATGCCACTTACGAATATCGACCAATTTGAGGGGCACGACCGCACAGAACGATACAGACATATGGTGCTGCTTTGTCGAGGAATGATCGATCCGTTAACCATCCGTTAGGTACTGTTAAGTAAAGCTTACACAATTAGCGTGCATTGGGCAGGTAGGGAGATTGCCTCATGATGAAGCGGATCGGAACCAAAGACCAAATTGCGGACCTTGAAGAGTTTGCGGTGGCATTGCTCGGTGGCATGGGCCCTGAAGCGGAGCATGCCGAATGCATTCGTCGCCTCGCGGAGGAGGCGCGGCAGCGGGCCAAGCTGCTCCAGATTCTTCGTGTCTTTGAAGATGTGTAGCGCCAAGGCCGTGCCGAGAGCACGACTGTGGGCGGAAAATGCCGCTCAACCCAAGGTAGAAAGTTTACCCTTGATTAACCTTGTCCGGGCTAGCCTGAGATTCGTTGGGGCCTCGATAGACGCCCTCAGGTACTGGGGACACGAGATCATGAGCATTCAAGGATGGCTGGTTAAGGCCAGGGCGCAGCGCGTCGAGTATGAACGGCAGGCGAAACAGTTCCATGACTTTTCCGCTCGTGTTGGCTTCGAGGTCGCCAGGGCAACCGATCCGCTGGACAGAAATTTGGGTATTGCCCGTTCCCTCGCGTACCAAAGTGCCCAGCTTGCAGCGGAAATGGAGCGGCGTGCCGAGACAGTTCTGAACAACGAGTGTCAAAGGATTTCTCCTGAGGGCTACAGGACGCAGCGGAAATCCGAGAAGAGCTTATTTGCCGAAGCGTTGATCGAAGTCACCAGCCATATGGTGACCCGCGCTTAAGGCGCCACTCAACCGGGTTAGGCTGGGTTATCCCAAACAGACACATGAGTATCGTCGGGTGTCTGGGTTTCGGGAGGACAAGCCTTATGCGTCAGTCGCAGACTGAACCGTGAAGCATGTTGTTCTTGTTCCCTAGAATCATATGTGAAGAAGGTGGTCATTCTTCTTCGGCCTCGACGCGCAGATAGATTTCGTCGGGGCAAACCGCCGTTGGAGCCATGCCCCGAAACGGGTCTGCAAGGTAATCATCGAGGCACGATGTGGCGACCTGCCCACCAAGGAAACTCCCCATCCGGCTGGCAGCTTCCTCCAGGTTCGTGACGCCCAAGAGGCCCTCGGTGACATAGGCCAGGAAGGCCTTTGTCACCCGACCTACCAAATCAGCCGACGCGGCGCGGTCGAGTTTGGTGGTGCTTGTCGCGTCCAGCCTCACGGCATGTGCGAGGGCTGTTGTGACGATCTCCAGCGCGACCTGGGCGTCAGTCAGTCCTTGCTCCCAACGGCTGACTGCCAAGAGCTTGCCCGCATCGGTCAGCTCGAACCCAAGAAGGCCCACGGCTTCACTCAGGCCATCCAGCCGATCAGAGGCAGGTATTTGAAACCCCGTATCGAGCGGCGTCCCTCCGAGGGTCTCTGTGAAATCCAATGGCGTGAAGCGGCGCGGCGCTGCTGGGCGCATCAATGGACGTAACTTCAGGCGGCAGGTTCGGAACTGCGACCACAACCGGGTGCGGTTGCGGCATGTCAATGGCCGCAACGTTAAAGACTTCGGGTGGCCGCGGTTGTGCAATCACCACTTTGGGGGTTTCAGGCGACGCCTGGTCCGGTTGCCGGGGATGAGACTTGGTTTCCGCAGCCGCCGGAGCTGGTTCGGCCAGCAGGGGCTCGGCGATTGTTCCCGCGACCTTCTGCCCATAGTCCGTGACCCGCACCCAAAGCGTCTCTTGCGTGCCGAAGAGACGCCGGAAAAAGCCGGGCTGAACTCGGATTTCTTCGATCAAGCCCTGCTGACATAGGTTCAGATAGGGGCGGCCGAGCTCGTGCCCACGCGCTCCGGCCAGCACGCGCAGCGCATGCCGTTCAAGTCTCTGATCACCCAGAAGCTCGACCAAGACGCTGAACAATTCCGCTTCCAGTGTGGCGTAGATGGCCATGGGGCTGGTCTCCTTTGGTGAGGGCGATGAGCTATGCAAATGGTGGTGCCGGTGCAATGGCATTCGTCCTGAGATGTCCCCGGACGCTATGGCGGAGGGGGTTGGTCTGGCCATATGTGCGCCGCGCAAGGAAAATAGACCTTTGCGGGAAGCGTTGGCCCATCCCCATGGGTCGTGCTCTCCCAAGATGACTTGCCCCCAAATGATGGGGCAGGGCGCGACAGGAACCATCCCCGTCTCATGTGACCCGGCCCATCATCCTGGCAACGAGTCTGGCGGGGTGTGCATCAGCGGGTCCACCGCCTCCTGGGGCTTGAGCCCCATCCCCTGCTCGCCCGTCCCTTCCTTGGTCCGAGGCCGGTCTTCGAGATCAAGCCACACGGGCTCGGACCACGGGCGAGCCCGTTCCGCCGGGCGGATTCGGACGAGCCGAATGCACCCGGTGATGTCAGACCGTCTCTGGCCTTCGGAGTCCTGTCGCGCGTGGGATGGTCCTCCGCCTCCAGACAGGAGCCGAAGAGATGTCCCGCAAAGATGCACACGCTTACGCCGCCAGCCTCGCCGCCACGCTGATGGTCGCCATCGTTGTCTTCCAGGCCGGGGATGGCGACCTATGGCGCCTCCCCCGCCGATGAGATCGACGGGGACGAGGTTCTCGTGATCGGGGAGCACGATCCGTGGGCATAAGCCGACGGCAAGCGCGAAGGTCCGGGCGGCGCAGGAGAGCTATCGGGCCCTTCGCCGTTCGGTTGCGTGCGCCCGCTCGGCACTCCACTTTGTTCGGATCTGGAGGTCGTTCATGGCTGCGATCCGGTTGCGGCAGGCGCAATCGGGTGCAGGATTAGGGGACGCGCTGTGGTCTGTTCAGCCGAGCAGCGCTTCCGGGTCTCCGCCCGCCTCGACATGCGCGATGTACCACGCCGGTTTACGCCCCCGGCCGGACCAGGTGATGGTCGAGTTCTCGGGATGCCGATAGATCTTCGTCGAGGGCGCCCGCTTGATTTTCGGTCCTCCGAGTGCCGCCAATTCGTCAAAGTTGTAGCCCAACTCATGGGCGAGGATCACGAGCTTGTTGCGGGCATCCGTCTTTTGCCGCACTTCGAAGTTGGCAATCGCCTTGACGATGGCCTTCTGCAAATCCCGCAATTCCGCGAGCGACATGGCATTCAAGTTTAAATCAGGCATCAGGTGCTCCGGTGGATCCAATTCCCCTGCAGTAGTCCTCTCGAATCCGGACGGCAAGAGCCTTACACGGCGGAGGGTGAAAATGCCGGTTTTGAAGTGCAATCCTCAGTTTCCCTTTCCGAGTTCATTCCCCAATGCCTGAGATTGCCGGATCAGGTCGTGTCAACTCTGTCTGCTTGGGTTTACTACTCCCGCGGTCTGGCTGAGGCGCCTCCCCTTCGACTGACAATCCCCTAAGCCTGTTCGGTCTCCTGCCCGCAACCCCAGCTCCTGCCCGGGCCGTGTTGGCCGCAAAGCGTCCTGCCCGCTCCACCCCGGGCCCTCGGGGGTTTCCGGCTGGTCCCTTGGCCCAGCCGTGCGGACGTCGACCGACAGGCTTCTGACGGGTCTTGTCGAAGGGATGGGCCCTTCAGACGGACACAGGAGCTACCCCATGCAGAACATCGTCATCCTCGCCGGCAACATCGGTCAGGCCCCGGAGGCCCGCACCACGCAAGGGGGCACGAAGATCGTGCATTTCACCCTCGCCACTTCCCGCCCCCGCCTCGTCGAAGGCCGCCCGATGCGCGACGAGCACGGCTATCGCGTCATGGACACCGAGTGGCACCGCATCGCCTGCTTCAACGGCCTGGCCAAGTCGGTCGCCGAGAACTGCGAGAAGGGCATGAAGGTCCTCGTCCAGGGCCGCATCCATTACACGAAGTGGATCGATGCGGCGGGTGTCGACCGCTACGGTTGCGAGATCATCGCCGAGAAGGTCGACTTCCTCAGCCGCCCGAAGGCGGCCGAGGGCGATGCGCCCGAACTGGTTGATCGCGACGACGAGGTCGGCTTCTGAGCCGACCACCCACCTGGCCCGGCGGGATGGACCCGCCGGGCCAGGGCTTCTTCAAAGCCGCCGCGCTGAGGCGCGAAGGTAGGCGGGACAGTTGCAGCACAGTCAATGATCGTGCGCGGAATGTGCCCGCTATTCGTCCTTGTCGTCCCCGATCACGCCGTGCTGGCGATAGGCGTCGAGCATCAGACGCGTGTACTCCGCCGTGCTTTGCGTCACGGTGCCGAGGCCAGGCCAGGCGAACAGCGGATCGGTCCACATGACGTCTTTGAAGATTTCGACACCGAGCAGTGCTGCCACTTCGCGCGCTGAATGAGGTTCCTTCTCCTCAGGCCAATAGTGATCCTCGAACGAAAGGAACACGTCCAGATCCTCATCAACGTGGATCTCCGCCAGGCTTGCCCCCATACGTTCGCTCGCGTTGGTCGCATCCTCGAAGAGGGCGCATCTGATCAGGTGTTTCACCTGGTCTTTGTTCAGATCAAGTCTCGGCCGTTGGTCGATGACAGTGACAACTGGCTCGATCGCTTCGCTTTCAGCTGGAATCTGGACGGCCATGGGTTTCTCCTCGTGCGGATGAAGCCAAAAGGGTTGATCGAAGATGTTGATGGGCGAGGCCCCGCAGCCAGGGCAGTGCCATTGGTTCTTGGCGATTTGCACTCCTGTGATCTCGCCGTTGCAGTGCAGGCAGTACCAGCGATCTGAGTCCGCCATCTTCAAGAACGGATGACGGACTTTTCCTTCTGCATTCGGCTTGGTCGCGCGCCGCGGCCAATTTTCAAAGCGCCGCGCCTTGATCGTTTGCATCAGTTCCTTGGCAATCCCTGTCGCCTCAGCGAGAAGCTTTGGGTTGTTCATCGGGCTGGTCAAAGCGTGCGGCAGATCGATCGTCACCTGCGGGGGCACCAAAGGGTTCTCATGCAGATGGATATGCCAGCCTTCCCCGTCCATGTAGACATCCCCGCACATCGTCTTGAGCGCATACCGGTGTCCCTGAACTTCGCCCTCGGTCACGGCCTCTGGCCCGCCGAAAACGTGGTCGAACTCAGCGTCCTTGAAGGAGGACACCTTCTCCACCAAGGCTTCGACCTTGGCAATTTCTGCATCAGACGGCGCCCAGTCTCTTTTTGCACGGGTTGTGAGGGCATTCCAATTAGGTACCCCCAATTTGGTCGCCACAAAATCCAAAGCGACGTGCTGGGGCTGCGCAGTCGATCTGGCATGCCGTTTTGCCACAATCTTCAATCGTTTGAGTTTTTCGTTGTCCTTCATGATCCATGTCCAAGCTGGATCCGACTAGGTGCCCGCTGCCAATCAGACCCGCCAATGGCATTAAGTCTGGTTCACGAAAACTGAAACGCTGCAAAGCTTCGCGTGGCGGGCACACCGGCCTGCGAGTAAGGCCACACTCAACCTGTTGTATTCACCTCCAGTCGTCAACCCTATTTCCGCGACCGCCATACCATCATTACGACGGCCCCTCCGGGTCCAGAGTCCGAGGAGTGCTGGCTTGTCCGTGACGGGTTGAGGGTTCGGGAGAGTGGCTCCTGGACACCCGTCGCGGGAGATAGCCGATGGGCGTTGTGGAGGTTCTGGATCCGGTTCGTGAGGCGAAGGGCGGCTGGAAGGTCGACGTGAGCCAGGGCGAGCGCAACGGGCGGGTCTCGTCCGAATGGTTCAACCGGCCGGATGACGAGCGGTATCTCTCGCTCGACAGCCTCTATGCCTCGGTGAAGGGCCGCTCGGAGCGCAGCCGGTCGCGGGTGGTTGAGACGGCCGATATCCGCGTGGAGGCGACGCGCGACAATGCCGAGCGGATGCAGCTGATCCTGCCCAATGCCCATGAGCCCTTGGCGCCGACGCATTGGGCCTTCGGTCAGCTCGCCAGCATCGTGGGCGCGCCTGCCTCCTATCTGCGGCAGCTGCCCGCGCCTCTGGCTGCGATCAACTTGCAATACGGTCTTTCGACTTACCGGTCCGAGCAGATCAAGACCTTCGAGACCGAAGGTGGCCGGATGGAGTTGCGCGCCGTCACCGGTCCGGACTATGGCAGGATCAATGACCACGAGCTCGTCGAGGCAGTGCAGCGCATCGCAGGCAACGGGACCGGGGATACGCGCTGGAAAGTGCCGGGCGTGCTCGACTGGTCGACCGGGATCTACAACCCCGATGTCGAGATCAGCCGGGATACGACCACGCTCTATGCCTCGGACCGGGATGTCTTCCTCTTCCTGGTCGATGACCACAATCCGATCGAGGCAGGGCGCTTGGCCGATGGCTCGCCGGACCTCTTCTTCCGGGGGTTCTATTGCTGGAACTCGGAGGTCGGCGCGAAGACGCTCGGGATCGCGAGCTTCTACCTGCGGGCGGTTTGTCATAACCGCAACCTCTGGGGCATCGAAGATTTCCAGGAGATCTCCATTCGCCACTCGAAATACGCAGCCACCCGCTTCGCCCATGAGGCGGCGCCTGCACTGACGCGCTTTGCCAATTCCTCGGCGCAGGGCTTCGTGAACGGGATCAAAGCAGCGCGGCAGCAGATCGTGGCGCGGACCGATGAGGAGCGCGATGATTTCCTCAGGAAGCGCGGTTTCTCCAAGGCGGAGACGGGAAAGATCATCGATGCGGTGCTGCTCGATGATGGTCACCCTCCGTCGAGCGTCTTCGACTTCGTCCAGGGCATCACGCGTCTGGCGCGCGACAAGACGCAGCAGGACGCGCGGCTCGACATGGAGGGCCGGGCCAAGAAGCTCCTCGACCGCGTCAGCTGACGTGCCGCGCTGGCCGCGCCGTTGACCCCCCTGCCACCTTCGGCGGGGCAGGGGGCTTCGGCACGCCCTTGATCCTTCCTCCCCCTCCCGGGCTTCTCCCTCGTCATCCGCCCAGAGCGGATCGGCGAGGGTACGGCCTCCTAAAGCACGAAAGCATCTCCCCATGACCCCCCAAGAAGAAACCCTGATCCTCGAGGCCCGCGAGGTCCTCGGCCGCTATTTGAACCGGAACCCGGCGCTGACCTCTTGGTCCGTCGTCTGCGACTATTGGCCCTCAGCGTGAGGGGCGAGGAGGAGCGCTTCCACGTCCTCTACCTCGACCGCAAGAACCGTCTGATCTCGGACGAGCGGATGGCGGTCGGCACCGTGGATCATGTCCCGGTCTATCCGCGCGAGGTGATGAAGCAGGCGCTGATGCTGAACGCCTCAGCTCTCATCCTGGTGCACAACCACCCGTCGGGCGATCCGACCCCCTCGGATGCTGATCTCGCCATGACCAAGCAGATCCAGAAGGGCTGCTGCTACCTCGGCCTGACGCTGCACGACCACATCATCGTCGGTGCGGGCACCGAGGTCTCGCTGCGCGGCCTCGGCAAGATGTGACGCGAGTGTGGCGGGGCCTCAAACAACATCCGCTTGACTTGGCCCGCGCCATCGCCGTCCCTGATGGGGCTTGTCCCGGAGATCCCTCATGACCGACCTGACCATCTGGACTTTCAACTGGGTGCCCGCCGGCCCACGCGGCTTCGTCCGCGACCTGCGCCTTCGTTGGGCTTGCGAGGAGGCGGGGCTCGCCTACCAGGTCCGCTCCATTGCGTTCGACGCCCGCGGTCCCGACCACCTGGCGCGCCAGCCTTTCGGCCAAGTGCCATTCCTCGACGACGGCCCGGTGCGGCTGTTTGAAAGCGGCGCCTGCCTGCTGCATCTGGCGCAAGAGAGCGAGATCCTGATGCCACGTGACCCCGCAGGCGCCGCCGAGACGCTGCAATGGGTCATCTCAGCCCTGAACTCCGTCGAGATGGTGAGCGTGCCCTGGTGGTTCCAGGAAATCACGGGCGTGGCCGAGAATGGGCTGACGGGCTGGCTGGACAGCCGCTTGGGTCACATCGAGCGCGAGTTGAGCCAGCGCGACTGGCTGGCGGCCGATCGCTTCACCGTCGCCGATCTGCTGATGGCCGACGTCCTGCGCGTAGCGAAGGTGCGCGCCTTCGGCCTTCGTCCCGCGACCGAGGCCTATGTCGCCCGCGTCACCGACCGCCCGGCCTTCCGCAAGGCTCATGCCGACCAAATGGCGCATTTCGCGGCGGCTGACTGACAGGAGGGCAAGTGCAAACGATCCCGGCGGGCGGCTGGTGTCTGGATCGAGAGACCTGAGCGGGGGTTGAAACTTGTTGGGTCCATTGCCGGACCGGTCGCCTGCTTCCGTTGGCTAAGCCCGTTGTCGACCCGCTTTGCCCTACTTAGAGGAAGAGGGCGGCAGTTTCGCTTTTGACGGCTGAAGCGAGAGGAGAGGCCTCCCCGCGCCGTCGGAGGTGATCCCCATGCTCGATGCGTCCTTCTCCACTCCGCGTGCCCGCGTCGGCTATCGCCCGTTCCCGGAGGCCGCGCTTAATTCGGGCCAGCCCTTCGTCCTGACCCGGCCGTCTACGGCCGGTGCCATCGCGACAGGGGAGGCCCATCCCTCCATCCTGTCGCGCGCCGCGACACTCGACGAGGCCATGGCGGCCGCCATCGCTCACGCCGAGGACCTGAACCACGGCACCGCCCCGCAGATCCTCGCGATCCTCGATCGTGAGGAGCGGCTGGTTCTCGCAGGCTCAGCCAGCGCCGGTGCCGTCGCCTGGTGCCACCCGGTCCGCTCCGCCGCAGAGGCTCGTGCCGTGGTGATCGAGGCGAGCCAGTGCCGCGCCGAGGCCGGCAAGGCGATGGACTGGCACGAGCCCGAGCTGGCTGCCCGGCTCCGCCACCGCGCCGAACTCCTCGAGGCCCGGTTGGTCGATCCTCTGTGGCGCAGCTTCGCCGCCCGGGCGCTGGACCTCGCCTCCTGAAGCGAGAGGTCGAGGAGGGCAGGGGGAGATTGCCCTTGGGGCGAGATGGAGAGAGCGAGCTGCGCGCTCCTCGGGAGTGTCTGAACCTCTGTGTATCTGATTTGGCCCATGCGGTTTTCAGATACGTTCAGGCGTCGAAGCGCCCGGCGAACATTATGGCCAGCTGATTGCGGGCTGCTACCCATTCCCGGACAGCGCG
>NZ_JAABNR010000047.1 GCF_009925085.1 Stagnihabitans tardus | reverse complement strand
AACCTCCACACTGGCGGTTGGAGCCCAATGCTTCTTCGATACCACGGCCTGATCCCTTCAATCTGTGAAGCTCGGTCAGACCGTGACACACAAATTGAGGATGACCCCATTTAAGGGCTACGCGACAGCCAGGCCACGGCCTCGCAAGCGCCGCCCTGGTTGTCGACGGTGATGCTGTCACAGGGCAGGTTCAGGTCGCGGTCGATCAGCACCAGGGGCATTTCCCCGGCCGCCTGCACCAGGTGGCGGTGATCGGCGTCCGAGGCCGGAGCCACGATCAGCCCCCGGACATTCAGCGCCAAAAGATTGCCGACAAGCGCGCGCTCCTGGGTCAGGTCCTCCTCCGAGGAGGCGATGATCAGGCTGAACCGCTTGCCGCGTAATTCGACGTCGATGTCATGGGCGACACGGGCAAAGAAAGGGTTCTGGATGTCGCCCGGCACAAAGCCCACCAGCGGCAATTGCCCCTGGCGCAGGGCCTGGGCCACGCGGTTGCCGTGATAGCCCAGGGTCTCGGCGGCGGCGCGGACCTTTTCGGCGGCGTCTTCGCCGACATAGCCATAGCTGTTCAAGGCCCGCGCCGCCGTGGCCCGGGAGACCCCGGCCAGCGCGGCCACATCCTTGAGCGTGGCGCGCCGGGGCGCGCCCTGTTCTGATCCCTCTGCCATGCGGACCGCCTAGCATGGCGGGCGGTTTAATGCAAAAGCTGCGCGAGGAACTCTTGCGCCCGGGCCGATTGCGGCGCGGTAAAGAAGGCCCGGGGCGGGGCCTGTTCCACGATCCGCCCGCGGTCCATGAAGATCACCCGGTCGGCCACAGCCTGGGCAAAGCCCATCTCATGGGTCACGCAGATCATCGTCATCCCCTCGCGCGCAAGGTCGGTCATGACGTCCAGCACTTCCTTGACCATCTCGGGGTCCAAGGCCGAGGTCGGTTCATCAAACAGCATCAACCGCGGCGCCATGCACAGGGCGCGCGCGATGGCCACGCGCTGTTGCTGGCCGCCCGAAAGCTGGATCGGGTATTTGTCGGCCTGTTCCAGGATATCGACCCGTTTTAAATAGCGCCGCGCAGTTTCCACCGCTTCGTCGCGGGATTTGCCCTGCACCCATTGCGGCGCAAGGATGCAGTTTTCCAGGATCGTCAGATGCGGGAACAGGTTGAAGGATTGAAAGACCATGCCGACCTCTTGGCGCACGGCGCGGCCGACCTCTTCTTCTTCGGTCAGGTAGCGGCCTGCGACGGTGATCTTGCCCTGCTGATAGGGCTCCAGCCCGTTGATGCAGCGGATCATGGTGGATTTCCCCGACCCTGAGGGCCCGCAGACCACGACCTTTTCCCCGGGCGCGACCGAGAGCGTGATATCGCTTAGCGCCTTGAAGGCGCCAAAGCTTTTGTGGACGCCCGAGAGCGTGACAAGCGGTTCAGCGGGCATTGGACCTCCCAAAGCGGGCCTCGATGCGGGACTGGGCATATTCCAGGCCAATCGACAAAAGCCAATAGATCATGGATGCGGTGATCAGCATCTCGATATGGCGGAATTCGGTCTGGCCTTGGGTGCGCGCCAGATACATCAGCTCCCAGACGCCCACGACCGAGACGAGGGAGCTGTCCTTCAGCATGGCGATGAACTGGTTGCCGGTGGGCGGGATGATGATGCGCATGGCCTGCGGCAGGATCACAAGGACCATGCTTTGCGCGGGTGCGAGGCCAAGGGCGGTTGCCCCCTCGGACTGGCCGCGCGGGATGCTTTCGATGCCGGCGCGAAAGATCTCGGTCATATAGGCGCCGTAGCACAAGGACAGCGCGAGCACCCCGGCGGGGACGGCCCCGATCACATAGCCGACCTGCGGCAGGCCGAGGTAGATGATGTAGATCTGCATGAGCAAAGGCAGGCCGCGGAAGAGCGAGGTGTAAAAGCTGGCCAACCCATAGATCACCCCGTTCTTCGACATCTTGGCCACCGCCCCCACCAGGGCGATGACCGTGGCGATCAGGATCGACAGCGCCGAGATATAAAGCGTCATGGCCACGCCCTGGGTGATCAGGAAACCGATCTTGCGGGCGATGAAGGAGAAGGACAGGTCAAAGGACCAAAAGAAGGCCATCAGCAGAAGGAAAAGTTCGATCCAGACGCCCCAGACCTGGGCCGCGCGCGGCAAGAGGCCAAGCGCGCGGATATTGGCCATGACCAGCAGTGCCAGGACCAGTGCGGTGCCAAGGCGCAGGACCCAGGGGTTTAGACCGGACAAAGCCTCGGGCGTCCAGGGCTTTTGGTTCACCAGGGTCAAGACGGCCACCAGGATCACAAAGCCAAAGCCCAAGCCGATGCGACGCAGCCGGGCCGGATCGGCCAGAAGATAGCGCATCATGCGACTGCCCTTTCCCGCCACCAATCCTGGGTCTGCAGCTTCCAATAGGTCAGCTGCGCGGCCAGAAGGCCAATGGCGCCGCCCGTCCAGGTCAGGCCGAAGGGCGCAAAGGCCTGGATGCGGTCCGAGGCGCCCAGGATATCCTCGGCCACCACTTTGCCCGCAATCGCCGTGGTGTTCAGCCCATGGCCGCCAAAGGCCGTGGCATGCCAGACCCCCGGCCCCATGCGCCCCACCTGCGGCATCAGGTGGCGGGCATAGGCCATCAGCCCCGACCAGGCCAATTCGGTGCGCAGGTCTGCAAGCTCGGGATAGACTGTCACCATCTCATGGCGCAATTGCCTTGTGATGCCGGGGATATCGGCGGCGCGGGTGGTGATGCGGCCTCCCCACAAGAGCCGCGTGCCATTTTCAACCAACCGGTAGTAATCCCCGGCGCGGCGGTTGTCGCCCACGGCGTGCCGCGTCGCGATGACCTGGGCGAGACGATCGGGCGCGGGTTCAGACAGCATCACATAGGTGGCAATCTGCAGCATGGAACGGCGCAGGCGCGGCACCAGGCCATCGGTATAGCCCCCGGTGGTCAGCACGACCCTTTCGGCGCGGATCTCTCCGCCGGGGCTGACCACGCGCTTTTCCGGACCTGCCAGATGCGCCTCGGTCGCCGGGCTTTGTTCAAAGATCGTGCCGCCCAGCCTTTCGATCTCGGCGGCCAGACCGCGCAAATAGTTCAGCGGGTGGATGTGAAAGGCATTGCCATCGCGCAAGGCCTGGAAATAGCGGCGCGAGCGCAGGAGGCTGCGCAATTCCTCGGTCGGCAGGTAATCGAGGTGATAGTTCAACTCCCGCGCCATCTGGTCGCGGGCGGATTTCAGCCCCGGGTCATCATGGCGGCGGACCGAGAGCACCCCGGTCTCGGGCGCCACGCCCGGCATGTCCAGCGCGGTGATGGTCTGACGGATATGCTCCATCCCCTCGACCGAAAGATCCCAGAGCCTGCGGGCGCCATCGGTCCCGGCATGGCGGGTGATCGTGTCATCCCCCGCCGCATAGCCGGGCCCCACAAAGCCGCCATTGCGCCCCGAGGCGCCAAAGCCCACCTGATGCGCCTCGATCACCGTCACGGATTGGCCGGCCCGCGCCAGCTCCAGCGCGGTGGTCAGCCCCGCAAGCCCGCCGCCGATGATCAGCGTGCCGGTCTCATGCCGCCCGGAAAGCGCCGGACGCGCCCGCGTCTCGGCCAGGCTTTGACGGTAATAGGTCTGCGGATAATCCATCTTTCCCCCTCCCAAGGACCCCGGACCGCCTTTGGGGCGGTCCAGAGCTTCTTCATCGCACCGCCTAACGGGCGGTCCAGGGCATGTTCATCGCGCAGGTCAATCCGCGCTGTAGTCCTTGCCATACCATTTGGTGGTCAGGCTGGCCAAAGTGCCATCGGCTTTCATCGCTGCCAGAACTTCCGAGACCTTGGCGGTCCATTCCGGGTCGGTCTTTTCGCCGATCACCACCAGAGGCTCGCGGAAGGCATATTCGCCCTCAAGGATCTTGACCGGATAGCCGTTCTTGATCGCATTCATCGCGGTCTGTTCCGGCGCGATCACTGCATCGACCCGCACCCCATCGCCCAGCCGCAGATCGTCAAAGGGCAGCATGGAATCGGCATAGGTCAGGATCTCGCCCGGCTCCAGCTTGTAGTCGATCGGCGGCAGGCCCGGCGCGTCGATCTCCAGGCGGCGGTTGATGAAGTCTTCCGAGGTCGTGGCGGTTTCGACCCCGATCTTCTTGCCGTTCAGGTCCGCCACGGTCGCCGCCGTGCTGTCCTGGTGCAGGACATAGACATAGGGGCTGTAGTAATAGATGCCCGCAAAGTCGATGACCTGGGCCCGCGCCTTGGTCGGCGTCACCGAGCCCACGCCAAGGTCATAGCGCCCCTGCCAGCGCCCGCCCGTCAAGGTGGCCCAATCGGGGGTCTCAAAGCGGACCTCGACGCCCAGGCGCGTGGCGATCTCACGCGCCACGTCGATGTCGAACCCCACCATCTCGTTGTTGTCGTCCAGATAGCTTTGCGGCGGCCAGCCGGCATTGGTGGCCACGACCAATTCCTTGGCCGACATGACGCGGTCCAGCGTCTCTCCGGCCCAGGCGGCGGTGCTGGATAGCGCCAAGGCAGCCAGCGTGGTGATGATCTTTTTCATTCCATCCTCCCTGATGTTTTGACAAGTTGTCAGACAACTTTACCCACTAGAAACAGCAGGCATCCTGCTGTCAACGCCCAAGATGGCGCTTTGCGTGCCGGGGTCATTTGCGCGCAAAACTGAAGCTGAACTGATGGCCCGCGTGATAGATGAGCGAGCGGATGACGGCCTGTCCGGCCGCGGTGAAACAGGTCTCGGCCACCAACAAGAGCGGGCCGCCCGCGCCTAGGGAGCCCAGATCGGCCTGGGTCTCGGGCGGGCCCACGGCCGAAACCGTGGCTCTCGACATGACCGGGGCCAACCCCAGCCCCTGCATCAGCGCCATCAGCGAGCCTGACCAGTCGAAGACCGGATGATCGGGCGGCAAAAGCGCCAGCGGCAGGTATTCCAGGCTGTAAAGCAGCGGTTGACCCTCGATCAAGCGCAGCTTTTCCAGCCGCCACACCGGGGAATCCTCGGCCAGGCCCAGTGCTGCGGCCACATCGGGCGGGGAGGGGACCCTGCCCGCCTGCAAGAGCCGCGTCTGCGGCCGATGGCCCGCGCGGCCCAGCATCTCGGTCACGCTTTCGAAGGCGGTGATCGGACGTTCGACCTGCACCGCCATGGCCGGAGCCACATAGCGCCCACTGCCCCTTTGGGCGGCGATCATGCCGTCCAGCTCCATCCCCTTCAGCGCCTCGCGCAGCGCCGGGCGCGAGACGCCAAAGCGGGCGGTCAGCTCTGCCTCGGTGGGCAGGCGGTCGCCCGGCCGCAGACCCTCGGCGCGGATCCAGTCGCGCAACTGGTCGCGTATCCGCGCCGCAGCCGATATGTCGCGCCCCTGCCCCAAATGGCCCCCTATGTTTGGGCCATGATAGGCCTGATGGGGCGCAGAGGTCCACATCAGACATCGAACCTGACGCCTTGGGCCAAGGGCAGCTTGGCCGAGTAATTCACGGTCGAGGTTTGGCGGCGCATATAGCCCTTCCAGGCGTCGGATCCGCTTTCGCGTCCGCCGCCGGTCTCCTTCTCGCCGCCAAAGGCCCCGCCGATCTCGGCGCCCGAAGGCCCGATGTTGACATTGGCAATGCCGCAGTCGGAACCGGAGGCCGAGAGGAAGGCCTCGGCCTCGCGCAGGTTCAGGGTGAAGATGCAGGAGGACAGGCCCTGGGGGACGTCGTTTTGCAAGGCCATGGCCTGATCGAAGTCGTCATAGGTCAGGACATAAAGGATCGGCGCAAAGCATTCCTCCCTCACGGTCTCGGTCTGGGCAGGCATGACCACAAGGGCCGGAGTGACATAGGCGCCGGGTCCTTCCAACGCGATGCCGCCATGAACGACCCCACCCTCGGCCCTTGCGCGGTCCAGTTGGGCCAGCATCCGGGCGCGGGCGGCCTGATCGATCAGCGGCCCGATCAGGGTGCCGGGCGCGCGCGGATCGCCCACGGGCAGGCTGGCATAGGCCTTGACCAGCCGCGCCACCAGGTCATCCTGCAAGGACCGATGCACGATCAGGCGGCGCAGCGAAGTGCAGCGCTGCCCCGCCGTGCCCACTGCGCCAAAGACAATCGCTCGCACCGCCATATCGAGGTCCGCCGAAGGCGCCACGATCATCGCATTGTTGCCGCCAAGCTCCAGGATCGGCCTTCCCCAGCGCGCCATCACGGCAGGCCCCACCGATGCCCCCATCCGCGTGGACCCGGTGGCCGAGATCACTGGCACCATGCGGCTTTCCACCAGCGCCTCGCCCAAAGCAGGCCCGCCGATGACCAGCTGGGCCAGCCCCTCGGGCGCATCGCCGAACCGCGCCAGCGCCCGGTCAAAGATCGCTTGCGTGGCCAAGGCGGTCAGCGGCGTCTTCTCGGATGGTTTCCAGATCACCGGATTGCCGCAAACCAGCGCCAGAGCCGCATTCCAGGCCCAGACCGCCACCGGAAAGTTGAAGGCGGTGATCACCCCAACCGGGCCGATCGGATGCCAGGTCTCGGCCATGCGATGGCCCGGACGTTCGCTGGCAATCGTCAGGCCGTACAGCTGGCGCGACAGACCGACCGCGAAATCGCAGATGTCGATCATCTCCTGGACCTCGCCCAGGCCCTCCGAGGTGATCTTGCCCACTTCCAGCGTCACCAACGCGCCGAGGTCTGCCTTGGCGGCCCGCAGCTCCTCGCCCAAAAGCCGGATCAGCTCGCCCCGCCGCGGCGCGGGGACCTCGCGCCAGGCCCGGAAGGCCGAGGTCGCACGGGCGATGACCTCGGGCATCAGGGCGGGGTCGGCCTCGGGGGCGCGGGCGATCTCGGCCCCGTCGATGGGGGAAAAGACCGGCATTGTGCCATGGGTCAGCGACAGCAGGGGAGAGATCATGATGGGGCTCCGGTGAGGATGCGCTGATCAGGCAGCGCCATGGAGAGAAGGGGGTTTTGCGCCTGGGCATCGGCTTTGCAGGAAAGGCCACGCCAGTTCGACAGGATCAGCGCCTGCAGCGCGGCGCCGCCGAGCGTCGCGCCCGGCCCGGTCAGGACGAAGAGATCGGGGGCGAAGTCGCGGGCGGCAGAGCGGATGGCGGCGGTGAAGTCATAGGCCTCGGTCACCTGATGGCCCAGCGTATAGTCGCGGATCTGGCCGGGCGTTTGCGCGCCAGGCCACCAGGTCTGGCCGCGCCCGTCGATCAGGGGCAGGCGCGGTGTCGCGAAAAGGCTCTCGGGCAGCAACTCGCGGCCCTTGGCGGCGATGGGCGCCATCAGGCCCGTGTGAAAGGCCGCGTGATGGGCCAGGCGCAGAGGAAAGCGGCCCTCGCGCGGGGTGGCAGATTCAAAGGCCTTCAGCCCCGCCTCATTGCCCGCGAGGACCAGGAAGCCGCCCAGGTCGATCGACAGCGCCAGGGTGTGACCCTGCCGCGTGGCGATCTCGGTGACCCGCGCCAGAAGCGCCGCCTTGCGGGCGGGATCGGGGCGCCAGTCCTCGCCCATATGGGGATGGATCAGCTGGCCGCCGGGGGCCTCTGCCATCAAGCGGCCCATGGTGTTCGCGATCTGGAACCCGTGCTCGGGCGTCACCGCCCCCGCACAGGCCAGCGCCGTATACCAGCCCATGGAATTGCCGGTAACCGCGACCACATCGAGGTCAAGCGACAGAAAATCCCCATAGCTCGCCGCATAGATCAGCAACGAGGCATTGTCGCCCCGCCCATGGCGCGAGAGCGAAAAGCTGGCGGCACCATCGAGGTCGGAGAGGCTCTCTTGCCCCGCCCGCAGCGCCTCGAAGCGCGACAAAAGCCCCGCATCGGGGAAGTGCCGGGACAGATAGCCCAGTTCGGTCGCATTATAGGTCCCGCGCCCGGGGCAGATGACGACGGCGGTTTTGCGGGTCATTTGGCACCTGTCAGGTTCAGGACCGCCGCCACCACATCGGCCTTGCCGGGCATCGTCGCCGCATAGGCGGGCCCTGTGGCGATGAAACTGTCCTTGGCCGTCAAGCGGGCGAGCTTCGCCCCGGAGGTCTCATGGAAATGCGCCATCAGGGCCTCGGCCACACCGCCGGAATGGCGCGTCTCGTCCAGGACCAGGATATGGGAGCAGCCTGCCACCGCCTCGGTCAGCGCCTCTTTGGGCAAGGGGGAAAGCCAGCGCGTGTCGATGATGCGGATGGGCACCCCCGCCGCCTCCAGCTCCGCCTTTGCCTGGTTGGCCAGATAGACCCCGTTGCCGAAGGTAACTATGGCACAGTCGCCGGAGCCCGTGCTTCCGACCTGGCCCAGCGGGATCAGTCGGGAGGGCTCGGGGTAATGCCGCATCCAGAGCCCATCCTTGTCCGCGTGCAAATCCCGCATCGGGTAAAGCGCGATGGGCTCGACGAAGGCCACAACCCTCTGCTCCTCGCGCGCCAGCCGCACGCATTCGCGCAGCATCATCGCAGCATCGGCGCCGTTCGAGGGCACGGCCAATATCACCCCCGGAATGTCGCGCAGCACGGCCAGGGAGTTGTCATTGTGGAAATGCCCGCCAAAGCCCTTTTGGTAGCCCAAGCCCGCAATCCGCAGCACCATCGGATTGGTGAACTGCCCGTTGGAAAAGAAGGGCAAAGTCGCAGCCTCACCCCGGATCTGGTCTTCGGCATTGTGCAGATAGGCGAGGAACTGGATCTCGGGCAGCGGCACGAACCCGTTCTGCGCCATGCCGATGGCCAGGCCCAGGATCGCCTGTTCGTCCAAGAGCGTGTCGATCATCCGGTCGGCGCCAAAGCGCGCCTGCAGCTTTTGCGTGACGCCATAAACACCGCCCTTGCGCCCGATATCCTCGCCCATCATCACCAGTTCGGGATGGGCCGCCATCAGATCGGTCAGCGCCCAGTTGATCAGCCGCGACATGGGTTGGGGTTCGGCCATCTGCTTGATATCCGACCCAAAGACCGCATCCCGGTCGGAGCCATTCGTCGGCCGGTTCGCCCGTTTGGGCGGGAGGATCGAGGCCATCACCCCCTCGGCCGTCGAAAGCCGCGGCCTTGTCACGACCTCGGCCGCAAGGCGCGCGACGCGGGCCATGGCCTGGTTATAGACCTCCAAAGCCTCGGGCACGGCCATCACCCCGGCCTCGGCCAGAAGGCGGACGGAGTGCAAGAGCGGGTCCTGGGCCTCTTCGGCCTCGACCTCTTCGCGGGAGAGATAAGTCGTGGGGATATCGGCCCCGGCATGGCCGTAAAGCCTTATGGTGCGCAGATGCAGGAAAGCGGGTTTGCGGCGGGTGCGGATGTAATCGGCGGCCTCGGCGGCCACGCGGAAGGTGTCATAGATGTCCAGCCCATCGGCCTGAAAGTATTTTATCCCCGGGCGGGCGCGAAACCCCGCCTCGATCCAGCCGCGCGGGGTCTTGGTGGAAATGCCGATGCCATTGTCCTCGCAGACGAACATCAGGGGCAGGGGGATGCCCTGATAGGCGGTCCAGCCCGCCGTGTTGAAGGCGCCCTGGGCGGTGGAGTGATTGGCGGAGGCATCGCCAAAGCTGCACATGACCAGCGCATCATCCGCCATCAGCGCATGTTCCGGGCGGTGGCGGCGGGCGGCGCCGATGGAATAGGCCGCGCCCACCGCCTTGGGCAGGTGGCTGGCGATGGTCGAGGTCTGCGGCGGGATCATCAGCGCCCGTGACCCCAGAACCTTGTGCCGCCCGCCGGAAATCGGATCCTCCGAGGAGGAGGCGAAAGACAGAAGCATGTCCCAGGCCGGGGTCTGTCCCGGCACTTGCCCTGCGCGGGCAATCTGAAAGGCCGCATCGCGGTAATGCAGAAAGGCCATGTCACCGGGCAGCAAGGCCAGGGCCACGGCGGCCATGGCCTCATGCCCCGAGGAGCCGATCGTGTAAAACCCCTGCCCCGCCCGGCTCATGACGCGGCTTTGCCTGTCCAAAGCCCGCGTCAGACAGCCCGCCCGAAAGGCCTGCACGGCCAATTCCGCCATCAGCGGCCCCCCAGGCGCCCGACCCTGGGGCAGATCGCCCGAGGCCACCCGGCCCCGAAAAGCCTCATGCACGATTGCGGCGCGGTCCATCAGCGGCCCTCCAATGCGGCGGCAAGGCGGGTAAGGCCGCGGTCAAGATCGGCCTGGCCATAGGCGAAGGAAATCCGCGCATGGCCCGCAAGGTCGAAGGCGCGGCCGGGGACGATGGCGAGGCCGTGCGCCTCCAAAAGCCAGTGACAGAGCGCGGCGTCATCAGGCTGCCCCGGCAGGGTCAGGCGCGGGAAGACATAGAAGGCGCCATCGGGCATGGGGCAATCGACGCCGGGCATGGCGTTCAGCGCCGCCACCACGCGGTCGCGGCGGGCGCGCAGAACCTGACGCCTTGTGTCCAGCAGATCGGACGGGCCGGTCAGCGCAGCCAAGGCCGCCGCCTGGGCCAGGGAATTCGCCCCCGAGGTCAGCTGGCCCTGCACCGCGCCCATGGCCGCGATCAGGGGCGCAGGCCCGATCCCCCAGCCGATCCGCCACCCCGTCATCGACCAAGCCTTTGCCACGCCATTCACCGTCAAAAGCCGGTCGCGCAGGCCCGGCACCGCATCGGCAAAACGAGTGAAGGGGATGAAATTCAGATGCTCATAGATCTCATCCGACAGGACCCAGACCTGGGGATGGCGCGACAGCACCTCGGCCAGGGCCCGCATCTCGGGCACCGAATAGATCGCGCCCGTGGGGTTCGAGGGCGCGTTCAGCATCAGCCAGCGGGTCTGGGGCGTCAGCGCCGCCTCCAAGGCCTCGGGTGAGAGTTTGAAGCCCTGATCCGCCCCGCAGGCCACCACGACCGGCACGCCGCCCGCCAGCGATACGATGTCGGAATAGCTGGTCCAATAGGGCGCCGGGATCACCACCTGATCGCCGGGGTTCAGCGTCGCCAGCATGGCATTGGCGATGACCTGCTTGGCCCCGGTCGAGACGATCACGCTGCCCCAACCCGCATCCGCCGCAATCGCCGCGCGCAGATCGGCGGTGCCCGCGGTCGCCGTATAGCGCGTCTTGCCCGCAAGCGCCGCCTGATGCGCCGCCTCGATCACATGGGGGGGCGTGGGGAAATCCGGCTCTCCGGTCGAAAGCGCCACCACATCGCGGCCCATGGCCTTTAGCGCCGCAGCCCTTTCGGTGATCTGCACGATCTCGGACAATTCGATCCCCGCCACCCTGTCCGACCGCCGAAATGTCATCCGCCTGCTCCTGTAGATTCCCCTCCAGCCTATCTGGAGATGCGCCGGAAAATGAGCGATGGTTTCTCCTCATACTGGAGAAAAACTCACATGCTGGCCCCAAGACGCTTTCTGCCCTCGGTCTCGTCCCTGCTGGCGCTGGAGGCCGTGGCGCGGCTGGGCACCGCCACGGCGGCGGCTGACGAACTGGCGCTGACACATTCGGCGGTCAGCCGTCAGTTGAAAGTGCTGGAAGAACAGATCAGCGTGCCGCTCTTTCGCCGCGAGGGCAAGGCGCTGATCCTGACGCCTGCGGGGCAGGATTATGTCGATACGATCCGCGACTATCTGCAGGATCTGGCGCGGGCCAGCCAGCGCCTTGCCTCTGCCGGGCAAAGCCGGGCCGTGAACCTCGCCGTGCTGCCCGCCTTTGGCCAGCATTGGCTGCTGCCAAGGCTGCAGGGCTTTGTCGAGGCCCATCCCGGGATCACGGTCAACCTCTCGACCCGGTTGGCGCCCTTCGACTTTGGCCGCGAAAGGTTCGATGCGGCAATCCATTACGGCAAGCAGGATTGGCAGGGCGTGACCTATCAGCAGCTGGACCGCGAGGCGATCATGCCCATGGCCTCGGAACGGCTGATCGGTGCAAGGGCCGAGGCCCTGCGCGCCGATCCCGCCGCCCTTTTGGACCTGCCGCTCTTGCATCTGGAAAGCCGCCCCGGCGCCTGGGAGGATTGGTTCGCGCGCCGGGGTGTCGCGGCCAAGGGCGTCTCGGGCGGCCTGTTTGACCAGTTCTCGCACCTGGCCGAGGCTGCGGCGCTTGGCCAGGGCGTGGCGCTTTTGCCGCGCTTTCTGGCCACATCCGAGGCCTATGCCCACAGGCTTTGCGCGCTGTCGCCGGACTACCTGGCGCTGGAGGGCAGCTATTGGCTGGTAAGGCCCGAATATCGCCCGGCCAGCCGCGCCTTGGAGAAATTGTCCAGCTGGCTTGCGGCGCGGGCCTGATCAGGCCGGATGCGGATGGCCCCAGGCGCCGGGCCAGGAACAGGCCAGCGCGGCATGTTCGGCCCCCCGTGCCAGCGCCGGGGCCGGGGCCGCGCCCTCGATCGTGGCCGCAAGATATCCCGCAATAAAGGCGTCCCCCGCCCCCATCGTGTCGCGGACCTCGGCCGGGAGGCTCGGCTGCAGATATTCCTGCGCGCCATCGGTCCAATAGGCGCCCTCGGCCCCGCGGGTGATGCAGACCGCCCCCGTCCCCAGGTCCAAGAGCCGATGCGCCAAGTCGCGCAGATGCATGATCGACAGGCCCGATCCCGACAGGAAGGCCAGCGAGAGATGGGGCGCCACAAGGCCCAGGTAATCCGGGTCCTGTTCGGTCGAAAAGTCAAAGGACAGCGCCCGGGCCGCCGCCCGGATGCGTGGCAACTCGGGCTCGATATAGCTGAAGCAGCTGGAATGGACGAAGGCCGCGCCCCCGATCTCGTCGAGGTCATCGGCGTCCATCCGCAGCATCAGCTTGCGCCGGATGCCACCCCGGTTCGAACCCAGGAAGACCCGGTCGCCCGAGGCATCATGGGTCACACGCGCCAGGCCGTTTTCGCCCTGCACCCGGCGCAAAAGATGGGTCGAGAGCCCCTCGGCCCGTATCGCGGCCTCGACATGGGCGGCGGGGGCGTCATTGCCGAGGATGCCCATGTAATCCACGGCGGCAAGGCCCGCGCACCGCGCCAGGACCGCCACGTTCAAGGCATTGCCGCCGGGGTAATAGATGTCGCGTTGCCCTTAATGAGGGTCATCCTCAATTTGTGTGGTGCAGAGGGAGCATTCGGGCCCTGAGCAAGTTCGGGCCGGCTCGCCCATACATTGCGCGCTTCAAGGTCTTCAATCGGTTGATCTGGCCTTCGGCTTGACCATTGCTCCACTCCATTTCGATCGCATTCCTGACCGCATCAATGTCTCTGTTCAAGGTTCGGGCGAACCGCACGATGGGCG
>NZ_JAABNR010000046.1 GCF_009925085.1 Stagnihabitans tardus | reverse complement strand
TCCGTCATGGGCCCAGAAGGGGCGTGACAGCTTCATGATATCCAGGAAGGCCAGGGCCGCTGACCAGTCGGAAATCACGTTCAGATTGAACGCAAGCTTGGGGTCGGAAAGGCCGAGGCCAGGGACGGGTTTGGGAACGGGGTTGGGGGGGGCTGCCTCTTCGGCCCTCAGGGGGGCGGGGCCAAGGGCCAGCGCAGAGACGAGCAGCGTGAGGGGCAGGACGCGGGACTGGGGGCGAGATCGGGGGCGGGCATAGAGAGGCCCCCGCCCCTGCCCTGCCCCCGGCTCGGCCTGCCCTTCCGTCCCCTGATCCGCAGCCCCCTGATCCGCCGCCTCCTGGCGCCTGAGCCGGGTTTGCGCGGCCAGGGTCCCCGCGATCAGCCAGGTCACCGGCGTCAGGGTTCCGTTCGAGATCGAATCCATCAGGTTGGCCACGAGGATCAGGGCGAGCCCGGCGACCTCATGGCTTTGGTCATGGCGCTTGCGCGTGACATAGAGCCAGAGGCAGCCCCCGCCGAGAAGCCCATAGGTCGCGATATAGCCCAGCCAGCCGCTCACGCCCATGACGATGACCCAGGCCCCGTCGGTGATGCTGAGATCCCGCCCGGTCTCGGGATCATAGACCCGGGAGCGCCCATAGCCGCCCCAGCCGGTGAGCGGTTTCTTGTTGGCGTGGTGCAGGAGGATATCCTCGTTGCGCAGCCGGAAATCCAGCGACTGGGCGCGGTCGGGGCTGAAGGTCTCGGCCAGGCGGGTCAGCGTCTCGGCCGGAACCAGGGGGGTGGCGCGCACCATCGGATAGGCCAGGAGCAGGGCGGCCAGGATCGCGGAGGCGAGGAGCTGGATGCGGATGGGCAAGAGGAGGAGCGGTGCCAGGATCAGGAAGATCAGGACCGCGCCGAGGGAATTGCACAGGAAGAGGACGAGGGCGAGGACGAGGGCCGCGAGGATGGCCCTGCCCCGCCCGAGCCCGGCATTGCGGATCAGGACGAGGGCTGCGAGCGCCGCCAGGGCCATGAAGAGCGCCAGCCAGAGCCCGTGTTGCAGGAAGACCACCGGCCGATAGCCGAAGCCGCGGATCGCCTGGTCGAAGCTTTGCCCAAGGAAACCATAGACCTTGTTGCTGATCTGGGGGCTCATGCGCAATTCGTAGAGGATCGGCAGAAGATAGAGCAATCCGCCGAAGACGAGGACGCGCAAGAGGATGCGCGGCGCCTCGGGCCGGGCCATGACCCTCTGGGCGAGGAGGAAGGGCAAGAGCGTGACGATCGCGATCTGGACCGCGGAGAGCGTGTCATAGAGCCCGAGGCCGGGCAGGACCAGGGGGCCGAGGGAGATCCATTCCTGGTTGTTCCAGGTCGTCAGGAAGGGGCCGAGGATCAGGAGGAGGAGGAAGGCCAGGAAGACGCGGGGAAGGGGAAGGGGAGCAGGGGCCCGCCGGTCGGATGGGGCGGGTCTGCGACGGGGCCCCGGGGGGGAGGCCTCTCCGGACCCCATCGCTGGAACCGTCGCGGGCGGGGTTGGGGAGGCCCTGCGGGAAATGGGCGGGGTCCCTCTTTGCCGATCGGTCTCCGGCCCCATGAGCAGGAGGAGCAGACCCGCCGCGAGAGCCGGGATCAGGTCCTTGTTCAGGCTTGGCAAGACCGGGAGATCGACCCCCACCCCGAAGGGCAAGACCAGGTAACCGCCGACGATCGACCAGCACAGGGCCTCGGGCCTGGAGAGCCTGCGGAAGAGGAGGAACACCACGACGGGCCAGAAGAAGAGCATGAAAGAGGCGAAGGGATTGCCCATGCGCGATGCCTGACCCTGTGTTCTGCCCCCTGCCCGGCCCGGGCGGCGGTTGTGATGCCTTGTGGTCCTGCTATAGTCGGGCGGCAAACTTGGCTTGCCGGCCCAATGCCTTGGACAATGACTGAGCCCAGAAAACCACAGGAAAGCGCCGATTGTCAAAGGATGCCCACCCCGGTCCCGCCCCGGTCCCGCCCCCCCTGCCCGCAGATGTCGTGGCCATCGTCGTGAACTATGGCACGGCCGAGCTGGCCTTGCTGGCGGTCGAGAGCCTTCTGGATCATCCCGACCGCCTGGCCGGGGTGCACCTGGTCGACAATGCCTCGCCGGGGGAGGATGGGCAGCGGCTGGCCGAAGCGATCGCGGCGCGGGGCTGGGGGAGCCGGGTGACCTTCCGGGCCGAGACGGTGAACCATGGCTTCGGGCGGGGCAACAACCTGGTGATCGACCGGCTTCTGGCGGGGGAGGGTGCGGGGCGGAAGGTCTTCCTGCTGAACCCCGATGCCCGGGTCGAGGGCGCGGCGGTGGCGCGGATGGCGGATTTCCTGGACAGCCATCCCGAAGCCGGGGCGGTGGGGGCGCGGATCCGCAAGCCCGGGGCGGATGGCATCGCGCGGCCGGTGACGGCGGCCTTTCGCTTCCCCTCGCTGGTCTCGGTCTTTTCGGATGCGGTGAGCTTCGGCCCCCTGGCGCGGCTTTGTGCGCGCTGGCAAGTGCCCTTGCCGGCCGAGATGGCGACGGGGCGGGTCGACTGGGTGGCGGGGGCGGCGGTGATGTTCCGGCTGGAGGCCCTGGCGGAGGTGGGGGGCTTCGATCCGGACTTCTTCCTCTACTACGAAGAGGTGGAATTGATGCATCGCCTGGGCCGGGCCGGATGGCAGACCTGGTACCTGGCCGAGGCGGAGGTTCTTCATGCCGAGGGGGCTGCGACCGGGGTGAAGAGCGGCGAGGCGCCGCGGCGGCGGCCCGCCTATTGGTACCGGTCCTGGGCGCTTTACATGGTCAAGACGCGGGGGCGGGCGGGGGCCTTGCTGGCCACGGGGCTTTGGCTTCTGGGGGCGGGGGTGAATGTCGGGCTTTCGGCCCTGCGCGGGCGGAAGGCGCATCTGGCGCCGCGGTTCTTTGCCGATGTCCGGACCCATGTGCTGGTGCCTCTCTTGCGGGGAAGGAACTTGGGATGATGCGCCCTGACGCCTCTGTCTTCCGGCCCAACCCGGGCCTGGCCAACATGAATCCTCCAGGCATCGGCTTCTGGGCCCTGGTGGCGGAGGATTTCCGGACCCATGACGGGGATTGGCTGAGCCAGGGCTTCTGGGCGGTCTTCTGGCATCGGTTCGGCAATTGGCGGATGGGGGTGCGGGTGCGGCTCGTGCGGCTGCCGCTCTCGGTGATCTACCGGGCGATGGCCAAGCTTTGCGAATGGATGGGGGGGATTTTCCTGCCCTATACGGTGCGCCTGGGGCGGCGGGTGAAGCTGGAGCATTTCGGGGGGATGATCCTGGTGGCCCAGGCGATCGGCGACGATGTGATCATCCGGCAGAACACGACCTTCGGGATTGCGCGGCTGAGCGACCTGGAGGCGCGGCCGGTGATCGGCGATCGCGTGGAGATCGGCGCCGGGGCGGTGATCGTTGGTGGTATCTGGGTCGGGGATGGGGCCGTGGTGGGGGCCAATGCGGTCGTGGTGCGGGATGTGGCGCCGGGCAGTGTCGTGGGCGGCGTGCCCGCGCGGGTGATCGGGGGTCGGGATGCATGACCTGGCCGCCGTGGTGATCGGGCGCAACGAGGGGGAGCGGTTCCTGCGCTGCCTCGCCTCCTTGCGGGGGCAGGTCGGGCGCGTGGTCTATGTGGACAGCGGGTCCTCGGACGGCTCGGTGGCGGCGGCGCGGGCGGCGGGGGCCCTTGTGGTGGAGCTGGCGCGGGACGCGCCCTTCACGGCGGCGCGGGCGCGGAATGCGGGCTTTGCGGCCCTGGGGGCGGAGGTGCCGGAATTCGTGCAGTTCCTGGATGGCGATTGCGAGATGCGGGCGGAGTGGCTGGGGGCGGCCTTGGGGGTTTTGCGCGACCATCCGGAGGTGGCCGTGGTCTGTGGGCGGCGGCGGGAGCGGTTTCCCGAGGTCTCGGTCTACAATCGGCTGTGCGACCGGGAATGGGATACGCCGGTTGGAGAGGCCCTGGCTTGCGGCGGGGATGCGCTGATCCGGGCGCAGGCCTTTGCGGCGGTGGGGGGCTATGATCCGGGGCTGATCGCGGGGGAGGAGCCGGAGATGTGCGCGCGGCTGCGGGGTCAGGGCTGGCGGATCTGGCGGATCGGGGTGGAGATGGTGCTGCACGACGCGGCGATGCTGCGGTTTGGCCAGTGGTGGAAGCGGGCGCGGCGGGGCGGCTTTGCGGCGGCGCAGGGGGCCATGATGCATGGCGGTGGTCGGGACCAGGTGCGGCGGGCGGTGGCTTGGGGGGCGGGGCTGCCGCTCGTGATCCTGGCAGGGATGAGCGTGACGCCCTGGGCGGCGGTGCTGGCCCTGGCCTGGCCCCTGCAGGTCGCGCGCCTGGCCCTGCGCCTTGCGCGCGAGACCGGAGCCTCTCGTTTCGCACGCGAAACCTGGGAATGGCCGGTCTTCATGACCCTGGGAAAGTTTCCGGAGGTTTTGGGGGTGGCGGAGTTCTGGCTGGGTCGCGCGCTGGGGCGGAGGCCCGGGATCATCGAGTACAAGTGACGCGTCACTTCAGATGGCGGCGCCAGATGACCTCCATCCGGTTTCGAATGCGGCAATGCCAGGCTTCGAGCCGGAGCCAGCGGGTGAGTTTCTCGCCGAAGTAAAGGGCGGCGCCATATCTTTCGATCCCGAAGCGCCAACGCCCCAACCGGTTCACGACACCGAGCCGCAGCCTGCTCATCAGCCCCGGGGTTCGGACGGGGGCGCTGAGCGCATAGCCGCGCCGCAGCATCACCTCCGCCGCCCGCGCCTCGAGGTCGCGGATCTCGCGCGGGTTGGACTTGCGCTTCCACTGATCGATCAGCCCGGGGTCGGGCGGGCCGTAGCTGCTGGTGGCGTGATAGGTCAGGATTGCGCTTTCATAGGCACATCCGATGAAGGCGCAAACCCCCTCCAGCACCCTTGGCAGATCCAGAAGCAAGTCTTCGTAGCGCAGCTCGTGAACCTGGCCCGGATCGAGCCCAGGCGCCACGCGATCCCAGGCCTCCTCCGTCTCCAGCCAATGCCCAACCGCATGATAAAGCGTCGCATCCCAGCCCATGGCGACAGAGGACCGCGCGACATCGCGGGGATCGCGCACCAGGTGGATGATCTTGGCCCCGGGAAGGATCGCGACGAGTTTCTCGACGTTGCGATGGATATTGAGGCTCACGATGCCCCCGTCGGCCCCAGCCTTCAACTGGCGCAGGAAGTCCCGAAGCAAGTCCAGGCCGTCCTTCTCCGCAGGCAGGGTCAGGCCACTGGCCCGGTAGATCGCGTCAAGCTCGAGCTCTTCCCGATCATAGCGCCACCCGGTCGGATGGCCTGGGTCCGGTTGGAGGTGATCGAAGAGAAAATCCCGCTCTCCGCGGTGCAGGATCTGGGGATGCGCATCCAGCATCAGCCGGAACATCGTCGTTCCCGAGCGCAAGGCACCATAGACGAACAGGATATCAGTGGGCATGGCTCTGGTCTTTCGGACGGTTCATGACTTGGGCAGGAACCTGGGCAGCGGCACCACCACTGCCCGCAAGGCATCCTGCAAGCGCGCCTCTGCGGCGGAATCGCTCTCGCCGGGACCGATCGGCGTGATCAGCCGCACGATCGCCCCATCGCTGCGCCCCGTCTCGAGCTTGGACAGCGTCATCGAGAGCTTGGCGTAATAGGACGAGGCGGTCCGCACCCCCTGCTGGTCATACCAGTAATAGACCAGCATCCGCTCCATGCCCTTCTGGATCACTGTCCGGTTCAGCGTGAAAGGCGCGCCCTCCACCCCCTCGGGCGCGGGCACCGATTGCAGGCCCGCGATCTCCCAGCCGGCCGAGGGCAGGCAGATCGTCGGCGAATGCGTCCCCCCCGTCATCTGGTCCTTGTACCAGGCCATGAAGAGATCGACGGGCTGACGCTCTCCGGCCTTGGTCAGGGTGACGGAGTGGTAATCATCGGCCGCAAGCACCTTGGCGACCTGCGGGTCGAGGCTCTGCGGCGACGAGGCCACCCAGGCCCCGAGCTGCGCGGGGAAGGCATGGAAGGGCTCGCGCGCGACCTCGACCATGGGGCGGGGCGGGATCACGGCCCAGGCCAGCGCCCCTGCCCCCATGACCAGGGCCGCGACGATCAGCGCCCGCGAGGGCTCGATCAGCCGGATGCGCTGCGCCTGGGCCCAAAGCCCGTCGAAATCCAGGTCCAGCGCCTCGACCACGCCCATGCGCTGCGGGTTCAAAAGCAGCATCACCCGCGCCAGGCCAAAGAGGATCGCCACGCAGGCCACGAAGATCACCCAGCCCTCCATGAAATGGCTGACCCCCTCGACATGTTCGATGCCATAGCGGTCGACCACGGCGCCTGCGATGGCGATGCGGACCGAGTTCATGAAGACCGTGATCGGCGCGGCCGAGATCAGGAGCACCGCCTTGTGCCAGATCGGGCCCCGGTAGAGCACGGCGAAGATATAGGAAAACGACAGGATCGGGAAAAGATAGCGCAGCCCCGAACAGGCCTCGGCCACTTGAAGCTTGTAGACGCCCAGGTCGATGATGTTGCCATCCAGGAAGACCGGGACCGAGATCTGGTGCAGGAACCAGACGCCAAGGTTCGAGGAGACCCATTGCAGCCAGGTCGAGAGCCCGTAATACAGCACGCCGGGCAGGGGGAGCATATAGACCAGGTGCAGGACCGGCGGCCAGAACTGCCGCCCTTGGCGCCAGCCAAAGGACAAGAGCAGCATCCCCCCGGTCCAGAGGATCATGGCATAGGCCGCGAAGTCGTCGATCTGCAAGAGCCGCCCGATGCCGCCCAGCACCATGGCCAGAAGCACGACCGCCAGCCCCGCGCCCCGGTCGCTGACAGGCCCCATCCGGACCGGCACCCGCTTCAGATGGCGCAGGAAGAGGAACAGCGACAAGAGCGGGATCAGGGGCCCGTGGGAATATTCCGGCAGGGCCCAGGCCTTGGCCAGGGATGTGACGCCCGTCTGGAAATAGACCCCGGCCGAGAGGAGCGCCAGGAGGAACCAGAAAAGCCCCATGGGGCGGATCACGCCCCGGGCGGAAGGAGGGCTGTCAAAAGAATCCGAGACCGACAAGAGAACCCTTTCACCGCTGTACCCACCAGGTGGCAATCGCCAAGGTTGTAGCAGGTTGCAAAAGATTACTCAATTTCGCGGTTTCCCCCCGCGCAGGGATCGGAGGCACTCGGCGTCCTGGGGGTGGCCAAAGAGGCTGAAGGGCGGGCCCCATCGCCCGACCGCGACAGGGCCTATCCCTGCAAGAGACCGGCGTCGATCTCGGCCCAGAGGGTCGTGAGCCTCTCGACGGCCTGCGCTTCGGAATGGGCCCGCCACATGAAGGCGGAGGCGGCTTCGCGTTTCGCCTCGAGGCTTGCGGGCGCGCTGCGCCAGAGCTGGACGACCTCGACCAGGGTCTCGAGAAAGGCGATGGCATCGCCATCCGCGATGGGAAAGCCGGTTTCGGAGGTGAAATATTCCGCGCCGCCGACACCGGTATAGCCAATCACCAGGCTTCCGGTGGCCATGGCCTCGGCCGGGGGCAGGCCGAAGCCCTCCTTCTCCGAGAAGGCCAGGAAGAAGAGGCTCTCGCGAATGAGGCGCTGCGCCTCTTCCTCGGAAACGCCATCGATCGGAACCAGCGGGATATCGGCCAGGGCCGGATGGGCCTGGATCAGGCGCGTCATGATCCTGACCTCGGTTGCGCGCCGGCGCGGCATATAGGCGATCTGCATCTTCTTGGCGGGATTGAAGGTCAGGCCGGGCTTGCAGACCGGCAAGAGGATGATGGGGCTCGGGCGGGCGAAGGCGAAGCGAACGGCCTCGGCACAGGCCCTGGAGGCCGAGAGAATGGCATGGAAATCCCGTGCCCCCCGCCCCGGAAGCGGGGGATCGCGCAAGAGGCTTTCGAGCAGCACCATGTAGCCCTGAACCAGCAGGATCTGCCTGCGGCCGGCGAAGGCCTGCGAGATCTCCGGATACATGAACTCGGGCAGGACCAGGATGTCGCCGTCCTGGGGGCGCCAAGGCTCCAGCGCGGTCCTGGACCCCAGGACGGTCTGCAGACGCGTGCCCCAATGGTCCCGGGCCTGCCGCAGCCTGTCCCTCAGGCCCCGGGCCCCGACCCCGCGGCGGAAAACGCGGTCCAGATCGGGGCTGTAGAGCGGGACGCCCGTGACCGGACGCGAGAAGAGCGCCCCGTCTCTGCGGCCCAGAAGGGGCACGGCCTCATGACCGCTCTCGCGCAGCTTCTCGACCATCCAGAGGATGACATTGACGCCGCCCGTCGGTTTGCGCACCGGAGGAATGACGAAAAGATAGCGAGGCCGCGGCTTCGAAGGTCCAGGATCCTGCATGCGAACTCACTCTTTCGACTGTCGGGCTTCAGGCATAGCGGCCGCGCCCGCATTTGCCAAACCCGCATTTGCCGGAGATCATTTCCGCCTGGCCCCCGGGGCCAGGGGCAAAAGGATCACTCCCGCAACTGGTTCAGAAGCCCGATGATCTGCATCTGCAGATGGGCCGTCAGGCGGGGTCCGCGGAAGGTCATGTAGCCGAGGCCGGTTTCGACGAAGAGGCCGGGCAGTTCCTCGGTGCCGTTGGGGGGGAGGCGGGTGGCAGAGGGCAGAGCGGCGGCTTGGGGCTTCTTCGGGGCGAGGAAGGCCTCCAGACGCTCGATCTCGCGATGGGGTTGCAGCGCGGGGTCGGCCTCCAGGCTGTCGGCGATGGCCACGGCCAGGCCGGTGTCCTGGTCCAGCGCGCGCGAAAGGCTCAGGCCCAGCCGCTCGGGGATATGGTTGGGGAAGCGCAAGACCCCGTCCAGGGCATGGACGATGCGGGAGAAGGAGCCGATCTTCGACCTCTTGGCCTTGGAGGCCGGGGCGAAGAGCCGGGCCAGCGCGGTTTGGGTGTCGGGGAAGACGCCCTGTTCGACCGTGCGCAGGATGATGCGGGCGCGTTCGTAATAGGACAGGCCGACGCGGAGCTCGTTCTCTTCGACCATGGCCAGGTAGGCCGTGGCCGCCGTATCGGGGCGGCGCAGGATGGCCAGCGCCGTGGTGAACTGCGCATCCTGCCGCGACAGGCGCCGCAGGGCCGTCAGCCGTCGCCAGCCCGAGATCAGCCCATAGCGGCCACCGGGCAGGGCCGTGACCTCGATCGGAACCTGCTGACCGCGTTGGCGCATCGAGGCCATCAGGGCCTCGAGCTCTTCGGGATCGGCATGGACGCGGTCGCGCACCAGGTAAGCCTCGTCGATGATGTCCAGCGGCAGGGACAGGACCAGGCGACCGCTCTCGCGCGCCAGGGTCATCTCGCGGGCAATATCCTCCAAGGCCGCCACTGCCGCGCTGTCCCCGGCAACCCGGGCGATGGGCGGGGCCCCCAGGGGGGCGAAGAGGGCAGGGGGCTCCTGGGCAAGGGCGGGCTGAGTCTCGCCCGCCTCGAAGCCGTCATCGCCCCCAAGACCCATGGGCAGCGTCAGGCGTTTGCGTTTGGCCATGTCATCCCCTCCGGTTTCGCGTGCGAAACATCATGCCTTGGCCGCCAGTTCATCCCGCTTCCAGGCGCCGATCAACAGTTCCTTGAGGCCCGCATAGGTTTCGTCGAAGGTCGCCCGCCCCCGTGCATAGGTCTCGCGGTTGAAGTCGCGGTAATCCGCCTCGTAGATCCCGTTCACGCTTTCGCCCGCCTGGCCGATCAGCGCGGTGAAATCCTGCCGCCAGGGAGACAGCGTGCGGCCCATATAGGCCTGGATCAGCCCCGCCATCTCGGCCTGCTGGCTGGCGTCATAGCGCGTGATCACCGCCCGGACCGCGTCCCATTCGAAATTCAGCTCCGGCCGCCCCAGGGCGCGGGCCGCGACATTCTCCCCCTCCTCGATGGAGCGGAAGGTCGAATGCAGCATGTCGAAGAAGCGCCCCGTCGAATCGAACTCCAGGAAGGACGCCCCCAAGGGCACCAGGAGGATATCCGCCGCAGCCAGGCCGTTGATCGTCAGATAGCCAAGCGCCGGCGGCGTATCGAGGAAGATCACGTCATACTGGTCCAAGACCCCATCGGCCGCCAGCACCTCCGTCAAGGCATCCCAAAGCTTCCAGCCCCGCGAGGCCATGCGCCAGACCGGGATCTGGAACTCTGCCCAATAGAGGTTCAGCTGCGCCCCGATCAGGTCGATATTCGGCCAATGGGTCTTCTTGATCACATCCTGGGACCTGACCTTCAAAGCCTCTCCCAGGGTCTCATCCATCGCATGGGGCGCCTCGCCGCGATCCACCCGGCGCTGGTTTTCCGCCCGCAAGGACTGCGCATAATGCCGCGCGAGCAGGGGAAAGACCGTGCCCCATTCATCCGCGACCCGGGCGCCAAAGATCGAGCTCATCGAGCCTTGGCTGTCCAGGTCGATCACCAGGACCTTGTAGCCATCGAGCGCCGCCGACATGGCCAGATGCGCACAGGTCGAGGTCTTGCCCACGCCCCCCTTGAAATTGGCCACCGCCACGATCTTGGCCGGCAAGCCTTCCGGCCGCCATGGCAGGTATTCCTTGGCCTTCGACCCCTCCGCCCCGAAATGCGCCCTGAGCCGCAAGACCTCGTCCAGCGTGAACCAGCGCGCCCCGCCTTCCGTATCGGCCCGCCCCTGGGGCAGGTCGGGATTGGCCCGCAGAACCCGGCGGAAATGCTGAACCGCCACCGGTATGAGGTATTTCGTGATCTCCCAGGTCGAGAAAAGCCTCAGCCTCTTGGCCCCGCTTTCATCCAGCCCCCGCCCCGCTAGGTCGTCGCGCCCCCGCCTGCAGGCCTCGGCAATCGCCGCAAAGGCGGCCGTATCGGCGCCATTCCCCAGGCCCTTGGCCGCCTTCTCCGGCGAGAGGTTGAAATAGGGCGGCAGGTTCTGTTCGACCATCTTCAGCCTCATGTCACGCGTTTCTCGCAACATACCCAAAAACACGAGACATGCAAGGATTTCGCGAACATCGACAGGAGCTTCCCAAGCAAATCAAGCCTTTGCCCCAGGCGCCTTCCCCGTCCTCATCGCCTTTTTTCCCCCATCCCGCAAATTCTTTCGTTATGAATTGGTTAGAAAAACAGTTACACCCCCCGCCACGCCCCCTATCCCCTTCCGATCAAAGCCTTTTCCTTCCCCCCCCGACTCTGATCCCACGATGATCCGACTCTGAAACCCCGATCCTCCGACTCCGATCCCCCGATCCCCATCTTGCCCGAATCTCCCCCGCCCCCTAACCTCCCCGTCAACGAAACAACGATAACAAATCGAGCAGGCACATGAGGCAGGGCACTCCGGCGCCCCTCCCGATCTTCGGGGATGGGGGGATATGGCGACCATAACCACACCCGATTTCTTCGTTTGCGATTTCTTCGGCGCGGCCCCGAAACACGACCTGGCCGCGATGGAGCATCCGCTCTTCTCGCTCTCGACCCGTCCCGACCTGCGCGTCGTGACCTATCAGCACAATGACACGACCATCACCGTGACCCCTTCCGTCAAGGGCCGCGCCACGATCTTCGATGCCGATATCCTGATCTTCTGCATCAGCCAGCTCATGGCCGCCATCAACGCAGGCCAGGCCACCGCGCGCCGCCTGACGCTCACCGCCCATGACCTGCTGACCGCCACCGGCCGCGAGACCTCCGGCGATGGCTATGCCCGCCTCCGCGAAGCCTTCGAGCGCCTGGCAGGCACCCGCATCACCACCAACATCACCACCGGGGACATCGAGACCACCTCCGGCTTCGGCCTGATCGAGGCCTGGGAGATCGCGCGCCGCACCCGCGCGGGCCGCATGATCTCGGTCTCGGTGACGCTCTCGGAATGGCTCTACCGCGCCGTCCTGTCGAAATCGGTCCTGACCCTCTCGCGCGATTACTTCGGGCTGAGGAAACCCCTCGAACGCCGCCTCTACGAGATCGCCCGCAAGCACTGCGGCCGCCAACCTGAGTGGCGCATCGGCCTCGAGACCCTGCTCAAGAAATCCGGCTCCACCTCGCCGCGCCGCGTCTTCCGCGCCATGCTGCGCGAGACGATCAAGGCCGATCTCCTGCCCGATTACCAGATGCGCGAAGAGCCGGGCGACATCTTCCTCTTCACCCCCCGCGCCCTGGTCGAAGAGACGAGGCCCAGCCTCGCGCCTTCCAGCCCCGCGCCATCCAGCCCGCGCCCCCTCTCTCCCGCCACGCTGGAAGAGGCCCGCCGCCGCGCCCCGGGGGCGGATGTCTATGGCCTCGAGGCGCTGTGGCGCGCGGAACTGGCCCAGGCCCCCGCCCCGGCCCGCGCCCGGGCGCGCAAGACCCCGGATGCCGCCTTCCTCGACTGGCTCACGCCCCTGTCCTGAGCGGTGCAGTCCGAGTTGGGGTAGTCCGGGGCGCACAAAGCAAAGCCCCGGCCCTTTCCAGGACCGGGGCTTGCGATGACCTTGTCGAAGGAGCTCAGCCGCGGCGCTTGCGGCGCAAGAGCGGCAGAAGCACGACCCCGCCCAGCAGCAGGCCCGCGGCCGGAACCGGGACCGGCTGGATATCGACCGTGATCGAGGACAGGAAGAAGTTCGTCCCGCCCTTGGCCCCGATGGCGAAATCGCTGCCCACATAGCCTGCCGTGCTCAGATCGAGGCTCGAGGTCGGATTGGACACATTGATCGTGCCGGTCGGGTCGAAGGAATCCGGGCCCTGGGTGGCGAGGTCGCCCGAATTCGCCTCCAGATTGGCGCCGAACTTTTCAAAGACGACGATCGGGCCATTGGTCGTGTTGAAGAACATCTGCGTGAAGCCGACGCTGATCAGCTTGACGCTCTGGCCGAAGGTGAAGCTCAGCGTCTCGCGGAAGCCGGAGGAGCTGTTCAGCTTGTCGGTCCCGGTCGGGCCGAGCGGGGTGCTGTTCAGCACGACGCCCAGGCCCTGGGACTGCGTGCTGACACTGCCACCTGCGGTGAAGGTCTTGTTGTTGCCGCTCGGGGGCAGGACAAGGGGGTCCGCCACGTTGAAGCTGCCCGAGCCGACGTTCAGCGTCAGGCCGGAGGAGAGGTCGGTGAAGCTGAAGGTCGAGCCCGACCCCGAGCTCATTCCGGTGAAGGTAAAGGTCACCGGCGCGGCTTGGGCCGATGCAAGGCCAAGCGCCAGGGCGCCGGCGGCAATGATCGTCGTAAGAATGTTGCGGCGAAGCATGGGGTCACCATCAAAGGAGGGTACGGGTATTTTCACTCATATTTGTAGCAGTTTGGTTGCTTTTCTCAACTAGGAAACGAGTGCCCCGGCCCCTGGCTGCGGATTTTCGCCTTTCGCGCAACATCGCCGCAACAGGTTAGGCATTCCGAAAGGAAGTTCTGCGTGACTGCAGGGGCCAAGGCCCCGCACCTGCAGGAGGTGAACATGCCGCTCGTCTTGATCCTTTCCGGCCTTGTCCCGGGCCTTGCCGCCGCAGGCTGGGCCCTGGCCTCGGGCGGAGGTTTCCTTTTCAGTCTGGGGGTTTACACCCTGGCAGGCGGCTGCGGGATGCTCTGCGCGGCGGGGCTTGCCCTGGCCCGCGCCCGCAGCCCCGCACCGCGCAGCGGAACGGGGCCTGCGCCCTGGAACCTGCCCTCGCGCTGAAGCCGCCCGCGCCGTTCTTTTGGGCGACCTATTGTTGCCATATTCGCTGGTAATCCCCTCCCGACAGGTCTCGAGTCGGTCCATCCGAAGAGGTTTTCCATGGTCTCGCAGAATGCGACCCCCAACTCCGTTTCTGACCCCGTCCCCAACCCCGTTCCCAAACCCGTCCCTGGCCTCGGCCTTTCCGACCCCAAGCTTGCGTTCAACCTGAACGCGATTTCCGACTGGTCAGCCGCCCTGGCCTTCCTGGATCTCATGAAGCTGTCGCGTCCCTTCTGGGCCTATGACTGG
>NZ_JAABNR010000045.1 GCF_009925085.1 Stagnihabitans tardus | reverse complement strand
GAGTCCTCACCGGCTGTCCGGTTTCCGCACGCGGGCTCCTCTTCAGAGGAGCGGAAACCGGCCGGTGAGGACGGTTGGCAGGAACGGTGGTGTGTGGTACATGATGCGCAATGACTGCAAAACACATTTAATGATGCAATGCCACGCTCACGCCTGACCTCAACTGAGACTGCAGCCATCACGGCGCGGCTCCTCGCTGGCGAGAGCGTCGCGGCCGTGGCGAGGTCGATGGGCCGTTCCCGCCAGGCGCTGTCACGGATCAAGGGCAGCCTTGATCGGAAGGAGGTGCGGCGGCTTTCGGTAAAGTTGAACATCCGCATCACGGAAGACGAGCATGCAGCCTTTCAGGCGGTTGCCGAAGCAAACGGTCTGACGGTTTCCGAGGCAGTCAGGCATCTGGTCAGACAGGCAAGCGATCGTCTGGCCATCCAGGCAGACGAGCTTGATGCCATCGCTGCAGCCAGGCGGGAATTGTCCGCTGTCGGCAACAACCTCAACCAGATCGCCCGACTGGGGGCGGTCGGTCGTCTGACCTGGAATGCCCGTGATGCCGCCCTGGTGCGCAAGGTCGGAGCGCGGGTCGATGA
Organism: Stagnihabitans tardus; assembly: GCF_009925085.1. Taxonomy (GTDB): domain Bacteria; phylum Pseudomonadota; class Alphaproteobacteria; order Rhodobacterales; family Rhodobacteraceae; genus Stagnihabitans; species Stagnihabitans tardus. The sequence continues at coordinate 14,609 of NZ_JAABNR010000045.1, read as the reverse complement.
CCTTGTCGAAGAGGTGGTCCACCTCCTCTCGGCGCTGAGGGCCAAGCAGGGACTTGGTGATCAAACCTCTCCTTTCGTTCTTGCCACTGATACTTCTGCCGAGGCGCCGAAATGACCCGGTCGCCTTCCGTCGAGGATCTGGTTCTCGGTCATGTTCTCGACGACCGTCGTCGTGGGCGGGGTGGTGGCGACGGCTCATCGTCCCGTCTCGGCACGCGCAAGGAACGCCAGACCCGGGCGCTTCTGCGAAACGCTGGTGGGCCCCGTGGCTGGCAGTCGGTCGTCAAACGCATCGCCGGCGGCAGCGCCCGCACCCCACAGGAGCTGAAGCGCCTTCTCGACTATGTGGCCCGGGAAGAGGGGGTGCAGAGCACTTGGTGCAACCTGGCGGGCTATGAGCGTGATTTCGATCCTGCCCGAACGGAGCGGACGGCCGATATCTGGTCTTCGACCTGGACAGGTGCGCCGCGTCGGGGGCATGCCGATCACATCGTCCTGAGTTTTCCGCGGGGGGTGGACGCCGAACGTGCTGAGGTCATCGCCCGGGAATGGGGGCAAGCTGTGTTCGGGTCCGGTGAGTATGGGGATGTCTGGCGATACGTTGCTGCCCTGCACAAGGACACTGACCATCTGCATGCGCATTTCGTGGTCGATAAGCATGGCATCGAGGAAGGCCGATTCCTATCGATCTGTCGTCATGCCGCGCTGAACTTCGATGTGATGCGCGAGCTTCACGCCGAGATCAGTCAGTCGCATGGGCTGAACATCCTCGCCTCGTCGCGCCTTTCCCGCGGCATTGTCGAGAACCCGCCGCGCCAATCCGAGCTGCGTGCATCGCGAGAGGGCGGGAAGGCCACGCCACCTCCCCCGCCGCCGCTGTCTGACGGGGAGCGGAGCCGACGGCTCGCCGCGATGCAGGGCTTCGCCCGTGAATACAAGACCCTTGGCGACCTCGCCGACCTTGCCGCCGCAACCGGCACCGAGGCAAGTGCCGCTTCCTACCTTTCCCGGCTGGCCCGGGCGCTTGGCGCGTCTGCCGCCGCTCTCAGACAAGGAGTTCCCCTGATGCCCGATCACTCGCTTCATGCCGAAGGCGACCCCGCCACACGGGTTGAGGCAGCGCGCAACGAGATGATCGCTTCGGCCACAGAGGCCTGGGAGGCAATTCGCGCCATGGAACCCTCTGCCGAGCGGGTCGACCTGGAGCGCAGCTTTGCCGAGCAGGCCCGCGCCTCGCTGAAACTCGCACCCGACAGCATCCTCCTCGCAGAGCATGCCCAAGTTGCCGACCGGAACACCGATCCCTATCACAACCCGACCCTCGCCTCACTTGAGCGGTTGGACCAAGGCCAGACCGAGGGGGTTTCCCTCGACGAAGGTCTTCGCGCGACCCTTGCACATGTTCGCGACGAGATCGGCGAACGGCTGACGGCGCTGTTCTCGATCCGGGAAGATGAGCTTCGCATAGCCGGCACGTCCGTCGAGGAAATGGTCGCCCGCTTCAGTTTGGCCGAGCGCAGTGAGGGCCAGCGGGCGAGCTGGATTACTGAGCAGCCGAACACAATGCAAAAGGTGTTCTGGATGGAAACGGAGCGCGCTTTGGGACAGGAGGTTCAGGCGGAAGTCGCGGCTTTCAACCTAGCGCCGGAGTTGACCGAGGCCATTGCGCGCGACCAGTTGCTCACCGTCGATCGCCATATGAGGCTCTCTGATGTGCCCGCGCTGGAAGCCATCGTCGACCGCCTGCACGACACCCTGAAACCCGAGGATCTCGACCGCGTCCGGTCCGGCGACCTCGCCCCGCTCAACGAGCAGGTCCGAGATCCAGCACTCCGGGCGGCCGTCGCGCATGAACTGAAGAACGAAGGAGACCTCGGTCAATCGGGCGAGGTCGGACCCTGGGCAGATCTGGCACGTGCACAGAATCGCGCCGCCGAGCTGGGGCAGCGCGACCGCGCCGTCGAACGCGACACCGGCCACGAACTCTGAGGACAGACCCATGCTTTCGAATCTCGACACCGCCTGGCGGTATCCGCTGGCGCTGCTCCTTGGACTGCTGACGGGTCTCTACATCGGCGGCATGCTGGCGACGATCTATGTGATCACAGCCTTCCGGGAGAGCCTCGATACGCTTAGCCCAACAGGCCCCTGGTTCTTGCGCTACGAATGGGCCGACCTCGCCGCGCGGCCTTCAGTCCTGCAGGGCGCATTGATCATCACCGGTGCTGTGACGGTCGCGCTGACGCTCGTCGGATTAGCTGGGGTACATCGCGGCCGCCTCAACCAGTATGACGACGCGCATTTCCAGTCGCGTCGCGAGTTGAAGCGAAACCACATGGTCGGAACCCTCGATCAGAACGGTTTCATCTTCGGCAAGCTCGGCCTTCCGAAGTCCGACGCGCCCTTCGTGATGGCGCCGCCAGACCGCTTCCCGCATGCGATGATGATCGCCCCCACGGGCCGGGGGAAAGGAGTCGGCTTCGTCATCCCGAACCTCCTCCATTTCTCAGGCTCGGCGATCATCCTCGACGTGAAAGGTGAGAACTTCGCCAAGACCTCCATCCACCGCAAGCATGGGCTGAAGAACGGCATTTGGTACTTCTCGCCCTTCGATGAGGACCGGAGCTCGCACCGGTTCAACCCGCTTGCCCGGATCGCCGCCCTGCCCTCCGCTGAGCGTCAGTACACCGCGCTGAACTCGATGGCCGACCTCTTCCTCATCCCGGAAGGCGAAAGCGCCCAGAGCTTCTTCAATGCCGGCAAGCGGCTCTTCATCGCCTCGTGCCTCTACGCCATCGAACAGCGCCGCCCGACTTTGGGCTTTGCCGGTGAGATCATGGCCGGGGGTGGCGACAAGAAGAAGAGCTATACGGCCATTGCCGAGACCACGAACATCCCGATCATCTCCCGCACCTTCCTAGAGATGGCCGACGTCCCGGAGAAGACCCTCGGCGCCTATGTGTCCGTCATCCAAGGCTCCGGTCTCGAGCTTTGGAACGACCCCGCGGTCGACCGCGTGACCTCCGCCAGCGACTTCGACTTCTCGACCTTCCGCCGCGATCCCCAAAGCCTCTACATCGTCGTCCAGCCCGAGCACCTGAAAACTCTCGCCCCCCTCGTCCGTCTGCTCTTCGCGGATGCCATCGCCTCCCTCCAGCGCCGTGAGCCTGGTCAGGACGAACCCCATGCGGTCATGTTCCTGATGGACGAATTCGACCAGCTGGGCCGACAGCCCCTTGTTCTTTCTTCTATCAAGACCATACGCAGCTTCGGCGGGCGCTTCTTCATCATCTCCCAGACCATTCCCGGCCTAGATGACATCTATGGCGAAACCGGGCGGCGCTCTCTGCAAGGTGGGGCCGGGGTGCAGATCTACATGACGCCACAAGATGATCGGACCGCCGAGGTGCTCTCGAATGCCTTGGGGCGCTCCACCATAACGGCAGTGACCGAGAGCCAGTCGCGGGTTCGCGCCCTGGAGGACAGTGCCAATGTCAGCAGGCGGTCGGAAGAGCGGCCGTTGATTTCGGCAAACGAAGTGCTGCGGTTTCCGCTGAATCAGGTGCTGGTGCTGCCCGAGGGGCAGTATCCGATCCGGGCGCGGCACATCCGGTACTTCGAGGATCGGCACTTTGCCCCGATTGATCGAGCGCGGAAAGGTAAGGGATTGCCGAGTATACCGGGAAGCGGAGCGGTTGGCAGGCAAATCGCCGTTGGAAAACTGTCGGGGTTGGCTGCGTCCGCCGGACAGGCAGATGCCGAGGTCTTCGGGGAGGCGGCGCGGGTGTTTCGGGCAATTGCGGAGAGCGCCAAGCACACACGGAAAGTGCCGACTCGGGTCTAACCGATGCTTGGTCGCTGAACCTCACCTCATGCTCCTACAGGCAAACTTCGGCCTATTTCGGTCCGCCGACCCTGTTTACGTGCTTCTATCGGAATTCCCCTAACCAGTCATTCTTTCCTGCCGCAGCAATTCCTAGTCGAACCAAAAGCGACGGTGTGGTGAGCGGGAGTTCTTCGCCACATGGCGCGGGCATCACCTAGCCGGACCAAGAAGATCCGCAGCGGCACGTCTATGCAGACCTGCCGTTGCAAAGTGATCTTCGCGAAGGGATCTTTGAACAAAGCTTCGGCATCTCTGTCCCCAACCGAAACGGCCGCTAATGTCGGAGAATATCCAGCACCGGGCATTCGGGACGATCCCCGCCGCTGCAAAGCGCGGCGGTGCGGGACAGGAGAGCTTCGATCCTTTGCAGGTCGGCGATCTTTGCCCTGACATCCGTCAGATGTGCCTCGGTTTTTTCTTTGACCTCGGCGCAGGACTGCAGCGCGCCATCGCCAAGGCCAAGCAATCCGCGAATGTCGTCTAGCGAAAACCCCAGCTCGCGGGCGCGCATGACGAAGCGCAGGCGCTGCACATCCGTGGCCTCATAGGTCCGATGACCTGCATCCGTCCGGGCGGGTGGTGGCAGGATGCCCGCCGTCTCGTAATAGCGGATCGTCTCCAGATTGCAGCCGGTCGCGCGGGCCAGATCGGCCCGGCGCAATACCCCTGCCTTGAGGCTTTCTTTGCGGGTCGCAGCTTCGTGAACGACAGTCATGGTGATTTCCCTTGCACCTGTAGTCACTACAGACCGTAGGCAGGTTGCAACGGGATGACAAGGAACCCTGCGATGAGTGACATTCACGATGCCGAAACCGCGCCGCGAAGCGCCGATCACAAGGGCCTGTTTGCCACACTTGGGCTGGCGGGGGCGTTTCTGGCCTCGGCCTGCTGCATCGTGCCGCTGGTGCTGGTGACGCTGGGAATATCCGGTGCATGGATCGGAAATCTGACAGCCCTTGAACCCTACAAGCCGCTGACCTCGGGCATCGCCATTGTCTTTATCGGGCTGGGGTTCTGGCACGTTTATTTTCGGACAAAACCCGTATGCGTGGAGGGGTCGTACTGCGCCCGCCCGCAATCGTCGCGCCTCACCAAAACGGTGCTTTGGGCGGCAACAGTGCTGGTCCTGCTGTCCGTGACGCTCAACTGGTGGGCACCTCTGCTTTACTGAAACCAAAAGGAAACCTTATGAAACGTTTTGCAATTCTGGCTCTCGGCGCGGCGATGCTCGGCCTGCCCGCCACAGCGTCATTCGTCTTCGCCCAATCGGCTCCGGCGACCGCATCCACACTGACCGAGGTCACTTTCGATGTGCCGGACATGACTTGCGGACTCTGCCCGGTGACGGTCAAGGCCGCGATGAGCGGGGTCGAAGGGGTGCAATCGGTCGAGGTGGACTTTGACAGCCGCAGCGCGATGGTGATCTTCGATCCGGCCCTGACCAATGCGGCAACGATTGCGGAAGCCTCGGCACAGGCGGGCTATCCGGCCAATGTGAAGGGCTAAAGCCAATGCGCGACGACATTCAGGGCGGGGTGTTGGCGACGCTGATCGCCGCCCCGCTGGTGGTTGTCTGTTGCGGTGGTGGCGGCATCGCCCTGGCCGCGATCATCGGTGCGGTTGGCGGATGGATCAGCGGCGCTGGCGGCCTGGTAGCAGTCATGATGGCAGCCGTTGCGGCACTGACTTGGCGCAGCCGTCGGCGCGCGCAGTTGGGAAGCTGCGAGCCGGGCGTTTCGGAAAGGCAGCACGGGCCATGAGCGGCGATCCATCCGAACGCCGTCTACTGATCACCGGCATTGTCGGCACCGTCATCGCCGCGCTGTGCTGCTTCACGCCGGTTCTGGCCGTGCTCCTCGGTTTTGTCGGCCTGTCAGCCCTGCTGGGTTGGCTTGATGTCGTGCTCTTGCCTGCCCTCGCCGTCTTCATCGGCCTTACGATTTATGCCCTCTGGCGACGCCAGCGGAACGCCAGAAACTCCTAAAGGAATACAATCATGAACGATTGCTGCACCATTCCCCGTCCAGACCAAAATTCTTTCGACATGGCTGTAATCGGGGCGGGATCGGCGGGGTTTTCCGCCTCGATCACGGCGGCCGGGGCGGGCAAGCGTGTAGCGCTGATCGGACACGGGCTGATCGGCGGCACCTGTGTGAACGTGGGCTGCGTGCCGTCAAAGGCCTTGATCCGTGCGGCGGAAGCGATCCACGGCGCGAAGGCGGCGAAACGGTTTCCGGGACTATCCGGGGCTGCACAGGTCGATGATTGGGCGGCGCTGATGGCCGGGAAGGACGCCTTGGTTTCTAGTCTGCGTCAAAAGAAATATGCCGATCTGCTGCCCGGCTATGAGGGGATTACCTACATTGACGAAGGGGCGGCCCGGCTTGTCCCCGGTGGCGTGCAGGTCGGCGCGCGCCTGATCCGTGCGCCCAAAGTCATCATAGCCACGGGTGGCCGCCCCGCCCTGCCGCCCATTCCGGGAATCAGGCAAGTGCCCACGCTGGACAGCACGTCCCTTCTTGCGCTGGAAACGCTGCCGGAAAGCCTAGTCTTCCTTGGCGGTGGCTATATCGGTGCGGAACTGGCACAGATGATGGCGCGGATGGGCGTCAAGGTTACCATGGTCTGCCGCTCGCGCCTTCTGCCGCAGGCCGAACCCGAAGTGTCGGAAGCTCTGACAGAGGTGTTCCGGGGCGAAGGCATCACAATGCACTGCGGCGTGACCTATGATACTTGCAATCGGGATGGCAAGCGCGCCGTGCTGTGCATCGAAGAACGCGGCAAGCGACTGGAACTGACAGCAGATCATCTGGTGCTGACCACCGGACGCAGCCCCAATACCGAAGGCCTGGGGCTTTCCGAAATGGGGATCGAGACCGACCGGCGAGGGGCAATCGTGGTGGGCGACGACATGCAGACCACCCGCCCCGGCATTTATGCCGCAGGGGATGTGACCAACCGTGACCAGTTTGTCTATATGGCCGCCTATGGAGCAAAGCTGGCCGCAAGGAATGCCATGGGCGGTGCAGAGTGCTATGACAATAGAGCGATGCCTTGGGTGGTGTTCACTGATCCGCAGGTGGCGGGCGTAGGGTTGACTGTGGAACAGGCCGTTGCAGCCGGCTATGACGTGAAAACCAGCGTTCTGACGCTCGACAACGTGCCTCGAGCGCTCGCGGCCCGTGACACGCGCGGTGTCATCAAACTGGTGGCGGATGCAAAGACCGATAGACTTTTGGGCGGTGTGATCGCCGCGCCTGAAGGTTCCGACAGCGCCCAGACGCTGGCCATGGCCCTGAAGTTCGGGATGACCACCAAGGCACTCGGGGAGACCATTTTCCCTTATCTGACCACGGTCGAAGGCCTGAGGCTCGCGGCTCAGACCTTCGATAAGGACGTGGCGATGCTTTCGTGCTGTGCGGGATGAAGCCGTGCCCGCCGCCCGTGAGGTGGCGGACATTGCAGCCGACAGCTCCCAGCCCAGATCCCGGCCCAGTTCGCGCTGCCTTTCCAATTCAAGCTGACGCCGCCGCTTGCGCTCTTCGTCGAACTCATGCTGCTGCTTTTGACGCGGTTTTAACGTGCTGCGCCCAGCGGCTTGATTGAAGCGGTCGCAGATCGCCTCTGCCTCGTGGGCATCTGCTATTGTTGCATGTTGCAACTGAAACGCCTCACCTGCATCAGGCCGCTTACCGCCCTTCGCGACCCTCACAGGCACAGTATCTCCGCCACCCCACGCCGCCCAGCCTGCCGCGAAAGTTGCACCACCAGATCCACACTTCCCTCGCAGTACCGCTTCACCTCCTCGAACCCCATGCCCAGCCCGGCGGCCATGACCATGATCGCCAACCGATCTATGGCTTTCCGGGCGGTGTCGGCATGGATGGTTGTGAACGAACCACCGTGCCCGGTGTTGATCGCTTCCAGGAAGGTCCGGCTTTCCTCACCCCGCAACTCACCAAGAATGATCCGGTCTGGACGCATCCGAAGCGAGGCTTCCAGTAGCCGCGCAGGCGTCCGTTCGCCTTGGGCACTGCGATCAGCCTTAAGCGATACCGCGTTCTCCTGACGGGGGAACAGCTCATAGGCATCCTCGATGGTCAGGATCCTCTCGCCCGGGTCCACCATCGACAACAAAGACCGAGCAAATGTCGTCTTGCCGGTCGAGGTGCCGCCAGAGATCAGGATGTTCATGCGCTCCTCGACGCAAAGCCGCATGGCCTCGACGACCTGCCCCGCCTCAGCAAGCTTCATTGCCTCCCCTGCCCTTGCCCGACGCTTGGCGTCGAGATCGACAAGACCACCGTGTAGGAGGCGCGGCTCGATCAGCTGATCGGCCGAAACCTTGAATGGCCGGAACGTGATGGCCATCCCGCCTTCCACTATGGGCGGCGCCACAACCTGCGCCCGGATCGCCATATCGCCCAAGACGATCTTTCCCGAAACGGTCGGCTTCTTGTCGGAGAACTGCACACCAACGGCAGAAGCTATTGCCTGCCCAAGGTTGTTAGACAGGACCCGATCGATGGACAGATGCGAGACCCGCTCCATGTGGGTTGCACCCTTTCGCTCGATCCAGACTTTTCCATCCGGGTTGATCGCCACCTCGACCAGATCGTCCCGTAAGAACAGCGGCGCAATTGGCGTCAGGTAGGACCCGAGGAAGCTCGGCCGATCATCCATCACCAGATTTCCAAGTCGCGATCGACCATGACCGTGATTGCGGCTCCGGGGGCGACGGTGATGATCTGCGGCAGGCTCGTATAGGCCTCGACCGCTGAGCCCGTGGCAGCGCTCAGGTCCTCGCCCATGCTCTCGGCCGTGTCGGAACTGATCTCGTCAGTGTATTTCGCGGCGGCAACGGCTGGGGCGGCCCCGAGAAGAGAGATCAGCGCAGCCGACCCGAACCGTGCGCCGAAGCGCGTGTTGACCTTGCCGGTGATGCCGGAACGACCTTGGGCGTCGCCACCGAAGGCCTCCATCTGCACGGATTGCCCATCCGGGGTGACGAGCCGCGTCCAGGCGACAAGAATGCGACCTTGGCCGATGGCCACGTCCGAAGAATAATCGCCGAAGAGGCGCGCGCCGGCGGGGATCAGGATCTGGGCCTGATCGAAGGACCAAACCGGTCGGGTCACGATCGCTGTGATCTGGCCAGGCAAGCTCGAGTCGACCGCATTCTCCAGGGTCGCTTCGATCATCGTACCCTGAAGGACGGTGTTCGAAGGATTCGCGATCACCTGGCTCACTTCCGTGGTGGTGGCTTCGCGCCCCGACTGTACGAAATCCCGACCTGTCGCATCTCGACCCTCGGCTGGGGCCTCGGGCATCCCCATACGGGCATCCCCTGCCCCACCCTTTTGACCATCGTCGAAGACGACCGAAGGTGACGCCACGCGGGCCGCGAGCTGCGCCTCGCGCTCGGCACGCTTGGCCGCCAACTCAGCCTCTCGTTGGGCTTCCGCGGCACCCGCAGTGTCGGCGCTTGCCTTCAGGACGGCGATCTCCTGATCGAACTGCCGTCGCATGTCTTCCATCAGAGCAATGTTCTGCGACTGTGCCTCTTCTAGGGCGAGCGCCAGTTCCTTGGCTGTCTGGTCCTTCTCGGCATCGGCCCTGTCGGCAAGATCACCCAACTCGCGCTGCAGCCGTTCAACCTCGGACTGGAGTGTGGCGTTCCGCGCTTCGAGGTCTTCGCGCTGTGAGGCCAGTTCCCCTTCGATGTCTGAGAACCCATCACCTGAGGGCTTAGCTTCCGGTCCCGGCTCAATCGCTCCGAAGGGCGAGCCGCCCGCCTGATCCTGGAATTCCTCGACGGCTGAGGTTTCCACATCGGGGATTGTGCGGCTGGAAGGCCAGACCGTCCAGAGCGCGGCAAGGCTGGCTCCGGCCAAGAGTGCGCCCATGCCAAGTCGCTGCTGCCGGGTCATTTTCGGCTTGGGTCGCTCGACCTTGTAGTCCGGCTCGGCGCCCTTCTGCGGATCGGTCATCTCAGGATCAGCCATGTCAGAACTCCCAACCCTGAAGCTTGGCGAGCAGGGCCGGATCGGTGGTCATGCCCCCTTCCACCCGCTCGATGCACAGAACCTGCGTCCCGATCCGGATCGAATAGGCGGAGCGCAGGCCCGAGACGCGGACGATGCTGCCGTGCGTGCCGGAGTTCAGCGTCACTTCGCGGCCCGTAGCATCCACACCGAAGATCGACGGCCGGAGGCCTGGCGCGAAGGCGAAGTACGTCGCTTGCCCATCGTTCCAGATATGGACAGGTTTCAGGGTCTCATCGCCCGACCAAGCATAGCCGATGTCGCGCGAACCTGCGGCCACCGTGCTGCGGGCGGTCCGGCTTGTGCCCGTCTCAGGATAGCGCAGGACGAGCCGATAGGTCGGGTTACGAGACCTGCCCTCGCTGATCGACAGCGAGATCGTGCGTCGCCCAGTATAGACTGTCATGTTGGTCTCGGCCCCGGCTATCAGGGGTTTCACGGAAACCGTGGTCCGGTTCGAGAGCACCTCGACCTCGAAGGCCTCGCTGTCGCCGAGTAGGACGGAATCGATCCGCTCGCCGGCACCGAGTTCGATGGCGGTGTTCACGCGGAGATGCGTGTCGAGCCGGATGACATCGACGGGGTTGTAGAGAACCGACCGGACGCGGGCATCGGCGCCCATCGACGCGGGCGCGATTTCAGCAGAGGAGATACTCGCGAGGCCGAGGGCGCAGGCGAAGGCAAGTCCCGGAAGGAGAAAAGAACGGGTCATGGATTGGTCTCCAGGGTTTCGGCATCGACGCGGTAGGCCGAGACGGTGAAGCCGAGCGGGTTTTCCCAGACATGGGCGAGGGAGCGTTCCGTCTTCGGCTCGAAGGCGAACTCGACCGTGGCGACGAAGGGCTGGGTCACAGGCTCCTGCTTCGTCTTGCGCAGGGTTTTGAGGAAACGGATCTGGGCGACGTTTGGCGAAAGGAACGTGATCCGGCGCACGGTCACCGTGACTTCCGCTCCAGGGCCATAGACGTCGGGCGGATAGGCTGTGTTGCCGCCGCCCTTCGACCAGAGAAGTCGCAGGCTTTCCTCAGCGCTCCCCGTCGAGCGGCGCTGGACACTTTCAAGCCGGGCTTGGATGCCGGCCAGGAAATAGCCTTCGCGGTCGGAGACGTAAGCCACGAGGAGGCTTTGCTTCAGCGCTTCCTGGTCCTCGATCCCGGTCGGGGCGACCTGCAGGATGTTTTCGGCGTCACCGGTCTGGCGATCAACGAGGACGGTGAAGACCTGTGTTTCCCGCAAGGGCAGGACGAGGACCAGCGCGGTTGCAAGGATCAGGCTCAGCCCGCCTGCGGCACTCGCGACGATCCAGGCACGCCGGGCCGAGAGGCGGGGCTCCAGAACGAGATCGACATCAAATCCATGCGCCTCCATGGGCGGTCCTCCACTTCTCGAATTCTGGGGCTTCAGCTCTTGTCCGGCGTCCGGCTGGCGAGCCGCATCGCCGTCTGCACGGCGGACCTGCCGATCTGTCCGGCGGTATTGCCGTTCAGACGTGCGTCCGATGGTCGGCGGCCGCCCGCATCCAATCCAGCCGCTCCCCGCCCTGCGCCGATCCCGGACGCGATGCCAGTTCGTCCGTAACCCTTGACGCTGTCGGCGGTACGGAAGGTCGAGGCTGCGACGCTGCCGAGACCGGTCGCGGTCGACGCGAGCGACTGCGCGATCGTCGGCACCATGGCCATGAGGCCGGTGCCGAGCATCATGACGACCACGAAGCTCAGCACGTCGCCGATGGTTTCCACCGAGGCGAGGGAGGCGGGTGTCAGGTCGCGGGCGATTGCGATGGTGAACGCCGCCATGCCCGAGGTGAGCATCGGGTAGAAAGCAAAGCCGAGGGCGAGGTTCACCCATCGGTCGAAAAGTGGGGCTGTCACCTTGAAGAGCGTGCAGGCAATAGCGATGGGTGCGAAGATCACGAGGACGCCGATCATGATCTTCGCGGCCGAGATCACGATGATCGACACCGTCGCCATGAGGGCGGCGACAAGAAACATCAGCAAGCCCGCGAGGGCGCCTGTGATATAGCTGCCGTTCTGGCTGATCGCCTGCCCGACATCGAGAGCCTGAAGGTAGAGCGAGTCGAGCCCCTCGTAGAGATTTCCCGCTCCACCGCCAAATGCCTCGAGGACGACAGCCCCGATCTCACTCGGGGCATTGGTCAGGACACCATAGACCGAATTGAAGTTGGTCCAGGATGACAGGAATGCCGAGGCAACCGCGATCCGAACCATCAGGCCGAGCCCGTTGCGCAGGGTCATTGGCACGGCTTGTGCCATCAGGTTGATTCCAACCAGGGCCACCACCAAAACCGATCCGACCCGAAACACAGGTACGATCTCGGCCGCCACGGCGTCGAACGCCGTGGCGCCAACCGCGGTTGCGGCAGCATCGACCTGGGTCAGGATGTCGGCAATGATGGCCATTGATCACATGGACCGGCAGACGGTCTCGAGGTCGCGATAGCGCGCCTCGGTCTCGCGTTGTTGCTGCGTGAGGTAACTCTCAAACTCGGCACGATCGTCGTTGACGAGGTCTGCGCCCGGCTTACTCAAGATCTCCGACGTGAAGTTGTCGAAGCTGAATCCGTCGAAGAGGCAGCCGCATGCCCCCGCCTTCAGAGCCTTGCTCTTCGCCGCAGTGATGTAGGCCTGTCGCGCGGCCCCCTTGAAGCGCCAGTCGCTGATCCCCTCGGGCAGGTCGATCACCTCTTCGCAGCGCGCCTTTTCTGCACCCGCAAAGATCCCGGTCCCTCGCCGCTGCATCTCGGTCAGGAGGTTGAGAGCAGCATCCGCATCCTGTGCGACCACCGCTTCCCGGGTTTCTTCGATCAACTGAAAATCGCTGAAAGTGGCGATGTCTTCTGCCGCAGCGAAGCTGGCAAGGCAGACGAGGGCAACAACCGCCACCACCTGATGAGATGCCCGCATCATCATTCGGCCCCGAGTAATCGAAGAAGCTCTTTTCCTTGGCCTGTTCGGCAGCCCAGTTCACGCCTGTTTGCCCGGCAGCGAGACCCGCAGCCGCGTTCAGCCGCCACATTTGGCCGAGCATGTAGTTGGTCTCGGCGGCCATTCGGGTGTTGAGGTCGATGCTTTCCTTCAGGCCCTCCTGATTGGCGATTTCGGCCACCAAACCGTCGATCCGGGCGAGGCTTTGGGCGGCTTCCTCGTAGGAGAGCTGCGCCACGCCCATGGCTGTGGCACTCGTAGCAGCGGTCGTCGCGATGAGCTTGTCCTGCGGATTGGTGGAGGAGGACAACCCAGCAAGGGTTTCCGAAGTCAGCCCGGCGCCTTCCAGCGTGTCGCGCATGTATTCGGCGGCCATCTTGTCGCCCATGGTCACGTCGCCATCGAGAAGGCTGTCCAGAAGCCCGTCGAAATCCCCGATGGTCAGCGCATCCTGAAAGCCGGAAAGATCGGTGATCTTCGCTGCCCGCGAGCGCAGGTCCTCAACCGAATTGTAGAGGCTTGCGATCTCGTTCAGGCCCGAGATCGATCCGAGAATGCCTTCGAGGTTGGTCAGCTGCTCGAGACCGGTCTCGACCTGCTTCTTCAACTCTTCGATCTGCGCGATCTGGTTTTCGGCATCGCGGAGTGCCGCCTGCAATTGCTCGATGTTCTTGGCAAGGTTGGTGCCGTCGATGACGGGCACGCCTTGGGCAAGAAGAGGTGATGCCAGAAGCGATGCACAGACGGCGAGCGCGAGACGCGCCCTCGTTCGAAGGACGAAAGGTCTCACGGAGTGTACTCCCAGAAGGTGGTGTATTGCAGGGATTGCGCGGCGTCCGAGAGTCCCCGGGCCGCCTCGACCTTGACGGCACCCGCGCGCAAACGAAGCGTCAGGGCCATGAGGCGCGCGCGCTCGGCGAGCATGTAGGTGTTCTGGTCGACCGCTTCTTTCGGGGTCTGGGGCTTTGCCTCTTCCAAGAACCCCTTGATCCGGGCCATCGCGGCCTCGATCTGCCCCGACTGCTGGCCGGAATAGCCGATGAAGGCCGCGGACATATTGCCCCATTCGGCACTTGCACCCTCCACCCCCGCCAGCGTGCCTGTCACGTCGGCACCGGTGATGACCGAGAGATAGGCGTCGTAGTAGCCCGAAATCCGGCGGACGTAGTTCTGGGTTTCCTCGAAGGGTGGGATGCCACCGTATTTCTGGACGTTGCCGGGCCCGGCATTATAGGCCGCAAGCGCGAAGTCGATCCGGCCAAAACTGTTCAATTGGGTCGCGAGATAGCGGGCGCCACCATCGAGGTTCTGCAGCGGATCGGTCGGATCGACACCGAGATCGGCGGCGGTGCCGGGCATCAACTGGCAAAAGCCCATGGCCCCGACCGGGCTGATCGCCGCGTTGGAAAACCCGCTTTCCTGCTTCACCAGCGACTGGAAAAGAATGCGCCAGGTCGTCGGAGTGAGCCCAACCTTCACGACGCCGGGATGCGTCTCATAGCGCGCCGCCGTCGCGATGATCATCGCCTCAACCGTCTCACCTTCCCCGAAGAGCCGCTGGCTTTCCGGGCTTGTCTCCTCAAGGGGATATACCTCGTCGGCAGGAGGGAAGGTTCCCGTCCCCATCTCGAAGCCGCTGAGGTCGGTCACGCCGGTCGTATCCGCGAGGAAACGCTCATAGGCGGCCAGCTGGTCGTCTTCGATCTCGCTGAGTTCCGTGCGCGTGGCGAGTTT
>NZ_JAABNR010000044.1 GCF_009925085.1 Stagnihabitans tardus | reverse complement strand
TCGCCTCTTCGACGGCAATCTCGTCGAAGGGGTTCATCGACATCTTCACATTCGCCAGATCGACACCCGAGCCATCCGCCTTGACGCGGACCTTCACGTTGTAGTCGATCACACGCTTCACAGGCACAAGGACCTTCATCGGTCAGGCACCCAGGTCGAGCGCGGCGATCATGCGGACCGCGCGGGCCGCCTCGGCGCCTTTCTTGACGAAATGCTGCGTGAAAAAGCCCTCATGCTCTTCCGTGGGCTGGAAGTTGTGCGGGGTCAGGCTGACCGAGTAGGTCGGAACGCCGGTCTCCATCTGCGCCTGCATCAGGCCGGACACCACGGCCTGGGCCACGAAGTCATGGCGATAGATGCCACCATCCACCACGAGGGCCGCCGCGACGATGGCGTCGAACTTGCCGGAATTGCCCAGCTTTTTTGCCAGCAGCGGCATTTCGAAGGCGCCCGGCACGTCGAAGACGCGGATGTCGACCTCTTGGCCCGCGGCCTTCATATCGGCCTGAAATCCGACCAGGGTCTGATCGACGATTGCGGCATGCCAGCGGGCCTTGATGAAGGCGATGGTGAGTTTGGTCATCTGTTGTCTCCAATGATGAGGATTGGGGCAAGACGGCGCATCGGGCCCGGGGTGCGGAACGGCAGCTTGCCGCAGGGGCCCACTGAACAAGACCGGGGCCCGGGGCGCAATTGTCGCTTGTGTGACGCTTTGGATGAGGCAGCCTGTATCAGGTCGGCCTTTCTAACCCAGGTAGCCGTCGAACCGGTCACGGGCGAGGAAATCCAATAGCGCCCGCGTCCGCCGCGCCAGCCTGCGTTGGCCCAGGTGAACCGCGTGGATATCCAGCGACGGCCCCGCCGTCTCGCACAGGACCTGCACAAGCCGCCCCTCGGCCAGATCGGAGCGCACCATGTAATCGGGGCAAAGCGCGATCCCTTCGCCCAGGACGGCCAAGTCGCGCGCCGCCCGTGGAGAGTTCACCGCATAGGGACCCCTGGCCTCGATCCGCCGCAGCACGCCCGCCTCGGCCAGGTTCCAGGCTCCATCGCGCAGGTTGGTGTCGCGGATGCAGGCATGGGCGGATAGGTCATCGAGCCGCCCCGGCATGCCCTTTGCATCCAGGTAGCCGGGCGCGGCCACCAGCAGAAGCCGAACCTCGCCCAGCTTGCGCGCGATCAGGGCCGAGTTGTCCAGCCGCCCGATGCGCAGCGCCAGGTCGATCCCCTCGGCCGCCAGGTCGACGAAGCGATCCGACAGCCGCAGATCGACCTGCAAGGCGGGATGCGGCCCGCGAAAGCGCTGCAACAGCGGCATGACGTGCAATTCCCCGAAGGCAACCGAAGAGGCCACGCGCAAGACACCGGTCAGCCCCCGCCCCGTCTCGCGCAGATCGCCCGTCATCTCGTCCAACTGGTCCAGCCAATCGGGCGCCCGCGCCATCAGACGCTCTCCGGCGGCGGTCAGGCCAAGGCGGCGCGTCGTGCGGTGCAAGAGCTGGGCGCCGAGCCGGGCTTCCAGCTCGGCCATGTATTTTGAGGCCAGCTTGGCCGAGATCCCAAGCCGCCCCGCCGCCCCCGAGAAGGACCCGGTCTGCACCGCCGCAACAAAGACCTTGATGCCCTCGACCGTGTCCATGGGAGCCCTCATTCGGAACGTTATGGCGAAAGAATACCGCCATCATCGCCGTATCCGCCATGATCTGCAAGGCGCATAAGGGGGGCATCCAAACCGAACCAACCCAACCGAAAGGAAAAAACGATGAAACTCAAGTCCTTCGCCCTGGTGACCCTGATGGCCCTGCCCTTCGCCGCGCAAGCGGATGATGCCTCCGACCTGGAGCGCTATCGCACCGCCGAGAAGCTGGGCCAGCAGCACCTGGCCACCTTCGACACGCTGGATTTCGACGTCTTCACCGGCCAGAAATGGGACCGGCTGAAGGAAAGCCACGGTCAGAACGTCCGCGTCCACTGGCCCGATGGCCGCGTGACCGACGGGATCGACGCCCATATCGCCGACCTGCAATACATGTTCTCCTTCGCTCCCGACACCCGCATCCTGGAACACCCGATCAAGCTGCAGGACGGCGAGTGGACCTCGGTGGTGGGCTACATGGAGGGCACCTTCAGCCAGCCGATGAAGCTGGCCGACGGGACCGAGATCGCCCCCACCGGCAAGGCTTACCGCATCGCCATGTCGACGGTCAGCCACTGGGCCGAGGATGGCACGATGGACGAGGAATACCTCTTTTGGGACAACCAGGCCTTCATGGCGCAGATCGGGCTGGGCCAGTAAGCCCGCCGTACAATCCCGGGGGGCGCAGGCCCCCCGAACCCCTCTGGGGCAGATGGCCCCAAGACCCTGAAAGGAATAGGAAATGAACGTCACCATCATCGGCACCGGCAATATCGGTGCGGGCCTCGCCTCGGTTCTGGCCGCGGGCAATGCCGTCACCGTCACCAATCGCAGCGGCGTGGCCAAGCCCGGCCTCGCCCATGCCGATCTGAAATCCGCCGTGGCAGGGGCCGATATCGTCATCCTGGCGCTGCCCTATGACGCCGTGGCGGGGCTGGAGGCGGATTTCGCGGGCAAGATCGTCGTCGATGTGACCAATCCGGTCACGGCGGACTTCTCGGGGCTGCAACTGGGCCATGAGACCTCGGCCGCCGAAGAAATCGCCAAGGCGCTGCCCGGCGCCCGGGTCGTCAAGGCCTTCAACACCGTCTTCGCCCAGGTCTATGCCCAGGGGCTGGAGTTCGGCGGGACCCGGGTTCAGACCTTCGTGGCCTCGGACGATGCAGAGGCCAAGGCGGCGGTCATCGCCCTGGCCAAGGCCGCGGGCTTTGACGCCCGTGACGCGGGCGGGTTGAAGAACGCCCGGTACATCGAGCCCCTGGCCTATCTGAACATCCAGTTCGGCTATATGCTGGGCCAGGGCACCCAGATCGCCCCGGTCTGGCTGGCGCGCTAATCCCGCGCCGGGCGCCGCTCAGGCCACCCAGCCCTTTTGCCCCGGCCGGGAGGAGCTTTCGCGGATCACCAGTTCTCCGGGCAACAAGGTCAAGGTGGGGGGCGGCAGCGGCTTGCCCCCCTCCATCAGCGCAAGCAGCTTGTCGGCCGCGGCCTTGGCCAGGGTCGCGCCATCGTTCCGCACCGAGGTGAGGGTCGTATGGGAGAAAGCGCCGAATTCGATATTGTCATAGCCCACGACCGACAGGTCCTCGGGCACCCGCAGGCCCTTCAGCTTGGCCCACCGCATCGCACCCAGGGCAAACATGTCCGAACTGGCGAAGACCGCCGTCAGGCCGGGATTGCGCGCGGCCAGGGTCTCCATCGCGGCAAAGCCCGCCTCCATGCTGAAGCCCACGGGCTCCACCATGAGCGCCTCGTCCAGGGCGAGCCCGTGGACGCGGTGGGCGTGACGAAAGCCTTCCAGCTTCAGGGGCTTGTCGCGCAAGGGGCCAAGGGCGCCGATCCTTGTGTGACCCAGCGCGATCAGATGGGTCGTCGCGTCGTAAGAGGCCTGGAACTCGTCCACCCCCACCGCATCCAGCCCGGTGTCGCGCGCACCCACCAGCATCACCACCGGGAAATTCCGCGACCGCAGCCGACGCAGGTGATCCAGCGAGGTGTGATCGACCGGGTAGATCAGCAGCCCGTCGACATTGTGACGGCGGAACATGTCGATGGCCGCCGTCTCTTGCTCGGGCGTCGAGGAGGTCGCGAACAGCACGCTATAGCCCCGCGCCGCCATCTCGCGCTGCAAGGCGGTCGCCACGGCGGTGGGCTGGGGGTTGGTCAGGTATTCGACCAGCATCCCCACCGTATGGCTGCGCGAAGTCACCAGCGATTTCGCCGTGGCATTGGGGATGTAATCCAGCTCCTCGGCCGCCTTCTCGATCATCTCGCGCGCGGCCTGGCTGATCCGGGTCGAGCCCCGCAGCGCAAGGGAGACCGTATTGACCCCATAGCCGGTCTTTGCCGCGATATCGGCCAATGTCGGTTTGCGTCCTGCGGTCATGGTCTCCTCCTGCGCCTTGCTTAGCTGACAAAAGGGGGCTTGCAAAGCGGATGTAGTATCGTTACTACATCATTATGGCGTAACCTTACCGCAGCGACTCGACGCGATCCCTTGGAGGAGGGAGCGGCAGGGCCATCTGGTCGCCCGTGGCTTGGGCGGTGCGGCCTGCAACCCCGGAGGAGGAAGATATGTCGATGATGAAGAAGGCTGCCCTCGGCGGCCTGGCCGGTCTCATGTTGTCCACGGCCGCCATGGCCCAGGACCTGTCGGTCGAGGTCTATACGAACTGGGTCTCGGGCGGGGAATCCGCCGCGCTGAACGCCATTGCCCAGGCTTTCGAGGCCAAGGGCGGCAAGTGGATCGACTTTGCCGTCCCCGGCGACACGGTGGCCCCGGCCATCAGCCGGATCGTCGCGGGCGATCCGATGGGCGCGGCCAAGATGCAGTCGACCGACCTCGACGAGCTCTACAAGGCCGGGCTCCTGGCCGATATCGACCAGGTGGCGACCGATGGCAAATGGCAAGAGCGCCTGCCCGATTTCATGTGGAATGCGATCACCCGCGACGGCCATGTCTATGGGGCGCCGATCAATTCCCAGTCCGAAGTCTGGCTGTGGTACAACAAGGCGGTCTTCGAAAAGCTGGGCCTGGCCGAGCCGCAATCCTATGACGAGCTTTTCGCCAGCCTCGACAAGATCAAGGAAGCCGGCGTGATCCCCTTTGCCGTCGGCGGCCAGGATTGGCAGCTGAACATCCTGTTCCTCAAGATCCTCGCGGGCGTGGCGCCCGATGTCTACCTCGGGCTGCAGGGCGCCGATTACGAGGCCGCGATCAACTCCGACGGCTTCAAGCAGGTCGCCGAGATCTTCGGGCGCCTGCGCGGCTATGACGACGAGGGCAGCCCGGGCCGCCAATGGAACGTCGCGGTCAACATGGTGGCCACGGGTCAGGCGGCGATGATGGTCATGGGCGACTGGGCCAAGGGCGAGTTCACCGCCGCGGGCCAGACGGCAGGCAAGGAATACGGCTGCATGCTGGGACCGCAGGGCGACAGCATCATCCTGACCGGCGACATGTTCATCTTCCCCAAGATCGAGACGCAGCGCCCCGGCCAGCTCCTCTTGGCCGCAACCATGCTGGAGCCCGCGACCCAGGTGCCCTTCAACATCGCCAAGGGCTCGATGCCCTCGACGCTGGACACCGACGTGACCCAGATGGACGCCTGCACGCAAAAGGCCATGGCGGTCCTGCAAGACCCCGCAAAGCGCCTGCCGGGCCTGTCCTATGTCATGACGCCTGACCGCCGTGCCGCGATTTCGGATGCCGTGGCGAAATACTGGAGCGACGAGGCCGCGGGCCCCGATGCCCTGGTGGCGGCCATGCAAGAGGCCTTCAGTTCGACGAACTGAACGGCCTGCCGGTGGGCGCGCTCCCCGCCCACCGGCCCCTTTCAAAGGACATCCCATGACACCCCGGCTTCGCAAATTGCCGGCCGTGATCGCCATGACGCCCACGATCTTCTTCGTCGTGGTGGTGATCGGCTTTGGCCTTCTCTGGACGCTTTGGACCTCCTTCACCTCGTCCAAGCTTTTGCCCAACAACGATTTCGTGGGCCTGGCGCAATATGCCCGGCTTTTCGCCTCGGACAATTGGCAAGTGGCTTGCGTGAACGTGGCCCTCTTCGGAGTGCTGTTCATCGGCGGCTGCCTGGCGCTTGGCTATGCGCTCGCCGTGGCGCTGGACCAGGGCATCCGGTTTGAAGACGCCTTCCGCACCATTTTCCTCATGTCGGCCTCGCTGAGCTTCGTCGTCACCGGCATCGTCTGGCAGTGGCTGTTTGACCCAACCTTCGGCATCCAGGCGGCGGTGCGCGACTGGGGCTGGACCTCCTTCCGCTTCGACTGGCTGACGAGGGAAGAGACCGCGATCTTCGCCCTGGTTGGCGCCGGGATCTGGCAGGCCACCGGCATGGGCATGGTCATCATGCTGGCAGGCCTGCGCGGCATCGACCAGGACATCTGGAACGCCACCCGCATCGACGGCATCCCGGCCTGGAGGGTCTATATCCATGTCATCCCGGCGATGATCCGGCCGATGATCGCCACGGCGGCGGTGCTGCTCTCGCTGACGGCGATCAAGATCTATGACCTCGTCGTGGTGATGACCGGCGGAGGCCCCGGCATATCCACCGAAGTTCCCGCGAAATACGTCATGGACATGCTGTTCCAACGCAACAACCTGGGCCAGGCCACGGCCGCCGCGACGATCATGCTTCTGGCGATCTGCCTGCTGGTCGGCCTGCCTTGGGCCCTGCTTCGGAGGGCCAAATGATCTCTCATCTTGAACCAGACGGCCCGAAACCCCGCAGCCTCTCGCCCGCGCGGATCGCGCTTTACGTCTTCCTGGCGCTCTCGGCCGCCTTCTTCCTGCTGCCCGTCTACGTGATGGTGGCAACCTCGCTGAAACCCATGGCCGAGATCCGGGACGGCAACCTTTTCGCCTGGCCCCAGGCGCCGACCCTTGCCGCCTGGGCCAAGGCCTGGGGCACGGCCTGCACGGGCCGGGTCTGCGAAGGCATGAGCCCCGGCATGGTCAACTCCTTCAAGATCGCCATTCCCGGCACGCTTTTCCCGGTGATCCTGGGCGCGCTGAACGGCTATGCCCTGTCCTTCTGGCGGTTCCGGGGCGCCAATTGGGTCTTCACCGCGCTTCTGGTCAGCACCTTCGTGCCGATCCAGGTCTTCATCTTCCCCCTCGTGCGGATGATGACCGCGGCGGGCCTCTTCGGATCCTTGCCCGGAATCATCCTGATCCACACGGGCTTCACCCTGCCGCTGACCACGCTGTTGTTCCGCAACTTCTATGCCGCCGTGCCCGAAGAGATGTTCAGCGCGGCCCGCGTCGATGGCGGCGGCTTCTGGTCGATCTTCGCCTTCGTCATGGTGCCGATCTCGACCCCCATCGTCATCGTCGCGGTCATCCTGCAATTCACCGGGGCCTGGAACGACTACCTCTTCGGCATGATCTTTGCGGGCCGTGAGAACCAGCCGATGACGGTGCTTTTGACCTCCATCGTCACCAGCCAATACGGCGAGAAGGAATACAATGTGAACATGGCCGCCACGCTTTTGTCGGCCGCCGTGCCACTGGCGGTCTATTTCGCCTCTGGCCGCTGGTTCGTCCGCGGCATCTCTGACGGCGCACTGAAAGGATAAGATGATGAAAGCCAAGGGAGTTTCCGTCCGCAAGGTGCAGGTCGCCTATGGGGCCGTCCAGGTCATCAAGGAGATGGACCTCGAGATCGCGCCGGGCGAGTTCATCGTCCTCCTGGGCGCCTCGGGCTGCGGCAAGTCGACGCTTTTGTCGGTCATCGCGGGTCTGCGCGACGTGACGGCGGGACAAATCTGGATCGGGGATCAGAACGTCACCTGGGCCGAGCCCAAGGACCGCGACATCGGCATGGTCTTTCAAAGCTATGCTTTGTATCCACAGATGACGGTGCGGGGGAACCTGTCTTTCGGCCTGCGGATGGCGGGCGCGCCCAAGGCGGTGATCGAGGCGCGGGTGACCGAGGCGGCGGCGGTCCTGCAGCTCTCGCATCTTTTGGACCGCAAGCCCAAGGCGCTCTCGGGCGGTCAGCGCCAGAGGGTGGCCATCGGCCGCGCCCTCGTGCGGCAGGCGGGGGTCTTCCTCTTCGACGAGCCCTTGTCGAACCTCGATGCGAAACTGCGCACCGAACTGCGGGCCGAGCTGAAGCGGCTGCACCGCGAGCTTGGCACGACGATGATCTTCGTGACCCATGACCAGATCGAGGCCCTGACCCTGGCCGACCGCATTGCCGTCATGGAGGGCGGCGTGATCCGCCAGATCGGCACCCCGAAAGAGATCTACCGCACCCCCGCCAACCGCTTCGTGGCAGGGTTCATCGGCTCGCCGGGGATGAATTTCTTCGACGGCAAAGTCGTGCTGGACCCCGAGCCGCGCTTCATCGGCCCGGGTTTTGAGTTGCCGCTGAAGGGCTACGCCTTCACCACCCCCCAAGCGGGCAAGGCCACCCTGGGCCTGCGCCCCGAACATGTGGGCATCAGGCCGCAAGGCGCGCATCCGCAATTCACCACCGCCCTGACCTCGGTCGAGCCCATGGGGGCCGAGACCCTGCTTTGGGGCAAGCTCGGCGAGGCCCCCCTGTCCATCCGCGTCGATACCCTGACCGGGCTGGACGAGGCCCCTGCCCTGACCTTCGAAATCGACCCTGCCCTGGTCTCGCTCTTCGGCGAAGACGGCCAGCGCCTCTGACCCTTTCCAACATGGAGACTGCAATGACTCATTCCGATGAGACCGGCTTCGTGCCGCTGTTCGATGGCAAGACCCTGAAGGGCTGGTTTGCCACGCCGCGCACCTATGGCGCCATGTGGCCGGGCGGCCCCAGCGTGCAAGAGGCCCATCCCGGCCTCTTCCCCGCCGATTACAACGAACAGGCCGCGGCCCATCCGGCGGTCTGGACGGTGGAGGACGGCGCCCTGGTGGGCCGTCAGGACGAACCCGGCTCGGGCTGGGGCGGCTATATCGTCACCGAAGGGAAATACGGCGATTTCGACCTGCGCTTCGAGGCCAAGCCCGATTGGCCCGCCGACACCGGCATCATGCTGCGCAAGAATGCCCAAAGCTTTCACGGCTTCCAGGTGCTGCTGGATCACCGCAAATCGGGCTCGATCGGCGGGTTCTATGGCAACGGGATCAGCGGCTTCCACGCCGTCCCCTTCGCTCTGGACGTGGTGACCGACGCCCAGGGCCGCCCCATCGCCCTGCGCGAGGACGATCCCGCCACCTCGATCGAGCCCTTCCGCCCCTCCAAGCGCGACCTCTTGACCGAGGCTTGCAGCGCGGAGGCCTTTCTCAAGGCCTGGCGTTTCGACGACTGGAACGACTTCCGCATCGTGATCCAGGGCGCCAAGCCCCGTTGCTCCTGCTGGATCAACGGGCTTTTGGTGGCCTCCATCGACCTCGGCGCGATCCAATTCCCCAATTACGACGCCGATGCCGTGGCCGCCTTCCTGGGTCCCAAGGGGCATATCGCCCTCGAGGTCCATGACAACGACTGGGGCGGCCTGGGCCAGGGCCGCTGGGGCAAGGACGCCGCCTGCCGCTGGCGCAACATCCGCATCAAGGAGCTGTGAAAATGGCACGCTGGGGCATCCTCGGGCCGGGCTATATCGCAGGCCTTTTCGCCGAAGACCTCGCCCGGGCGGGGGCGCGGCTGAGTGCCGTCGCCTCGCGCGACCTGGGCCGGGCGCAGGCCTTTGCCGCCAAACATGGGGTCCCGCGCGCCCATGGGTCCTATGAGGCCCTGGCCGCGGATCCAGAGGTCGATGTGGTCTATATCGCCTCGCCGCACAGCCACCATCACGAACATGCCCGCCTGATGCTGAGCGCGGGCAAGCATCTCCTGGTGGAAAAGCCCTTCACGATGAACGCGGCCCAGGCCCATGACCTGATCGCCCTGGCCCGCGAGAAGGGGCTTTTCATCATGGATGCGCTGTGGACGCTGTGCAATCCGCTGTACCGTCTGCTGCAGGCCCGGGTGGCGGCCGGAGAGATCGGCACACCACGCGCCTTCGCCGCCCAGATCGGGCCGATGGGGACGGGCGACAATACCCGCATCCTCGACCCGGCCCAGGGCGGCAGCTTTACGCTGGAATGCCTGACCTATCCGCTGAATATCCTTGCGGGCCTCGCTCCGGGGCTGACAAAGGGGGCCAGCGTCTCGGCCCAGGGGCTCTTGACGACCCAGGGCGTCGACAGCGCGGCCACGGTCACGCTGAAGACGGCCCAGGGCTATGCCAGCATGGCGGGCGGCTTCGTGCCGGGGACGGGGGGTATGGGGGGCTCGGGCTTCCAGCTGATCGGCGACAAGGGCTGGCTTGCGGTGACCGACAACCTTTTCAACCCCGGAAAGGCGCTGTTCAGCACGGGCGCCGGCGTCGAAGAGCTGACCGACACTGGCCACGAAGCGCGCTATGGGTGGGAGATCGCCGAGGTCCAGGCCTGTCTCTCCGAGGGGCGCCTGGAAAGCACCCGCGTGCCTCATGGCTTGACTTTGGAAGTCATGGGCCTTCTGGATCAGGCACTTCAGCACATCCGGGGGAGGGTTCTGGCATGAAGGTTCCGCCACGTGCCTTGGCCAAGGGGCAGTCGGCCCAAGTCTGGACCCATGACACGGTCACGGGCCAGACGCGGCTGGTCTTTCAGACCTCTGACCTTTTGGTCGAGGCGCCGAACTGGGTGGGCGAGGCCCTGATCCTGAACGGCGGGGGCAGGCTCTGGCGCCTGCCGCTTGCCTCTCCCGGGCTGGAGCCCATCGAGATCCCAGGGCTCCCGCCCCTGAACAACGACCATGTGCCCGACCCCGATGGGGCGCATATCTTTCTGTCAACCAACGACGACTGGCAGATCTACCACGCGCCCCTGGCCGGAGGCGCCGCCACCAGGGTCACCCGAGACGACGATCTCTTGCACTTCCTGCACGGCGTCTCGCCCGATGGCGGGCAGCTGGCCTTCGTCGGCGTCAAGGTCGATGAGGCCTTCCGCTTCCTCTCGGCCGAGATCTGCACGATCCGCGCCGATGGCAGCGACTTCCGCCAGCTGACCGACAGGGCCGTGGCCGATGGGCCGGAATACAGCCCCGACGGGGCTTGGCTCTACTACAACACCGAACAATTCTCTGGCCATGCCCAGATCGCCCGGATGCGGCCCGATGGCAGCGGGGCGGAGCGGCTTTCCTTTGCCGGGACGGTGGACTGGTTCCCGCATCTCTCGCCCGATGGGGCGCGGGCGGTCTATCTGTCTTATCCGCCCGGCACGCGGGGCCATCCGGCCGACCTTTGGGTGGAACTCAAGCTGGTCGAGACCGACTGGACCCAAGCCCGCACCGTCGCGCGGCTCTTCGGCGGACAGGGGACGATCAACGTCAACTCCTGGTCGCCCGATGGCCGCAGCTTTGCCTTTGTCTCTTATCCCATGGCCGATCAATGACCTACACGCTGCAATCCCTCGCCGCCGAGCAAGAAAGCCTGCACCTGCCGCGCTTTGACTATGAGATCGCCTGGCGGCTGGGCTGCCTGATGCAAGAGGCGGCCCGCGGCCTGCCCGCCGCCATCACTGTGGCCCATGGCACCGATGTGGTCTTTGCCCTGCTGATGCCGGGCGCCACCTGCGACAACACCGACTGGGCCGCCCGCAAGCGTGCCGTGGCCCATCGCTTCCACCGCAGCTCGCTCGCGATGCGGCTGGAGGCCGAGGCCCAGGGCTATGACTTCAACGCCCGGTTCCTCTTGCCCCCGACGGATTTCATCGCAAGCGGAGGCGGCGTGCCGCTGATCCTGAAGGGGGGCACGCTGATCGGGACCATCGGCGTCAGCGGCCTGCCCGATGTCGAAGACCACCGCCTTGCCGTCACCGCCATCCGCCAGCTTCTGGCCTGAAAGGACATCACCATGACTCTGCGTTGGGGCATCCTCGCCACCGGCTGGATCGCCGAGCTTTTCACCGCCGACTTGAAGCTGGCGGGGCACATGGTCTCTGCCGTGGGCTCGCGGTCGCAGGCCTCGGCCGACCGTTTCGCGGCGGCCCATGGCATCCCCCGTGCCCATGGCAGCTATGAGGCGCTTTGTACCGACCCGGAGGTCGATGTGATCTATGTGGCCACCCCGCACCCCCAGCATGCCGCCTGCGCGCGCATGGCGCTGGAGGCCGGCAAGCATGGCCCGCGCTGACGGCGTCGAGCTGCTTCACGTCGCCCACGAGGATCACCCGGGCAAAGCCTGCGCCCCGCGCATGGCTCAGGAGGTCTCGCATCTCGGAGGCCGAGACCATGCCCGCTTCATCGACGACCAGGATGCGCCTATTGGCGCCCTGCCCCACCGGATCGCCACCGCTGCGGATCTGCATGAGCCAGGACTGCAGGGTCTTGGCCTCGGGGATTGCCTCGCGCAGGGCTTCGACGGCGCGACCCGATGGGGCGAGGCCCTGCAGCTCGTAGCCTGCCTTCTCGGCATAGCGCCGGAGCGTGTCGATCATGAAGGTCTTGCCGGTCCCGGCATAGCCCTGGACGCCGACGATCTGCGAGGTGCCGGTGAGCCCCACCCGGACAGCATCGCGCTGGCCGGGGGTGAGGGAGGTCTGCTCCAGGAGCCGGTCGAGGGTCTTGGCCGGATCG
Organism: Stagnihabitans tardus; assembly: GCF_009925085.1. Lineage (GTDB taxonomy): Bacteria > Pseudomonadota > Alphaproteobacteria > Rhodobacterales > Rhodobacteraceae > Stagnihabitans > Stagnihabitans tardus. The sequence continues at coordinate 3,093 of NZ_JAABNR010000044.1, read as the reverse complement.
CGCTTCTCGGCCGCGAGCCCGTGGAGGTCCAACTCCCCCGCCTTCCTGCCCGCCCGCCAGCTGGCGATGACCTCGCGCTCGGCGGCCAGCGTCTCGCGGTCGGTCAGGAGCGGGCTGATCCCGGCGCGGGCTGCGACAAGGAGGGTCTTCTCTTGCGTCAGCTTGGTGACCTCGCGCATGAGGTCGCCGATGCCCGCGTGCTCGAGGCGCGGCATGGCGTGCTTCAAGAGATCGCGGAGCGGATAGACCGACTGGCGTTCGCTCAAGTGGGCGATGCCGTGGAGGAGGGCGTCCCTCGCCTCGCGGGCGATGGCCTCACCGGGCAGGCCGCCGCGAGTGACCCCGCCGAGGCTCTGCGCGGCGGTGATTACCGAGCGGTCCTTCAGCTCCCAGAGAAGGTCCGGGTTCATGCCCTCGGCGCGCGCCTCCCCGATCCAGGCCTCGCGCAGTTCGGCCCGGTCGATCTGCCCTGCCTTCGAGACCCGTGTGGCGAGCGCGGCCAGGGCGCGGTTCGCCGGCGTCGCTTCCATCCCGCGCTTGACGAGCGCTGCTCCGATCGCCTCAGAGCGCTTGGAATAGAGGGCACGCAAATCCTGCGGCACGTCGCGAAGCTCCACGATACCATCGCGGCCGGTCCGTTCGACGGCATAGCCGAGGCCCCGGAGGCTCCGGGCCAGCTCGTTGCGATAGATCTCCCCGCCCAGCATCTTGGTCAGGTAGATCTCGTCGTTGTGCAGAGCCGTCCATTTGCCGTCGGGATTCAGGACCATGTTCGGGATGACGGCATGGGTGTGAAGCTGAGGATCCAGCGCCCGAGAGGTGTCGTGACGGAAGAGGCCCGCCAGGATCTTGCCGCCCTTCACGAGTTCGATCTCGCCGTCCTTGCCCGCGCGGCGGGTGGCGACGGCGTTCTCTTCCAGCCAAGAACCTTGGCTTCCAAATCGCAGATGCAGCTACTCGCCAAGCACGTCAGTCAGGCCTGGATTGTTCCAAGAGGCGGAAAGCCGACTGTGAGGTCGTGTCTTCGGAGGGCCATAGACGGCCGGGCATCGCACCAACGCAACCCATTGCGATTAATAAAGATAATGCCGCTCTAGACACGCCGGTTATCCACGCTTGGAAGACCATGGCTCTTGGGAAAGACGGGCCGAAGTCTGTCCAGCTGGGCGTCGTTCAGCCAGAACAGGTTGCTCATCGATCAGGTCTCCTGGCCAACCGTGAATCACGGTCGACAAAGATGATCAATGGGTCCTGACCCGTTTAACCCGACGTCCACGCAACCGGCAGCAGGCCACATTGATCCTACGGCGCGTCAGCGCAATCTTGTGTCCCTGGCGCGGATTGGCTATCTATTGCCGCATTCTAGGTAAGGACGATGCCCATGCTGCTTGAAGGGAAAATCTGCACCACCGGCCCGTCCGAGGATGTACTACTTGGCCTAACTCGGATCGAGACCCTGAGTTCGGTTGCTCCCGCAGGGTTCGAGTTCAGTAAGGTCGTGGGCTGTGTGGCTGATTTCCTGATCCGACGGGGCTTCGGCCCGATCACCCTAACGCTGCAGGGCACGATGAGCCTACAGGGAGCGGAGGGCGCCTACAAGCTGGAGATCAAGGCCTCCCACTTGATAGGTGGCAAAGTCTTGGTCGTGCTCGACGCTACCTGTGGCGAGGTCGATGGCAAAGAGACTCTGTCTTGGAAGGGTGAGCTTTCAGCCCAAGGCCTGGCAGGAAGGATCCTTTCCGAAAGATCGGACCGCGGCAACGAGATCTTGTGCAACCTTTTCATTCGTCTTCGCGACTATGTCGAAGGAGCGGTTGCTTGACTCGGTGTCGGCAACCAGTTCGAATTGACCCATGACTAAACGAGCATGCTTGGGGTCAGGACCCATTGATCATCTTTGTCGACCGTGATTCACGGTCGGCCAGGAGACCTGATCGATGAGCAACTTGTTCTGGCTGACCGAAGCCCAGATGGACCGGCTTCGGCCCTTCTTTCCCAAGAGTCATGGCCGCCCGAGGGTGGATGACCGTCGCGTTCTGAGCGGGATTATCTTCATCAATCGCAACGGGTTGCGCTGGTGCGATGCCTCTTCCGTCTATGGCCCCCCAAAGACCCTCTACAACCGCTGGAAGCGCTGGTGCGGCATGGGTGTCTTCGCCCGGATCATGGAGGGCCTTGCCTCGGAAGCTGCCGAGCAGAAGACGGTCATGATCGATGTGAGCGGGCATGCGCCATTGGTCCGAGCATGCCCGCGCAAGTATCTGAAAGCCCACCGCACGGCCTCGAGCTTGGCGGTGAAAAAGGGGGGCGCGGCCGGGCGATCGGGCGCACGAAAGGCGGGCTGAATACGAAGCTTCATGCTGTGGCGGACGCCAAAGGGAGGCCGCTGAAGTTCTTCATGACGGCAGGTCAGGTCAGCGACTACATGGGCGCTGCTGCCCTCCTGTGGGATCTGCCAAAGGCGGAGTGGCTCTTGGCAGATAGGGGTATGACGCCGATTGGTATCGAGAAGCGTTGAAAGACAAAAGGATACGCGTCTGCAACCAAGGACGGAAGAACCGGAAAAAGAAGATCCGCCACGACCGCCGTCGCTACAAAAGGCGCAACCGCATTGAGATCACGTTCGGTCGCCTCAAAGACTGGCGCACGATCGCAGCCCGCTGCGATCGATGTCCCAAAGTCTTCCTCTCGGCCATCGCCCTTGCTGCAACCATTATCTTCTGGCTCTGAAACTCAACGAGATGCTGTAACGGGGCCTGCGTCGCGACCCGCCCGTTACCATTGCAAAGTCGAGGGTAAGCTGGCGCCATTCCCGTATTGGACCCATAGGGAGGACTGCGGGATGAGACTGTTTGTCGGACTGGACGTGTCGCTCGAGAAGACCGCGATCTGCGTGATCAGCGAGCATGGGAAGATCGTGAGGGAGGCGCAGGCGGCCAGCGAGCCGGAAGTGCTGATGCGCTGGTTGGGGGACCTCGACGGCACCATCGCTGCCATCGGTCTGGAAGCCGGTCCCTTGTCGCAATGGTTGCACCGCGGGCTGACCCAGGCTGGACTTGACGCCGTGCTTATGGAAACTCGGCAGGTGAAGGG
>NZ_JAABNR010000043.1 GCF_009925085.1 Stagnihabitans tardus | reverse complement strand
CCCGAACCTTGAACAGAGACATTGATGCGGTCAGGAATGCGATCGAAATGGAGTGGAGCAATGGTCAAGCCGAAGGCCAGATCAACCGATTGAAGACCTTGAAGCGCGCGATGTATGGGCGAGCCGGCCCGAACTTGCTCAGGGCCCGAATGCTTCCTCTGCACCACACAAATTGAGGATGACCCTATTTAACGGCAACGCGACACCGGGCGCTGCCGCTGGCGGCGGAACTGGCGCGCGCGGCGGCGCGGTTGCGGGCGGTGGCGCCGAAGATGCGCGCCAAGGGAGCGGGGCGGGCGGTGGAGCTGTTCCTGTCGCGCGACGCGGTGGCCCCGGCCGCTCTGGTGCGGGGCGGGGAGCTGTCGGACCGGGCGGCGCGCCGGCTTTGCGACCGGCTGGTCGCCCTGGGCGCCCTGCGCGAGCTGACCGGGCGCGACGCGTTCCGGCTGTACGGGGTCTAGCGATGGCGCGCGAAACCGGATTCGACCGCGAGCTGGCCGACCTGCCGCCCGAACTGCGCTGGCGCGAGTGGCTGCGCCGGGTCGAGGCGGTGCTGTTCGCCAGCGCGGCTCCGGTCGGGCGGGAGGACCTGGCGCGGGTGGTGGGGCAGGGGGTGTCGGTCGATCTTCTGGTCGCGGACCTGGAGGCCGACCTGGAGGGCCGCCCCTACGAGGTCGCGCGGGTGGCGGGCGGCTGGACGCTGCGCACGCGGGCCGCCTATGGCCCGGCGATCCGGGCGGCGGCGGATGTGGCAGGGCAGGCCCTGGCGCTGACGGAGTTCGACCTGGCGGTGCTGGCCGCGATCGCGTTTCACCAGCCGATCAGCCGCGAGGGGTTGAAAGAGATCTTCGGGACCGAGATCAGCCGCGACCTGATCGGCCGCCTGGCCGAGCGCGACCTGATCGGCACCGGCCCCCGCGAACCCCGGCGCGGCGCGCCCTATACCGTCGTCACCACCGACCGCTTCCTGGCTGCCTTCGGGATGGAGTCGCTCCGCGACCTGCCGGATTCAGAACATCTTGAAGATTCAGGTTTGGCAGGCCAGTCGGTGCGACCGGAAGCTTAGACATCTGGCCGGGATTCAACAGGAATCAGCTACCTTAACGATGCCGTATTTCGGCCTGCATCAAGGTGCCCGGACCTCGCGGCTTAGGGTAGGTGGCCCGCTCCGTCCCGGCAGTCTCTGTAGGTCGATCCGCGAGCATATCGGCCAGACCGTACCAACAGCGCGAAGTGAAAGTTCTCCTCAGTTCCCGCCACGAAACAGTGGAGTTTGACATCACTTTTCTCGTGAATGCCGCAATCGGGCGGTATCCACGTTCCGCTGATCTGTCGTACGGCTTCCGGGCCCCGGGCCGTTCCCGAATACTTTGGTCAGGGCAGGATGGTCCGGCCTTCGGGATCAATGAAGCTTCCGGTGGCCGGCCCGTCTGTCCCAGTGAGCAGCGAAACGATGCGTTGTGCGGCAAGGTTGGGATCGTCGGGCGCGCAGGCTCCGCCCATATCGGTGGCGATCCAGCCGGGGTGGACGGCAAGTACTCTTTGCGGCAGGTCGTCGGCCAGCTTGGCGACGGCACGGTTGAGCGCGGCCTTCGAGAGGCAGTAGGCATAGTCGCCGTCGGGGTCGTGTCCTTCGGTGAACGACCCCGCGCGGCTGGAGACGTAGGCCAATGTGGCGCAGGGGGAGAGACGGGGCAGCAAGGCACGGGTGAGCAGGAGCGGCCCCGCGACGTTGATCCGCATCACCTCGGCCAGGTGGTCGGCGGTGAGGGTGGCAAGCCCGCCGGTGTCGCCCCGGATGGCTGCGTTGTGGATGACATGGTCGACCGGGCCGGGAACCAGGCGAGCAGCGGCAAGGATCGAGGCCTCGTCCGCCTGGTCGTAGGGGATGTGGGTGACGCCCGGCAGTTCGGGCCCGGGCGCGCGCGACAGGGCCAGGACGCGCGCGCCCAAGCCCGAGAGCTGCCGGACGAGGCAGAGACCAAGCCCGCGGGCCGCCCCGGTGACGACCCAGGTCTGCGCTTCAATGCCGGGGCGTGCGGTAGCGATGCTCGACCTTGGCGACAAGGCTGGCGGCGATGAGGGTAAGGAAGACATAGACAATGGCCACCGTGTTGTAGGGCGCGAAGGTAAGGAAGGTCGCCGACTGGAACTCGCGCATCCGTTGGGTCAGGTCGCGGATCGACAGGATCGATAGGAGAGACGTGTCCTTGAGGATGGCGATGAACTCGTTGCCCATCGGCGGGATGACGATCCGGAAGGCCTGCGGCAGGATCACGTGGCGGGCGGTCTGCCAGCGACTGAGACCGAGAGAGCGGGCGGCCTCGATCTGGCCGCGGGGGACGGCGTTGATCCCGGCGCGGAAGATTTCGGCCATGTAGGCGGAATAGGCGATGGCCATCGCGGTGATGCCGCGCAGGAGGTTCGGCGGGTCGAGGAAGCCGCCGGTCGAGGACTTGAGCACCCCGGCAAGCGGCAGACCGATGTAGAGGATGATCACCAGCATCGGAATGCCGCGCAGCGTGTCGATCAGGAACTCGGCCGCGATCGAGAGGGGGTGGCGCTGGTAGAGGAAGCCGCACAGCGCAAGGAGGCCGAGCGCGATGCCGAGGACGAGCGCCGTCGTAGCGAGGTTGGCGCTGGTGTCGGGCAGGACCTCGGTCTGCCACAGGATGAGGTCGGCGGGGGCCTGGTCGGTGGGCAGGACGGCGCCGGACAACTTGCCAGACGTGACCTGGGCCAGGGCGTCTGCGGGTTCGACCACGGTCTTGATCTTCGCCTCGCCCTCGGGTGCGCCGGGATAGCCGCCGTAGCGCACGGCGTCCACGATGCGGCCGGGCGTGCCTGCCGTGATGCCGATGGTTCCCTCGGCGCTGCCCACAAGGCTGTAGGCAAGGCGGGGCTGTGCGGCCTGCCAAGCGGCAAGCGACAGGGCCGCGGCGGTCAGGAGGCCGAAGAGCGGCAGCGTGCGGCGCGAGGGGCGGAGTTGCATGAGGCCGACCCAGACCAGCGCCAGGATCGAGGCGAGGATATAGGCGGTGACTCCGGCCCGGATCGCCACGGCAAGGCCGGTGGCGAAGCCGAGATGCGCCAGGAGCAGCAGCCAGGCGAGGCCGAGGCCGTTCAGGGCCAGGAGTGCCCGGCGGGGCAGGCTCCTGTGCGTACGGAACCAGGCAGCAAGCAGGACGGCATTCCCAAGGGTCAGGCTGATCAGAAGGGGTTGCGCGGCCCGGTCGACGCTGACGGCGGCGGCTTCGGTGAGACGGCGCGGGGTTTCGCCCTGCACGACGAGGGGCGACGTCGCGGGGTCGACGGCGTTGGCGACGGCTGCGGCGAGGAACGGGTGGGCGATGGGTGTCAGGCAGATGGCGAGACCGCAGGCCAGGGCCAGCAGGGTCAGCGCCTGAGCCGCCTTGCGCGGGGTGAACACGGCCGCCACCGGCGCGGCGAAGGCGAGGAGGACGACGAGGAAGCCGGGAAACTGCGGCGCGGACCCGCGTTCGACGCCGAGGATCGCGGCCAGCGACCGGGAGTAGTCGGTCGAGGTGGCGAAGAGCCAGACCAGGAAGGGCAGGGCAAGGAGGAGGAGCAGGTTCGCCGGACGCAAGGCCTCGATCCGGTGGAGGAATTTCACGGGAAGGTCTCCTTGCGCGGGGGCTGGGTTCGGTGGTCAGGGCAGCAGGCGGTCGGCCTGGCGCACGATGGCTTCGGGGCGGACGAAATGGGTCAGGGTGGCGGGGTCTTCGCCCTGGAGGATCCGCAGCATGAAGGCGGCGAGCACCCGGCTGAGGGTTTCGAGCGGCAGGAGGAAGGTGGTCAGCGGCGGGCAAAAGTAGGCGCTGGCGTTGATGTCGTCGTAGGCGATCACCGAGGCTTCAGTCCCCACGCGGACGCCGGTTTCGTGCAGGCCGGACAGGACGCCAAGCGCGGTGGATTCGTTGACGCAGACGAAGCCGGTAACGGGATCGGGCAGCGCCCGCAACGACAGGGCGGCCGTCTTGCCGTGCCGGGTCGTAAGGTCGCCTCCGACGATCAGGGCCGGATCTGGGTCGAGCCCGAATTCGGCATGGGCACGGCGGTAGCCCGCGATGCGGTCGAGCGCATAGGCGAGCGAGGGGTCCGGGTTGACCAGCGCGATACGGCGATGGCCGCCTTCCAGCAGACGCCGGGTCGCGGCATGGGCGGCCCAGTCGCTGTCGATGTCGACGAAGGCATGGGCCCGGCCCGAATGGCTGCGGCCCAGCGTCACGAAGGGGAATCCGCGTTCCAGGAGGAAGGCGATGCGCGGATCGTCGTGCAGGATGCCCGAGAAGATCAGGCCGTCGGCCAGGTGCGCTTCGACGATATTGCGCACGACCGCCATGCTGTCTTCGGTATCGCGGACCAGTTGCACTGAAATCCGGTAGGCGGACCCCTCGAGCCCCTCGGCGATGCCGGCCAGGATCTCGGCATGTTCGACGCCGTTCCATTCGTGGCTTTTGGCCACCGAGAGGGGCATCAGGACCGCGATCTGGTAGGATTTTCCCGTCCGCAGCGACCGGCCCCGCAGCGAGACCTGATAGCCCACCCGTTCCGCCGCCTCGCTGATCGCGGCGCGGGTCTGTTCGGTGACGACGGGCGAATTCCGCAGCGCCTTCGAGATCGTGGCGATGGAATAGCCCGTCATTTCGGACAGGGTCTTGATCGTGGGGCGCGGGGCGGCAGGAACCAAGGATCACCTCATCGGGCAGCCGGATGCAGCATGGAAGCGCGATCAGCGGCGGGCACGCAAGACCTCGCGGTAACAGAGCGCCGAGAGCTTGGGGCTGCGCTTCTGGGTTTCGAGGTCGACGTGGACGATGCCGAAGGGGGTGGTGTAGCCATAGGCCCATTCGAAGTTGTCGATCAGCGTCCAGGCGAAATAGGCCTTGACCGGCACGCCCTTCTGCCGCGCGCGGTCCAGTTCGGCGATGTGGTCGATGTAGTAGGCGGCGCGCTGGCGGTCGTGGATCAACCCGTCGGCTTCGGGCGTTTCAGGCCGGGTCGCCATGCCGCTTTCCGAGATGTGGATGGCTTTCGGCGCATAGTCGCGGTGGACGTAGGTCAGGATGTCATGGATGCAGGGCGGGTAGATTTCATAGCCGACGGCGGTGTAGTCGCCGGGAGGGCTGACGCGGGCGAAGTTCAGGGGCGGAAGCTCGGTCCCGGCCTGCATGACCGAACGGCGGTAGATGTTGACCCCGAGGTAGTCGAGCGGCTGGGCGATGGTGGCAAGGTCGCCGTCGCGGATGTCGGGGAGGAGGCCTGCGCAGAGGGTCAGAAGCTCATCCGGGTAGCGGCCCTTGAAGACGGCGTCGAGGTAGAAGCGGTTCTGCGCCAGTTCGAAGTGCTTCGCAGCCGTGATGTCCTCGGGGCGCTGGCTGGCAGGCTCCACGACGTTGAGGTCGAGCACGACGCCGACCTCTGCGCCCGGAGCGGCGGCGCGGATGCGGGGGACGGCCAGACCGTGGGCGAGAAGCGCGTGGTGGCTGGCGGTGAGGCCGCCCTTCACCCCGTCGGTCAGGCCGGGCGCGTCCTCGCCCGAGGCATGGCCCGACCAGCAGAAGGTCCAGGGTTCGTTGAGCGTGGTCCAGTGTCTCACGCGGTCGCCGTAGTGACGCGCCATGGTCTCGGCGTGGTCGGCCAGGCGGTGGGCGGTGTCGCGGTTGTACCAGCCGCCCTTGTCTTGCAGGGCCTGCGGCAGGTCCCAGTGGTAGAGGGTGAGGTAGGGCGTGATCCCGGCGGCAAGAAGCCCGTCGATCAGCCGATCATAGAAGGCGATACCCTTGGGGTTCATCGCGCCCTGGCCGTCGGGCTGCACGCGGCTCCATGCGATCGAGAAGCGGTAGGCGTCGAGACCCAGGTCGGTCATCAGCCGGATGTCGTCCTGCCACAGGTTGTAATGGTCGCAGGCCACATCCCCCGACGTCCCGTCGATGACCGCGCCGGGTTTGCGGCAGAAGCGGTCCCAGATGCTTTCGCCCTTGCCGTCGGCGTTCCAGCCGCCCTCGATCTGGTAGGCCGCCGTGGCGCCGCCGAATACGAAGTCGCGGGGCAGGTGCAACGCGCGGGCGCGGGCGAGGAGGTCGTCGGAAGCGTGGTCGAGCATGGATGCGGTCTTTCGAAGGGGACGGAGAGAGGCGCCCCGCACGACCCTTCCCACGGCGGGGCAGGGCCTGCGCGGGGCGCGCGCGGGACGGTTACTCGGCGGTCCAGTACTTGGCGATCAGCGCATCCAGCGTGCCGTCGGCCTTGATCGCGGCAAGGCCCTCGTTGAAGGCGGCGACGCGCTCGTCGCCTTTCTGGAACACGAGGCCCAGCGGGTCGGCCTTGAGATCACGGATCGTCACGACCAGCTCGCCCGCGAATTCGGCCTCGTAGGCGGCGGCGTTGGCGCCGTTGATCACCACGCCGTCCACGTCGCCATTGCGCAGCGCGAGGACCGAGCCGTTGAACGTGTCATAGGCCTGGACATTCTCTTTGCCGGCGATCTCCTCGGCCGTGGCCGCGTCGGTGGTGTTGGCCTGTGCGGACAGCTTCTTGCCGGACTTGAAGTCTTCGACGGTCAATGCGGCATCGGCGGTGCGGACAAGGATCGCCTGGCCGTTGACGATGTAGGGTTCGGTGAAGTCCATCACCTGCTGGCGTTCCTCGGTGATCGAGACGCCCGAAGCCACGAGGTCGAACTGGCCCTCTTGCAGCGCGGTGAAGATGCCGTCCCAGCCGGTGGTGACGAATTCGGCCTTGCAGTTGATCTTCTCGCAGATGGCATTCACCACGTCGACGTCGAAGCCGACGATGGCGCCGGTCGCCGGGTCGATGAACTCCATCGGCGGCGAGGTGGTGTCGGAGCCGACCTTGAGCGTGACACCGCCAAGGTCGGCGGCGTTCAGCGCCGTGCCAAGCGACAGGGCGGCAAGCAGGGACAGGATGGTGGTCTTCATTCGGTTTCCTCCGTTGGGTCAGTTGGGCAGTGTGGAAAGGGCGGCTTCGGTTCCGGCAAGCAGGATCGCTGCTTCGTCGGGGCCGAAGACGAGGGGTGGCTTGATCTTCAGCACGTTGTCGTCCGGTCCGTCTGTCGAGGCGAGGATGCCGCGCAGGCGAAGCTGGTCGACGACGTGGTCGGCGGCCTCAGGGGCCGGGGTCCGGGCGTCGCGGTCGGTGACAAGCTCGACCCCGACGAAGAGGCCCATGCCGCGCACGTCGCCGATGATCGGGAAGCGGTCGGCCAGCCTGCGATAGCCTGCCATCAGGGCCTCTCCCGTGGTCACGGCGCGGGCGGGAAGGTTTTCGGCCTCGATCACGTCAAGGACGGCGTGGCCCACGGCCATCGAGACGGGATTGCCGCCGAAGGAGTTGAAATACTCCATCCCGTTGGCAAAGCGCGCGGCGAGGTCAGGCGTGGTGACCACGGCGGCAAGGGGGTGGCCGTTGCCGATGGGTTTGCCAAGGACGACGATGTCGGGGAACACGCCCTGGGTGGCGAAGCCCCAGAAGGCGGGACCGACGCGCCCGAAGCCGCATTGCACTTCGTCCGCGATGCAGATGCCGCCCTGGGCGCGGATGCGGGCGTAGACATCGGCAAGGTAGCCCTTGGGAAGGATGACCTGACCGCCGACGCCCGATAGACTTTCGGCGATGAAGGTGGCCGCGCCGGTGCCGGTGCGGGCCAGGGTCGCGTCAAGGCAGCGGTCGATGTCGGCGGCGTAGGCGGGGCCGGAGTCCGGCCCGCGATGGGGGCCACGGTAGGGGTCGGGGAAAGCGGCGATCTGCACGAAATCGGGCTGCGGGAAGCCGCCCTTGCGCTTGAACTTGTAGGGGCTGATGTCGACCGTCCCGCCCGAGTTGCCGTGATAGCCCCAGTCAAGCACCACGGTGTCCTTCTTGGCCAAGGCCGTGCGGGCGATGCGAAGCGCCAGCTCGTTCGCCTCGGTACCGGAGTTGACAAAGGTCACGACCTTCAGATCGCCCGGCATGGTGGCCGCGATCCGTTCGGCGAGGTGCGGCATGGCCCCGTGCAGGTAGCGGGTGTTGGTGTTCAGCTCGGCCGCCTGCCGGGCGAGCGCTTCGACCACATGCGGGTGGCAATGGCCGACATGGGTGATGTTGTTCACCGTATCCAGATAGCGCCGACCGGTGTGGTCGATCAGCCAGGGGCCGCGGCCGCGCACGATCTTCAGCTTCTCGCGGTAGGAGATCGAGAGCGAGGGGCCGATCACCTTTCGCCTGCGGGCGAGGAGGGTTTCGGGCGGCTCGGGGTCGATGCGGAAGGTCTCGGGTTCGAGACGCAGGAGGAGGTTCGCGTCAGGGGAAATGTCGGTCCAGACATCCCACAGGCTGTCGTGGCCTACGCCGAAGAAGTTGCCCTGCTGGGTGAGAAGGCTGGTGATGACCTGAATGTGCAGGTGCGGGGCCCAGCCGCCGTTTTCGTGCCAGTCGCCGAGATGGGCGATGAGGTCCCCGGCGGTGATGGTCTGGCCGGGGCGGCAGAGGCTGGGGAGCGAGCCGCCGAGGTGGCCGTAGAGGGTGAAGAATGGGCGACCCGCCGCCGTGGTGTGGCGCAGGATCAGGGTGTGACCATAGTCCAGCGGGTCGGCGTTGTAGGTGACGCTTTCGACGGTGCCGTCCAGGGACGCGTGGATCGCGGTGCCGGCGGGGGCGAAGATGTCGATGCCGAGGTGGCGGGTGCGGCGTTCGTCGCTGGCGGCATCGGCGAACTGGGCGGCGGTGTAGACCGACCGTTTCTCGCCATAGAGGCCGAAGCCGAGGAAGGGGATGTCCTTTGGCAGCGTCGCGGGGCGTTGGGCGGCCATCCAGCCGTCGAAGGCGCGGTCAGAGAAGGCGGGCATTCCCTTGCGGCTGCCGTCGGTGGGCAGGGCGATCCGGGCGGCGCGGCGCGGGTCAGTGGACAGGATCGGGTGCAAGGCGCGGGTGGAGAGATCGGCGACGATGTCGCCCGCGCCGGGGACGGCATCGAACCCCGCGGCCTTGCGGCAGAGGGCGATCATGAAGCCAGGGTCGATCCGTTCGAGCCGTTCGAGAAGTGCGAAGGCGGGGGCTTGCGAAATGAGGAGGTAGTCGTTTTCGGGGTGCAGCTTCGACTGGCGCGACGAGAGGCAGACCGAACAGACGAGCCGCATCCGCATCAGGTCGAAGACGAGGTCGGCTTCGTCTTCCGTCAGGGGAAACTCGGCGGTGAAGCCCTGGATCAGGGCGCGGGTGGCGGCGTAGAGGTCGGGGGTGTCGAGCAGCGCGTAGGCGATCGTGATGGCAAGCTCGTTCACCGTGCGGCCGTGGCACATGTCGCCGAAGTCGATCAGCCCGGCGATCCGGGTGGAGTCGGTGGGGTCGGTGATGACGTTCCAGTCGTTCGCGTCCTGGTGCAGGACCGAAGCGCGGAGCCTGGGGAGGCGCGGAAGGATTCCGGTCTCGTACCTGGCGAAGAGGTTCTTCACCAGGGCGCGGCGGGTGGGGTCGGCGATGTCCTCGGCGTGGTCTTTCAGCTGGATCACATGGTCCAGCGACCAGAGAAAATCGGGGCGGAAGGCCTGGGGGTGACCGAAGCCCTGCATGGACCGGCTGAGGCCGCCCATGAAGCGACCGAGGTTTTCCAGCTGCGCGACGCTGCGTGTCGTCTCGGCCAGCGGCGTGCCGTCGACCCAGGTGACGAGCCGCATGGCGGAGGGTTGGCCGTTCACATCGAGCAAAGCCCGGTCCGCGCCGGAAAGGGTGGGTACGACGCGGGGGATGCCGGACTGGCCCACGCGGGCAAGGTGCAGCATCGTGGCATTCTGAAGGTCGATCTGGCCGGGATCCTCGGCCGGGTTGGCGATCTTCAGGACGTAATCCTGACCGTCGGCGGTCAGCCGGGCGTTCTGGTCGCGTTCGGACGGAAGGGGGCGGATCGTGCCGGGAAGGCCGAAATGCCGCGCGGCGAGATCCGCGAGCTGGCGGTCGGAAAACGAGGGGTTGCCGGTGGTGAAGGCGGTCATTCTTGCAGTCCTTGGTCGGTCCGGGCGAGCCAGGCCGAGATGATCAGGTAGGCGGCGGATGTCCAGGCGAAGGCGCGGTCGCGCAGGCCCTGGCCTGAAAGGGCGTCGAAGTTTTCGGCCATGCCGGAGGTTTCGCACAGTCGGCAGAAGCGGCGGGCGATGACGGTGGCCAGGTCGGGCCGGTCCTGGCTGAGGAGACCGTCCCAAATGAGCATGGTCGTGGGTGCCCAGATCGGGCCACGCCAATAGCCGTCGGCCTCATAGAAGGGGCTTTGCGGGTGTTCGGTCGCGGGACCCCATTGCGTGATCCAGCCCTGGCCCAGCCGGTCGATCAGGCGATCGGCAATCGCGGTCGGCAGGCGCGGGCCGAGGAGGAGGGGCATGAAGCCGATCAGGCTTTTGTCGGTGCGCAGGCGGCCCGGGTCGGCGGCGAGGCGGGTGCCGAAGGTCTCGCCGGTCCAGAGGGTGAGGAGGAGGGTGGTGAGCTTGTCCGCCACGGCCTGCCAATGCGCCGCGCGGGATGGGTCCAGGCGGGCGAGGCAGTCGCAGGTCAGGATCAGGAAGGTTGGCAGATCGGGCGAGGCAACCGGGCCGCCTTCGGCGAAGAAGCTGGCATTGTCCCAGCCGGAATCGTTGCCGTGGAAGTACATCGGCAGGCTGCGGTCGTCCTTGCGGGCGTAGGTCAGCCACCAGGAGAGTTGCCGCTCCAGCCAGGGGACCAGCGCGGCGCGGCGGGTGTCGGTCAGCCAGTCGGGGTGGTCCTGCATCAGACGCAGGATGGCCCAGCCGTGGACCGGGGGTTTCGTGAAGGCAAAGCTCGCTTCGCGGTCATTGACTAAGTCGGGGAGAAGGCCCGACGGGTGCTGGTGGTCGAAGATTGCGGCGAACTGGCCGAAGGCGAGGTCCGCGTCCATCGGTGCGACGCCGAGGGCCGAGAAGGCATTGTCCCAGGACCAGATGTTGATCATGTGGTTCTTCGACATGAAGACCGCGGGCCGGGTGAGCTGGCCCGACGCGGGGACGGTGTTGGCCCAGAGAAGCCAGGACGCCAGGGTCCGCGCCCTTGGCTCGCCGCCCGGTGGGGTGCGGGAGAGCCAGTCGGAGAAATCGGAAGCCGCGCTGTCGCGAGCCTGGCAAAAGGTCTGCGCCTCCGGGGGAGGGGGGACGGCGGGGAAGAAATCGATGGTGCCCTCGAACCCCTCGGGGCCTGTGAAGGTGAGGGTGACATCGTCGGCATGGTCGCGGCGCCAGGTGCCAAAGACGCTGACGGCGCCCCTGGTCACGCGGGGCAGGAGGCGCGTGTTCTCGTAGGCCGCGACAAGGCAGTGGTCGCCCTGCGGCGTGACATAGGCGTAGTCGTAGCGCGAGCCTTCCAGGGCAAAGGTCAGCTCGCCTGTCCCGCGCAGGTGCAGGCGTTCGCCTTCGCCGATGGCGAACTCGACACGGCCCGTGGAGGCTTCTGCAACGAGGACATCGGGAGAGAGGGTCCAGTCGGCCTGCCCGACGATCCGGCAGAGACGGCCGAGCGAGGGCCTCAGGTCGCCGCCCTTGACCAGCCGCAGCCAGACCTGACCGTCCATCTGCGAGACGGTCAGGAACCGGCCGAAGCGGCTGAAGGGGATGTGGGCGAAGTCGAACATCAGCCCTTCACCGAAGAGCCGAGCGCGTTGTCCATGATGTAGCGCTGGACGAAGAAGAAGAGGACGAGCGGCGGCAGGCAGAGGATCACGGTGATCGCCGCGATGGCGATGTTGTCCACGTCGTGCCGACCCTGGAAGAGGCCGAGGCCGAGGGGCAGGGTGTACTTCGTCTGGTCGTTCAGGAAGATCAGCGGGCCGAGGTAGTCGTTCCAGGCGTTCATGAAGTGGAAGGTGCCGACCAGCACCAGCCCCGGCAGCATCAGCGGGAGGTGGATGCGCCAGTAGAGCTGCCAGGGGTTTGCGCCGTCCATGCGGGCGGCCTCGTCGATCTCCATCGGGACGGTCATGATGTACTGGCGCAGGAGGAAGATGAAGAACGCCTCGCCGAACCAGGCTGGAACGATCAAGGGTTTCAAGGTGTTGATCCAGCCCAGAAAGTTGAACTCCATGTAGAGCGGGATCATCTTCACGTCCCAGGGGATCATCATCGTGGCCAGCAGGAGGACGAAGATCGGGTCGCGGCCGGGGAAGCGGAAGCGGGCGAAGCCGAAGGCCACCAGCGAGGAGGAGAAGACCTGCCCGATGGTCGACAGGACCACGACGGTCATCGAGTTCTGCAGATAGGTGCCGAAGGGCTGCTCGGCCCAGCTTGTCGCAAAGTTCTCCCACCGCCAGTCTTCCGGCCAGAAGACCGGGGGCCAGGCCACAAGTTCGGCCTCGGTCTTGACGGCGGTGAGGAGCGTCCAGAGGAACGGGGCGACGAAGAGGGCCGAGAGGAAGATCAGCGCGCCGTAGGTGAACGTCCTAGCCATTGCCGCCCCCTTTCACGTCGCCCTCGTAATGCACCCAGGCGGCGGAGTATTTCAGGACAGCCATGCTGAGGATCAGGATGATCAGGAACATCACCCAGCTCATCGCGGCGGCATAGCCCATGTCGTGGAACTTGAAGGCGTTGTCGTAGATGTACATCGCGAAGAAGTAGGTGGAGTTCAGCGGGCCGCCCTTGGTCAGGAGAAGCGCGATGGTCAGCTGCTGGAAGGCCGAGATCAGCGAGGTCACGAAGGTGAACAGCAGCATCGGTGAAAGCATCGGGATGGTGATGTAGACGGTCTGTGCCCAGGCCGGCACGCCCGAGACGCGGGCGGCCTCGTAAAGCTCTTTCGGGATGGATTGCAGCCCGGCGAGGAGGATCAGCATCGTCCCACCCAGGCCCCAGAGCGAGGCGATGATGATCGCCAGGATCGACCAGTGGGGATCGCCCAGCCAGTTCGGCCCGTCGACGCCCATCAGGGACAGGGCGTAGTTCAGAAGGCCGTAGTCCTTGGAATAGATCCATTTCCAGATCATCACCAAGGCCACGCCCGAGATGATCGAGGGCAGGTAGAAGGCGGTGCGGAACAGGGCGGTGCCGCGGACCTTCACGTTCAGGAGGATGGCGAGCAGGAAGGACAAAAGGATGTTCAGCGGCACGAAGATGGCGGCGAATTTCACCGTGACGCCGAGGCTTTGCCAGAACTTCGGGTCCTGGGTCAGCATCACCCGGTAGTTGTCGAGGCCGACGAAGCGGCGGTCGCCCACCACGGGCCAGTCATAGAGGCTCATCACTAGGGAGAAGACCATCGGTCCCAGGGTGAAGAGGAAGAAGCCAAGTATCCACGGAGAGATGAAGAGCCACGGCGCAAGGTTCGGCCGGCGTCGGGAGGAAAACCGTCGGGCGTCTGTCATGGCGGTGGCCTTCACTCTCCGTGGTCCCGGTCCCTAGTTCAGGAACCGGGCAGAGGCGGCGACCGCCTCGTCCAGATGGGCCTTGGCATTGCCCTGGTCGACCATCGTCGCCTCGATCGCGGTGGCGAGGTTGGCCTGGATCTGGCCCCAGTTCGGGTTCTTCAGGAAGGCGTTCGTCTCGCGGTTCGAGACGGCCAGCATGTCGAAGAAGGGCTTGGTGATCGGGTCGGTGGCGAGGCCCAGCTTTTCGGCCACGGAGGTCCGGATCGGCAGGTCGTTCGTGCGCATCTCGACCGCTTCGGGGGTGGAGAAGAACTTGACGAACTTCCAGGCCAGTTCCGGGTCTTTCGCGTCCTTCGAGATCGACAGGCCCGAGGCGCCGATGACCGAATGGACGGGCTTCGATCCGAAGGCGGGAAGGGGGGCGACGCCGTAGTCGATGCCGCTTTCGTCGATGCCGGTCTTCGACCACATGGCGGACTGGAACATGGCGATCTTGCCGGTCTTGAAGAGCGCGGAGCCGGGCGTGTCGTCGCCGATGTTCAGCGCGACGGCCTCTTCGGTCTTGATCATGTCGGCGAACATGTCCAGCACCTCGGCGGCTTCGGGGCTGTTCATGTAGCCGTCCAGCGTCTTGCCGTCGTCCGAGATGTACTTGGTGCCGTTCGACCAGAGGAACTGTTCGAAGTCGAAGGGGTCGGGCTTGGCGTCGACGGCATAGCCGTAGGTCTTCGTCTCGGCATTGCGGAACTTGGCGGCGGCGGTGCGGAGGTCGGCCCAGGTCCACCCGGCCTGCGGTTCGGGGACGCCTGCGGCGGCAAACATGTCCTTGTTGTAGAAGACGACCTGGGTGGTGAAGCCGATGGGCATGGCATAGGTCTTGCCGTCGATCTTCGAGATGTTCATCAGCCCGGAGGGGATGTCGTCGAGGTTCAGCTCGGCCGCGTCGCGGGCGATCAGGTCGTCGATCGGCAGGAGCGCGTCCTTGTAGGCCGGGAAGTTCCACATGTACATCAGGTCGGGCGCGTCACCGGCCCCCATCGCGGCGGTCAGCTTGTCGTCGAAGCCGTCGCCGTAAAGCTCGATCTGCACCTTCACGCCGGGGTTCGCCTCTTCGAACTTGGTGGCGATGGCCTGGTTGATGGCGATGCTTTCCGGATCGGTGTTCCAGGTGGCGAAGCGCAGGACCTGATCCTCGGCGAAGCTGGCGCCGGGCAGGGCCAGGATCGTGGCCGCAAGAAGCATGCGTCTGGTGATGGTCATGGTCTTCCTCCCTTGGTCTCAGGCCGGGTCTGCCGGTCTGTTCGTGTCGGTGATGAGCGCCTGGGTCGCCGGGTCCAGCCGACGGGGCAGGGCGTTGCCCCGGCCGTCGAAGACATGTGCATCGGCAGGCGGGATGCGCAGCCGCACCCGGTCGCGCGCGCGGGCGGGGTGGGTGCCGTCGGTGATGCAGGTGACCGAACCTCCGCCTTCGAGATCGATGTGCAGGTGGTTCTCGGTCCCCAGCCGTTCGGCCAGGCGGATGGTGCCGGAGAGGTCGCCGTCGGGCGCGATCTCCAGCCGGTCGGGGCGGATGCCGAGGGTCACGGCGGGTGCGGCGATGGGGTCGTGGCCGGCGGTGGGGATGGTCAGCGTCGCGCCGTGCAGGGCCAGCGTGATATCGTCCGCCGACTGGCGGATGACGGAGGCGGGCAGGAGGTTCATCTGCGGGCTGCCGATGAAGCCCGCCACGAAGAGGTTCGCGGGGCGGTGGAACAGCTCGAGCGGGCGGCCCACCTGCGCGACGCGGCCCTTGTCCAGCACGACGACGAGGTCGGAGAGCGTCATCGCCTCGACCTGGTCGTGGGTGACATAGACCATCGTGACGCCCAGCCGGTCGTGCAGCGCCGCCAGTTCCGCCCGCATGGTTACGCGCAAGCTTGCGTCCAGGTTCGAGAGCGGCTCGTCCAGCAGGAACAGTTGCGGCTGGCGGGTGATCGCCCGGCCGATGGCGACCCGCTGGCGCTGGCCCCCCGACAGCTGCCGCGGCTTGCGGTCGAGAAGGTCGGCGATCCGCAGCGTTTCGGCCGCGAGCGCGACCCGGCGGTCGATCTCGGCCCGCGGCATACCGTTCAGGGCCAGGCCGAACGCCATGTTCTTGCGCACCGTCATGTGCGGGTAGAGCGCGTAGTTCTGGAACACCATCGCGATGTCGCGTCGCGCCGAGGGCAGCTGCGTGATGTCGCGGTCGCCCATGTGGATCGCGCCCTCGGTCAGGTCCTCGAGACCGGCGATGCAGCGGAGGAGGGTAGACTTTCCGCAGCCCGAAGGCCCGAGGAAACTGACGAAGGCCCCGTCGGGAAGGTGCAGGTCGATGCCCTTCAGCACCTCAACCGCGCCGAACGCCTTCCACAGCCCCGTGACCCGCAGTTCCGCCAAGCGCCATCCCTCCCAAGACTCACAAAATCGGAGGCTATACGTTTTCATGCGTTTGTAAAAACGTTTTTATTGTGGGCTCTGGCAATCGAAAACAATGCCGACCCGCGGGCCTTTCCAGCGCCCTCGGCTTTGGCTAGCGTTCGCAAATCAGCACGAAAGGACCGTCATGTACGCACTACTGGTTATCCTGATCGCTCAGATACTTGGCGAGTTCGTGGCGCGGGCGGTGGGCTTGCCGCTGCCGGGCCCGGTGCTGGGCATGATCTTCGTGCTGGGGCTTCTGGTGGCGGTGCCACAGCTGCGCGAGACGATCCGTGCGGTGGCGCAGACGTTGCTTTCCCACCTTTCGCTGCTGTTCGTGCCCGCGGGGGCTGGCGTCGTCGGGCACCTGGCGACGCTGGGGGACAGCACCCTGGCAATCCTGCTGGCGATCGTCGTCTCGGCGGTGCTGGCGATCGCGGCGGGGGCGTTGACCTTCGCGGGCGTGGCGCGGCTTACGGGGTCGAGCGATGACTGATTTCGCCGAAATCTGGAGCTATCTGTCCGAAGGGCCCCTGCTGTGGCTGACGGCGACCGTGGCCGCCTGCAGTGTGGGTGATCTGATCTTCCGCGCCACGGGCCGCAACCCCCTGGCCAACCCGGTGCTGATCGCGGTCTGCATTCTGGCGGTGGTGTTGAAAGTGACGGGAACGCCTTATGCGACCTACTTCCAGGGCGCGCAGTTCGTGCACTTCCTGCTGGGCCCGGCGACGGTGGCGCTTGCCCTGCCGCTGTTTGATAACCTTCACCACTTGCGCCGTGCCCTGCTGCCCGTGTTGGCGGCGCTGATCGTGGGATCGGTGGTCGCGACGGGATCGGCGCTGCTGATCGCCTCGTGGATGGGGGTCGACGAGCTGCTGCTCATCTCGCTGGCCCCGAAATCCGCGACCGCGCCGGTTGCCATCGGCATTTCGCAGGAGCTGGGCGGGTCGCCGACGCTGACGGCGGTGCTGGTCATCCTGACGGGGATCACCGGGGCCGTCGTGGCGACGCCGCTTCTGAACCTGCTGGGGCTGAAGGACTGGCGGGCGCGGGGCTTCTCCGTGGGACTTGCCAGTCACGGGATCGGTACCGCGCGGGCGTTGCAGGTGAATCCGACGGCTGGTGCCTTTGCGGGGTTGGGAATGGCTGTAAACGCGGTGGCCACCGCCATACTCGGGCCGCTGATCCTGCGACTATTTCTCTAACGTCTGCCGTGGCATCACTCTCTGCGGCCGCAAAAGTCGGCGAAGTAGCCAATTGCCTTTCTCGACATACATAGCAGTCAGTTGATGATCGCAAGATTTACGCTTGTCACTTGTGGATCTACTCTGCCGAGACCGCCTCGCGATGCTGCAGTACGTCACGAGAATGAAAACGGACCAAGACGTCAGTCGTGATCGCAGCCGATACCGAAGCCGCTGTCGCAATGATCCATGAGGCGCTTCGTGTCTGCAGCGCTCCAACTATCTGGTGCGGTCACAGCAACCCAAGGCTCGACATAGTCGCGCCCAAAATAAGAATGGCCATACCCAGCCGGTGCGGTTGTCGCCAAAGCCATATCCACAGCCAATTGGAATTGCGTCACGACGGGCATGAAGCGCATGTCTGGCGAGACATCGGCTGCCGGCGCTTCTGTCATCCAGGCCGGTGCGCGAAACAAGGATGCCAGTTCGTAGAACACGAGTAAGCCTCCGGTCTAGGCCGTGGCTATTTGGTTTTCCAGTTCCAGGGCAGGAGATCCGGCAGGCGTGACGGTGTGGTTGCCGGTAGCTTGGCGAGGACATCTGCGAGCCAGGTCTGTGGGTCAAC
>NZ_JAABNR010000042.1 GCF_009925085.1 Stagnihabitans tardus | reverse complement strand
GGGTCTGGGGAGAGGGCAACGCCCTCTCCCCAGTTCGGGTCTCCCGAGGAGGGCGAGCGCTTGCGCGAGCCCCCCCGTCCGCTCAGTGCGCCGGTTTGATGCCCCCCGCCCTCAATGGGCGGGCTTGATAAAGGTCCCGTTGCGCAGTTCCGTCATGGCCTGGCGGATCTCCGCATCGGTGTTCATCACGATGGGCCCATGCCAGGCCACCGGTTCCTGGATCGGCGCGCCCGAGATCAAGAGGAAGCGCACGCCGTTCTCTCCGGCCTGCACGACCACTTCATCCCCCGCGCCGAAGTTCACCAGCGTCCGGTTGCCCGACATGTCGCGGATGTTCACTTCCTCGCCCCGGACCTCTTTCTCCAAAAGCACGCCACGCGGCTTGGCCGCATCGGCAAAGGCGGCCGAGCCGTCGAAGACATAGGCAAAGGCATTGCGGCGCGTGTCGATCTTGAAGGTCTTCCTGCGGCCTTCCGGGATGAAGATATCCAGGTATTGCGGCTCGGCCGCGATCCCGTCCACCGGCCCCGTCTTGCCGCGGAAGTCGCCGACGATGACCTTCACCACCGTGCCGTCATCCTCCAGGATTTCCGGAATATCGCGCCCCTTCACATCCTGGTAGCGCGGCTTGGTCATCTTCAGCTCACGCGGCAGATTGGCCCAGAGCTGGAAGCCATGCATCTGGCCCCGCGCGTTGCCGAAGGGCATCTCCTGGTGCAGGATCCCCGACCCCGCCGTCATCCATTGCACATCGCCGCCTTTCAGCGTGCCGCGATTGCCAAGGCTGTCGCCATGCTCGACCGAGCCCGCCAGCACATAGGTGATGGTCTCGATCCCGCGATGGGGATGCCAGGGGAAACCCTTCATGTAGTCGCGCGGATCCTCGCCCCGGAAATCGTCGAACATCAGGAAAGGATCGGTCTTGGACGTGTCGCCAAAGCCAAAGGCGCGGTGCAGGCGGACGCCTGCGCCCTCCATGGTCGGGCGCGCGGTCGAGATATTGGTCACGGGACGAATGGACATCTTGCCTCCTTTGGGGGTCGGCCCCTTTGCTTCCCCTCAAGTAGTGCCCCATACCCCGCCGCGCCAGAGCCGCCTGCCGCCCGGAACCCTCAGGTGAGCGTGCGCAAATGCACAGGTCGCCGAATGCAAGGGCCGCCCGGAACCGGGCGGCCCTTGCAGGACAGCGAAACGCATCGGAAGGCGGGCCTCAGGACACCGGGCAGGGCACGTTGTCCATCGGCACGCAATGCAGGAAGCGCGGACGGGTCACGATGAACTCGGTGAAGACCCGGTCTCCCAACCCCACGTCGAAGGCCGGCGTATAGGGCACGTTGACCTCGACGATCACCGCATAGTCATTGTCGGCCATCGAGGGGATCTGGGCGATGTAATCCTGCAGCTTGGTCGTGGTCAGGGCGGGCATCCGCTCGGAATTCGTGGTCCGCGACCAATGGACCTCGAACTTGTCGTTGGTCCCGTTGCGGGTGACCGAGGTCACGCGGATCGAGTTCTCGCTGTCGTCGCCCACCAGGTAGTCGAAGAGGTCCTGCATCCCCACGACATAGGCATTGGTCACCCCGGTCTGCTGGCGCGACAGGACGTCCGACAGGGTATAGCCCGCCTTCTGCACGGTGTTCATCTCGCGGAAAGCGTCCCAATAGACGAAAAGCCCGATGAAGGCCCAGATCAGCAAGGGCAGGACGATGACCCCCTCGGCGACGACCGACCCATCCTCGCGCGCGGCGAAACGGGTCAGGGCCTGGCGCAGGCGGCGAAAGACGATGCGGTCCATTCTGGCTCCCTCAGCTCGGTTCGACGACAAAGGCCGTGCGGGCAACAAGCGCGTAATTGCCCATCTCGTCCTGCGGCAGGTTCATGGCCAGGCCCATCCCCGGGAAGATCGCGGGCAGCGAGACGCAGACGCGCACCAGCATCAGGTCATTGTCCTGGCCCACGTTCATCGAGACCACGGGCTCGGCATCGTCGTTGCTGTTGACGCAGGTCGGCGGCGGGGTCGGGATCGCCCAGGTCGTCTGGCTGATCCGGTCCAGTTGCACCGTGATGTTGCGGTCGCAGTTGCCGAAGATGATTGTGCGGCGGCAGATCTCGTCCTTCAGGAGCGCGTTGGTGACATTGCCGTAATGTCCAAGCCGCAGCTCGCGCATCGTCACATCGACCGCGTGCTCCAGGAGGATCGAGCGCGTCATCAAGAGCCCGCATTCGAAGGCCGACATGAAGACCGCCAGAAGGACCGGCACCATCAGGACGAATTCCATCGCCGCGACGCCATCTTCGCGGCGCCAGAGCTTGCGAAGCCGGGGGAAGAACTTGCTCATTGGGTCAACCTCAATTGGCTGATGTTGTTGGCGATGGCGTTGAAGGCCGAAGAGATCTGCAAGCCGCTCGCGTTGAAGTAATGGGCGACCGAAGAGGCGCAGTCCCGGATCTGGGTCTGGCCATTGGCGGGCGCCTCGAAGGCAATGCCGTAAATCAGCGTATTCTGTTCCTTGGCCAGGTTGCACATGGCCTGCAACTGGTCGTCCATATCGCCGGTCGGGGTCTGGCCGCGGAAGGTGTTGGTCCAGTCCGACGTATATCCGCCGACGATGTTGGCATAGAAGTTCCGCGCGACATATTGCATCCCATAGGTCGCCCAGACCGTTTGCCAGGTCCAGTTCGTCGCGCCGGAATAGGTGGTGAGCGCGGGCACATAGGGCGTTCCTCCGGGCGGGGCGGCGCCGGTCCAGGGCTGGGACTGCCAGCCCACGCCCATGACATAGAAGGGACGCGAGTTGGCGATCGTCGTGGCATTGGTATTGTCCACACGCGAGGCGTGGAAGACCGACATCCGCCCGTCATTGGCCCGCCAGATCGTCGAGGCGCCGGTCTTGTAGTTGACGCCGTTCGAGTCGGTCTTCACCCGCTCTTCGGCGAAATGCTCGCCGTCCGTCATCAGGACGATGACCTTCATCGCGTCATCCGCGTTGTAATCCAGCGGGCGCCCGGCCAGGGTCGCGGGCACAGTGCCACCCGCCGTGATGAAGTCGCCGTAAACGCTGCGCATCGAAGGGTCAAGCAGCGCCGTCCCCCATTTCAGCCCGGCATTGATCGAGGTCGCGCCGACGGCGGTCATGCCGTTGATATAGGCCTTCAGCTTCTCGACGTTCTGGATCGGCAGGTGAACCTGGTTGGCATAGAAGGTCTCGGTCTCGACGCCGTTCGGGTCGTTATAGGTCACCGTCCCGGTCAAGGGGCACCACTTGTTGCTTTCCGACGGGGTCGAGGTGCTCGAGCCGGAATAGGTGTCGGCATTGGCGGTCTGGCTCAGCGCATCGGTGCGCGAGATCGACAATTCGGTATAGGTCGAGGCGGGCAGGTCGACGCACCAGCGCCCCGAGGCCACGCCATTCTGATCGGTGATGTTGAACTTGGCGGCCAGGGCATCGCCCAGGTTCACCTGGCCGTTGAAGGGCACGATGCCGATCGAGATCTTGTTCTCGGTGTCGCGCGACAGCACGGTCTCGACGAAATCCGAGGCGGCGGTCTTCAGGTTCACGAGGCGCGAGTTGTTGCCCATCGAACCCGAGACGTCGAGCACCAGCATGATCTCGACATTGTTGATGCGCTGCTCGGCCGTGGACTGACCCGCCGCATCCAGCCGGTCGATTTCCATCATGTGCAGGAAAAGCGGATCGGTGTCCGAAATGGCCGAGGCATCGACGTTGCGGAAGTTCATGCCCTGGGTCACCTGGACCGAGCGCAGCGAGTCCAGGATGCCGGCTTTCAGGAAGTAGTCATGGACCACGTCGGTCGGCGTCAGCTCCTGCGTCAGAGAGGCGGCGGCCAGGGTCGAGCGGTCCAGCGTGTTCTGCAACTCGGTCCGGCGCGCCTCATAGCGCATGACATCGACAGCGATCCCGCCGATCATGATCATCAAGACGAGGATGATGATGCCGAAGACGACCAGGGAGCCGTCTTCCGACCTGCGAAAGCGGATGAGGGCGTGGCGCAGACGGGCGCCGCGGGCAAGGGTCTGGTGTGGCTCTTTCGACATGATCGCCTTCCAATGGCTGCCGTGATCACTTCGAATCCCGGACATGCGTCGGCCTGATCCGACCGGTTTACCTTTGTTTTCCTATCCGGCGGAAATGTGGCGACAATTGGGGCAAAGCTTGGACATTCGGGCCAATTGCGGCGGAATGCGGCCCGGGCAGCCTGACCCGGGCCTTGGGGGTTATTGCGTCAGGCGCAGCGACGAGAGGTTGGCCGCGATGGTCTGGAAGGTCGAGCGGATCGTGTTGCGGTCCGACAGGAAGGTGCGGTCGGCCGTCGCGCAATTGGTGATGACCTCGTTGCCATGGGCCGGGGCCTCGACCGTGATGCCGTAAAGCAGGATGCCGTTGGCGCGGACCTGGTCGCAGGTTTTCTGCAGGGAATCGTCCATCGCCTCGACCGCCGTCCAGCTGTCGGGCCCGGCATAGATCGAGACCATCCGGCCGACCATGTCGTTGTAGACCGCCGTCCGTCCGGAGCTGCCCAGACCCAGCGGGCGGGCATAGAACTGCCAGGCGACATAGGTCATCTTGAGCTTGGTCCAGATGCTCTCCCAGGTCTGCGGCAGGCCGTTGTTCCAGGGCGTCGCCTGCCAGGTGCCCAGGTGCGGCACATAATATTCGTTGGCTCCCGCGCTGGCCGGACGGCCCGTCGCGAAATGCACGGAGTAGTAGCCGTCCGCCGCCTGGTAGATGTTCGAGACCCCGGTCTTGTAGTCGTCGGTGATGCGGTTGTGGGCCACGTGCTCGCCATCCGTCATCAGCACCACGACCTTTTGCACGTCGTCGTCATAGTCGAAGGGCCGCCCGCGCAATTCACCCGGCATCTTGCCCTCTTCGACGAATTCGGCATAGGCGCTGCGCAGCGAGGGGTCGATCATCGTGGCCCCCCATTTCATCCCCAGCGTGATCGAGGTATTGCCCCCCGCCACCAGCCCATTGATCTGCGCCTTCAGGGTCGCCGCATCGGTCGAGGGCAGGCGCACGACATTGCCGGGCGTGTTCTTGCAGAAGGCGGACCCGTAATAGGGCAGGGCGTAGTTCACATCGGTGGCCGAGACATAGGCATTGGTGCGGTTCGTGCCATAGGCGATGTCGGCATAGGCCATCATCGGCATCGGCATGTCGGTCGGGATGGCCTGGGCGTCGAAGGCGGCGTCCGGGATCTCGACGCAATTGACGTTTTCGACATTGGCCACATGGGTCAGGTCAAAGGCCCGGCGCAGGTCGGTGCCGATGTTCACCTGGGCATTGTAAGGCACGATGGCGATCGAGACCCGGTGATGGGTGTCACCCTCCAGCACGGTATCGACGAATTCGGTCGCGGCCTCTTTCAGGCTGACCAGCTTCTGGCCCGCCATCGAGCCCGAGACGTCGAGGACCAGCACGATCTCGACCTTGGAAATCGCCTGCTGCGCCTCGCTGGCGCCCAGGGCGTCAAAGCGTTCGATGCCGAGCATGGGCATGAAGAAGGGGTTGGTATCGGCGCGGCCCTTGGCCTCGACCACGCGCTCGTTCAGCGCCTGGGTGACCTGGACGGAGTCGAGCTGCTCGGAGATGCCGGCCTTGAGCATATAGTCGCGCACCACCGCTTCGGGGTCGCGGGTCTGTTCCAGCGAGGCGGCAGCCAGCGTGGCCCGGTCCAGCGTGTTCTGAAGACGGACGCGGGTGTTCTCGTAGCGGATCAGGTCCAGCGCGAAGCCCAGCATCAAGAGCATCAGCGTCAAGAGCACCAGGCCGAAGATGACCAGCGCGCCATCTTCCTCCCGACGAAAGGCAGCAAGACGCGCGTTAACCGCAACAAACCCCGAACGGAACATGGCAGAGCCCTTCACCAAACCCCGGGGCGGCCGCAATTCCGCCCCAGATATGAACCCCACCGACGTCTGGATGCCTCAAATTTGCCGCGTAACCAAAGCAAATCTGTCGAAATCGTGGTAAACGGATTTTGGCGCGCACAATGCCGGGCAGGGCGGCGGGACTGTTCCCGGGGCGTGGACGGTGAAACAAGGCATTCAAGACGAATTTGCCGCAAAGGTGCCGCAATCCTCCCTGCGGATCGAATCAGTTTGAGCGAAAAGCGCGGGGATGGGGCGGTGACACGCGTCAGGAAATGGTTAACCATTCGCGTGGTATTCGAGATGACATGTCGGGGTGAGGGGCTGCGATGCTGAAGGTGGCTGCGTGCTGAAGGTTCTGGCCCATTCCTGGCCCCTCCTCCTGGGGGTCATGCTTCTCATGGTTGGCAACGGCGTGCAGGGCACGCTTCTGGGCGTGCGCGGCGCGATGGAAGAGTTCACGACCTTTCAGCTTTCGGTCGTGATGTCGTCCTACTTCGCGGGGTTCCTCTTCGGGTCGCGGATGGCGCCCTCGATGATCCGGCGCGTGGGCCATGTGCGGGTGTTTTCCGCGCTGGGCTCGCTGATCTCGGCCGTCTTGATCCTTTATCCCCTGTGGCTCGACTGGGGCGCCTGGTCGGTGATGCGGGTCATCATCGGTTTCTCTTTCAGCGGCATCTATGTCACGGCCGAAAGCTGGCTGAACAATACGGCCACGAACGAGACACGGGGCCAGGCGCTCTCGGCCTATATGATGGTGCAGATGATCGGGATCATCGCAAGCCAGGGGCTTTTGGCGATGGGCGATCCGGCGGGCTTCGGGCTTTTCATCATCCCCTCGGTCCTGGTGTCGCTGGCCTTCATGCCGATCCTCCTGGCCGATACGCCCGCGCCGACCTTCGACGATGCGCGGCGGATGCCCTTCGCCAAGCTTTGGGCGACCTCGCCGCTCGGCTGTGTGGGGATGCTGCTGACGGGGGGGATCTTCGCGGGAATGTTCGGCATGGCCTCGGTCTGGGGCTCGATGGCGGGGCTGACGCTGCAACAGATCGCGGCCTATGGGGCTGCGCTTTATGTCGGCGGGCTGGTGCTGCAATATCCGGTGGGCTGGATCTCTGACCGGATGGACCGCCGCAAGCTGATCCTGGTCCTGTCGCTGTTCGCCGCCGGGGTCATGGGTTTGGCGGGGGTCGTGGCCATGCCCTTCGCCGCTCTGCTCGTCGTGGCGCTGCTTTTGGGCGGGGTGATCAACCCGCTCTATTCGCTCTTGATCGCCCTGACCAACGATTACCTGCAAAAGGACGAGATGCCGGGGGCCTCTTCCGGCCTGATCTTCCTGAACGGCTTCGGCGCGATCTTTGGCCCCCTGGCTTCGGGCTGGCTGATGGGGGTCGTGGGAAAGGGGGGCTATTTCCTCTTCCTCGGCGGGCTTTTTCTGGCCTTGGGGCTTTACGCCGCCTGGCGCGTCTCGCAGCGTCCGACGCCCCTGGGCCATGGCTACATGGGGCTCTCCCCCACGGCCTCCTCCCTGGCCGTCGGCACGGTGATGGAGAAGGACCCGCGCAGATCGCGCGCCTGAGGAGGGGGCGCAGGTCGGGGCTCATCCCGCCGCTCCCCGGTTGCGACGGGCCCCTGAACCTGTCAGGCTGCCGGAAACGGGAGGGCGGCCATGGATGATCCGATTGCGGTTCTGGACTTCTGGCTGGGGCAGGTCGGGCCCGAGGGCTGGTATGCGGGCGGGGAAGAGATCGACGCGCTGTGCATGATCTTCGCCGATCTTTGGGACGCCGCGCGCGAGGGCGGGCTGGAGCATTGGGTGGATGGCACGGTCGGCACGCTGGCCTTCCTGATCCTGACCGACCAGATACCGCGCAACATCAACCGGGGCACCGCCCTGGCCTTTGCCTCCGATGGCCTGGCGCTGGCCGCCGCCAAGCGGGCCCTGGCCGAGGGTTGGGACCTCGGCGCGCCCGAGCCCGAACGGCAGTTCTTCTACATGCCCTTCGAACATTCCGAAGACCCCGAGGATCAGGCCATCGCCGTCAAGATGATGGAAGAGCGGCTCGCCTCCGACCCCGAAATGGCGCTGCATGCCCGCGCGCATCAAGAGATCATCCGACGCTTCGGCCGCTTCCCCACGCGGAATGCGGCCTTGGGGCGCGCCTCTACGCCGGAGGAAGCGGCCTTCCTGGCCGAGGGCGGTTATGGCGCCGTGGTGCGGGCTCTTAGCCATGCAGGGGGCGCATAGGGTCACGGCACGCCCGTTATTGCTGGCTTCGACCATGTAGTTTAATGGCAAACTATCTTGCCAGAGGGAGGAAAAGATGGCCCAGACATTCGACGTTGTGGTGATTGGCGCCGGTCCTGGCGGCTATGTGGCCGCCATCCGTGCGGCGCAGCTCGGCGCGAGTGTCGCCATTGTCGAGCGGGAGAACCTCGGCGGCATCTGCCTCAACTGGGGCTGCATCCCGACCAAGGCGCTGTTGCGCAGTGCCGAGGTCTTT
The DNA here is from genome assembly GCF_009925085.1 of Stagnihabitans tardus. Lineage (GTDB taxonomy): Bacteria > Pseudomonadota > Alphaproteobacteria > Rhodobacterales > Rhodobacteraceae > Stagnihabitans > Stagnihabitans tardus. The sequence continues at coordinate 11,215 of NZ_JAABNR010000042.1, read as the reverse complement.
CACCTGATGCACCGCGCCAAGGAATTCGGCCTTAAGGTCGAGGGCGCCTCTTATGACCTCGACGCCGTCGTGGCGCGCTCGCGCGGGGTGGCCAAGCAGCTTTCGGGCGGCATCGGCCACCTGATGAAGAAGAACAAGGTCACCGTCTTCATGGGCGATGCGACCCTGCCGAAACAGGGCGTGGTCAGCGTCAAGTCCGCCAAGGGCACCGAAGAGCTGACGGCCAAGGCCATCATCCTGGCCACCGGCGCCCGGGCGCGGGAGCTTCCGGGGCTGGAGGCGGACGGCGACCTGGTCTGGACTTATCGTCATGCGCTTCAGCCGAAGCGGATGCCCAAGAAGCTCCTTGTCATCGGATCGGGCGCCATCGGCATCGAATTCGCCAGCTTCTTCAACACGCTCGGCGCCGATGTCACGGTCTGCGAGGTCATGGACCGCGTGCTTCCCGTGGAAGATGCCGAGGTTTCGGCTTTCGCCAAGAAAGCCTTCGTCAAGCAGGGCATGAAGATCCTGGAGAAAACCACGGTCAAGAAGCTGGACCGCAAGCCGGGGGTGGGCGTAACGGCTCACTTGGAAGACGCCAAGGGCACGGTGACGGCCGAATTCGACACGGTGATTTCCGCCGTGGGCATCGTCGGCAACGTGGAAAACCTCGGGCTGGAGGCCCTCGGCGTCAAGATCGACCGCACCCATGTGGTGACCGATGAATATTGCCGCACCGGGGTTCCGGGGCTTTATGCGATTGGCGATATCGCGGGCGCGCCCTGGCTCGCCCACAAGGCCAGCCACGAGGGCGTCATGGTGGCCGAACTGATCGCGGGCGGTCATCCGCATCCGATCAAGCCGGGCTCGATTGCCGGTTGCACCTATTGCCATCCGCAAGTCGCCTCCGTCGGCATGACCGAAGCAAAGGCGAAAGAGGCGGGGTTCGAGGTCAAGGTCGGCCGCTTCCCCTTCATCGGCAACGGCAAGGCGATTGCGCTGGGCGAGGCCGAGGGCTTCATCAAGACCGTCTTCGACGCCAAGACCGGAGAGCTTCTGGGCGCCCATATGATCGGCGCCGAAGTGACCGAGCTGATTCAGGGCTATGTCATCGGCCGCAGCCTCGAGACGACCGAGGAAGACCTGATGAACACCGTCTTCCCGCATCCAACCCTGTCCGAGATGATGCACGAGGCGGTGCTGGACGCCTATGGCCGCGCCCTGCACATCTGATCGTTTCCAATCCGGCAACGGTCCTGCGGGAGTGTTGCCGGATTGACCCGGGGCAGCGGGTTTAACGCCCGCTTTACCAAGTTGACCGAATCGACCCCGGCGCCTAGCCTTTTCCTATTGGTTTAAGGAGGTGCGCCGTGATGAAATCCATTGGCCTGGGCCTTGTGCTGGCCCTCTCTGCCGTTTCCGCGCAGGCGGCGACGATTTTCTTCGATAACTTCGACGCGAACAATTACGCGCTGGAGACGACGCCCTCGGGCTGGACGCTGAATTCCGGTTCCGTCGATATCGTCGGCGACGGCAACTATGCCTGGTACGGCGCCGGGAATTACATCGACATGAACGGGATCAATCCCGGTTCGATCAGCCACAGCATCACCGGCCTTGTCATCGGCCAGATGTATGCGCTGTCCTTTGACGTCGGCTTCAACAACGGGTCCGGCAGCAACGAGCAGCTGAGCTTTTCGATCGGGAGCCTCGCGGGCAGCCATGGCGCGCCGATCCAGTCGACCGCCTCGACCTTCCTGCACCTGACCTATTCCTTCATCGCAGGCGCCGCGACCGAGACGTTGACCTTTGCCGACACGGGGCCGACGACGGGTGACATGGGCGGCCCGGTGCTTGACAATGTGATGGTCTCGACGACGCCTGTGCCGCTGCCCGCCGGTGGGCTCTTGCTTCTGACCGGCCTCGGCGGCATCTTCGCGCTTCGGCGCCGCAAAGCCTGAGCCTTCCGCTTTCCGCGCCAGGCCCGCTTCGGCGGGCCTTTGCATTTCGGAGAGCCCATGCGCAGCCTGTTCACGATCCTTGCCCTGTGGTGCGCGGGCCTTGGGGCTGCGGCGCAGTTCGGCAAGATGTCGGTGGGGTTCCAGGACCTTGCCCGGGCCTATGGCTCCGGGGGCGTGGGCATCGGGCTCATGGTCTCGGTCGTCGGCATGGTCGGGCTGGTCTTCGGCACGACGGCGGGGCTGATCGTGGCACGGGTGGGGGCGCGGCGGGCGATGCTTTGGGCGCTCGGGCTCGGCGCCCTGGTCTCGGGGGTGGAAAGCCTGATGCCGCCCTATGCCGCAATGATGGGTCTGCGCGTGCTCGAGGGGGTCTCGCACCTCGCCATCGTCGTCGTCGGGCCGACCGCGATTGCCGCCGCCGCCCCGCCCGCGCGGCAGGGGGCGGCGATGACGCTGTGGTCGAGCTTCTTTGGCCTGACCTATGCGATCCTGGCCTGGATCGGGCCGGGGATCCTGGCCGCCCATGGCATCGGCGGGCTATTCCAGCTGCACGCGCTGTGGCTTTTGGGCTGCGCGCTGGTGCTGTGGTGGCTGATGCCGCGCGATCTGACCCTGCACGGCGCCGCGCCCGAGGGGCTTTTGGCGGGCCATCTCGCCATCTATCGGTCACCCTTCGTGGCGGCTCCGGCGACGGGTTTCGTATGCTATACAGTGACTTATGTGGCGGTTCTGACCCTGGTGCCCCCGGCCATGGGCACGCAGGCAGAGCTTGCGGCCGTCGCCATGCCGCTGGTCTCGATCGGGCTGTCGCTGACGCTTGGGGTCTGGCTTCTGGGCCGCATCACGGCTGTCCAGCAGGTTCAGGCGGGGTTTGCGCTGGCTGTGGTCTCGGCGCTGGGGGTCTGGGCCTTTTGGGGGCAGGCGGTGGTTCTGGCGCCTGCGCTTTGCCTCGCAGGGGCCCTGGGGCTCGTGCAAGGCGCCTCTTTCGCCAGCATTCCGCAGCTGAACCACAGCCCCCAGGACCGGGCGCGGGCAGCGGGGGCCATCGCGCAACTGGGCAACCTGGGCACCACGACGGGAACGCCGCTTTTGGCCTTCCTGATGCAAAAGGCCGGGGTCACCGGCCTTGCGCTGTTCCTGATCGGCTTTTCCGCCCTGGGCATCGCGCTGCACGCGCTCCAGGCGCGGCGCAGGCTCAGACCCTGACAGTCGGCCCGCCCGCCGCCGCCCATTGGCCAAAGCCGCCGATGTTCCAGGCCGTGTAGCCCATGCCGCCCAGGGCCTGTGCCGCCTGGCCCGCCCTTGCCCCTGCCGCGCAGAAGACCGCGACGGGCTTGTCCTTGGCCAGGGTCTCGGCCGCCTTGATCGGCACGATCGACAACGGAATGTGCAGCGCGCCCTTGGCCGTGCCGGAGGCCTGAAGCTCGGCAGCTTCGCGCACGTCCAGAAGCACGACCTCGCCCCTGGCGGCCATCTGGATGACCTCGGCCAGGGAGGGGGTGGGGGCAGAGCGGAGGAAGTTGAACATGGGGCACCTGAGGATTGCGATGGAGCCTATATATTGCGATCTTTGAATTTGTAAAGCCCCGAGAGGATCCTCCCCGGTTTCTTTCGACCACGGCGGTTCGTTCATCCTTCGTTCACATTTTCCGGTTGGAAAGCGCGATCCAAAGCCCTATCTTGTGCGCGCAAGGTCTTGGGGGCGGTGATGGAACAAAAGTTCATTTCGGTGCGCGGTGCGCGCGAACACAACCTCAAAGGCGTCGATGTCGATATCCCGCGCGACAAGCTGACCGTGATCACCGGGCTTTCGGGCTCGGGGAAATCGTCGCTGGCCTTTGACACGATCTATGCCGAGGGGCAGCGGCGTTACGTCGAAAGCCTTTCCGCCTATGCAAGGCAATTCCTTGATATGGCGGGGAAACCCGATGTGGACCATATCTCGGGCCTGTCCCCTGCCATTTCCATCGAGCAGAAGACGACCTCGAAGAACCCGCGTTCGACCGTCGGCACGGTGACCGAGATCTATGACTACCTGCGGCTTCTCTTCGCCCGGGTCGGGATCCCCTATTCCCCCGCGACCGGCCTGCCGATCACGGCGATGCAGGTGCAGGACATGGTCGATGCCGTCATGGCGATGGAGGAGGGGACGCGGGCCTACCTGCTCGCTCCCATCGTCCGCGACCGCAAGGGCGAATACAAGAAAGAGATGCTGGAGTTGCGCAAGCAGGGTTTCCAGCGGGTGAAGGTGGACGGCGCCTTCCATGACCTGGACGAGCCTCCGACTCTGGACAAGAAGCTCCGCCATGACATCGACGTGGTGGTGGACCGAATTGTCGTGCGTGAGGGGCTTCAAACCCGGCTGGCCGACAGCTTCCGCACCGCCTTGAACCTGGCCGATGGCATCGCCATCATCGAGACCGCTCCGGCCGAGGGCGAAGGCCAACGCATCACCTATTCCGAGAAATTCGCCTGCCCGGTCAGTGGCTTCACCATCGCCGAGATCGAACCCAGGCTCTTCTCCTTCAACGCGCCCTTCGGCGCCTGCCCGGTCTGCGATGGCCTGGGGATGGAGATGTTCTTCGACCCGCGCCTCGTGGTGCCCGACCAGAACCTGACGCTGTTGCAAGGGGCGCTCGCGCCCTGGGCCAAGTCGAAAAGCCCCTATTTCACCCAGACCATCGAGGCCATGTCGGCCCATTACAAGTTTGACCGCAAGACCAAGTGGAAGGACCTCGACGCCAAGGTTCAGGACGTCTTTCTCTATGGGTCAAAGGGCGAAGAGATCACCTTCCGCTATGACGAGGCGGGGCGCATCTACCAGGTCGACCGCGTCTTCGAAGGCGTCATCCCGAACATGGAGCGGCGGTATAAAGAGACCGACAGCGCCTGGTCGCGCGAAGAGATGGAGCGCTTTCAGAACAACCGGCCCTGCGGCACCTGCGGCGGCTATCGCCTGCGTCCCGAGGCCCTGGCGGTCAAGATCGCGGGCTCCCATGTCGGCCAGGTCGTGCAGCTCTCGATCCGCGAGGCGCATAAATGGGTGGAGGAGGTCCCCGCGACCCTGACCGGGCAGCAGAACGAAATCGCCAAGGCCATTCTGAAGGAAATCCGCGAACGCCTTGGATTCCTTGTGAATGTCGGCCTCGACTATCTGACGATGAGCCGCAATGCCGGGACGCTGTCGGGCGGCGAAAGCCAGCGCATCCGCCTGGCCTCCCAGATCGGCTCGGGCCTGACAGGGGTGCTTTACGTGCTGGACGAGCCCTCGATCGGCCTGCATCAGCGCGACAACGACCGTCTTTTGACGACGCTGAAGAACCTGCGCGACCAGGGCAACACGGTTCTGGTGGTCGAACATGACGAGGATGCGATCCGCGAGGCGGATTACGTCTTCGACATCGGCCCGGGGGCGGGGGTCCATGGCGGGCAGGTGATCAGCCATGGCACGCCCGCGCAGGTGGCGGCGGACCCCTCCAGCCTGACGGGGCAATACCTGGCCGGAACCCGGGCCATCGAGGTCCCGAAAGAGCGCCGCAAGGGCTCTGGCAAGAAGCTGACCGTGGTCAAGGCCACGGGCAACAACCTCAAGGAGGTGACGGCCGAATTCCCCCTGGGCAAGTTCGTCTGCGTCACCGGGGTCTCCGGGGGCGGCAAGTCGACGCTGACCATCGAGACCCTGTTCAAGACCGCGGCCATGCGTCTGAACGGCGCGCATGAGACGCCCTCTCCTTGCGAGACGATCAAGGGCTTCGAGCACCTGGACAAGGTCATCGACATCGACCAGCGCCCCATCGGGCGGACGCCCAGGTCCAACCCCGCGACCTATACCGGCGCCTTCACGCCCATCCGCGACTGGTTCGCGGGCCTGCCCGAGGCCAAGGCGCGCGGCTATCAATCCGGCCGCTTCAGCTTCAACGTCAAGGGTGGCCGCTGCGAGGCCTGCCAGGGCGACGGCGTCATCAAGATCGAGATGCACTTCCTGCCCGATGTCTATGTCACCTGCGAGACCTGCAAAGGCCAGCGCTACAACCGCGAGACCTTGGAAATCAAGTTCAAGAACAAGAGCATCGCGGACGTTCTGGACATGACTTGCGAAGACGCCAAGGACTTCTTCCAGGCCGTCCCCGCGATCCGCGAGAAGATGGATGCGCTGTGCGAAGTGGGGCTGGGCTATATCAAGGTCGGCCAGCAGGCCACGACGCTTTCGGGCGGCGAGGCGCAAAGGGTGAAGCTCTCGAAGGAGCTCTCGCGGCGGGCGACGGGCAAGACGCTGTATATCCTCGACGAACCCACCACGGGCCTGCATTTCGAGGATGTGCGCAAGCTGCTCGAAGTGCTGCACTCCCTGGTCGATCAGGGCAACACGGTCGTGGTGATCGAGCACAATCTCGACGTGGTGAAGACGGCGGATTGGGTCATCGACATCGGCCCCGAGGGCGGCGATGGCGGTGGGCGCATCGTCGCCACCGGCACGCCCGAGGATGTGGCCAAGATCGCCGAAAGCCATACCGGCCGCTACCTGGCGCCGATGTTGCGGCCAAGATCGGTGGCCGCAAGGTGACCAAGGGCGCGCGGGCCTTCGGCCGGCGCGCCCCGTCCCTTGACCTCAGCCCTTCATCGGGCAGGTCGAGACGCCGAGGATGCTGTAAAGCGGGCAAGAGCCGATCAGCCCGGTCGCCAGCGGCACGATCCCGATCAGCTTGGCCCAATGCAGGGCGCCCGTGCCCTGGTCCAGGAAGAACCACACCAGCAGGGCCAGGCCCAGGCCAATGCGCAGCAGACGGTCGAGGGAGCCTTCGTTCTTGGCAAACATGATCTGTCCTTTCGGTTGACGATGGACAGAGGTTAACCGATTCGGCTGCGGGCTTCTGTGATCCAGGTCACACAAGCGCCGCAAGGGCCGCAGGGTCCAGGATCTCGACCTGACCGCGCCCGGTGCGGATCCAGCCCGCCTCGGCAAAGGCCTGGAGCTGGCGCGTCACCACCTCTCGGGCCGAGCCGATCCGGTCGGCCAACTGGCTTTGCGTCGCCGTCACAAGTCCCGCCTCGGCCAGGTCCAGAAGCGCACGGGCCAGGCGCTGGTCGATGCGCTCGAAGGCCACGATCTCCAGCATCCGCGTCAGGTCGGCCATCCTTTGGCCAAAGGCGCGCAGCACATCGGCGCGAAAGCCCGGCTCGGCCATCTGGGCCAGGAACTCGGCCTTGGGCAGGACGGACAGCTCGACCTCGCCCCGGGTGACGGCCTCGCCGCTATAGGCCTCTTCGCCCAAGAGGCCCAGCGTGGTCTGGATGCAGCTTTGCCCGGGCTCGACGGCGTAAAGCAGGATCTCGCGACCCTGGGGAGAGGTCAGGCGCACCTCGATCCGCCCGCGCCAGACCAGGACGAAGCCCTGTGCCCGGTCTCCGGGCCGGAAGAGCACCGTCCCGGGGGGCACGACACGTCGGGGCATCGTGGCGAAGCTCTCGAAGCTCATTCCGTCCGGCTCAGGCTCTGGATCGACAGGCCAAGAAGCGCAAGGGCCTCGGGCAGCGAGGGCGCCATGCGCAGGATCGGTCCGCCATCCATGCCCTCCATCGACCGGATGACGAACTGCGCCATGTCCTGCCCGATCTTGGTGGGCACGACATAGACGAAGATCGGCTGGTGACCGGCATGGACCAGGTGTTCGGGCAGGCGCGCGAACATGGCCAGGAGCTTGACGTAGTCGCGTTCGAAGCTGGCCACATGGGAAAAGTCGATGAGCTGGTGCAGGTCGGGATGAACGCCGGGCGTGGCCGCGAAGCGGGCGGCGGCGTCCAGCGTGTCCTCGGCCGTGACATGGCCCGCAAAGTGGATGTGCGCCACACCCGGGCCAGGGTGAAGAGTGAAGGTTACCGACATGGGGTCCTGAACATGAAAGCGCTGCACCGAAGCTTGTCCGGTGCAGCGCAATTGGTCAAGCCGGGAAAGGGCTTAGTCCAGGGCCTTGAAGTTCAGCGAAGCGCCTTCCTTGATGCCCGAGAACCAGCGGGCGGTAACCGTCTTGGTCTTGGTATAGAAGCGGAAAGCGTCCGGCCCGTATTGGTTCAGGTCGCCGAAGGCCGATTTCTTCCAGCCGCCGAAGGTGTAGTAGGAGAGCGGCACCGGGATCGGGAAGTTGATGCCGACCATGCCCACGTTGACGCGGGAGGCGAAGTCGCGCGCCGTGTCGCCATCGGCGGTGAAGATCGCCGTGCCATTGCCGTATTCGTTGTCGATCACCAGGCTCAGCGCCTCTTCATAGGTGCCGCGACGGACGACCGAGAGGACGGGGCCGAAGATCTCTTGCTTGTAGATCTCCATGTTGGTCTCGACCCGGTCGAAGAGCGAGGGGCCGACGTAGAAGCCCTTCTCATAGCCCTGGATCGAGATGTTGCGGCCATCGACCACGAGGTCCGCGCCCTGTTCGACGCCCGAGGCGATCAGGCCCTTGATCCGGTCGGCCGAGGCCTTGGTGATCACGGGACCGAAGTCGACATCCTCACCGGCGGTATAGGGCCCGACCTTCAGCTTTTCGATCCGCGGCAGGAGTTTCGCCACCAGCGCATCGGCGGTCTTCTCTCCCACGGGGACGGCCACCGAGATTGCCATGCAGCGCTCGCCAGCCGCGCCATAGCCCGCGCCCACCAGGGCATCTGCGGCCTTGTCGAGATCGGCGTCCGGCATGATGATCATGTGGTTCTTGGCGCCGCCAAAGCACTGGGCGCGCTTGCCGTTCGCCGCAGCCCGGCCATAGATATACTGCGCGATCGGGGTGGAGCCGACGAAGCCCACGGCCTGGATCGTCTCGTTGTCCAGGATCGCGTCGACGGTTTCCTTGTCGCCATTGACGACCTGCAACACGCCATCCGGGAGCCCCGCCTCTTGCAGAAGTTGCGCCAGGAAGATCGAGGTCGAGGGCGTGCGCTCGGAGGGCTTCAGGATCATCGCATTGCCCGAGGAGAGGGCGGGGCCCATCTTCCACAAGGGGATCATGGCGGGGAAGTTGAAGGGCGTGATGCCCGCCACGACGCCAAGGGCCTGGCGCATCGAATAGATGTCGATGCCGGGGCCGGCATTGTCGGTGGCCTCCCCCTTCAGAAGCGCGGGGGCGCCCATGCAGACCTCGATGACCTCGAGCCCGCGCTGCACATCGCCGCGCGCGTCGGGGATGGTCTTGCCATGCTCGCGCGAGACCATCTCGGCCAGCTTTTCCATGTTCTTGTTGATCAGGGCGCCAAAGGCCATCATGACGCGGGCGCGGCGCTGGGGATTGGTCGCGGCCCATTTGACCTGGGCCTTGGCGGCATCGGCCACGGCGGCGTTCAGTTCGGCCACGGTGGCCAGCGCCACGCGGGCCTGGACTTCGCCGGTGGCGGGGTTGAAGACTTCGGTGAAACGTCCGGAGGTGCCGGGGACGAGCTTGCCGTTGATCCAGTGGCCGATGTCGGTCATGAGAGTCTCCTTTTGGGTTGTGGCGGTTTTACTCTTGCGGAAATGCGGAGGGAAGGGGAAGTTCGGCAAACGGGTTTTGCAGGGATGCAAAGGTCGGCATCTTCTCCGAACCAGCGGGGGGGCTGCCGCCCCCCCGCACCCCCCTGCCTGGAGGGGCCTGTAGGCCCCTCCAGACCTCCCCGTGGACATGTGGGGTCTTGGATGGATTGGGATGATCTGCGGGTGTTTCTGGCGGTGGCCCGGGCCGAGAGCCTTTCGGGGGCGGGGCGGCGGTTGAAGGTCGATCCGGCCACGGTGGGGCGGCGGGTGGCGCGGCTGGAGGAAGACCTCGGGCGGCGGCTCTTCGTCAAGTCGCCGCAGGGCTATGGGCTGACCGAAGAGGGGGCCCGGCTCTTGCCGCATGCCGAACGCGCCGAGGCCGCCTTTGACGGGGCGAGCGAGGCCTTGCGGGGGCCGGAGGGCTTGACGGGGCAGATCAGGCTCGGCGCGCCGGATGGTTGCGCGAATTACCTGCTGCCCCAGGTCATAGCGCGGATCTGCGATGCCAATCCGGGGCTTGAGGTGCAATTGGTCGCCCTGCCGCGGGTCTTCAACCTGTCCAAGCGCGAGGCGGATATGGCGGTGGCGGTCTCTCGGCCCGAAGCGGGGCGGCTGACCGTGCAGAAGCTGACCGATTACCGGCTGCACCTGGCGGCCTCGCGCGAGTACCTGGCCGGGCATGCGCCGATCCTTGGGCGCGAGGATCTGAAGGACCACCGTTTCGTCGGCTATATCCCTGACATGATCTTCGACAAGGAGCTGGACTACCTGGCCGAGATCGGGGTTCCGCCGCCGCCCCTGGCCTCGAATTCGGTCTCGGTGCAGTTGAACTTCCTGCGCCAGGGGGCGGGGCTTGGCGTGGTCCATGACTTTGCCCTGGCCGCAGCGCCCGAACTGGTGCGGGTGATCCCCGAGGTCATCTCGCTGCGGCGGGCCTTCTGGCTGATCCGCCATGCCGATGACGGGCGGGTCGAAAGGCTCAACCGCTTCGCGGCGCTGCTGACGGCGGGGGCGCGGGCCGAGATGCTGCGGCTGGAGGCCTAGGGTCAGGGCTTCGGTAACGGGGCCGCCGCAGTCAAGCTCTTTTGCGAAGACGGCATGGTTCGCGCAGGGGCGGTTTCGATCACCTGGCTGCCGAGCGTTCTGCCTTTGCCGCGGCCTTCGTCTGAGGTCTCCCCGGGTGCATGCTTCGGTCCGTGGTCGGCGCGATGGCCGCCAACATGATGCTGGTTCAATGCAATTCCGATGTGCCCATCTCATTGGCGTGCTCGACTTCGGTCGACAACAGTCCTGACCACGGCATCATCGGAACCGCGTCCCTGAGGGGACCTCGAAGGCCTGCAGTCAGGCAGGCAGCGGTTGGAGCTTCAGTATCTTATTGCGCATTCGGTGTCTTGATGTCGGACCGGAAATCGGTGTCATCAACCCACATGCGGTGGAGGATCACACCGATCCGCCGCGCCAGGGCGACCATGGCTCGCTTTCCACCACGGCGCTGAGCGACCTGAGCGGCCCATGTTCTCAGCCATGTCGAGCGCCCGCGATGCATCATGACGGTTGCGGCCTGGCATAGTGCGCGTCGAAGGTTGACGTCGCCAGCCTTGGTGATCCCGCCCGACACGTCGCGTTCTCCCGACTGGTTCCGCGATCGTGTGAGGCCCACCCATGGCCCTATCTTCTTCGAAGAGGTGAAGCGGGCAGGATCATCGACCGCTGATCGGAAAGTTAGTCCTACGACAGCACCGATCCCGGGCATTGACATCAGCCGACGACAAAC
>NZ_JAABNR010000041.1 GCF_009925085.1 Stagnihabitans tardus | reverse complement strand
GAGTCCTCACCGGCTGTCCGGTTTCCGCACGCGGGCTCCTCTTCAGAGGAGCGGAAACCGGCCGGTGAGGACGGTTGGCAGGAACGGTGGTGTGTGGTACATGATGCGCAATGACTGCAAAACACATGTAATGATGCAATGCCACGCTCACGCCTGACCTCTGCCGAGACTACCGCCATCACGGCGCGGCTCCTCGCTGGCGAGAGCGTCGCGGCCGTGGCGAGGTCTATGGGCCGTTCCCGCCAGGCGCTGTCACGGATCAAGGGCAGCCTTGATAGGAAAGAGGTGCTGCGGCTTTCCGTGAAGCTCAACATCCGCATCACGGAAGACGAGCATGCAGCCTTTCAGGCGGTTGCCGAGGCAAGCGGTCTGACGGTTTCGGAGGCAGTCCGGTATCTGGTCAGACAGGCAAGCGATCGTCTGGCCATCCAGGCAGCCGAGCTAGACGCCATCGCTGCAGCCAGGCGGGAGTTGTCGGCTGTCGGCAACAACCTCAACCAGATCGCCCGTCTGGGGGCGGTCGGACGCCTGACTTGGAATGCCGGCGATGCCGCCCTCGTGCGCAAGGTCGGCGCGCGGGTCGATAACCTCGTCGAAGAGGTTGTCCACCTCCTCTCGGCACTGAGGGCCAAGCAGGGACTTGGCGATCAAACCTCTTCCTTCGCTCCTGCTGCTAACGCCTATGTCGAGGCGCCGAAATGACCCGGTCTCCTTCCGTCGAGGATCTTGTTCTCGGTCATGTTCTTGACGACCGGCGTCGTGGGCGCGGCGGCGGCGATGGCGGTTCCTCCCGTCTCGGCACGCGCGAGGAACGTCAGACCCGGGCGCTTTTGCGGAACGCTGGAGGGCCACGCGGCTGGCAGTCGGTCATCAAACGCGTCGCAGGGGGCAGTGCCCGAACGCCGCAAGAGCTGAAGCGCCTTCTCGACTACGTAGCTCGGGAAGAGGGGGTGCAGAGCACCTGGTGTAATTTGGCGGGCTATGAGCGTGACTTCGATCCCGCGCGAACGGAGCGAACGGCGGACATCTGGTCTTCGACCTGGACCGGCGCGCCGCGTCGGGGACACGCGGATCATATCGTATTGAGTTTTCCCCGAGGGGTGGACACCGAACGCGCCGAGGTCATCGCCCGGGAATGGGGTCAGGCTGTGTTCGGGTCCGGTGAATATGGGGATGTCTGGCGCTATGTCGCGGCGCTTCACAAGGACACCGACCACCTGCATGCGCATTTCGTGGTCGACAAACACGGGATCGAGGAAGGCCGGTTCCTGTCGATCTGTCGTCATGCCGCGCTGAACTTCGATGTGATGCGCGAGCTTCACGCCGAGATCAGCCAGTCGCATGGGCTGAATATCCTCGCCTCATCGCGCCTTTCGCGCGGCATTATCGAGAACCCGCCACGACAGTCCGAGCTGCGGGCCTCGCGTCAGGGTGGGAAGGCCATGCCCCCTGCCCCGCCGCCGCTGTCCGACGGAGAGCGGAGCCGACGGCTTGCTGCGTTGCAGGGCTTCGCCCGCGAATACGACGCCTTAGGCGACCTGGCCGGTCTTGCCGCCGCAACTGGCGCTGAGGCGGGCAGCTCTTCCTACCTTTCACGGCTGGCTCGGGCGCTTGGCGCCTCCGCCGCCGCTCTCAGACAAGGAGTTCCCCTGATGCCCGATCACTCGCTTCATGCCGAAGGCGATCCCGCCGCACGGGTTGAGGCTGCGCGCAGCGAGATGATCGCTTCGGCCACTGAGGCCTGGGAGGCAATCCGTGCCATGGAACCCTCGGCCGAACGGGTTGACCTTGAACGAAGCTTTGCCGAACAGGCACGCGCCTCCCTGAAACTCGCCCCCGACAGCGTCCTCCTGGCAGAGCATGCGCAAGTCGTCGACCGGAGTGCAGATCCCTATCACAATCCGACCCTCGCCTCGCTTGCGCGACTGGAGCAGGGCCAGACCGAGGGTGTTTCTCTCGATGAAGGTCTACGCGCGACCCTTGCCCATGTTCGCGACGAGATCGGCGAACGGCTGACGGCGCTCTTCTCGATCCGGGAAGATGAGCTTCGCATAGCAGGCACCTCAGTCGAGGAAATGGTCGCCCGCTTCAGTTTGGCCGAGCGTAGCGAAGGCCAGTGGGCGAGCTGGATCACGGAGCAGCCGAACACGATGCAAAAGGTGTTCTGGATGGAAACGGAGCGCGCCCTCGGCCAGGAGGTTCGGGCAGAAGTCGCCGCTTTCAACTTTGCGCCGGAGTTGATGGAGGCCATTGCGCGCGACCAATTGCTCACCGCCGATCGCAATATGAAGCTCTCGGAGGTGCCCGCGCTGGAAGCCATCGTTGATCGCCTGCACGATACCCTGAAACCCGAGGATCTCGACCGCGTTCGGTCCGGCGATCTGGCCCCGCTCAACGAGCAGGTCCGAGATCCAGCCCTCAGGGCGGCCGTCGCGCATGAGCTGAAGAATGACGGCGACCTCGGCCAATCGGGTGAGGTCGGACCCTGGGCAGACCTGGCACGGGCGCAGTATCGCGCCGCTGAATTGGGGCAGCGCGACCGCACCACCGAACGCGACACCGGCCACGAACTCTGAGGACAGACCCATGCTCTCGCACCTCGACACGGCCTGGCGGTATCCACTGGCGCTGCTCCTTGGCCTCATGACCGGTCTCTACATTGGCGGCATGCTGGCGACGATCTACGTGATCACTGCCTTCCGGGAGAGCCTCGATACGCTTAGCCCCATAGGCCCCTGGTTTCTGCGCTATGCATGGGCCGACCTCGCCGCGCGGCCTTCGGTCCTGCAGGGCGCGCTGATCATCACTGTCGCCGTCACAGTCGCCCTGACGCTCGTCGGATTAGCCGGGGTGCACCGCGGCCGCCTCAACCAATACGACGATGCGCATTTCCAGTCGCGCCGCGAGTTGAAGCGCAACCACATGGTCGGAACCCTCGATAAGAACGGTTTCATCTTCGGCAAGCTCGGCCTCCCGAAGTCTGACGCACCGTTTGTGATGGCGCCGCCCGACCGTTTCCCGCATGCGATGATGATTGCACCCACGGGCCGCGGGAAGGGCGTCGGCTTCGTCATCCCGAACCTTCTGCACTTTTCAGGCTCGGCGATCATCCTCGACGTGAAGGGCGAGAACTTCGCGAAGACCTCCATCCACCGCAAACATGGACTGAAGAACGGCATTTGGTACTTCTCGCCCTTCGATGAAGACCGAGGTTCGCACCGGTTCAACCCACTCGCCCGGATCGCCGCCCTGCCCTCCGCCGAGCGTCAGTACACTGCGCTGAACTCGATGGCTGACCTTTTCCTCATCCCGGAAGGCGAAAGTGCGCAGAGCTTCTTCAATGCTGGCAAACGGCTCTTCATCGCCTCGTGCCTCTACGCCATCGAACAGCGCCGCCCGACTTTGGGCTTTGCCGGTGAGATCATGGCCGGTGGCGGCGACAAGAAGAAGAGCTACACCGCCATTGCCGAGACGACGAACATCCCGATCGTCTCCCGCACCTTCCTCGAGATGGCTGACGTTCCGGAAAAAACCCTCGGGGCCTATGTGTCCGTCATCCAGGGATCCGGTCTCGAACTTTGGAACGATCCCGCGGTCGACCGAGTGACGTCAGCCAGCGACTTCGACTTCTCAACCTTCCGTCGCGATCCTCAAAGCCTTTACATCGTCGTCCAGTCCGAGCACCTGAAAACCCTCGCCCCCCTCGTCCGCCTTCTCTTCGCGGATGCCATCGCGTCCCTCCAGCGCCGCGAGCCCGGGCCGGACGAACCCCATGCAGTCATGTTCCTGATGGACGAGTTCGACCAGCTCGGACGCCAGCCCCTTGTCCTCTCTTCCATCAAGACCATCCGCAGCTTCGGCGGCCGGTTCTTCATCATCTCCCAGACCATCCCTGGTCTCGATGACATCTATGGCGAAACTGGACGGAGGTCCCTGCAGGGCGGGGCTGGTGTGCAGATCTACATGACACCGCAGGATGACCGGACGGCCGAGGTGCTGTCGAATGCCTTGGGGCGCTCCACCATCACCGCCGTGACCGAAAGCCAGTCGCGGGTACGGGCGTTGGAGGACAGTGCCAATGTCAGCCGGCGTTCCGAGGAGCGGCCGCTGATCTCGGCGAACGAGGTGCTGCGGTTTCCGTTGGATGAGGTGCTAGTGCTGCCCGAGGGACAGTATCCGATCCGGGCGCGACACATCCGCTACTACGAGGATCGGCATTTTGGGCCGATTGATCGGGCGCGGAAGGGGAAAGCGTTGCCGACAATACAAGGGGGCGGGGCGGATCGTAGGCTAGCGCCTGTCGGGAAGCTGTCAGGGTTGACTGCGTCCGCTGGACCTGCGGGTGCCGAGGTCTTCGGAGAAGCGGCACGGGTGTTTCAGGAAATTGCGAAGAGCGCCAAGCGCACACGGAAATTGCCGGCTCGGGTCTAAGCGGAGCTTGGCCGCTGAACCTCACCGCATGCTCCTACGGGCAAATACGGCCCAAAGCGGACAATGACGCTTCGCAGTCATGCCTTCAAAGCGTTGGACTTGCCCAGTCGGTGAAAACACTCTTCACCGGGCCTGTATCATCGCGCAGGGATTCGAACGCTACGCGGTCAGGGTGGTTCCAGGAAATCAGGAACTCGGCCGGTTGGCCGTCGCGGTCGTAGACGGTCGAGCGCATGGCAAGGGCGCCTACTCCCGGGGCAAGGCCAAGAAGGTCTGCCTCGATCTCCGGGGCAGCGGCAACGCTGACGTGGAAGTCCGAGGTCGCGAAGGTCATGCCAAAGCGTTCGCGCAAAAGGGCGTAAAGCGATGGCGCAGCGAACACATCGGCGGCCACAAGCCCGGGGATACGGTGTTGCGGCAGGTAGCTGGTCTCGACGCAGAAGGGCACCGCATCTGACAGGCGAAGCCGCTTGATCACGATGATCGGCGCACCTTCGTCCAGGTGCAGTCGGCGTGCGATATTTGCATCGGCCTGCGCCTGCTCGAAGAATAGAAGGCGCGCGCCGGGTTTATGACCGGCCTGGCCCACGATTTCCGAGATCGCCGTCGAGACCCGCTTGGACAGCGGCCGCACGACAGCGGGTTCGGGCAAGAACGTGCCTGCCGTGCCGCGGCGTTCAAGATGCCCCGCGTCAACAAGCTGATTCAGCGCCTTACGCACGGTCATGCGCGAGATCCCGAATCGTTCGGCCAGTTCACGCTCGGACGGGATGCGATCGCCGTGCGACATGCCGGTTTCCAGCATGAGATTGCGCAAGAGCAGGTGCACCCGGGCCAGCGCCGAGCCGGGGCGCTGATCCTGACTGATGAAGTTAGGGATGGGCATTTGGTATACACCGACAGTAGGACACGCATTGAAAACCCCCCGATTTTCCGGACGTAGTAGGGGCAAACTGCGCAAGTTGCTATACCACGAACGCGATACAAGCAATCGAAAAAGCCACTCACGGCGCCGCTATGCCGCTATGCAGCATGAAAAAAATGCGCAGACTGCAGCAAGAAAATCGTTGCGCTGGTCCACTTGGTATGGATACCAATATACCAACACCAGCAAAGCCGGACAAACTGGTATAGTCCGGTCAACCAACAAGGGAGAGTTCGATGAAGCACCTTCTCGCCGTGACCGCACTGGCGACCGGAATCCTGGCATCGCTGCCGGGGCTGGCCCAGGACAAGACCGTGGTCAGTTTCCTGCACAAGTTCCCCGAGCCTGAGAACATGGCCTACTTCGACGCCGCAGTGGCCGAGTTCGAAGCGGCCAACCCCACCATCGACATCGTAATGGAGGCGGTGGCGGACGAGCCCTACAAGGACAAGATCCGCGTCCTGATGGCCTCGGACCAGGTGCCGGACATCTACTTCTCCTGGTCGGGCGAGTTCGGCCGCAAGTTCGCCCGCGAGGGCCGCACGCTGGACCTGACCGAGGCGCTGAAGGGCCCGGAATGGCAGGGCCGCTTCGCCGCCGCCTCGCTGGAGCCCTTCCAGTTCGAGGGCAAGCAGTTCGGCATCCCGGTGAACGTCGACAGCAAGTACATGATCTACAACAAGGCGATCTTCGAAAAGCACGGCCTTTCCGTGCCGACCACCTTCGCCGAATTCATCGCGCTGAACGACGCGCTTCTGGCGGCAGGGGAAGTGCCGATCGCCTATGGCAACCAGGCGCCCTGGGCGGCCACCCACTACATCGGCGACCTCTTCGCCAAGATGGTCCCCGACGAGGTGCGCCAGGCCGACTACCAGCTTCTGGCCCCGGCCGACCAGCTTTACACCCACCCCGGCTATGTCGAGGCGCTGGCGCTGTACAAGTCCTTCGGCGACAAGGGCTATTTCAACAGCGGCGCCAATGCGATCTCGCACCAGCAGGCCCGCGGCGCCTTCATCGCCGGCCGCTCGGCCATGGTCTACCTGGAGCTGGTCGAGTTCTACATGCTGGCCGACACGCCGGTGGCCGAGCAGGGCTGGGGCTTCTTCCCGATGCCGCCGATGGAAGGTGCTGCGGGCCGCAACGACCTGCTGACCGGGGCGCCGGACGGGTTCCTGGTCTCGTCCAAGACTGAGCATCCCGAAGAGGCGCTGGCCTTCCTGAACTTCATCACCTCGCCGGAGCAGGCGGCCAAGTATGTCTCGACCACGGGCATGACCTCGGCGGTGATCGGTTCGGTCACAGAGGCGACCACCACGCCGGAGACCCTTGCCGGGCTGAAGGCGCTGGAGGATGCGGCGGGCATGGCGCTGTGGCTGGACACCGACATGGACACCGCCTCGGCCAACGTGATCCTCGCGGCCGGACAGGGCCTGTTGTCGGGTGAAGAGACGCCGGAAGCGGTGATGGAGAAAGTCCGCGCCGCGGCCAAGGAAACCCAGGCCCAGCGGTAACTCCCCCGCCGGACCGATCGCCGGGCGGCGCGCCCTTGCCGCCCGGCCTTTCCCTTAAGCGCCCTTTCCCGCTCCCGCACTTGCCCGCGACAGGACACCCGATGCCCGACAGCCAAGACCCCATCCGCGCGACGTGGCGGCAAAGCCTGCAAGGCTGGCTCTGGGTCGCGCCGGCGCTTCTGTTCCTGGCGGTCTTCGTCTACGGCCCCGCGCTGACCAACATCCGTTTCAGCCTGTTTTCCTTTTCCGCCATGTCGCTGGACTGGGATTTCGTGGGCTTCGAGAACTATCTGCGGCTGTGGAATGACCCCCGCTTCATGACCGCGCTGACCAACAACGCGGCCTATGCGGCGATCTCGGTGACCTGCCAGGTCGGCATCGCGCTGGTGCTGGCCGCCGTGCTGGAGGCGCGGATCTTCCCGGATTTCTCGGCCAACCTGTTCCGGACCGCGCTGTTCCTGCCCTCGATCCTGCCGGTGGTGGTGGTCGGGCTGGTCTGGCAACTGCTCCTCACCCCGATGACCGGGCTGATCGACCAGATCCTGTGGGAAACCGGCCTGTCGTCCTGGTCGAAGGCCTGGCTGGGCGAGCCCGACACCGCCATCTTCGCGGTGATCTTCGTCAGCCAGTGGCAGTGGACGGGCTACATCATGGCGCTGTTCATGGTCGCCATCCGGGCCGTGCCGCGCGACCTGTACGAGGCGATGGAGATCGACGGCGCCTCGGGCGTGCAGCAGTTCTGGCACATCACCGTGCCGGGCGTGCGCGAGACAATCCTGATCGTGACCATCGTCACCATCCTGGGCTCGCTCAAGGTCTTCGACATCGTCTGGGTGATGACGGCGGGCGGGCCGAACCACGCGTCCGAGGTGCTGGGTACGATGATGTACCGCGCCGCCTTCCGCGACGACATGGTGGGCTATTCCTCGGCCATCGCCACGGTGATCTTCTTCATCGCGCTGACCATCGGCCTGGTGCAGATCAAGCTGCAGAAGGACCGCTGAGATGGCCGCCGCGCGCCCCTTCCCCGCCCTTGCCGTGCTGAACCGCATCCTCCTCTGGGCCGTCTTCCTGACTCTGGCCGTCATCTGCGTCTACCCGATGGTCTGGCTCTTCCTGAACGCCTTCAAGACCACGAACGACATGTTCGCCGCCACCTGGGGCCTGCCCAAGGTCTGGCATTGGGAGAACTTCTCGACCGCCTGGAACTACGGCATCTCGCGCTACCTCTTGAACTCGCTGGTCGTCACCACGGCGACGGTGGTAGTCGAGCTTTCGCTGGCCACGATGGCGGCCTATGCGCTGGTTGTGCTGAACTTCCGGGCCAAGGCGGCGATCTACACGCTGATCCTTGGGGGCGCGATCCTGCCGCCCGAGGTCAGCCTGATCCCGCTCTTCCGTGTCATGGCCGAGACCGGGCTTTACAACACCTACTTCGCGCTGATCCTGCCGAACGTGGCCTTCGGGCTTCCCTTCACCACCTTCCTGATCCGTGCCTACATGACCGGCATTCCAGGCGAGCTGCGCGAAGCCGCGCTAATGGACGGCGCGGGCGAGGCGCGCATCTTCCGCGAGGTCTACCTGCCGCTCTGCCGCCCGATCCTGGCCTCGGCCGGTCTGATCTCGGCGATGCGGGTCTGGAACGAGTTCATCTTCGCGCTGACCTTCGTCGAAAGCGAATCCGTCAAGACCGTAACCATCGGCGTGATGAGCTTTGCCGTCGCCCTGCGGGCCGACTGGGGCGTTCTCATGGCCGGACTGGCTCTTTCCATCCTTCCCATCCTTGCGACCTTCCTGGTCATGCAGCGCCAGTTTGTCGGCGGTCTGACCAGCGGCGCCGTCAAATGAGTTCGCCCATGGCCTACATGCAGATCAAGGGTATCGCCAAGCGATACGGAACCTATGAGGCCGTTCGCGGCATCGATATCGACATCGCCGAACGCGAGTTCGTGGTGATCGTCGGGCCGTCGGGCTGCGGCAAGTCCACGCTTCTGCGGATGATCGCGGGGCTGGAGTCGATCAGCCGGGGCGATCTGGTGATCGACGGCCAGCGGATGAACGACGTGCGCCCGGCCGATCGCGGTATCGCGATGGTGTTCCAGTCCTATGCGCTCTACCCACACAAGACCGTGGAACAGAACATGGGCTTCGCGCTGAAGGTGGCGAAGACGCCGAAGGACGAGGCCGCCCGCAAGATTGCCCGGGCGGCGGAAATCCTGCAACTTGGCCCGCTGCTGAAGCGGTTGCCGAAGGAGCTTTCCGGCGGCCAGCGCCAGCGCGTTGCCATCGGCCGGGCCATCGTGCGCAACCCCAAGGTCTTTCTCTTCGATGAGCCCCTGTCGAACCTCGATGCCAGCCTCCGGCTGCAGATGCGGATCGAACTGGCGCAGCTGCACCGCGAATTGCAGGCGACGATGGTCTACGTCACCCACGACCAGATCGAGGCGATGACGCTGGCCGACAAGATCGTCGTCTTGCGCGACGGGCTGGTCGAACAGATCGGCGCGCCGCTGGAGATCTACCGCCGCCCCGCCAACACCTTCGTCGCGGGTTTCATCGGCAGCCCGAAGATGAACCTCCTGAAGGCGCGGGTGACGGCGACCGTGGCTGGACAGGCCCGCGTCGATGCCGCCGGTCTGGTCTGCGATGTGGCGGTCGACCATCTGCCCGTGATTGGCGCCGAAGTCACCCTTGGCATCCGGCCCGAGCATCTGGCCGCCGGACCCGGTGCGCCGGTGCAGGTGCAGGCCAGTGAGCGGCTGGGCGGCGTGACCTATGCCTATGCCCGCCTGCCCGACGGCCAGAGCCTGACCGTGCAGCTGGACGGCGAGCATGACTTTGCCGCGGACGGCGGCCTGACCGTGCAGCCCCAGCCGGGCCGCGCGCATCTTTTTTCCGGCGACAGCGGCCTTCGGCTCTGATCCGCCCAACTGGTTCTCGAAAGGAAAGACCATGCTGAACTTCGACCCCGCCCGCTTCCTGCGCATCCAGACCGGGACCGTGACCATCGCCCGCGACCTTGGCGCAGTGGTCGGGCGGCTGGTGGCCGAGGGGGCCGACAGCCTCTTCTTCATGGGGTCGGGCGGCGCGGGCATCCTGATGCAGCCGGCGACCGACCTGATGCGCCGTGCGTCCAAGCTGCCCTGCCACAACGTCCTCTGCGCCGAAGTCGTGCTGACCGGCCACGTGGCGCTGGGGCCGAAGTCGGTGGTCATCATGCCGTCGCTCTCCGGCACGACCAAGGAAAGCATCGCGGCGATGGAGTACGTCAAGGCGCGCGGGGCCACCGTGATCTCGATCACCGGCCACGCCGACACGCCGCTGGCCAAGGGGGCCGACCACAGCTTCGTCAACTTTGCCGAGGACGACACCTCGTGCGAGATGTTCTACGTCACCTCGCTGGTGGCGGCGCTGGCGGCGATGCAGGCGCGGGGCGAGCGGTCTGACTACGATCGGATCATCGCCGAGCTTGCGGGTCTGCCGCAGCAGCTTCTTGCGGTGAAACAGTCGTTCGAGCCGCGCGCCGATTCACTAGCCCGGGCGATTGCCGCCGATGGCTGGCACATCCTGACTGGGTCGGGCGCGGCCTGGCCCGAGGCCTACTACTATGGCATGTGCATCCTAGAAGAGATGCAGTGGATCCGCACCCGGCCCGTCCATGCTTCGGACTTCTTCCACGGCACGCTGGAGCTGGTGGAAAAGGGCGTTTCGGTCGTGGTCTTCGCGGGTGAAGATGAAGCCCGCCCGCTGACCGACCGCGTGATTGCCTTTGCGAAGGGCTATACCGACAAACTGACGGTGCTGGATACCCGCGACCTTGCGACCACCGGCCTGTCGTCCGATTTGCGGGCGATGTTGGCTCCGGCGCTTCTCGCAACCGTGCTGGAACGGCTTTCGGCGCATCTGGAGGTGATGCGGAACCACCCGCTGGTGACGCGCCGCTACTACAAGCGCGTGGCCTACTGAGATGGACGCCTTCCAGGGACACAGCGACACCCCCCTCTGGCGGGCCGAGATGGCCTTGCCACAGGTCCCCGCCTCGACGGTCGAGCCGCGCGAGGACGTGCTGGTGGTCGGCTCGGGCTTCACCGGCCTTTACACCGCGCTGCATCTGGCGCGCGGCGGACGGCAGGTCGTGGTCTGCGACGCGGGAGAGATCGGCTGGGGGTGTTCCACCCGGAACGGCGGGCAGGTTTCCTCGGAAATGAAGCCGGACCTGGACGATTTCATCGCGAAGTATGGCGAGGATCGTGCGCGGGCCATCCTGTCGACCGGGATCGAAGCGCATCGTCACTTGCGCCGGTTCGTGGCGGAAGAGGGCATCGCCTGCAATTACAGCGTCTGCGGCCATTTCATCGGCGCGCATCGCCCCGACCGGATGGAGGGCCTGCGCCACTTCCTGCGCCAGAATGCACGGCTCGGGGTAGAGGGAGAGGAAATCCCGAAGGCCCGTGTCAGCGATTTCGTCGCCTCGCCGCAGTTTCATGGCGGGGTGCATCTGCCGGACTGGGCCAGCCTGCACCCCGGGCGGCTGGTCGCGGAACTCGTGCGGCTCTGCCTTGCGGCAGGTGTGCGCTTTGCGCCCAAGACCCGGGTGTCGCAGATCGAGGACCAGGGCGACCACATCACCTGTCTTGCCGGAATCCGCACGGTCCGCGCAGCACACCTGGTGATGGCAACCGACGGCTACACCGACGGCGCGTCAAAGTGGATGCGGCGGCGGGTGGTGTCGCTGGCCTCGGTGGTGACGGCGACCGAAGCGATGGACCCTGCAGCGGTTCGTGCGCTCTATCCCCGGGCGTCGATGGTCTATGACACCCGGATGAACGTGACCTATCACCGGCCCTCGCCCGACGGCGACCGGGTGGTGATTGGCACCGTGGTTCCGGTGAAGGTGGACGATGTCGCGGCCTGCCTGCCGCGGGTGCGTCGCAACATCCTTCGGCTCTTCCCGCAGCTGGAGGGCGTGAAGATCGCCCATGTCTGGACCGGCTTTGTCGGCGCCACCTTCAGCCACCTGCCGCATGTGGGCCTGCACGGGCGCATGGGCTATGCCATCGGCTACAACGGCACTGGCGTCGCCATGTCGTCCTACCTCGGGATGAAGCTGGCGCAGAAGATGCTGGGCAGGGGCGGGGAGACGGCGCTGGACGGGCTGGAGCTGGAGACGCGGCCCTTCTTCCACGGCCAGACCTGGTATCGCCGCCCGGTCCTTGCCTGGCATGACCTGAAGGACAACATGGCCTCGCGCGGGGCGACCATCGGATGACCACGTTCGACCTGATAGCCCTGGGCGACAACTGCATCGACCGGCTGACCGGTGCGGTCACGGCCGATCTGGTGGGCGGCAACGCGGTCAACGTGGCGGTGCAGGGCGCGATGCTTGGCCTCCGCACGGCCTATTGCGGTGCGGTCGGCCCGGCGGGTGAAGCCGACGGCGACCGGGTGCTTGCCGCGCTGGCCGTGAAGGATGTGGATGTATCGCTGGTGGAACGGCGCCAGCCGCCGACCTCCGTCACCTGCCTGACCGTTGCCCCTGACGGAAACCGCACCATCCTGACCGAGGATTTCGGGGCTTGCGCGGGCTGGGTGCCCGATGCCGCCCGCCTGCGTGCGCTCTCGGCGGCCCGGCATGTCCATATCGGCTGGCTGCAGGATGGCGGCCATGCGCGCCGGGTGCTGGCGCGTGACGGGGTCAGCCTGTCGCAGGATGTCTCGGTGAACGCGGCGCCGGAGGATCTGGATGTGGAGGGGCTGACCATCGCCTTTGCTTCGTTGTCCGAAGCGCAGGCCGACCATGCCGAGGCGCGCGCTGCGGAACTGGTGGCGCAAGGCGCAAAGGGGGCCGTCGTCACGCTGGGCGCACGGGGCAGTCTTGCCCTGATCGGCGGACAGACTTTCCGCGCCGCTGCCCCGGCGATCACCCCAGTCGACACCACCGGCGCTGGCGACGCTTACATCGCGGGCTTTCTGGCCGCGCGTCTCAACGGGGCCTCGGTGCCCAAGGCCATGGCAGCGGGCCACACCTGCGCTGCCGCCTGCTGTGGCCATCCGGGGGGCTTTCCCCAGTAGCGCCCAACCCATTGCCGACCTGCCGCCCCCCGGAACGCCGTTTCCGGGACCGGCCCAACCTTGCCTGATGAGAGGACCAGATGACCGACAAACCCTTCCCGACCGAGGCGCAGATCGCCGCCGCTCTTGCCGCCGCAAAGGCCCGGCCTGCACTGACCGAGATCTATTTCGTCGCCTGCGGCGGGTCCTATGCGCTGATGCTGCCGAACCAGTATGCGGTCGATCGTCATGCGAAGACCATCGCCGGACACGCGCTGAACGCCGCCGAGTTCATGGCCCGCAACCCGGCGCGGCTGGGGCCAACCTCGGCCGTGATTCTGTGTTCGCATTCTGGAACCACGCCCGAAACGGTCGAGGCGGCGCGCTTCGCCCGGGCCAAGGGCGCGCTGACCATCGCGCTGACCAACCTGCCCGGCAGCCCGCTGGACGAAGCGGTCGAGTTCCCGGTCTACTACACCCACGCCCCCAAGACCTTTGCGACCGACCATTCCGCCGCCGTCATGGCCCGGCTGACCTTCGGCATCCTCGCCGCGCGCGAAGCCAACCCCCTGGCGCAAAAGGTGGAAAAGGCCCTGACCGCCCTGCCCGCGCTGATCGACACCGCCATCTCCGCCCATGCCGACCGGATCGCCACTTTCGCCGAAAGCCACAAGCGCGAGCCGGTGATCTACACCATGGGCGCCGGCGCGAACTATGCCACCGCCTATTCCTATGCCATCTGCATCTTCCAGGAGATGCAGTGGATCCACTCCGCCGGCATCCACGCGGGCGAATACTTCCACGGACCCTTCGAGATCACCGATTTCGACGTGCCCTTCATCGTGCTGCGCGGCCTTGGCGCAAGCCGCAAGATGGATGACCGGGGGTTGGATTTCGTGACTAAGTACAGCCAGCGCGTGACCACGCTCTGCGCCGAGGAACTGGGCCTCGGCGTGATCGATCCCGAGGTCGTGGAACATGTCGAGCACATGGCCTTCGGCACGCTCCTGCGCGTCTATTGCGACAAGCTGGCCGACAGCCGCGGCCATCCGCTGACCGTGCGGCGCTACATGTGGAAGATGGACTATTGACGAAAGGTCAGGGGGCGGGCCAGTCCTGCCCCCTCCAGGACGGAGCCAGCATGACGAACGGACTTCTCTGCATCGGCGACAATGTCGTCGACCTCTACCTTGACCGGGGCGAGTTCTTCCCCGGCGGCAACGCGCTGAACGTGGCCGTTCTGGCCCGCCGCTTCGGGCTTGCCGACGTGGCCTACATGGGCATCGTCGGGAATGACCGTGAGGGCGATCATGTCCGCGCCTGCATGGCCGCCGAAGGCCTCTCGACCGCCCATCTGCGCCGGGTAGAAGGGCCGAACGGCAAGGCGCAGGTCACGCATGATGCGGACGGAGACCGGGTCTTCGTCGCGTCGAACCGGGGCGGCATCCGGCGCAAGCTGATGCTCAGGATGGACGAGGATGACCTCGCGCTGATCGCGGCGAAGGGCCATGTCCATTCCAGCTGCTTCAGCTATCTGGAACCCGAACTGCCCCGCATCCGGGCTTCTGCGCGCGAGGTGTCCTTCGATTTCTCGACCCTGCACGACCCGGCCTATCTGGAGCAGGTCTGCCCCCATGTGACCACCGCCTTCCTCTCCGGCGCCGGGCTGCAGGACACGGCGGTCAGCGCCCTCATCGGGCGGGTTCTCGATCTTGGGCCGGACACCGTCTGCGTGACGCGCGGCGACAAGGGGGCAGTCTGGGCCAATGGTCAGACCCGCATCGAACAGCCAATTGTGCCCGCCACGGTGGTCGACACGATGGGCGCAGGCGATGCCTTCATCGCGGGCTACCTTGTGGCGAGATTGCGCGGAGATACTCCAGAACAGGTTCTCCAACATGCCGCCTTCTGCGCAGCGAAAGCCTGCGGATGGGAAGGCGCATGGGGCTATCCGCTCGCAGACATTCCATAGCCCACCGCCGATGTCATTGACCTGCTTTGGTGCTCGTCAGACGTTCGATGGTTCGGACCGGCAGCGAGTTGCATCCGCCAACGCTGGGCGAAGATGCTCTTGAACGTTGACGTATGCAAGGCGCGAAGGTCCGCTTTCCGCCCTTCGCGATCCTCAAAGGCACAGTATCTCCGCCACCCCACGCCGCCCGCCTTCCCTCGAAAGCTGCACCACCAAATCCACGCTCCCCTCGCAGTACCGCTTCACCTCCTCGAAGCCCATGCCCAGCCCGGCGGCCATGACCATGATTGCCAACCGATCAATCGCCTTCCGTGCTGTGTCTGCATGGATTGTTGTGAACGACCCACCGTGCCCAGTGTTGATCGCTTCGAGAAAGGTCCGGCTTTCCTCGCCCCGCAGTTCGCCCAGAATGATCCGATCCGGCCGCATCCGCAGGGAGGCTTCCAGCAATCGCGCAGGCGTCCGTTCTCCTTGGGCAGTGCGGTCTGCCTTAAGTGCCACGGCGTTCTCCTGGCGGGGAAAGAGCTCGTAGGCATCCTCGATGGTCAGGATCCGCTCGCCTTGATCCACCATCGACAATAGTGACCGTGCGAATGTCGTCTTGCCGGTCGAAGTGCCCCCAGAAATCAGGATGTTCATGCGCTCCTCGACGCAGAGCCGCATGGCCTCGACGACCTGCCCGGCCTCGGCCAGTTTCATCGCCTCCCCTGCCCTTTCCCGACGCTTGGCGTCGAGATCGACGAGACCACCATGCAAGAGTCGCGGCTCGATCAGTTGATCTGTTGCGATTTTGAACGGCCGGAAGGTGATGGCCATCCCGCCTTCCACGATGGGCGGTGCGACTACCTGCGCCCGGATCGCCATGTCACCCGAGACGATTTTTCCGGAGACGGTCGGCTTCTTGTCGGAGAATTGCACGCCGACTGCGGAAGCGATGGCCTGGCCGAGGTTGGTCGACAGGACGCGATCAATCGAGAGATGCGCGACCCGCTCCATGTGCGTCGCACCCTTTCGCTCGATCCAGACCTTTCCGTCCGGGTTGATCGCGACCTCGACAAGATCGTCCCGCAGGAACAGCGGCGCAATTGGCGTCAGGTAGGACCCGAGGAAACTCGGCCGATCATCCATCACCAGATTTCCAGATCGCGGTCGACCATGACCGTGATCGCGGCCCCGGGCGCGACCGTGATGATCGGCGGCAGGCTCGTATAGGCCTCGACCGCTGAGCCCATGGCAGCGCTCAGGTCCTCGCCCATGCTCTCGGCCGTGTCTGAACTGATCTCGTCGGTGTATTTCGCGGCGGCGACAGCGGGGGCGGCTCCGAGAAGGGAGATGAGTGCAGCCGACCCGAACCTGGCACCAAAGCGGGTGTTGACCTTGCCGGTTAGGCCCGACCGACCCTGGGCATCGCCGCCGAAGGCTTCCATCTGCATGGACTGTCCATCGGGAGTAACGAGCCGGGTCCAGGCGACAAGGATGCGCCCCTGACCGATGGCCACGTCCGAGGAGTAGTCTCCGAAGAGGCGCGAACCGGCGGGGATCAAGACTTGCGCCTGATCGAAGGACCAAACCGGTCGGGTCACGATCGCTGTGATCTGGCCAGGCAAGCTCGAGTCGACCGCATTCTCCAGGGTCGCTTCGATCATCGTACCCTGAAGGACGGTGTTCGAAGGATTCGCGATCACCTGGCTCACTTCCGTGGTGGTGGCTTCGCGCCCCGATTGCACGAAATCCCGCCCCGCAGCATCTCGACCCTCGGCCGGGGCTTCGGACATCCCCATGACTGCATCCCCTGCCCCACCCTTTTGGCCATCGTCAAAGACGACCGAAGGCGAGGCCACGCGGGCTGCGAGCTGCGCCTCGCGCTCGGCACGTTTGGCGGCCAATTCGGCTTCCCGAGCGGCGTCAGCGGCACCAGCAGCGTCGGCGCTTGCTTTCAGGACAGCGATCTCCTGATTGAACTGCCGCCGCATGTCCTCCATCAAAGCGAGGTTCTGCGACTGTGCTTCTTCGAGGGCTAGCGCCAGTTCCTTGGCGGTCTGATCCTTCTCGGCATCGGCCCTGTCGGCAAGATCACCCAGTTCGCGTTGTAGCCGTTCGACCTCGGACTGGAGTGTGGCGTTCCGCGCTTCGAGGTCTTCGCGCTGTGACGCCAGTTCCCCTTCGATGTCGGAAAATCCATCCCCGGCGGGCTTCGCCTCTGGTTCGGGTTCGATGGCGCCGAAGGGTGAGCCTCCCGCCTGGTCCTGGAATTCCTCTACGGCGGAGGTTTCCACATCCGGGATGGCGCGGCTGGAAGGCCAGACCGTCCAGAGCGCGGCAAGGCTGGCCCCTGCCAGCAGAGCACCCATGCCAAGTTTTTGCTGCCTGGTCATCGTCGGCTTTGGCCGATCGATCTGGTAGTCCGGCTCAGTACCCTTCTGCGGATTTGTCATTTCCGGATCAGCCATGTCAGAACTCCCAACCCTGAAGCTTGGCGAGCAGGGCCTGATCGCTGGTCACGCCGCCATCCACCCGTTCGATGCACAGAACTTGGCCGCCGATCCGGATCGAATAAGCGGTGCGCAGGCCCGAGACACGGACGATGCTGCCCCGCGTGCCTGAGTTCAGGGTCACCTCGCGGCCCGTCGCATCGACGCCGAAGATCGAAGGCCGGAGACCTGGTGCGAAGGCGAAGTAGGTCGCTTGCCCATCGTTCCAGATATGGACCGGTTTCAGGGTCTCGTCGCCCGACCAGGCATAGCCGATGTCGCGCGACCCTGCGGCCACGGCGCTGCGGGCCGAGCGGCTCGTGCCGGTCTCGGGGTATCGCAGGACCAGCCGGTAGGTCGGGTTGCGGGACCAGCCCTCGCTGATCGACAGCGAGATTGTGCGCCGCCCCGTATAGATCGTCATGTTGGTCTCGGCCCCAGCGATCAGGGGTTTCACGGAGACCGTGGTTC
The DNA here is from genome assembly GCF_009925085.1 of Stagnihabitans tardus. Taxonomy (GTDB): domain Bacteria; phylum Pseudomonadota; class Alphaproteobacteria; order Rhodobacterales; family Rhodobacteraceae; genus Stagnihabitans; species Stagnihabitans tardus. Next base: position 4,227 of record NZ_JAABNR010000041.1, on the reverse strand, counting down.
GGTTCGAGAGCACTTCGACCTCGAAGGCCTCGCTGTCGCCCAGAAGGACGGAATCGATCCGCTCGCCGGCGCCGAGCTCGATTGCCGTGTTCACCCGCAAATGCGTGTCGAGCCGGATCACGTCGACAGGGTTGTAGAGGACAGAGCGAACCCGGGCGTCGGCACCCATCGAGGCGGGCGCCACCTCGGCAAATGTGGGAAATGCCGAAGCCAGTACACTGGCGAGGACAATCCCCGGGAGGTGGAGAGAACGGGTCATGGATTGGACTCCAGAGTTTCGGCGTCGACGCGGTAGGCCGAGACGGTGAAGCCGAGCGGGTTTTCCCAGACATGGGCGAGGGAGCGTTCGGTCTTCGGCTCGAAGGCGAACTCGACCGTCGCGACGAAGGGCTGGGTCACCGGATCCTGCTTCGTCTTGCGCAGGGTCTTCAGGAAACGGATCTGGGCGACGTTCGGCGAAAGGAACGTGATCCGGCGCACTGTCACCGTGACTTCCGCACCGGGCCCATAGACATCGGGCGGATAGGCGGTATTACCGCCGCCCTTCGACCAGAGAAGCCGCAGACTCTCCTCAGCCCCGCCGGTCGAACGGCGCTGGACGCTCTCAAGCCGGGCCTGAATGCCGGGAAGGAAGTATCCCTCGCGGTCGGAGACGTAGGCGACAAGAAGGCTCTGCTTCAGCGCCTCCTGATCCTCGATCCCAGTCGGGGCAACCTGCAGGATGTTTTCGGCGTCACCGGTCTGCCGATCGACAAGGACGGTGAAGACCTGGGTTTCACGCAAAGGCAGGACGAGGAGCAACGCGGTCGCAAGGATCAGGCTCAGCCCGCTTGCGGCACTCGCGACAATCCAGGCACGTCGGGCTGAGAGACGGGGCTCCAGAACGAGATCGACATCAAATCCATGCGCCTCCATGGGCGGTCCTCCACTTCTCGAATTCTGGGGCATCAGCTCTTGTCCGGTGTCCTGCTAGCGAGCCGCATAGCGGTCTGCACCGCGGACCGCCCGATCTGTCCGGCGGCATTGCCGTTCAGGCGAGCGTCCGAGGGACGGCGGCCGCCGGCATCCAATCCAGCCGCTCCCCGCCCTGCGCCGATCCCGGACGCGATGCCGGTGCGTCCGTAACCCTTGACGCTGTCAGCGGTGCGGAAGGTTGAGGCTGCAACGCTGCCAAGACCGGTTGCGGTCGACGCGAGCGACTGCGCAATCGTCGGTACCATTGCCATGAGGCCAGTGCCGAGCATCATGACGACCACAAAGCTCAGGACATCGCCGATGGTTTCCACCGAGGCGAGAGAGGCTGGCGTCAGGTCGCGGGCGATCGCGATGGTGAAGGCCGCCATGCCCGAGGTCAGCATCGGATAGAAGGCAAAGCCGAGGGCGAGGTTCACCCACCGATCGAAGAGAGGTGCGGTCACCTTGAAGAGAGTGCAGGCAATCGCGATCGGCGCGAAGATCACGAGGACGCCGATCATGATCTTCGCTGCCGAGATCACGATGATCGAGACGGTTGCCATCAGCGCGGCCACGAGGAACATCAGAAGGCCCGCGAGGGCACCGGTGATATAGCTGCCGTTCTGGCTGATTGCCTGCCCGACATCGAGGGCCTGAAGGTAGAGCGAATCGAGACCCTCATAGAGATTGCCCGATCCTCCGCCGAAAGCCTCAAGGACGACAGCCCCGATCTCGCTCGGGGCATTGGTCAGGACACCGTAGACCGAATTGAAGTTCGTCCAGGACGACAGGAAGGCCGACGCCACCGCGATGCGGACCATCAGGCCGAGCCCGTTGCGCAGTGTCATTGGCACTGCCTGTGCCATCAGGTTGATGCCGACCAGGGCTACCACCAGGACCGAGCCGACCCGGAAGATAGGCACAATCTCGGCGGCCACGGCATCGAACGCCGTGGCGCCCACCGCGGTAGCGGCAGCATCGACCTGGGTCAGTATGTCGGCGATGATGGCCATGAATCACATGGACCGGCAGACGGTCTCGAGGTCGCGATAGCGTGCCTCCGTCTCGCGTTGGTGCTGCGTGAGGTAACCCTCAAGCTCGACACGATCATCATTGACGAGGTCTGCACCCGGCTTACCCAGGATCTCCGACGTGAACATGTCAAAGCTGAAGCCATCGAAGAGGCAACCGCATGTTCCCGCTTCCAGAGACTTTCTCTTAGCCGCTGTGATGTAGGCCTGCCGCGCGGCCCCCTTGAAGCGCCAGTCGGTGATCCCCGCGGGCAGGTCGATCACCTCGTTGCAGGTGGCCCTATTAACTCCGGCGAAGATCCCAGTCCCGCGCCGCTGCATTTCGGTCAGTAGGTCTAGCGCGGCCTCCGCATCCTGCGCCCCTACCGCTTCCCGGGTTCTTTCAGCCAGCTGAACGTCGCTCAATGAGGCGAGGTCCTCCGCTGCGGCGAAGTTGGCGAGGCAGACGAGGGCAACAACCGCCGCGATCTGGTGAGACGACCGCCGCATCATTCAGCACCCGAGTAATCGAAGAAGCTTTTTTCCTTGGCCTGTTCTGCGGCCCAGTTGACACCCGTCTGCCCCGCAGCCAGCCCTGCAGCCGCGTTCAGCCGCCACATCTGGCCGAGCATGTAGTTGGTCTCGGCGGCCATCCGCGTGTTGAGGTCAATGCTTTCCTTCAGGCCTTCCTGGTTGGCGATCTCATCGACAAGGCCGTCGATCCGCGCGAGGCTTTGGGCGGCTTCCTCGTAGGAAAGCTGCGCCACGCCCATGGCCGTGGCACTCGTCGCTGCGGTCGTCGCGATGAGCTTGTCCTGCGGATTGGCGGAGGAGGACAGCCCGGCCAGGGTTTCCGAGGTTAGGCCGGCCCCTTCCAGCGTGTCGCGCATGTATTCGGCGGCCATCTTGTCGCCCATGGTCACATCGCCATCTAGAAGGCTGTCCAGGAGCCCATCGAAATCCCCGATGGTCAGCGCATCCTGGAAATCGGAGAGATCGGTGATCTTGGCCGCCCGTGAGCGCAGGTCCTCCACCGAATTGTAAAGGCTCGCGATCTCGTTCAGGCCCGAGATTGATCCGAGGATGCCTTCGAGGTTGGTCAGCTGCTCGAGACCGGTCTCGACCTGCTTCTTCAATTCTTCGATCTGCGCGATCTGGTTTTCGGCATCGCGAAGTGCCGCCTGCAGCTGCTCGATGTTCTTGGCAAGGTTGGTGCCGTCGATGACGGGCACGCCTTGGGCCAGAACAGGCGCAGCCAGAAGCGAGGCACAGACGGCGAGCGCGAGACGCGCCCTCGTTCGAAGGACGGCAGGTCTCACGGAGTGTACTCCCAGAAGGTGGTGTATTGCAGGGATTGCGCGGCGTCCGAGAGCCCACGGGCCGCCTCGACTTTGACGGCACCCGCGCGCAGCCGCAGCGTCAGGGCCATAAGGCGCGCGCGTTCGGCGAGCATGTAGGTGTTCTGGTCGACCGCTTCTTTCGGGGTCTGGGGCTTAGCCTCTTCAAGGAACCCCTTGATCCGCGCCATGGCCGCCTCGATCTGCCCCGACTGCTGGCCGGAATAGCCGATGAAGGCTGAGGACATGTTGCCCCATTCGGCACTCGCACCCTCCACCCCCGCCAACGTGCCCGTCATGTCCGCGCCGGTGATCACTGAGAGATAGGCGTCGTAGTAGCCCGAAATCCGGCGGACGTAGTTCTGGGTTTCCTCGAAGGGTGGGATGCCGCCGTATTTCTGGACGTTGCCCGGCCCGGCGTTATAGGCCGCGAGCGCGAAGTCGATCCGGCCAAAGCTGTTGAGCTGGGTCGCAAGATAGCGCGCGCCACCATCAAGGTTCTGCAGCGGATCGGACGGATCGACGCCGAGATCGGCGGCAGTGCCCGGCATCAATTGGCAAAAGCCCATGGCCCCGACCGGGCTGATCGCCGCGTTGGAAAATCCGCTTTCCTGCTTCACCAGCGACTGGAAAAGAATGCGCCAGGTCATGGGCGTGAGCCCGACCTTCACGACACCGGGGTGTGTTTCATAGCGCGCCGCTGTGGCGATGATCATCGCCTCGACTGTCTCGCCTTCACCGAAGAGCCGCTGGCTTTCCGGGCTTGTCTCCTCAAGGGGATAGACCTCGTCGGCAGGAAGGAAGGTTCCCGTCCCCATCTCGAAGCCGCTGAGGTCGGTCACGCCGGTCGTATCCGCGAGGAAACGCTCATAGGCGGCCAGCTGGTCGTCTTCGATCTCGCTGAGTTCCGTGCGCGTGGCGAGTTT
>NZ_JAABNR010000040.1 GCF_009925085.1 Stagnihabitans tardus | reverse complement strand
CCGCCTCAAGGACTGGCGCAGGATCGCAACCCGCTACGACAGATGTCCCAAGGTCTACCTCTCGGCCATCGCACTCGCCGCAACTGTCATCTTCTGGCTCTGAAACTCAATGAGTCCTGAACCTAGTCGCGCCGATAGGACAGGATATTGCCGCGCGGCAGGTTCATCAGGGTCAGGGTATCGGCCGTCACCGACATGAGGCCGAGGCAAGTGCCCGGTTCGTCGGGATAGGCCGGGTCGCGGATGTTCAGCGCCCCGTCATCGGTCGGCGCGCCATCGGCGCAGACCGAATCCAGCGTCAGGATCGAGCTGCCCAGGACCTCGGCGCCATAGCGATCCGTCACCTCGGAGCCCGCGATGATCATATGGGCCTGGGGATCATCCAGCGAGACCCAGGCGCCCCGGATCGCGGCGCGCAGGCCCGCCCAGTCGTCGGGCGGCCCGGGTTCGATCTGCGACAGGTTGACCTCGGCCGTGACATCGCCTTGGCTCACGATCTCGCCGGTGATCTGGACGGGGGTGTTGAGCGGCAGCAGGGCCAGCGTGTCGAGGATCTCGGCCGGCGTCACGCCATTCGGCCGCAGGACGTAGCGCCAACCCTCGGCGTAAAGCAGGCAGGCCGGGCCCATTTCGTCGGGGCTGCAGCCTTGCAGAAGCGCCGATTGCGTGAAGGGCTCGCCCAGTTGCCCGGGGGTGAAGGCGGGGCCCGAGGCGGGGATGGGGCCGGTCAGGCCCGGGGGCGCCGGATCATCGGGCAAGGGGTCGTCGGGCAGGGGCTCATCGGGCAGGGGCTCATCGGGCAGGGGTTCGGCCAGCTTCTCGGCCGGGGCCGCGCTTGCGGCCGAATTGGCCTCGGTCAGGACCAGGGTGTGGTCGGTCTCGGTCGTGCCGGTGTCGGTGACCCGGAAGCCCGAAGTCGTCAGCCCCCGCGCCTCGCAATCCTCGGCGCCCTCGATGGTGAAGGGCTCGGCCTGGGTGCAAAAGCGGTAGTTCTCGTCGGGGAAGTCCTCGCCCACCGCCGTGGCGCGCCAATAGATATAGCGGGTCTTCAGCGGGCCCGGGATCACGACCTTGCAATCGCCGGGCGCGATGATCCACCAGCCCTCCGAGGTCCAGACCTTGCCGTCGCCATAGCCGATGGCCAGGCTGCGGCTCACGCCGCTGTCGTTGCAGACGGTGAACTCCGCCAGCGCCGCGCCGCTGGAAAGCAAAAGGCCCAAGACCGCAAGACTGGCACGCATCATCCCCCCTGACCGGTCCCGGCGCCCGCCCGACCTTGGCGCAGCCTAGCTGAAGCCCGTGGCTGGTCAACGTCCGGCGATCTGCAATGCGCCACCTTCAGGGCGCCCCCCGCCGTCTCAAGCCCTTGGCAGCCCTGCACCGATCCCAACCGAACGAGCGCCTGCCTGCCTTGCTCCATCCCCGAAGTCCCCCCCAGGTGCCTGTTGACGCAGCCTGTTTCCTTCGCCAATCATGATTAACGAATAATTGCTTGCGAAACCCGGCCGCCTGACTTTGGCGCCGTCCCACGGGCCGGGTGACTTTGCCTTGCGATTTCTGCCAGCCGAATTGACCGATGCGAGGTTCGAATTGCTGCAAGACCTTCTCAACTGGAGCGCTTTCTTCTTCGATCCCGTGAAGGACAGCATGTTCGCTCCCCATGTGAGGGGGCTGGCCTGCCTTTGGGACCTGCGCGACCAGCAAACCGGCGGACAGGAAAAGGCCGCCCTCTGCCTGAGAGACTGGCTGCTGGCGGTCGAGTTCGACGTCCTGACCTTCCTGGGCATCCTTTTGCTGCTTTACATCGCCTGGACCTTCCGGCGGGTCCATGGGGGGCTGAGCCTGCTGATCACGGGGGCCGGTTTCCTGGTCGGCGCCGCGATCCTCGTGGCGCTGAGCGGCTCCTTGTTGCCCGGGGGCGCGCTCTGGGCCAATCGCCCCGATATAGACCGGGTCGCGCTGACGGCTGCCGTGATCTTCCTGTTCTTCTACCTGCCCCGCCTTGGAATGGGCCTGCGCGCCCTCCTGAGCTCGCCCCGCGTCGATCCCCGCGCGCAGGACGAACACCGCATCCTGCCCAGCCAATGGGCCACGATCCGCAGGCTGGTCGAGAACTGCGGCGGCGGATCGCGCGGCACGTCGCGCCAGCTTCAGCGGACCCCGCAAGAGGGCAAGATCATCAGCCTCAATGCCGGCTGGGGCACGGGCAAGACCTTTATCCTGCGGTATTTTCAGCTTTTGTCCGTCCTGCCCCGGGTCAAGATGGCGCGCGAGGCGGAGGACCTGCCGGTCAACCTGGTGGTCTCTTACTACAACGCCTGGAGCAACCAGATGGAGGCGGATCCCGAGTTTGCGATCGTGCGCCACCTGGTGTCGGACCGGCATGTCATGTGGCCCTGCGGGTGGATCACGGTCCCGGCCTGGCGCATCCTGTGGCGCGAGCTGCTCTCGGCCCTAGGGGGGCTTGGGAAGATGTCGTTCAAGCTCTCCGAGGTCAGCGTGGAGGGCGGAGGCGGCCAAAGCCGCCGAGCCTGAAATGGACGCAGACGCTGGAGCGGATGGCCTGGTGCGTCTGGACCTGCAGCCCCGGGGGCAAGTCCGGGGCCTCGCTGGTGCTGATCGTCGATGACGTGGACCGCTGTGCCCCGGTGGTGGCGCAAAAATACGTGACGCTTCTGCGGCGCGGGTTGAACCTGCCGCATCTGGCGGTCGTGCTGCCCTATACGCCCGACCAGTTGCGCTACAAGGTCTTTCACCCCCTGTCGGTCGACCTGCCCGACCTGGGCTCCTCGATGGAGGCCGCCCATTCCGAGATGATCATGGGCAAACAGGGCAGGAATGATCCTTTCGGCGCCTGGGCGACCGGGGGGCGCGACAGCATCCTCAGCGGGCTTTCGGCCGATTTCGACAAGCTGATCGCCAAGCGGATCGAGGGCACGGTCAAGGGCTCGGGGCGAAATGACGATGCCGCGCGCGGGGAAAGCTGGGTCGAGGCGCTGAACACCTGGGAATTGCTGCGCCGCGAGAGGTTGAACCAGAGTTTCATCGAAATGGTGCGGGGCGATCTCGCCAGCGATCAGGACGCGCCCTATCATGCCAATCGCCTGATGCGGCAGTTCGAAAGCAAATATGTGTCTGATGCGCCGATCCTGCTGCCGCCGCTCGGCTATCTGGATATCGTCCAGATCGCGATGAGCCTGCCGTCGGTCAATGCCGTGGTCTTCGGGGGGCGGGTGGATGGTGTCGTGACCCTGCTGCGCCATATCGTGGACACAGCCGCAGACGACCCGTTCCGCCCCGAGCGGGCCAACAGTCCAAGGCCCGGTTTCGTCACCGAGGCGCAGTTGAGAAAGCTCCGCGACGACCTGACCTTCGTGGCCCACAGGGCGCGCTCCGGGCTGGGTGATGCGCAATACGGGCGATTGATGAACCCGCTGAAGGCCCCGTCGATCCGCACGGTCATCGCCGCGACGGAATACTTGATGCAGACCGAGGCCTTCGCGACCGCCCTGGCGCGGGCCAACGCGCTGACCTTTCCGGCCGATGCGTTCGACCCTGGCAGATCGGCCGTCCTGGTGAAAGCCTTCGACCGGATCGTCACCGCTTCCTTCAATTTCCTGGTGGAATGACATGGACGAAACACGCACTCCCCCCGAGCCCGTGAACAAGAACATTCCCCTGGACCACGTGAAGGACCCCAGTCTCAGCGTGGGTGCGCCCAAGAATGAAAGCGCGGGCGAGGCTGCCGATGAAAGAGACCGGGCGGTCCAGCGCCGGATGAACGAATTCTGGTTTGCGCTTCATGGCGTAACCCCGAATTTCAACATTCCGAACCGCTACAACTCCGGCCAGGGCAAAGCCCCCCTGCCGCCCAACAATCCGGATGTGCAGTTGGACGCAACGGTCCAGGCCGTGCTGGAGGAACTGACATACCAGGAGATCGAAGCGGATCGCTGGACGGAGGAAGAGCCGGCCAAGATCCGGAATGCGCCCGCACCGGCTCTGGCCGCCCCGCAACCCCAGCCCGCCCCGCAACCCCCGCAGCCAAGCGACGGCCCGGACCGGCCCGCCGAACCTGCGGCCGAACCGGACCGCGGCCGGAGCTTCGTGGCCACCCAGCCGCTTCCGGCGCAGCCCGGTCCCGCCGCGCCTCTCTGGCCTCTACCCCGGCAGGAAAGCCCGCCTCCGACCATCTCGTTCCCGATGGGGCGGACGCCCGCGCCGAAGGTGCCGGACTATTCCGATGAGGAGCTCGGCCTGTCCAGGTCGCCCCTGTCCTATTCCTTCGACGACGGGATTGCCGTCCTGTCCCGCGTTCTGCGAACCCATTCCAAGGACCTCGGGCGCCTTGCCGCCATCATGACGCGCCATTTCGGCCCGATGATGCACCAGCACGGCGAGGTGGGCAGTTCGACCTCGCGCGAGCAGGTGGTGGATGCCGCAGTTGCCGTCCTGATCCCCATGGCCCGCGACCCGGGTCTGGACGGCGTGGTGATCCAGCTCGTCCCGGCCCTGCGCCGCGTTCTTGGCGCGGGACTTGTCGCGGAACTGGAAGGCAGGTCCTTCTCGACCCTCGGCCCCGGGGAGATTGCGACCCTGTCCAGCCTTGCAAGCCTGGCTTTTTCCTCGATCGCAGGCATGTCGCGGGCCGTCGAATACGAACCCTGGGTGGTGATCTACAATCACGAAGTCCTGCGCATGATTGCTTCCATGCCCAGGGACAGCCTGGCCGCTCCGGGCTCCAGCTTCGACCGCCTGCTGAAGGCCAGCGCCAACAATGTGGCGGCGGGGATCGGCCGCATCGTCCAGAGGAATCCCCCCCAGTCCCTGAACCACGAGGTCTGGAGGCGACTGAGCCGCGACCTGGTGCAAGTCTCCATCCTTCTGGCCGACCCGCTGTCGACGGACTCCCCCGAGGCGATCCAGGCGGTGGCGGGTCTCTTCGGCATCGTCACCGACAGGGAGCAGGGCCAGTCCTTCGATCCCGGGGTCTGGGCCAGCCGGTTGAGCGGGTTCCACATGGTCTCGGTGGCGGGGCGCGACAGTGACTCCCATGTCCTGCGCGCCTTGGGCTATGCCGTCACGGGGCTGTTGCGCCAGACGATCGGTTTCGACAGCACGGTGGCCTCGGCCCTGTTCAACGGCGGTGTGGAACTGTTGCAAATCAGCTCCAAGTCCTTGGAATTGCTGCAGCTGCGCTCCATCCTGAACGGCATCGGCCTGCTTGGGGCGCTGAAATCGACCCGGGATCTTGTCGAGGCCATGACGGTGAACGATGGTCTCGATTGCCTGGTGAACCTGCTGGGCAGCCTCGTGGACCTGGCGCGGAACCCGGCGACCGACCTGCGTCGCGAAGGGTCGCGCCTTGTCACCGTGGTCGCGACCCTGGGCCACCTGACGGCCCTGGAACCGCGAAACGAGGCTCGCATCACCCGTTCGCTGGAAGCCCTGGCCGAGCGCGACATTCGTCCCACGGGCGAGCGCCTGGGACCGGGCGAGTTCGAAGAGGTCGTCAGGGACCTGGTCAATGCCATCGGGCGGCGGCTTTCGCTTGGCACCGAGATCGCCCGGGGCAGCGCCGTGGTCGACATGGCGCCAATGGTCCATGCGGCCTTTGCGACCTTGATGCCCTTCTTCTCCGACGACCTGGGGCGCGCGGTCTCGGGCCCCGAAGAGGCCCGCCAGATCATGGCGGATTACCTCACCGATCTCGTCGGCAAGCTGATGGTCGGGCCGGACAACCCCTATGACATGCTGCGGCTGATCTATTCCCAGCCCCTTCCGGGGTCGGAAGAGACCCTGGCCTCCATCGGCCCGCTGCGGGCCATCCGGCTCATGGGGTCCGCGGAGTGGCAGGCCACCCTGCGCAAGGCCCTGGGCCTTGACCGCGACGACGGGATCGCGGAGGTGATCCGCGACGCTTTCGCAGGGGTCCAGGTCGAACAGGCGCGCCCCCTGGCGACTGTGTCCCCCGTTCCGATCCCTGCTTCCGCCGCCGCCCCGACGGCCCCGGTGGGGGCGGCGCGCGATTCCGGGGACAGCGCCCTTTTCGACCTGTTCCAGAGCGCCCAGTTCCAGGCCTGGATGCAGCGCGACCCCGCATCGGCCCGGGCGGCCATCCTGGCCCTCTTGGGCAATCCCGCGCCGCCCCACTCTTGACCCCGCCCCTTGGCCTGACCCATAACCTGCGCCAACAAGGCGCGGGTCCGGGCCCGGCAGCGGCAAGGGAGCCCCCGATGAAACGTTTCGTGGCCATCGGCGAATGCATGATGGAGCTCTCGCCCCAGGGTGATCTGTGGCAGATGAACGTCGCGGGCGACACGTTCAACACCGCCTGGTATGCAAGGGCGCTGCTCGGGCCGGACTGGGAGGTGGGCTACCAGACCGCCCTTGGCCTCGACGGCTTTTCGGACCGCGTCCTCGACCTCATGCAGGCTGCGGGCATCAGGCCCCTCGTCACGCGCCACCCCAGCCGCTCCATCGGGCTTTACGCCATCCACCTGCACCAGGGCGAGCGCAGCTTCTCGTACTGGCGCAGCCAGTCCGCCGCCCGGACCCTGGCCGATGATGCCGCGACCCTGGCCTCGGGCCTGGCGGGGGCCGATGCGATCCACCTTTCGGGCATCACCCTGGCCATCCTCCCGCCCGAGGGCCGCGACCGGCTTCTGGGTCTGTTGCAGGCGGCGCCGGGGCAGGTGGTCTTCGATCCCAACCTGCGCCTGAAACTCTGGGAGGACCCGCAGACCGCCCGCGAGGTCATGACCCGGGCTGCCTCGATTGCCGATATCGTCCTGCCCAGCTTCGACGACGAGGCGACGCTGTTCGGCGATGCCACACCCAAGGTCACGCTGGACCGCTACCTTGGTCTTGGCGCCTCGGAGGTCCTCGTGAAGAACGGCGGCGGGCAGATCCTGGCCCGGGTCGGCGCCGAGAGCCTGGCCCTGGACCTGCCAAGGGTGACGCCGCTGGACACGACCGGGGCGGGCGACAGTTTCAACGCGGGGTATCTTGCGGCGCGGCTGGCGGGGCAGGGCGCCGAGGCCGCGATCCGCGCAGGCCATGACCTGGCCGCGCGGGTGGTGCGCCATGCCGGGGCGCTGATGCCCATGGAAGACATCCGGGCCTGACCCGGCAAGCCATGGGGGCATGCGCCGGTGGTGGCAGCTTCACGGGGCCCGACACCGACAGAGCCTGACCTCTCTCGCCTCGGGCGGCGCTTGATGCCGACCCTCACCCGCATCTGTCCGCCCCAGACCTGAGGGCCTGGCTGCGACCGACCTCCTGGCCGCGCGGATCGTCGCGGTCGTGCCTTTCCCGCAGTCCCAAGCGCTTGTGGCGCCAAGGCCAGGCTTTGCGCCGCGATCCTGGCCGGAGCGGTCTTCATCTCTTCGCACATTGTGACCCTGGGGCCGGTGGCACGCGCGCTGTTCAACATGACAGGCGCGCCAGGCGTCCTTGATCCCCAAGCGGCCCTTCCAGCGGGGGCGATGCCCCGAGCCATGGGCCTCTCTCCCCGCGCCCCAAGGCCAGGTCTTTCCCGCGCCCCGAGAAAATTCCGCATCACTGCATTGACACATTCATATATGTGTATAGATGTGACGGCAGAAGCGAAGGACTCCCGCCATGACCCAGACATTCCCCCGCCCCCTTCTGACCCTTGGTCTCTGCCTGACCCTTTGGGGTCTGCCCGGACTGCCTGGCCAGGCCGAGGCCCTTCAGCCGGTCTCGGTCACCGAATGGAAGGCGGTCTATGGCCAGGTCGAGCCGCGCGACCGGCTTCCGGCGCGGGCGCGGCTAGGGGGGACCCTGGTTGAACTTGGCGTGGTCGAGGGCGATCTCGTGACCTCGGGGCAGGTCATCGGGCGGATCGTCGATGACAAGCTTGCCTTCCAGATGACCGCCCTGGACGCGCAGCAGGGCGCGATCCGGGCGCAGCTTTCCAATGCCAAGGCCGAGCTCGCCCGGGGCGAAAGTCTTCTGAAACAAGGCGTTGCCACGGCCCAGGGTCTGGACGCACTGCGCACCCGGGTTCAGGTCCTGGAGGGCCAGCTTGCGGCCCTGACCGCCCAGGCCGAGGTCGTGGCCCAGCAGATCAAGGATGGCACTCTCCTGGCCCCGGCCTCGGGCCGGGTGCTGGATGTGCCGGTCTCGAAAGGCGCGGTGGTCATGCCGGGCGAGGCGGTGGCCATGATCGCGGGCGGCGGCACCTTCCTGCGGCTGCAAGTCCCCGAGCGTCACGCGGGCGCCCTGCACCAGGGCGACCCGATCGAGATCGAGACCGCGACGGGCACCCAGACCGGCACTCTCTCGCGCATCTACCCGCTGATCCAGGCCGGCCGCGTCCAGGCCGATGTCGAGCTTCAGGGCCTGTCGGATGCCTTCGTCGATGCCCGCGTCCTGGTGCGCCTGCCCATGGGCCAGCGTCAGGCGCTGGTGGTGCCAGCGGCGGCGATCCAGACCCGGGCGGGGCTGGACTTCGTGACCGTGCAGGGCGCCTCGGGTCCCCTGGCCCGGGCGGTCGTCCCCGGAGAGAACCTGGTGATCCAAGGCGCCCCCATGGTCGAGATCCTCTCGGGCCTCGAGCCCGGCGATGTGCTGGTGGAGGCCTCCCATGACTGACGCCCCCGAAAAGACCCCCGAAAAGACCCCCGACAAGTCCCCCGAAATGACCCCCGACACCTCCCTCGGCATCGCGGGCCGCCTGACGGCAGGCTTCATCAAATCCGCGCTCACCCCGCTGTTCATCCTGGCGGCCCTGGCCGCAGGTCTCCTGGCCCTGGTCTCGCTCCCGCGCGAGGAAGAGCCGCAGATCTCCGTCCCCCTGGTGGACATCTTCATCCAGTCCCAGGGCCTGGCCGCCCAGGACGGCGTCAAGCTGGTGACCGAGCCGATGGAGGTCATCGTCAAGGCGATCAACGGGGTCGAGCATGTCTATTCCTCGACCCGCGACGATGCCGCCATGGTCACCGCGCGCTTTGCCGTCGGCACCAATTCCGACGACGCCATGCTGCGCGTCCATGACAAGGTCCGCGCCAACATGGACCGCATCCCGGTGGGCATCCCGGAACCCCTGATCGTCGGGCGCGGCATCGACGACGTGGCGATCCTGTCCCTGACGCTCTCGGGCGAGGGCGTCTCGGCGGGCGACCTGACCCGCATCGCCCGCATGGTCCAGACCCAGGTCGCCAAGGCCGAGGACGTGGGCCTGACCTACCTGGTGGGCGATGCCCAGGATGCCATCCGCATCGAGCCCGACCCCGAGCGGCTGGCGCTTCATGGCGTGACGCTGCAACAACTGGCGCAGAAGGTCGGCCAGGCGAACCGCACGCTGAACACCGGCAAGCTGCGCGACCGAGGCGAGCAGGTGGACCTGGTCGCGGGCGAGACCCTGACCGCGCCCTCCGAGGTGGCGAAGCTTCTCCTGACCACCCGCGACGGGCGGCCGGTCTATGTCTCGGACGTGGCGCGGGTGGCCTATGTCGCCGATACGTCGGAGCATATCGTCGCCACCATCACCCGCGAGGGCCGCAGCCCCGCCGTCACCCTGGCCGTGGCCAAAAGGGCGGGCGCCAATGCGGTGGTGGTGGCAGAAGAGGTCCTGGCCCGGGTCGAAGAGCTGAAGGGCCACCAGATCCCCTCGTCGGTCACCGTCACCGTGACCCGCGACTATGGCGAGACGGCCAATGAAAAGGCCAACGAACTGCTGTTCCACCTTGGCCTGGCCACCGTCTCGATCATCCTTCTGGTCTGGCTGGCCATCGGCTGGCGCGAGGCCGTCGTGGTGGCCATCGTCATCCCGGTGACGATCCTCCTGACGCTCTTTGCAAGCTGGATCATGGGCTACACGCTGAACCGCGTCTCGCTCTTTGCCCTGATCTTTTCCATCGGCATCCTGGTCGACGACGCCATCGTCGTCATCGAGAACATCGCCCGCCACTGGGGGATGAAGGACGGGCGGGGGCGCACGCAAGCCGCCATCGACGCCGTGGCCGAGGTCGGCAACCCGACCATCGTGGCGACCCTGACGGTCGTGGCCGCCCTTCTGCCCATGCTCTTCGTTTCCGGCCTGATGGGCCCCTACATGTCGCCCATCCCGGCCAATGCCTCGGCGGCGATGATCTTCTCCTTCTTCGTCGCAGTCATCATCACGCCCTGGCTGATGGTCAAGATCGCGGGCCGCGCCGACATGGCGGCCCATGGTCACGACGACACCTATGGCGGCCATCACGGCGGCTGGATGGAGCGCGCCTACAACCGCGTGGCCCGTCCGCTCCTGAAGTCGAAGGCGCGGTCCCTGGGCTTCCTCCTTGGCACGGCGGTCCTCTCCTTCGGGTCGCTGGCCGCGCTTTACACCAAGGATGTGACGGTCAAGCTTCTGCCCTTCGACAACAAGTCCGAACTCTCGGTGATGATCGACCTGCCCGAGGGCGCCTCGGTCGAGGCCACCGACCGCGTGGCCCAGGACGTGGCCGAGGTGGTCATGACAATGCCCGAGGTCACCTCGGTCCAGACCCATGCGGGCACGGCTGCGCCCTTCAACTTCAACGGGTTGGTGCGCCACTATTACCTCCGCCAGGAGCCGCAGCTCGGCGAGGTGGCGATCAACCTGACGCCCAAGGGCGACCGCTCCCGCGCCAGCCATGACATCGCGCTGGACCTGCGGGCGCAGTTGGCCAGCCTCCCGGTCCCCGAGGGCACAAGCCTGAAGGTCGTCGAACCCCCGCCCGGGCCCCCGGTGATCTCGACCCTCCTGGCCGAGGTCTATGGCCCCGACGCCGAGACCCGCCGCGCCGCCGCCGCCCAGATCGAAGCGGCCTTCCGCGCCGTGCCCTTCGTGGTCGATGTGGACAATTCCTACGGCACCCAGGCCCGCCGCCTGCGGGCCACGATCTCGAACGACAACCTCGACTTCTTTGGCGTCCAGGAGGCCGATGTCTTCGACACGATGGCGCTCTTGAACGGCAGCCAGACCGTCGGCTACTCGGCCCGGGGCGAGGGGCGCCTGCCCATCCCCCTGCAAATCGCGCGGCCGAAGTCCGACCGCGTCATGGACGAGGCTTTTCTGACCACCCCCATCCCCGCCAATGCCCTTCCCGGTGCGCGCGGCGTGGTGGAACTCGGCGATGTGGTCACCGTCTCCGAAGAGCCCGCCTCCTTCCCCATCTTCCGCCACAATGGCCGCGATGCCGAGATGGTCTCGGCAGAACTCGCGGGGGACTACGAGGCGCCGCTCTACGGCATGCTGGCCGTGGCGGACGAAATCGCCAGGCAGGACTGGCCAGACGGCGCCCCCACCATCGCCTTCCACGGCCAGCCCGAGGACGAGAGCCGCGTCACCCTCCTCTGGGACGGCGAATGGGAGGTCACCTTCGTCACCTTCCGCGACATGGGTGCGGCCTTCGGCGTGGCACTTCTGGGGATCTATATCCTGGTCGTCGCCCAGTTCGGCTCCTTCCGCCTGCCCTTGGTGATCCTGACGCCCATCCCCTTGACCTTCCTTGGCATCATGGCCGGGCACTGGCTCTTCGGCGCGCCCTTCTCGGCGACCTCGATGATCGGCTTCATCGCGCTGGCGGGGATCATCGTGCGCAACTCGATCCTGCTCGTGGACTTCATCCGCAACAGCGGAGAGGTCACCATCGACACCCTGGTCGAAGCCGGAGCCATCCGCTTCAAGCCCATCCTCCTGACCGCCGTCGCCGCCATGATCGGCGCCGTGGTGATCCTGACCGACCCGATCTTCCAGGGCCTGGCCATCTCGCTCCTCTTCGGCCTCCTGACCTCCACCCTCCTCACCGTCCTCGTCATCCCCGCCATCTACCGCGTGTTCAAGACATGAAACCGACCGCCTCCCTGGCGCTCATCGCGCTTCTCGCCTCCTGCGCCCCGGCGCCCCAGGCGAGCCTGCCCGCACCGGCAACTCCCGCGGCCTTCGACGAGGCCCCGGCGCCCGCCCCGGCCCAGGCGGCCTGGTGGGAGAGCTTCCGCGACCCGACCCTGACCCGGCTCATCGCGCTCGGCCTGGCGCAGAACCTCTCGGTCAAGCTGGCGGTCGAGCGCATCACCGAGGCCGAGGCCAATGCAACCGCCGCAGGGTCTGGCGCCTTCCCGCAGCTGTCCCTCAGCGCTTCCGGCGGGCGGAGTGACCCGGGGCCAGTGACGGCGGGCTCGGTCACCGCGCAGGCGGGCTGGCTGGTCGATCTCTTCGGCCGCAACCGGTCCTCCCGCGCGGCGGCGGGGGCCACGCGCGATGCGGCCTGGGCCAGCGCCGATCTCGCCCGCGTCGCCATGGCGGGGGCCATCGCCACGGCCTATGCCGATCTGCGCTATTACCAGACCCGCATCGCCCTGACGCGCCAAAGCCGCGCCAGCCGGGCCGAGACCGCCAGCCTGATCCACAACAGCCAGAGCCTCGGCGCGGCCTCGACGCTGGACACCCTGCGCGCCGATCAACTGGTCGCCCTGGCCGAGGCGCAGCTTCCCGCGCTGGAAGTGGGCGAGGCCGCCGCGCTGAACCACCTGGCGACGCTGACCGGGCAGACGACCGCGACCCTGGCGCCGATGCTCGCCCGAGGCGGCCAGCCGGTGCCCCATTTCCGCGCCTCGGTCGGCGTCCCGGCCGAGGTCCTGCGCCACCGCCCCGACGTCATCGTGGCCGAGCGCAATTACGCCGCCGCCGCTGCCGCCATCGGCGTGGCGCGGGCCGACCTCTACCCCTCGCTGTCCCTGGGCGGCGCGATCACCGGGGCCAGCGTCCGGGGCGGGGCCTCGACCACCACCTGGTCCTTCGGGCCCGAGATCAGCCTGCCGATCTTCTCGGGCGGCCGCTTGCAAGCCAACCTGACCGCCGCCCAGTCCCGCGCCGTCCAGGCCCACCTGGCCTGGCAACAAACCGTCCTGGGCGCGGTGGAAGAGATCCAGACCGCGCTGGCCGCCTATTCCCGCGACGGGCGCAACATGGCCGCCCAGCAAAAGCTGATCGACATCTCGACCCAGACCCTGGACCTCGCCCGCGCCAGCTTCACCGCCGGAGAGGGCGACTTCCTCGGCGTGCTCGAGGCCGAGCGCACGCTTCTCGACGCAAGGGGCGCCCTGGCCGAAGCCAACCGCACGCGGGCCCAGAACTTCATCCGACTGAGCATGGCCACCGCCTCTGGCGGGACCACGCCGTAAGACGCCTGACGCGACGGCCGGAGGAGGGCCGCGCGCTTCACATCAACACGGGAGAGAAAAATGGCACATGTCGTCGTCCTGGGGGCCGGGCTCGGAGGAGCCATCATGGCCTATGAGCTCAAGGACCAATTGCGCAAGGAAGACCGGGTGACCGTCGTCACCAAGGACCCGACCTATCACTTCGTGCCCTCGAACCCCTGGATCGCGGTGGGCTGGCGCAAGCGCGAAGAGATCACGGTGGACCTTGCGCCCACCATGGCCAGGAAGGGCATCAACTTCATCCCGGTGGCGGCCGAGAAACTGCACCCCGAGGAGAACCGCATCGCCCTCGTCGACGGCCAGTCGGTCAGCTATGACTACCTGGTCATCGCCACCGGTCCCGAACTGGCCTTCGACGAGATTCCGGGCTTCGGGCCGCAAGGTCACACCCAATCCATTTGCCACATCGACCATGCCGAAAGCGCCGAGAAGGTCTTCCAGGAGCTTCTGAAGAACCCCGGCCCGGTGATCATCGGCGCGGCCCAGGGCGCTTCCTGCTTCGGTCCGGCCTATGAGTTCCTCTTCATCCTGGAGACCGCGCTGCGCAAAGCGCGCATCCGCGACAAGGTGCCGATGACCTTCGTGACGCCGGAACCCTATGTTGGCCATCTTGGCCTCGATGGCGTGGGCGACACCAAGGGGCTCCTCGAATCCGAGATGCGCGCCAAGCACATCAAGTGGATGACCTCGACAAGGGTGAAGAAGGTCGAAGCGGGCCAGATGACGGTCGAGGAGGTCGGCGAGGACGGCCTGGCCAAGCCCGAAAAGGTCCTGCCCTTTGCCTATTCCATGATGCTGCCCGCCTTCCGCGGCATCAAGCCGGTGTCCGGCATCGAGGGCCTGAGCAATCCGCGCGGCTTTACCATCGTGGACAAGCACCAGCAGAACCCCAGGTTCAAGAACATCTTCGCGGTCGGCGTCTGCGTCGCCATCCCGCCCATGGCGCCGACCCCCGTGCCCTGCGGCGTGCCGAAGACCGGCTTCATGATCGAAAGCATGGTCACCGCCACCGCCCATAACATCGGCAACCTGGTGCGGGGAGGTCAGGCCGACGAGCAAGGCACCTGGAACGCCATCTGCCTTGCCGACTTCGGAGACGGGGGCATCGCCTTCGTGGCCCAACCGCAGATCCCGCCGCGCAACGTCAACTGGTCGGCCTCCGGCAAATGGGTCCACCTCGCCAAGGTGGGCTTCGAGAAATACTTCCTGCGCAAGCTGCGCCAGGGCAAGTCCGAACCCTTCTACGAAAGCCTCGCGCTGAAGGTCCTGGGCATCGACAAGCTGAAAGAGACCACCAAGACCTGACACCCCGCTGCCCCGGGCCTGAGCCCTGGGGCCTCTCCCTCACCCCCAGAGGCTCCAGGGCTCAAGCCCGGAGCACCCCAGTCCCGGAGTTCCCCATGACCCTCGACCGTTCCGTTCTTCTCTTCGCCGGCGTGATGGTGCTGGCAAGCGTCCTCTTGACCGCCTTCGTCTCGCCCCACTTCCTCTGGTTCACCGTCTTCATCGGGGCGAACCTGATCCAATCCTCCTTCACCGGCTTCTGCCCCGCCGCCATGGTGTTCCGCGCCATGGGCATCAAGAAGGGCTGCGCTTTCGAATAGGTCGCCCGGGGCGCTCAGGCGAAGTCGAAGGTGCGGCCGAAGGGCATCTCGCGCAGGCGCTGACCCGTCAGGGCGAAGATCGCATTGCCCAGCGCGGGGGCGGCGGGCGGAGTGCCCGGCTCGCCGATGCCCCGGATGCGCGGCATGGTCTCCAGGACGCGGACCTGCATCGGCGGGATCTGCGGCATCCGCAGGGGCTCATAATCCCAGAAGGTCGCTTGCTCGACCGCGCCGCCCTTGACCGTGATCTCGCCCCTGATCGCCGCCGAAAGCCCATAGATCATGGCGCCGGTCACCTGGGCCTCCAGGATCGAGGGGTCCAGCGCCAGGCCCACATCGACCGCAGCCCAGGCCCCGGTCATCCTCACCCGGCCCTCGACCATTTCCACCTCGATCACCTGTGCCGAGGGCACACCAAAGGCGATGCAGAACCCCACCCCCAAGGCCCGCCCCGGACGCGGAGCGCCCCAATCGGCCATCTCCGCCACCGTCTCCAGCACAAGGCGCGAGGGCGCGTGGTCCAGGTGATCCAGCCGGAAGGAAAGCGGATCAGAGCCGGCGAGCGCCGCAAGCTCGTCCATCGCCGTCTCGCCAAAGAAGACATTCTGCGAATTGCCGACCGACCGCCAATTGCCCACCGGCAGCATGTCGGGCGCGCGATACCCCGTCACGCGGTGGTTCGCAAAGACGTAAGGCTGATCCGCCAGGCCCTGCACGATGGTCGCATCAGGCCCCGGGACGGAATAACCCATCCGCCCCGCAAAGCCCGCCACGACCGAAGAGGACACCGTGCCCGCGTCAAAGGCCAGGACCCTGCCTGCCTCCAGCTTGGCCCGAACCCGCCCCAGCGCCGCCGGGCGATACATGTCATGCGTCATGTCCTCCTCCCGCGTCCAGGTCAGCAGCACCGGCCTGCCCTCCAGCGCCTTGGCCAGTGTCACGACCTGGGTCACGATGTCCATTTCCGCGCGCCGGCCAAAGCCGCCGCCCATCAGAAGGGTCTCGACCTCGATCGCCTCCTGGGGCAGGCCGGTGATCTGGGCGCCCACAGCCAGGATCTGCGTCGGCAACTGGTTGCCCGACCAGACCGTCAGCGCGCCGTCCTTCACCAGCGCCGCCGCCGTCATCGGCTCCATCGTCGCATGGGCGAGATAGGGGGCGGAGTACTCGGCCTCGAAAAGCTCGCCCGTCAGCGCGGCCTCGACATCGCCCTCGTCGCGGTTGCGGCTGTCTGCCTCGCCGTCGAAGGCCGCCTTCAGGGCCTCTGTCACGCCCGCCGAGTCAGGATAGGGCGCGGGCTCCCAGTCCACCACCAGCGCCTCCGCCCCCTTGAACGCCGCCCAGGTCGAGCTTGCCACCACCGCCAGCCCCCCCGGGATCGGCACGACGTGGCTGACCCCCGGCACGGCCAGCGCCGCCTTGTCGTCAAAGGACTTCACCCCCGCCCCAAGCCCCGGATTGGTCCGCGCCGTGGCAAAGACCATGCCGGGCAGGCGCAAATCGGCGGTAAACTGCGCGGTGCCGGTGACCTTGGCCACCATATCCACCCTTGGCTGCGACTTGCCGAGGATGCGCCAGGCCTCGCGCGGCTTCGGCAGGGGCGCCTGATCCAGCGCCAGGCCCGCAGCCTCCACCGCCAGGTCGGCATAGGTCAGCCTTGTGCCATCGGGCGCGATCACCGCGCCGCTTTCGGTCTTCAACTCCGCCGCCGCGACCCCAAGCCGCCCCGAGGCCGCCTGCACCAGCGCCGCCCGCGCCGCAGCCCCCGCCAGCCGCATCTTGTCGAAAGCGTCGATCACCGAAGAAGACCCCCCGGTGATCTGCAACCCCAGGAACTTGCCCGGCACATGCATGGCATCGCGCACCGTGCTCGCCAGCCAGCTTTCGTCGATGGGCAGGAAGGGCGCGCCTTCCTCCAGCGCGCCCGCGTTGAAATAGGCGGCCGAGGCGGGGCCGTGGATGACCTTCACCGCCGCAAGCTCCAGGTCCATCTCCTCCGCCACCAGCGCCGCCAGGGTCGTATGGATGCCCTGTCCCATCTCGGCCCGGGGCGCCACCAGCGTCACGCCGCCCTCGTCGATCATCACATAGGCGTTCAGCGTGGCCCCGGTCTCGGGGCGCAGGGGGTTCGGATAGGGCGTCTTGTATTTCCACCAGCCAAAGGCCACCCCGCCCGCCAAGGCCAGGCTGCCAAAGAGAAAGGACCGACGGGCGATCTTGCGCAAGCTTGCCATGTCAGAGGCCTTTCATCTGTTGGGCCGCATCCTTGATCGCGGCGCGGATGCGCGGATAGGTGCCACAGCGGCAGAGGTTGCTTTCCATCGCCGCGTCGATCTCGGCATCGGAAGGGTCCGGCGTCTCGGCCAAAAGCCCCGCCGCCCGCATGATCTGGCCCGACTGGCAGTAACCGCATTGCGCCACCTGGGCCTTGACCCAGGCCGCCTGGAGCGCATGCAGCGCGCCGGGCGCCCCCAGCCCCTCGATCGTCGTGATGCTCTTGCCCGCCGCATCCGACAGCGCCACCTGGCAGGATTTCTCCGCCACGCCGTCCACCAGCACCGTGCAGGCCCCGCAGGACGCAATCCCGCAGCCGAACTTGGTGCCCGTCAGGTTCAACCCCTCGCGCAGGGCCCAAAGCAGCGGCATGTCGCCGGGCAGGTCGACCTCCTGGGGGCTTCCGTTGACGGTAAGTGCGATCATGGCTGTCTCCTGTCTGACGTCATGACAAAATGGATTCAAAACGTCAGCATGTCAATTGACAAAGCGGACAGGCTTTGGCAGAAGGGCGCCATGCAAAGCGCGCTTGACGCAGAGGGCCCTCCCGCCCGGCAAGATGCCATTCTGGACGCGGCCATCGGGGCTTTCGCGGCCTATGGCTATCGCCGCACGACGATGGAGGATATCGCCCGCGCCGCCGCCATGTCGCGCTCGGCGCTTTACCTGCATTTCCGCAACAAGGACGACATCTTCCGCAGCCTGACCGAGCGCTACCTGGACCAGGCCCTGACCGATATGACCGAGGCGCTCCACCGCCCCGGCCAGACCGCCGAACAGGCGCTTTACGCCGCCTTCGTCGCCAAGGATGGCCAGTTGATGGAGCTTGTCCTCTCCACCCCCCATGGCGCCGAGCTGATGGATGCGGGCTTCCAGGCCTCGCCCGGGCTGGTGGCCGAGGCCAGCGCCCGCACGGGCCGGGTCCTGACCGACTGGCTGGTCGCGCGTGGCGTGCCTGCGGGCCTTGGCTCGGCGGAGGAGCTGGCGCAGACCATCGTGGCGGCGCTGATGGGGGTGAAATCCTCGGCCCGCAGCCTGGATGACCTGAGGGTCAAGGAGGCTCATCTGGCGCGGCTCATCGGGCGGGCGCTGGGCTAGGCTTGGGCAACATCAGGACCGCCGCCCAGGCGATCAGCTTCAACCCGCAGGGCACCACGGCATAGGCGATGTTCAGGGCGCTCAGCGCCTCGGCCGAGTTGACGCCCCCCGGCGTGAAGCCCTGCCACTCCAGGACCGGCATGACCATGAAGGCCGCGAGCGCCAGCCCCAGTTTCCCCGCAAAGGCCCAGATCCCGAAGGCGAGCGAGGCCTGCAACCCCGCCCGCGTCAAGGCCATCGAGAACATCGCAGGCAAAAGCATGGTATCCGCCCCAAGCGCCGCCCCCGCCGCCACGCAGATCAGCGCAAAGCCCCAGATCTCTCCCACGGGCAGGAAAGCCGTCCCCGCAAAGCCCAGGATCGCGAGCGGCATGGATATGGCCAAGGTCGCCCGCGCCCCGATCCGGCCCGCGACCCGGCTCCAGACAGGCACCGAAAGCCCGGCGCTGAGGAAGAACAGAACCAGCAAGGGCCCCGCCGCCCCGGGCCGCCCCAGGCGGTCCTCGACAAAGAACAGGAACAGCGTCGAGGTGATGGCCACGGGCAGCGAATTCACCAGGGCCAGGGTCAAAAGCCGCAGCGCCCCGGCCTGCGCGAGGCCCTTGACCGACAAGGCCCCGCCCGCCACGACCCTCCGCCGCCACAAAGGCCGACAGGCGAGGCCCGTGAAAAGCGCCAGCCCCCCCAGCACCAGGCCGAAGACCCCGTAGCCCATTAGCACCGAAGGCAGGATGGCCGCGAGGATCACCCCCGCCAGGCTCCCCCCCTCGCGCCAGGCCGCAACGGTCAGAAGCCCCTCATCGCCCGGGCTCTCCGCCAGGGTCGCGCTGCGGCCATAAAGCAGGATCGTCCCCAGGCTATAGGCGAGGAAAACCAGCATCAGCGCCCCGGTCAATTGCCAGGCGACCCAGGGCCCCGGCCCCAGCGAGAAGAGCCAGGGGAAGCCCACCGCCAGCCCCAAAGCCGCCAAAAGCCCGAAGGCCCCCTGCGCCCCCGGCCAGCGGTCGATGGCCCAGCCCAGCACCGGGTCCTGCACCAGGTCCACGATCCGCACCAGCAAAAGCAGCGCCCCGATGGTCCCAAGGCCAAGCCCCAGCTCGACCGAGGCGAATTGCGGCAGATGGATATACAAGGGAATGCCCGAAGCGGCGAGAAGCCCGGCATAAAGGCTCACCCTCGGGAAATGCAGCGCGCTCAAGACCCAAGCCCGGGGCATAGGGCAGGGCGCAGCTTCCCCCTCGATCTCCGCCCAAGCAAGACGTGCAACAGCTTCCCCCTCGCGATGCGGACCTCCGTAGATATACGGCTGCGACCGGCAAACGGATCAAGGCGCCGCCTCCCGCCGCGCGGGTTTCCCTTGCCGCCTGCGCCAGACCGCGCTAAGCCGCCCCATGTCCGACACAATGCCCCCCTGTACCGAATGCCGCTCGACCTTCACCTACGAGGTCGAGGGCCTGCTCACCTGTCCCGAATGCGGCCATGAATGGACCGCAGGGGCGCCCGCAGGCGTCGAGGTGCGCGACAGCGTCGGCAACCTCCTCGCCGATGGCGACACGGTGACGCTGATCAAGGACCTGAAGCTGAAGGGCTCTTCGACCACGCTCAAGGTCGGCACCAAGGTGCGCGGCATCCGACTGGTGGATGGCGACCACGACATCGACTGCAAGATCCCCGGCGTGGGCCAGATCGGCCTGAAGTCGCAATTCGTCAAGAAGGTCACGGGTTAAGAGCCCTGCCCAAGGCAGAGCCCGAAAATCCCCAAACCGCGCGCGCCCTGACCCTTGCCCCTGGCAGGCCAAGGTCTTGCGCCAAGCCCCAACGAGACCCGATCCGCGCGGTGGCGATGAAAACTGGCGGAGACGAAGGGATTCGAACCCTCGAGACGGTTCCCCGTCTGCACCCTTAGCAGGGGTGTGCCTTCGACCACTCGGCCACGTCTCCGCCGACCCGTTTAAAGGCTGGGCACGGCGGGGGCAAGGGGAAAGGCTGCGGCCAATCGCTTGATTTGCGCGGGTCATTGGGTCACCCTGCACGAATTGTCGGAGCAGATAACGTTGACCCCAGAGACCCAAGACAAATTCGCCCATATGCTGATCGCAGCCAGCGTCGCTGCGGCAAGCACCCAACTGCCACTCCCAAACGGGGTCATCGAAAGCCTTGCCGGGGGGGGCTCCCTTTGGACCGGCCTCCGCAATCAGGCCCGCACTGATGCTGACCAAACGCTCAAGCGCCTCAAGGCCAGCCTTGCAACAGAATGGCAGGCCTGGTCCAGCGCCCAGACCGATGCGCGCTTGCGCGCCCATGCTGTGGCCAGTTTCGAGGAAGTCCTGCCTTTCTGCGCCCTGACTCCATCCGAAATCGCAGGGCGCGCCCTCTCTCCTACGGCCATGGCCGACCTCTTCCTGACCAAGGCCGCTCAACGCCTCCCCGAAGCCTATGCCGACCGAGGCGAGCGCCACCCCGACACCTATGCGCCGCGCCAATTCCTCCACCGCCTGACCCTGCGCGCTTATACAGACCTGATCGCGGAGCCGGGTTATGTGACGTCCCTCGCTCCCGCCCTCTGGCAAGCGGCTTTGGGTGGCCTTGATCGTATCGAGCGGACGGGCGAAGACACCCACCGGATAGTGACCGACGTCCGTGCGCAGTTGCAGGCCCTAGCGGTCTCCAACGCCGACCGTCAGGCGCTGGTGGACCAGATCACGCAACTGCGCACCGAAAAGGCCGCCACCGACACGCTGATCGCCACTTTCCTGCAGCGTCTGATCGACCAGAACCTGCCGCCCGATCAATTCCAACCCAGCTTGAATGCTATTGCCGAGGCCTGGTTCGGCATGAAGGCCGAATTGGAACGGCTCGCGCGAAACTCAAATCTCTCGCCGGAACTCGACAGCCTGCGGGCCGCAGCCAAGGCGGCTTACGCTGCCGAAGACAGTGCCGAACTGCGCCGCTTGCTTGACCTTATCGCCATGCGGCAAAAGGCGGACTTCAGTGATCTAACAGCCCGGCTCGATCAGCAAAAGGCCGAGTATGCAGAAACCCTCACCTCGCAACTGGCCCTCGCCCAAGCCGAAATGAGGGCTGAGGATGCGGCAAGACACATCGTCGATCGCCTGAGCCTTGAATGCCCAAAGCCCGGGCTTTCTGCGGCACTTCGAGAGGAGTCCGACCGGCGGTTTGAAACAGGCAGGGTTCGTGGGCACGTTTTCGACATCAGGCTTGCTGTCGTTTTGGCAATGGAGTCAGCCGATCTCGCTCTGGATGTTGCTCAACGAAGAGCGGCGCAATTCTGCTGCGCTATATATCTTTCACATTTGGGTCGTATCGACGGAGGTCTTGCGACGTTGCAACACTCCGTCGAAATAAACCGTGAAATCCTTTCAACCGTTACACCCGATACAGATTTGGCAGAGAGGGCGTCGACTCTGAATAATTATGCTGGCGCACTGCAAATGTACGGCTATCGCGAATGCAACGCAGAAACGCTCTTGGCAGCCGTTGATGCACTGGAGCAAGCCAAGGAAATTTGGAGAGAGCTGAACGATGGGGCTCGATTTGCGCTTGCGAGCCATAATCTAGGTGCCTGCAAGAATACGCTCGCTTCGATAACCGGGTTGCCGTTTTTTCGGCACGAAGCACTTGATGCTTACGAGGAAGCCCTTCTGGTTCGCACCCGTGCGCGAGACCCCGAGGAATGGGCTATGACAATGACCAACATCGGGAATACTCTGTCGTCTCTGGCCTCGGCGGAAGCAAATAGTGAATTGCTTGATCGTGCGATAAATTGCTATGAAGAAGTAAAAGAGGTTTGGACATTTTCTGAGCGCAAGCAAGACTGGGCTTTGGTTCAGGTCAATCTCTCTAGGTTCAGGACTCATTGAGTTTCAGAGCCAGAAGATGACAGTTGCGGCGAGTGCGATGGCCGAGAGGTAGACCTTGGGACATCTGTCGTAGCGGGTTGCGATCCTGCGCCAGTCCTTGAGGCGGC
>NZ_JAABNR010000039.1 GCF_009925085.1 Stagnihabitans tardus | reverse complement strand
GCAACGGGGCCTGTCGCTGCGCAATCCGCAAAGCTCCGCGCCAGCCCCCGTTGCCCAACCCGCCCAAATGGGTAAAACTGAAACCCGGAGTCTCGCTCAAGTCGGATAGAACTTGGGGGCAACGTCAGGACCTCTGCAACCTGACGGTCGAACTCCCTCGCGGATAGGCGCTGCCCGAGGAGCTTGACGCAGTGAATCTTGGTTTCAGCGCGGCTCCGGCGGTGGTAGCGGCTCCATCGTCGCCAGATGGTTCGACCCACGCGCTTCGATGCGCGCAGGATTTGGTTGCGCGCGACAGCCCCGGCGGTGTCAGGATTACAGGGTTTGGCGTTCTTGCGGGGCGGCATGATTGCGGCGGCACCGCGGGCGGCGATGGCGATCTCCTGTTCGGGCGGGATCTGGTCGAGCAACTCGGGCAGCATGGACGCATCACCGATGTCGCTGATCGTGAACTCGGCTGCGAGGATTTCCAGCGTTTGTTCGTCAATTCCTATGTGGATCTTGCGCCAGACCCTCCGTTTCGTGCAGCCATGCTTGCGGGCGTTCCACTCGCCTTCGCCCTCGACCTTGATCCCGGTGCTGTCGATCGGAAGATGTAGAGGACATGCTGATACGCGATACGGGATGTTGACCTTCAGAGACTTCTGCCGACGCAACAACGTGCTGAAGTTGGGCACAGTCCAGTCCAAATCGATGCGGCGGAGCAGGCTTTCCACAAACCCTGTCGTCTGCCGAAGCGCCATGCCGAACAGCACCTTCATCGCCAGGCAGGTCTGGATGGCTGCGTCACAGTAATCGGGCTGCCGACCGCGCTTGCCGGTCGGCGCGGCCTCCCAGGTCATGGCGGGATCAAACCAGATCGTCAGCGAGCCCCGGCGCTTGAGCGCTTCATTATATTCGGGCCAGTTCCGGGTCTTGTAGGCGGGGAATGTAGGTCTGATAATGCAGCCCAGCTACAATGCTGGATTCACGAGATGAATCCTTCACGCGACTTGCGCAACAGAGCGGCGTGGCATAGGAAATTGGCTTCGGCGAAGCTGCCGTCATGGGGCAGAGCGGGGAAAGTCTGTTTGCCATCCTTGGGTACTTCGTTGCCCAGGGGGGCGAAGGTCTGCAGGCCAAGGACATCGATGATCGCGCCGGGCATCGGGGCAATCCTCTCGGACGGAAGAAAATGCGCCTCCCGGACGTATTCCGGAAATACGAGATGCAGGCCCCTTTCCTCGGCCCAAGGAACGAACCGACAGAGGTCGCCCCCATCTCGACCTTGCGCAGCCTGAAATGCGCTTTGGCGTGAATTCACGAGGTCTTGGCCAGATGGCCCAATGCACCCTGAAACAGGGCAAGGACCGCATCAAGACCTCGACAGGCGGTCGCACCGAGAGCGACGATGTCGACAGGTTTCTTCAACGCGCTTGCGGATTGAAGGGCAACAAACCCTTCGGAGGATAGCCTGCAAGATCTGGCCACAGCCTTGACCCTCCGCCAAGGGCCGCTGTCGTTTGGGGGGCTCTCCGCCCCCCCATGGCACCGCTCAGGTGACTTCCCGAAACCCCTCCCCCTCGAAGACCCTGCGCGGAGCACCGCGCTGGATCTGGCCGTGCAGGTCATGCATGGCCGTCTTCTGCGAGGCCAGGGCCTCTGCCCGGTCGGCCGAGATCAGCACCGAGAGCCGCTCCAGCGCCGTGCGGCGGTTCATGTGCTGCGAGCGGCTGTCGCGGACCACGACCGACCAGGCCCGCCCCTCCGGATCCACCCAACGGGCGCGGATGGCGCTGGAGGTCTTGTTCTGGTGCTGCCCCCCGGGACCGCCGGCGCGGATGGCCTGCATCTCGACCTTTTCCGGGTCGATCTGGATCGCTGCGGGCGCCGGGGCGAGGCGGAAGACCTGGGCGAACCAGTTCTTGCGGGGGTGTTTCGGGCGCAGGCTGCTGGGGCAGCGCCACAGCACGCTGCCCTCCCAGCCCCGCGCCATTTCCGCAGCGCCAAGACCCGTCAGCACGATCACCGCCGAGGCGGGGCCATGGGGGGCGGCGCGCTCGGCTACGTCCAGATCGAGACCAAGGAGGTCGGCCTCTTCGGCCAGCCGGACCAACAGATGGGCAACGGCCTGGCGGCATTCGCCGGGGCCGTTGCCACTGGACAGCAACATGATTTCCTTTTCTGTCATTCGGCCTCTCCTGCAATGGCCTTTCCGGCCGACTTGAAGGTGATCAGGGGCACCAGCCGCGCGATGGGCCGTGCAAGGCCCAGATCGGACAGGTCGCGCATCACCGCCTCCGGGTTCTTGTAGGCGGGTCCGGCCTCCTCCATCAGCAGGTCGCGGTCCTCGCAGACGACGCGGCCGCCAAAGCGGTTGCGGGTCAGCGCGGCGAGGTCGGATTTCGTCTTGCGCACCCGCCCATGCATCGAGGCGCGGTCATAGCGCCGCCCCGCCCCATGCGACACCGAGCCCAGCGCCTCGGGCACGGAATCCGTCACCGACATCAGGTAGCTCGGCGCATCGCGCGACCCGGCCAAGGGCACCAGGCCACGATCGGCCCCGGCCGCGCCCTTGCGGTGCAGCCAGAGCCCGTCCCGCGCCACGACCTGGTTGTGGACCGTGTCGCAGATCAGGCTGGCCGCGCAGGACAGCGCCTCGGCGGCAAGTCCCGCGATCAGCGCGCGGTTCAGCCGCGCCCATGCCATCGCGGCATCGTGCAGGGCCAAGTAGCGCTGGCCCGCCGCGCTGTCGGCTGCGTAGCCCTGCTTCCAGCTGACATCCAGCCCCTCGAAGATCTGCGCTCCCCGTCCGCGAGAGCCGGAATGGACCAGCAGGCACAGATCGCCCGGCCGGAGCGTGGTTGCCTCCGGAACGGCCTCTTCGACCGCCTGCAGCTCGCAGAAGTGGTTGCCGCCGCCGATGCTGCCCAGGCCTTCGGCCCCGATCACTCCTTCAAGACCTGCGGCAGCCCATGCGCTGGCGGCCTCGTCAGGATCCGCGCCCCGGTCCAGGACGGCCAGACGGCGGACGGCCTTGTCGATCTTCAGCCGATGTCGCGGCAGGTCCAGCCGCCAAAGCGCCATGCCGCAGCCGATGTCCGGCCCGACAAGTTGTGGCCAGATCCGATCGGCCAGGAAGGCCGCGCCGACTGGCCCGAAACGGCCTGGGTGCAGGTCGGGGAAGCCCGCAACGGCCGCCATGCCGGGCCATGCGGCCACCTGCGCCAGCTGATCCTCGGCCCGGCCTTCGATCCAGGCTTGGGAGGAATAGAAAGGGGAGATGCGGGCGCGTGCAGCGCTCTGCTCCCCCAAAATGGGATTGCCCATCGGGTTGGTCTTTCCATGACAAAACATGCGGCCAAACCGGCCGCGGAGGGATCGACGCGTGGAGGGAGAGCCCCTGGGGCTGTCAGACCCGCGTCAGATCCGAAGGAAGGGTGGTGATGATGAATGTTGTCATGTCATGCCCTCCTTGGCTGCGGGTTTGTGTGGAGCGGCAGATAAAGCATCGCCTTCTTGCGCGGAAGTGGGCGCCGAAAACACTTAAGGATCTGATGCACAGAGGATACAGGGCGGCCAAGCGCGGCCTGCCTGAATGGAGGCTTCCCGGAAGGCGGTTCAAGATTGGCAGGGGTGGGCCGGCAGGTCTGGGCAGCGTGTTGCGATGATGCCCCTCGGAGGTCGCACGGGGCCCATGGTCATGATTGATGCGACCTGTTTGAAAGCCCTCCGCACGGCCTCGCGGTGAAAAGGGGGCTCGAGGCGGGAGGCAGCCGCCTTGGCCGGCCGAATGGGGCGCGCGAAAGATGGGGTGAAGAGCAGGCTCGACCTGGCGGCGGAGGAGGGTGGAATGGCCTCTGGCCGGCGGGGGTCATGACGCCGAAGGGTTTCGAGAAACGCTGAAAGAC
Organism: Stagnihabitans tardus; assembly: GCF_009925085.1. Taxonomy (GTDB): domain Bacteria; phylum Pseudomonadota; class Alphaproteobacteria; order Rhodobacterales; family Rhodobacteraceae; genus Stagnihabitans; species Stagnihabitans tardus. Next base: position 18,571 of record NZ_JAABNR010000039.1, on the reverse strand, counting down.
GAAGGGATAGGAAACGGCATCCCGGGGCGCGAAAAGAGGATCCGTCACGACCGCAGCCGTTGCGGGCGTCACAATCTGTCTGCCCTTGGGGACTGGCCAATCCTCGGGCAATCCGCCTCGCAATGCATTCACCCCCCGGATCGAGTGATTTTGCGCGCAGCCGGGGGGATCTCTGATCCTCCCCCTGATTCGCGCCCCGCCTAGACCCCTCAAAGACCTTCCCCTGAGCCATCGCAAGCGCCGCAGCCGTCACCTTCCGGCGCTGAAACTCGATGAGGCCAGGGCCCCAGGGGGCCCGTCCCCTGACAAGCTTCACCATCATTCCCCTTTGCTTTGCAGGCGGATTGGCGCCATTTTGGCGTGCAGGGTGAATAGGGACGTATCGAGCATTATGGATTACTTTTTGGCATTGGACGGGATTGGCGGCAGCTCCAAGATCTCGGGGCATGAGAACTGGCTCGAAATCCCCAGCCTGCGCTTTTCGATTTCGACCGATGCCCTGGGGCGTCCGGTGCTGGAGGGGATGGACCTGGAGGTCCTGACCAACCTGGCCAACCTGCTGTCCTCGGTCACCAGCCAGACGCCTTTTGCCGGGGCCAGCCTGCATGGGGTGAACGCGGCGGGAGATATCCTGCTGTCGATCGACCTGCGCAACGTGGTGATCACCCAGGTGCAGGACGACGCGAGCCCTGTCCTGTCGATCAGCCTGGGCTTCGATGCCATCGACATGGCAACCCTGCGCCAGGACGCCACGGGCCGCGCCCTTGGCGTCGATCCGGCCTTTGGCTGGGACAGCACCACCAACCAGGCCACCACGGTCCCGGGCACCACACCCTCGGCCCCGCCCGGCCTGGGCGGCGGCGGGCGGGACCTCTTCCTCTTGATCGACGGGCTGGATGGCGGATCGACGGACACCAACCACCTGGGCTGGTTCGAGGTCGATGATTTCAACCTCAAGGCCGATGGCACGGGCTTCGAGGACCTGAGCATCACCTTCGCCAGCCGCTCCGGGCTGACGGCCTTCCTGGAGGCCGTGTCCACGGGCGCGGGCTTTGCAGGGCTGCGGCTGGAGGCCGTGGCCCCGGGCGCCCCCCCCCGCCTGGGCGAGCGCTGGGACCTCGTGGGCGCCACGATGACCGGGCTCAGCACGGGCGATGGGCCGATCACGGCGAGTTTCTCGTTCAGCGGCATCCAGATCGAGACCTTCGAGCAGGTTTCCAACCTCAGCACGGTCGATCAATTCGGCATCACCGCCCCCCTGCCCGAGATCGCGGTGGGGACCGAGTCCAGCGCTGCGACCGCTGCGGCCGAGTATTTCCTTTGCATCGAGGGGCTGGTGGGCGATGCCACCGAGGTCAATCACGTGGGCTGGTTCAAGCTGACGGGCTTTGACCTGGATGTCGCGGCCCTGGCCAGCGGCAAGGCAGAGTTCTCGCTTCTGGACGTGAATTTCCTGACCGACACGGGCTTTGCCCAGGTTCTGGGCGCCGCCGTCACCGGGTCGACCTTTCTGCGCGCCTCGATCCAGGGCACGGCCAGTGTCAACGGCGTGGCGACGGTGGTCTATGACCTGAGCCTCGGCACGGTGGGCATCAGCGCCCTGACGGATTCCGGCACGGCGCCGCTCTCCGCGCGGCTGTCCTTCCAGGCCGTCGAGCTGGAGACCCGGGGGCTCACCGCCCAGGGCTCCCTGACGGCGGCGTCAAGCTTTGGTTGGAGCCTGGCGACCAATAGCCCGACCACGGTTCAGACCGCCACGCCGGGAAGCGTGGACAGGGGCGGGTCGGCGGACCATGACTACTTCCTTTTGATCGACGGGCTGAACGGGGGCGCGACCGAGGCGGGCCATGTCGGCTGGTTCAAGCTGTCGGATTTCGACATCGACATCGCCCACCTGGCGCAATTGGCCGCCGATGATCCGGCGGGAGCGGTCAGCTTTGCCAAGATCATGGTGGATATCGTCGGCCAGACCGCCATGGCGCAGCTGATGCAAAAGGCCACGCTGGCGGGCAAGCTGGCGGGGATGCGGATCGAGGGCGCCAGCAACGGCCCGACGCCCGAGACGACCTTCCGGCTGGACCTGGGCGGGGTCAGGATCGACAGCCTCGCCCAGACGACCACCGAGAACGGCTCATCGCCACGGCTGGGGCTGAGCTTTGACAGCTTTGTCCTGACTCAGACCGATGCGATTTCAGGCGTCTCCACCAAGGCGGGTTATGACCTGGTGACCGGCACGGTGACGACCGCGACGCCGACCCTGACCGTGGGGGCGGCCAATGGCGCGGCCCTGACCACGCGTGACGGGTTCCTCGCGATTGCGGGCCTGGGGGGAGGGTCGCAGAACAGCTCTCACCTGAACTGGTTCGAGGTCGTGGAGGCCAGCTTCGGCATGCATTTGCAGGCCGGCAAGCCGATCTATGACAGTTTCTCCGTGACCCTGGTCAAGCAGTTCGACCTGGCCGACCTGATGGCCGCCGCCGCCTCTGGCGCGGCTTTCTCGGGCGCGACCTTTCAGGGGCTGGGCCTGGGCAACCGGCTGACCGAACAGCTTGACCTGTCTGCCGTGACCCTGAATAGCCTGCGCTTCGAGGTGGTGAATGGTGAGACCGTGGTCAAGCTGGACTTCGGCTTCCGCGCGCTGGAGGTCAACAGCTTTACCTATGACGCCACGGGGTCCCTGAGCGGATCCACGCGCTTTGGCTGGAACACGGTGACCAATACGGCGGCCACTGTGGGCTCGGCCACGCCGGGGGCGGGGACGGTCGGCGATCTTGGGCCCTCTTACATGCTGATCGACGGGCTGAACGGGACGAACCTGCAAGACGGCCACTCCGGCTGGTTCGCGGTGCAGAACCTCTCCTTCGAGGCCGCCCGCGCCAATGCCACGACCTTTGGCAATCTGAGCGTGACGGTGACCGGAGAGCCCGCGATCACCGCGATCCTGACGCGGCTGAGCGCGGGGGCGGTGCTGACCGGGGTGACGCTGGACGGGGTGGGCGACGCGGGCAACCTGGTCACCCAGACCGGATTGGGCGGCGTGCGGGTGGTCTCGGTCACCACCGTCGCGGGCGACGGCGAGCTGCCCTCTTATGTCCTGGTCCTGGCCTATGACAGGATCACGCTCTCCAGCTTTGATGCGGGCGGCAACAAGGTCGGCTCTTTCGGTTGGAACAATGTGACCGATGTGGCCTTTGCCGGGGATATCGTCACCAATCCCGGGGGCACCATCGCGGATGATGCGCTGAACGGAACGCGGTTCGGCAATCTTCTGGTGGGCTTGCAAGGCGATGACCGGCTGATGGGCGAGGGCGGCAATGACACGCTGCGCGGCGGCACGGGGCGCGACCGGCTGGAGGGCGGGGCGGACACCGATACGGCGGATTTCAGCGACAAGACGACCTCGGTCGTGGTGGCGCTGAATGGCTCCACCACGGTGACGGCCACGGTGGGCGGCGTGGCCGAGGACACGCTGAAGGATATCGAGAATGTCACCGGCGGCAGCGGGGCAGACCGTCTAACGGGCGACGGGCTGAACAATGTGCTGATCGGGGGCCTGGGCAATGACACGCTGCGCGGCGGCTTGGGCGCCGACCTCATGGATGGCGGCAGCCAGATCGACACGGCGGATTACGCCGACCAGACGCTCAGCGTCGCCCTGGTGCTGAACGGCGCGACCCAGGCCACGGCGGCCATCGGCGGCCTGGCCCAGGACATGATCCAGAACATCGAGAATGTCATCGGCGGCACGGGCAATGACACTTTGACCGGCGACGGCCTGGCCAACAACCTGCAAGGCGGCGGCGGCAATGACTCCCTCTCGGGGATGGATGGCAAGGACCTGCTGCAAGGCGGCAAGGGCAATGACCTGATCGACGGCGGGGCCTCGATCGACACGGCCGATTATTCCGACCACACGACGGCGGTGGCGGTCACGCTGAACGGCGCCGCCCTGGTGACCCAGACCGCGAATGGAGTAGCCGAGGATCAGCTGCGCAATGTCGAGAACCTGATCGGCGGCAGCGGGGCGGACCTTTTGCGCGGCGACGGCTTGGCCAATACCTTCCGGGGCGGCCTTGGCGCCGACCGGCTGGAGGGGGCTGCGGGCGATGACACGCTCTCGGGCGAGGGCGACAACGACAGCTTCTCGGGCGGGTCGGGGCGCGACCGGATGGACGGCGGCACGGGCTTTGACACGGCCGATTACAGCGACCGGACGGATGTGCTCGCCGTGACGCTGGCGGGGGCCGTGGCGGCGACGGTCCTGATGGGCGGGGTGTCCGAGGATCAGCTTCTGAACATCGAGGCGGTCTTGGGCGGCTCGGGCGCCGATACGATGACGGGCGATCTCTTGGCCAATCTGTTGGTTGGCAATGCGGGCGCCGACAGCCTCTCGGGCGGCGATGGCAATGACACGGTCAAGGGCGGGACCGGGGCGGATATCCTGGACGGCGGCCTGGCCTTTGACACTTTGGACCTGACCGACAAGACCTCCGCCATCGTCGTGACGTTGAACGGCACGGTTCAGGTGGGCGTCGCGGTGGGGGGCGTGGGCGAAGACCTGGTGCGCGGCTTCGAGGCCGTGCTGGGCGGCAGCGCCGCCGACAGAATCACCGGGGATACGCTGGGGAACTTCCTCTCTGGCAATGGCGGGGCGGACAGCCTTGTGGGGCTTAACGGCGATGACACTTTGCGCGGCGGTGACGGGGTCGACACGCTGGACGGCGGCTTGAACTCTGACACCGCCGATTTCGGCGACAAGACCGCGACGGTCGCGGTCACGCTGAACGGTGCGGTGTCGGTGACGGCCAAGGTCGGCGGGGTCTTGGAAGACGTGCTGCGCGGGATCGAGAACCTGACGGGCGGGTCGGGCAATGACAGCCTGACGGGCGACAGTCTGGTGAATGTGCTGATCGGCGGCGCGGGCAATGACCTCTTGCGCGGGGGCCTAAGCAAAGACACGCTCTCGGGCGGGACGGGGATCGACACGGCGGATTACACCGACAAGACGACCTCTGTCGTGGTCACCCTGGACGGCGGCCTCTTTGCCGGGGTCTCGGTCGGCGGGGTGAGTGAGGACCTGATCCGCGAGATCGAGAATGTCACGGGCGGCACGGGCAATGACAGCCTGACGGGCGACGGCCTGGCCAACTGCCTTTTGGGTGGCGATGGCAATGACCGGATCATCGGCGGGGCGGGCAAGGATTCGCTCGATGGCGGGCTGGGGCTGGATACGGCGGATTACAGCGCCCTGACCGCCTCGGTGGCGGTGACGCTGAACGGGGTGGTCCATGCCTCGGTCGCCATCGGCGGTGTCGCCGAGGACCTGATCCGCAACTTTGAAACCGTGGTGGGCGGCGCAGGCAACGACAGCCTGACGGGCGATGGCCTCGCCAACCGGCTGGAGGGCGGGGCGGGCAACGACCTTCTGCGCGGCGGCATCGGGGCCGACACGCTGGAGGGCGGCGCGGGCGCCGACATGGCCGATTACGCCGAGAAGACCACCTCGGTCCGGGTGACCCTGGCCGTGGCCACCTCGGTCTCGGTGACGGTCGGCGGGTTGGCCGAGGACACGATCCAGAACATCGAGAACCTGCGCGGCGGCTCGGGCGCTGACAGCCTGACGGGTGACACCCTGGCCAACCTGCTCCTGGGTGGCGATGGCAGCGACACGCTGACCGGAGCGGCGGGCAATGACACGGTGCAGGGCGGGCTTGGCCTGGACACGCTGGACGGAGGCACCAACACCGACACGCTGGATTACAGCGACAAGACGACCGAGGTCGTGGCGCTTTTGAACGGCTCCACCTTCTTTGCCGTCACCGTGGGCGGTGTGATCGAGGACCAGATCCGCAACTTTGAGAACCTGATTGGCGGGTCGGGCAATGACCGGCTGGTGGGCGATGGCCAAGCCAACCTGATCGAGGCGGGGGCGGGCAATGACAAGATGCAGGGCCTGGGCGGGGCGGATACGTTCGACGGCGGCACGGGGGCCGACCTGGTCTCCTTCAGCGACAAGACCCTGGCGGTCTCGGTCACCCTGGCGGGCTCGGCCTTTGCCGATGTGAGCGTGGGCGGCACGGTCGAGGACCGGTTGCGCAATGTCGAGGACCTGACCGGCGGCGCGGGCAATGACAGCCTGACGGGGGACGCCCTGGCGAACCTCCTGGAGGGCGGGTCGGGCAATGACCTTCTGACCGGACGCGGCGGCATCGACACGCTGGACGGCAACACCGGCAGCGACACGGCCAGTTTCAACGACAAGACCGCGGCCGTGGTCGTCACGCTGAACGGAGCGGTGACCGTGGTGGCCACGGTGGGCGGAGTGGCCGACGACAGCCTGCGCAACATCGAGAACCTGGTGGGCGGCTCGGGCAATGACAGCCTGACCGGGGACGGCGCCAACAACCTTCTGGCGGGTGGTTCGGGCAATGACACGCTGGAAGGCGGCTCGGGCAATGACACGCTGGAGGGCGGGGCGGGCCGCGACCAGCTCTCGGGCGGCTCGGGCCGCGACGTGGCCGATTTCAGCTTCGGGGCCGGGTTCGACCTGGTCCTGACGCTGAACGGCGCCAATGGGGCGACGGCGGTGATGGACGGCGTGCAGGGGGACGAGCTTTTCGACATCGAGGGCGTGATCGGCACCGGCGGCGCAGACAGCATCACCGGCGACAGCCTGGGCAACATGCTGGACGGCAGCAGCGGCAATGACACGCTCTCGGGTGGGCAGGGCCTGGACACGCTGATCGGCAGCACCGGGGCGGATGTCTTCGTCTTTGCCTCCACGCCCAATGACCTGACCAACTTCGACGTGATCAGTGATTTCACCTCGGGCACCGACAAGATCGAACTGGACTTCACCAACTTCAGCGCGATCAAGGCCGAGAATTTCGTCCTTGGCACCTCGGCCAATGCGGTCCGCGAGCAGGTCATCTACGACATCACCACGGGCAAGCTCTTTTACGACGCGGACGGCACGGGCGGCGGCGCCCAGGTCCTGGTCGCGGTGCTCTCGACCAGGCCGGGCCTCGATCTCGGGGATTTCGTCTGAGCGGCGATCTGCGCGCCCTGGCCTGATGCGGGCCCGGGCATCTTGAGGCGAAGGGGGAAGCCGCAGCCAAGGCGTGCCCCCCTGCCAAAACAGGGGCTCTTCTGGCCAGCGGGGCCAGGATCCGACGCCAAGCCGCTGCTGCCTTGAATGGGCTGCGGCCGTCCTCCTCCTCGGCGCCTGCGGCATCGCAAGGGTTGCAAACGGTCGAGATCCCGCGCCATGAGGCGCAAACCCAGCGGTTTCAGGCGATGCAATTTGGTTTCGACGCGGCTTCTCCAGGGATGGCCGCTCCCTCATCGCCAGGGGGTTCGACCGCTGCCTGCCTGTTTTTGCGGCATTCCACAGGTCAGCTTGGCATAGGGAACCCGCCTGATCAGGGGGTCTTTACCTTGTTTCGACAATGCCAGGCACATCGGCAGGCCAAGGGAACCCGGCGTTAATCTTTCCGGCAAATAGGATGGAGCCGCAATCACCAATGGAGCGCTCCGATGATCCAATTCCGCTTGGTAAGGCAGATCGCCCTTGCCGTCCTCCTTGCCTCGCCCGTCGCGGCGCAAGAGGCCTCGCCGACAGACACGCTCACCTTTGCCCAGGTTGCGGCCCTGACCGGTCCGGCCTCGGCCTTGGGGACCGGCATGCGTGATGGCATCACGGCCGCCTTTGCCGAGGCGAATGCGGCGGGCGGGGTCGGCGGGCTGAAACTCGCCCTCGACAGCCTTGATGACGGCTACGAGCCCGATCAGTCGGTGGCCCAGCTGGAAACCGTGCTGGCCAAGCCGGGCTATCTTGCGCTGATCGGTCCGGTCGGAACCCCCACCAACCAGGCCATGGTGCCCATGGCGGCCTCGGCCGGCCTGCCGGTCATCGGGCCCTTCACCGGCGCGGGCTTCCTGCGCGATCCGGCGCTGACCAATGTCTTCAACCTCCGCGCCTCCTATGGGGCCGAGACCGAGGCCTGGATGGCGCATCTGGTCGATGACTTGGGCATGAAGCGCATCGCGATCCTGTATCAGGATGACGGCTTTGGCCGCGCGGGCCTCGATGGCGCCAAGGCCGCCCTGGAGCGCCGGGGGATGACGCTGGTGGCCGAGGGCACCTATGTGCGCAACACGACGGCCGTGAAATCGGCCCTGCTGGACATCCGCAAGGCCGAGCCTGAGGCGGTGGTCATGGTGGGCGCCTACAAGCCCGTCGCAGAATTCGTCCGCCTCTCGCGCAAGCTGAAGTTCGAGCCGACCTTCGTCAACATCTCCTTCGTGGGTTCGGGGGCCCTGGCCGCCGAACTTGGCGCCGATGGCGCGGGGGTGATCGTCAGCCAGGTCGTGCCGCTGCCTTGGGATACCTCGGTTCCGGTCGTCGTCGCCTATCAGGCCGCGCTGGCCGCCCATGTGCCCGATGCCAAGATCGACTTCGTCTCGCTGGAGGGCTATCTCGTCGGCCGCCTGGCGATCGAGGCCTTGAAGGCTGCCGGTGCCAATCCCACGCGGGAGAGCTATCTGAAGGCGCTGCAGGGCGTCACCGCGGTCGATCTGGGCGGGCTTGGGCTGCAATATGGCCCGGGCGACAACCAGGGCTCGGATTCCGTCTTCCTGACCCGCATCACCCCCGAAGGCGGCTTTGAAATCGTCAACCCGGGCGGCAGCAGCTGAGCCTGCCATCCTTTGCGGGCCGTTCTGCGGCCCGCAATTCCCCATTCCCCAAGGAGGCGCGCGCGGTGACCAACCTGTTTGGCAAGTTGATTGTGAAGATCGGCTTCTTGCTTTGCTTGATGACCGCTTGCATCGCGGTCGCCATTGCGATCAGCGATACCATGTTCCGCAAAACCTCCGAAAACATGGGAGTTCTGCATGACGCCCATATCCCGGCCCTGACGGTCCAGGTCAATACCCTGGCCACGACCACGACCCTGCAACAGGGGTTTTCCGACCTCTTGCTTGCGGCAGATGCACAGGCCGTCGGCAAATCGCGTGACGCCGCCCTTGCGATCCTCGGCGCATTGCAGGCCAATGCTTCAGCCTCTGGCGTTTCGCAAGACCGTCTCACGGCCATTCAAGCCCTGATCGATCAGCTTGCCGATGCCCGCCTTGCCGATTTCACGACCGGGGCCGAAGTGACCGCGGCGATGGAGTCGCTGCGATCCAATGTCGATGCCATCTCGCAGCGCCTGACCGAGGCCGAGGACTCGGCCTTCTTCGATCTGGCCATCAATGGGGAAGCGACGGTCGATGGGGTCGGCAGCACCCTGGACACCCTGGTCGAAGAGCATTTCACGGCCTTGCGGCTGGCTTTGCAGGTGCGCGCGGCAACCAACGACCTGGCCGGCATGACCCTGGCCCATGGCCAGACCAATGATATGGCCCTGCGGCCCATCCTGAATGACCTGGCCCTGTCGGCGCGGTCCGAACTGGAGAGGGTCTTGCCCGAATTGGCAGCACGGCCCGAGCTTGCCCTGCTTCAGGAGCCGGTTGCGACCTTTCTGGATATGGTGGGCAAGGATGCAGGTGGTCAGTTCGGCGGGATCAATGTCTCTGCCATCATCGCGGCGCGCGGCGAGGTCGACAAGCAGGTCGTTTCCGCCATCGACGAGATCGAATTCAACCTTGTCATCGCCGCCAGCGATGCCAAGGACAGCAACGCCGCCGCCATCCGCGCCCTGATCGAGGTCCAGGTTGCCGGCATCCGCGATGGGGCCCATCTTTCGGCCCTTGTGCGTCAGTCGGTCATTCTTGCGCTTGAAAGCTTTGTCTCGGACTCGCCCGACCGGATTGCGCTGATCTCTGATCAACTGCGCCCCATCCTGGCCGAACTCACGACCCGCCTGGAAGGCTATGCCGATGAAGACCTGAAGTTGGATGTGGCCCAACTCGTCGCCTTGGTGACGCCGGAAACCGGGGTGCCCGCCCTGCGGATCGCCAGCCTTGCGGCCCGCGCCGAGGCGGCACGTCTTGCCGCCGAAGCCGCCACGGAAACCGCCCAGATCGCGGGCGCCGTGGCGACGGGACTGGGTGAGGTCCTGTCGCAAGTGACCTCTTCCACCTCGGGCCTGCTGACCAATCTGTCTGCCGCCCGGGATCAGATGTGGCGTGTCGGCGCCGGGGCAGCGGCCCTGGTGCTGCTGTCCGTGCTGCTGGCCTGGGCCACGATCGTGCGCCCCTTGGGTCGTGTCACCCAGCTGACCAAACGCTTGGCGGCCGGTGATCTGTCGCCGGTCCTGGGAATGGACCGCTGGCGGGGCGAGGTGGGTCAGATGGTCAGCGCGCTGAAGGTCTTTCGCGATGGCATGGATCAACGCGCCGCACTCGAGGCCAAGCGCCTTGAAGCCGAGGCCGACTCCCTTCGCCGTGCCCAGGAACAGGAAGACGTCGTCCGAATCCTCGCCAGGTCGTTTCAGCGCCTCTCGGAGGGGGATCTCGACGTCGTGATCGGTGAGGACTTCCCCTCGGATTACAATGCCCTGCGCGCCAACTTCAACGCTGCCATCGCTCGTCTGTCGGGCCTTCTGCGCGCGGTTGCCGATCTGGGCGACCGTATTCGCGCCTCCTCCTACGAGATTTCGGGCACATCGCAAGACCTGTCCCGACGCACCGAGCATGCGGCCTCGACGCTGCAAAGCACCGTGAGCAAACTGGCGGGCCTGGCCCATTCGGTGGGCGAGTCCGCCGATCGCGTTGCCGATGCCGCCAAGTTGGGACGCGACGCACGCCACGACGCCGAGGAAAGCGTGACCGTCATCCGCACCAGCCTGGAATTGATGAACGCCATCGCCGATGCATTCGAGCGTATTTCGGCCGTCATCGGGTTGATCGACGAGATATCTTTTCAGACCAATCTCTTGGCCCTGAATGCCGCGGTCGAGGCGGCCCGAGCGGGCGACGCCGGCCGTGGCTTTGCGGTCGTGGCCTCCGAGGTTCGCGCGCTGGCACAGCGCTCGTCGGAAGCGGCGCATGATATCAAGAAGGTCATCGCCGACAGCAGTGATCTGGTCAAGACCGGTGTCAGCGCGACAGGTCAGGCCGGGCAAAGCCTGTCAGGCATCGTCGATGCAGTGGTCGCCATGGCAGACCGGATCGAACAGATCGCGGTCAGTTCCTCCGCGCAATCCGGCACGATCGCCGATGTCAGCCGCGTTGCGGCCGACCTGGACGAAAGCATGCATTACAATGTTGCCCGGTTCGAAGAAACAACGGCCGCCAGCCATAGCCTGTCCGAAGAGGCGCAGGTCCTGTCCAGCCGTCTGCAGGACTTTCGCTTGCCACCAGAAGCGGGTCAGTTCGCGCCCGATCCGGCCAGGCCCGACGGACAAAAGCGGCTCAAGTCTCAGGCCGCCTGACTGTGCCACTGGTCCGAACGAGCCCGGGCGGGACCCTGCCCGCAGGCATGATCCAGGCGCGCAACGACTTCTCGCAGAACCAGTATGACGGCGCCTGCCCGCCCCCGGGCAGCACGCATAACTACGTCTTCACCGTCTACGCGATGCCGATGGCGACCCTGCCTCTGGATGCCACCGCGTCCGCCGCCATGGTCGGCTTCTTCGCCCATACCTGGGCGCTGGCCATGCCAGTGTGACGGTGACCTATGGCCACTGATCCCCGATATCTGGTGACACGGGAAGAAATCGCCGCCCTCCCCGGCCTGCGCAAAACCCACTTTCTGAACCCCAACGCGGTGAGGGTGAACAAATCGCTGGGCGATCTGACGGGCCTGACAGGCTTGGGCTTCCACCTGATCGAAGTCGCGCCTGGCCATGAGACGACCGAACACCACATGCACCACAACGAGGATGAATGCGTCTTCATCCTTGCGGGCCGAGCGACGGCGCGGATCGGGGAGGCATCCTTTGCGGTCAAGGCCGGGGATTTCCTCGGCTACCGCAAAGGCGGCTTGGCCCATTCGATCCACAACACCGGGGCCGAGATTCTGGTCTGTCTGGTGGCGGGCCAAAGGCTGGACCATGACGTGGGCGACTATCCGCATCTGGGCAAGCGCATTTATCGCAACGCAGGGATGGCGTGGAACCTTGTCGACCACGCCGCGATTGCCGAGCCGAAAGCCGGGGCCAAGGCATGAGCCCGTGGATCTCCCCTTTGGCGCAAGTGGCGTCAGATTGCACGATCATCCGCCCTGTTACAATCGGCCCAGGCTGCCGCATCCAGCCCGGAGCGAGGATCGTGGCCGAAGGCGGTGGCCGCATCCGGCTGGGTGCCGCCTGCATCGTGCTGGAAAAAACCTCCCGACAGGACTGCACAATCGGCGACCATTGCCTCATCGGCCCCCATGCGCATGTCGTGGGGGCGGAAATTGCGGACGAGGTCTTCATCGCCACCGGCGCCTCGATCTTCCACGGCGCGCGGATCGGCAAGGGAGCGGAGGTGCGCATAAAGGCGACCGTCCATTTGCGCACGACGCTGGAGGCAGGGGCCGTGGTGCCCATTGGCTGGGTCGCCGTCGGAACTCCGGCGCAAATCCTGTCTCCCGATCAGCACGCAGCGATCTGGGAGGTGCAGAGTCACCTCGATTTCCCCGGATTCGTCTACGGAATTGACCGGACCGAACCGGATCTGATGCGCAAGATCTGCGCGCGTCTTTCGGAAGAACTGGGCCCGCATTGACCCTGCGTCCGATGCCGAAGCCGTAGTAACACTGCCGCGGCTTCGAGCTCAGGCTACCACTACAGTCCAGCCAGCCGCGAAGATCATTCCGGCTTTCATCGCCCAGATCGCCCTACGCGTCACAGCCATGACCGCGATGGCCACGGCGACCGAGGTCGCCTTGTGCAATCCCACTGCGCCATCACCGAGGTAGCAAGAGCTGCCAATACCGAAAGCGAAAAGTTCTGCAGAAAGCGCTCAACGCGGGGGACATCGGCAGGAACGACTTCACGACCGGCCCCGCAGGCCGTTTGGCGCTCGATTTCGTCAACACCGCAGACTGGACCCCATTCGACGCGGTTGAGAAGGATCGTTTCGTCAGCCTTGCCGACCTCTCGCCCTAGGCCGCGCAGTTGAGCCTGGGCCAGGCCCATAGGGACGGAACGCTCGAGTCTCTTCGGGACTTTCGGGCGAAGGTGCAGCTTGCGATCCTCAGGCAAGATGGGCAAGATTTCCGCGTGAAATTATCGCAGCCCGAGACCCCCTGCGTCCAGTGGCGGCGTCGGCAATCCCTCCGTGATCTGGTCACCGCTTCGGTGATTTCGATCCTCGCCGACCCGCGCGAGTTGGAGCGGGTCAAGCTTTGCCACGGCCATGATTGCGGTTGGCTCTTTCTCGATGGGACAAAGAACGCCCGCCGTAAATGGTGCCGGATGGAAGTGTGCGGCAAACGCGCCAAGTCCAGCCGCCACTATGCGCGGTCGCTTGGCCTGCCTGATCAAGGTGCGGCGTGAGATCGGACCGCCAAGCTAGGGCGTAAACGCAACACGGTTCGGCCGGAGGGCTTCGGCCCGGCGGGTGCATCCCGCCGGGCCTGGTAGTTGTGAGGCCTCAGAAGCCGACCTCGTCGTCACGGTCGCGATCGACCAGCTCGGGCCCATCGCCCTCGGTCGCCTTCGGGCGGCTGAGTAAGTCGACCTTCTCGGCGATGATCTCGCAGCCGTAGCGGTCCACACCCGCCGCGTCGGTCCACTTCGTGTAGTGGATCCGGCCCTGGACGAGGACATTCATGCCCTTCTCGCAGTTCTCTGCGACCGACTTGCCGAGCCCGTTGAAGCAGGTGATGCGGTGCCACTCGGTGGCCATGACTTGGGTCACCGTGCTCGTCGCGGATCGGGCGGCCTTCGGCCAAGCGCGGGCGAGAGGTGGCGAGGGTGAAGTGCACGATCTTCGTGCCCCCTTGCATGGGTAGCGGGCCTCCGGGGCCTGACCGATGTTGCCGGCGAGGATGGCGATGTGTCTCACATGGGGTAGCTCCTTCGTGTCTGTCTAAAGGGACCATCCCTTCGACAAGACCCGGCCAAAGCCTGTCGGTGGGCGCCAGCACGGCTGGGCCAAGGGACCAGCCGGAAACCCCCGAGGGTCCGGGGTGGAGCGGGCAGCCTTGGCACAGGGCAACACGGCCCGGGCAGGAGTTGGGGTTGCGGGCAGGAGACCGAACGGGCTTAGGGGATTGTCAGTCGAAGGGGAGGTGCCTCAGCCAGACGGCTGGAGGAGAAACCCAAGCAGACTGAGTTCAGACCAACCAACCGGCAATGTCAGGCCCAGGAAGAAAGAACCCGGAAAAGGGGGATTGGGGACTTGCCCATCGCCCAATCTCGCCCCCTGCCTCGCCATGGACGTTCCGCCCAGTCGCCGCTCGAGCACGGCCGTGAGAGGGCGGACCAAGTGTAATCCCGGGTCACAGCTTCAACCGGGCGCAATGTCGCTCGCGGAACTACGGGATCGGCAGAAGGAACTCGTCAAGGCAATCGCCACCCACGAAGCCCGGCAAAAGGCGGAGGCCCGCGGCAAGCTCGCGATCCTCGCCCCCGAGTTGGGCTACACCTTTTACGAACTGGAGGCAGTGGAAGGACCCAAGCGCAAGCGGGCACCCTCAACGACGATCTACAAGCATCCGGAAAACCCGACCGTCACCTAGTCCGGCCGGGGTCGCACACCCGCCTGGTACACCGCTCACATCGAAGGGGGGCGGGAAGCCGGAAGACCTTGTCGGCTGACCTGACGAAGCGGCGGACCCCAGGCTGCCTCCTCTGACCTGCTCCTGCTACGAACAGGAATGCAGACAGTGCGTCAGCGCCTTGTGCCTGTCGGTCGCGCCGACGGACAGGCGAAGGGCCCGGGGGCGCGACTGCGCCGCCCGGGCCTTTGCGCGGACCGTGGGATTATTCCCACGGGTCGTGCTCTCCGATCACGAGAACTTCTTCCCCGTCGATCTCATCGGCGGGGATGGCGCCATAGGTCCCATCCCCGGCTCGGAAGACCACGATGGCAACCATCAGCGTGGCGGCGAGGCTGGCGGCGTAAGCGTGTGCATCTTTGCGGAACATCTTTTCGGCTCCTGTCTTGGAGGCGGAGGACCATCCCCCGTGCGACAGGACCTCGAAGGCCCGAGACGGTCTGACATCACCGGGTGCGTTCGACTTGCTCGAATCCGCCCGGCGGCACGGGCTTGCCCGTAGTCCGAGCCCTTGTGGCTTGATCTCGAAGACCGGCCTCGGGCCAAGGAAGGGACGGGCGAGCGGGGGATGGGGCTCTCGCCCCAGGAGCCGATGGACCCGCAGCTGCCTACCCCGCCAGCCTCGCTACCAGGATGATGGTCAGGGAAGATGAGACGGGGATGGGACCTATGGCACCCTGCCCCACGTTCGGGGGCAGGTCATCTTGGGAGAGCGCCCCTCATGGGCGGCTCCCTGGTAATACGCGCACAGGCTCTAGCAGCCTTAGCCATCTCACTTGAGCCCTCCGTCCTCGTCGCGAGGGGCGGAAAGCGGTCGGTCGTAAGGATAGCGGCTATTGCGGCCGTTAATCCTGGAGCCGCCATTCACCGGTGCCGCCGCGGCCAATTTGTGAACGGCGCGAGACTGCTCGAGAACCGAAAAGGCGGCAGGTCTTCTAATCGTGAAACTTCCTCCCTTGGGGCGAGGACCCTCTCTGGACGTTTCCCAGTGCCGGAGGTTAGGTTCCCCTATCGCAAATCACGGCATTAACATGCGCCAAGCCTTCATCTTTGCCGCAGCCCTTGCTCTGGGTTCACCCTTTTGCGACCCCGCGCGGGCGCAATCAGCGCGGGACTTCTGCCCAGCCGCATTGACCGTGGAATGCCTTGAGGCCGTGGCTGCTCACCTGCTGCAGGCGCAGTCCGAGGGCCCCGAGCGGGCGCGCCTGGCCATCGACCGCGCCCGCGAGATCGCCGCCACCCAGCCCGACAAGGCCATGGAGCTCGTGCGCTCCGCCTGGAAAGAAGCCAACGACGCCCCGATGTATCTTCTGGCCGAGTTCATGACCGAAGAGGGGAACGAGGCGGCTGCGCGCGAGATCTTGACCCTGGTGCGCCAGGCCCGCAGCGAAGACCCGAACCCGAGCGCCAAAGTGCTGGACCTGCTTTTCACCGCAGGCGAGATGGCAGCGAACGGTTACCCCGACCTCGCCCGCGAAACCCATGTCATCGCGGTGGGCTTCCTGCCGGGGGATGTCAGCAGCCCGGTCGGCTTCTCGGATGAGTTGCGGCTCGCACGGCTCATGGGGCTTTACGGCTGGCCCGAGGCAGCCGAACCCTGGTTCAGTGCCACCTATGACCGTATCACCGAGATCCCGGAAGGCTCCTTCGAACGCGGCATGGTCTTGGCGCAGTTCATGTCCGTCGCCAGGATCATCGACAACATTTCTCTTTTTGACCGGGCATCTGCAGACTTGGCGGCCTTCTATGTGACGGCTTCGCCCGAAGTGCGGGCGCAGGTGCAATCTGCCGAGGTCTCCGCCCTAGCGGAATCCGGCGAGATTGAGGCGGCCAAGACGCGCGCCAAGGCCTATGGGACCACCTTGGCCGACAGCATGGCCAGTGGCGCGCGCTTCTTTCTTGACTACGAATCCGACTATACGCCCGGTCTGTTCCGCGACACCCGCGACCGCTACGATCGCATGGTGGCGGCGCTGGAGACCGACACGGCAAAGGGCGCCTTCCTGGTCGCCCTGGCGCGGAAGCTGATGTACAAGAAGATCGACCCCGAGTTCGAAGTCCTGCTTCCCCGCGTCACCGATCCCGCGGCACGGTTCGAGATGGTGGCGGAGGGCATGGCCTGGCTCGCCCGGGACAAGGGCGACCCGAAGGCCGCAGCCGACCTCTACTTCTCGGAAGTGGCCGCTTCGACATCTGACCTCCGCGAGAAGGGCAGCATCGTCGGACGCTATTCGCTTGCGCTGACGGCCGAGGGGCTATGGGACAAGGGCGACATCGACCGCGCCAAGACGCTGACGGCGATCGTGTTGGACATGTGGACAAAGGACGACGGCGATAACCGGTCCCCGGAAACCCTCTTGATCCGCGCCATGGCCCAGGCGGGTCAGGACGCGCTGATCACCCCTTGGCTGGAAGGCGCGCGCCTGCCGAAAGAGCACGCCGAGATTCTGATCTGGGCCGCGCGCGGCAAGGCGGCGGGAGGCGATTTCGATATGGCAGAGGACTATATTTCGCGGGCGCGGGCCACACTGGAGCAGGTCCCGAGCGAGCCGCCAGTGGTGCCGAAATGGTGGCCCAAAGATCGCCCCATGCCCACCGAGCGCGACGTGGCGCGGGCAAGGGTCGAAAGCATCGCGCTTGAGATCATCACCGAAATGGCCCAGCAAGACCAGGTTGACAGAGCCCTGAGGGCCTGGGCCTTGGCCGACAAATCCCAAGCATGGGCTTGGAGGCCGGCGTTGGAGATCACAAGGGCCG
This sequence comes from Stagnihabitans tardus, assembly GCF_009925085.1. Classification (GTDB taxonomy): domain Bacteria; phylum Pseudomonadota; class Alphaproteobacteria; order Rhodobacterales; family Rhodobacteraceae; genus Stagnihabitans; species Stagnihabitans tardus. The sequence goes on along the minus strand of NZ_JAABNR010000039.1, from coordinate 1,158 downwards.
AAACCCGCGCGGGCCGGGCAAAGGAGGCCGACGCGATGCGGATCTCTCTGATCGACGACCTGCTTTCGGGCGCGATGGCCCCCAGGGGGATGGCCGGGCTGATCGCGGGCATAGCGCAGGACATAGCCGCGCCCTGACACTTAGCGAAAACGGCGTCTTTCACGGCACCGAGGTCGGGCGGGATGCGCCCCCCGTCCCGGGGCGGCATCCGGTCCTGGTGATCTCGCATGGGGCGGGGGGGAATGGCGGGCAATTCGGCTGGCTAGCCTCGAGACTGGTTCAGGCGGGCTTCGTCGTCGTCCTGCCCAATCACTCCGGCAGCACCTCCGGCCCCGCCCGCGCGGCCGAGGCTCTGCGGATTTGGGAGCGACCGCAGGACATCTCGGCCGTGTTGGACTCATTGCAGGGTTTTCCCATGGTGGACCCGGCACGGATCGGCGCGCTTGGCTATTCGGCCGGGGGCTACACGTTTCTGACCTTGGCCGGAGCCCGGGTCGATCCGGCGCGCCTCACCTCGTTCTGCGACCGGGGCGGGAGGGGCATATCGGACTGCGCCTTTTTCGCCCAGGCGGGCCTTGACCTGCACGCCCAAGATCTGTCCCCTGCGGCCCAAGACCTGCGCGACGCCCACATCCGCTTTGTCTTGGCCGTCGATCCCGGCATCGTGGAGACGCTGACGCGGCAAAGCCTTGCAGCCATCGACCTTCCGCTTCTGGTCATCAACCTGGGGGAGGAGGCCAAGGTCCCGGCCCCCGTCCATGCCCGCCGAGTGGCCGAGACGGTGCCCGGCGCGAGCTACCTGGTCGTGCCGGATGCCATCCATTTCAGTTTTCTCGCCGAATGCAAGCCGAAAGGCGCTGCGATCTTGGCCGAGGAAGGGGAACCCGACCAGCTTTGCTCCGACGCGGGGGGCAGGACGTGGGCGGCAATCCATGCGGATTTGCTGGTCGTCATCCTGCCCTGGGTATCGAACCGCTGGTGACTGGCGGCTTTGGGCCGGGTGCGTCGATGATGTTCAGGATCGTCACAAAGGGCGGAGGCTGTGTGGAAACTCGGCGGCCCCAACCGACTGGGCCGCAAGTTCAGCCAGTTTCTAGATTTTGGCTCAGATTGGTCACACGTTTCGTTTTGGGCGCCTCCGGTGGCCAGCGAGAAGCC
>NZ_JAABNR010000038.1 GCF_009925085.1 Stagnihabitans tardus | reverse complement strand
CGCCGCCGACCTTTGTCGACGACAGAGAGAACCTCAACCTGTGATCTGAACTTAGAGTCATCCATAAGGTCAGCGTCTTACCTGACCTCAGCAAATGGCGTCAGACGGCCATAACCGGAGGCTTACGAACACGATTGGGTCAGACGCATATTGCAGAAAGGCGAGCCGCATGGCGCCCCAGCCGTCCGGCCCGCTTGCGCTTGCATGGTTCGAGGCGAAGCGCACCAGTCCTCCGTCTCCCAATACCGGGGCAACATAGGGACTGCCAGGCTCGCGCGAAGCGACGATCCCCTGCCACAGTGCCGACGGGAAGGGAGGGCCGACCCAGAACGCTCCGTCAATGGGATCATCCAGCAATGCGAAGAGGTTGGTTCCATGCATCGAGGACCAGGCGCCAAGGCTGAGGCCATGGATATAGAGTCTTGGCCGCGACTCCTTCGGAAGGGCGCGCCAGTAGCGATGTACCGAAGAGATAAGGGCTTGTCCATGATGGCCTGCCCTGACGCGCTTATGGAGCAGGAACGCCGCGTTCTGGAAATTCTGGCTGGCACTGTTTCGTACGAGATCACCGAAGACGGTGCACTGATCCTGAACGGAACTGATGGTCGAAAGATTATGGCGCGACAGTAGCTGATTTGACAAAGTACGACCTCTTCGGCGCTGTCAAGCAACCGAGATTCCTCGGTCGAGCCACATTTGTTTCGGGAAGGTAAAAAGGCATGCAAGTTTTCGCGCTGCCGGGTTCAGTGCATCGAGCGCCAGACCAGCAAGGGCAGGGCAAGGAGGAGGAGCAGGTTCACCGGATGCAAGGCCTCGACCCGGTGGAGGAATTTCACGGGAAGGTCTCCTTGCGCGGGGGCCGGGTTCGGTGGTCAGGGCAGCACGCGCTCGGCTTGGCGGACGAAATGGGTCTAGCACCTCAGGTTGGCGATCACGCGATCGGCCATACGGGTGCAGCGCGCGCCGTCGAAGGGAAAGATCGATTCGAAACCGCCCATCAGACGGGCTTCAAGCTCAGTGCGCAGACGCTTGCGTGCGCGGTAAAGCCGTGTCCTGACCGTGATCGGATTCAGTAACAAGGTCCGCGCGACGGCCAGCAGGCCCAGTCCCTCGACCTCGTGAAGCAGAAAGACCAGTCTCAATTCCGTCGGCAGGTCGGCAACCGCAGCCTCCAGCAAGGTGGACACCTGTGACCGGCCAAGCGCCTCTTCGCTGCCTTCAAAGCCGTTGCCGGGAAAGACCACGACGGCGCTGTCGGTCGCATCCCGTTCAAGCACGGTATCATACTCCTCTTGGGGCCGGGCAGCACGGGCGCGCATTCGCGCCGCGTTGATGGTGATACGGATGAGCCATGTTGAAAAGCGCGACTCGCCGCGAAACTGATCCAGCCGGGTGAAGGCCGCAAGATAGGCGTCTTGCACCGCATCTTCGGCCTCGGCATTCGTATCGAGGATCCCGCGCGCGACCCGGAAAAGCCGAGGATTGAGGCGGCGGACAAGCTCGCGCACCGCCGCCTCGTCCTGCGCCCGCGCCGCCATGACCAGCGTCGCTTCCTCCACTTCGCGCAGGCTATAGGCCGGGGACGGACGTGGAGCGAGCGTCATGGCTGCCCCGGAGGCATCACTCGCCCGGTCTGCAGAATGGCCTCGACGGACGGAAATCCGTCGAGTGCAACGGCGGGCAGATCGCTCGCATCGGTTGCCGCCCCGTGCCAACCTTCGTCACCCGGCCTTCCGACAACGATCCGACCGACCATTCCTGCATGTTCATGCGGGAGGCAATAGAAGTCGTAAACGCCGGGAACGGTCAGCAGGACCTCAAAACTGTCGCCGGGCAGCAGGAAGTCGCTATCCCAGGGCGCCGCCCCCGTTGGAATGCGTTGCGGCCGGTCAAACAGGGTGGGGTGATAGCAGGTTGAGGTGTGGCTGTTACCGGGATCGAGGTTGACAAAACGCAGCGTCGTGCCCGCCGCAACAGCAAGCCCGACCGGGGTGAACCAGACATGCTCGCCCCGTGACGTGCCCTGCATCCCAATCTCTGCCACCGGGCCCGCAAGAACAAGGGATGGCCCGATGAGACCGGCGACGCCGGCCCCACCAACCGCCAGCACCTGTCGACGGTTCGGCATCACTCTGCCACCCTCGACTTGGCATCCGCGCCGTGGAACAGCACGACATGCGCGTGCGGCTTGTCCACACCCGGATGCCCGGCATTGTAATAGATGTCGACGGATGAAACCTCATTCGAACCGACTGCCAGATCGTTGTAGGACGTGCCGCCCTGCAAATCCTCGATCGGGGTCATGAAGATCGTGGCGGCCAGTTTTCCGTCACGATCATAGCCGAGAAAGGGCCCCGCCGGCAGGGTCGCGGGATCGACGAAAAGCGTGCCAAGGCCGGGCAGGAAGTCAGGCAACGGCACAAGTTCGCTGACCTTGGCATAGGGTGCAGGCGGCGGCGCGTCCTCTGGGACACTTTCGGCATGGGCAAGGCCGGGGACCGCGAGCATCAGGGCGATTCCAAGGGTTGCGGCAGACAGGTTGAGGAACATGGTCGTCTCCGTGGTTGATCGAGACCCTTTCGTGCGGTCTCGACTATTGGATGCGACAGTGTCCCAATCGTTCCCGGGTTCCGAAGATCTTTTTCGCGGCCCTTCGTGCGTTCTCAGCCGTGAGAATTTGAGGCCGGTCGTGTGCCTTTGGCGTCAAAGGTGCTTTGCTTGAGGATGGCCCCGCCTTCGTCGACCGTTAAACGCAAGACCCGCCCGGAATGACGAAAGGTTAGCCGAAACCGGCCTGCGTCAGCATCAACGCCCTTTTCGCACAGGCTCGTCACCTCTCCGGCGCGCATCCTTTCCTGCAACTGCGCGGGGTCGAGTCCGAAAGCGTTGGCGATCGTGACCGCGTCGACCTCGAACCCCTGCGCTGTAACGGTCACCCCAGTCATGTGGCATCGCGCCAGTAGTCGTTCGCGGCGGCGACGGTGGCGAAATGCGTCGCGACCACCTGGCTGACTGCGATCAGCGCCGCGACATCATCGGCATATTCTGGGCGCAGACGGTCGCGCACTGCGGCATCGGGCTGGGTCAGCTTGATCGCCACCCGGGCCAGTTTCACCGCAAGATCATAGCCCTCGGTCGGGGTCTTCGTGATAAGGCTGGGAAGCCAGTCGGACATGGGTATCTCCTTTCGCTGGGGGTTGCGGGATCAGGATGCGGCAGGCGTCACCTTCGGGGTCGCTGAACTGTCCGTTGCGTAGCGCCCAGAAGAAGGCGACCAGCCCGGCAAGGCCCATGCCGATCGACAGCGGGATCAGGAAGCCGATGGTCATAGGGCCTCGCGGTCGATGGCGCGCCAGGCGTGCCAGGTGCCGTGGCCGAGAAGGGGAAAGACCAGAAGCAGCGCGGTAAGGCCGGTCAGGATCGACAGGGCGGTGCCTGCGGTCACGATGGCGCCCCAGGCCAGCATCGGGCGAAGGTTCTGCGCGGTCAGCGCGAAGCTGCGGCCCATCGCGGTCAGTGCATCGCGGCGGGACGAGACCAGCATGGGGAAGGAGAAGACGCTGATCGCGAAGGCGAGGGCTGCGAACAGCCCGCCCACCAGCAGGCCTGTCGCGATCAGCGCCCATCCCCGTGGCGTGGTGAAGGCGTTCTGGAACGCCTCGGACGCGCCGGGGAAGGGTTGAAGCCCGAAGAACAGGGCATAGAGGAGGTCGGCCGCCCTGAGCCAAAAGAGGACGAGGAGGCCAAGGAGAAGGCCAGCCATCGCGATCTGCCCCACCGCGCCGGGTGGCAGGCGCAGGGTGGTCGGCGGCTCGCCCTGGGCAAGGCGGCGGCTTATCTCGTAAAGGCCGACGGCGAGGAACGGGCCGACGATCAGGAAGCCGGACAGCGCGGGCAGGGCCAGGTACAGAAGCCCCCAGGTCGCCAGCGCCCAGATCACTGCCCAGGACAGCGCCACGACTGCAGCCCCGTAGGCGAGGCTTGACCCGGGCGCGCGCGCAAGGTCGCGCCAGCCCTCGGCCAGCCAGTCCAGCGCCACTCGGGCGGGCAGGTGGCGGGCGTGGGGGCTTTCGACCGGGGCGCGTTTCTGAATGGTGGGAAGGGGTTCAAGCATCGGGACCTCAGCAACTGTGCCGGGCGGGGGCGGGGCCGTCGGGCAGGGCGGTGCAGGCGGGCTGCGAGGCGATGGCGGTGACCACCAGGTGGACATTCGCCGCGACGAAGGCCGCGACCACGGCGGCGGCGCCGGCAAGGGCAAGGTGGCGCTGACGGGCGGGGCTCATGGCTTGGCCTGTGGCAGGGTAGAGACGTAGAGGGCGAGAAGGTTGATCTGGGCCGGGGAAAGGCGCTGGCTCCAGGCCGGCATGACGCCGCGGCGGCCGTGGCGCAGGGTGGTCAGGATGGTGGCCTCGTCCTGGCCGTAGATCGCGGATCGGTCGGTCAGCGAGGGCGCCCCGGCCAGAAGCCCGCCGGTGCCGCCGTCGCCGTGGCAGGCGGCGCAGTTCTCGGCAAAGAGGGCGGCGCCAGGGCTGTCGCCGGGGGCCGTGCCCGAGGGCAGGGCAGAGACATAGGCGGCCAGCGCCTGGCGGTCGGCGGGGGCGAGCCAGTCGAAGACGGGCATCTCGGCCAGCCGGCTGTCGTCGGTGGCGTTGATGCCAAGAGTGATCGTCTCGGCCAGGGTTTCGGGGTCGCCGCCCCAAAGCCAGTCGGCGTCGTTCAGCGCCGGAAAGCCGGGACCGCCCTTGCCCGAGGTGCCGTGGCAGGCGGCGCAATTGTCGGCGAAAAGCCGGGCGGCGGCGGGCATGGCCTGGGCCATCAGCAGGTCGTCCGCGGCCAGGGCGGCAAAGTCCGGCTGGGCGAAGCGGGACAGCCAGCCCTGCCGCACCGCGTCCACCGCCTGATAGCCGTCGCGGGCCATGCGGCCCTGGTCCAGCCCCAGAAGGCCGCGCGTGTAATCCCGGCCCGTAGGCCAGGCGGGCAACAGGACCCAGGCGACGACCGAGTAGAGGAAGGTCAGCAGCAGCGCGATGGCGGCGAGCCTGGGGAAGGGGGTGTTCAGCTCTTGAATACCGCCCCAGTCGTGGCCGGTGGTGTCGTAGCCGGTGACGGGGTCGATGCGGCGGTTGCCGGTGTGGGGGTCGGCACCGGGCAGGGCGTGGGGGTCCGTGGTGTCAGCCATCCGACTGCTCCTGCGGCAGGATCGACCGGGCGGCGCGGTCATGCGCCGCCTTGCGCGAGGGGGCATAGGCCCGGATCGCGACGATCAGCAGGAAGCCAAGCATCCAGATCGGGCCGAAGGTCTTGGCAAGCAGGACAAGGGTATCGTGGCTCATGGCGCGGTGCCTTCCTGGGCCAGATGGGCGGCGGCGGTCTGGGTGCCCAGCGATTGCAGATAGGCGACGACGGCGTCCATCTCGGTCAGCCGGGCGGGGTCGCCGTCAAAGGCGCGCAGGGCCGGGCGGTCGCCGTGGCGGGTGCGGAAAGCCTCGGCCTCGGCGCTGTCGGGGCGGCTTTGCGCCAGCGCGTCGGCCTCGGCCCCCTGGATCATCGCGGCGTCATAGGGCACGCCCAGCCGGGCCAGCACCGCCAGCGCGCCGGCCAACCCCGAGGTGTCCAGGGGCTGCATCAGCCACGGGTATGCCGGCATGATCGAGGCAGGGACCACCGCCCGCGGGTCGGTCAGATGCGCGACCTGCCAGGCGTCGGAGTATTTCCCCCCAACCCGCGCCAGGTCCGGGCCGGTCCGCTTGGACCCCCAGAGCATCGGGTGGTCATAGGCGCTTTCCGAAGCGAGCGAATAGGGGCCATAGCGGTCGATCTCGTCGGCCAGGCTGCGGATCATCTGGCTGTGGCAGGCATAGCAGCCCTCGCGCATGTAGATCTCGCGCCCCGCAAGTTCGAGGGGCGTCAGGGGGCGCAGGTCGGCGGGGATCTCCACCGTCTCGTCGATGGTGAAAAGCGGAGCGATTTCGACCAGTCCGCCGATGGACGCGGCGACGATTATCGCGCCGACCAGGCCCATCGACAGCTTTTCCAGGTTGTAATGCAGGCGCAGGACCATCGGGCTACTCCGCCGGTTGGGCCGCCAGCGGGCGGTCATGGGCCAGGTCGCGGGCGCGGGTCTGGCGCAGGGTGGCGCGGCAGTTCAGGGTGCAAAGCACGGCCCCGGTCAGGAACATCGCCCCGCCGATGGCGCGCAGAAGGTAATAGGGCGCCATCGCCTGGACCGACTGCAGGAAGCTGTAGGACAGCGCCCCGTTCGCGTCATAGGCCCGCCACATCAGCCCCTGCGTGATGCCCGCGTTCCACATCGCCACGACGTAGACGAGGGTTCCCAGCACGGCGAGCCAGAAGTGCCACTCTATCGCGCGGGGCCAGGCCATCGCCTCGCGCCCGGCCAGTTGCGGCACCAGGGTGTAGATCGCGCCGAAGATGATCATGGCGACCCAGCCCAGCGTGCCGGAATGGACGTGCCCCACGGTCCAGTCGGTGTAATGCGAAAGCGAGTTCACCGGGCGGATCGCGAGGAACGAGCCTTCGAACGTGGACAGGCCGTAGAACACGGCGGCCACGAACATGAAGCGCAGCGTGGCGTCGTCGCGCACCTTGGCCCAGGCACCGTTCAGCGTGGCGATGGCATTGCCGGCCGAGGCCCAGCTGGGCACCAGCAGCATGACCGAGAAGGTCATCCCCAGCGTCTGCACCCAGTAGGGCAGGGCGGTGTAGTGCAGGTGGTGCGAGCCGACCCAGATGTAGAAGAACACGATCCCCCAGAAGGACAGGATCGACAGGCGGTAGGACCAGATCGGCCGGCCCGACCGGACGGGCAGGAAGTAATACAGCATCCCCAGGAAGCCCGCCGTCAGGAAGAAGGCCACCGCGTTGTGGCCGTACCACCACTGGATCATCGCATCCTGCACGCCCGACCAGACGGTATAGCTTTTAGCCCCGGCCCAGCTGACCGGCAGGGCGATGTTGTTGACGATGTGCAGCATCGCCACGACCAGGATGAAGGCCATGTAATACCAGTTGGCGACGTAGATATGCGGCTCGGCCCGGCGGGCGAGGGTGCGGAGGTAAAGCGCGAAGTAGATCACCCAGACCACGACCAGCCACAGGTCGGCATACCATTCCGCCTCGGCATATTCCTTGGACTGGGTCGCGCCCATCAGATAGCCGGTGACCGCCCAGGCACAGAACAGGTTATAGCCGATCAGGATGACCCAGGGGCTGACCGCATCGGCCAGCCGGGCGCGCGAGGTGCGTTGCACCACCCAGAACGAGGTCGCGATCAGCGCATTGCCGCCGAAGCCGAAGATGATGCCGGTGGTGTGGACCGGGCGCAGGCGGCCGAAGCTGGTCGCAGGCCAGGGCGGTGTCGCCTCTGGCCAATAGAGCAATGCCGCGACCCAGACGCCCGCGACCATGCCGATCATCGCCCAGGTCAGCGTCATCCAGATGCCGAAACGGGTTGGGCCATCGTCGTAGCGGCTGGCCCGGTCAAGGCCAGCAGGTGCCACATCGTAAAGCGCCCCGCCCAGCCGGAATACCAGGCCCAGCCCAAGCGCCAGCGCCATGGCTCCATGGACCGCCATCACCCCGTGCCGCGCCGCCGCAGCAATCGTCAGCCCCCCCAACGCCAGCAGGACGGCAAGGCCAATGCCGATCCGCCGTTCCACCGTGGTGAGCGAGGCCTGCATGGTCAGACAAACTCCTCTTCCAGCCGCAGGTCTGGGCGCAGTGCAATGTCTGCCAGCGTCGAGCGGTCGAGATCGGCCAGGAAAGCCGCCTCGGCCGCGCGCAACCGCGCCTTCAGGCGGCAGCGGCCGTCGATGGTGCAATCTCCGCCACCGGCCGCGAAGCATTCGACAAGCGGCTGCCCTTCCTCGAGCAAGCGGATGATGGAACCCAGCCGGATCTCGCCAGCAGGGCGGGCCAGCATCGCCCCGCCGCCGCCACCGCGCCGGGTTGTGACATAGCCGGCTTGGGCAAGTTTCTGGATGATCTTCGTCAGGTGGTGCCGCGACAACCCAAAGTCCTCCGCCAGCTCAGCGGTCGAGAATCCCCGGTCCGGCGCCCCCGCCATACGCATCAGCATCCGCAATCCGTAATCTGTGAACGAGGTAAGGCGCATGATCGATCCTGAATCAGTATTTACAATACCAATTAACAGGCCTAGACAGGATTGCAAGCCAAACCGGAGTTCCGGACATGACCTTCAACCCGCCGCCCGTCGCGTCGGCCCGACCGGCGATCACCGCCGCGCTGATGGAAGAGACCGGCCTCGATGAGGCGATCCTGCGCACTCTGGTCCATCGCTTCTACGACCGGGTCCGGGCCGATGAGGTGTTGGGGCCGGTCTTCGCAGCGCGCATCACCGACTGGGGCCCGCATCTTGAGCGTATGGTGACCTTCTGGTCCTCGGTCGCGCTGATGACCGGGCGCTACCACGGCGCGCCGATGCCGGCCCATGCCACGCTGCCGGTAAACTGGGCGCATTTCGACCGCTGGCTGGACCTGTTCCGCCAGACCGCGACCGAGATTTGTCCGCCCGCCGGGGCGGCGCATGTGATCGAACGCGCGGAACGCATAGCGCGATCGCTGCACATGGCGGTGGAAGATACGGCCCGCGGCGCCGGGATGACGCCGTCGCTTCGCTGAAAGGAAGGAGTCCCTTCATGACCCAAGGCCTGCACACTGACGATCCCGCCGCGCTGACCCGTCACATCGAGTCCCGGTTCCACGCCCGCCACCGCGAGCAGTTGCCCGCATTGGCCGCTCTGGCCGAAAAGGTCGAGACGGTGCATTTCGGCGACGACCATGTGCCCGAGGGTCTGGCCGACCTCTTGCAGCGGATGATCGGCGCGCTTGAGGTCCACATGAAGAAGGAAGAACTGATCCTGTTCCCGGCTATCCGCAAGGGCGGCGGCCCAGGGATCGGCACGCCGATTGCGGTGATGCGTGCCGACCATGACGACCACGCCCAGGACGTGGCCGAGATCCGCCGCTTGACTGGCGGTCTTGGCCTGCCCGAGGGGGCCTGCCGCAGCTGGACCGCGCTCTATGTTGGCCTCGGCGAATTTATCTCTGATCTGGAAGAGCATATCCGGCTGGAGAACAACGTGCTGTTCCCACCTTTCGAGACGGAGGCCGCCCATGTCTGATCCGTCGCTGCCACGCGCCACGCGCGAGATGGTCGAACGCCGCCGTAACTTGGCGCCCGGGGCCGAAGATGCCTTCCGCGCCTTTTCCAAGGCCGTCTTTGCCGAAGGCGCGTTGGACAAGCGCACTAAGCAGCTGATTGCCGTGGCGGTTGCCCATGTCACTCAATGCCCCTGGTGCATCGAGGGCCATGTAAAGGCCGCACGGAGCGAGGGCGCCAGCCCCGAGCAGATCATGGAGGCGATCTGGGTCGCCGCCGAGATGCGGGCAGGGGCCAGCTATGCCCATGCGCTGAAGGCCATGCAAGCCATGGGCGACGGGGCGGGCTGATGCCTGCGGTTCCGCCCATCCCCGATGCCGCCACCGACCGGATTCGGGTCAAGCGCATCTACCGGGCGGCACGCGTGTCGGACGGCAAGCGCGTCCTCGTCGACCGGCTTTGGCCGCGTGGGATGCCGAAAGACCGCGCCCGCCTGCATTCCTGGTGCCGCGAGATCGCGCCCAGCGATGAGTTGCGTCGCTGGTATCACGCCCACCCCGACCAATGGGAGGACTTTGTGGCCCGATATCGCCATGAACTGACCCTGAAGGACGATCTCGCCCGTGATCTGGCCAGCATGGCCGTCGATGGTGTGCTGACACTGCTGTTCGCCTCAAGCGCCGAGACGCGCAACAACGCCACCTTGTTGCGTGACCACCTGCGACAACATCTTGCGAACAAGGGGGATCCCGATGCCCTGCCCTGACCAGAGACCTGCCCTGCGCACCCCCCTTTGTGATCTCCTGGGATGCGAGGTACCCGTACTCTTGGCAGGCATGGGCGGAGTCGCCCGTGCCGAATTGGCGGCGGCCGTCGCCCGCGCCGGGGGCTATGCCATGTTGGGGATGGTGCGCGAAGATCCGGACCTGATTGAGGCCGAGATCACCGCCTATCGCGCGGCGACCGACCGGCCCTTTGCTGTCAACGTGATCCCGTCTGCAACCGATCCGGCGCTGTTGCAGGCCCAGATCTCGCGATGCCTGGATCTGGGGGTGCGGGCCTTCACCTTCTTCTGGGATGTTCGGCCAGAGGTCATCGCGCAAGTCAAGCGCGAGGGATGCCTCGTGCTGCATCAGGTGGGCACCCTTGCCGCCGCCCGCGAGGCCGAGGTGGCCGGCGCCGACGTAATCATCACGCAGGGGATCGAGGCCGGTGGCCACGTCCATGGCCGCACCGGCGCCTTCGCCCTGGCCGAGGCGGTGCTGGACGGCGCCCGGATTCCCGTCGTGGTGTCCGGCGGCATCACGACCGGCCACGGGCTCGCGGCCGCGCTGATGCTGGGCGCGCAGGGTGTGCAATGCGGCACTGCCTTTCTGGCAACCAAGGAATCCTGGGCGCATGACTACCACAAGGCGCGGGTGGCGGCCGCCAACGTCGACGATACCGTGCTCACCGATGTTTTCGTGTTGAACTGGCCCAAGGGCGCAGCGGTGCGGGTGCTGGGCAACAGCGTCACCGCCGGACTGGACGGGCAACTGATGGGCCACGATCCCGCCACGCTGCCGCGCGTGGTGATTGCCCATGACAGCGGTCAGCCGCTGCTACGCTACAGCACCGACTCTCCGATGCGGCACACCTCTGGTGCGCTGGAGGAGATGGCGCTGTACGCCGGGCAGGGTGTCGGCACGATCCGCAACGTGGTGCCGGCGGCGGACCGGCTGCGCCAGATCGTCGATGAGGCGCGGGATTGCCTTGCCCGGCCCGGCCCGCGGCCATGACCTCGGACTCCGAAGCCCCGGGCCGCTATGCCTCGCCGCCCTGCATGGCGGCCGAGGTCGACCCGGCCTATTTCGATCCGCTGGCTGTCGACCCCGAACAGGCGCGCGACGTCGTGCGCTGGCGCCGCGCCGAGCGCACGCGGCTGCGGGCCGAGCGCGACGCCCTGTCTGTGGCCGATCGGCAGGCCGCCGGGGCGGCGATTGTCGGCCACCTGGCCGACCTGCTGCGAAAAAGGTTCGGCACGATGCGGGGGCGGGTGTTCTCGGGCTACTGGCCGATCAAGGGCGAGCCGGACCTGCGCCCGCTGCTGGCAGCCCTGGACGCCGAAGGTGCCCTGGTCGCCCTGCCGCTGGTCGAGGTGAAGGCCGCGCCGCTCGTGTTCCGGCGCTGGACGCGCAAGACCCGGATGGTGCGTGGCGACTGGAACATTCCCGTCCCGCCGCCCGAAGTCGAAGCGGTGACGCCCGAAATCGCGCTGGCCCCGGTGGTGGGTTGGACGGCTGAGGGTTTTCGTTTGGGTTATGGCGGTGGCTATTTCGACCGCACGCTGGCGGCCTTGTTGCCGCGCCCCTTCACCATCGGCATCGGCTTTCAGTCGGCCCGTCTGGCGACGATCTACCCCCAACCGCACGACATCGCGCTGGATGCCGTCGTGACCGAGGCAGGCATCGCCGTCCCACCATACGGGACGTGAGGTGTGAAGACGTGCCCCGATCGGAACCGGTTTCCCGACACCTGGGCAGATTGCGGTGGCATCTCGCAATAGGTCACACCGGCAGATCGCTGCCGTTGACGATCGCTTCATGTCGCCTGGGATGGCGACTAATCCTCCATTCCTCGCCGGGGGCTGCGACCACTTCGTCTGAAGCACTTACCTTGAGCACGCGAGGCTCGGCGCCTCGCGTGCTCGCGACTCACTCTGCGGTCAATCATGGGTCACTGGCGGCCGAACCTCTAAAACTTCCAGTTGCCGTGTTTCGTCATCCCGCGTGACCCACGAGATCGTCGCTCCCGGACTGAGGCCAAGCAGGGCAACACCTACCGGGGTGAGGACAGAGATCCGCCCTTCCTCGATGTTGGCATTCTCGGGATAGACCACCGACACTGTATGCTCGCGAGCCATGTCCAGATCACGGTAGGTCACCACACTTCCAATCGTTATGACATCATCACGCATCTTGTTCGGAGCAACCAGCTTCGCACGTGCGATCTCGTCGATCAGGCGCTCGCCAACCTCGGGGGAGCGCCTCATCACGGAGGCAGCCAGCGCCTCGAGGCGGCCGACCAGAGTCTTGTCCAGATGGATCTTTGGTAGCCGCGTTGATGCAGGGTTTGAAACCTTTGTCATGTTCGTATCTTTCTCGGTTGTCATGTTTTTGGGGATATCAAGAGGCCCAATGTTTTGCCTTTTGGAAGTGTCTCAGGCTTGAATTCTGTCGACACTGAGTAGATGCGCGCGACGGAAAGTCCCGTCCGCCTCAAGGAATGGAACCCGAGTGTCAGCTTTCATGCCGATCAAGGTTGCACCCAACAGAGACCCGACGTGAATGCCGATGTCTTCCTCGGCGAATTCGTCGTAATGGAAAAGTCGTCCCGTCTGTCGCTCCTCGTCATCGATTGCATAGGTGACACGTGAGCCTCCAGTGGCGGCCTTGGGATTGATCTTGCCGTCGTCCAGAACCGTCGCGTACAGCAACTTCATGCCGAGTAGTCTGGCCAGCATCTCGAATGCGCCGGTGCCGATCATGTCCGCACGCTGAATGTGATCAACCAAGGCACGACGATCTGCTTTCGTCAGCACACAGGCAGCGGCATGCTGGCAGAGGTCTGCATACCCAAATGTGTTGCCCATCAGGCGTCTTTCGCTGGTCATAGTCATGCTTGCTCCTCAGGCGGAGATGCCGCCGTGGTTTCAAATCAGTTAAGGTTGTTGTGAGAAACCCGGAGCAGCGACTGCGCGTGTACGCGCTCAAACCGCCCCGGGCAGGGGGCGGTTTTGCAGAAAAATCCGAGAGATGTTCGAAACGAAAATCATCTAGTTACCGTGGAAGTGATGGCTGGAGAAGTCAACTGGTGGCTTGTGTTTCGGATTTCGGCATGGATTCTGGTTCGAGGTTCGCGCCCCGCTCGGCAATCACCACTTCCTCAGCAGCAGAAACCGGATGTCGTTCTGCACAGGCGAAGAAGCCGTGCCAGACAGACTCCCCGGTCTGCCCTTTCTGTTTCTCAGGACCAAAAAGGTTGGGGAAGATATCTTCGAAGTCCGCTTTGCAAAGCATCATTTCTCGCCTCCATTGGGTCAATCTGGGAGAAGCTCCGCGCGCCCTGTGGCGCGCAGTTCATCTTCAACCGAGCCTTATGCGGCCCTGCGCAGATCGGCGTAGGAAATGTCCTGCGACATGGGTGCAGGTTCGGGTGCAATCGGCGTCATCCGCAGTTCTGCACTGCTCAGGCCATCCACGAAGTCTTCGATTTCCCCACGGCTGAGGCCGATATCCTGAAGGATCCGATCGTCGAGACTGTGAAGCACAGCCTTCATCTTTCGCCTTTGCCAGCTGCGGATGGCGCTGTTCCACCATCGCAGCACGAAGGTTCCCCAGGGCGCCTTGTCGATTGCGACAACAGCGCTTTGCCCTGACTGGTGCTTGTATTGGACAGACATTGCGTTCTCCATATGTGACGTCCACTGAGTTTCTCTCCACATGCGGAACCTGGCTGGTCGCACATGCGCCAACCCAGTTCTGGTCGGTCGAGAGAGGCTGGATTCATTAACCCCGAGGCGTCACCAAGCACGTGTGCTCGCGCCGCCCGGGGCTACCGGCGGTTCAGTAGAATCCCTGCTGCGCGCAGGAACCTCATATGGAAGCTGAACATCGTCATGCGGCTCATATGGCCGCTGCGCTCCAGGATTTCAATCTCGCCACAGCCGGTCCGGTGGCCTGACCGGCGCAAACGCGCCGATCAGGCGGATTTCCTGAAACAATGCCTTATGGGGAACAACGCATGGCCGCCGCATCGGTTGACTTGTCCGGGACGGCTACATACCGTTGATGGATGGTGTCGCAAGCTAACCACTATCGGTTTCCTCTGCTGAACCGCCCTTGTCCCCGGGCGGTCTAGGCGTTTGCGCGCCTGCTGAACTTCCCGGGGCCTCCTCGCATTCCCAGAAATCTTGCGGCCACGCGCCGCCCGAGGAGAAATCATGGCCAGAAGCATCACCCTCCAACCCGAAGTCCATCCGTTTGCCACCACCGCCCGGGTACGGCCGCGGGGCAGGGCGGTCCTGCCAGTGGCGGACTATGATCTTCTTCTTGAATATCTCGAAATCTGTGAACGCGACAGGGGACCGAACTGGGCCTTGCTTGCCTATGTCCTGCAAAACCGGATCGTGAACACCGAACCATCCCACCGGCCAGTGGACCGAGACATAGTGGTCAGCCGGAACGAGGTCATATACTCGGTGAGTGGGGCATCGGTTGAAGTTGGCCTGCTCGTGCACCAGCCGAACGTTGGACCCCGGCAACGGGGAACCATTCCGGTCTCGTCACTTTTGGGCGCGACGCTTATCGGCATGCGTATTGGGCAGCGCGCGCCGCTTCTGTGCGAAGACGGTTCTGTAAAGTCGCTTGTGGTCGTTGACACGGTCACGCCCAATCCGACGTCGGGACCAAACCTTTGCCCGGAGTTGCAGGAAAGAAGATCGTGATGGAATTTCTGGTGCTGATTTCTGCCGCTTTTGGTGCGGGGGTGCTGAACACGATTGCGGGTGGGGGCACCTTTCTCACCTTCCCGGCGCTGGTCTTCACTGGCATGCCGCCGGTCATGGCAAATGCCACGAGCACAGTGGCCGTCTTTCCGGGGTATTTGGGGGGCGCGCTGGGTTTTCGGCAAGAGCTGGGCGGTTTTGATCGCCGCCGGCTGCTGCGGCTTGCCGGTATCACCCTTGCGGGAGGGCTGGTCGGCTCGGGGTTACTGCTGGTTTCGTCAAACGAGGCCTTTGCCGTTGTGGTCCCCTTCCTGCTGCTGGGCGCGACCATGGCATTTCTGTTTGGGGACCTTGTTCGATCATGGGCCGCAGCAAGAGCACGGGATGTTACGGCAGACGGCGCATTGGGTTTGTTTGCGGTGGCGCTTTACGGCGGCTATTTCAACGGCGGTCTTGGCATCATTCTGCTGGCGCTGTTCTCGCTTTGGGGGATGGCGGACCTTGACCGCATGAACGCCCTGAAATCGGGGTTGAGCTTTCTGTTGTCGGCCATCTCGGTGGCGGTGTTCGCCGTGGCGGGTCTGGTAGCCTGGCCGCAGGCTGCTATCATGATGCTGGCTGCGAGTGCTGGCGGCTATGCTGGGGCCCCCCTGGCGCGCGCCCTGCCCAAACCGGTCGTCCGTGGGGTCATCGCCACGGTGGGCTTTGGGATGAGCGCGATCTTCTTCTGGCGCCTGATAGCTGCGGGTTGACGGCGTGCGTCGCGCTTCGATGGCCCCTTGGCACCATGCCGGAATGGCGGCGCTCTCCGTGAGGGCGCCTTTCAGACATGTTGGGCGAATGAATTCCCTGTTCAACATTTCGGCTGTCTTCCCCCTCCTGTGCGGGTTCAGTTCAAACAATGTCTGAGGGTTGCCCGATCGCCTGAGGCCTAGGGCAACCCCGGAAAGTGATGAACCCCTGATCGCCCCCGCCGCAGCGCGCGGGGTCCCTTTCTGTACAGGACCTGACATGACTTCGTGGACCATACTTGCCCGCGCCGGGACGGCGTCGGGAGACGACATTATTTTGCGCCAGTGCGGCGACGTCTTCGAAATTTGCTATAACGGCATCCAGCTGATGTCGAACCTGAACCATCAATCCGAGGACCAGCTTGCGCTGCGGTCGATGCGCCGGATGAACTTTGCGGCGCGACGGATCCTGATCGGTGGCCTTGGCCTTGGCTTCACGCTGCGTGCGGTGCTTGACCTTGCCCCACCCGATGCCGAAGTGACTGTCTGCGAACTGATCCCTGAGATCGTCGAATGGAACCAGGGTCCACTAGCCCATCTGGCTGGCCATGTGCTGGACGATCCGCGGACAAGGGTTCTGATCGGCGATGTGCAGGCGCATCTGGCAGCGATCGACACGGCATATGACCTGATCCTGATGGATACTGACAATGGGCCCGAGTCCCTTGTCCGGGAGGCGAACACGGGGCTCTATGAGGATTGCGGTCTCGGCGCGGTGGCAAGGTCCCTCGGTCCGAAGGGCGTGGTTGCGTTCTGGTCGGCCACCACGTCTCTACGGTTTGAGCACAGGTTGTCGGCCCAGCCGTGGTTCTGGCTGCGCGACGACATTCCGCTGGTTCCGGGTCGCGTCGATGCCATGCACCACATCTACAGCTGCAGCTTCAGTGCCGCGGCGCTCGGGCAGCGCAAGGCCGCCTGAGCACCGCGACTCCAGCCCGCTTATGCGGAAGCTCTGTCGAACAGGCGCGGGAACCAGTCCTCGCGCAGGCGCTGGCCGGGAACCATGTCGTGGCCGGGATACGGCGGCGACGTGCGGCCGGGCCGTTCGACATAGCGGGCATCGTCGCCCACCAGTCGCAGCGAGAACGCCCGCCGCCGCGTCGTGCTGGTGTTCCCGCGCGCGCCGTGCAGGGTCATGTAGTTGAAGGCGACGGCATCGCCGGGCTCCATCGCAAACTCGCGGATGTCCATCCCTTCGGCGTCGGGGTCCGGCACGGGCATGTAGTTGTCCTCATCCGGATAGAAGGTGGTTTCCGAAAGCCACCGCGTGGGAAGGACCGCCTTGGGCCAGAGGTGCGATCCGGCCACACAGCGCAGCGTCGCCTCGCGGACCGGATCAAGCGGGGACCAGAAGCTGACCGTCTGTCGCCCCTCGACAAAATAGTAGGGGCCATCCTGGTGCCAGGGCGTCGGCTTCGAGGTCCCCGGCTCCTTGACCAGCACATGGTCGTGGAAAAGCTGCACCCTGTCCGAACGCATCAGATCGGCGGCCACCTCGGCAGCGGGCGAGGTCCGGATCACCTCTTCGAACTCGGCAATGCGGTTCCAGTTGCAGTAATCGTCGAAGAAGCGCCCGCCTTCGCCAGGCTTCAGGTTCTCGGCCGCGTATTCACCAGGCTCTGCCATGTTGCGCTCGACCCCCTTGCGCAGGGTATCGACATGGTCCTTGAACAGGCCTTTCACAAGGATCACGCCGTCGCGCTGGAAGGCGTCGATGTCAGCTTGACTGATGAGCGGGTGCGGCATTGGAAGACCTTTCGAGTTGAGCTCACAGAACTTCCGGGACTGCAAAGATAGTTTCAAATAATAACTTTCTAATGTAGCCTTAGTTTTATGCTACATCTTACCCTACGCCAGCTTGAATACGTCGTGACCGTCGCCCGCGCAGGAAGCCTCTCTGGGGCCGCGACGACGCTGAATGTGTCGCAGCCCTCGCTGTCCGTGGCCCTCGGACAGGTCGAGGACACGCTGGGCGAAAAGCTCTTCATCCGGTCGAAGGGGGCACCGCTTCGCATGACGATGTTCGCCAACCTCTTCGTTGCCGAGGCCGAAACGCTTCTGGCGATGGCGCGACGTCTGGAGGACCCCGCGACAATACAGCGTGCGGTGAATGGCACGGTCGTCCTGGGATGTTTCGAGGACTTGGCTGCGTATCACCTTGCGCCGATCCTACGTCTTCTGCGGAAGACTCTTCCGGGCGTAGAGATCATCTGGAAGATCGCGGATTTCGAGACACTTGCCCGCGAGATGCGTGAGGGTCGCATCAGTCTTTCGCTGACCTACGACCTGGGCCTGGATTCGGGTTTCAACCGCATTGCCCTGTCGGCAGTTGCACCCCATGCCTTCGTCGCAGCTGACCACCCGCTTGCCGATCGTCCAACACTCGCCCTGAAGGAGATCGCCACAGAACCGCTTATCCTGTTCGAGGAAATGCTGTCCAACCGCCACACGCTGCAGCTTTTTCGAAATCAGGGCCTGTCGCCCACGGTTGCGCATCGCGTCAGATCGCTGGAGATCATGCGAAGCTTGGCCGCCTACAGAGAAGGCGTCGGTATCAGCTATGGGTGTCCTCCCACCGACCGGTCCTATGATGGGGCGAAGGTACGCGCTATCCCGATCACCGACAGAAGCGCGCGCGAATCGATAATTCTTGCCCGTGCGGTCGCCGCGCCCACATCATCTGTCGTCAAGGCAGCGACGGCAGCCATCGCCGCGATGTTCACGGACCGTCAAGCTTCCGGCGGCAGCGCCCTCTAGCCATCGCGCAGGATTGCGACGCTCGCGTCGTAGCCTCGCGCCCTGGGGTGTTGAAGCGGGGTAACCCCGTCACGGTCGGCGATGGTCCGGTCGGCACCGGCCTTGACCAGGGCGCGTACCCTCTTGACGTGGTCGGGCCCGCCGTCGCCCAGGACGACCGCTTCGATCAGGGCGGTCCAGCCGAGGTTGTTCACATGATCCAGCGGTGCACCGCCGGCAAAGAGTCGGCGAACCACCTCATGATGGCCCAGATGCGCGCCGGCGATCAGCGCCGGGTTTTGTCGCAAACTCTAACGGTTGACGGCCGTCGGCTTTGTGGCCGACCGTCTTGCCATGAAGCAGATGGAACTGGGAGAGCTAAGCATGATTTCGTTCAAAGGTGCCCAGTTCCCGAAAGAAGTGAACCTGTTCGCGGTATTCTTCTACGTCCGCTACACGGTGTCGTACCGGGACCTGGAAGAGATCTTGGCAGAGCGGGGCGTGCAGGTGGACCACGCGACGCTGAACCGCTGGGTCGCCAAGTACTCTCCTTTGATTGCCGCCAATGCGCGGCGCAGGAAGACCCCGACAGATCTTTCCTGGCGTATGGACGAGACCTACATCAAGGTGAAGGGTGAATGGTTTTATCTCTATCGAGCTGTCGACAAGCTGGGCAAAACCCTCGACTTCATGCTGTCGAAGCGGCGCAACAAGACGGCGGCGACCAAGTTCTTCGCACGGGCCCTTGAGGTAAACGGCCTACCCCGCAAGATCGTCATCGACCGCAGCGGAGCCAACACGGCTGGGATCACCGCGGTCAACCGAATGTTGCGGAGCTTTGGTTGCCCGATCTCGATCGAGATGGTCCGGATCAAGTATCTCAATAACATGATCGAGTAGGATCACCGAACGATCAAAAAGCGCATTCGGCCAATGCTGGGGTTCAAGTCCTTCGCCTCGGCTTCGTCAACGCTTGAAGGTATCGAAGTGGCGAACATGATCCGGAAGGGGCAGTTCACGCCTGGACTCTGCCCATTTGCCCAGTTGGCTGCGCTGGCTGCCTAACGGAAGAAGATCAGCAGCTTCAACCGATCAACGCAGAAGTTTGCGACTGAACCCCGCACAGGTGCCCGACGACGATCTGTGGTTTCTGCCCGGACCTGCCGAGGAGGGGCCAGACTATCTGCCGCCTGGGCCAAGGGCGGTGCCTGACGATACCTTGGTCGTTTCGGACTGGATTAGGGCAGAGGCCGCTTGCGCGGCTGGTCTGGCGCGGATCGCAGGACGGCTCGGCGCCTTGGACGACCGCTTCCGACGCGGACCGGAGGGATGGCGGCATCGGCTGGCATTGCTCGAGGCGGCAGATCTGAGCTGGTTCGTCGGCGACCGCGTTGGCCCGGACCGGCTGGCACTCTGGGTCTCCTTGCGCCTGTCAGGCGTGCAGAATGATACCGGCGCACTGGCGCGCCTGGGGTGGGCAGCCCGGCGCCTGACGGGAGGGCCGGGGCCGGAGGACGATCTGTCCGGCTTCCTCGACCGTCGGGACCCCGAGACGATCAACGAGGGTGCCGAACTTTTCGCGGATCGTGCGTCCGCTTGGCTCGAGATGATGCGGGCAGCGCGCTCCTTGCACCCGATCTCCCGGGCCTGCATGGGGTTCCATCTCTGGAGCCTCGCCGGCCTCGGGCAGCCCGGCGACCGGATGGCGGCGGCGGTCACGGCTGGACGGATCGCGGCAAGCGAGGGCAGGGGAGCAGTCTCCGCCCCGCTCGCCATGGGCGGGGCGGGGGGCATGCGCGCGGGTGGCGCCCCGGCCGAGCGGCTGGTTTGCTGGCTGGACGGTATGGAGGCCGCGAGTCTGACCGCAATGCGTCACCTGGATGACATCGAGGCCTGGGCGGCACGGGCGAAAGCCGCGACGGCCGCACTGTCGGGGAAGACGCCGCCCGCACTCTGCCTGGTTCTGATCGAATGGCCGCTGGTCTCGGCCCCCATGGCCGAACGCCTGACCGGCAGCAGCCGGGCCGCTGCGCAGCGCAACCTGGCCTGGATGGCGACGCAGGGGTTGATCCGCGAAGTGACCGGGCAAGGTCGTTTCCGCATATGGAAGGCGGCGTGACGGCGCGCCGTGTTTTCTAGTCGTCGGTCTTCGGAATGAAGGTCACGCCCGGTAGCCCCTCGAAATGCGCGTCGCAGGTTAGGAGCGTCGCGGCACGGGAACGGGCGGTTGCGAAGATGATAGCATCGGCGGTCGCCAGTTTGTGAGCGCGGCAGGCCTCGGCCGCCGCGAGGGCAATCTCGGTGTCGAGTGGGACGACCTGACAGACTTGGGTGAAGGCGATCACCTGGTCCGCCTTGTCTTCACCCAGTTCACGGGTCAACCATTTCGCAAGTTCCAACTGGACTATGGTCGGCACCAGCCAGTCGGACTGCTGCGGCAAATGCTCGGCGAGCTGGTCCGCAGTGATCGAGCCGATCAGCCATTCGATCCAGGCGGAGGTGTCGACAAGGACCATCAGAAGCGGTCGGCCCTGTCACGATAGTCCGTTGTCGCAGCCCCACGCGCCAGGCCCTTCAGCGCCTCGCGTTTCGGAACTGGAACCAGCAGGACACCCGTGCCCTTCGGGATGAAGGTAAAGGTAAGCCCTGCCTCCCAATGCTGGGCCGAGCGGATCGCCTTAGGGATCGAGATCTGGAATTTCGAGGACAAAGTGGCGGTCTCGGGCATTGTCGTACTTTCTGCTGATCGTTGTTGAAAACGTAAGACAACCGATTTGGGATTTCAAGCCCGCGCCTCTCGGACCCGGTGTGGTGGTGAGCACTGCCTTGCGTTCTCGTCTCGTGGTTCAACGCGTGATCTCGCCTTCCAGAACCGCCTGACCATGCACAACCAGTGTCGCCGTGAACGTTGAGCAGCCGTGTTGGGCCGAGATTGCGATCACCCGTGCAGCATAGGCGGCCGAACCGATGGCGCGGCGTAGATCGGAGGCATGGAAGTGCCGGTTGGTTATGGGGGCCGCCTTGATCAAATCAAGAATTGCTTTCTCCTGAGGCGTCGGATTGTGGCCAGCGATGCGGCGCAATTCGCCCGCAGTTGCCTGGTTGGGTTTCGTCGCCCGCCACTTCCGCATGAAGCCCAACAAGTACCCGGCCGGCACTTCGGCGTTGCCTCTTACCTGGTTAAAAGATCGGAATGCGTCCCAGATAACCTGGGTATCGACATTCCAGCAGGGCAAGGCGGTCTTCGCCGCCTTGATCAGATCGCCCCAGGGCGTTCGGTGGACGTTGGATGCAGCCCCAATTTCGATCTTCCCAGCGAACATCATTTTGTTCTTAGACTCTCTAGATAGTGATGTGTCACCTGTAGCCGACACATGATCTGGCTCGGGCGCAAGGTTATCCACCGCACCAAAGCGGAAGAGCCATGGGGCGAACTTGCCGTGTGGCTTCCACCGCAAGAGCCCAAGGGCCGAGGATGCCAATTCGGCCAGCAAGAGACTCAGATGCTGCCGCGAAACACCCATCTTCTCAGCGAGATGCGGCAGTGTGAACGCGGCCGTCCCGCGTTCAAGTCCGTTGTACCCATCCTTCCAGGCGATCCCGTCGAGGATGATCGTCGCGAGCTTGTGCGCCGCCGTGGAGAGTGGCGTTTCGGTAATGCGGCGCAGGATGGCACCGGTGGTGAGTTCCATGATGTGTCGTTCCGTCTTGGGGCGACACCAGACCGTGAGGCGTGCAAAATTTCGTTCCGGCAAAGGCATTTGCCGGTTGAACCGACCCAAAGCTCGCGTTAGATTCCCACTACCACGAGGAAATCAGTGCGGCGTCGGGCCTATGGTCTGGCGTCGTTTCTGTTTTTGGGGGTCTTAGTCTTTCGATCGTTTGAGATCAGGCTGGCACGTCAGGTCATCAGTAGCGCACCTCCTCAAAGCCGTAGGTGCCCTCGTAGTCGGTCCAGTCGACGAAGACGCCGCGGAACCAGTAGTCGGAACAGCTTGTCCCCGGGCGGAACGCAGATGCGGACGGTACCCGGGCAGGCGTGGACCTCGTCCAGGCGAACTCTCCCTGCTCCCCGTAGGTCCCCTCACGGATCGTCGACCAGGTGTTGCAGTCGCCATCGCTGTTTCGGTGTCGCCGGTACTCGATCTGGAACACATGGATGGAGCGCACGAAATCGTAAGCCGGATCGGAAATGTCGACGTCCGCCTGGTCTTGGGCCAGATGAAGCTCGGCAGGGTTCTCGCCCCAGGACTCATGAAGTTGCTCTCCTCCCTCACGCAGCGTGATCTCGAACAGCCGCTCCATGGGAGCTTTCTCGCGGTTCAAAGACGCCCGCATCGGGCAGTTCCAGATCTGCAGCGGCGGCTCCACCGGCCAGGGCGTGATCCGGGCAATGAAGACGGCGCGGGCATGGGCACATTCCGCTGAAGCCGGCCAACCGCCTGCGAGGCAGAGAAGGATCGCGCAGTCGACCGGGTATGCGGCGACCGGCGCCGCAAACGATACTGAGACGGCAGTCGCTGCGACGGCAGCCGCGGCGCGTAGAGAGTTCATTGCTGGTTTCCTTGTGAGATATCCGGGAAGGGGAGGGGGCAGGAAAACTTGATCTGGCACGATCAACCGTCAGGCTCCGGACCGAGGGACTGGTAGTCGCGGATGACGCGGTTGATCTCTTCAGACACCGCGGCTCGGGCGGCATCGAGACAGCGCAGATATGCCTGCGCCTCATCGAAGTAGGCGGTGAACTCCTGCCCGATCTCCGTCCGATACTCGGCACGCGTGGCTGCATCGGTCACCGGTGCAGGCGGGACGGGCGGCAGGCAGTCCAACACCGTCACCGTTTGCGCTGCCCCGCAGACAGGCATCGTGAGCAGGGTGGCGGCGACGAAGCAAGCGCGTCTGTAGCGGGGAAGGGGCATGCACAGTCCGGGGTTTCAAAACATGTGTATGAATTGCAAAACACCGCTATTGACGCAACAGGATTCTACCGATAGGTGAGCGCCATGTTGTGCGACGACATGTTTCTCATCAGCGCGACATGCACTATGTTCTGCCGTGAGCGTGTTGCTTCGGAAGGTGCCAACCCATGAGGAACTTGACCCCGGTGATCTTGCAGGCCGGACTGAAGGAGGCCCTGACCGAAGGCGGCATCGTCGAAGCCCTCTGTGTCGAGGACGCAAAGAAGGTTCTCAATGTCTGGCAAGGCACCTGGCGCATCCAGTTGCGCCTTGGCGACCAGACAGCCCTTCTTGTAATCTCGCGCGGGCTCGAACCACGGGAATTCAAGACCGTCACCGGTCTCATCTCCTTCGCGGTCGAGTTGGGTCTGACCACGGTTCCCGTTCCTTTGAAGAAGGGCGAGAAGGCGACCTGGACCCATGACACGGAGGCGGACCCTAACTCGTGATCTGACCCTCTGCGGCGGGCTGGCGCTCTGGCTTTTTGCCGCACAAGGCGCAGTCGCCGAGGTCATCGACCTTGGGTCAGGGACAGAGGACTTGCGGGTTCGAGCCAGCGTCCTCGACTTTGGCAAAGAGCTTCCCAGACGCGGCGATCTGAACGGCGCCAAGTTCGCAGATGAAGCCGAGACCGATGCTGATGACGTTGGTCTCGTTGTGCTCGCGTCTTATGGCACGACCCCGAAGGGCAGGGGCCCGCGTGGCACGGCCGAGATCGAGGATCTCGTTCTCGACGTGGGCGACGACTATCTCCGCCATCCGGCGCTGAAAGCAGCCGGGCTCTCCGGGACGGAATGGCTTGCGCTCTTTCGGGCAAACATCGCAGTGGAATC
>NZ_JAABNR010000037.1 GCF_009925085.1 Stagnihabitans tardus | reverse complement strand
GGTGTTCGAGTTCGTCCATGGCCTCTGCGACCTTGTGATCTCGCCGCTGACCGATCCCACGCCACCTGCCAAGGCCGAGCCTGTGCCCGAGGCGAAAGCTGCGCCAGCTCCGGCTCCCCAGGCCGCCCCCCCGGCCCGAACGCCCTTGTTGGGCCGCATGCTTTGCATGTGGCCCATAAAGGGCGGAAGTCGCCCTGCTTGTGCCCCGGTCAAAACAAAAGCGGCCCCAAGGGAGCCGCCTCATCCAACTTGCCGTAGGGTGCGCTTGAGCGCACCGCCCACGCCAGCACCAAGGGAGGCGACCTCAGGCCCCGGCCCTCACGCCCCCGCGCGGCAATAGCTCTGTTCGCGGGTCCATTCGGCCATGGCCGCCCGCTTCCTGGACGAGGCCCAGGGGCCCCAGTCCCGCGCAATCCCCCGGTTGCCCTTGCCCGCCACCATGCCATCGGCCGCCACCTTGGGCGCCGCAATCCGGATCGCGCAGGCCAGGTTCGCCTGGCCATCCTTCAAGGCCGCCACCGAAGTCGCCTCGCAGCCCGAATGCTTGGCCGTCGCGGGCATGATCTGCATGAGGCCGATATAGCGCCCCTTGCCCCCAACCGCCGCCTCGTTGAAGCTGCTTTCATATTTCGCCGTCGCCGACAGCACCGCAACCCAAAAGGCCCGCCGCTCTTCGACCGAGGCGCTGGCGTAACCCGGGCAATAGGCCTCGATATCCGCGGGCACGACATTGGCCAACTGGCTGTCATGATCGGCCACGACGGCCAGGGCCACCTTGGTCCACTCCGACGCTTCCGCCGCATGGTCCCAGCGCATCGCAGGGAGTTCCACCTTCTTCTGCCGCGCCTCGGCCGTCACGGGGGCCAGCGCCAGGGAAAGGGTTGCAGCGGAGAGAATGAGCTTGAACATCGGACCAGACAGTTGCCGTCGCATTGCGTGCGACCCGGTGCTTTTGACGCCATTGCGGGTTAATTCCGAGTCAATGCCCCGCCGCTTTCAGGAAATGGGCGAGAATCCGCGCAAGGCCCCCCGCAGGCCCCCGGGCGCGGACGGCACAGCCATAAGCAATGGCACAGGCGCTGGCGGCACGGGGATTGACAGGCATGCGGCCGATTGGCCAGACTGGATACCGGTTTTCGTTGCAAGAGAACAGACAACCCTCCGATTGGCACAAGAGACGAACCATGACCAAAACCCTGATGTCCTGCCTTGCCATCGCGGCTTCGTTTGCCGCAGGCGCCTCGCAGGCCGCAACAACCAGCTTCACCGATGAACTGCTTTTCGGTCTCGCGGCTGGCAGCCTGACGACCGAGACCTTTTCGGGCGCAACCCTCGGCACCAGCCTGCATGGCACGGTCGATTTCGGCCCCTTCTCGACCACGCTGAACAGCACCGTCACCGGCAGCGGCTTCAACGTGATCGCCAACCCGGGGCTGAACGCTGTCGGGATGAACGGGACGAACCTGCAGTTCGGCCTTCTCGACGGCGAGACCCTGACCATCACCTTCGACACGGCCATCACCGCCTTTGGCGCGATCTTCGCCGCCGTGAACAACGACAACACGCAGCGCTCGACCTTCAGCGGCGGTGGCACGACGGATTGGCTGCCGACGACCCCCGGCGCGTTCTCCAGCTTCTTCGGCATCGTCTCGGACACGGCCTTTACCTCGATCACGATCACCGGTCTTGCGCCCTCCGAAGGCTTCGGCATCGACGACCTGCGCTTTGCCTCGGCAACTCCGGTTCCGGTCCCCGCGTCTGGCCTGCTTCTGGCGGGTGTCGCCCTGGCGGGCGGCTGGATGGCCCGGCGCCGCAAGGCCTGAGCGCTCTGACCCTGGCAGGGCCCGCGCGGGGCCCTGCCAGACCCATGGCGCCTCTTGCGACCACGGCCCTTCCCGCCTAAAGACAGCAGGGCCGAAGAAGGAGTGCCGCCCATGCTTGACCTGACCTATGAAGCGCCCAAGCCCAAGGTGATCGCCGGGGCGAAACACGATTGGGAACTGGTGATCGGGATGGAGATCCATGCCCAGGTCGCCAGCCAGTCCAAGCTCTTTTCCGGCGCCTCCACCCAGGTGGGCTCCGAGCCCAATTCCAACGTGGCTTTCGTCGATGCCGCCATGCCCGGCATGCTGCCCGTGATCAACGAGTTCTGCGTGGCCCAGGCCGTGCGCTCCGGCCTTGGTCTGAAGGCCGCGATCAACCTGCGCTCGGCCTTCGACCGGAAGAACTATTTCTACCCCGACCTGCCGCAGGGCTACCAGATCAGCCAGCTTTACCACCCGATCGTGGGCGAGGGAGAAGTGCTGGTCGAAATGGGCCCCGGCATCGCGCGCAAGGTCCGGATCGAGCGCATCCACCTGGAACAGGACGCGGGCAAAAGCATCCACGACATGGACCCCGCCATGTCCTTCGTCGATTTCAACCGCACCGGCGTCGCGCTGATGGAGATCGTCTCGCGCCCCGATATCCGGGGCCCGGAAGAGGCCGCGGCCTATGTGGCGAAGCTGCGCCAGATCCTGCGCTATCTGGGCACCTGCGATGGCAATATGCAGAACGGCAACCTGCGCGCCGACGTCAACGTCTCGATCTGCCGTCCGGGCCAGTATGAGAAATACCAGGCGACGCAGGATTTCTCGCATCTGGGCACGCGCTGCGAGATCAAGAACATGAACTCGCTGCGCTTCATCCAGCAAGCGATCGAATATGAGGCCCGGCGCCAGATCGCCATCGTCGAGGATGGCGGCAAGGTCGACCAGGAGACCCGGCTCTACGATCCCGACAAGGGCGAGACCCGCTCGATGCGCTCGAAGGAAGAGGCCCACGACTACCGCTATTTCCCCTGCCCCGACCTTTTGCCGCTGGAGATCGAGCAGGCCTGGGTGGACGAGATCGCGGCCTCGATGCCCGAACTGCCCGACGCCAAGAAGGCCCGCTTCATGGGCGATTTCGGACTGACCGACTACGATGCGAACGTGCTGACGGCCGAAGTCGCCAATGCCGCCTTCTTCGAGGAAGTGGCCCAGGGCCGTGACGGCAAGCAGGCCGCCAATTGGGTGATCAACGAGCTCTTCGGTCGCCTGAACAAGGAAGGTCTGAGCATCGCCGAGACCCCGGTCTCCTCCGCCCAACTCGGTGGCGTCATCGACCTCATCGCCAAGGGCGAGA
This sequence comes from Stagnihabitans tardus, assembly GCF_009925085.1. Taxonomy (GTDB): domain Bacteria; phylum Pseudomonadota; class Alphaproteobacteria; order Rhodobacterales; family Rhodobacteraceae; genus Stagnihabitans; species Stagnihabitans tardus. Next base: position 21,144 of record NZ_JAABNR010000037.1, on the reverse strand, counting down.
TCTCGGGCAAGATGGCCAAGGACCTCTTCGAGATCCTCTGGACCGAAGGCGGCGAGCCCTCCGAACAGGCCGCCAAGCACGGGATGAAGCAGGTCACCGACCTCGGCGCCATCGAAGCCGCCCTGGATGCGCTGATGGCCGCCAACCCCGACCAGGTGGAAAAGGCCCGTGCCAATGCGCGGCTGGCGGGCTGGTTCACGGGCCAGGTGCTGAAGGCCACCGGTGGCAAGGCGAACCCGGCGGTGGTGGGCCAGATGGTCAACCAGAAGCTCGGGCTGTAAGGGCTGGGGGCGCTGCCCCCAGACCCCCGGGATATTTATGAAAAGATGAAATAGAGGGCGCATGCCGGAGGACCGGGACGCGCCCTTTCCGCATGCACCTCCCGAAGACCAGGGGACCGCCCCCCCAGAGATCCCCCCGCAGTCGGCAGGGCCCACCGCCGCCCTCCGGCCACGACGCTCCAGTCGGCAGAGCCCTCACCGTCGCCGGCGCAACCGCCCCCATCACGCCCAGGCCGCCCCGGACATGCCCCAGCAGTCGGCGGGGCCCACCGCCGCCCTCCGGGCCCATCGCTCCAGTCGGCAGAGCCCTCCCCGCCGCAGGCGCAAGCGCCCCCATGCCACCCGACCAGCCCCCCTCCCCCTTTCACCTTGGCCCACATATCCCGAAGGGTGAGGGCGCAGCCCGAGGGGAGGCAGCGCCTCCCCTGCGCCCCCCACGACACGGCATCGGAAAGCGCCCCTTTGCCCCCGCGCCAAGCCGTCCCGGGCTTGACCCGGGACCTCTCCCCGTCCGCCCCTGGGATTTCGGGTTGCCTTCCGCGCCAGGCACTTTACTTTGATATCAAACAGATAGGCCGTGCCATGATTCTCCACTACTCCCGCAATCCGAACCCCCGCCTTGCCCTGACCGTGGCGCGTTACCTGGACGCGCCCATCACGCTGCACTTCGCCGAACCCTTCCACCCCGACCAGGCCGCGAAATACCGCGCGCTGAACCCCTCCCAGCTGATCCCGATCCTCGAGGAACCCGGCCAGCCGCCGCTTTGGGAGGCCGATGCCATCGCCTGCCGCCTCGCCATGGGGGGCGATCTCTGGCCCTTGGACCGGCGCCTGCCCGAGGTCATCCGCTGGATCTCCTGGGGCAAGGCGACCTTCGTCCAGGCCTGCGAGCTGATCCATTGGGAGCTTGGCACCAAGCAGCGTTACGGCATAGGCCCGGTCGATTGGGAGGGCGTCGAGCGCGGCCTTGCAGATTTCCACCGGTCGGCCGCGCAGCTTGACGCGCATCTCAAGACCCGCGATTTCCTGATCGGCGCGCTCAGCTATGCCGATTTCCGCATGGCCTGCTTCCTGCCCTATGACGATGTCACCGAGCTGCCCCTGGCCGATTACCCGGCGCTCCACTCCTGGGCGCAGAGGATGGCCGACCTGCCCTTCTGGGCCGATCCCTTCCAGGGCCTCGACGTGCCGCCCCTGCCGCCCGCCCCGCCCCGCAGCTCCTATCGCCGCCAAAGCCCCGAGGAGTAAAGCGCCAGCGCCCCCCAGATCATCGGGAAGGCGATCATCTGGGCCGTCCCCAGGTGCTCGCCAAAGGCCAGGGTGGCGATGGCCAGGATCATCGTGGGCGAGATATATTGCATGATCCCGATGGTCGAGAGGCTGAGGCCCTTGGCGCCATTGGCGTAAAGCATCAAGGGAATGGCCGTCACCAATCCCGCCGACAGCAACAGCACCGTGGTCGGCACCTCGGTCAGGAAGACCGCCTGGCCCGTGGCCGACAGATAGACGGCATAGGCCAGCGCGAAGGGCGAGAGGATCAGGACCTCGAGCGCGAAGCCCTCGTTCGGGCCGATGGGCATGCGGCGCTTGAGATAGGCGTAAAGGCCCCAGGTCAGGGTCAGGCCAAGCGCCACCAGGGGCAGCCGCCCGGTCTCCAGCGTCAGGACAGCCACGGCGGCGGCGGCCAGGGCGATGGCGCCCTTTTGCCGTCCATTCAGCTTTTCCCGCAACAGCACCGCGCCCAGGAAGATCGAGAAGAGCGGGTTGATGTAATAGCCCAGCGCCGCCTCCAGCGTGTGACCCGAGCCGATCGCCCAGACGTAAAGCCCCCAGTTGACCGAGATCAGCCCCGAACAGGCCATGGCCAGCACCAGTTTCGGCGGCGTCTTCAGCACCAGGACAAGGGCCGGCCAGCGGCCCGCCCAGGCCACGACCCCCAAGGCGATGGGCAAGGACCACAGCACGCGGTGGACGATGACTTCGGGCGGTGGCACATGGGCCAGGGCCTTCATGTAAAACGGCAGGAAGCCCCAAAGCAGATAGGCCGACAGCGCGTAGAAGAAGCCTGCCCGCGTGTCCTGGGAGGGCGAGGACTGGGAAGGCGAGGACTGGGAGGGCGGCGCTGCGGCTTGCGTGGGGCTCTGGGTCATGCCGGGGCTTTACCCTGCCCTTGCCCCAGCGGCAAATGCCGTTTTGTGATCAAGGGGTCAAATCCTGCGCGCCCTTGCCTTCGCCCGGGCTTTGGCCTTTCCTGCCCTGAACGCCCGAAGGAGAGCCCCATGCCAAGCGCCTTGATCGTCGGAGCCGGGGTGACCGGCGCTTGCCTCGCCCTCGCCCTGTCGCGGCGCGGGGTCCGGGTCACGGTGATCGACCAGGCGGCGGCGGCCTCGGGCGCTTCGGGGGCGAGTTTCGGCTGGATCAATGCCAGTTACGCCCTGAACCCCGCCCATTTCGCCCTGCGGTCAGAGGGGATCGCGGCCCATCACCGCCTGGCCCGCGACCTTGGCGCGGATCTCTGGGACTGGCCGGGATGCCTGTGGTTCGACGACCCCGAGGCCAAGGCGGCCGAGCTTTCAGCCCAGGGCTACGAGGTGCAGCCCCTGACCGCTTCCCAGGTCCAGGCCCGCGAGCCGCGCCTGTCGCAGCCCGCGCTCTTCCTGCCGCAAGAGGGCGCCGTGGACGTGGCGGGCCTGGCAAGGGCGGCGCTGGTCGCCTCGGGGGCCGAGGTGATCCTGGGCCTGCCCGTCACCCGGGCCAGCGCGGGCCGCGTCCAGACCCCGGCCGGGGATTTCACGGCCGATCACGTGATCCTGGCCAATGGCTGCGGCGCGCAGGTGCTTTGCGGCCTGCCCATGCTGCGGCGTCCGGGGCTGATGCTGGTGTCAAAGCCCCTGCCTCGGGTCCTGTCCCATATCCTCGCCCTGCCGGGCCAGGACCTGCGGCAGGACCGCCAGGGCCGGCTCCTGGCGCCTTTGGCCCCGCATCACCAATCCGACAGCGCCGAGACCGTGGCCGATATCCCCGCCCAGGTCGCGGCAGGGAAGGCGCGGCTTTCGGCGCTTCTGGGCGTCGAGGTCCGGGCCGAAAGCGTGACCCTGGCTTACAGGCCGGTGCCGGGCGACCAATTGCCCGCAATCGGCGCCCTTGCCCCGGGGCTTTGGGCGGCGGTGATGCATTCCGGCGCGACCCTGGCCCCCGTGGTGGCCGAGGGCCTGGCCGCGCTGATCACGGGGGGCGCGGCGCCGCTGCTCTCGCCCTTCAGCCCTGCGCGGCTTCTGGCAGGGTGAACTCGGGCGGCGCCAGTTCGAAGCCCTCGAAGCGGAAGCCGGGCGAGACGGTGCAAGAGACCAGCGTCCAGTCGCCCAGGGACCGCGCCGCTTGCCAATGGCCCGCAGGCACCAGGGCCTGGACCTGCTGCCCGCCCAGCACATCGGGCCCCAGGGTCACGGTAGCGGCCCTGGCCTCGCCCAGCGACAAGGCCAGCGGTGCCCCCGCGTTCCAGATCCAGATCTCATCGGCATCGACGCGGTGCCAATGGCTGCGCTCTCCGCGCGCCAGAAGGAAGAGGATCGCCGTCCCCGAGGCGCGGCCCTCGCGGTCGGGCCCGACCCAGGTCTGGCGATACCAGCCGCCCTCGGGATGAGGTTCCAGCGCCAGTTTCGCAATGATCTCTGATGCTTCCGCCACGATCCTCACCCTTTTCGCGAAGCCATGCCGCCCAGGGGCGCCACTTCCGGCGCCGCCACGTCGCGCCAATTGCCCTGGGCCAGGCCCTGGAGCGTCCAGTCGCCCACCGACCAGCGGATCAGCCTGAGGCAAGGCAGGCCCACGGCGGCCACCATGCGGCGGACCTGGCGGTTCTTGCCCTCGCGGATCGTCAGTTCGATCCAGCCATCGGGCACGGTCTGGCGCACCCGGATCGGTGGCTCGCGCGGCCAGAGCCATTTGGGCGCCTCCACCGCGCGGGCCTGGGCGGGCAGCGTCAGCCCGTCCTTCAACAGCACCCCGTCGCGGAGCTGGCCCAGGGCCTCCTCCGTCACGATGCCCTCGACCTGGACGAAATAGGTCTTGGCGAACTTCGCCCCGGGCGAGGAGATCCGCCCCTGCAAGACCCCGTCATCGGTCAGGACGACCAGGCCCTCGCTGTCGCGATCCAGCCGCCCCGCCGGATAGACCGCAGGCACCGGGATGAAATCCGCAAGGGTCTGGCGCCCGACCTCATCGGTGAACTGGGTCAGCACGTCATAGGGTTTGTTGAACAGGATCACACGCGCCATCAGGATCTTTCCTCGACCGCCTCTGCGGCCCATTTGCCAAGGGCCGGAGTCCAGCACCCGGCCCTTTCATTGGTCAACAAATATCCACGGGGATTTTCAAGGGGAGCGTGCTCCCCTTGAAGCGGGGGGCTCGGGGGGCGGCAGCCCCCCGGCGTCCTCCGGTCGGGCGCAAGGGCGTCAGCCCGCAGAGGCCCGACCGGACATCACCCCAGAATCCGCCCCACCATCTCGCCCAGGTCCCGCGACAGGCCCTCTGTCCCCTTGATCCGCTCCAGCGCCGCCCTGGCATGGGCTTTGCGCCCGGCATCATAGCGCCCCCAGGTCTCGAAGGCCGTCGAGATCCGCGCCGTGGTCTGCGGGTTCAAGGGATCGAGCTTCAAGAGCCAATCCGCCATCAGCCGATAGCCCGCGCCCGAGCCATGATGGAACCCGGCATGATTGGCCGAGAGGGCGCCCAGGACAGACCGAAACCGGTTGGGGTTCTTCCAGTCAAAGAGCGGATGCGCGGTCAGCCGCTCCACCACGCCCGCCACAGCCTCGGGCGCGGCGCAGCCGACCTGCAAGGCGAACCACTTGTCCATGACCAGCCGCTCGGCCTTCCACCTGGCCTCGAAGCTCGCGACCTCCGGCCCGCCCGCCCCGTTCTCCAGCAGGATCGCCAGCGTGCCCACTTCCTCGGTCATGTTGTCCGAGGCCCGATGCGCCGCCGCCACCGCGCCCAGGTCGAGCCGCCCGAGAAGCCCCAAGGCCGCAAGCCGCAAGGCCCGCCGCCCCGCCTGTTCGGCCGAGGGCGCGAAGCGGACCCCAAGGGGGGCCGCCATGGCTGGCAGCTCCGCCCGCAGGGCCTCGGCCAGGGCCATGTGCAGCGCCCTTCGCCGGTCGCGGATCGCCTCGGGGTCGGGCACCTGCCCCTTGCCCGCCAGGGTTGCGGCCATCTCGTCATCGCCCGGCAACCGCAAAGCCAGGGCCTTGAAGGCCGGGTCGAGGCCCCCGTCCTGCATCAGCCGCACCATGCCCTGGACCCAAAGCCCCGCATCGGCCGCCCCCTCCAGCACCTCCCGCGCCAGGCCCCGCCCGGCCTCCCAGCGATTGAAGGGGTCGGTGTCATGGGCCAGAAGGAATGCCCTCTCCTCCGCCGCCACCTCGCGCTCCAGCACCACCGGCGCCGAAAAGCCCCGCAGCACCGAGGCCACGGGCCGCGAAGCCAGGCCCTCGAAGCGGAAGCTCTGCACGGCCTCCGTCAGCTCCAGCACTTCCGTGGGCCGCACCTCGTCGCCATTGGGATTGAGAAGCCCCACCGCCACCGGGATCACCTTGGGCGCCTTCTCCGGCTGCCCCGGCGTCGGCGGATTGACCTGGGACAGCGTCAGGGTGAAGACCCCCTCCTCCCAAGCCTCACTGACCTTCACCCTTGGCGTCCCGGCTTCCGAATACCAGAGCTTGAACTGCGCAAGATCGCGCCCCGTGGCATCCTCGAAGACCTTCAGCCAATCCTCGATCGTCGCCGCATCCCCGTCATGGCGGTCGAAATACAGGTCCAAGGCGGCCTTGTAGCCCTGATCCCCCACCAGGCGCTTGAGCATCCCGATGACTTCGGAGCCCTTCTCGTAAACCGTCGCCGTGTAGAAGTTGTTGATCTCGATGAAGCTTTCGGGCCGCACCGGATGGGCCAAGGGCCCCTGGTCCTCGCGGAACTGCCGGGCGCGCAGCATCATGACATCCTCGATCCGCTTGACCGCATGGCTTCGCATGTCGCCGGTGAACTGCTGATCGCGGAAGACCGTCAGCCCCTCTTTCAGGCACAACTGGAACCAATCCCGGCAGGTGATCCGGTTGCCCGTCCAGTTGTGGAAATACTCATGCGCGATCACGCCCTCGATCCGGCCATAATCGTCGTCCGTGGCCGTCTCGGGGCTGGCCAGCACGAGCTTGGAGTTGAAGATATTGAGCCCCTTGTTCTCCATCGCCCCCATGTTGAAGTCATCGACCGCCACGATGTTGAAGACATCGAGGTCATATTCGCGGCCATAGACCTCCTCGTCCCAGCGCATCGACCGGATCAAGGAATCCATCGCGTAATCACAGCGCGTCTCATCCCCCGGCCGCACCCATACGGCAAGGTCAACCTTCCGCCCCGAGGCGGTGACGAAGTCCCCGCGATGCGCCCGCAAATCCCCCGCCACCAGGGCAAAGAGGTAAGCGGGCTTCGGCCAGGGATCGTCCCACTCCGCCCAGCCCGCGCCCTGCGCGCCGGGGTTCCCGTTCGACAACAGCACCGGCATGTCGCTTTCGATGCGCACCTTGAAGGGCGCCATGACATCGGGCCGGTCGGGGTAAAAGGTGATATGCCGGAAGCCTTGGGCCTCGCATTGCGTGCAATAGATCCCCCCCGACATGTAAAGCCCCTCGCAGGAGAAGTTGCCCTCCGGCGCGATCTCCACCTCGGTTTCCAGGACGAAGCCCTCCGCCGGGAGCATGGCGGCCGGGATGGTCAGGCCGGTCTCGTCGGGCGACACGGCCAAGGCCCGCCCCCCGATCCGCGCCGCGATCAAGGCCAAGCCTTCGCCATCCAGCCGCAGGTCATGGACCCCGGGTCGCGCCGGGTTGGGCGCAAGCGTCAGGGCGGCCAGGACCCGCGTCGCCCCAGGTGCCAGCCGGAAGGTCAGCGCGACCTGTTGCACCACGAAGGGAAAGGGCTGGTAATCCTTGAGGTAAACCGTGGTGGGGGCAGCATCTTTCATCAGGGGCTCTCCTTTGCGCCAAAGCTAGCCCCCAATTCCGCCCTTGGCCAGAGCAGAGCCACCAAGCTTGCAGTGGGCTTGGGCCAAGGCCGGCGCGAGCGTCCGGGCCCCGCAGTCGGCAGTGTCCCCTGCCCCGCCCCCCGGCCCGCGATATCGCCCGCAGCCCGCGATATCCCCCGGGACCTCGCCCGCAGCCCGGGGGATACAACGGGTCCACAACCCAGTCGGCGGAGCCTCGGCCAAAACCCGCAAAGCGACAGCGCAGTCGGCAGGACCCCACCCCACAGTCGGCAGGGCCCCGGCCCGAGGCCAAAGACCCCGCCCACAGTCGGCAGAGCCCCCCTCTCAGCCCTCGGCGACCGCCGCCAGTTTCCCCAGCGTCTCCATCCCCTTCTCGGCCGCGCCATAGCCCGTGGCCGCGACCTTGCCCGCGGCATCCGGGAACATCACGGTCTGCGTGATCCGCGTCCCCGCCCCTTCCGGCGCCAGGGTCACCGTCACTTCCATCGAGGGCTCCTCCCCGCCATCCATCAGGAAGGAAATCCGCCCGTCCCGCATCACGGTATAGCGGTGGCGGTTGGGCCAGACCTGCCCATGGCCCACCATGTCGAAAGTCCATTCGCCCCCCTCGCGCAGGTCGATGGACTTGGTCTTGCAGTCATAGCCCGCAGGGCCAAACCACTTGGGCAGGATCGCCGGATCGGTCCAGCAGCGCATGACCTTCTCCACCGGGGCCGCGATATGGCGCGTGATCACCATGGCGCGGGTCTCCAGCTCTTGCGCATGGGCCTCGAGCTGGCCCGCCACAGTCCCCCAGCCCTCGAAGAAGCCCATCTTGCGGTGGCTCTCGGCCGCTTCGGGGTTGCGATGGCGCGCCACGGCGCGGTAGCGGCTGCGGCCCTCGCCCAGGTCCTCGAAGGTCACGATGGCCGTCATGAAGGGCTCGGGCGCGGGCTTCCAGCCGGCCTCGTAGGTGTCGGTGAAGACCAGCTTCTCGCCGGGGATCACCTCGAGGTAGACGCCCTTGTTCTCCATCAGGTTGCCCTCGATGTCGAAGGTCGTGTTGCAGGCCCCGCCCACCCGCAGGTCGATCTCGCAGGAGGCCACCTTGTGCGGCTTGGGGACGAACCAATGCGGCAGATGCCGCGGGTCGGTCCAGCAGGCCCACAAGAGCGCCTTGGGCGCCTTCAGCTCGCGCACCAGTTCCAGGTCGGTTGCCGGGTCCAGGTTTTGGGGGTCAAGTTCCATCATCTCAGTCCTTCTGCATAAGTAACAAGCTGGCCCGCCACCGCGCCCCAACCGTCGTGAAATCCCATCTCGTCATGGCGCCTGGCATCCTCTTCCCGCGCATGGCGCGCCGTGGCGCGGTAGAGCGTCCCACCCTCCACCTCGGTCAGGGCCAGCTCTCCGACGAAGCCGAACATCGGGGCCGCCATGGGCTGAAAGCCCCCCGACATCAGGTCGGTGAAGATCAGGCGGTGGCCCCTCGCCTCGCAGATCATCATGTCCAGGGCAAAGCGCGCGCCGTCCTCCAGGATCATGACATAGCCGAAGCGCCCGCCCGGTTGCGGCTCCAGCACCATGTCCTCGACCGTGACGGGCGCAGGCACCCACCAGCGTGCAAGATGCTGGCCTTCCGTCAGGCAGCGCCAGACCAGGTCGCGCGGCGCCGCGATCCTCCGTTCCACCGACAGGTCACGCATCGTCCCCACCCTCCTGCATCAACCGCATCACGTAATCCTCCAGCCGGTCCGCCCGCGCCTCCCAGATGGCGCGCTGCTGGCTCAGCCAGTCGACGGCCACTTCCAGCGTCTCGGGCCGCATCCGGCAGGTCCGCACCCGCCCCTGTTTCTGACTGGCGATGAGCCCCGCCTCCTCCAGCACGCCCAGGTGCCGCATCACCGTGGGCAGGGCGAGCCCCGTTGGCCGTGCCAGCTCGCTGACCGGCACCGCGCCCTTGCCGAGCGCCGCCAGCATCGCCCGCCGCGTCGGGTCCGAGAGGGCCTGGAAGACCAGGTTGAGATCGGGATCATACTTAGCCATAAAGCTAAGTAACACGGCATTGTGATTCCCGAAAGCCCCAGTTTGCAAGCGTGCCGAAGATTGCAACGAGGCTCGACCCTGGGCAGGACGGGCCAACCGATCCAGGGCCTGGGTCAAAGACTGCAAGCCCAACCCCGGCCAACCTCCCCGCCCCCCCTTTCATACTTGCCCAAATATCCACGGGGTTTCTCAAGGGGAGCGTGCTCCCCTTGAGGCAGGGGGTTCGGGGGGCGGCAGCCCCCCGATCTCCGCCCTCAAACCGCAGGCAAACGCTCCGCCCGTTTCCAGCCCTCGACGACCGCGCCCACGCCATGGACCTCGGCCAGGGCCATGAGCCCGAAGCGCACCTGGGCGAGGCCGCGATAATGGCTCTCCCAGGCCCGGTTGGCGAGCGCCCCGCCCAGCGCGCCCACGACCGGCACCGCCCCCGCCGCCAGGCGCTGACCCAGGACCGGGGCGAGCTTCGGCACCAGCCGGGCGACCCAGCCCGTGACCATGGGCCCGGACAAGCCGAGGCGGGCGTTCAGGAAAGAGGCCTCCAGCGCCTCCTCCGCCCCAACGACCTGGCCCCGCAGAAGGATGTCGATGGCCGCCCTCCGGACCCCTTCCCGCGCGGGATCGAGGCCGGCCGCGCGGGCCTCTTCGCGGATGGCCTGGAGGAAGAGGACCAGCGAGACCGGCATCTCGGCCAGGGCGCCGGGGATGCCGAAGGCGCCGCCCAGGGCGCCCGAGACCATGACCGCGCCGCCCGTCCGGCCCCGTGTCGGGTGCGGATCGGCAGCGAAGCCCTTTTCCAGGGCGGCGACGATGCGGGCCTCGACCTCGCGCCGGACGCCCTCGGGCAGCTTGCTCCAGCCGCCATCGCCCGAGACCATGCCTTGCAGGCGCCCGGTCCAGGAGGCGCGCAATTGCGCCTGGGCATGGGCCAGGGCCGCGAGCCGCAGGTCGAGGTCGCGATGGGGCACGGGAAGGGGGGGCGCTTTCAGGGTCATGCCAAAGGATATGGGCAGCCCGCGCGCCATTGCAACGCCCGAGCCGGTTGGCCGCCAGGCCAGAGGCGAGAGATAATCTTGCGGCGCCAGCCGCTCCTTTGGGTCAGGGCGTGCCGCGAGGACCGCCAGAGGGGCCGCTGGTGGGGCTGCGGTTGGGGCCGCTGGCGGGGCTGCCGACTGGCCCCTTGACGCCGATCCCCAGCCCCTGCTCCGCCGACTGTGCCTTGGTCATCATCGACCTTGGTCTCCGGTGGGGGGCATCATCGGCGATTGCGGCGGTCAGGAGGGCATCCGGGGCGATCGCAGCGGGCAGACCCCGGTCAGCCAAGCTCCCCCACCGATCCCGGCCTCCGGAATGGCCCCCCGACAGGGACCCCGACATGGCCCCCCGTCATGGCCCCCGCCCTTGATCCCTCAGGCCCCCGCTGCCTTGGTCACCTTGCCAGTCACGCCCTTCCAGGCCCCGGCCTTCAATTCCAGCCCGAGGATGCGGTCGGGATTGGTCGGCGGCGGCATCTCGACCCCTTCCAGCTTCCAGAAACCGAAGCGCTTGTAATAGGGCGCATCGCCGACCAGCAGCACCCGCTCCCAACCCTGGCGCCTTGCCTCGGCCAGGCTCTCGTTGATCAAGAGCCCGCCCAGGCCCTCGCCCTGATGCGTCGGGTGGACCGCCACGGGCCCGAGCAGGAGCACATCCTCCCCGCCCACCTCGACCGGCCAATAGCGGATCGCGCCGACGAGGTTGCCATCCTCGCGCATCACGAGGCAAAGCGCCGCCACCGTGGGCACCCCGTCGCGCAACCGGTAAGAGGACAGCGCCGTCCGCCCCGGCGAAAAGCACAGGTCGTACAAAGCCTCGACCTCCCACCAGTCGGCCTCGGTTTCTTCTTCCAACTGGTACATGGGGCGGGATCGCGGGTTCAGGGAATCATCTGGGAACGCCCGTAACATGGGACCATGACAGGAGCAAATCCGTTTCGAACTCCGCTCCGAGCCGGCCAGGGGTTTGGCGGCCATGGGCAGAACAGAGCACGGAAACCCCTGCCCCGACCGCCATGACAGAAGAACCAGGCCCGGGGCCGCCGCGCCCCCTTTCCGCGCACCAGAGCCCATGATGGCCGCCAGATGCCAGCCCCAGGGTGGCGCCCCAAGACACCGCCCCTTGACACCTTGCCCCAAGGCCCCGATCCATCCCTCAAAGCCCCCAGCATGAGCCGCCCCATGTTCTACCGTCCCGCCCAAGGCCACGGCCTGCCCCATTCGCCCTTCAACGCCATCGTGGCCCCGCGCCCGATCGGCTGGATCTCGACCCGGGGCGCCAAGGGCGACAACCTCGCCCCCTATTCCTTCTTCAACGCCGTGGCCTATGCGCCCCCCCAGGTCATCTTCGCCTGCGACCGCAAGGATTCCCTTCGCAACATCGAGGAAACCGGGGTCTTCGCCAGCAATGTCGTCTCCCGCGACCTCTGGCAGCAGATGAACCAGACCTCGGCCCACCTGCCCCATGGCAGCGACGAATTCACCCATGCCGGGATCGAAAAGGCCGAGTGCCAGGAGATCGACTGCCCCCGCGTCGCGCTTTCGCCCGCCACGCTGGAATGCCGCCTGCAACAGGTCGTGACGCTGGAGGGCGGCGAAGACTTCCTCGTCATCGGCACGGTCCTGGGCGTCCATATCCGCGACGAATTCCTGACAGAGGGCCGCTTCGACCTTGTGAAGGCCGGGGTCATGGCCAGGCTCGGCTACATGGACTACCTTCAGGTCACCGATCTTTTGGAGCTCCGCCGCCCCGACTGACACACGCCCTTCAGAGCACCCAATCGACCCGTCGCAGCGCCCCGCCCCCCGCGATCCACCCCGCCCCCACTCAGGCCCCCGCTTGACGCCCCGCCGCCCCCGGGCTCTCTTTCACACTGGCCCAAGTATCCCGGGGTGAGGCCCGCAGGGCCTCAGGGGCAGAGCCCCTTCCCCGCTTTCCGAAAGGACCTGGCATGCAAGCCCGAACCCGCCTCGCAGCCCTTCTCCTCGCGGCCCTCTCCCTGCCCGCCCAGGCGCAGGAGCGCCCCGACCCCATGGTCCTGATCGAGCCCACCCCGCGCCTGCCCTGTTCCGGGACCGAACCCGCCTGCAAGATCAACGCCGCCCTCCTGGCCCTGGACCAGGATGCCCTGATGCTGCCCTGCGGCCTCCTCGACGACGAGACAATCGCGGCCGAGGGCCTCGATGCCGGCCGGAACCCCTTGCAGATGTGGTATTCCCATTGGGTCGACGTGACCTTCCAGGGCGCGGATTTCTACGGACTTCTGTTGCAGACCGATGCCGCCTGCCCCGGCGGCGCCCATGGCTGGAGCGAGCAAGACGCGGTGCTCTTCGACCTGAAGACGGGCGAGAAGGTCGACCCCTTCTCGCTTCTGCCCGCAGAGCTGCGCCCCGAGACCCCGCTGGTCAACGACCTCGACCCCGAGGCGCAGGGCCGCCTGCCCCCCCTGACCGCGCTTTACCTCGACCTCCTGGCCAAGACCGACCCCACGGCCAAGGCCAACTCCGCCGATCCCAGGGGATGCACCAGCGTCATCACCTCTCACCAGGCGCTGACCCCGCTGGAGACCATGGGCTTCCTTCTCTACCCCGATGCCGCGAGCCAGGCCCTGATCCTGAAGCCCTCGGGCCTGCCCCATGTCGCGACAGGCTGCGAGATCGGCGTCCCTCTTTCGGTGGAGCTTCTCCAGGGCCTCGGCGCCGATCCGCGGCTTGTGGCCGACCTCGCGCGCGCCGCCCCCTGAACGCCCCATCTGGCGTCCCGGGGCCGAAGCGGACAGAACCCCGGGACATACCCCGGGCTACGGCGCCCTGTGGTCCGGCCTGATCCTATCCAAAAGGACAGGTCCGCCCTTTCCAGCTTTGCGATTTCCCGCTTTGGTCTTACCCTTGCGCCATTCATTCACATCGGAGCGCAATTTCATGCCCGCAATCAGCTTCTCGCCTGGTCTCAATTCCTCTCCCGCCGACCTCATCCTCTTGTTCGACAAGATCGGCACGGGCAGCGTCACCGGAATGACGCCCACGCAGATCACCTATACGGCCGGTCTGACCACGATCACCATCTCCGGCGCGGGTTTTGCGCCGGGGCCCGGGGGCACGATCCTCGGCACCATCTCCGGAGCCCAGGCGGTGAACGGGCTGGATATCGTCACGATCACCGGGCTCAGCCTGCCCGCCCAAACCCTGCGCACCCAGGCGGCCCTCGATGCCTCCGGCGCCGACAATACCGCGCTTGAGACCCTCTTCCTGCCCTTGGGCTGGACCTATACCGGCAATGCCAATGCCGATGTGCTTTTGTCGACCACGACCTCCTCGGATGGGGTGCTTCTGAACTTCACCGGAAACGACAGTTTCATCCTGAACGCCGGCAATGACCGGGTCTTTGCCGGCAACGGCAATGACACGGTGAATGGCGGGGCGGGGCTCGACACGCTGTGGGGCGGGCTCGGCAACGACAAGATGATCGGGGGCAGCGGGGCCGATGTCCTCTTCGGCGACCAGGGGGCCGACCGGCTGACCGGCGGGCGCGGCAACGACACGATGACCGGAGGCCCCGGCCTCGGCATCGACACCTTCGTCTTCCTCGTCGGCGACGGCCAGGACATGGTGACCGATTTCCAGGTGGCCCGCGACAAGATCGACCTGGCCACCGGCGTGGCCCATTCCTTCTCGGCAGGTGCAGGCGGCATCTTCCTGCACTATGGCCCGGGCGTCGATTCCATCTTCCTCGTGGGCCTCGGCATGGCCGACGCGGCCCTGGTCACCTTGATCTGACCGCAAGGGGCGCCCTTTCCCGGGCGCCCCTTCATGCTTGCCCAAACATCCCGGGGTGAGGCCCAGGGGCAGAGCCCCTTCCCTTCGCGGCCCCTTCCCCTTAGCCTTGCCCGAAACGGCAAGGAGACCCGCATGACCCCCAAACTCGGCATCATCGGCGGCTCGGGGCTTTACCAGATCGCGGGGCTTCAGGATCAAGCCTGGGTCACGGTCGAGACGCCCTGGGGGCCGCCCTCGGACCAGGTCCTGACCGGGCGGCTCAATGGGGTCGAGATGGCCTTCCTGCCGCGCCATGGGCGGGGCCATGTCCATACGCCCTCCTCCCTGCCCTACCGCGCCAATATCGCGGCGCTGAAGGCCCTGGGGGTCACCGATGTGCTGGCCGTCTCGGCGGTGGGCTCCTTGCGCGAAGACTATGCGCCGGGCGATTTCGTCCTGGTGGATCAATATATCGACCGCACCTTCGCGCGGGAGAAAAGCTTCTTCGGCCCGGGGTTGGTGGCCCATGTCTCGGTCGCCCATCCGACCTGCCCGCGCCTCTCCGACGCCGTGGCCGAGGCTGTCCAAGGCCCGAAACTGCACCGCGGCGCCACTTACCTCGCGATGGAGGGCCCGCAATTCTCCTCCCGCGCCGAGAGCCTCCTCTACCGAGGGTGGGGCGCCGATGTGATCGGCATGACGGGGATGCCCGAGGCCAAGCTCGCCCGTGAGGCAGAGCTTGCTTATGCCTGCCTCGCCATGGTCACCGATTACGACTGCTGGCACGAAGGACATGGCGCGGTGGATGTGGCCCAGGTGATCGCCACCCTCACCGCCAATGCCGAGGCCGCCCGCGACGTGGTCCGCCGCTTGAGCCTCGCCCCCCGCGAGACCTGCCCCTGCGGCTGCGACCGCGCGCTGGAATATGCCGTGATGACCGCGCCCTCCCACCGTGACCCGGCCATGGTGGAGCGGCTGCGGGGCGTGGCGGGACGGGTGCTGGGGCGCAGCACATGACGGCGTTGGACTTTCTTGGTGCCATGTTCGGCACCCGAACGATCGAGATCGCCGCCTCGCTCTGCGGCCTGGCCAATGTCGTCCTGATCATCCGGCGCAGCCTGTGGAACTATCCTTTCGGCCTGGTGATGGTCACCCTTTACGCCTGGATTTTCTACGACGCGAAATTGTACAGCGACGCGCTCTTGCAGGTCCTGTTCTTCGTGATTCAGGTCTTTGGCCTTTGGTGGTGGATCTCGGGGCGCACGGCGACGGGGGCACTGATCGTGCTCCGGCTGAGCGCCCGCCAATGGCGCCAGGTGCTTGCCGCCACGGCGCTTGGTGTCGCGCTTTGGGGCTGGGCCATGGCAGAGTTGACGGATGCGGCCCTGCCCTGGTGGGATGCGGCCATTGCGGGCCTGAGCCTGGCGGCACAGGTGCTGTTGTCCCGGCGCTACCTGGAAAACTGGATCTTCTGGATCGCCGTCGATGTCCTGGCCATCGGGGTCTATCTCGCCAAGGACCTCCAGCCCACGGCCGTGCTTTACACGCTCTTCCTTGGGTTGGCCATCAAAGGCCTGGCCGACTGGCGCGCCACCTGGCGCAAGCAGACGCCGTGACGCGGGGCTTCCTTCTGGGCAAGTTCCTGCCGCCCCATGCCGGCCACCGCTTCCTCGCCCAAGTGGCCGCTGGGCTCTGCGACGAGTTGACGGTGCTGGTCTGCTCCTTGCCCGATGACCCGATCCCGGGGTCGCTCCGCCATGGCTGGATGACCGCCATGCTGCCCGGGGTGCGTGTCCTCCACCACGACCGCATCGTCCCGCAAGAGCCCGCTGACCATCCCGACTTCTGGCCGATCTGGCGCCGGATCTGCCTGACGGCCCAGGGCGGGCCGATCGATGTCGTCTTCGGCTCGGAACCCTATGTCCATAGGCTGGCCGCCGAGGTCGGCGCACGCCCCGTCCTGATCGACCCCGAGCGCCTGGCCTTCCCCACCAGCGGAACGGCGGTGCGCCGCAATCCGCCGGGCCAATGGCGGTTCCTCCCCCCCGAAGTGCGCCCGCATTTCCAGCGCCGCATCGTGCTGGTCGGCGCCGAAAGCGTCGGCAAATCCACCATGGCCCAGAGCCTCGCCGCGGAATTCGACACGCTTTACGTGCCGGAATATGGCCGGGTGCATGATGCCCATCGCGCAGAGGGCCCCTGGACCGAGGCGGACTTCGCCCAGATCATGGCGGGTCACCGCGCCATGCGCCGGGCCTTGGCCGGACAGGCGGGACCGGTGCTGTTCGAGGACACCGATCCGCTTTTGACCCAGGTCTGGCAAGGCTTCCTGACCGGGCAGGCGCCGACCGAGCCTCCCCCGGACTTGGCCGATCTTTACTTCGTCCTGGACATCGACCGGCCCTGGATCGACGACGGCACGCGCTATCAAGGTGACCCCGCCGCCCGGGCGGCATTTCAGGCGGCGGTCCTTGCGCAGTTGGACCGGTTTGGGGCAAACAGGGTGCTGATCACGGGCGATTGGGCCGAACGGCGCGCGCTGTGTATCCGGGCCGTCTCACGGCTTCTGGGGTCGAGCGCAAGGACAGGAACATGACCAGGCAGAAAACCGTCAAGGACTATATCCGCACCATCGTGGACTTCCCGCATGAGGGGATCCTGTTTCGCGATGTCACCACGCTCTTTGCCGATCCGCGCGGCTTCCGCATGGCGGTGGACCAGCTTCTGGCGCCCTATGCGGGCGCCCGGATCGACAAGGTGGCCGGGCTCGAGGCGCGGGGCTTCATCCTGGGCGGCGCGGTGGCGCATCAGCTTTCGACGGGCTTCGTGCCGATCCGCAAGAAGGGCAAGCTGCCGGGCGCGGTGATCTCGGAGGCCTATCAGCTGGAATATGGCGAGGCGGTGGTCGAGGTCCATGACGACGCCTTGCAGCCCGGCGAAAAGGTGCTCCTGGTCGACGACCTTCTGGCGACGGGCGGCACGGCGGAAGCCGGGATCAAGCTGATCGAGCGCCTCGGTGGCGTCGTCGTGGGCTGCGCCTTCGTCATCGACCTGCCCGACCTTGGCGGACGCAAGAGGCTGGAGGCCCTGGGGATGGAGGTCCACGCGCTCTGCGCCTTCGAGGGTTTGTGACGTGTTTTACCGATTTGGGCGGGCGGGAGGGGTGGCGTTAACCATTCAGTAACCCGAATCGTCCTAAACCTTGCTCATCCGGGATTACCCACCCGGACGGGCGCTGCTTGCAACACGTGACCCACCTACCCCACCCCAGCGCCCTGTCGGAAACCCCGGCAGGGCGTGCGGCGTTTTGGGAGTGGGCCTCGGGGTGCCTCTCCGGGGGGCTCTGCCGACTGCACCGGCTGCCCCCACGCCAAACCTCGCCCTGCCGACTGAGGGGACAGGACCCGGCCGCCAAACGGCCCAGGGAGGAATTGTCCCCACAGTCGGCAGGACAACATCCCCCCCTTGGGCGCAGTCGGCGCAGTCGGCAGGGCCAGCCCCACAGTCGGCAGGACCTCGGGCCAAGGCACCAGCGCGACGGTCCAGTCGGCGGAGCCCCCCAGCGTCAACCGCCTCCAGCCGAACCGCCAGCCCCCAATCGCGCGCGAAGCCGCAGAGCCAGAAGCTGGACCAGCACGAAACCGCCCCACCACAGGGGCATGAGCTTCGGCGAGACCATCATCCAAAAGGCAACCGGCGGGCCGAAGAGCGTGCCAAAGATCGGGTAGACCGCCGTTCCTCCCGCGAAACCGCCGCAGAGGCTGCAAAGCACAGCCGCGGCATAGGCGCGGGCCCAGCCTCTCCAGCCCGGCCGCCCACCCCAGCCCGACAGGCCAAAGGCCGCGAGGCCCGCTCCCAGACCGGCCCAGGTCGAGATCCACAGCAACCGACCCAATCCCCATGACGCCTCGATATCCACCGCGACATCAACCGCGATAAAAGCCGCCGACACCGCTGCCACCGCTCCAACCGCAAACCCAAAGGCGAGCCGCAGGTTCCGGGGATCAGGCGCGCTCACCGCAGCACCGCCCCCGGGTTCATGATGCCATGCGGGTCCAGCGCCGCCTTGATCGCCTTCATTGCGGCAAGCTTGGCCCCATCCCCCCAGCGCTCCAGGTCGCCGACCTTCAGCCGCCCGACCCCATGCTCGGCCGAGAAACTCCCCCCGAGGTCCACCACCCTCTGATGCACCAGCTCCTGCACCTCCCCCGCCAGGGCCTTGAATTCCGCCGCCTTCTGCCCCTTGGGCGGGAAGACGTTGAAATGCAGGTTGCCATCGCCGAGGTGGCCGAAGCAGTTGATCCGGAAGGGGCCAAGCCGCATCAGCGCCTCGGTCGCCGCCGGGATGAAGCCCGGAATCTCGGACAAGGGCAGCGAGATGTCGTGGCTCGAAATCGCACCCACCGCGCGATTGGCCAGGGGGATCGTCTCGCGCAGGTCCCAGAGCCCCGCCCGCTGCGCGGAAGACTGCGCGATGACCCCGTCCAGGACCAGCCCCGCCTCGGCACCGGCCTCATATAACCCCACCAACTCCGCCTCCGGATCGCCCCCGGTCAGGCCGAGGTCGACCAGGACCATCCAGTCCGGCGCCTCGGCAAATGGCTGGCGGATCTGCGGCATGGTCTCGGCCAGGAAAGCCAGGCCCTGGCCCGAGATCAGCTCGAAGGCCGAAAGCCCGGGGCCCAGCCGCTCCTGCGCGAGCGCCAGAAGAGCCAAGGCCTCCGCAGGCCCCGGCACGACCAGCAAAGCCGCCCCCTCTGCCCGGTTGACCGGGAAAAGCCGCAAGGCGGCCGCCGTGATCACCCCCAGGCTCCCCTCCGAGCCGATCATCAGGCCGCGCAGGTCATAGCCCGTGTTGTCCTTCCTCAGCCGCTTGAGCCCGTTCCAGATCGTGCCATCGGCCATCACGACCTCGAGCCCCAGGCAGAGGTCCCGCGCATTCCCATAGCGGACCACATTGACCCCGCCCGCATTGGTGGCCAGGTTCCCCCCGATCCGGCACGACCCCTGGCTCGCCAGCGTCAGGGGAAAGACCCGCTCCACCTCTGCCGCCGCCGCGTGGACCTCCGCCAGCGTCATCCCCGCCTCGACCAGCATGACGTTCTCCGACGGATAGACCGCCCGCATCCGGTTCATCCGCTCCAGCGAGAGGACCAGGGGCAAGGGCCCCTCGGTCATGACCTGGCCCCCCACGAGCCCCGTCCCCCCGCCCCAGGGCACGAGGCCGACCCGCGCCTCGGCGCAGGCGCGCACGATCTGGGCCACCTCCGCCGTCGTCCGGGGCCGCGCCACGGCGCCGGCCTGGCCCTGCCATTTGCCGCGTGGCTCTTCCAGCCAGCGCGGCTCGGGCGCAGTCAAGGTCTCGGGAAGGCGCGCCGCGAGGCTGGCCACGAAATCGGGGGAGCATGGGTTCAGCATGTCCCCTTGTAACGCCACGGGCGCCAAGGGGGAAGGCTCAGGGGAAAAGCGCGGGCGTCAGAAGCACGATCTTCGGCGCCTCGGGCAGGCTGTCGCGCGTGACGACAAGCTCGGGGCCCGCGAGGATCTCGACCGGCCAGGCGGACATGGTGGCCAGGAAGCCCTTCAGCGTCTCGGGCCCGAACCAATGCATCGGCAGGACGATGCGGGGATGGAGCGCGCGGATCTCGGCGGCCATGGCCTCCTGGCTCATGGTGAAGCCGCCATCGACCGGCACCATCAGCACATCGACCCGGCCGATCATCGCCCTTTTGGCGGGCGAAAGCTCCTGGTGCAGATGGCCCAGGTGGACGATGCAAAGCCCCTCGGCCTCGAAGATGAAGATCGAGTTGCCATCCTGCTCGCCCCCCTCGCCAAAGGGGCCCCGTGTGTCGGTGGTGACATTGCGGACGCGCAGGGGCCCGAGGTCGAGGTCCACGGCGGCGGGATGGCCGAAGGTCCCCCAGCCCGGCAGGACGACGGGGATGCGCGGGTCCGGGGTCCTGGTGAAATGCGTGTCGTGGTAGTGGTTCATCGTGACCACGGCGGGCACGGTCTCGGGATTGCCGATATGGCCGTTGTAATCGGTGACGGCCATGAGCCTATCCGGCAGGGTCAGGGCGAACATCGAGTGGTCGAGGTAGCGGATCGCCACGCCCTCCTCGGGGGCGAAAGCGGCCGGGATCACGCTGGGCGCATTGGCGGCCAGGGCGATGCAGTCAGACTGGGCCCGGGCGAGGCCAGGAGCGAAGACCAGGGCAAGGACGAGGAGCGCGCGCATGGGTGAAGCTTGCCACAGGGAATGGGGGCGCGGCATCACCCTTGCGTGAGGGGGCCATGGCAGCCGATGCGCTTGACGAGTCGAGGCCCCGGGTCAAGCCCGGGGCGGCGAGGAGAAGGGTGGAAAGGCGGCGCTCACGGGCCCTCCGCCAGTCCCCTTGCAAGCTCCCTCACCGCGACACAGCTCCGCCAGTTCCGCGCGGTCTGGTCCCCCTTCAGGTAGCGCGGCAGCCTGGTCACCAGCTCCGAGCGCCCGAAGCCCCTAGGCGCGTGGAGGTAAAGCACCCCTGCCCCGGCCAAGACCCGCTCTCCGGCCGTGGCATGGGCCTCGAGCCCCGGAGCTAGCTCTGCCCGGTGAAAGACGAGGTGGACCGAGGCGCCATCCGCCGCCCCTTCGGCCTGGAAGGGGCAAGCCGCCAAAAGCGCCTCGTAATCGGCCAGGCGCCAGAGGAAAAGCGGCACCGCCAGCCCGAACTCCGCAGCAAGCCCCTCTGCAATCCGCGCCTCGAGCCTGGCCAAGGACGCAGCCCCTGCTCCCTCGGCCGCAAGCCCCGCCCGAAACACCGCATTGCCCGACTGGATATGGCTCGCCACATCCTCGAGCCCCAAGCCCGCCAACATGTTGCGAAACGCGGCCATGGGCAGCTTGACGCCCCCCACATTCACCCCGCGCAACATCAAAACCAGCCTGTCTTTCATCTTGGCCCAAATACTCACGGGGTTTCCAAAGGGGGCCGTGGCCCCCTTTGGGCGGGGGGTCTGGGGGGCGGCAGCCCCC
>NZ_JAABNR010000036.1 GCF_009925085.1 Stagnihabitans tardus | reverse complement strand
TGGCGGCGCATCCTCTGGTGACGGTCGAGGTCTCGGTCGATTATGGCCTGACCGACATCGTGGCCGAGCGCTTCGACGCAGGCATCCGCATCGGCGAGCACCTGGCGCAGGACATGATCGCGGTGGCCATCTCGCCGCCCCTGCGGATGGCGGTCGTGGGCGCCCCGGGTTACGTCGAGGCCCATGGGACGCCCCAGACCCCCGCCGACCTGCACGCCCACCGCTGCATCGCGCTGCGCCTGCCGCGCCTGGGCAACATCGCGCCCTGGGAGTTCGAGAAGGAGGGCCGCGTGGTCAATGTCCGGGTCACGCCCAGCTTCGTGAACAACAGCCTGCACCTCGGGCTGGCGGCGGCCTTGGACGGCATGGGCCTCGCCTGGCTGCCCGCCGACCTCATCCGCCCCCATGTCGCCGAGGGCCGCCTGACCTCGGTGCTGGAGGACTGGTGCCCAAGCTTCCCCGGCTATCACCTCTACTACCCCAACCGCGCGGCGCCCTCCTCGGCGCTGGCCGCCCTCGTGGACCTGCTGCGGTTCAGGTGACCTGCCGCCCGGCGGCCCAGGCGCAGAGGAGGCTGCCGCAGCCGCCAAGCGCCACGACCAGGCCCATGGGCCAGGGCGTGCCATCGGCCAGGGCGGCCACGAGGGCCGCGCCCGCCATGCCTCCACCGTATTGCAGCGCCCCCACGACGGCCGAGGCGCTGCCCGCCGCGTGCTTGACCGAGGCGAGCGCCCCCGCCACCGCATTGGCCGCGATCAGCCCATTCATCGCGGTGAAGCCCAGGTTGACGGCCACCAGCCCCGCCACCCCCTGCCAATCGGTGGCCGTCACAGCGGCGAAGGCCAGGCCGGTCACGGCGGCTCCCAAGGTGCCGATCCGCAGCATCCGCTCGGCGCCCAAGGTCGTCACCAGCCTGGCGTTGAGCATATTCGCCGCCATCAGCCCGACGATGCCGGACCCAAAGACCAGGGCGTAGGCCTGCGGCGAGAGCCCGTGATGCGTGATATAGGCGAAGGGCGCCCCGGCGATCCCGGCAAAGACGCCGAGGTAATAGAACCCCAGTGCCCCGGCCCGCGTCATCAGCCCTCGGTTGGTCAGGTGCAGCGCATAGTCGCGGAAGGCACCCGACAGAGCGCCTTTCGTGCGCTTGTCGGGGGCGAGGCTCTCGGGCAGGGCCATGACGGCGACCAGGGTGGCGAGGCCGAAACCCACCAGCAGCCAGAAGATCGCCTGCCAGGGCGCGACCTTCAGGATCGCCGCGCCAAGGCTCGGCCCGACCAAGGGGGCCACCGCCATGACGGTCATCAGGCCGGAGAGGATCTTCGCCGCCCGGTCGCGCTCGTAAAGATCGCGGATCATGGCCCGGGCCAGCGCCACGCCCGCGCTGGCGCCAAGCGCCTGGACGATCCGCCACAGGATGATCTGCCAGGGCGCGGTGGCCAGCGCGCAGCCGGCGGAGCCAAGGGCAAAGACCGCCACCCCCAGCAGGATCGGCCCGCGCCGCCCGAAGCGGTCGCTGATCGGGCCCCAAAGCAGTTGCCCGAAGCCGAAGCCCGCGAGATAGGTCGAGACGACCAGCTCCATCTGCCCGGGACCCGCGCCAAGGGCCTCTGCCATCGTGGGCAAGGCGGGCAGGAAAAGGTCGGTCGAGATCGAGGCAAAGCCCAGCAGAACCGCCAGGGTGCCGAGGGTGCGGATATTGCTCATCGTCCGGAATAAGCCATGATATCCTCGGGATAACGCGCGCCCTCCACCGGGAAGGCCTGCGACAGCGCGTCAATGGCGGCGAAGTCTTCCTCTGGCAGAGCGAGGCTGGCCGCGCCAAGGTTCTCCTCCAGCCGAGGCAGCGAGCGCGTGCCGAAGAGGGGCACGATGTAGGGCTTCTTCGCCAAAAGCCAGGCCAAGGCCAGTTGCGCGGGGGAGGCGCCAAGGCGGGCGCCGATCGCCTTCAGCCCCTCGATCAGGGCGAGGTTGGCCGCGCGGGCGTCAGAGGTAAACCGGGGCGTGCGGGCGCGGATGTCCTTGGGCTCGAAGGATTGCGAGGGGTCGATCTTGCCGGTCAGAAAGCCCTTTCCAAGCGGGCTATAGGTGATCAGCCCGATGCCAAGGCCTTCGACCAGCGGCAGGATTTCCGCTTCGGGCTCGCGGGTCCAGAGCGAGTATTCCGACTGCAGCGCCGTCACCGGCTGCTCGGCATGGGCGCGGGCGATGGATGCCGCCCCGGCCTCGGAGAGGCCGAAGTGGCGCACCTTGCCCGCCGTGATCAACTCTCGCACGGTGCCCGCCACATCTTCCATCGGGACCTCGGGGTCGACGCGATGCTGGTACAGAAGGTCGATGCAGTCGATGCGCAGCCGCCGCAAGGACCCCTCGACCGAAGCGCGGATCTGCGCGGGACGGCTGTTGAGCCCGCCGCGATGTGCCCCGGTCTGCTGGTCGATGTCCCAGCCGAATTTCGTGGCGATCTGGACTTGGCCCTTCAGCGGCGCCAGCGCCTCGCCCACCAGCTCCTCGTTGACCCAGGGGCCATAGACCTCGGCCGTGTCGATCAAGGTGACGCCGCGCTCGACCGCGCCCCGCAGCGTGGCGATGAGCCCCGCGCGGTCGGTCAGCGTGCCGTATCCCATGGCCCCAAGGGCGAGGCACGACACCTGGAACCCCTGTCCGAACTTGCGCATCTGCATGGCGGCTCTCCTGCTTTCCCGCCACTATACCGGGTCTGGTTCATCTGATAACCTGCGCAATCATGATAGGTTTGATCTTGGATCCTCATCAATGAAGCGCGAGACCCTGCCCGATCTCGCGGTCTTCCTGGCGGTCGTCGAGGCCAAGGGCTTCACCCAGGCGGCGGCGCGGCTGGGCACCTCGCAATCGGCGGTCAGCCTGGCGGTGCGGCGGCTGGAGGAGGCGCTGGGGGTCAGGCTTCTCAACCGCACCACGCGCAAGGTTGCGCCCACGCTGGCCGGAGAGCGCCTGGCCCAGGGCCTCTCCCCCGCCTTCACCGAGATCGACGCCCAGGTCGCGGCGCTTTCCTCTTTCCGCGAGGGGCCTTCGGGCCTGGTGCGGATCAACTGCCCGTCCCATGCGGCCGAGACGGCGCTTTGGCCCCGCCTCTCGCCCCTTGTCGCGAAGTATCCCGACCTCGAGCTGGAACTGACCGTCGAGCAGCGCTTTTCCGACATCGTGACCGACCGCCATGATGCGGGCGTCAGGCTGGGGGAAAGCATCGACCAGGACATGATCGCAGTCCGCATCGGGCCGGACATGCGGATGACGGTGGTGGGCTCCCCAGACTACTTTGCCCGGGCGGGGAAGCCCTTGCATCCCCGCGACCTGGTGGGCCATGCCTGCATCAACCTGCGGCTCGACACCCGGGGCGATCTTTACGTCTGGGAATTCGCGAGGGAGGGCCAGGCGCTGAATGTCCGCGTCACGGGCGCGCTGACCTTCAACAGTTCGGCCCTGTGCCTGGCGGCGGCGCTGGATGGCCACGGCCTGGCGCTTTTGCCCGAGGACCGCACCGACGCCCTGGTGGCCGAGGGCCGCCTTGCCCGCGCACTGGAGGATTGGAGTCCGGTCTTCGCGGGCTATCACCTCTATTACCCCAGCCGCCGCCAGATCTCTCCGGCGCTGCAACTGGTCATCGACCACCTGCGCTGGAAGGGGCCGAGATAGGCCACCAAAGGCAAAAAGAAGACCGGCCCCTGCCAGGACCGGTCTCTTTCGGGGATGGGAGGCCCCCCGGGGTCACGCGGCGACGTTGTCCGCAGGACCCTTGATGCCGGTGATATAGGCCACGACGTCGTTGCCGTCGGTCTCCTCCTTGCGCAAGGAGGCGACGATGCGGCCCCGGCGGAAGACGACGATGCGGTCCACCAGGTCGAAGACCTGGCGCAGGTTGTGAGAGATCAGGATCATCGGGATCCCCCGCTCCTTGAGCCCCCGGATGATGTTCTCGACCTGCGCGGTTTCCTGCACGCCCAGGGCGGCGGTCGGTTCGTCCATGATCACCAGTTTTGACGCAAAGGCCGCCGTCCGCGCGATGGACACGCATTGCCGCTGGCCTCCGCTCATGTTGCGGATCGGGTTGTCGACATTGGGGATCTTGACCGCCGTGGTCTTCAGGGCCTCCAGCGTGCGGTCGCGCATCGCCTTTTTGTCCAGCCAGGAAAACGGCCCGAACTTGAACTTGAAAAGCTCGCGCCCGAGGAAGAGGTTCGAGGGCACGTCAAGGTCGTCCGCCAGGGCGAGCGTCTGGAAGACCGTCTCGATGCCGCCCTCCCGCGCCTCGAGCGGACCTGCGAAATTCACCTCGCGCCCGTCAAAGAAGATCTGCCCGGCGGATTTCTGCTCCACCGCCGTGACCTGCCGCACGAAGGTCGATTTCCCCGCGCCGTTGTCGCCGACGACGGCCACATGCTCGCCCTTGCGCAGGATGAAATTGGCATCCTCCAGCGCATGGACGCCGCCGTAACGCTTGGTCAGACCCCGGGTTTCCAGGATAATATCGCTCATCACGCCCTCATGCGCTTGCGTTGCCGGGCCTGGTCCAGGATGACCGCGCCCACGATGATCGCGCCCTTGACCATCTCCTGGTAATAGGCGTCCAGCTGGATCGAGGTGAAGCCCGAGATGATCACCGAGAAGATCGCAGCCCCCAGCACCGTCCCCAGGATCGAACCCCGCCCGCCCGAGAGCGAGATCCCCCCGATGACCGCCATGGCGATGGCGTCAAGCTCGTACATGACCCCCATCCCCGCCTGGGCCGTCAGGTTCTTGGAGGTCAAAAGCACCGCCGAGACCCCGGCCAAAAGCCCCGCGATGGCATAGACCAGCACCTTGTGGCGGTCGACATTGATGCCCGACATCCGCGCGGCGGCCTCGTTCGAGCCGATCGCATAGGTCCATTTGCCGTAAAGCGTGTGGTTCAGGATGAGGTGAAAAAGCACGGCCAGGAAAAGAAAGACCAAGGCCGGGTTCTGCCCCTGCCAATGCACAAGGCCGAAGGTCAGCGTCCCCAGGAGGTCGCCGTTGGAGAGTTGGCCGTAGCTCTCGGTCGGAAACGAAATCGGGTTGCCATTCGACCACCAGCGCGAGGCGCCGCGGGCGGTCACCATCATGCCCAAGGTGGCGATGAAGGGCGGGATCTTGGTATAGGCGACGAGCAGACCGTTGATCAGGCCGGCAAAAAGCCCCACGGCCAGCCCCACCACGATGGGGATGAGGACGGGCAGGTCCATCCACTCCGGCCCGAAAACCGCCTTGGGATTGGGGTTGCCGTTCACCAGGGCCGTCTGGGCGAAGCTCATCGTCACCATGGCCGTGGCGCCCACGACCGAGCCGGACGACAGGTCGATGCCGCCGACGATGATGACCTGCGTCACCCCCAGCGAGATGATGCCCACGATGGCCACCTGCAAGAGCATGATGTCGATGCGCTGCTGGTTGAAGATCGCATCGACATTGTCGCGCATGTTGAACAGGAATGAGCCCCCGTTCAGGCGGTTCAGGATCTCGAAGATCGCCACCATGATGACGAGGGCCAGCGCCACGTTCCATTCGGGCGCCCGGGTCCGCTTGGCCGGGTCATACTTCAGGCCGCCGAGGCCATGGGCCTGGCCCGTGGGTTGTGACCCTGTTGTGGGTTGCGACATCTCTCCCCTCCCTTTTTGCGCGAAAGCCCGGCGGTTCCGCCGGGCAAAGGGGGACGATGGCGCCCCCGCGATCTGGTCGGATCAGTTCTTGGCCATGTAGTCCGCCAGATTGGCCGGGGTCACCAGTTCGAAGGGGACATAGACCTTCTGGTCCACGGCCTCACCGGCGGCAAGCTTGGTGGCCGCCTCCAGCGCGCCCGAGCCTTGAGCCGCCGCGTTCTGGAAGACGGTGACGTCGAGGTCGCCCGCCGCCATGGCCGCCAGCGCGTCCTGCGTCGCATCGACGCCGCCGACCTGGACGGTCTTCATGTCGATCCCCGCCGCCTTCATCGCCTGGATGGCGCCGATGGCCATTTCGTCGTTGTTGGCGATGACGCCGTCGAAGGCGGTCCCGGCCGAGAGCCAGTTGGTCATCAGCGTCTGGGCCTGGTCGCGGCTCCAGTTGGCGGTCTGCTGGTCGATCACGTTGACCTTGACCTTGCACTTGCCGGCCTCGATCACGTCATAGATGTCTTGCGTGCGCTGCACAGCCGCCTGGTTCGACAGCTCGCCCTGCATGACATAGACATTGACCTCGGTCTTGCCCTCGGCCGCCCAGTTGTCGCAGAGCGCGATGGTCTCCAGCGTGCCGGATTCCACTTCGTTCGAGGCCACGAAGGCCTGGTTGTCGGGCAGCGTGTCGACGTTGATCGGCTGGCGGTTCACATAGACCAGCGGCACGCCAGCGGCGGCAGCGGCATCGGTCATGGCCTGGGTGGCCGAGGTATCGACCGGGTTGACGATGATCGCCGAGACGCCGCCCGCGATGAAATTGTTGATCTGGTCCAGCTGCTTGGCCACGTCGTTCTGTGCGTCCTCGATCTGGACCTTCAGCCCGCCCGCATCGGCCTGGGCCTGGATGCCATTGCGCAGCACGGTCAGGAAGTTGTCGTCGAACAGCGCCATCGAGACGCCGATGCCGTCGGCCATGGCCGAGGTCGACATCAGGGCGGCGAAGCCCGCGATCAGAAAGGATTTCTTCATGGTTCTCTCCCTTTGTGGATGCCGGTTCATCCGTGATTGTGCCGGTTTGGGACCCCCTCTCTCCTTGGGGTCCCCTGTTCACGCCTGGGTCAAAGCCCGGCGGCGATGAAGTCCATCGAGGCGCGCAGGGCGGCCTTGGGGTCGGTCAAATCATGGGTCTGGGGCGCGAAGGCCTCGTAGCTGACGGGGCCAACCCAGCCTGCGGCCTTGAGCGCCTTCAGCTGCTCCAGGTTGCCGAGCAGGTCCTGCGGCCCCACGAGGACGCGGTGGGCGTCCTGCATCTCCTCGACCTGGGGCGCGGGGTCCTCGACGCCGGAAATGTGAACGATGCCCGTGTGTTCAGGGTAGATCGGGCCGCCATGGGCGAGCGTGTGGTGGAAAGTGTCATGCACCAGCTTGAAGCGGCCCTTGGCGCCCACGGCCTCGATACCCTCCACCGCCCAGGCCTTGTTACGCAGGGCGCAGACGGGAAAGCCCAGGGGCTCGACCATGCCGATCAGGCCATGGTCCTCCAGCATCGGCTTCAGGCCCGTCAGCGCGGCCTTCAATGCAGAGGTGCGTTCCCCCTCGCCCATGGCAAGGTTGTCGTTGCGCGGGATCAGGCTCACGGCCTCGGCGCCTGCGGCCTTGGCGATCTTCATCAGGACCAGCGCCTCGGCGGCCTTGTCCGAAGACCAGTCGTTGAAGCGCTTCACCTCGGCCAGGGCCAGGAGGCGCAGGCCCTTCGCCCGGATGAGGTCGCCCGCCTTCGCGGGCTCCATCCCGTCGAAAAGCGCCTGGGGCAGGTCGTTGCGAAGCTCGATCCCGACCATGCCGAGATCGGCGGCGAGGTCCAGGGTTTGGGCAAAGCTCAGCCGGGCCACGGTCATGTGGTTCAGCGCAAATTGGGTCATGTGGGTCTCCAGACACGGGCTCTCCCAAACCCGGTGAATGGAATTGATATTCCAGAATTGGTGCGGATCAACCGGATTATGCCGTCAGGCTGAAGATCGCCCCGCCGAAAGCGTCAGATTTTGATGTTTTTTCGTCAGGCCTGCGTCAGATCGACTCGGGGAAATGCAGGTTCGGTGCCAGGAAAATCTGTCCGATGTCAGGCACTTGCCCCTCTTGCTGCACCGTCGTCACCATGTGCTGGAAGAGCTCGCTGCAGAGCTTCTCCAAAGGGGTGGCGGTGACCATGGTCACCAGGCCCTCGACCAGGCCCGCCCGGGAATCAGGGGTCAGTTCCGAGACGCAAAGCACGACCTCACCCGGCGCGCGGGCGCCGCGCAGGGCGGCGATGGCGCCCTCCATCCCGCCGCCCGTGACGAAGACGCCGCGCAGGTCGGCATGGCGGTTCAGCGCGGCGAGGGTGGTTTCATAGGTCAGCGCCCTTGTCTCCAGGTTAACCACGGTCTCCAGGACCTCGATCTGCGGCGCCATCTCGCGCAAATAGCTGCGAAAGCCGGTCTCGCGCAGTTCGTGGCCGTGAAAGCGGTGGCCGCCGACATAGAGCAGCACCTTGCCCGGCCCCTTTGCCGCCAGCGAGGTGATCCAGCCCGCGGTCCGCCCCACCTTCAGGTTGTTCAGCCCCAGATAGCCCGCCCTCAACCCCTGGCCGAAGTCGGAGAGCAGCGAAAACACCCGCAAATTCTGAGACTTCAGGTATTCGACGGCCGAAGTCACCTCGGGATGGTTGACCGCCGTCGCCGCCAGCACATCGCAGCGCCCGGCCATCGAGCGCAGCATCCCCGCCATCTCGGAGGGCGCCTGGCTGGCCGCGAATTCCAGCACCAGCCGCCCGCGCACCCCCTGAAGCTGGGCCACCGCCCGCTTCAGCTCGTCGGCGAAGGCCTTGTAGAACTCCTGCCCCTGCTTGTGCAGGACGACGCCGAATCGCACCTCGGGCAAGGTCGCGGGCGTCGAGACCCCCAGGCGCAAGGCCGCCGGATGGCCCAGCCGCACCGCCGCTGCAAGGATCCGCGCCCGGGCCGTGGCCGAGACCTGCTCGCGCCCGTTCAGGCAGCGATCCACCGTCGAGAGCGAAACCCCCGCCGCCTCGGCCAATTCCACCAGTCCCGCCCGCCGTGCCATCACATCCCCTTGACGTTTCATCGTCACCTTGGGTCCATTTCTGACGAAAAATGACGAAATGTCCAGAGCGCCCACTGGCCTAAAATGGAATTCACGTTCTATTCCTGTCGCAACCCTGCCTTGGGAGGATCAGATGGGAAAACGCGATTACAGCCTGTTCGGGCCGGACGCCAAGCGCGCGGTGGAAAGCGGGCTGACGGCGGCGGAGTGGTATCACTCGGAGGTGCCGCGCAAGGTGATGAAAGAGCTGATGACGCGCAGCGATGGCCCGGC
Organism: Stagnihabitans tardus; assembly: GCF_009925085.1. Classification (GTDB taxonomy): domain Bacteria; phylum Pseudomonadota; class Alphaproteobacteria; order Rhodobacterales; family Rhodobacteraceae; genus Stagnihabitans; species Stagnihabitans tardus. The sequence goes on along the minus strand of NZ_JAABNR010000036.1, from coordinate 16,210 downwards.
CATCCGTGACACGGTGCTGCTTTACGGGCTGATGGTGCTCTTCGCGGCCTTGGGCATCGCGCTCTGGCCCTCGTGGTGGTCGGCGCCCTTCTGGCTGGCCTACGGCGTGCTTTACGGCAGCGCCTCCGACTCGCGTTGGCATGAATGCAGCCACGGCACGGCCTTTCGCACCCCCTGGATGAACGATCTGGTCTATCAGATCGCCTCGTTCATGATCATGCGCAACTCCGCCACCTGGCGCTGGAGCCATGCCCGCCACCACTCCGAGACCTATTTCGTCGGCCGCGACCCCGAGATCGCCATCATGCGCCCGACCGAGATGGCCAAGCTGATCCTGAACTTCGCGGGCATCCTGGATGTGCTGAAGTTCATCCCGAACCTGGTGCAGAACGCGCTGACCGGCCCCACCGCGGCCGAGCGGACCTTCGTGCCCCAGGCCGAATGGCCCAAGGTCCAGCGCGTGGCGCAGGTTCACCTGTGCATCTATCTGGCGACCCTCGCCCTGGCCGTCGCGACCCAGTCGATCCTGCCCCTGATGATCGTGGGCCTGCCGCGCCTCTACGGCGCCTGGCATCACGTGATGACGGGCCTTCTGCAGCATGGCGGCTTGGCCGACAATGTCATCGACCACCGGCTGAACTCGCGCACCGTCCTGATGAATCCCATCAGCCGTTTCATCTATTGGAACATGAATTACCACGTCGAACACCACATGTTCCCGATGGTGCCCTATCACGCCCTGCCGCGCCTGCATGAGATCATCAAGGACGACCTGCCCGCGCCGAACCGGTCTATCGCGGAAGGCTTTCGCGAGATGTGGCCCGCGATCAAGCGCCAGCTGGCCCATGAGGATTATTTCCTCAAGCGCGACCTGCCCGCCACGGCCAAGCCTTACCGCGAAGATTTCCACCAATATGTCCCGGGCATGATGCCCGCAGCGGAGTGACCCCATGCCCTGGATTGACGCCTGCGCCACCGAAGACATCGACGCCGAGGACCTGATCCGCTTCGACCACGGCGGCGCGACCTATGCGATCTACCATGGGGTGGATAGCAAGTTCTATGCGACCGCCGGGAAATGCACGCATGAGGATGTGCATCTCTCGGGCGGGCTGGTGATGGATTACGTCGTCGAATGTCCCAAGCACAACGGCCAGTTCGACTATCGCACCGGAGAGGCCAAGCGGCTGCCCGCCTGCGTCAACCTCAAGACCTTCCCCGTGAAGGTCGAGGGTGACCGCGTCTGGATCGAGGTCTGACCATGCTGACCGTCAAGGACCTTCTGGACGCACGCGGCAAGCATCAATTCGCCATGCTGCGGGTCGAAACGCTGGAGGAGGCCGAGGCTGCCGCCAAGGCCGGGGTGGAACTTCTCTCCATACCGCCCGCCATGATCCACGACCGCCGCTTCCGCGAGGCGGCGCCCGACTGCTTCGCCTTCCCCGGGGACAATTTCTACGAGATCGGCGGGACGGAGGATTTCCTCCGCTGGGCCATGCCGCTCTATAAGGCGGGGGCCGATGGGGTCTATTGCTCGGGCAGCCTGCGCACCGTGCGGGAACTGGCCGACCACGGCATCCCGGTCTGCGGCCATGTGGGGCTGATCCCGTCGAAGCGCACCTGGACGGGGGGCTTCAAGGCCGTGGGCAAGACGCTGGACATGGCGCAGCTGGTCTGGCGCCAGGTGAAGGCGCTGGAAGAGGCCGGCGCCTTCGCCGTCGAGATCGAGGTCGTGCCCCATTCCATCACCCAGGCCATTGCCGAGAAGACCGGGCTCTTCCTGATCTCGATGGGCGCGGGGGCTGCGGGCCATGCGCAATACCTGTTCACTGATGACGTTCTGGGCCAGAACCGCGGCAAGGTCCCGCGTCATGCCAAGCGCTATGCCGATTTCGCCAGCGAACTCGACCGGCTTCAGGCCCTGCGGGTGGAGGCCATGGGCCGCTTTGTCCGCGATGTCCACGAGGGCGATTACCCGGCTCCGCAATACCTGGTCGATTGCGAGGCGCAGGTCGTGGAGCAGTTCCGGGACTGGCTGGATGGGCAATAGGGGGGGACGATGGAGATTGGTGCAGCCCTGATCGGCACGGGCTTCATGGGCAAGGCTCATGCGCTGGCCTATCGCAACGTGCGGGCGGTGATGGGCGATCTGCCCGGGGTTCGGCTGGTGACCCTGGTCGATACGCCCGAGGCGAAGGCCGAGGCCATGGCCGCGCAATTCGGCTTCGAGGCGGCCACGGCCGATTGGCGCGCCGTGCTGACCGACCCAAGGGTGCAGCTTGTCTCGATCACCACGCCCAACGGGCTGCACCGCGAGATGGCGGAGGCCTGCCTCGCCGCCGGAAAGCATGTCTGGTGCGAAAAGCCCATGGCGCTGACGCTGGAGGATGCGCGCTCCATGGTGGAGGCGGCGCGGGCCAGGGGCCTCGTGACCCAGCTTGGCTACAACTACACCGCCAATCCCGCCTTCATCCATGCCTGCCGCCTTGTGGCCGGCGGAGAGATTGGCCGCGTCGTCCAGGTGCGCGGCTGGGTCGATGAGGATTACCAGGCCGATCCGGATCTCCCCTGGTCCCGGCGCGCCAAGGTCCAGGATGCGGGGCTGGGCGCCCTGGGCGATATCGGCTGCCACCTGATCTCCTTGCTGACGGGGCTGGCCGGGCCGCTGGACTCGGTGGTGGGAGAGATGGAGACGATCCACAAGACCCGTCCCCTGCCCGATGGCTCGGGCCGGGCGGAGGTGGAAAACGAAGACTGCGCCTCGGCGCTTTTGACCTTTGCCAGCGGCGTGAAGGGCACCTTCACCGCCTCGCGCAGCGCCTGGGGGCGGAAATCGCGGCTGGGCTTCGAGGTCCATGGCACCGAGGGCATGGTGATCTATGACCAAGAGCGGATGAACGAGTTGCAGCTGTACCAGAACCGGGGAGACCGGGCGAAGGCGGGGTTTGTGACCATCCTGACCTCGCCCGAGCATGCCCCCTATGGCGCCTTCTGCCCGGCGCCGGGTCATCAGCTGGGGTTCAACGACCTGAAGGTGATCGAGGCGGCGGGACTTCTGCGCGCCATCCGCGACGGGGGCCGCGCGCCCCTCGACTTCACGGCGGGGCTCGAAATCGAAAAGGCAATCCACGCCATCGCCCTCTCGGCCCGCGAAGGCCGAAGGGTGCGACTGGGCGAGGTCTGGGCCCCGAACCCTCAGCCCTGCGCGGCTTTCAGGAAGGCCTCGTATTCCTCGTCCTTGACCGGCACGACATGTTCGGGCGCGGGATAGGTGCCGCCGTCGACATCGGCCTTGAAGGCGCGGAAGGCCTCGATCCGCGCTTCTTGCAGCCGCGCGAGTTCGGGGCCGAGGTTGCGATAGACCTTGCCATGGCGCGGCTTGTGGTTCAGCCCATAGCCGCAGACATCCTCGGTAAAGAGGTATTGCGCATCGGCATGCGGCCCCGCCCCCATGCCCAGCATCACCAGGCTGGAGTTCTGCGCCAGGAATGCCGCGATCCGGTCGGGCACGACTTCCAGCTCGGCGGCAAAGACGCCGATTTCCTCAAGCTTTTGGGTGTGCCGCCAGAGCGCCAATGCCTCGTCGGCCGCCTTGCCCACGGCCCGCCAGCCCGTCCAGCTGATGTAAGACGGGATCAGCCCGATATGGCCCACGACGGGGATGTGGTTGTCGGCCAGGGTCTTCTGGATGTCGTAAGAGGCCGCGCAGTAATAGGCGTCGCCGCCAATCCCCGCATAGTGGAAGGCCGCGCGCAGATAGTCCTCGGCCGTGGCCAAGGGCCTGCCGTTGAAGGAGCCCCAGCCGCCATAGGGCAGGCCCACCTGGACGAAGCAATCGCCAGCCGCCTCGCGCATCGTGGCGTCGAAGAAACGGCCCTCGATCGAGAGCATGTGGATGCCGGCGGCGGCCGCGGCTGCGGCTTCGTCGGGCGTGGTGACGAAAAGCATCGAGATCTTCTCGCCCCGCGCCTTCATGCGGCGGATGTCCTGGACATGCGGGCGGTTGTGGTAAAGTCCCATCTTAAACCTCGATCCAGATGCGCCCGGCCTCGACCTTGGCGGGATAGGTGCGCAGGTTGTTGCAGGCGGGGGGCGTTTCGACCTCGCCGGTCTGAAGGTTGAAGATCGAGGAGTGCTTGGGACATTCCACGGTGTTCTCGACGACCAGACCGTCGCAGAGATGGACATCCTCATGGGTGCAAAGCCCGTCGGTGGCGAAATAGCCGTCTTCGTGGTTGCGGAAGATGGCGAAGGTGCGCGCGCCCTGGTCGAAGCGGCGACCCTCTTCGGGGGCAAGGTCGGCGGGGCCGGTGTCAAGCCACATCTCAGATCTCCTGCGGTTTGTAATCGGCCGGGGCCCGGGGCATGACGCCTTTCAAAAGCGCCACGGATTTCTCGAGCCCCTCCAGCGAGTTCAGCATGACATCCTCGTGTTCGATGGAGAGCCAGCCGTCATAGCCCGCCATCTTGAGCCGGTAGCAGAACTGCCGCCACCAGGTCTCGCCATGGCCGAAACCGAGGGTGATATAGGACCAGGAGCGGGCCGGGATATCCATCAGCGAGCCGTTCTCGAGAAGGCTGGTGGTGGCCTGGACGGGGGCGTTCAACAGCGTGTCCTTGGCATGGACATGGGCAAGCGCGGGGCCAAGCGTCTCGGCCGCGACGAGGGGATCGGCGCCCATCCAGAAGAGGTGGCTGGGGTCCAGGTTGGCGCCGATCACCGGGCCGATGGCGGCGCGGAGCTTCAGGAGCGAGGGCACGTTATAGACGCATTGGTTGCCATGCAGCTCCAAGGCGATCTTTTCGACGCCATGGGTGCGGGCCAGGGCTGCGATCTCGGTCCAGAAGGGCAGGAGCTTCTCCTCCCACTGGTAACGCAGGATGCTCTGCGTCTCGGGCGGCCAGCTTGACACCACCCAATTGGGCATCGTGTCGCTGGACGAGCCCGCAGGCAGGCCCGACATGGTGCAGACCGTCTTGACCCCCAAAAGCCCCGCAAGGCGGATCGTGTCGCGCAGGCCCTGTCCTTGGGCGGGGTCGGTCGGATGCAGCGGATTGCCATTGGCATTCAGCGCGATGATCTCAAGGCCCCTCTCGGCAAAGGCGCGCAGGAAAGCCGCCCGCGCCTCGGCCGAGGCCAGGAGACCCGGAAGGTCGCAATGCGGCGCGGTGGACCAGCCGCAGGTATTGACCTCGACGCCCGAGACGCCAAGCCGCTGGGCCTGGTCCAGCATCTGGTCAAAAGGCATCCCGCCCAGGCTGTCAGAGACGAAACCCAGCTTCATTTGTAGAACTCCGGTTTGGCAATCATGGTGATGGGCTGGCGCTGGCCGGTCTTGAGCGCGCGCACGCCCGCCTCGGCCACGACGGCGGCGGCATAGCCGTCCCAGGAGGAGGAGCCGGACGCCGGGAAGACCCCGGTCGCGACGAAGGACAGGAAAGCGCGGTTCTGGCGGCGATAGGCCTCGGCATAGCGGCCGCGCCAATCGGCCTCATAGGCCCGGGCCTGGGCCATGGCGTGATCGGCGGAAGTATAGGCCAGTTGGTTCATGGCGATCGAGCCCGCCTCGCCCACCAGCTCGGCCCGGACGTCATAGCCATAGGCCGCGTTGTTGTTGATCTCGATATTCACGAGCTGCCCCGAAGAGGTCTCCAGCACCATGACCACCGGGGCCACCAGCGCATCCGAGCGACGGGGCTGGAAGGCGGAAATCGCGGTGTATTCGCAGCCCAGCACATGGCGGACCACGTCGAATTCATGCGGGGCCGAGTTGGTGATCGCCATGGCCCCGGTGAAATCGGCAGCGGGCGTTGCGACATTGCGGTGGAAGTTGTGCATCATCAGCGCGCGGCCCAGGCGCCCCTGGTCCAGCGCGGCCTTCATCTCGACATAGGCCTGGTCGAAGCGGCGCATGAAGCCCAGCATGACCTGCCGCCCGCCCGAGCTTTCCTCGGCCTCCATCACGTCGCGGCATTCCAGCGGCGATTGCGACAGGGGCTTTTCGCAGAGCACCTTCTTGCCCGCGCGGATACAGGCCATCGACAGGGGCGCATGGGTGAAATCGGGCGAGGCCACGATCACCGCATCGACATCCTTGCGCGCGATCACCGCCTCGGGGTCGGAGGCGGCCTCGGTGCCCCAGGCCTCGGCCACCGCCTTGGCGCGGGTGGCGTCACGGTCGCAGACCACCTGCAAGGCGGCCCCCGGAAGCTCTTCGGCGATGATCCGGGCGTGATCCGCCCCCATCAGCCCTGCGCCGATCACGGCCAGTCGTATCATGGTTCGTCCTTTCCTGGGGTGGTCCGGGCAGAAGGGAGCCTGCCCGGACCGGGTTTCGGCCGCCCCCGTGGAGCCTGGGGCCGCCGGGGGAGGTCAATGCGAGAGGGCTTCGAGCCCGGCCATGGTCTCGCCGCCCGCCATCAGGTCGGTGATCTCTTCGCGGCTGCGCTCGCCCTTGCGGAAATCGGCGGCGATGGCGCCGCGGATCAGGACCGCGAAATGATCGCCCACCGCCATGGCATGCATGACCTGATGGGTGATGAAGACCACCGCCAGGCCGCGCCTCTTGGCCTCGTTCACGATGCGCAGCACATGGGCCGCCTGCTTGACGCCCAAGGCCGCCGTGGGCTCGTCCAGGATCAGGACCCGGGCGCCGAAATGGACGGCGCGGGCGATGGCGAGGCTCTGACGCTCCCCCCCTGACAGGCCGCCCACCAGCCGGTCGCCATCGTCGATCCGGGTGATGCCGAAGTCCTGCACGGCCTTGACCGCGATCTCGTTGGCGCGCTTGCGGTCAAAGCGCTTGAAGGGGCCCCAGCCCTTGGTGGGCTCGACACCCACGAAAAAGCTGCGGCCGATCGACATCAGGGGGAAGGTGCCGCCGAACTGGTGCACCGTGGCAATCCCGCGCGCCGAGGCATCGCGGGGGCCGGTAAACCGCGTCTCCTCCCCATCCATCAGGATCTGCCCCGAGGTCGGCTGATGCACCCCGGCCAGGGTCTTGATCAGGGTGGATTTGCCCGCGCCATTGTCGCCCAGAAGGCACAGGACCTCGCCCGCCTGGACCTTGAGAGAGATGGAATGCAGCACGTCGATCGGGCCGAAGCTTTTGTCGATGTTGCGCAATTCCAGAACCGGGGGTGTGGTGGACATGGCCGACCTCATTTGCGGCGCAGGGGCGCCATGGCCCGCTTGCGGAAGGCTTCGTTCATGGCGACCGCAACCAGCAGCATCGCCCCGTTGATCAGGTTCGACCAGTTGCGGTCGATCTGGGTGAAGTAGATGCCCTGGGCCACGACCGCGAAAGTCAGGGTGCCAAAGACGATGCCCAGGACCGAGCCGAAGCCTCCGGTCAAAAGCACGCCCCCCACCACCACCGCCACGATGGCGTTGAAGATATAGCCCATCCCGCCCGAGACCTGGGCCGAGTTGAAGAGGATGGCCTGGCACATGCCGACAAAGCTGGCCGAGGTGGCCGAGAGGACGAAAAGCCCGATGGTCAGGCCTTGCACGGGGATCCCGGCGTTGCGCGCCGAGACCTTGTCGCCGCCCATGGCATAGATCCAGTTGCCGAAGCGGCTTTGATGCAGCAGGAACCAGAAGACCGCCGCAAGCCCGATCCACCACAGGATGATGACCTGGTGGCTGCCGCCGATCAGCTGGCCAAAGACCTGCCGCGCCCAGTCGGGCGATTGCAGCTCGACGCTGGCCGTGCCGGTCAGCACCTTGGCCCCTGTCAGGATCAGCCCCTGCATGGCCACCAGCGTGCCCAGGGTGATGATCAGCGAAGGCACCGAGGTCCGCACCGTCAGGATGCCATTCACGAGGCCCAGGGCGACGCCGATCCCCAGGGCTCCGGCCATGCCCAGCCAGATGGACAGCCCGTAATGGCCCGAGATCACCGCCACGGCCATCGACCCCGCCGGGATCATCGCGCCGATGGAAATGTCCATCTCTCCGGCGATCATCAACAGGCCCACCGGGATGGCCACGATCCCCAGGTTGGCCGCGAAATTGACCCAGGAGGCGGCGCCGAGCAGGTTGCCCAGATCGGCGCCGCCGAGGGTAAAGAGCGCCAGGACGGCCAGAAGCGACAGGATGGCCCCCGCCTCGGGGCGGCGCAGGAAACGGCTCATTGCGCGGGGCCTTTCTTCTTCACGAAGCTTGCCGCCAGGGCGCGGAAGCGGTCATTGGTCAGGACGGCGGTCAGCAAGAGCGCGCCGATGATGATCGAGCCGAAATTGGGGTCGAGGCCGGAGAAGAAGATCCCCTGGTTGACCACGGCAAAGGTGATCGTGCCCAGAACGATGCCAAGGACCGAGCCCGCGCCTCCGGTCAGAAGGACCCCGCCGATCACCACGCACATGATCGAGTTGAAGATGAAGGAGCTGCCGGCCGCCACCTGCGCGCTGCCAAAGCTGATGACCTGGGCCACGCCGACGAAGGCCGCCGCAAAGCCCGAGAGCATATACATTTGGATGACCAGCCGCGCGGTGGGGATGCCCGCGTTGCGCGCGCTCTCGCGGTCGCCGCCCAGGGCGAAGACCCAGTTGCCCCAGGGGTGGACGTGCAAGAGATAGGCGACGATGGCGACAAACCCCAGCCACCAGAAGATGCCCACCTTGAACATGCCGCCCAAGGCGCTGCCCAAAAGCGCCTTCGAGACCGGGTCAGGCACGAGGAAAACCCCGGTCGAGCCCGCGATCAGGATGGTGAAGCCCAGCGTCAAGCCCATGACGCCGAACATGGTCCCGATGGTCAGGATCAGCGAGGGGATCGTGGTCCGCGTGACCAAGACGCCATTCACGAAACCCACCAAAAGCCCCACCGAAAGCCCCCCGGCGATGCCGAGCCAAAGGGGCAGGTCGTAATGGCCCGAGATGATGGCGGTGGTCAGGCTCGCGGCGGGCAGGATGGCGCCGACCGAGATATCGAGCTCTCCGGCGATCATCAACAGGCCGATGGGCAGGGCGATGAAGCCCACTTCGGCCGCCATGTTCAGCCAGCTTGACCAGCCCGGCGCGCCGAGGAAGACCGGGCCTCCCAGGGCCGCGAAGAAAAGATAGACGACGACAAGGCCCAGGAAAGATCCGGCCTCCGGTCGCCGCAAGAGTGATGCGAACATATGCCCCCCCGGAAAGATGGGCCGCCCGGCAAAGGGCGGCCCCTTGGTTCAGCGCGTGCCCTGCTTGGCGCCAGCCATGGTCGAGGCGATATTGGTCGCATCGACGATGCCCGGGCCGGTCAGGATCTCCCGCGTGGGGATCGAGAGGCCGTAGTTCACATAGCCATTCAGGATCGAGACGGCGTAGAAGCCCTGCTGATAGCCCTGCTGGTCGATGGCGCAGGCCTGGGCGCCAGCCTCGATCTGGGTCAGGATCGCCTCGTCGAAGTTGATGCCGCAAAGCTTGACCTTGTCGGCCATGCCCGCCTGGGCGATGCCCTGCACCGCGCCCACCGCATCGAGGTTGGCCGTGGTGAAGACCGCCGTCACATCGGGATGCTGCAGAAGATAGGCCCGGATCGCCTCGGCCACGGCGGTCACATTGCCCTGGGCGGTGGCGGGCAGCGGCAGGGTCTCGGCCTTGCCACCGGCGGCGGTGATGCCTTCGGCGAAACCGGCACAGTAATCCTCGATATTGGCGGCACCGGGCAGCGAGTTGATGCAGACGCCATTGGTATTGCCGGCCTTGCCGAGGTATTCGCCCCCGGCGACGCCCGCCTTGTAATCGACTGCGCCCACATAGTTCATCGCGCCCAGGCGGTCGGCGGCCTCGATGCCCCCGGCGTTATAGACGACGAAGGGGATGCCCGCTTCCTTGACCGCAAGGAAGGCCGGGTCCATCGCCTCGGGGACCCAATCGGGGGCCACGACGGCCGTGGCGCCCTGGTCGATGGCCTGGCGGATCAGTTCGGCCGCATCGACGCCGAGGTTGTCGTAGTTCTGCGGGGCGAGCCAGGTGACAGAGCCGCCCTGGGCTTCGACCACCTTGGCCGCATCCTCGGCGCCGCGCTTGACGATCGACCAGAAGGGGTCATCGGCCTTGCCGCCGACGACGAAGATCTTGGCGCCCTCGGCATAGGCCGCGCCCGCGCCGAGCGTCACGATGGCGGTTGCCGCCAGAAGTTTGGTCAGTTTCATATGGGTCTCCTCCCGTTTTGGCCGCTTGCTGCGGCGCATGACTTCTCCGGGGGCCGCCTCCTCGCGGCCCGTCGGTCTGATTTCGCTGGGGTCAGGTCGCCTGTTTGGCCAAGCGCTCCTTCTTGCGGCGGAAGCGCTCCTTCATCTGCTCGTCGGCTTCCTTGGTGCCGTCGTGCCAGGTGCCGAACCACTTGTCCAAGGGGATCAGCCCGTCGCCGCCGTAGTTCACCTCGAAGTATTTGTGGTGCAGGTAGTGGGTATAGGCATGGCTGTCGGGGGCGAGGTTCTCCCCCATCTCCAGCTTGTCGAAGCCGATATGGCCGACGATGGCGCCGTAAGCCGTCGAGGTCAGCTGATAGAGCGCCACGAAAGGGGCCGAGGGCAAAAGCAGGTGCCAGGCCATCTCACCGAAGAAGGCGGTGGATTCCACCGGATGCATCGACATCGAGGACCAGGGCGAGGGGTTGATCGAATTGTGGTGGATCGAGTGGATCCAGCGATAGAGCGGCTGCTGGTGGATCAGCCAGTGGATGCAGAAGAAATGCACCTCGTGGATGGCGGGCGTCAGCAGCAGAAGGATCGTCAGCCACAGCCAATGGGTCCCAGGGTCGACCGCGTTGGAATAGCCATTGGCAAAGGCCCAAAGGACGGCCACCTCGACCAGGGTCCAGATCGGGATCGAGACCAGGAAGGTGCGCAAGGCATTGTCGATGTTCTGGTTCTTGAACCAGAAGACGTCGGAGCGCTGATCGGCGGGGAATTTCGCATTGTATTTGAACCGGGTGCCCTGGACGCGGCGGATATAGAAGAAAAATTCCACCGCGCCATACAGAAGGAAGACCCCGCCCGCGTTGACCGCGTAAAGCCTCAAGGCCCAGTCCCAGGAGATGGTCTGCATCACCGCCCAATCGGGGAGGACGAAATACCAATAGGCCAGCGTCACCGCCATGAAGATCGTGTTGTGCGGCCAGAGATAGCCCAGGAACCATTGGCCCAGGTTGCGGAACTGCCCGCGCCAGAAGGGGGCGATCTCCAGCGGCTTGGAAGGCGCCCAATTGCCCCTCTTGTCCCGCGTGCCGTATTTCAGATCGTCCATTGCCATCCTCCGTCTCGTGGAATTTTCATACCATTGACATGGAGGCCGCCCTAGGGCTTTCATGGATCGTGCTGCATTTCCCCTCTTTCCTTGCAAATTCTGCGGCGCAGAAATGAAGGAATCTTTCAAAGGAGCCGCCATGGCCCGCCGTGCCACGATCCAGGACCTGGCAGATCAAGCCGGAGTCAGCGTCTCGACCATCGACCGCATCCTGAACGGGCGCGCCAAGGTGCGCCCCATGACGGCGGCCAAGGTGCTGGAGGTGGCGGAGGCCTTGAACTTCTACGCCCTGCCGACGCTGCGCGACCGGCTGATGATCGACCGGCCGAAGCCGCGCCTGGGGTTCCTCTTGCAGCAATCGCACCGGACCTTCTACCGCCTGATCGCCCAGGCGCTGCGCGAGCAGGCGCAAGAAGTCGAGGTGGTGATCGAGCATATGGACGACCTCTCGCCCGAGGCGGTCTCGGCGCGCATGCTGGAGATGGGCGAAAGCGTCCAGGCCCTGGCCGTGGTCAGCGCCGAACATGCGCGCATTTCCCATGCGATCGAGACGCTGTCCGCGCGCGGCGTGCCCTGTTTCGGGCTGATCTCCGAGCTGACCTCCACCTGTCCCACGGGCTATATCGGGCTGGACAATTGGCGGGTCGGGCGGACGGCGGCCTGGGCCATCACGGGGCTATGCCGCAACCCGGGGCGGGTGGGGATGCTGGTGGGCAACCACCGCTACCGCTGCCAGGAGCTGAACGAGCAGGGTTTCCGCTCTTATGTCCGCGAACACGGGCCGGGCTTCACGATCCTGGAACCGCTGCAGACCTTCGAGGACAAATCCATCGCTCGCGACGTCACCGAAGAGCTTTTGCGCCGCGAGCCCGATCTGACCGCGCTTTACGTCTCGGGCGGCGGGATGGTGGGCGTGCTGGAGGCGCTGAAGGCCGCCGGTCGGCGCGGCATCGTCACCGTGGGCCACGAGATCACCGACCACACCCGGATGGGGCTGATCGACCACGACCTCTCGCTGGTCATGGCCCATCCGATCCAGCGCCTGGCCGCCGAGGCCCTGACCGCCCTGCAGGCCCCGCCCGCCAAGCGGATCATCGGCTTCGACCTCTTCACGCCGGAGAACGTCTGATCGGCGGGTCTTGGCCTCCCGCGGGCTGGTGGCCTCCAGTTTCCCGATGATGGAGATTGGTCCAATCGCCCCAGAAGTTCTTCACCGGGATTGGGGCCGCGTTCCCCTGAGAGTTGAATGCTCCGCGAGATGTAAGGGTCAGTTGCTTCAAGATCGAATGGCCGCTCCGATCAAAGTGCCGGTGCGGAGGCTTTCGCGCTGTCCGGCCGCTTTCCGCCCCTTGCAACGATCCGCACATGGTCGTCATTCCCGGCCCTTAGCTGCCGACTAAGCCCCAGCAATGTGGATCGCCGCGTTCCTGGAAGCAGCCGTTCAGGCAGGCCGCGTTTGGCCGCCCTGTATCCTCTGTGCATCAGATCATCGGGCGTTTTCGGCGCCCACTTCCGCCCAAGTGAGCGATGCTGTATCCGCCGTTCCACAGAAACCCGCATACGACCCTTTTCCGAAAAGGGTCGTTTGTGTCCCGTCAGCCCTGCCATGGTTCAAAGGCTCAGGCTGGACAAAAACCCATGACAAAACCATTGCGGTTTCGGGGGGTTTTGGCCCGGTGATTAGAGAACTGCACGCTCGGGGCATGTAGCTCACCTGTTCCCGTCGATCCACTTCGACATGAGCCCCTTGTCGCGGAAGCATTCCTCCGGGACGGCGCGTCGCTTGATCCGAGCGAGGCGCTCTGCGAAGGCGACCTGCTTCGAGGAGGGCAGGCGGTCGAGGTCTGAGACCGGTTTCAGGCGGGCCTGACCGTCGATCCAGGCGCTGAGGGAGCGGCGGTCTTGCTGGACCTCCCAGGGGAGGAGGGTCTGGTTCTTCAGGGCGAGCGATCGGGCGTAAGCGATCTGCTTCGCAGTCGCGGGGAGGGCAAAGGCGGTGTCTTCCATCGGGAATCTCCCTTCTCGGCTAGGCTCTCAGATATAGAACAAAAACGGAACAAATGCAAGGTGAGGGGGCTTGCCCCCCTTGCCGATCTGGCGCTGCTCTTGCCGCTGAGGCGCCCAGGGCAGGCCCGAGAGGAAGAGCGGTGTTGGGTCAGGGCGAGCCTGGAGGGATGCCGAGAGAGGGATCTGGCCAGGCGTGATCCTGACCTCATCCCGGAGACCCTGATGACCTTCCACCTGCCTACCGTGCTGGCGCCGCCGCCTGCGGCGCCTCTCGCACCTGCTTCCCCCGCCACAAGTATCCTTACTGTCGCAGAAGCTCTGCAGCCCGCGCTGGCTGCGGGGCAGCGGATCGACACGGGCCTTCTGCGCGCCGAGATGGAGCGCGCCTTTGGCGGCTCCGACGCCTCGGGCGCCTGGGATTGGAAACTGGCCTATGAGGCCTGCGAGGCGGCGCTGGTCATGTTCCTTCGGAAGTTCGGCCGTGCTCTCGTTGCTCGTGCCGGTTCGCCTACCGCCCTCTTGCCCATTCTGGCGCGAGTCTCCGACCTCCTGCCGACGCACACGCGCCGGTCCGAAGAGATGGAGCGCTTCCAGCAGTTCTCGACGCCTCTGCCCTTGGGTCTCGCCGCCCTGACGGCCGCACAGCTCACGCCCCGCGACCTGGTCCTCGAGCCTTCGGCGGGTACAGGCCTCCTTGCCATCCTTGCGGAATTTGGTGGCGCCCGGCTCGCGCTGAACGAACTGGCGGAGACCCGTGCCGATCTTCTGCAGTGCCTCTTCCCGGGTGTCCCTCTGTCGCGCTTCGACGCGGCACAGATCGATGATCATCTCGACACTGGGCTGCGCCCGAGCGTGATCCTGATGAACCCGCCGTTCTCGGCCACGGCCCATGTGGAGGGCCGGAGCACCGAGGCGACCGCGCGGCATCTGCGCTCCGCGCTCGCCCGCCTCGCTCCCGGCGGTCGGTTGGTCGCCATCACCGGCGCGGGCTTTTCCCCTGACGCGCCCGCCTTGTCCGAGAGCTTCGCCCGTCTGACCGAGACGGCGACGCTGGTCTTTACGGGCGCTGTCGCAGGCCGTGCCTTCGCCAAGCACGGCACGAGCTTCGAGACCCGGCTTTCCGTCTTCGACAAGCCGCTCGGCGGTGGGCTCGGCGGCATCAATGCCGACCTCATGCAGCCGAGGTCCCCGGAAGTGGCACACCTCCTCTCGCGGATCCTCGCCGAAGTTCCCCCGCGCCTCGTCCTGGCGTCGGACACTGCCCTCGCCACCCGCCCCTCATTCCCGGGACTTCCTTCCCGCTCCGCCAGTGCCTCCGCGTCGGCGTCGCGCGTGACCCCCACGCCGATCGGCAAACGATCCGCACCTTCGAGCCGGTCCGCGGCCCATGTGGCCCCGAGTCACGCCCGCAGCGCCGAGCCCGAGATCCTCGAGCTCGTCTACACTCTCATCGGTGGCACCGATGCAGATGGCGGCGCTAAGACTGCGCTCGATGCCTCGGAGGCTCTATGCACTGCCGACCCGGCCAGCATCCCGACCCAAGCCGTAGGTACCGCGGACCCCGCTACCACCCCCAGCCACCTGACCGACGCGATCTATGAGCCGTTCCGGCTGCAGTCGATCTCGATCCCCGGGGCGGCCCCGCACCCGACCAGGCTGGTGCAGTCCGCGGCCATGGCCTCGGTCGCACCGCCGCGGCCGAGCTACCGCCCGCGCCTGCCCGCCGTCGTCCTGCGCGACGGCCTGCTGTCGGACGCCCAACTCGAGACTGTGATCTACGCCGGCGAAGCCCATGGCACGCATTTCGCAGGCAGCTGGACCGTGGATGAGACCGGCGACCTCGTCTCCGCAGCACCTGAGGGGGCGGCAGGCACGGTCCAGTTCCGCCGTGGCTTCTTCCTCGGCGACGGCACCGGGGCGGGCAAGGGCCGCCAGTCGGCCGGGATCTTGCTCGACAACTGGTGCCGAGGTCGCCGCAAGGCGCTCTGGGTCTCGAAGAGCGACAAGCTCCTCGAGGATGCACAGCGCGACTGGGCGGCCCTGGGGCAGGAGCGGCTGCAGGTCACGCCCCTGTCGCGCTTCGCCCAAGGCCGGGTGATCCCGCTCTCCGAGGGGATCCTGTTCACCACCTATGCGACGCTCCGCTCCGAGGAGCGCGGAGGCAAAGCCTCGCGCGTCGATCAGATCGTCGCGTGGCTGGGGGCTGATTTCGACGGGGTGATCCTCTTCGACGAAAGCCATGCCATGGCCAACGCTGCACGCGGTAAGGGCGAACGGGGGGACACGGAGGCCTCGCAGCAGGGCAGGGCGGGCCTTCGCCTGCAGCACAAGCTGCCCAATGCCCGGGTGGTCTATGTCTCGGCCACCGGGGCCACGACGGTCCACAACCTCGCCTATGCGCAGAGGCTTGGCCTCTGGGGCGGAAAGGACTTTCCCTTCGCGACACGGGGCGAGTTCGTCCAGGCCATCGAGGCAGGTGGGGTGGCGGCGATGGAGGTGCTGGCCCGCGACCTTCGGGCGCTTGGCCTCTATACCGCCCGCTCGCTCTCCTATGACGGCGTCGAATACGAGATGCTGGAGCATGTGCTGACCGCCGAGCAGCGCGGCATCTATGATGCCTACGCGGCCGCGTTCGGGGTGGTCCATCGCAACCTGACCGCAGCGCTGGCGGCCGTCAACATCACCGGCTCTTCAGGCACGCTGAACGCGCAGGCGAAGTCCGCAGCGCGCTCGGCGTTTGAATCCGCCAAGCAGCGCTTCTTTGGCCATCTCCTGACGGGGATGAAGACACCCACGCTGATTGCCGCCATCGAGGCCGATCTTGCCGCAGGCCATGCGGCGGTGATCCAGATCGTCTCGACCGGCGAGGCGCTGATGGAGCGGCGGCTCTCGGAGATCCCGTCCGAGGACTGGGGCGATGTCCGCGTCGACATCACGCCGAGGGAGGCGTGCCTGGACAATCTCC
>NZ_JAABNR010000035.1 GCF_009925085.1 Stagnihabitans tardus | reverse complement strand
CGCTCCGGGAAAAGCGTCGTTTGATCTCGGCTGACACCCTCGATGAAACCTGCCATGCAAAGCCTCCCAACCATGCGTAAGCATAGCATAAATCGGGGCTTTTACACAGCCTCGGCGGAAAGCGGACGGTGCCACCTATTGACCTAGGCCTCGCCATTTCGGCTTGGCACTTTGGTGCGCCGATTGACACACAGATGTTCGGTCGAGAATTTGGCCGGCCTGAACTTGGCCTCCCGTCCTATCCGAGGAAGTGATCGCGTCCCAAGGTCTTGACCTGCCCCTAGCCTTCGAGCGTGGCTCCGGCCCCCAACCGCTGGGAGATCGCCCCGCACATGGCGAGGAGTTCTTCGCGCGCCTTGTCGACGGATGCCGTGTTGGTCCCCGAAAGACGCCGGACGAAGGGAATGGTGATGGCCGCCACGACGCGGCCGGTCATGTCGCGGACAGGGGCAGCAATGTTCACGACGCCGGCGATGGTGAAGGATTCGTTCTGCGCATAGCCGGCAGCGCGCACGGCTGGCAGGTCGCGGACGAAGGCGGCCTGCCGATCATCCGTCCCGGGACCCGCCTCGGCCAGGAGACCGGCCAGCGTCTCGCCATCCATCCGGGCGGCAAGCACACGTCCGGACGAGGTATCATAAGGCGAGATCTGCGCGCCCAGACGCACGGCGGTGATGTTGTTGTCGCTGCAGTCGACCTGCGCGATGACCAGGACCTTGCCGGAATGCAGGATCGCCATGTGCATCGACTGGTTGATGCGGTTCGCCAGCTTCTGCATCGCGTCACCCGCAATGCTGGTCAATCGGCGGACAGGAGGATGGCGGTGGGCGATCTCAAACAGCTTGGTCGTCAGGCTGTAACGGTCGTCTTCCTCGTTCAGGTGGACATAGCCGCGCTTGCGCAGGACCATCAGCATCCGGAAGATTTCCGAGGTGGTACGGCCCAAAGTCTTGGCGATGTCGGCCTGGGTCTTGCCTTCAGCCTCACTGGCCAGATGCTCCAGGATGTCCAGTCCCTTCGACAAGGCGGGGGCACGGTACTTGTCTTCCGGCCCATCAACGTCGTCGCCGTCGTCATCATCCTGCAGCTTGCGCGCCATGACTTCCCCTTTTCGCCAGTGGTAGCATGGGTTCAAATCTGAAATCAAATCCGGAAGTATCGTTTGAAATGTGAAATTCTATTTTACTTGTGAACAGTGCCTTGCTACAGAAATCCAAGTGGCAGGAGGGCAGAGCGTGGTACGGGAAGTCACCCTCAAGGGAATGACATGGTCCGACCCACGGGGATACGATCCGGTGGTGGCAGCGGCGGCCGAGTTTTTCAGGATGCACCCGGGTGTGCGGATCACGTGGGACAAGCGGTCGTTGCAAGGCTTCGAATCCACCCCGATCGATGAACTGGCAGCAACCTACGATCTGATGGTGATCGACCATCCGCACGTCGGAGCCGTGGTGTTGGATGGCTGCCTCTTGCCCATCGACCTGCACGCGGACGCTGAAAGCCTGTTGCGGCTTGAGGGTGAGACAGTCGGCAAGAGCTTCGCCTCTTACCGCCTTGACGGGCACCAATGGGCGCTGCCCATCGACGCGGCGACGCAGGTACAGGCGATCCGACCCGATCTGCAACCGGCCCCAGTGCAGCGCTGGGATCAGGTGATGGAGGCCGCACGCGATGGGGCGGTGCTGTGGCCGCTGCGGCCGCCGCATGTGCTGATGGGCTTCTATACGCTGTCGGCGAACCTCGGCGATCCTTGCGCGGTGACAAAGGGACCGCTGATCAGCCGCAAGACCGGCTTTGCCGTCCTTCAGGCCCTGCAGGCAATGGCCGAACTGGTCGATCCGGCCTGCCGGACAATGGACCCCATCGCTGCGCTGAATGCCCTGGCGTACAGCCCCCGGCACCGGATCATCCCGCTGACCTATCTTTACGCCCCCTACGCGCTCGAGGGGTATCGACCAAACCGCATCGCATTTCACGACATCCCCGCCATCGGCATCGGCGGCCCCATCGGTTCGGCCCTTGGCGGAACCGGCATCGCAATTTCGGCCAGAACGACAGAGCCCGCGCTTTGCACTCGCTTCGCCATCTGGCTCGCCTCGGCAGAAGTGCAGCGGGGGTTGTATTCGGCCAACAACGGCCAGCCGGGCAATGCGCGGGCCTGGGGCGATCCGGCTGTCAATGCCGCCGTCGGCAACGCTTATGCCAACACCCGCCTGACGCATGAGGCCGCCTGGCTGCGCCCGCGCCACAAGGGCTATATGGCGTTTCAGGAGGAAGGCAGCCAGATCGTGCTGGACGCGATCACCGGGCGCACTTCCCATGCAACGGCGCTGGACGCGCTGGACCAGCGTTTCATCGAAAGTTTCCCGGAATGACCTCCTCTCCCCTGCCGCTTGAAGGCCTGCGCGTCCTTGACTTCAGCCAGTTCCTCGCCGGGCCCTATGCCGCGCTGAAGCTGGCCGACATGGGCGCGGATGTGGTCAAGGTAGAGCGGGTCGGCACCGGCGATCTGTCGCGACACCTCTACCTGACCGACACCCGGATCGGGGGTGAAAGCACGATCTTCCACGCGATCAACCGCAACAAGCGGTCGGTTGCGGTGGACATGAAGTCCGACACCGACCGTGCCGCGGTTCGTGACCTGGTGCGGGGCGCCGATGTCGTCTTGCAGAACTTCCGCCCCGGGGTGATGGACCGGCTGGGCTTCGGTTACGACGCCGTGAAGGAGATCAACCCAAGGGTCGTCTACGGGTCCGTCACCGGCTATGGGACCGAGGGGCCGTGGGTCGACCTGCCGGGCCAGGACCTGCTGGCGCAGGCGCGGTCGGGGATGATGTGGCTGACAGGGGGTGCTGACGATGGCCCGGTGGCCGTCGGCCTGCCCATAGGCGACGTGCTGGCCGGTGCGGCCTTGGCACATGGGGTGCTGGCGATGCTGTTCCGGCGCGAACGGCACGGGATTGGCGGGCTGGTCGAAACCTCGCTGATAGAAGTGCTGGCGGACCTACAGTTCGAGCTGTTGACCACCTGGCTGAACGACGGCGGGCGGATGCCGCAGCGGTCGGGGCAGAACCCGGCCCATGCCTATCTGGCGGCACCCTATGGCGTTTATGCAACGGCGGACGGCCATGTGGCGATTGCGATGGGCAAGCTGGACATCCTGGCCGGGATCACCGGGCTGGATGCCGCGACGGTCGGGCTGGACCCGTTCACCGCGCGCGACCGGATCAAGGCGGGCCTCGCGGCGGCGCTGGTGAGGAAGCCCACGGCGGATTGGATGGAGGCCTTCATCGCCGCCGACATCTGGGCGGCCCCGGTGATGGACTGGCGCGAGCTGGTGGCGACCGGGATGATGGAAACGCTGGACATGCTGCAGACCGTGGAACGCGGCGAGGTACGCCTGCAGACCACCCGGCTGCCGATGAAGTTCGACGGTCAGCGACCCGCCGCAAGCCGGGCGGCCCCGGCGCTGGGGGATGCGAATGACCTGTTGTCGAAGGGATGGGGGTAAGACATGGCCGAAATCGGTATTCACGCGCGCGCCTTGGCGGGCCTGCCCAAGGACCATGCCGCGATCCCGGTCTGGAATTCCGAGGACTGGTATTTCGAGGACTTCGTGATCGGCGACAAGATCCGATCGATCCGCCGCACCATCGCCGAGGGCGAGTCGATGATGTTCAACAGCCTTGTCATGGACCACCACCCCTATGTCAGCGACGAAACCTTTGCGCGCGAGGAAGGCGTCTTCGGCCGCCGCCTGGTGGCGGGGGCCTTCGTCTTCTCGCTGGGGCTGGGGCTGGCGGCGACCAACTGCCTGAATTCGTTCAGCTACGGTTACGACCGGCTGCGGTTCATCAAGCCGGTCTTCATCGGCGACACGATCTACACGATCCGCGAGAACCTGACGAAAGAGGTGCACAACCTGACGATGGGCAAGCTGCGCGTCAGCTATTCGGTCTACAAGGGCGAGGGGGATCTGGTCCTCTATGCCGAGCACCTTCTGACCGCATTGTACCGCGACCCGGCCCCCTTCGCGGCCGAGGCGCAGGCGAAGATGGACGCCAAGGCGAAAGCCCGCGCCTGATCGGCACGGGCTTCACGGCCAGTCGTCGGCGACGCAGACCTGCCGCTGCAGGCCCAGCCCCTCGATCCCCAACTCCACCACATCGCCCGGCTTCAGGTACTGCGGCGGCTTCATGCCTAGACCTACTCCGGGCGGCGTGCCCGTGCTGACCACATCGCCCGGAGGCAGGGTGAAGAATTGAGACAGGTAGCTGACTAGGAAAGGCACCTTTCAGACCATCGTCGCCGTGCTGCCGTCCTGCATCCGCTTGCCGTTCACCTCCAGCCACATCTGCAGCCTGCCCGCGTCCGGCACCTCATCGCGGGTGACCAGCCAGGGGCCGATCGGGCCGAAGTTGTCCGACGACTTGCCCTTCGACCACTGACCACAGCGTTCGGCATGAAAGCTGCACTCGCTGACGTCGTTGCAGATGAAGAAGCCCGCGACATGGTCTATCGCGTCAGCCTCGGCGATGTATTTGCCGGGCTTGCCAATGACGAAGGCCAGTTCCACCTCCCGGTCGGTCTTGACCGAGCCGCGCGGGATGATGATGGGGTCGTTCGGGCCGCAGACCGCGCTGGTATACTTGCCGAAGATCACCGGTTCGGGCGGGACGGCCATGCCGCTTTCCGCCGCGTGATCGCTGTAGTTCAGCCCGATGCAGATGAACTTGCCGATGCCGCCCACGCAGGCGCCAAGCCGGGGGCTACCCGCGACCAGCGGCAGGCTGGACGGATAGCCCCCCGCAAAGCCGAAAGGTCCGCCAGCACCGGACCGGACCGGAGATGTCGACCACATGGCCCGACAGGTCGCGCAACCGTCCCTGCGGGTCGATCAGTCCGGGCTTCTCGGCACCCCGGCCGCCATAGCTGCACAGCTTCGTCGCATCCTCCTCAGGCGGTCCAGCCGCCGTCGATCACGTGTTCGGCCCCGGTGGTGAACCCGGATTCGTCCGCCGCCAGATAGCAGACCAGCGCCGCCATCTCGTCGGCCTGGCCCAGCCGCCCCATCGCCTGCCGGGCGATAAAGGCCTTCAGCGCACCCTCATAATCGCCCGTCGCACGCAGCCGTTCGTGCAAGCTGGGGCTGTCGACCGTGCCGGGGCAGATCGCGTTGCAGCGGATGCCCCGGGTCACGTAATCCGCAGCCACAGCCCGCGTCAGGCCCACCACCGCCGCCTTCGACGCCGAATAGACCGCTCTATTGACCGGCCCCTTCTTCGGCCCAGCGACCGAGGACATGTTGATGATCGACCCGCCCCCCTTGGCCAGCATTCCGGGCAGGACCGCGCGGATCATCCGGAACTGAGCCTTGGCGTTCAGGTCGAAGGCGAAGTCCCAGTCGGCCTCGGTCGCCTCCAGCACCGTGCCGTTGTGGACGACGCCCGCGCAGTTGAACAGGATGTCGACCGGCCCGATCTCCGCTACCAGCGAGGTGATCGCGGCAGGGTCGAGGACGTTCAGCTTGCGCGCCACGATCCCCGGCACCTGCGCGAGTTCCGCGAGGGCCGCATCGTTCACGTCGGTCGCGATGACGCGCGCACCTTCGCGGGCCATGCGTTCGGCACTGGCCCGCCCGATGCCCTGTCCCGCCGCCGTGACCAGCGCGGTCTTTCCGTGCAATCTTTCCATGTTCTTTCCTTCAGGCCAGGCGCGGCAGACAGGCCGGGCCAATGGGGTCGAAACTCTTGTAGGTCAGGATGAACTCACGATGCCCCAGCGCTTCCGAGGCAGTCTGCTGTCCACCTGCGACGGCCACCACCAGATCGCGGATCTCGTGGCCCACCGCGTCGATGCTGCGGCGGCCCTCGATGATGTCACCGGCGTCGATGTCCATATCCTCGGCCAATGCGCGGTAGGTGTCGGGGTTGGCGCAGATCTTGATGACCGGGGAAATCGCGCTGCCGACGACCGAGCCGCGCCCGGTGACGAACAGCGTCAGATACGCTCCGCTCGCGATCATCTCGACGATTTCGGCGTTGTCGCTGATATTCGGAAAGCCAAAGCGCACCTCGCCGTCGGGGACCACGTCCATCAGGTACAGCCCGCCGCACGGGGGGATCTCGCCCGGCTTGATACGGCCCGAGATCGGGCTGTCGCCGGTTTTGACGCAAGCACCCAGCGACTTTTCCTCGATGTTCGACAGACCCCCTGCCGCGTTCCCCGCGGCGAAACTGCCGTAGCCGAGCGTCGCGTAATAGCGTTCCGCCTTCTGCACGCTTTCCCGCAAGGCCTGCCCCAGTTCAAGGGTGATCGCGCGGCTGGCCATGATCTCCTCGCAGCCGATCAGCTCGCCCGTCTCCTCGAAGACGCAGGCCGCCCCCTCGGCCACCAGCAGATCAGACGCCCGCCCCGCCGCCGGGTTGCCCGAGATACCCGAGGTCCCGTCCGACCCGCCGCAGACCGTGCCGATGACCAGATCGCCGACCGCCATAGGCAGGCGGGGGACACGCGCCACTTCCGCCAGCGCGCCTTCCACCGAGTCCTGCCCGGCCTTCACCGTCGCCCGCGTTCCGCCCGCCTTCTGGATCACCAGCGTCTTGACCGGCCTGCCCGAGGCCTCGACCGCCGCCGACGCGCGAACCTTGTCAAAGCTTTCGCAGCCCGGCGAGACGAAAAGCACCGCGCCGACGTTCGGGTGGGTGCAAAGCCGTTCCATCATCCGCGCGGCGTATTCGTTGGGGAAGCAGCCGGGGAAGCCGATCAGCTGCACGTCTCGGCCCCGGAAGCCCGCCACGATCTCGGAGGCGACGAAATGCGCGCATTCCACCAGATAGGCCCCCACAACCGTGTTGCGGATGCCCTTGCGCCCATCTGCACGAAGCCAGCCTTCCATCTCCCTGACCTCCAGTCCGCGTCCTGCAGAACTACGCTTGCCGTGTAGCCGGACCGGATGTTGTGCACATGGACATGAGCCCCGGGCGCGATGTCGGTGGTGGCGATGCCGATGGGCATGCCATATTTGCGGATCTTCTCCCCCACCGCGATAGTTGCTCGGGCAATCTTGTGGGCCATCGGGATCGAGTGCGTCAGGCGGACCATGCCCCCTTCCAGCGCGACCTCGGTCCCCTCCGCTGCGGTGGCGCGGGCGACAAGCACGTTGTCGTAGGGGTGGAGGAGAAGGAACGGCCCGGTCATGGCCGCCGCTCCACCATGTAGATGTGGTCCGCGACCAGCACCGTGTCGCCGTGCTGATTGGTGACGGTCAGCCGTTCGGTGACGCGGCCGAAACCGGGCCGCTTTTCCATCGGTTCGGTGGCGATGATCTCCACCCGCGAGCGGATCGTGTCGCCGATGAATACCGGCTTCACGAAGCGCAGCCGGTCGTAGCCATAGGAAAAGGCGACCGGGTTGATGATCGTTGCGGTGAGGCCGACCCCGATGGTGAAGACCATAGTGCCATGCGCGATGCGCTGGCCGAAGGGAAGGGTCTTGCAGAACTCGGCGTCGAGGTGATGCGGAAAGAAGTCGCCCGAATGGCCGGCATGGACAACGAAATCCGTCTCGGTGATCGTGCGGCCGACGGTCTGGCGACCTTCGCCGATGACGAAGTCCTCGAAGTATTTGACCTGTTCAAGCATCGGGGGCACCCTTGATCCGATGCGCGGGCAAGGCGCTGCTTTCATAGGCCGCCTCGACAAGCGCCATGGTGTGCCAGGCATCCTCGGCGCTGCCTTGCAGCGTGGAATCCTCACCAACGGCAAAGCGCATGACTTGCGTGAAGCGGCCGAGGAAGGCTTCGATGAACCAGTTGCCTTGCAAGGGTACCTGCTCCCATCCCGCACCGGTGTTCAGCCAAAGCTCGTCTGGCTCGCCCTTCGGATAGTCGAGGTTCACCCCAAGCTTGATGTAGGCCGCGCCCTTGGTGCCGCCGATGCGGAACTCGCAGGCCTGGAATTTTCGCCCAAAGCTGTGGTTGTGGTTAATCGACAGCGCACAGCGAACCTTGGGACCATAGTCCAGGATCATCGCCGACCGGGTGTTCGACACGGTCGAGGACGAGTGGGCGATGGTCTTGGCATGTACACCCAGGGGGTTGCCCAGGATGTCCCGGATCGCATCCAGATAGTGGATGGAGTGGAGAAGGATCTCGACCCGCGGCAGGTTGGCAAGGAAGGGGAAGAGATGCCAGGGCGTGTCCACCGCCAGAAGCCCGTCAATGTCCACGACCTGCCCCAGTTGACCCCGCGCGATGGCATCCTTCAGGGCCAGGAGGGCGGGGGCAAAGCGCAGCTGGAAGTTGACGGCGGCCTTCAAGCCCTTTCGGCGGCAGATGCGGAGGATCCGGTCGGCCTCGGCCAGGTCGGAGCCCATCGGTTTCTGCAGGATGCAGACGGCGCCACCGGGAAGCGCCTCCAGCAGGCCCGCGTGGGCGGCGGGGGGGGTGGCCAGGTCATAGACCGCGTCAAGGCCAAGGGCGGTTGCCTCGGCGACCGAAGCGAAGGCCCGGGTGCCGTGCTTGGCCGCCACGGCCTGCGCCTTGGCCTGATCGGGGTCGTAACTCCCCGCGACCTTGAACCCCAGCCGGGCATAGGCCGGCAGGTGCGCGTCGGTGACGATGGACCCCGCACCGAAGATCACGACGGGCAGGCTGGTCTTCGGCAGGGGGACCGACTGCAACAGGTCAGTCGACATGGAAGATTTCCGTCATGTCGGCCCACCATTCGCCCTCTTTCCGCGTCTCGAGCGGGCTTTGGAGCGGCATGTTGATGGCCCACCAGCGCTGGGTTTCCGGGTCGGCGGCCATACGGGCCATGTCAGCGGCGAAGTCCGTCCCGTGGTATTCGAAGTACGAGAACATCAGGTTCTCGGGCTCTTTCAGGAAGATCGAGTAGTTGCGGATGTTGCAGTCCGCGATCTTGGCAAGCACGCCGGGCCAGACGGCGGCGTGCAGCTTGCGGTATTCGGCCTTGCCGTCCTCCGACAGACCGATGACGGACCCGTATCGTTTCATGCTGTCACCTCGAAATGGCTGCCTGCGGCTGTGCGCGCCTTGAGCGCGGCTTCATCCCAGTCGATCCCGATCCCCGGCGCGTTCGGGGCCAGCGCAAAACCGCCCTCGCGGCCCATCGGGGCGGCGATGTCGTCAAGCTGCGGGATGTATTCCAGCCAGGGCGCGTTCGGCACGGCGCAGACCAGGCTGACGTGAATCTCCATCAGAAAATGCGGGCAGATCGCCAGGTTGTGCGCCTCGGCCATATGGGCGACTTTGAGCCATGGGGTGATCCCCCCGACCCGCGCCACATCGGCCTGCACGATCCCGCAAGCCCCGGCCGCGATGTAATCGGCGAACTGGCCGGGGGAATACAGGCTTTCGCCAACCGCGATGGGCACCCGCGACTGGCGGGCAAGGCGAGCGTGACCGGCGATGTCGTCGGAGGGGAGCGGCTCCTCGAACCAGCCGATGTTGAGGCTTTCCAGAAGCGGCAGACGGCGCGCGGCCTCGGGTTGCGTCATCGATTGGTTGGCGTCGGTCATGATCTCGTAATCCGGGCCAAGGGCGGCGCGGACGGCACCGAGGCGCGCTTCGTCGCCTGCGACGGTGGGCTTGCCGATCTTGATCTTCGACCCGAGGAACCCGGCCGCGCGCATGGCCAGCGCGTCGTCCACCAGAGCGGCAGGCTCGATGTGCAACCAGCCGCCTTCGGTAGAATACATCGGCACGCGCGCCTTGGCGCCCCCGGCCAAGACGTGCAACGGCAGCCCGGCCCGCTTGCCGCGCAGGTCCCACAGGGCGGTGTCGATGGCGGCGAGCGCCAGCGACATGATCGGCCCCACAGCTGTCGCATGGCTGGTGAACAAAAGGTCGCGCCAGATCGCCTCGATCATCTCGCCTTCACGCCCCATCAGCGCGGGGAGAAGCGTGTGGCGGAGGAGCGCCAGCACCGAAGGCCCCCCGTCGCCGATGGTGTAGGAATAGCCCCGGCCCTGCGCGCCTTCGGCATCGGTCAGGGTGACGAAGATCGTCTCCTGAGACTTGAAGCTTTGGATCGCGTCGGTGCGTTTGACCTTGGGGATCAGGTCGACGAGGAAAGCCTCGGCCCTTGTGATGCGCGGCATGTCAGACCCTCAGACTTGCGCCGGTGGTGGCGTCGAACAGGTGGCATTTGTCCAGCGCGATGCCAAAGCGCAGGACCTCGCCCGTCCGCACCGGGCGCGGGTTCAGCATCTTGGCCTGTACTTCGGTCCCGGCCAGCGTGGCGAACAGCAGCGTTTCGGTTCCCAGGGGTTCGGTCAGCGTCACCGGCATCTCGACATGGGCCATATGCGCCGTGGGGGGCATCGAGTGACCCTCGGGCATGATGTTGTCGGCCCGGACGCCGAAGTGCACGGCCTGCCCGTCGCGCACCGACAGGCCGGGCGGCATGGGGATCGTCGAGCCGTCGGCCAGCCGCAGCGCCCCGCCTGCCACGGTGGCGGGCAGCAGGTTCATCGGGGGCGAGCCGATGAAGGTCGCAACAAAAGCGTTCACCGGACGCTCGAACACCTCCAGCGGCGTGCCGATCTGGACGATATGCCCGTCGCGCATGATGACGATGCGGTCGGCAAGCGTAATCGCCTCGATCTGGTCGTGGGTGACGTAGATGATCGTCGTGCCGACCTTCTGGTGCAGGCGCTTGATCTCGACCCGCATCTGGGTGCGCAGCTTCGCGTCCAGGTTCGACAGGGGCTCGTCGAAGAGGAACACGTCCGGATGCCGCACGATGGCGCGACCCATCGCGACGCGCTGGCGCTGGCCGCCCGACAGCTGTCCGGGCTTGCGGTCCAAGAGCGGGGTCAGCGACAGAATCTCGGCCGCCTCGGCCACGGCCTTGTCGATCTCGGCCTTCGGGCGCTTGGCGATATGAAGGGAGAACCCCAGGTTCTCCCGCACCGACATATGCGGGTAAAGCGCGTAGTTCTGGAACACCATGCTGATGTTGCGGTCGCGCGGCGGCAGGTCGTTCACCACCCGGTCGCCGATCCGGACTGTGCCGCCCGAGATCGCCTCCAGCCCCGCGATCATCCGCAGCGTGGTGGACTTGCCGCAGCCCGAGGGGCCGACCAGCACCACGAACTCGCCATGCGCGATGTCGAGGTTGATCGCATGCACCACCGGCAGCGCACCATAATTCTTCACGACGTCCCGCAGGACCACGTCTGCCATGTCTTATCCTTTCACGCCGCCGAAGGTCAGGCCGGCGATGAGGTGTTTCTGCACAAGGAAGGTCAGCACCAGCGCGGGGATGATCATCAAGACCGCCAGCGCGCACATGCCGCCCCAGTTGAGGGTGAATTGCGAGGTGAAATCCATCAGGCCCACCGGCATGGTCTTGGAATTCAAGGACCGGGTCAGCTGGCTGGCCAGCGCGTATTCGTTCCACGATGTCAGGAATGCAAAGATGCCAGCGCTGGCGATACCCGCCCGCGCCACGGGAAACTCCACCTTCCAGAAAGCCTGCCAGCGGGTGCAGCCGTCGATCTCGGCGGCCTCGGCCAGTTCCTTGGGGACCTGGCGGAAGAACCCATCGATCAGCCAGATCGTGAAGGGCACGTTCAGCGCGACATAGACGAGGATCATGCCGAAATGCGTGTCGATGATGCCCAGCCTTCCGTACAGGATGAACAGCGGCAGGGACAGCGCCACGCCGGGGACCGCACGGGTGACCATCAGGCCCACGAAGACCGCTGACTTGCCCGGAATGCGGTAGCGCGCAAAAGCATAGCCCCCGGCCATGCCGACCAGCAGCGCGATGACCGTCGAGGTCAGCGAGATGACAAGCGAGTTCCAGAAGTAGGTCAGGACCGGCACGCCGCCTTCGCCTATGCCGCCGAACATGGCGCGGTAGTTGTCGAGGTTCAGCTCGGACGGGATCCAGACCGGCGGCTTGGCCATGATCTCGACCGTGGGGCGGAAGCTGTTCAGCACGACCCAAAGGCCGGGCAGGCAGATCAGCGACATCGCGAGCAACAGGCCGATGAAATGGCCCAAGGCGAGCAGACGGCGGCGGATGCGGTGGCTCTGGCCCTGATCCATGTCAGTCCCCCATGCCCAGGCTTGTCCGCGCCGTGGTCAGCTTGCGGAAGAAGTAGACGGTGAAGACGATGGACAGCAGGATCGCGATGTAGCCCATCGCATTGGCATATCCCATCCGCGCATCGACATAGCCGGTGCGGCCAATGAGCGTCCACAAAAGCTCGGTCCGACGGGCGGGGCCGCCTGCCGTCATCACCTGCACGATGTCATAGGCCCGCGCCACGTCCAGCGACCGGATCGCCATGGCGATGTAGATGAAGGGCATCAGGAACGGCAGCGTCACATAACGGAAGGTCTGCCAGGGCGTGCAGCCATCGACCCGCGCGGCCTCGACCGGGTCCTGCGGGATGGCGAAGAGGCCCGCGAGGATCAGGATCGCGAAGACGGAGGTGGAGGTCCAGACCTCGGCAAAGACGATGGCGAAGAAGGCGAGGCTGCCGTCCACCAGCCAGGGGATCGCGACATCGGTCAGTCCCAAGGACTGAAGCGCGTTGTTCAGAAGCCCGACGTTGTCGTTGAAGATGAACTTGAACTGGAAGCCCACGAGGATCGGCGAAAACATCATCGGGAACATCATCATCGTGCGCAAAAGCCGCTGCCCGCGCGTGACCTTGGCCACCATCAGTGCAAGGCCCAGGCCCAGCAGCATCTCCAGGTTCAGCGCCACCGTCAGCAGCAGGACCGTCCGCCCGAAAGCAGCCCAGAAGTTCGCGTCGCCCATCGCCTTCTGGTAGTTGAAGGTGCCGATCCACTTGGTGATCGTCTCGGGCCGGGTCAGCTGGAAAGCGGTGAAGCTGGAATAGAAGCTCAGGACCAGCGGGATCGCCACCACCGCAAGCAGGATCACGAAGGCCGGCAGCAGAAGCAGCAGCCACGGGGGTAGGCGCATCCGGTACATCGGGGTCTTTCCGCAAGATGGGGAAGCGGCGCCGGGGAGACAGCGCCGCTTCCGGGGCGTCAGAGAGGGATCAGTAGACCCCGTTCTCGCGCATCAGGCCGTCGACGGCGTCGGACGCGGCCTGCAGCGCCTCGTCCACCGTCTTGTCGCCCAGGATCGCCGCCTGAAGTTCCGGGTAGATCAGGTTCGAGGCTTCGATCCAGTAGGGCGTCTTCGGCACCGGGAAGGCGGTCTTCGCGGTTTCCTGGAAGGCGGCCAGCACTTCCGACTTGTAGGGGTCCGAAGCGGCAGCGGCGATCACCTTGTCCCAGACCGCGGTGCGGGTCGGCAACGGGCCTGCGGCGGATTCCAGCGTCTGGCTGTCCTCGTTCGTCAGGAAGTCGACCAGCGAGGCGGCGGCCTCCTTGTTCGGGCAGGCCTCGGTGACCGAGAAGCCGTGGAAGCCCGACCAGCCGGTCCGCACACCCGCAGCCCCCTTGGGCGCCGGGGCCACGCCCACGTTGCCGCTGGCCTTGGACGCTGCCGGGTCGTTGAAGAAGCCCGACCAGCCCGGCCAGTCAAGGTTCAGCGCGATGGTGCCCGAGGCAAAGCCGTTGCCCAGGTCGTCCCAGAGGTAGTTCGTGGTCCCCGGTGGCACCGCGCCCGCCTTGTAGAGATCGACGAACCACTGCAACGCCATCTTGCCCTCGGGCGAGTTGAAGGCAGGCGAGAAGTCGTCGTTGAACATCTTGCCGCCGTCGGCGACGACCATCTCGTAGAAGCGGCCGGTGATACCCTCTTCCTTGCCCGCATACTGCGTGCCGTAGAAGTTCGGCGGATCGGCGAAGAACATCGCCTGGTCGCGGACCTGGTCCCAGGTTTCCGGCACGGCTAGGTCATAGCCATATTTCGCCTTGAACGCCTCGGCCTTGGCCGGATCGGCATATAGCGACTTCTGGTAGTACAGCGCCGAGACGTCGAACTGCGCGCGCGGCAGCATGACCAGCTTGCCGTCCAGCGTGGCCGCCGCGATGTTCGCGCCGACGAAGCCTGCGACCGTCTCAGTCGGGATCAGGGGCGTAAGGTCGGTGTAAAGCTGCGGATACTGCGGGGAAAAGGACGAATGGTTCGACCCCACGCACCAGGTGATCGACCCTGACGCGATGTCGGCCTTGAATTCCTTGTCCAGCTCAAAGTGGTTCTTCTGGCTGACGATGTTCACCTTGGCGCCGGACTTGGCTTCCCATTCCGGAATGCGCGCGTACAGCGCCTCATACTGCTGCCCGCCGATCAGCTTTGCATCGATGGTGATCCCCGCGAACTCGCCATCGGCGAGCGCGGCCGTGGCAAGGCCAAGCCCCGCCACCAGTGCCAGCACGCTGCTGGCCGCGAATGTCTTCATGGCATTTCCTCCCAAGGCTGTTGCTGTGCCGTCCATGACTGCACCTCGCACCGCTGAATGTTTCATATCCGGAACGATATTTCATGTATAAATTCAGTTGAAAGACTGCGTCAAGCGGCGTTTACTTGTGAAAGCGGGTCTCACAAGCGAAATTCAGGAGAGCGGAATGATCTTCGACACCCACCTTCACCTCATCGACCGGTCGCGTCTGAGCTACCCGTGGCTCGCAAATCTGCCGCCGCTTGATCGAGACTGGGACTTCGACTCCTACCTCGCCACCGCCGCGCGCGTGGGGATCACCGATGTCCTGCACATGGAGGTCGATGTTGCCGAGGCCGACATCGACCGGGAAACGGCCTGGGTGGCCGAGTTGATGGCCCGCCCCGGCAGCCCCCTGCGCGGCGCGATCAGCGCGGCCCGCCCAGAATCTGACGGATTCGAGGCCTGGCTCGACCGCGTTGACCGGCGTGTCGTCCGCGGCGTCCGGCGCGTGCTACATGTGGTCCCCGACGCCGTCTCACAGGATGCCCGCTTTCGCGCCAACGTCCGTAAGCTGGGACAGGCCGGGCTTCCGTTCGACATCTGCGTGCTGCAGCGCCAACTGCCCCTGGCCTTGCAGCTGGTCGATGTCTGCCCGGATACGAGCTTCATCCTAGACCATTGCGGCGTGCCTGCCATCGCCGCTGGCGGGTTCGAGGACTGGGCCGCGTCCATCACCCGCCTTGCCAAACGGCCGAACGTTAACGTCAAGCTGTCCGGCATCAGCGCCTATGGCCCGGCCGACTGGTCCTTGCAGACGCTGCGCCCCTACGTAACCCACCTGATCGAACGCTTTGGCCCGGGGCGTATCGTCTGGGGCTCGGACAGCCCGGTGTGCACGTTACAGTCCACACTGGCCGAATGGGTCGCAACGACAAATGCCTTGCTGCAGGATCTGAGTTCTGAGGATCGCGCCTTGATCCTTTCGGAAAATGCGCGACGGACCTGGTGAGGACAGACCGCGGATCGTCTTGGTCACCCGTGCAATAAACAAGAACCAAACTAACCGCGCGCGCGAACGTTTTCCGCTTAATGCGAATGTCCGCTAAGGGCCGGGTGTGTCGATGATGCCCTGTATCGTCGCGGGGGGCGGAAAGCGGACGGTAGCAACCAAAGATAGCGTTCTGCTTGATTCCCAGAACCGGCAATTCGATCAGGAGTGGGGCATCAAGGGCCGCTCTCGGAGGCTTTGCGGGCAGTCCGCCATGATCCCAGGGTATCCTTCCATCATTGCCGCATCTCCACGGTCCGTCTTCGCCTGATCGACCGCATTCACCGGAGTCAGCGAAAGGGCCACGACGATGTATTCGTGGCCCATACGGGTCAGTTGCGGGTAAAGGAGACAGCCGCGAAGCCCTGCTTCATGGCAAGAACACGGCTGACGGCCTTCAACGGCCAGTTTCTCAATCACTTTGCCTGCACTTTTGGGCGATACGATTCTGCCCCCCGATGACGAACCCCACCTGCATGGCCAGCCAGACCTCGATGTCGTCGAAGACCGGAGCGGCATGCGCCGCGGTTTCTGCTGCTTGATCCGCCGACCGATCCTGCCTGCGCGGCAGGCCCGGTTGTGCTTGGTGACGGCGGGAAATCGGGATAGGGTCGCTTGTATGAATCCCGGAAGCGACTTCCTGCCCCTTTACTGCATCGAACAGGCTTTCGTGCGTCTTGCCGCCGACAAGCCTGTCCGGGCGCAGCGGCTCGAGGTGCCCGAGGATGTGCCGCGCCACGACCACGCGTTCCACGAGATCTGTGTCGTGACGGAGGGCACCGCCGCGCATGTGACCAAGGGTGGGGTCCTGCCGCTCGCGCCAGGCGATGTCTTCGTTGTGCCGCCGGGCGAGGTCCATGGTTTGGCCAATGTGCGAAACCTGAAGGTCATCAACGCCTATTACCTCAGCGAATGGCTCCTCGGTGATCTTGGGCTGCTTTGGGCCGAGCCGGGCGCGGTGCCGCTTTTCTTGTCGCGCGCGCTGATGACCTTTCAGATCGTCAATGTCGTCCAGTTCCGGCTGACGGCGGATGAGCTTGCGGGGGTCATCCTTGAACTGGACCAGATCGAAGCCTCCGTCGAGGCGGCGAAACGATCGGCGTTGAGCCTCAGGGGCAGTTTCCTCAAGATCGTCGCGACGCTTTCGCAAGCCTGGATGCGGGCCGATCCCTCTGCGGCGACCATCGCCTTTCGCAGCGAGGTCTGGAACGCGATGGAGGTGATCGAGCGCGCGGTTCAATCGGGCGGGCTGTTTTCGGTGGCAGATTATGCCCGAAAGGCCGGGATGACGGCAGACCACTTTTCCGCGCTGTTCCGGGGGCAGACCGGCTACGGGCCGATGGACTACTTCCAGCGCCGGCGGATCCACCGCGCCTGTCAGATGCTTCTGGCGCCCCGCCTGAACGTGACAGAGGTTGCGACCGAGATGGGCTATTCGGATGCACCCCACTTCTGCCGGATGTTCAAGCAGCACATGGGCATGACCCCGACGCGCTACCGCGCCGTCTATCAGGCCTAGCTCTCGCGGACCTCGCGCAGCAACCAATTGACCATCGCCCCAAGAAGCGGTTCG
Organism: Stagnihabitans tardus; assembly: GCF_009925085.1. Classification (GTDB taxonomy): domain Bacteria; phylum Pseudomonadota; class Alphaproteobacteria; order Rhodobacterales; family Rhodobacteraceae; genus Stagnihabitans; species Stagnihabitans tardus. The sequence continues at coordinate 8,525 of NZ_JAABNR010000035.1, read as the reverse complement.
GCCTGCGACATCCGGAAGGTACGAGGGTCGGGACCAAAGATGCCGTACAAAGGATGCCCCGGATCGTGACGCTGCGGCCCCATCGGGTTGTCGTCCGGGTCCAGCGCCGGCGCCGTCGAGACGGGCGGCAAGAGGTGCAGTTTCACGAGGTCGGGATGGAGCGCCGCAAGCAGCGTGGTCTCAAACAGGGCGGCATGGTCGGGCGCAAAGCCGCAATCGGTGCATTGGTTGACCGCCAGCGCCAGCACCGCAAGGGGCCCGCCCCCCGCGTTCCATCGGCTCGCGACACGCTCGATCATGGTGATCTGCGTTTCGGCAAAATGCCCGCTGAAGAGAACCGCCTTTTGCACACCGAAGTCTTGCAGTCGCGCCAAGGAGGCCATGATCAGGGGTTCTATCTGATCCGGCGGCACCATGATCGTCCAGGGATAGGCGCCATGGCCGCCTCCGGTTCCGAAAAAGAGCGGGGGAAGCACAAGGCCGCCCGCCGCTTCAGCCGCCCGAAGGCAAAGCCCATGCGCCGTCAGCGCATCAAGACCCACGGGCAGATGCGCGCCATGCCATTCGACCGTGCCCAAGGTGATGAAGACCAGCGAACGCCGCTTCAGTGCCGCGCGGATTTCATCGGGGACAAGACGCTCGAGCCTCACCTCTTCTGTCATTGGTAGTAGTTCCTTGGCCAACCGTGTTGCGACACTTGCGCCAGAAGGTCGGCCGGGAAGGCCGCGCCATCCGAAAAGGCAATGTTTGCATCGACTTGCTCTTCGGTCTGCATGCCGGGGATAACGGTCGACACCCGAGGCGGACTGAGGGTGAAGCGCATGGCTGCCTCGGCAAGCGTCGGGAAGAAGGGGCGGCACAGGGACTTGAGCTTCTCCACCCGTTCCAGCGTCTCGGCAAAGCGGGCGCCGCGAAACAGCCGGGCCGGGACGCTTTCCTGTGGCCAAGTTCCATAGCTAGCGGCCGTCCAGCTTCCCGTCAGAGCCCCGGAATCGAGGGGCACACGGACGATATGGGCGGGCGCAGTCCCGGCGTTGAAAAGCAAGTCGGCCGGGCGCTGCTCGAACAGATTGAAGATCACCTGCATCGCGCTCACCAGGCCCAGCTTCGCAAGCTCCACCCCGTCCGCAGGGCGATAATCGCGAAGCGAGACGCCGATCTTGTCGACCTTGCCCTCGCAGCGCAGATCGTTCAGCACCTCCAGCCAGTCCAGAGCGCGCACACCGTCCGGCATCCAGCAATGAAGCTGCAGAAGGTCGATCCTCTCCACACCCAACCGCGCGAGCGAGCCTTCCACCGAGGCCCTCAGATGCCATGCCGGATAACGCCCGCGCATCTGGGGATCATCCTCGGTCACGCCGGGCCATTGGGTCGGCTGAACCTTGGTTGCCACATAGATCTTGTCACCGCTCCACGCCTTGAGGGCGCGACCGACCACCGTTTCGGAATGGCCCTTGCCATACATTTGCGCCGTATCGACGAAGTTGATGCCGCGATGAAAGGCGTGGTGCAGGGTTCGGACGGATTGGGCATCGTCCACCGAACCCCAATCCCCGCCGAGTTGCCAGGCGCCAAAGCCGATCTCGCTGACCAGCCAACCCGTCGTTCCGAAGGGGCGATACCGCATGGCTGTCAGGACACGAGCGGGAACAGCTCCGCCTCCAGTTTCTGGCCCGGTTGGAAGCCGTGGCCGTCGGTCACGACATGGGGGCTGCCGTCGAAGACCGTATCCTCGGGCATGTAGATGATCGCGAAGGCCTCGCGGATGTCGTCGGATTTGTTCGGCCCGGCATAGTGGAAGGTCAGCCCGTTGTGGAAGGTGACGCTGCCGGCCTTCAGCGGCAAGGGCACGGGTTTGACAGGCCGCAGATGCGGCGCCGCGTCGAAAAGGTCCTGGGGATCGGCGAGGTCGACCGGCGGCAGCGGGCCGAGCGACTGGGTGCCCTCGACAAAAGCCATGCAGCCGTTTTGCGTCGTGGCATCCTTCAGCGCGATCCAGACGGTCGTCTGATGCCATCGATCCGCATGGGGCCAATAGACCGCATCCTGATGCCATGGGGTCTTGTTGTTGCCCTTCATCGGCTCCTTGAACAGGGCCTGATCGTGCCAGATCCGCATCGCCCTGCCCTCCAGCCTCGCCGCGATCGAGCCCAAGGCGCTCGAAAGGGTGAAGCGGGCAACCTCCGGATGACGCTGCCAGAGATTGACCTTCTGGTTGAAGATCTTCTCGTAAGCGGGCCGACTGTCGGTGGGCAGCCCGACCGGCACGGGGGAATGGGTCTCGGCCTCGACCGCCTGTTCGACGGCCCCGCGCAAGACATCCAGGACGTCGGGCGGGATGACTCCTTCAAGCCGGATGACCCCGTTGCGGCGGTAGCTGTCGATCTGCTCCCGGCTGAGGAGATATTCGGGAATGGTCGCTGTTTCGGTCATCACGAGGCCTCTCGTTCCGCCACCGCCCCTTGCGGTGCAACGGCGCCACCTTGCCATTGGAAACAGCCAGCCGTCTTGCACCCAAAAGTGGCATGAATTGAATGAATCCGAGATTGCCCAGGTTTCGACGTTCCGGCGGCCAGCTTGGTTGTGCTCCAGCAGCCCCCAGCAGTGCAGGGTCGGCCCGTGGATCCAAGGTGGACTTGCCCGGCTTTCGTGGAAAGCGTCCATGATGTGCCGGGCGAATTCCTTGAGGGCAGCTCCCTGAAGGAATTGCTCCTTGAAACAATTGAAAATGGGGAGCGCCCCGAGGTCAAAGCTCGGCTCTTCCAAGCCGAGGATGCTGCTGTTGATCAAGATCACCTGCTTGAATTGCCGCAGCGTCATGCTTTGACCAACGAAACGATGCCTGCCGCCAAAGTGCAGGAAATCCGGCTGGACATGGAGCGGGCGGAAGCACAGCGTCTGCAGCCCCATCACATCCGGGGTTTCTTCATCACCCCACCGCCAAGCGTTCCCTGCGCCCCGCTGGGGAAATCGTCACGAAGTGGACATCCAGCTCGACCACCTTGTCGCCATCCATGTCGGCGCGCAGATAGGGCACACCGGCGGCCTTGAACATCTTGAGCTCATTGCCCGTTCGCGCTGCCGATGCAGCGCAGCGTCACACTGTCGACATCGGTCAAGCTGTTCAGTCCAATGACCGAGAAGTCCAGGACATCGACGCCCGGGGTGAAATCAGTGATCCGGTCGGCAAAACCCAACCGACTGGCCTCCTAATCGACGAAGGCGAAGGTGTCGCGCCCCAGCCCGCCGGTCAGGATGTCGGAGCCGCGCCCGCCCAGGATCAGGTCCTCGCCACCGAGGTCCGAAAGCATGTCATTGCCCCCCGCTCCGTTCAACGTGTCGCGCTCGTCTACCTGCGTGGCCGGGTTGCGCGAGGGGCCGCGTTGCAATTGCGTTCAGGATGCTTACATGTGACCGCATGTCACCCTCCGCGCCCACCACCTCCGGAGCAGCACGACCTGTGTCCGCCGGAAGGCCAGATATCTGCGTCATCGCCAACGCCAGATCCGGCGCAAGCGCCCGCGTGTCGGAAACACTGCACCGCGCCATGACGGTGTTCGGCGCGCGGGCCGAACTGCGCACCTTTACCGGCGACCCGGCACCTGTGGCCGAACAGGCCATCCGCGACGGCTTCCCAATCATCGTGGCGGCAGGCGGCGACGGGACGGTTGCGGGTGTTGCCCATGCGCTTGCCGGAACCCCGGCCGTCATGGGGGTCTTGCCAATGGGAACCTTCAACTATTTTGCGCGCGGCCTGCACACGCCCGCCGATGCCACCGAGGCGGCAAACGCAATCCTGGAGGGCGAACCACATGACATTGCCGTCGGCAGCGTGAACGGCAAGGTCTTCCTCAACAACGTGGCCCTGGGCTTGTACCCGGAAATCCTGGATGAGCGCGAGGCCGCCTACAAGCGGTGGGGCCGCAGCCGCATCTTGGCTCACTGGTCTACCTTGCGCACCCTCCTGCGTTTGCGGCGCCCGATGCGCCTCAGGATCGTCGCAGATGGCGAGGCGCAAATGCGTCGTACGCCCATGATCTTCATCGCCCGTTCGGCCTATCAGCTGGACCAGTTCGGCGTGGTCGGGGCGCAGGCGATCAGCGATGACCGTTTCGCGGTCTATATCGCACGACAGACCACACGTATGGGCCTTTTGAAGCTGGCGTGGAGGCTGATGCGGCCAGGCAAGGTGGATCTGACAGACTGTCTGGAGCTGCTGACCCCGGAAAGGCTCGTGATCGACCAGCCCAAGCGCAAGCGGATCCGCATCGCTTATGATGGCGAGCGCGAAAAGATGATCCTGCCGCTGACATTCCGCATCGACCACCATGTCCTGTCGGTGATCCTGCCGCCGACCAAGGCGGCGGTGGTCAAAGGTAGCGCATGACGCGTGTCCTGCACATCTCGGACCTGCATTTTGGGGCGGTCAACGCCCGGTTGCTGGAGCCGCTTCTGGACCTGGCGGGTCGCCTGCAGCCGGAGGCTGTCGTCGTCTCGGGGGATCTGACCCAACGCGCGCAATCGGCGCAGTTCGCGGAGGCCACAGCCTTCCTTGCCCGTTTCGGCCTGCCCGTTCTGGCCGTTCCGGGCAACCACGACGCACCGCTTTACAACCTTCCGAGGCGGTTTTTGTCGCCATTTGGCCGCTATCGGCAGGGGATGGGCGCAGAGCTTGAACCCGTGCTGATCTTGCCGGGCGCCGTGCTGGCAGGCGTGAATACGGCCAACCCAAGGGTATGGAAGGCCGGCCGTTTGCGGTCCGCTTCGGCCAAGGCCCTGAAACAGGCCTTCAGCAGTGCCCCGGCCAGTCTGGTGCGTATCGCCGTCATGCATCACGCCCCGGTGCCTGCCGCCGACGGCACCCCTGCCGACATCCATGACCCCGCCGCCGTTCTGCGCGATCTCGTCGCCGCAGGCACCGATATCGTGCTCTCCGGCCATACGCATCTGCCGCATGTCGGCGCGCCAGAAGCAGCGGCAAGCATCCTGGTCATGCAAGTCGGGACCGCGATCTCGACCCGGCTCAAGACACGGTGGAACGATGTCAGCCTTGTCGAAACGGCCAATGATCACGTTACCGTTCAACGCTTTCTCGCCGACGCAACGCTGAGGTTTGAGCCGGGTTCCATCCAGCATTTTCATCGCAAAGACACCCGCTGGCAGGAAGCACAAGGCCCATCCTCGGTGCCAGACCTGGCAGCGCAGTAGGACCTGATCCGCCATTCCTGCGGTCGGGCATGCACCGCCCTCAGCGACGATCCCGCGGCCTTGGCGCACGGAGTCTGAGGTGCCAAAGCAAAGGGAACCCTCGTCCGTAAAGCTGACATTGGCCCAAGGAGTTGATGCGCTTCTCATGACCGACCGGTTTGGGGATGCACAATAAGACACGCCTCGGGCACCGACCGTCGGCCTTGGGCCGAAAACGACGACACTGACCAAAACCATCGGCTCGAACCCTAGCGCTGCATGACGGCTTCGAGCCCTTCTGCGACTTTCAGAGGTTGCGCGGCGATCCGCTTCAGGCTGGTGAGGCGGCGGCGTGTTCCCCTTTTCGCAAAAGTTGATAAGATCGCGCCATGCAAATCCCCGACGATATTTCTGTCATCCTGCGCGAGATCGACCAATCGCTCAGAGAGAAGGCGGTCCCGCCGCACTCGCGCCCCGTCATGGCGGTGATCGAGTTCGGCAAGCAGTTTCGCATAAGCCTACCTCTGGCAAAGCTTCCGCCCGGTGCCCCGGCGGAACTTGTCGCAACCAGCAGCTACACCGATCGCATCCAACGCTGGTACGAAGACGTCTACGGCGATCTGATCAAGGTGGATTTCTCCGAAAAGGCCAAGGTCGCAGTCCTCGCGGATGGTGACATCTGGGAATTGCGGGTTCCCTTGTTCTACGGGACGGTTGTCATCGAGGTCTCACGCAACTGGCCCATCCAGACCCAGAACATGATCGGGGCGAAGGTTCTCCACATCGATGCGTGCACCTCGCTTGTCGGCATCACCGATGCACGCCTTCAACATTTTTCGGAAGGTGACTTGAACGAGGTCTATGGGCTTTTCGCCATAGGCCTCGATGTCCAAAGGGCATTCGACCGTTTCCGTAAAGCGGATCCGATGTTCGCCGCCGCCGAGGATGACTGGGCTGCCGCCGTCGCAAACATGATCCGTCAGTCACCAAACTGGGGCCACGCGAGATGGGCATCGCTTCAGATGACCGAAAAATTCTTGAAGGGCCAAATAAAACTGGTCGGAGATGTGCCCTTCAAACGGGACCACGACTTGATGGGGTTGCATGAAGCGCTCGCCAGGTCAGCGCCCGGCCTTAACCTCAAGCATCTACTTGCCGACATCCAGTGCGGCGCTGGTGTCCGCTACAACGACCCGAAAACACCGTCGACGCGGCAGCAGGCCTACGCGGCTCACAAGGCCAGCTTGCTCGTAGTTCGAGTCTTGGGTGAGGCGAAATACGGCTAACCGGAAAACGCGGGCTGCAAAGAATGCCTTGGTGTACAATGGAGACGAGGACCCCCGCCCGTGGGGAAGGGGGCGCTCACGCGCCCCTCTCGAACTTGACCACCGGGATGCCGAGCTTCTTGGCCTTGTCGGCGAGGTTTTCCTGGATGCCGTTGCCCGGGAAGACGAGGACGCCGACGGGCAAAACGTCCAGCATGGCGTCGTTGCGCTTGAAGGGGGCGGCCTTGGCGTGCTTGGTCCAGTCGGGCTTGAAGGCGACCTGGGTCACGCCGCGGGCCTCGGCCCACTTGGCGGCGATGAGCTCGGCGCCCTTGGGGCTTCCCCCGTGCAGCAGGACCATGTCGGGATACTTGGTCCTGACCTGGTCCAGCTTGCCCCAGATCAGGCGGTGGTCGTTGAAGTCGGTCCCGCCGGTGAGGGCCACCTTGGGACCTGCGGGCAGCATCACCTCGGTCTCGGCGCGGCGCTTGGCGGCGAGGTAGTCGCGGCTGTCGATCAGCGCGGCGGTCAGGTAGCGGTGGTTCACCATCGAGCCGGTGCGCGGGCGCCAGGCCGAGCCGGTGTGGGTCTCGAAGGCCTCGGCGCTGCGGTCGCGGAAGGCCTCGAGCGCATGCCGCCGCTCCACGAGGCTGAGGCCCTCAGCCGTCAGCCGCTCGAGCTCGGTCGAGCGGATCTCGGAGCCGTCCTGCTCGCGTTGCGCCTTGTGCTGCGCCACCTCATTGGCGTCGAGATCACGCTCCACCCGGGCCGCGGCGCGGTGGAAGAGATTGACCTGGCCCCAGAGGATCTCCTCGAGATCGCCCTCCACGCGGGTCCCTTCGAGCGTCGCGACGAGGGCGTCGAAGATGTCGGCGACGGCGGTGATCAGGGTCTCGGGCTCGGGCATCGGGCGCAGGTCGGGCTCGTCGTCGAAGGCGCGGGTGCCCCAGAGCTGCAGCTCCTGCAGGGCGATGGCGGTCTGGGAATGGGCGTGGGGTTCGAAGCCTTGGGTCTGGAACTGGGTCGTCATGGTCTGATGCCTCCCGGGCGATCCTGGCCCGCGCGTTCTCCCGCGCGGCCTTCATGGGCAGCGACCAGCCGTCACGGGGCAGGCCCCTTCACCCGCGCCTTCGCGGGCCGGAACGCATGTGGAGGAGGACGGGGGGCGGCTGATTTGCTTCGCGATGCAAAGGCGGGGCTCGTCCCCGCCGGCGGAAATCAGTCGCCCCCCGTCCTTGAAGGGGCCTGACCTTTGACGGCCGCCTGCCCATCTCTTGAAGGCCGTGGGGGAGTGCGTGGGGCGGGATGCCCGGGAGGCGGAGGGAGACCGCGACCAGGGGCCGGAACCGGGAGCTTTGGCCCCCCTGCCCTGCCGTCATCCCTGCCCGTCAGGAGCTTCAGCCGAGGCGCCCGCGATCCTCGTGCGCGACCTGTCCTGCCAGATGCTCAGCCAGGGCCCGGGGGCCGCCGTCGCAGAGATCGTCGTTGAAATCCCCGAGCCGCGGCTCGAGGACCCGCACGGCGATGCCGAGATCCTTGGCCCTGGCCGTCAACCTCTCCGCAGCCCGCTGCCCGGCGGGGTCGCGATCGAGGGCGATGTAGAGGCGCTGCAAAGTGGGTGGCAGCACGACGACTCCAAGATGCGCCGCCGAAAGGGCTGACCAGGCGGGAAGGCCGGGGGCCGCCTCACGGAGCGACAGCATGGTCTCGATGCCCTCGCCCGCTGCGAGGACCTCCCTCACCGAATCGAAGCGCACCGCGTGGCCGAGAAGGTGACCCATGGCCCGCCGCTGGGTTTCGACAGAGGCTTTGCCTTGACCGTCGGGGGCGAGCCAGGTGCGGTGCGCCCCCGTCAGAACCCCGGCCCCATCGGTAACCGCAGCGATCAGCGCCGGGCGGGGCAGGCCCTTGGTCTGACCTTCCTCCCGATGCCAGCACCTGGGGTGGAGCCTCCGCGCGATGGTGGAGAGAAACCGTTTCTCCGCCTTCACATCGGTGGCCACGGGCCGAAAAAGCGGCGGCTGCGCCTGGTTGGTGCGGTTGGTCCGTCCGAGGCCTTGGATCGCGGCATCG
>NZ_JAABNR010000034.1 GCF_009925085.1 Stagnihabitans tardus | reverse complement strand
GGGGGCGGAGCCCCCCGCACCCCCCGGCGCGCGGGCCGCGAGCTTTCGGCTTTTCCGCAGGAAAATCCGAAAGCTCGCGGCAAACCCGGGGTGAACCCCGGGCTAGGGGGTGGTGCTATGGGCCGGGGTTCCGGGTGGAAGGCGCACGGGGGCGCTCCAGGGTGCCAGGGTTCAGGGGCGGAAGCCTGCCAGCCTGTCAAAGAGCGTCGCAATCCCCGCCTGATCCACATTGGCAAAGGCGATGCGGATTTGCCGCTGGCCCTCGTCATGGCTTTCGGGCTGGAACATCGTGCCCGGCAGCATCAGCGTCGCGGCCTTGGTCACGGCCGCCTTGCAGACCGCCTCGGAGCCCTGGGCGAAGGGATGCGCGACATAGGCGAAATAGGCGCCGCAGCCCAGGAGCTTCCAGCCTTCCAGCGCGCCGAAGCCTTCCACCATGGCGGCGCGGCGGGCGAGGATCTCGGCCCGCTCGCCCGCCACCCATTGCGCAAGGTTCCGCATCCCCCACAGCGCCGCGATCTGGCCCAATTGGCTGGGGCAGATGGCGACGGTGTCGAGGAACTTCTCGACCTCTGCCAGGCGCGCGGTCGAGGCCACGATGGCCCCCACGCGGTGGCCGGTCAGGCGATAGGCCTTGGAGAAGGAGTAAAGCTGGATGAAGCAATCGGCCCAGTCCGGATCGGCAAAGAGCTCATGCGGCCGCCCCGTCCTTGCGTCGAAATCGCGGTAGGTCTCATCGAGGATCAGCGCGAGGCCGCGTGCCCGCGCCAGGTCGCGGAAAGCGGCCACCAGCTCGGCCGGATATTCCACCCCGCCCGGGTTGTTGGGCGAGACCAGAACGATGGCCCGCGTCCGGTCGGTGATCAGCGCGGCGGCGCGCACAGGGTCGGGCAACAGGTCGGCCCCGGTGGCCAAGGGCACGGAGCGCACACCCTGCATGTCCAGCCACATCTTGTGATTGAAATACCAGGGCGTCGGCAGGATGACCTCGTCCCCCGCCCCCGCCAGCGTCGACATGACCGCCGTGAAGGCCTGGTTGCAGCCTTGGGTGATCGCCACCTCCTCGGGCCGGATCACCCCGCCGTAAGAGGCGCTCCATTGGGCGGCGATCTCTTCGCGCAAGCCCTGCAGGCCCAGCACCGGGCCATAGAGATGCGCATTGGGGTCGTTCACCGCAGCCTCGGCCAGGGCCTGGCGCAAAGCCAGGGGCGGCAGGTCCACCGGCGCGGCCTGGGAGACGTTGATCAAAGGCCGATCCGCCGGAAAGGTCAGGCCCGCGATCCAGCGCCGCGCCTCCATCACCGGGGGCGGATCGGTGGCGGCCATGGCGGGGTTCAGGGGGGTCAGGGTCATGGGTCTCTCCGGTTTGGGGGGCAGCATAGCCGGGGGCAAAGCGGGGGGGAAGCCTGTGGATGGATTGGGGACAAGCCGGGGGGCGAATCGCCAAAGCCGTGGAAACCCTGTTGCGGCTGGGCTGGATGTGGTAGGATCATGGGGCTGGGCATCAAGCGCTGGGGCGGGGTCTGCTTCGTCCACAGGCTTCTCCACCGGATCTTCCCCCGCGGCTTTTGCTTTACCGGGGGCGGGCCAGGGGTTAGGAACCGATGCCTGGCCGAGGGGCCAAGAGACGTGCGGGAAACGATGACCCCGGAACCGGGGCAAGGGGGCAGGAATGAACGAAGTTGCGACGATCAGGCCGAATGTGCCGGTGGCTGCGGGCGAGGCGGAAGTCCTGCCCCACAACATCGAGGCCGAACAGCAGCTTCTGGGCGCGATCCTGACCAACAACGATGTCTATGACCGGATCTCCAGCCTCGTGAAGGCCGAGCATTTCTATGACCCCCTCCATGCCCGCATCTTCGAGCGCATGGCCGCGCGGATCCAGAAGAACGCCTTGGCCTCTCCGGTCACGCTGAAGCCCTTCTTCGAGGATGACCCGGGGCTGAAGGAGCTGGGCGGGCCCGCCTACCTGGTGCGTCTGGCCGGGGCCGCGATCAGCGCCTATGCCGCGCGGGACTATGCGCAGATGATCTATGACCTCGCCGTCCGGCGCGAGTTGATCTCCTTGGGCCGCGATATCGTCGCCCGCGCCGCCAAGGTCGAGGTCGACAGCGAGCCCAAGGACCAGATCATCGACGCCGAGCAGAAGCTCTACAAGCTGGGCGAGCAGGGTGTGGCGGAGCGCGGCTTCCAGTCTTTCCTGAAGGCCGTGACCGAGGCGGTCAACGTGGCCAACGCCGCCTATCAGCGCGATGGGGGGCTGGCGGGGATCTCGACCGGGCTGATCGACCTCGACAAGAAGCTGGGGGGGCTGCATCCTTCCGACCTTCTGATCCTTGCGGGGCGACCCTCGATGGGCAAGACCTCGCTCGCCACCAACATCGCCTTCAACATCGCCAAGGCCTATAAGCGTGGCCGCCTGCCGGATGGTGGCGAAGGCACGGTCGAGGGCGGCGCGGTGGGCTTCTTCTCGCTCGAAATGAGCGCCGAGCAGCTGGCGGCGCGGATCCTGTCGGAGGCCTCCGAAGTGCCCTCCGAGCAGATCCGGCGGGGTGACATGACCGAGGGCGAGTTCCGCCGCTTCGTCGAGGCCGCCAAGAGCCTCGAGTCCTGCCCGATCTATATCGACGACACGCCGGCCCTGCCGATCTCCCAGGTCGCGGCCCGGGCGCGGCGGTTGAAGCGGACCCATGGGCTGGATGTGCTGGTCATCGACTACCTGCAGCTGTTGAAGGGCCATTCCAAGGACAACCGGGTGCAGGAAGTCTCCGAAATCACCCAGGGCCTGAAGGCGATTGCGAAAGAGCTGAACATCCCGGTGATCGCCCTGTCGCAGCTCTCGCGTCAGGTCGAAAGCCGCGAGGACAAGCGGCCGCAGCTGAGTGACCTGCGGGAATCGGGCTCGATCGAGCAGGACGCCGATGTGGTGATGTTCGTTTACCGCGACGAATACTACAAGGAACGCGAGAAACCGGGCGATCATGAGCTCGACAAGATGGCCGCCTGGCAGGTCATCATGGAGCAATGCCACGGCAAGGCCGAAGTCATCATCGGCAAGCAGCGTCACGGGCCGATCGGCACGGTGGAGCTTTCGTTCGAGGGCCGCTTCACGCGGTTCGGCAACTTGGCCAAGGCCTGGCAGGGCGGCGGCGGCGGCGATTACTGAGGTCGCGCTTGCGGCGCGGCTGGGGGCTGCCCGCCCCCAGACCCCCGGGGATATTTGGGCCATTGTGCAAGCTGGAGGGGGCTGCGGCGCGACTGTGCCGGGCTCTTGCGGCTGAGGCTGGGGGCTGCCTGCCCCCAGACCCCCGGGGATATTTGGGCCAATGTGAAAGCTGGAGGGGGGCGCGGCGCGACTGTTCCGCGCTTCTGGGGCCGAGACTGGGGGCCGTCTGCCCCAGTGTGGAACGCGAAGGCGGGCTGCGGGGGCAGGACTTGGTGGCACCTTGTCGCACGGGCCGAGCCGGTTGGCGTCAGCCAGAGGCGAGAGGAAGCTCTTGCGCGGAACGCGCTCAATTGGGTTCCGGGGCCGGGGGCTCAAATGCAAACGGAGCCGCTTGGGCTCCGTTTCGGGTCTTCCGGGATGGGGCGGCCTTATTTCGGGCCGACCATCATCACCATCTGCTTGCCTTCCAGCTTGGGCATCGACTCGATCTTGCCCGCATCGCCGACATCGGCGGCCACGCGCTTGAGGAGTTCGAGCCCGAGTTCCTGGTGCGCCATCTCGCGGCCGCGGAAGCGCAGGGTGACCTTCACCTTGTCGCCCTCTTCGAGGAACTTCAAGACCGAGCGCATCTTGACCTGGTAGTCATGTTCATCCGTGCCCGGGCGGAACTTGATTTCCTTGATCTCGATGATGTGCTGCTTCTTGCGCGCCTCGGCCTCGCGCTTTTGCTGTTCGTACTTGTACTTGCCGAAGTCCATGATCTTGCAGACCGGCGGCTCGGCATTCGGCACGATCTCGACCAGGTCCAGGCCCGCCTCTTCTGCCATGGCCATCGCACGGGCAGGCGTCACGACGCCCACATTCTCACCATCGGCCCCGATCAGGCGGATTTCCGGGGAACGGATGCGGTCATTGATGCGCGGGCCGGTTTCGCGTTGCGGCGGAGCGTTATGAGGACGGCGTGCCAGGGTAATGATCCTTTCGAGATTTCATCGCGCGCAACATAGTCCTGTAACGCGGCGGCTTCAACCCGGCATCGCAGGGCTTGGGGCTGGGGCAAAGGGGAGCATTCGAGGAGCATTCGGGGCGCCACGGCCTTTGGCCGCCCCATGGTTCCTGGGGGGCGGGGGGCGATGGGCCGGGTTTTGCCGCATTGCGGCATTAGCCCTTTTCCTTTCTGCGACAACCTGTCATAGGGCGGACCATCCTAAACTGTCGGTTAACGGAGACCAGGCATGAACAAGAAACTCCTTCTCGCCATCATCGTGATCGCTGCCGCCGGTGGCGTCTGGTGGTCGATGAACAAGCCCGCCCCCGCACCGGAAGCCGCCACCGAGGCTGCTCCGGCCGCGACCACCGAAGCCGCTCCGGCTGCGACCACCGAGGCCGCTCCGGCTGCGACCACGGAAGCCGCCCCGGCTGCAACCACCGAGACCGCCCCGGCTGCAACCACCGAGGCCGCTCCGGCCGCGACCACCGAGGCCGCCCCGGCCGCGACCACCGAGGCCGCTCCGGCCGCGACCACCGAGGCCGCTCCGGCTGCGACCACCGAAGCCGCTCCGGCCGCTACCACCGAGGCTGCTCCGGCCGCGACCACCGAAGCCGCCCCGGCTGCTGCGGCGCCCGACGCTGCTGCCCTGGCCGCTGCTCTTGACCCGGCCAAGTTCGACGCCGCGACCGTGACCGCTGCCATCGACGCCTCGACCTTGGACGATGCGACCAAGATGGCGCTGAAGGCCTCGATCACCGCCGCTGGCACCGATGCCGCCAAGCTGGGTGAAGTCGTCGCCGCCGTGAAGGCCGCGCTGAAGATCCAGTAAGCCCCACAAGGCTTTGGACGAAAGGGCCGGGGGAAACCTCGGCCCTTTTTCTTTGGCGCGGGGGCCCGGGGTTTACCCCGGGCTACGCGGATGGCGGCAGAGCGCTCTTGCGGTGGGGTGGGCACTTGGATGCTCCCGGGGAGGGTTTCACACCCTCCCCGGACCCCGCCCGTGGGATATTTGAGCCAAGTTGAAAGGGTAAGGCCGGGGCTTTGCTTGCCCCGGCCTTGTGGTCTGTCCGCGGCCTGCTTCGGGCGCGTTTAGATCCCGTCGCCGACGAAGGCCTTTTCGACCACGAATTCCTTGGGGTCGGAGTTCGCGCCCTCGCGCAGGCCGAAGCCTTCGAGGATGGCCTTCACATCGACGTTGAAGGCGAGGCTCCCGCAGACCATGGCGCGGTCATGCGCCGGGTCCATCTTGGGGATGCCAAGGTCGGCGAAGACCTTGCCGGAGGTCAGGTTGTCGGTCACGCGGCCCATGTGGTGGAACTCTTCCCGCGTCGTGGTGGGGTAGTATTTCAGCTTCGAGCCCACCATCTCGCCGATCAGCGGGTCATCTGCCAAGCTTTCCACCAATTGGCGGCCATATTCCAGCTCGGCCACCTCGCGGCAGGTGTGCATCATGATGACTTCGTCGTATTTCTCGTAGGTCTCGGGCTCTCGCAAAAGGCTGGCGAAGGGGGCGAAGCCGGTGCCTGTCGAGAGGAAATAGATCCGCTTGCCGGGCATCAGCGCGTCATGCACCAGCGTACCCACGGGCTTGGGACGCAGGATGATCTCGTCGCCCACCTGGATATGCTGCAGCTTCGAGGTCAGGGGGCCGTCGGGGACCTTGATCGAATAGAACTCCAGCTCTTCGTCCCAAGCGGGAGAGGCGATGGAATAGGCGCGCAGGAGAGGTTTGCCGTTGTCGCCCATCAGGCCGATCATCACGAACTCGCCCGAGCGGAAGCGCAAGGACTTCGGACGCGTCACGCGGAAGGAGAAGAGGCGGTCGGTCCAATGGGTCACCGCGGTCACGGTCTGGGCGTCGGGCAGGTGGGGTTTGGCGGTATCGGACATCGGGGCCTCGGGGTGGTTTGGTCAGGCAGATAGACCTTTCCAGGCCCCCGGGAAAGGGGGCGCGGCAAAAGGCTGCGGGGGGCTTCAGGCCTTCAGGCGGGCGAGGTAGTCGTGCGACTTCCAGTCGGCGCGGAAGAGCCACTGGGCCTCGGGCTGGCGGGCGGCGAGCTCGTCGGGGATTTCGACGGCATCGAAACCCACGCGGCGCGCCATGGCATATTGGTCGGCGATGACCGGACCCTTGGCGATGAGTTGGCCTTTGTAGCCCATCATCCTGAGCCGGCGGGCGACGGTGAAGGCGCGGCCGTCGTTGAAGGCGGGGAAGGCCACGCGGATCGTGGTGATCTGGTCGAGATGGGCTTCCAGCGCTTCGGGGTCGTCGGTTTGTAAGAGGTCCACCGCGCCCTGATGCGCCGAGAGCTCGGCCAGGGTCACGGTGTGAAGCTCGGGCGCGGGGGCAAAGCCCTGGTCGGTCACGAGGACGGTCATAGGGAGTTCTCCTTCGCAAGGCGCACGGCCTTGCCGTCGATGAAATGGATGCCGCATTCGACCTTGTCGGAGTTCCGCCAACGGCCGGCGCGGGGGTCTTCGCCCTCTTTGACCGGCGTCGTGCAGGGCGCGCAGCCGATCGAAGGGTAGCCCTTGGCGACCAGGGGATGGCGCGGCAGGCGGTTGTTGACCATGTAGTCGGCGATATCCTCGCGGCCCCAATGGGCCAAGGGGTTCACCTTGATGCGGAAATCGCCTTCGTTCTCGAAGAAATCGACGGTTTCGCGGCCATTGCCCTGGAAGCGCTTGCGGCCCGTGATCCAGCCGTCGAATTCCGACAGCGCACGCTCCAAGGGCTCCACCTTGCGCACGCCGCAGCAGGCGTCGGTCGAGAACTGGTGCAGCGTGCCATCCGGATCCTCGAAGGAGACCCGGTTGGGGTTGGCGCGGATCGTGCGCAGGTCGCAGAGGTTCAGCTTCTCGGCCACCTCGCGTTGATAATCCAGGGTTTCCTGGAAGAGCATGCGGGTGTCGACGAAGAGAACCGGCGTCTCGGGGGCGATGATCGAGACGAGGTGCAAGAGCACCACCGACTCCGCGCCAAAGGAGGAGACCAGGGCCACGCGGCCGAGGTCGGCATCCTTCAGCGCATGTTCGAGGACGGCGGTCGCCGAATGGTGCTTGTAGCGGGCGTTCAGAAGCCCGACCCGTTCGGCCACCGGTCCCAAGGTCATGTCACGCGGCATCCTGTGTGTCCTCGGACCCATAGAGGGCCGCTTTGAAGGGTTCGATGCCCAGCCGCCGATAGGCCTGGAGGAAGGTCTCTTCGGCGCTCGTGCGGTGCTCGATATAGGCGCGGATCAGGCGTTCCACGGCGGGGACGACCTGGTCATAGGCGAAGCCATGGCCGGTCTTCTCGCCGATGGAGGCCGTCTCGGTCCCATCGCCGCCCAGCGTGATCTGGTAGTTCTCGACGCCCGCACGATCCAGACCCAGGATGCCGATATGGCCGACATGGTGATGCCCGCAGGCATTGATGCAGCCCGAGATCTTGATCTTCAGCGGGCCGATCTCGTGTTCCAGGTCCAAAGCGCGGAAATGGGTGGCGATTTCCTGGGCGATGGGGATCGAACGCGCAGTGGCGAGCGCGCAATAGTCCATGCCGGGGCAGGCGATGATATCCGAGATCAGGCCGACATTGGCCGTGGCCAGCCCCACCTGTTGCAGGGCGGCATGGACCGCCGGAAGGTCCGACTTGTGGACATGGGGCAGGATCACGTTCTGCTCATGCGAGATGCGCAACTCGTTGTAGCCATAGGTCTCGGAGAGATCGGCCAGGACCCGCATCTGGGCCGAGGTCGCATCGCCGGGCGTCTGCCCATGGGCCTTGATCGAGACGGTGACGATGGCGTGATCCGCGTCGCGGTGGGCGGAGAGGTTCGTGTCGGCCCAGGCGCGGAAGATCGGGTCTTTCCGGGCGGTCTCATAGGCGGTGACCGGCGCGGTCTTCAGCGCGGGCGAGGCAAAGGCCGCGCGGATATCGGCCAGGAGCTGCTGGTCATGGCCTTTGAAGAGCGGGCGGATCTCGGCGAAACGCTCTTCGATCATGCGGGTGATTTCGGCCGCACCGGTCTCGAAAACGGTGATCTTGATGCGCGCCTTGTACTTGTTATCCCGCCGACCGAGGATGTTATAGACCGACAGCACGGCCTCGACATAGGGCAGAAGGTCGCCCACGGGCAGGAAATCGCGGACCTTGTGGCCGATCATCGGCGTCCGGCCGAGGCCGCCACCGACGAAGACCTCGAAGCCCGGTGCTCCGTCGCGGGAGGTCATGCGCAGCCCGATGTCATGGGCGGCGGTGACGGCGCGGTCATGGGGCGAGCCGGTGATCGCGATCTTGAACTTGCGCGGCAGGAACTGGAACTCCGGGTGGTCGGTGGACCATTGGCGCAGAAGCTCGGCATAGGGGCGGGGGTCTTCGATCTCATCGGCGGCAGCGCCTGCGAAGTGGTCGGCGGTGACGTTCCGCACGCAATTTCCGCTGGTCTGGATCGCATGCATGCCGACATCGGCCAGCGCCTGGAGGATGGCAGGCACGTCGGGCAGCTTCGGCCAGTTGAACTGGATGTTCTGGCGCGTGGTGAAATGGCCATAGCCCTTGTCCCAGGTGTCGGCGATATGGGCCAACTGGCGCATCTGGCGCGGGTTGATCGTGCCGTAAGGGATCGCCACGCGCAGCATATAGGCATGGAGCTGCAGGTAGAGCCCGTTCATCAGCCGCAGGGGCCGGAACTCGTCCTCGGTCAGCGAGCCATCGAGGCGGCGGTTCACCTGGTCGGTGAACTGCGCCACGCGCGAGGCGATGAAGGCTTCGTCGAATTCGGAATAGGAATACATCTGCGGGCTCTTTTTCGGGAGGGGGCGGCGGGGTGAACCCCGCCCTGCGAGGCGTTGCGGTTGGGCGCTTCCGGGCTTTGATGACGCTGCGTAGCCCGGGGTATACCCCGGGTCTAGACCAGATCCACCTGCTTGCCATGGGCATAGTTGGACGGGCCACGGGTGCGGAATTCCTCGCGGAAATGAGTGGGCTCGGGGCCGTTGGGGCCGGGCTTGGCATCGGCGAGATAGGCGCCCACGACGTAAAGCGGCTGGGAGGCCGCCAGGGCCAGGCGGGCGGCGGCGCGGGTCTCGTCCTCGATCAGCTCGGCCTCGTGGTGATGGGGTGTCCAGCTGTCATCGGCGGCCAGGTAGACCACATCGCCTTCGCGCAGGCGGTTGGCGGTGACGACCTTGGGGGTGAAACGGCGGCTCATGGCAGGGCCTCTTGCAGGGAGAAGGTTTGCGCCTCGCGCGGGGCGAGGCCGTAAAGCAGGACGGCGGGGCCCGGGACGCGGGCGGCGGCCTCTGGCAGGGTGGAGAGCGTCGCCGCGATGACCTGTTGGTCGGGGCGCGAGACGTTTTCGACCAAGGTGATGGGGGTGGCGGGATCGGCGCCATGCATCATCAAACGGCCTTGCAGGAAGCGGGCGGATTTCTTGGCCATGTAGATCGCGGCCACCTCGCCCCTCTGGGCCAGGCCACGCCAGTCCTGCTCGGCGAAGCCCGCCATGTCATGGCCGGTGACGATGCGCAGGGCGGCGTTGCGGCCGCGCCGGGTCAGGCTCTGGCCGATCTCGGCCGCGGCAACGGTCGCGGCGGTCAGGCCGGGGATTATGGTGAAGGCAAGCCCATGGGCCTCCAGCGCCTCGATTTCCTCGTCGAGGCGGCCGAAGATGCCGCAGTCGCCTGCCTTGAGACGCGCGACCTTGAAGCCCCGTTGCGCGTGATGCACGAGGGCCGCGTTGATCTCGGCCTGGGGGGTGTGGCGGCCGAAGCCCTCTTTGCCCATGTCGATCTTGCGGACCGTCTCGGGGATCAGGGCGAGGATCTCGGGCCCGACGAGCCGGTCATGGATCACCACCTCTGCCGCCTGCAGGGCCGCAAGCGCCCCCAGCGTCAGATGTGCAGCCGCACCCGGCCCGGCACCGATGAAGGTGACGGGGAAGGGCGGGGCTTTGGAAGCATCGGTCATGGCGGGCCTCATTCTTGCGGGGTATATAGAATAATTTCCCAAGGAAAGGCCATGCCCTCTGGACAATAAGGAAGTTCGTTCAATATAGCTTGGTGCAAGGAACAGGGTTCCGGTTGTCGGGGGAGATTTGGAATGGCTGCCCAAGTGGACGAGTTGGACCGCAAGATCCTGGCCGAATTGCAGGTCGATGCCGAGCAGAGCCTGGACGAAATCGCCCGCAAGGTCGGGTCCTCGAAGACGCCGGTCTGGAACCGGATCAAGCGGATGCGCGAGGCGGGGGTGATCAAGCGGACCGTGGCGGTTTGCGATCCGGAGGGCCTGGGGCTGGAGGCCTGTTTCTTCGTCCTGGTGCGCACGTCTGAGCATGAACTGGGCTGGGAGAAGCGCTTCCTGGACGTGGTCCGCCGCCGCCCCGAGGTGCTGGAGGCGCATCGGCTGGCGGGGGATGTGGACTATATCCTGAAGGTCTGGGTCAAGAATGCCCGCGCCTATGACGCCTTCTACCAGGCACTGATTTCCGAGGTGAAGATCTACAACGTCACCGCTTTGCTCAGCATGGAAGAGATCAAGATGACGACGGCTTTGCCCTTGTGACGGGGGCAGGATGGATGTTTGTGCCAAGTTGAAAGGGGGGAGCTCGGGCGCGAAGGGGATATTTGAGCAAGGGCGAAAGGGAAGGGCGTTCTGGGGGCGCGCGGCAAGGGAGTATTTGGATCAGTATAAAAGGGGGCCCTTGCGAGGTTGGCGCGGCAAGGGAGTATTTGGGCCAAATTGAAAGCAGGCGGGGCGCGGTTATGGGCGGCGCGGGACTTGGAAGAGAGTATTTGGGCAAATGTGAGGGGGGCTTTCGGGCTTCGCCCGTCCAGGGCCTCTTCGGAGACATGTGAAAGGGACGGCGCGCTCGGGGCGCGCGCGGCCCTTCCGGATTTTGGTGAAGTTCGGGGCTCAGGAAGTTGATTTTACGATGAAATCCAGCGTGGCATCGGCGAGCTTGTCCAGCATTTCGGGGCCCTGGGTGGCGTTGAAGCTATGGTCCATCTCGGCGAACCAGGCCTCGTGGCTCCCCTTGTGGGCGGCGAGATAGGCTTCGGCCGCCAGGGTCGGGATCACGTCGTCCCTGGTGCCATGGGCCACGAAGAGGGGGCCCTGGTAATGGGCGATCTCTTCGGTTGGGCGGTTCGTCATCACGCCTTCGAAATAGCCGCGTTTCAGGTAGACGGTCTTTCCCCAGGGCAGGTCGATCCGGTGCGGTCCCGGCTCTTCGAGACGCTGGCGCAGGACTTCGGTCCCCTGGATTTCGGCAAGGCTCGCCCTGGGATTGGCCAGGGGCGCCCAGAGCGCGGTTGCGCGGGGCTTTTGGCTGCGCCCGGCGAAAGAGGCCGCGACGAGGCCACCCATGCTCCAGCCCAGCACGGCGACCGGGGTGACGCGGGGGTCTTGGGTCAGGGCCTCCCAGGCGGCATGGGCATCAGCGATCTGGGTCTCATAGGTCGTATCGGCGAAATCGCCGTCCGAGCCTTGGCCGAGGAAGCTGGAGCCGCGGAAGTCGATGCGGAGGCTTGCCATGCCGCGAGCGGCCCAGCGGCGGGCGGTGCGCGAGAAGACGCCCTCGCCGACCCCGGCGATGACCTGCTCGTCGCGGCTCCCGGTGAAGCCGTGCAGCATGAGGATGCAGGGGGAGGGGCCGCCTTGGGGCAGGCAGAGCGTGCCTTGCAGGCGTTGGCCTGCGACATAGGTGTTCAAGAGCGTCTCGATCATTCCCATCTCCCGGAAAATCCTTCGGGCACAAGCACATGATCGCGCGAGAAGTCCCGCGCATGCTGCACGCCGCAAAGCGCAAGTGACGTGTCCATTTCATTGCGGATCACGGTCAGGGCCTCGGTGACGCCGCGTTGGCCCAAGGCGCCGAGGCCGTAGAGGAAGCTGCGGCCGATGAAGGTGCCGTCGGCGCCCAGGGCCAGGGCCTTCAGCACGTCTTGCCCCGAGCGGATGCCGCCATCCAGGTAGACCTGGGTGCGGCCCTGGACGGCCTCGACAATCCCCGGCAGGGCGCGGATCGTCGAGAGCGCGCCGTCCAGCTGCCTGCCGCCGTGGTTCGAGACCAGGATCGCATCGGCCCCCACATCCAGCGCGGCGCGGGCGTCGTCGGGGTCGAGGATGCCCTTCAGGATCACCTTCCCGCCCCATTTGTCGCGCAATTTTCGGACCTTGGACCAATCCAGATGCGGGTCGAGGTTCTTGTTCGACCAATCGTTCAGGGCCTGCAGCGAATGGACCCCCTTGGCATGGCCCACGACATTGCGGAAGGTCCTCCGCTTGGTCATGGCCATCTCCCAAGACCAGCGCGGATGCAGCGCCATGTCCAGGAGGTTGCGCGGGGTCATCTTGGGCGGGGCGGTCAGGCCGTTCTTGATGTCCTTGTGGCGCTGCCCCAGGATTTGCAGGTCCAAGGTGATCACCAGCGCGTCACAGCGCGCGGCCCTTGCGCGCTCGATCAGGCCATCGACGAAATCCTCGTCCTGCATGACGTAAAGCTGGAACCAGAAGGGGGCGCCGGTGGCCTCCGCCACGTCCTCGATGGAACAGATGGAAAAGGTCGAGAGCGTGAAGGGAACGCCGAAGTCACGCGCGGCGCGGGCGGCCTTGATCTCTCCATCGGCCGATTGCATGCCGCAGGAGCCGATGGGGCAGAGCGCCACGGGCATGGTGGGCATCCGGTCCAGCATGGGCATGGCGGTGGTCCGGCCCGAGAGGTCACGGGCGACGCGCTGGCGCAGCCTGATCTTCGCGAAGTCGCCCTCGTTGTCGCGGAAGGTCTGTTCGGTATAGCTGCCGCTCTCGCAATAGTCCCAGAACATCTTCGGCACGGCCCGGCGGTGGAGCTGCTTCAGGTCCTCTATACAGGTGATGGGGGGCATCAGGCGGCCTTCACGAAACGGCGGTCAGGGACGACCCAAAGCGCCGCCACCAGCGCCACGATGGCCAGCGAGACCAGGGGCAGGAAGACTGAGATCACCAATGCGGCCAGGTAAAGCCCGAAGGAGGCCTTGTCCTTGACCCCCTTGCTCAGGGCCCGGGCAAAGTCGCTGTCGCGGCCATGCTGGGCGATCAGCGCCATCTCGAGCAGCAGGTAAGAGACCGCGCACATCAGAAGGTCAAGGCAATAGACGAAGACCGTGACGGGGGCGAAGTGGTTTTCCCCCATGAACCCGGTCGCAAAGGGCAAAAGCGACAGCCAGAACAAGAGGTTGAGATTGGCCCAAAGCACCCAGCCGCCCACATGTTTGACGGCGTGGAACATGTGGTGGTGGTTGTTCCAATAGATGCCGACATTGGCAAAGGACAGGACATAGCTCAGGAAGATCGGGATCAGGGGGACTAGCGCCCGGAAATCCTCGCCATGGGGGATTTTCAGCTCCAGCACCATGATCGTGATGATGATGGCGATGACGCCATCCGAAAAGGCCTCGATCCGTCCCTTGGTCATCTTTTCCCCCGTTTTGGGGGCAGAGTGACCGGGGATGCGGGGTTAATCAAGCCCTTCGACATGCAGGATGCGGGCGGCCTGGCCCAGGGTGACGCCCCGGTCCGTGACGGTCCAGATCGTGGCCCTGATGCGGAAGCGCCGCCCCCTGGCCGAAATGCGGATGCCCCTGTAATCGCTGACGAAACCCTTCGCCGCCGCCTCGGCGAGATAGCGGCTGCGGTCTTGCTGGATGCCCGGGTCCTCCTCGGCCGATAGGCGCGAGGGCATGGCGGTGAAGGTCTCCCAGTCGGTTTCCCAAAGCGCCAGTGCCGCAGGATTTGCCCAGCGGAAGATCGGGTCGGCCTCAGTGCCATGGGAGACCACGGGGCAGGGGTCCTCCCAGGGGAGGATGGCCTCGCCGGTCAGGGCCAGGTGGCTGGCGGCCAGGATCGCGGCATAGGCGGGGTCGGGGTCAGCCCCCCAATCAACCCCGGTGGGCGCCATCGGCCAGCGATTTGACAAAGGCCAGGACCTCGGCCACGGGCTTGCCCGCGCCGATCTCCTTGACGATGGCAGAGCCCACGACGCAGCCATCGGCAATCGCCGCGATGGATTGCGCGCTGTCGGGCGTGTTGATGCCAAAGCCCACGATGATCGGCAGGTCGGTGGAGCGCTTGATACGGGCGACTTCCGGGGCCACGTCCTCGGGGCGCGCCGCTGCCGCCCCGGTGATCCCGGTGATCGAGACGTAATAGACGAAGCCAGAGGTGTTCTGCAGCACCTTGGGCAGGCGCTTGTCATCGGTGGTCGGCGTGGCGAGGCGGATGAAGTTCAGGCCAGCCTTTTGCGCCGGGATGCAGAGCTCGTCGTCCTCTTCCGGCGGCAGGTCGACGACGATCAGCCCGTCGATGCCGGCCTCTTTCGCCTGGGTCAGGAAGAGGTCGACGCCGCGCGAATAGATCGGGTTGTAATAGCCCATGAGCACGATGGGCGTGGTCTGGTCAGCAGTCCGGAAGGCGCGGACCAGGGCCAGGGTCTTGTCCAGCGTCATCCCGCCTTCCAGGGCGCGTTGGCCCGCGAGCTGGATCGTCGGCCCATCCGCCATCGGGTCGGTGAAGGGCAGGCCGAGCTCGATGATATCGACCCCCGCGCCCGGCAGGCCCTGCATCACGGCCAGGGTCGTTGCCTCATCGGGGTCGCCCGCCATGATATAGGTCACGAAGGCCTTTTTCCCCGAAGCCTTGAGGCTGGCGAACTTGGCGTCGATTCGGGTCATGATTGGCCTCCCAATGGTCTTTGGCCACAGGGTTTGCACGCGCGACGCGCCAAAGGCAAGGCCGGGGCGGGGAGATCAGGCCTCGGCCGAGAGGATCCAATGCGTCCCGAAGCGGTCCGTGACCATGCCGAAGCCAGGCGACCAGAAGGTGGGGATGAAGGGATGGATCACCTGGCCGCCCTCTGCCAGCTTGTCGAACCAGGCCCGGGCCGTGGCGACATCGGGCCCGGTCTGCATGACGGACATGGCCTTTTGCGGATCGCTGGGCGCGCCTTCGGGGAAGTCCGAGGCCATGAGCGTGCCGTTGCCGAGGGTCAGTTGCCCATGCATGATGCGCGCGCCGGGGTTTGGCGTGCCGCCCGGCTCGTCGCCATAGCGCATCATCTGCAAATCGGTGCCGCCAAAGATCGCGGCATAGGCGGTCAGGGCTTCGGCGCAGTTGCCCCGGAAATGGATATAGGGGTGAGTGGCCATGGCAATCTCCTTTGATATCGAAGCAGCTTGCCATGGCTGAGCCCCTGAGGCAAGCCCTACAGGCTTGACCCTTGGCCCTTGCGCGCCTATTGCGCGGGGGCAAGCGAAAAGGAGAGCGTCATGGGTTTCAAGATGGGGATCGTGGGTCTGCCGAATGTCGGCAAGTCGACGCTGTTCAATGCCCTGACGCGGACGGCGGCGGCCCAGGCGGCCAACTTTCCGTTCTGCACCATCGAGCCCAATGTCGGCGAGGTCGCCGTCCCCGATGCGCGGCTTGACGTCTTGGCGGGGATCGCCGGGTCCAAGACGATCATCCCGACCCGCATGACCTTCGTCGATATCGCGGGCCTGGTGCGCGGGGCCTCGAAGGGTGAGGGGCTTGGCAACCAGTTCCTCGCCAATATCCGCGAATGCGACGCCATCGCCCATGTGCTGCGCTGCTTCGAGGACGGCGACATCACCCATGTGGAAGGCCGCATCGATCCGGTGGCCGATGCCGAGACCATCGAGACCGAGCTGATGCTGGCCGATATGGAATCGATCGAGCGCCGTCTTGTGGCCCTGGGGAAAAAGCTCCGCGGCGGGGACCAGGATACTTTGGACCAGGACCGGCTTCTTCGCGCGGCCCTGGCTGCCTTGAACGAGGGCAAGCCCGCCCGCACCGTGCAGGTGGCCGAGGATGACAAGCGCATCTGGCGGCAGTTGATGCTTCTGACCTCCAAGCCCGTGCTTTACGTCTGCAATGTCGAGGAGGCCAAGGCGGCCACCGGCAATTCGCAGTCCGACCGCGTGGCGGTGATGGCCAAGGCGCAGGGGGCGGGGACGGTCGTGATCTCGGCCAGGATCGAGGAAGAGCTGGCCCAGATGCCCGCCGATGACGCGGCCATGTTCCTCGAGGAGATGGGCCTGCACGAGGCGGGGCTCGACCGCCTGATCAAGGCGGGCTATGCGCTTTTGGGCCTGCAGACCTATTTCACCGTGGGCCCGAAGGAGGCGAGAGCCTGGACGATCACCAAGGGGACGCTGGCGCCGCAAGCCGCAGGCGTGATCCATGGCGATTTCGAGAAGGGCTTCATTCGGGCGGAAACGGTCGGCTATGACGACTACGTGGCGGGCAAGGGCGAGGCCGGTGCGAAAGAGGCCGGCAAGTTCCGCGTCGAAGGCAAGACCTATGAGGTCAAGGACGGCGACGTCTTGCACTTCCTCTTCAACGCGTAAGCGGTGGGTTTCACCCACCCTACGGTGACAAATCCGGACGCGGCCGCCTGATGGGGCGGCCGTATTGGTTTGCGGCGAAGGCGATCGGGTCATAGCCTGAGTCCAAGTTTCATCTCGGGAGATTTTCATGCAGCGATCCGGCGGGCTTTTGCATTGGGCGTTCCACATCACGGCTGAACTCGCACGCCGGGCCTGGAGTTTCGTCTTTGCGGTGGCCTTCGTGATTTCGGTCTCCCTGAACCTCGCCTATTGGGCAGGCGGAGAGGTTGCATCTGCTGTTGGAAGCGGACTCTCCGCGCTCAGCGGTTTCGATCCGCCGAGCACGCGGGTCGCCAAGGCAGAGCGCAAGCTGGCTGAGGTTTCGGCGCGGGAGGCTCGCTTGGCCAAGACCCTCGCCGCAAGCACGGCACGCGAGGCGCGTTTGGCCAAGGCGTTGGCCTTGCAAACGCTCAAGGCCGAGGAATACTACGGCAAGCTGGTCGCGCGTCACGTTGAGTTGCGCCAGGTCAGAGCAGAACTGGCTGTCGTCTCAAAGGCTTGGCTCAGGGCGCGAGAGGTCGTCTTGCGCTTTGGGACGGTGGCGCGTCGGCAGTTGGCGCATTGGGCGGGGGACAAGCTTTCTTCCCTGGTGGGAAAGGCCATTCCCTATGCGGGCACGGTCGTTTCGGTGGCCGATGCGGGCCTGGACATCGCGATGACCTGCGACATGATGCGGGAGATGGACCTGATGCAGGGGGCGATCCTGTCCGACGCGACGACCACGGCAGAGACCGACAAGGTCTGCGGCATGAAGGTTCCCACGGTCGATGAGGTCTGGCAGGCGGTCCGCTCCAGCCCGGGAGAGGCTTGGAGCGCGGCACAGGGCATCTTGTCAGCCCTTCCGGATCGGATGCCAGATATCCCGGACATAGCTTGGCCGGAGCTTTCCTTGCCCGAGCTCCAGATGCCCGATGTCACTTGGCCGGATTGGATGCCTGCACCCTAGGTCAGGCTCCACCCTGCCGCCCGCGTAGGGTGCGCTTCAGCGCACCGCTCACCCGCCCGAGCCGCCGACCGTCAGCCCGCCGATCATCAGCGTGGGCTGCCCCACCCCCACCGGCACCCATTGCCCGGCCTTGCCGCAATTGCCGATGCCGGGGTCGAGGCTCAGGTCGTTGCCGATGGCGCGGATGCCCTTGAGCGCCGTCGCCCCGTCGCCGATCAGCGTCGCGCCTTTCACGGGCGCCCCGATGACGCCGTTCTTCACCCGGTAGGCCTCGGTGCAGCTGAACACGAACTTGCCGTTCGTGATATCCACCTGACCGCCGCCGAATCCCACGGCGTAGATGCCGTCCTTGAGGCTCGCCACGATGCCCTCGGGCTGATCCGTCCCCGAGAGCATATAGGTATTCGTCATCCGCGGCATCGGGATATGGGCAAAGCTCTCGCGCCGCCCGTTGCCCG
This sequence comes from Stagnihabitans tardus, assembly GCF_009925085.1. Classification (GTDB taxonomy): domain Bacteria; phylum Pseudomonadota; class Alphaproteobacteria; order Rhodobacterales; family Rhodobacteraceae; genus Stagnihabitans; species Stagnihabitans tardus. The sequence goes on along the minus strand of NZ_JAABNR010000034.1, from coordinate 8,989 downwards.
TGGGCTTCACCCCCATCAGGCGCGCGTTCTGGCGGTCTTGCATATAGCCCACCAGGATCCCGTCCTCGATCAGGACATTCTTGCCCGAGGGCGTGCCTTCGTCATCCACCGAAATCGACCCCCGGCGGTCCGGGATCGTGCCGTCATCCAACACGGTCACGCCCTTGGACGCAATCCGCTGGCCCAGAAGCCCCGCGAAGGCCGAGGTGCCCTTGCGGTTGAAATCGCCCTCCAGACCGTGGCCAATCGCCTCGTGCAGCAGGATCCCCGGCCAGCCCGGCCCGAGCACCACATCCATCGCCCCGGCCGGAGCCGGAACAGCGCCAAGGTTCACCACCGCGATCCGCAAAGCCTCGCGCAGCTGGGCCTGCCAGAAGGCGGGCGCCATCAGCTGCGCCAGCCCATGACGGCCCCCGGCCCCGGTGCCGCCTTGCTCGCGGCGGCCCGCTTCCTCGACCACCACGGACACGTTCAACCGCGCCATGGGGCGGAAGTCGCTGACCTTGCCGCCCTCGGGGCGCAGGATCACCACCTCTTGCACGCCCGCCGAAATCGTCGCCGAGACCTGGATCACGCGGGGGTCAAGCGCCCTCGCATAGGCGTCGATCTCCTTCAAGAGGTCGATCTTGGCGGAGAAGACCGCGTCCTCCATCGGGTCGCGGTCGCCATAAAGCTTTACATTGGTCCCCGCAGGCGCATCGGCCAGGACCCCGCCGCCCGCCCCAACCGCCAGCCGGGCGGTGCCCACGGCGCGGCGCAGGGCGGCTTCGGAAATCTCGGTCGCATGGGCATAGCCCGCCACCTCGCCGCGCACGGCGCGCAGGCCAAAACCCTCGGAAGCGTCATAGCTCGCGGTCTTGACGCGGCGGTCGTCCAGCACCAGGGCCTCGGACCGGCGGCGTTCCAGGAAAAGCTCGCCATCATCCGCCCCCGCCACGGCCTCGCGCAGAAGGGCCAGGGCTGAGCCCTCGTCGAGCAGGGTCTCGAAGGGACGGAAGGGGGCTTCGCTCATGGGATGGGGCTTTCCGGTCTGGGGCAGGGAGGGGGGGCGCTTGGCCTCTCCTTTGGCGCTATAGCTAGGGCTGCGGCGCCAAAACCGCAAGGCATGGGAAAAATGGGCGGGATTTCAAGGCCGCCAATGCCACCTTTCTCTTGCCGAGACCTTGGCAATATGGTTTCACCACATCGGGAAAGAGTTGGATTCTGCCGCCCGGCAGGGTCCCAAGAGGCGGCCAAAGCGCCGCGCAGGGAACGGGAATTTGACATGAGCATCAAGACCTCGCTTCGCGGTCTGTCTTTGGGGGCATCGGCCCTTGTGCTGGCCGCCTCCGGTGCCATCGCGGAAGGCCTGGAAAAGATCGGCGTTCCGGTGCCGAAAGGAACGGGCTTCCAGCCCGCCGCGACCCCCGTCGCCGTCGAGGCCCAGGCCCTGGAACACATGATCCTGTGGATCGTGGGCGTCATCACGGTCTTCGTCTGCGGCCTGCTTCTGTGGGTCATCGTCCGCTTCAACGCCAAGGCGAACCCGACGCCCGCCAAGTTCACCCACAACACGCCGATCGAAGTGGCATGGACCCTGGTCCCCATCCTGATCCTCGTGTTCATCGGCTCCTTCTCGCTGCCCGCGCTGTTCAACCAGCTTGAGCTGCCCGAGAATGCCAATGGTGAGCGGGTGGCCGACCTGGTGGTGAAGGTCACCGGCAACCAGTGGTATTGGGATTACGAATATCCCGACGCGGGCGTGAGCTTCTCGTCCATCCTCCTGCCCAAGGAAGAGCTTGAGGCCAAGGGCTATGCCCAATCCGACTGGCTCCTGGCCGTCGACAATCCCCTGATCGTCCCGGTCGGCAAGATCGTCAAGGTCGAGGTCACCGGCGCCGACGTGATCCATGCCTGGGCCGTTCCCGCCTTTGGCGTCATGCACTCCGCCGTCCCGGGCCGCCTGGGCGAGACCTGGTTCCGCGCCGACAAGGAAGGCATCTACTTCGGTCAGTGCACCACGCTCTGCGGCAAGGACCACGCCTATATGCCCATCGAGGTGAAGGTCGTCTCGGAAGAGGCCTATGCCAAGTGGATCGAGGGCGCCAAGGCCGGCAACCTGGAACTGGCTTCGAACTGACGCTTGCGACAGTGCTGCGCGGGCCCCTCTGACACCGGGGGGCCTGTCGTCTTGACGAGGACGCGACTTCACAAGGACGCGACGCCCATGACCGATACCCAGATCGAAAGCCCCGTCTCCGAGCCCGGCGCATCGGATTTCGTGCAGCTCTTGAAGCCGCGCGTCATGTCGCTGGTCGTCTTCACGGCCTTGGTCGGGATGATCGTGGCGCCCGCGCATCTGCCGCCGGTCACCGCCTTTACCGCCATCCTCTTCATCGCTTTGGGGGCAGGGGCCTCTGGGGCGCTGAACATGTGGTGGGATGCCGATATCGACGCGGTGATGAAGCGCACCGCGCGCCGCCCGATCCCGGCGGGCAAGGTCCAACCGGGCGAGGCCCTGGGCTTTGGCCTCGCGCTGTCGGTCGCCTCGGTCCTGATGCTTGGGCTGGCCACGAACCTGCTGGCGGCGGGCTTGCTGGCCTTTACCATCTTCTTTTACGTCGTCGTCTATTCCATGTGGCTGAAGCGCTCGACGCCGCAGAACATCGTCATCGGGGGCGCCGCCGGGGCCTTTCCGCCGATGATCGGCTGGGTCGCGGCGACGGGTTCGGTCTCGGTCGAGGCCTGGCTCATGTTCGCGCTGATCTTCATGTGGACCCCGCCGCATTTCTGGGCGCTCGCGCTCTTCATGAATGCCGATTACGACGCGGCCCGCGTGCCGATGCTGACGGTGACCCATGGCAAGAAGGTCACGCGGCGCCATATCATCGCTTACACGCTGCTGCTGGTCCCGGTCTCGCTGGCGCTTGGCTTCACGCCCATCGGCGGCATGGTCTACCTGGTCACCTCGGCCCTGTTGAACGCGGGCTTCGTCCTGGGCGCGGTGATGATCCTGCGCCGGGATGAAGAGATGGCCCAGGCCGACAAGTACAAGGTCGAGAAGAAGGTCTTCACCTTCTCTCTGGCCTATCTTTTCCTGCATTTCGGCGCGCTTCTCGTCGAAGCCAGCCTGAGGGCCTTCGCATGAGCTTCTTCAAGCCCGATCACGAGATCCACCGCCGACGCTACAGCCGCAACCTTTGGGTCGGGCTGGCGCTGGGGGGCTTCGTGCTTCTGTCCTTCGCCCTGACGGTCGAAAAGGTGACGCAGGGCGACCCGATGAAGGCGATCCGGGGCGAGGGCCATGCGGTCGCCCCCGAGGATGCCGCTCTTCAGGCCAAGCCGGAGGGGGCGGGGAATTGAGGGACGCCCGGAACAAGACCGCGGCCTGGCTGGCGCTCGTCGCCCTGGTCATGGTGTCGTTGTCCTTTGCCGCCGTGCCCTTCTACCGCTGGTTCTGCCAGGTCACGGGCTTTGGCGGCACGACCGCCGTGGCCGAGATCGCGCCCGCCGAAGTGCTGGATCAGACCATCCGCGTCCGCTTCGATGCCTCGATCGAGCGGGGGATGCCCTGGAGCTTCAAGCCGGTCCAGCGCATGATGGAGATCAAGATCGGCGAAAGCGGCCTGGCCTTCTACGAGGCGCACAATCCGACCGACCGGCCCATCGCGGGCCAGGCGAGCTACAATGTCTCGCCCGACCAGGCCGGTGGCTACTTCACCAAGATCGAGTGTTTCTGCTTCACCGAGCAGGTCTTGCAGCCCGGAGAGACCGTGCAGATGCCGGTTACCTTCTTCGTGGATCCCGAGATCACCCGCGACCGCGAGGCGAAATACATCCGCGAGATCACGCTGTCCTATACTTTCCACCAAATTCCGCTGCCCGAGGCCGAGGCGTCGCTTGCGCCAGCCCCGGCCCAGCCGGTAAACTGACCCCGACCCGGCCCGGCCGGCAAACTGACCCCGACCGGCCCAGCCGGTCAAATGACACAGAAGAAACGAGGGAGCCCGACAAGATGGCCGACCACGCCAAGAACCACGATTACCACATCCTGCCGCCCTCGATCTGGCCCTTCGCCAGCGCGGTGTCGGCCTTCACCATGCTTCTGGGCGCGGTGATCTGGATGGGCGGACATGGCGCCGCCGAACGGGGCACGCCCTTCATCATGCTGGCGGGTCTCGTTGGCGTGCTGTTCTGCATGTATGGCTGGTGGTCCAATGTCGTCCACGAGGGCAATACGGGCGACCATACCCCCGTCGTGCGCATCGGCCTGCGCTATGGCTTCATCATGTTCATCATGTCCGAAGTCATGTTCTTCTCGGCCTGGTTCTGGACCTTCTTCAAGCATCGCATGTATCCGATGGAGCCGATCCTGGATGCCGATGGCAACCGGGTCTGGCCGCAGTCGCCGATCATCGACGGCGTCTGGCCGCCCGCCGGGATCGAGACTTTCGACCCCTGGCACCTGCCCCTGATCAACACGCTGATCCTTCTGTGCTCGGGCGCGGCGGCGACCTGGGCGCACCATGCCCTGGTTCACGACAACAACAACCGCAAGGACATCAAGAACGGCCTTTGGCTGGCCATGATCCTCGGCGCGGTGTTCTCCTTCTTCCAGGCCTATGAATATTCCCACGCGGCCTTCGGCTTTGCGGGCAATATCTACGGGGCTTCGTTCTTCATGGCGACGGGGTTCCACGGGTTCCACGTCTTCATCGGGACGATCTTCCTGGGCGTCTGCCTGATCCGCACCTACAAGGGCGACTTCACGCCCGAGCAGCATGTGGGCTTCGAGGCGGCGGCCTGGTACTGGCACTTCGTCGACGTGGTCTGGCTGTTCCTCTTCGCCGCCGTCTATGTCTGGGGCCAGGGCTGAGGAGGGATTGCGCCGCGCTTTGCGCGTCGCCCCACCGGGGGGCTTCCGCCCCCCGGACCCCCCGACCAAAGGGGAGCACGCTCCCCTTTGGAAACCCCGTGGATATTTGTGAACAGATGAAATGGGGGCGTCTTCGGGCGCCCTTTTGCTTGGGAGAGACGGATGCGGCGGGTGATCGGGCCTTTGGTCTTTGGGGTGGTGGGGGTGGCGATCCTCATCTCGCTGGGGACCTGGCAGTTGCAGCGCCTGGCGCTGAAGGAAGCCAAGATCGCCGAGATCGAGGTGATGATCGGGGGGGCGCCGGTGGCCTTGCCCGCAGAGGCGGAGCAGGAGCGCTACAGGGCGGTGACGGTCTCGGGGCGGCTGACGGGCGAGGCGGTCTACAAGCTGGACAGTTTGCGCGACACGGGGCCGGGCAAGCGTGTCATCGCGGTCATGGAGACGGGCGGGCGCCGCGTGCTGGTCGACCTGGGGATCCGGCCCGAGGGCAAGGAGGCGGCCCTGGGGGGGCAGGTGACCCTCACCGGCAACCTGGACATGCCGCAGGAGAAGGACAGCTACACGCCGCCGCCCGAGGGTGACCTGTGGTTCGCCCGCGATGTCCCCGCCATGGCGGCAGCACTTGGCACCGAGGCCCTGCTTATTGTCGCGGATGGGCCAGTGGTTGACGGGATTGTCCCGGTGCCGGTCAATACTTCCTCTATTCCCAATGACCACTGGAACTATGCCTTGACCTGGTTTTCTCTGGCCCTTGTCTGGTTCGTGATGACAGGGGCGTGGATGTGGCGTATCAGGCGGCAAAATCAAGGGGCAGGATGATGCGCTATATCTCCACGCGGGGTCAGGCCCCGGTTCTGACGTTCGAACAGGCGATGATGACGGGCCTGGCGCGCGATGGCGGGCTTTATGTGCCGCAGACCGTGCCGGTCTTTGCGGCCGAGGATTTCGCCGCCATGGCGGGGCTGTCTTACGAAGAGGTGGCCTTCCGCGTGATGAAGCCCTTCATCGGCGAGACCTTCTCTGACACCGAGTTCAAGGGCCTCCTGGAGCGCGCCTATGCGGGCTTCGGCCATGACGCCCGCGCGCCCCTGGTGCAGATCGCGCCCAACCATTTCCTCTTGGAGCTGTTCCACGGGCCGACCTTGGCCTTCAAGGACTTCGCCATGCAGATCATCGGGCAGATGATGCAGGCGGCCCTGGCGCGGTCGGGTGAGCGGATCACGATTGTCGGGGCGACCTCTGGCGACACGGGCTCGGCGGCGATCGAGGCCTTCCGGGGGCTGGCCAATGTCGATGTCTTCATCCTCTATCCGCATGGCCGGGTCTCCGAGGTGCAAAGGCGCCAGATGACCACGCCCACGGAGTCCAATGTCCATGCGCTGGCCATCGACGGGAGCTTCGACGACGCCCAGGCGCGGCTGAAGGACATGTTCAACGACTTCGCCTTCCGCGACGGGGTGCGGCTCGCGGGGGTCAACTCGATCAACTGGGCGCGGGTCCTGGCGCAGGTGGTCTATTACGTCTATGCGGCGGTGAACCTCGGCGCGCCTTTCCGCCCGGTCAGCTTTACCGTGCCGACCGGGAATTTCGGCGACATCTTCGCGGGCTATATCGCGCGGAAAATGGGCCTGCCCATCGAGCGGCTGGTGATCGCCACCAACCAGAACGACATTCTGGACCGCGCCTTGCGCTCGGGTGACTACAAGACCGATGGCGTGCGACCCTCGGTCTCTCCTTCCATGGATATCGAGGTTTCGTCCAACTTCGAGCGCGCGCTGTTCGATGCCTATGGGCGGGATGGCGCGGCCATCAGCGCGCTGATGGCGGAGTTGAAGGCCGGGGGCTTCAAGATCAGCCAGGGCGCGCTGGAGACCCTGCGCGCGACCTTCGCCTCGGGCCGGTGTTCCGAGGAAGAGACGCTCGCCACGATCCGCGCGACGCTGGCAAGCAGCGGCCAGCTTCTCTGCCCGCATGGCGCGGTGGGGGTGAAGGTCGCCGAAGAGCATCTGGGCGCCGCCCCCATGGTGACCCTGGCCACGGCCCACCCGGCAAAGTTCCCCGATGCGGTCGAGCAGGCCTCAGGCATCCGCCCGCCCCTGCCGCCCCGCATGGCCGATCTCTACCAGCGGCCCGAGCGGGTGACGCGGGTTCCCAATGACCTTGGCGCCCTGATGGCGCTGGTCCGTGAAAGGATTGCGCGTTGACAGTCAGGCTGACCACGCTTCCCAATGGCCTGAGGGTCGTGACCGAGGATATGCCGGGGCTCAAAAGCGCCTCGGCGGGGATCTGGGTCCAGGCCGGCGGGCGGCATGAGCGGCCCGAACAGAACGGCATCGCGCATTTCCTGGAGCATATGGCCTTCAAGGGCACGGCCCGGCGGTCGGCCCTGCAGATCGCCGAGGAAATCGAGGATGTGGGTGGCTATATCAACGCCTATACCTCGCGCGAGACCACGGCCTATTATGCGCGCGTCCTGCAAGAGGATGTGGGGCTCGCGCTGGATGTCGTGGGCGATATCGTCCTGAACCCGGCCTTTCATGAGGCCGATATCGAGACCGAGCGCCATGTGATCCTGCAAGAGATCGGCCAGGCGCTGGATACGCCCGATGACATCGTCTTCGACTGGCTGCACGAGGCGGCCTATCCCGATCAGAGCTTCGGCCGCACGATCCTGGGGCCGGAGGAGCGGGTCTCCTCCTTTGGCGCGGGCGACCTGCGCGGCTTTGTCTCGGAACATTACGGGCCGGGGCAGATGATCATGGCTGCGGCGGGCGCGGTGGATCATGAGGCCGTGGTCAAACAGGCCGAGGCGATGTTTGCGGGAATTGCCGCGCGGCCCGCGCCGGGCTTTCAGCCCGCGCGCTTCCAGGGCGCCGAGCGGCGCGAGGTCAAGGACCTCGAGCAGGTCCATTTCGCCATGGCTTTCGACAGCCCGGGCTACCGCGATCCCATGGTCCATGCGGCGCAGGTCTATGCCATGGCCCTGGGCGGCGGCATGTCCTCGCGGCTGTTCCAGAAGATCCGCGAGGAGCGGGGCCTGTGCTATTCGATCTTCGCCCAGGCCGGCGCCTATGAGGATGCGGGCCAGATCACGCTTTACGCCGGGACCTCGGAGGAAGAGATCGCCGACCTCGTGACCTTGACCGTGGATGAGCTGAAGCGGGCGGCCGAGGACATGACCGAGGCCGAAGTGGCCCGCGCCAGGGCGCAGATGAAGGCGGGCATGCTGATGGGGCTGGAATCGGCCTCCAGTCGCGCCGAGCGCATCGCGCGGCTCCTGGCGATCCATGGAAGGGTTCCGGATGTCGAAGAGGTCGTGGCCAAGATCGACGCCGTGACCGTGGCCGATGTCCGCGCCTATGCCGAAAGGCTGACGGCGGCCCCCGCGGCCCTTGCGCTTTACGGCCCGGTGGAGGCGGCTCCGGGGCTGGAGGCCATCCGCGAGAGGCTGCGGGGCTGATGTTCGGACTGCGCCGCAAGCCCGCGATCCAGACCGAGCGCATGGTGCTGCGCCTGCCGGTCCACAGCGACTGGCGGGCCTGGGCCAACTTGCGCGAGGCCAGTGCGGCGCATCTGATCCCCTGGGAGCCGGTGCGGTCGGAAGATCACCTCAGCCGCAAGGCCTTTACCAACCGGGTCTATTGGGCGGCAAGGGCCGAGGCCCAGGGCACGGCTCTGCCCCTGATGCTGGTCCGGCGCTCGGACGGGCAAGTCATGGGGGGGATCACGCTGGACAATATCCGCCGCGGCCCGGTGCAATCGGGGACCCTGGGCTATTGGATCGGCGCGGACCATGCGCGGCAAGGCTATATGCGCGAGGCCATCACGGCGCTGGTGCATCACGCCTTCTCCGAGATGGACCTGAGCCGGATCGAAGCCGCCTGTCTGCCGGAAAACGCGGCCTCGCGCGGGGTTCTGGAGAAATGCGGCTTCAAGTACGAGGGCGTGGCCCAGGCCTATCTGCAGATCAACGGCCGCTGGCGCAATCATGTGCTTTACGCCAATCTGCGCCATGATCGGCGCGGGCGGACGGAAGTCGGCTGAGGCTTGCGCCCGGGCTTTGCCCGGTCGCCCAACCGGGGGGCTGCCGCCCCCCGGACCCCCCGCCCAAAGGGGGCCACGGCCCCCTTTGGA
>NZ_JAABNR010000033.1 GCF_009925085.1 Stagnihabitans tardus | reverse complement strand
CCTCCTGATCATCCTGCCGAAGTCGGAGGCAACACCCTCTGGGCGATCACCCGCCGCCAGTCCAGACCTTCGAACAGAGCCTCGAACTGTGCCCGCGACACCCGCATCACCCCGTCCTGAACCTTCGGCCAGGCAAAGTTGCCCTGTTCGAGGACCTTGTAGGAGCCTTCGATGGTCATTTTCTCTGGGTGAAATGGCCACCTTGTGGCCCCAAGGCGTGTTTCGGAGATTTCGGTCTATATATTTCAATGGCTTGCGGTGCGAGGAGAGCAGCCAGTGGACGATAATTTTTGGGTCCGACAGCTGACTTCGGCCTGCACTGCCTGACGATGCCGCAAGGCGCAAGGCAGGCGGGGCCCTGTCGCAGATCTTTCACGATGCGGAACCCGTCGATTGCTTGCGCGCGGCCTCTTCGACCGCCATCCGGAAGGCCAGGCGTCCTGCATTCATCGGGCCCCCGAAAGAGCCCCCCGCGCGGACCGCTTTTCTCCAGCCATTCCCCTCTCCCGGACCAGCCCTCGTCGCTGGTGGCATAGCAGGACAGCGTGATCTCGCCCGCATGGCCGGACATGGGGCGCAGCCCCCGGGCATGGGCCGTGTCCAGCGCGTCACCCGGGACAGGGAAGGGCAGAGGTCCGGGCGGGCCTGGCCCGGGAAATCGGCCTGGTCGGGGGCGGCTCGATGCCCTGCGCAAAGCGCGTCGTCGTGCCTGCGCCTGGGCTTGTGCCCTTCCGCCCCGGTCGGCAGCCGGCAAGCCTGCGTGCCGAGCTTTCGGTTCAGCCCGGCCAGATGGGCCTGCGCATCCGGGAAGGAGACCATCGGAGCCGGGTAGCGGTCACTGACCCGCAGGAAATGGTCATCTGCCATCGCCGCATTGGAGGCCGGGAGCTTGAAGCGCTTTTCGGCCAGCGCTTGCAGGAGGGCATCCTTCGTCCCGGCGCTTGCGATCCGATCTCGGGGCCTTTGGCCATTGCAGCCGCCGTCGTCCACAAGGGCCGGCCGTTTTGACGGACCGGACCCAGGCCAACAGGGCAGGCGTTCAAATTGGCTGAAATACTCACGGGGTTTCCAAAGGGGAGCGTGCTCCCCTTTGGCGCGGGGGTCCGGGGGGCGCGAAGCCCCCCGGCTTTCTCAGAAGAACCCAAGCTTGTTGGGGTTGTAGCTGACCAGCATGTTCTTGGTCTGCTGATAGTGGTCCAGCATCATCTTGTGGGTCTCGCGCCCGATGCCCGACTGCTTGTAGCCGCCGAAGGCCGCATGGGCGGGATAGGCGTGGTAGTTGTTGACCCAGACCCGGCCGGCCTGGATATCCCGGCCAAAGCGATAGGCGCGGGTGCCGTCGCGGGTCCAGACCCCGGCGCCGAGGCCATACATCGTGTCATTGGCGATCGCCAGGGCCTCGGCCTCATCCTTGAAGGTCGTGACCGAGACGACGGGCCCGAAGATCTCTTCCTGGAAGACCCGCATCTTGTTGTGGCCCTTCAGGATCGTCGGCTGGATGTAGAAACCCTCGGACAGATCGCCGCCCATCCGCGCCGCATCGCCACCCACCAGCACCTCGGCACCCTCTTCGCGGCCGATGGTGAAGTAGGACATGATCTTGTCATGCTGCTGCTTGGAGGCCTGGGCGCCGACCATCGTGTTCATGTCGCGCGGGTCGCCCTGCTTGATCGCCTTCACGCGGGCAATGCAGCGCTCCATGAAGCGGTCGTAGATGTCTTCCTGGATCAGCGCGCGGGACGGGCAGGTGCAGACCTCGCCCTGGTTGAAGGCGAAGAGGACGAAGCCCTCGACCGCCTTGTCCAGATAGGCGTCATCGGCGGCCATCACGTCACTGAAGAAGATGTTCGGCGACTTGCCGCCCAGTTCCAGCGTGAAGGGGATCAGGGCCGCCACCGCGCCCTCGGCCACCTTGCGGCCCGTGGCGGTCGAGCCGGTGAAGGCGATCTTGGCGATGCGGCCGGATTTCACCAGCGCGTCGCCCGCCTCGGCGCCATAGCCGTTGACGATGTTCAAGACGCCCGGCGGCAGGAGGTCGGCGATGACCTCGACCAGGACCATGATGGCGGCAGGGGTCTGCTCGGCCGGCTTCATCACGATGCAATTGCCCGCCGCCAGCGCAGGCGCCAGCTTCCAGGCCGCCATCAGGATCGAGAAATTCCACGGGATGATCTGGCCCACGACGCCCAGGGGCTCGTGGAAGTGATAGGCCACGGTGTCATTGTCGATTTCCGACATCGAGCCCTCTTGGGCCCGCAGCACGCCCGCGAAATAGCGGAAATGGTCGACCGACAGCGGGATATCGGCATTCACCGTCTCGCGGATCGGCTTGCCATTGTCCCAGGTCTCGGCGGTGGCGATGAGTTCCAGGTTCGCCTCGATCCGGTCGGCGATCTGCAAGAGAATGTTCGAGCGATGCGCGGCCGAGGTCCGCCCCCAGGCGTCCTTGGCGGCATGGGCTGCGTCCAGGGCCAGGTGGATGTCGGCGGCGTCGGACCGCGCCACTTCGCAGACCTTGGCGCCGGTGATCGGCGTCACGTTGTCGAAGTAGCGGCCATTGACCGGGGCCACGAACTGGCCGCCGATGAAATTGTCGTAGCGGTGCTTGAAGGGCGAGCCAACAAGGCCGGCTTTCTGGGTCATCTCGTTCATCTGGGTCCTCCCTGGGGTCGCCTCCATGCGACCCGATGAAGGAAGCCTGCGCCGCGCCAGGGGATTCGGGCAGGGGGGGGCAGGAGCGGCCCGGGCCCGACTGTCTCAGGCGTGAGACAGTTTGCGGTGGAAAGTGGCGCGGCTGATGCCAAGGGCGCGCGCCGTGGCGCTGGCATTGCCGCGATGGCGTGCAAGCGCACGGCGCAGCGTGGCGCGCTCGGCCCCGACCAGGTCATGGTCGGTCAGGCCCAGAAGGTCGGCCACGGGCTGACCCAGGCCCGTCAGCCGCAGATGGTTGCGCGCGGCGCGGGTGGCGCCGGTCACCAGCTCGTCGCCGTCGCAGGCCAGGAGAGCGCCCTCGACCCCCGGCACGATCAGGATGCGGTCGCGGGGATGGGCGGCGCGGAAGAGATCGGCCTCGATGCGCCGCGCGGCCTCGGCCACGCCCTGGGCGATGAGCCGGGTCAGGCCCTCGGTCACCTCGGCCCGGGCCGAAGAGACGTCCAGGACGGCGGCCAGCGTGCCTTCGGCGCCGAAGATCGGCGCCGACATGCAAGACAGCCCCGTGTTGCGGGTCAGGAAATGCTGGTCGCGGTGGATGGTGACGGGGCGGGCCTCCACCAGGCAGGTGCCGATGGCATTTGTGCCCTGGGCGGCCTCCGTCCAGCGCGTGCCGGTCCACAGCCCCCAGCCGGCAAAGTCCGGGTCGTCGCAGGGCGCGCCACAGCGGTCCAGCGCGATGCCCTCGGCATCCGACAGGATCACGCAGGCTCCAAGCCCGCCCACGGTCTGGAACAGCCGCTCGATCGCGGGGCGCGCGAGGGACAAGAGCGGCCCGGAGCGGTCGCGGGCCATGCGAAACTCGCCGTCGGTCAGGCGCTCGTCACCGCGGCGCTGCGGGTCGAGCCCATGGAGCCGCGCCGACCGGCTCCATGAGGCGACCAGCGCCGACCGCGCCGCCTCGCCCCGCGTCAGGGCTTCGCTCACCTTTTCGGCATGGGTTGTGCGTGCCATCCCGCCCTCCCGATCCGGGGGCCTCCCCCCATTCCCGCGCCCACCATGGCGGCAAGACGGCCGCAGGGTCCAGCGCGACAAAGGTCTTAAGGCGAGGTCCTGCCCGGCGGGGGCAAGCCCGGCGGAGGGGGCGCCGGGGCGATGCGCAGGCTGGGCGAGGTCCGGTCCCGGACCGGCGAAAAGCTCGATCTTTAGCGAGAAAGGGCAGGGCGTTAACCGCGAATGCCGCGGGATTTAACCCGGTCTTAGAGCGGCCCGTTGCCTGATTCAGGAACGCACCGTTCAACCCGATCGCCCCGCCCTGCCACCGCCACGACCTGACCCTGTCCAAGGAACCGCTTGAACAATGGCCAAGACCCAACTCCAAGGCCCGGTGCGCTCATGCCGCCTCCGGATGCCCTGGCCGTCGCATGGGGTGATCCATGGCGACGGTTAATGGAGGCTCGGGCAATGACAACCTGGCCGGAACCAGCGGCGCCGACACGATCAACGGCAATGCGGGCGAGGATACGCTTTACGGCGGCACGGGCAGCGACACGTTCTATGGCGGCACGGGCAACGACAAGCTCTATGGCGGCGACGGCACCTGGGACGACCTTTACGGCGGCGACGGCAACGACACGATCACCTCCTCGGGCATGGACGAGGATTATGCCTGGGGCGATGCGGGCAATGATTCCATCACCATGTCGGATGGGATCAACCTGATCTATGGCGGGACCGGCAACGACACGATCTCGGCCCTGGGCGGGGCGGACAGCATCTATGGCGATGCGGGCGACGACCAGGTCTATGGCGGATCGGGCAACGATTATGTCGAACTGGGCGATGGCAACGACAATTTCGGCGACTGGAACAACGACAGCGGCGACGACACGATCTATGCGGGCATCGGCAACGACTATCTGATCGGGGCTGCGGGCAACGATCAGCTTTGGGGCGATGCGGGCGACGACACGCTTTCGGGCGGGGCGGGCAATGACACGAGCTATGGCGGCACGGGCAACGACTGGCTCTGGGTCACAGAGGATCACAATTCCGACGTCTATTACGCCGGCGAAGAGGCGGGTGACCAGGACAGCATCACCTTCGGCACCTGGATGGGGACCCATGGGGCCAATGTCTCGCTGACCGGCAGCGGCGACGGCACCTATGCCTATGCCGGCGCCGGACAGGCCTCGGGCAGTTTCACGGGCATCGAGGCGATCTTCACCTCGACCTATAACGACACGGTCAATGCCGGGGCCGATGCCACGGGTCTGCGGATCGAGACCTATGCCGGGAACGACAGCGTCACCGGCGGCACGGGCAATGATTCCATCGACATGGGCGCCGGGCAGGACACGGCCTATGGTGGGGCGGGACATGACACGCTGGCGGGCGGCACGGGCAACGACCTCTTGTCCGGCGGCACGGGCAACGATGTCTTCCTTGTCCGCGACGATGGCGAGACCGATACGATCGACGGCGGCACCGGGAATGACGCAATCAGCTTCGTCTCGGCCACGACGGCGCAGGGGGTGCAGGTCACCCTGACCGGGGCGGGGGCTGGCAGCTATGATTACGTCGGCACGGTGGGTGCGGGCAGCTTCTCCGGTATCGAGGCGCTGAGCCTGACCGACTATGCCGACACGGTCGCGGGCTCGGGCAGCACCCAGTCCATGATGATCGACGGCGGCGCGGGCAACGACAGCCTCTTGGGGGGGACGGGCAACGACACCTTCTACGGCGGGCTCGGCGACGACACGATGGGCAGCGCGACCCTCGCGGGATCGGACCTGGTCTATGGCGGCGCGGGCAACGATGCCTATTTCGGCGGCGCCGGTGCGGATACGGTTTATGGCGATGCCGGTGATGACCGGATCGAGGGTTCGGGCGGCGCCGACCTGATCTATGGCGGCGATGGCAACGACACGATCGTGGGTTATGACGCGCTGGGCATCGTCACCGGCAGCACCACGGTCGATGTCGATGATGCCGCCGCCAACACGATCCATGGCGATGCGGGCGACGACCGGGTCATGGGCGGTTCTGGCAACGAGCTGCTTTACGGCGGCACGGGCAACGACACGGTCGAGGGCGGGGCGGGCAATGACACGCTCTCGGGCGAGGAGGGCAACGACCTCTTCCTCGGCGGCGATGGCGATGACCAGATGGCCGGAGGCGCCGGGGCGGACACGTTCTATGGCGGCACGGGGCAAGACAACCTCGACTATTCGGCCTCGGGCGCGGGGGTCACGGTCAACCTGGCCACGGGCGCGACCTCGGGCGGGGACGCGGCGGGCGACAGCATCGTTTCGGGGGTCGATGGGATCACAGGCTCGGCCTATGCCGACAGCCTGACCGGGTCGGATTGGCAAGGCTCCAGTGGCGGAGATATCTATACCACGCAGCTTTACGGCGGGGCGGGCAACGACACGCTGACGGGCAATGCGGGCAACGACCTGCTTTACGGCGGGGCGGACAACGACACGATCTTTGGCGGCAAGGACAGCGACAGCATCCAGGGCGATGCGGGCGACGACAGCGCCTTTGGCGGCTCGGGCAGCGACACGATCCTGGGCGGGACAGGCAATGACACGCTGCGCGGCTTGTCGGGGGCCGACACGGTCTATGGCGAGGCGGGCAACGACCAGGTCCTGGGCGAGAGCGGCAACGACCTCCTGGACGCGGGCGATGGCAACGACACGGTCTGGGGCGGGTCGGGCGCGGACCTCGGTTATGGCGGCCTGGGCAACGACAGCCTTTCGGGCGACGGGACGAGCTTCGTCACCGCGCAATATCCTTCGTCGGGCGGGTCGGACACGACGGGCAGCTTCACCAACAACGCGCCGTTCTCTGTCGATATCTACCGGATCCAAAGCGACGGGTCCGCCGTCAAGTACATGACCCTGGCGCCCGGACAGTCGGTCACGGCCAGTGTCGGCTCGGCCTGGAACTATTATGTGACCGAGGCCGGCAGTGCCACGCCGCTGGAGCTGATCATCGGCGAGGCCAACCAGGCGACGAGCTTTGGCGAGAGCTTCAACGACACGCTCGATGCGGGCGCGGGTGACGACACGATCACCGGCGAATATGGCAACGACCTGATCTATGGCGGGGCGGGCAACGACCAGGCCTTTGGCGGCGCGGGCAACGACACGATCTATGACGGCGCGGGGCTGGACACGATCTATGGCGGGGCGGGCGATGATCTCATCGACGATGCCTCCGGGTTCGATTCCACGGCGGATGCCACCACGGCCTTTGGCGATGCGGGCAACGACTATATCGCGGGCACGGCTGCGGGCGACCTGCTATACGGCGGGGCGGACAATGACACGATGTCCGGCGATGGCGGCAATGACGTGGTGGAGGGCGGCACGGGCCAGGACCTGGTCTATGGCGCCACGGGCGACGACACGCTGCGCGGCGATGCGGGCAACGATTGGCTCTATGGCGGGACGGGCAATGACAGCCTGGACGGCGGGGCGGACAACGACACGCTTTACGGCGATGCGGGCAATGACACGCTGATCGGCGGCACCGGCACGGACCGGGTCGATTACAGCAGCTCGGGCGCCGGGGTGACGGTGAACCTGGCCACCGGGACCGGGAGCGGGGGCGATGCGGCGGGCGATACCTATTCGGGGATCGAGAATGTCACCGGCTCGGCCCAGAACGACAGCCTGACGGGCGATGCGGGCGCCAATGTGCTGGACGGTGGCGCGGGCAACGACACGCTGGCGGGCGGGGCGGGAGCCGACAGCCTGGTGGGCGGCACGGGCACGGACACGGCCGATTACAGCGGCTCGGGGACAGGGGTCTCGGTGAACCTGGCCACCGGGGCGGCCTCGGGCGGGGATGCGGCGGGCGATACGCTTACGGGGATCGAGAATCTGACGGGTTCGGGAAGCGCTGACACGCTGACCGGCGACGCGGGCGCCAATACGCTGATCGGCGGGGCGGGCAATGACAGCCTGACCGGCGGGCTCGGCAATGACAGCATCGACGCCGGGGCAGGAGACGATGTCGTCAGCGACGACCTGCAGGGCAGCACGCTGCCGGCCGGGGCCGATACGATCGACCTGGGCGATGGCAACGACACCTTCTCGGGCACGGGCCGGGGGCCCGCCGACACCGACCTGGTCTATGGCGGCCTGGGCAACGACAGCATCGCGGTCCTGCAATCCTGGGACACGGTCTATGGCGGGGCGGGCGATGACACGATCTCCACCACCGACGAGGATACGCAATACGGCGACCAGCTTTACGGCGATGCGGGCAATGACCGGATCACCGGGGCCAATACCAACGACCAGCTTTACGGCGGGGCCGACAACGACGCCCTCTTCGGCGGGAGCAACAGCGACACGCTGGATGGCGGGACGGGCGATGACACGCTGGTGGGCGGCACGGGGGCCGACAGCCTGACGGGCGGATCGGGCAACGACCTTCTGTCCTATGCCGGGTCAAGCGCCGGGGTTTCGGTCAACCTGGGCACCGGGGCCACCTCGGGCGGGGATGCGGCGGGTGACACGATCTCGGGCTTCGAGGCGGTGCTGGGCTCGTCCTTCAACGACACGCTGACGGGCGGCACAGGCAATGACAGCCTCTCGGGCGATGCGGGCAACGACACGATCGCGGGCGGGGCCGGGGCGGATACGCTGTCGGGAGGCGATGGGACCGACACGCTGGACTATTCGGCCTCGGGCGCGGGGGTCTCGGTCAACCTGGCCACGGGAGCGGTTTCGGGCGGGGATGCGGCGGGGGACAGCATCTCGGGCTTCGAGGCCGTCCTGGGCTCGGGCTTCGACGACACGCTCACGGCGGCCTCGGGGTCTTCGGTCTATGGCGGGGCGGGCAATGACAGCCTGATCGGCAGCGGCGGGCCGGATTCGCTTTATGGCGGCACGGGCAACGACGTCTTCGTCCTGTCCAGCAACGACGTGATCGACGGCGGCAGCGGGACCGACACGCTGCAGGCCACGGCGGGCAGCACGGCCGAGACCGTGGTCTTCGATGCCGCGGGGGGCGGCACGGTTGGCGGGTCCAGCTTCCAGGGGATCGAGGTCTTCGTCTCGGATGCCGGCAATGACAGCTATGACGCCACCCTGGCCAGCGGCGATCTGAACATCCAGACCGGGGCGGGCAATGACACGATCCGGGGCGGATCGGGCAATGACAGCCTCTTTGGCGGCGACGGCAACGACCTGATCTCGGGCGGGGCGGGGGCCGATCTCTTGTCGGGCGGGTCGGGCAGCGACACGCTGGATTACAGCGCCGAGACCTCGGGCGTGACGGCCGACCTGATGAACGGCTTCGGCTGGACGGCCTCGGGGACCGACACGATCTCGGGCTTCGAGGCGGCCATCGGCAGCGCCTATAACGACTATATCGCGGGCACCGGTTCGGTGAACGACACGCTTTACGGCGGGGCGGGCGATGACACGCTGCGCTCGCGCGGGGGCGACGACCTGGTCTATGGCGGGACGGGCAACGATTCGCTGAACGGGAACGAGGGCAACGACAGCCTCTTTGGCGGCGATGGCGACGACCGTTTCGTGCTGGACGGCGCCTTCAACAGCGACACGATCGACGGCGGCAGCGCGGGCCAGACCACGGGCGACACGCTGGACATGTCGACCCTGACCACGGCCGCCGTCGTGACCCTGACCGGCTCGGAGGCGGGCAGCCTGACCTCGGGCGGCCATGGCGCCACTTTTGCCGAGATCGAGAACTTCGTCCTGACCGCGCAGGGCGACAGTTTCGACGGCGCGGCGGGCAGTGCCGCCGTCTCGGTCGAGGGGGGGGCGGGTGACGACACGCTGACGGGCGGGGCGGGCAACGACCAGCTTTTCGGCGGGACGGGCAACGATCTTCTGACCGGAGGCGCGGGGGCGGATCTCCTGTCGGGCGGCACGGGCACCGACACGGCCGACTATTCGGGCGCCTCGGGTCCGATCACCCTGGACCTGGGCACGGGCTCCGGGTCGGGCGGGGATGCGGCGGGCGATACGCTGAGCGGGATCGAGATCCTCGTGGCCTCGGCCCATGATGACACGGTGACGGGCGGGGCAGGGGATGACCAGGTCTATGCCGGGGCCGGAAACGACGTGGTCGAGGGCCGGGCCGGGGCCGACACGATCCACGGCGGCGCGGGGGACGACCGGCTGAGCGGCGACGGCGCGGGGGCCCCTTCGGGCGGCGCCGACACGCAGGACCTGCTGTATGGCGAGGCGGGCAATGACACGCTGTCGGGCGATGCGGGCGACGACGTCCTCTACGGCGGCGACGACAACGACAGCCTTTCGGGCGGGACCGGGGCGGATACGCTGTCGGGCGATGCGGGCAATGACCAGCTTTCCGGCGAGGCGGGGCAGGACAGCCTGACGGGCGGGCTTGGCAACGACAGCCTCTATGGTGGAGACGATGCCGATTCCCTGGCGGGCGATGCGGGCGACGACAGCCTTTATGGCGGGACCGGGGGCGATGCGCTGGACGGGGGGACCGGCGATGACAGCCTCTTTGGCGATGACGGCAATGACACGCTTTACGGCGGAGAGGGCGCCGACGCGCTGGAGGGCGGGGCGGGCACCGACAGCCTGACGGGGGGCCTTGGCAACGACAGCCTTTCTGGCGGGGCGGATGGCGACTGGCTTGCGGGCGAAGTGGGCGACGACCTCTTGCAGGGCGGCACCGGGGCCGACAGCCTCTTCGGCGGCGATGGGGCCGACACGATCGAGGGCGGCGACGATGCCGACTGGATCGAGGGCGAGGCGGGCGATGTCATCCATGGCGGCGAGGGTGGCACTGACAACGACACGTTGAGCGTCGGCAATGTGCAGTCGATCGCCTATGGCGGAGGCGATGACGAAAGCGGGGTCATCACCTTTTACGGCGGCGGCACGCTGAGCTTTGACGGCATCGAACAGGTCATGGTCGTCACCATCGTCGATGGCACCGGCGGCGACGATGTCATGGGCGCGGGCTATACCGATGTCCAGGGCGACCAGATCGACGGGGCCGATGGGCGCAACGACACGATCCGCGGCTTTGGCGGCAACGATTCCATCCAGGCCGGCGACGGCGACGACGATGCCCATGGAGGCACGGGCAACGACACGATCGAGGGCGGGTCGGGCAATGACACGCTGGAGGGCGAGACCGGGGACGACAGCCTTTTGGGCGGCGCGGGGCGCAACCTCTTGCTGGGCCAGGACGGCAATGACACGCTGCTGGCGGGCGACCAGGGCGACACGCTCTTCGGGGGCGCGGGCGACGATCTTGCCACCGGCGGCGCGGCCGCTGACCAGATCTCGGGCGATGCAGGCAACGACACTTTGCTGGGGCAGGCTGGCGATGACCTGGTGGATGGCGGGATCGGCGCCGACCTGATCCAGGGCGGCGATGGCAACGACACCCTCCTGGCCGGCGATGGCGCGGTCACCGACACGGTCTATGGCGGGGCGGGCAACGACCTGATCGAGGGCGGAGAGGGCAACGACGCCCTTTACGGCGATGCGGGCGACGACACGATCGACGGCGGGCAGGGCGATGACACGATCGAGGGCGGAACCGGCACGGCCTCGATTGCGGGCGGGCAGGGCAACGACCTGGTCCTGGGCGATGCGGGCAGTGACACGCTGGCGGGCGACGCGGGCAACGACACGCTGATGGCGGGGGCGGGGGATGACAGCGTCTCGGGCGGGACCGGGACGGATGTGATCGATGCGGGCGATGGCAACGACACGCTGTCAGGCGACGCCGGAGAGGATTCGCTGACGGCGGGGGCGGGGGACGACCTCACCTATGGCGGCGACGGCAACGACACGCTTCTGGGCGGGGCGGGCAATGACACGCTTGATGGCGGGACGGGCAACGATTACCTTTCGGGCGACGAGGGCAATGACCTCCTCGATGCCGGAGAGGGCGACGACATCGTCTCGATCTGGGACGGGCAGGGCAATGACACGCTCTTCGGCGGGGAAAGCGCGGGCGACACGGATGCCTTCTGGCTGGATGCCAATTCCGGCGGCGCCACCGTCACCTTTACCGGGGCCGAGGCCGGGACCTATGCTTTCGACGCGGGCGGGGGCGGCAGCTTTGCCCAGATGGAATTCATCTGGACCACGGAGGGCAACGACGTCATCGACGCCAGCGCCGCCTCGGGCGGGGTCAATGCCGATGGCTTCGACGGCAACGACACGCTTCTGGGCAGCGCTTACGGCGACACGCTGGGCGGGGGCGCGGGCAACGACCAGCTGACCGGCGGCAGCGGCAATGACCTGATCTCGGGATGGTCGGGCACCGACACCGTGATCTTCTCGGGCCCGGTCGAGGATTACAGCTTCGGCCGCAGTCCCACGGGTGGGCTGATCGTCACCGATGGCGTGTCTGGGCGCGATGGCACCGACACGGTCGAGGGCGCCGAATATGTGACCTTCGACGGCGTCACCTATCGCCTGGTCGAGGGCGACGACGGGTCCAACACCACGCTCCAGGGCCCCAATGGCGAGCCCGCGCTGATCATCGCCCATGACGGCAACGACTGGGGCGGGGGCCATGCGACCTCGGATGCGATCTTCGGCGGGGCGGGCGACGACACGCTGGACGGCGGGGACGGCAATGACACGCTGGTGGGCGAGGGCGACAACGACCTCCTGCGCGGCGATGGCGGCGAGGACCGGATCTTCGGAGGCACCGGGGCCGATACGCTTCAGGGGGGCGCGGACAATGACGCGCTTTCGGCCGGCGATGACGATGACCGGCTGGAGGGTGGGGCGGGCGACGACAGCCTGACCGGCGGCGCGGGCAATGACCTTTTCGTCGTCGAGACCCAGCCCGGCCATGACGTGATCACCGATTTCGACCTGGGCGATGGCGATGCCGATGGCTTCACCAATGACCAGCTCGACGTCTCGGCCCTGACCGATGGCCAGGGCAACCCGATCAAGACCTATGACGTGGCGGTGACCGACGATGGCAACGGCAATACGATCCTCAGCTTCCCGGGCGGCGAGCAGGTCACGATCCTGGGCCTCTCGCCCGCAGCCGCCGCCGCTCCGGGCCAGCTTTACGCCATGGGCATCCCCTGTTTCGCCCAAGGCACGATGATCCTGACCTCCGAGGGCGAGCGCCCCGTCCAGGACCTGGCGCCCGGAGACCTGGTGATGACGGCCAGGGGCCCGCGGCCGATCCTGTGGCACGGGACACGGGCGCTTGGCCCCGAGGTCCTGGCCGATCTGCCGCATCTGCGCCCGATCCGCCTCCAGGCGGGCCGCTTCGGCAATCTGCGCGACCTGACCCTCTCGCCGCAACATGGCATCGTGGTGGGCGACCGGCTGATCCGCGCCCGCCACCTGGCCGAATGGGCGCCGGGTGCGCGGGTGGCGCGGGGGATGACCCGGGTGACCTATCACCATCTTCTCTTGCCCGAGCACGGCCTGATCCGGGCCGAAGGCGCCTGGAGCGAGAGCTTCTATCCCGGCCCCATGGCTCTTGCCGCCCTGACCGAGGCCGACCGCCTGGCGCTGTCCCGCCTGGTCCCGGGCTCCTATGGCCCGCGCTGCCTGCCCCTGGCCAGCGCCGCCGAGGCGCGGGCGATCCTGGCCCGTCTCCCCGCGCTCTGACCCCCCCCTTTTTGCAAGGCCCGCCATCATTCCCGTTGACATCGATGTCTTACCTGTGACACCGATGTCATGACACCGGTGTCACCGCAGAATCATGCGGGGCGACGGTCGGCCTGAAGGGGAGTTCAGGCGCGGGGGGGGAAGATGGCCACGATTTACGACGTCGCAGATCGCGCGGGCGTGTCGCCCAAGACGGTGAGCCGGGTGCTCAACGGCGACGGGCCGGTGGGCGAAAAGACCAAGGCCGCGGTCGAGGCCGCGATGCGCGAGCTGGGCTATGTGCGCTCGAACGCCGCGCGGATGATGCGGGCGCAAAAGTCGGGCATCGTCGGGCTGATCACCGGGGCGATTTCCACCAAGAACCAGCCGACCCATCGGCAGGGCCTGCCCGACCTCTTCATCGTCCAGGGCATCCAGCGCGTGCTGGAGCCCTCGGGCATGACGCTGATGATTGCCGACACCGCAGGCAAGCAAGACCGCGTGGCGCCCTTGATCGACACGTTCCTCAGCCACCGGGTCGAGGGGCTGATCTATGTGGCCGAGTATCACCAGGAGGTGAACCTGCCGCCGGTTCCCGCCGACACGCCCCTTGTCCTGGCCAATTGTTTCGACGCCCGGGGCACGCCCTCGGTCCTGCCCGACGACCGCCGCCTGCAGGCCGACCTGATCCGGCGGGTGATCCAGGCGGGTCACCGGCGCGTGGGCTATATCGCGCTGCGCCCCGACATGGCGGCGGGGCAGCTGCGTCCGCTGGGCTATCGCGACGCCCTGGCCGAGGCGGGGATCGCCTTCGATCCCGCCCTTCTGACCCATGCCGATTTCGACCAGCCCGAGGCGGGTCCGCAGCTTCTGTGGGACACGATCGACCGCATGTTGCGCCTGCCCGATCCGCCCTCGGTCCTGGCTTGCGGCAACGACCAGATGGCGCTGATGGTTTACGGCATCCTGCGGTCGATGGGGCGCAAGCTGCCCGACGAGATCGGCGTCGTGGGCTTCGACAATTACCGCGTCATCGCCGAAACGCTTTACCCGCCGCTGACCACGGTGGACCTGCCCTATACCGCGCTGGGCGTGCGGGCAGGCGAGCGGCTCTTGTCGCTGATTTCGGGGGAGAGCCCCCAAACCCAAAGCCCCGTCCTGGTGACGGGGCCTGTCCACTGGCGCGCCTCGGTGAACGAGCGGCCCGTAAACATCGTCAGACTGCAAACTCATCGGGAGGAATAGATGAAAGTTTGGAAATTCGCGGCCTCGGCCGCCATCCTGTCCTGGGCCTCGATGGCGCAGGCGACCGAGACCCTGACCATGTGGTATCATGGCGCGGGCAACGAGGTCGAAAGCAAGATCATCAACCAGATCATCACCGACTTCAACGCCAGCCAGACCGACTGGAAGGTCGAGCTGCAGAGCTTCCCCCAGGCGGCTTACAATGACTCCGTCCAGGCCGGCGCCCTGGCGGGCAACCTGCCCGATATCCTGGACGTCGATGGCCCGAACATGCCCAACTGGGCCTGGGCTGGCTATATGCAGCCCCTGCAGATCGACGAGGCCAAGATCGCCAACTTCCTGCCCGGCACCAAGGGCATCTGGGACGGCAAGCTCTATTCGATCGGCCTGTGGGATGCGGCGATTGCGCTGACCACCCGCAAGTCCACGATCGAGGAGCTGGGCCTGCGCATGCCCACGACCGACGCGCCCTGGACCAAGGACGAGTTCATGGACGCCCTCGCCAAGGCCAAGGCCGCTGGCAAGTGGGAATTCGCCCTCGACCTCGGCACCGCCTGGACCGGCGAATGGTACCCCTACGCCTTCTCGCCCTTCCTGCAGAGCTTTGGTGGCGACATCGTCGACCGCTCGACCTATCAGACCGCCGAGGGCGCGCTGAACGGCGAGGCCGCGCTGGCTTTCGGCAACTGGTGGCAGGGTCTCTTCAAGGACGGCTATGCCCAGGCGACGCAAGACCCGGCGGACCGGGATTCGGGCTTCGCGGCTGGCAAATATGCCTTCTCGTGGAACGGCAACTGGGCGGCTTTGGGCGCGCTGAAGGCCTTCGACGACGTGGTCTTCCTGCCCGCCCCGGACATGGGTGCAGGCTCGAAGATCGGCGCGGCCTCGTGGCAGTTCGGCGTCTCGGCGACCTCCAAGCACCCCGAGGGCGCCTCGGCCTTCATCGAATTCGCGCTTCAGGACAAGTACCTGGCCGATTTCTCGAATGGCATCGGCCTGATCCCCGCGACGCCCACCGCGGCCGAGATGGTGGACAACTACAAGGCCGGTGGCCCGCTGGCCGTCTTCGTCGAATACTCGGCCAAGTCGGGCACGGTGCGTCCGGTGACCCCGGGCTATGTCGTCCAGGCCAAGGTCTTCGAGAAGGCCGCGGCCGACATCGCCAATGGCGCGGATGTGGCGGCGACGCTGGATGCGGCGGTCGACGAGATCAACGCCGATATCGAGAAGAACAAGGGCTACGGCCACTAAGGCCAGCCTGACGCGGCCGGGCGGTCACGCCCGGCCCAAGGTCAGCGGTCCGGGCGGCGCTTTCGCCCGGACCCACCCGGCCCGCGCGCCCCTTCCCTCCTCTCCCCAGCCGTTCATTCCCCAGCCTTGGGGAAGCGCCCGAGTTTTCACGGAAAATTCGTCACCCCGGCCCCATCTTCAACCCTGCGAGGCAGACATGGCTTCGAAATTCACCCGCTCCAACCGGACGGGCTTTCTCATGGCAGGACCGGCGGTCTTCCTGATCGGCTGCTTCGTTATCCTGCCCTTCCTCTTTGCGATTGCCTTCTCCTTCACCAACCAGCGCCTGATGTCGCCCAATCCGACCGAATGGGTCGGCCTGTCGAATTACGAGGCGCTTCTGGGCCTTGGCACCCTGACGCTGGAGCCGGAAAAGGACGCGACGGGCGCCGTGGTGATGGAGGACGGTGAGCCGAAATTCCCCGCCACCCGCAGCTTTACCCGGGGCAACCCCGATTATCCCCAGCTGGCGGGCATGCGGGAGTGGTTCTCCTTCGACCATGGCGGCAGCCGGACCTTTGTCCTGGCGCGCGACGTGGTCTTCATGACGGCGGTGGTGAACACCTTTCTCTTCGTGATCATCGTGGCGCCCGTGCAGGCGGGAATTGCGCTCGGCCTCGCGCTTCTGATCAACCAGAGGCTCAGGGGCATCAACGTCTTCCGCGCGATCTATTTCATGCCGGTCGTGGTTTCCATCGTCGTGGTCTCGCTTTTGTGGCGGTTGATCTATGACGGGCAATCGGGGCTTTTGAACAACCTGCTGAGCGCGGTCTCCTTCGGGATGATCCCGCAGATCGACTGGCTGGGCAATCCGGACACCGCCCTGGGCGCGATCATCGGCATGTCGATCTGGCAGGCGGTGGGCTTCCACATGGTGATCTGGCTCTCGGGCCTGCAAACCATCTCGCCTACGCTCTATGAGGCCGCCGCCATCGAGGGCGCCTCGAAGACGCAAGTCTTCCGCTACATCACCTGGCCGGGGCTGCGGAACACCGCCGTGCTGATCCTGATCGTCATCACCATGCAGGCCTTTGGCCTCTTCGCCCAGATCGACGTGATGACCAATGGCGGCCCCCTGGACTCGACGCAAACCATCGTCTTCCAGGCCGTCGAGCGCGGCTATGTGAAAAAGGACATCTCGGGCGGCTCGGCCATCTCGGTGGTGCTCTTCGTCATCGTCCTGTCGATTTCCCTCATCCAACGCTGGCTCACCCGGGAGAAAAGCTGATGGCCATGATCGCTTCCGACAATCACGGCCTGCGCCTGGTCACCCGTTACGCGGTGCTGGTGCTGATCGCCGTCATCTTCATCTTCCCCCTGGTCTTCATGCTGATGTCCTCGCTGAAGCCCGACCAGCAGCTCTTGCAGGACAGCGGGAGCCTCCGCGCCTTCCTGCCGGTGGGGGATATCTCGCTCCAGAACTACACCAAGGCGTTTGAGCGCGCCCCGGTGCTGACCTTCGTCTTCAACTCGCTCCTGGTCACCGGGGTCACGGTCGTCCTGTCGCTGGTCCTGTGCTCGATGGCGGGCTTCGCCTTCGTCTTCGTCGACTGGAAGGGGCGGGGCGTGCTCCTCTCGGTCCTCTTGGCCACACTGATCGTGCCGTTTGAAACCATCGCCATCCCCATGCTGCTCTTGGCCTCCAAGCTGCCCTGGGTGGGGATGGAGGGGCTGAGCTACGGTTGGCTCAACACCTATCGCGTGCAGATCGTGCCCTTCATCGCCGACGGGTTGACGGTCTTCCTCTTTGTCCAATACTTCAAGGACTTGCCGGGTGAGCTGATCGAGGCCGCAAGGGTCGAGGGCGCATCGTGGTGGCAGATCTACCGCAAGATCGTCATGCCGCTGTCGGGCCCGATCCTCGCCACCGCAGCCATCCTGAAATTCCTGACCATGTACAACCAATACCTCTGGCCGCTCATGGTCACGCAGGAGGAAGGCTACCGCCCCGTCATGGTCGGCCTGCAATACTTCTTCCAGCTCAACGTCGCCTGGGGAGAGGTCATGGCTTACCTGAGCCTGATCACCGTCCCCGTCCTCGCCTTCTACCTTTACCTTCAGAAAGCCTTCATCGCCTCGATCGCATCGACCGGCGTGAAGGGATAGGAGCCATCATGTTCGCAATTCCCGACACCTGGCTGTGGGACAGCTGGTATGTGAAGGACGGTGACACCTTCCACGGTTACTTCCTGCAGGCGCCGAAAAGCCTGATCGACCCGGATGCCCGCCACCTGAATGCGACGCAGCGCCATGCGGTGTCGAAGGACCTGGTGAACTGGACCGACCTGGGCACCACCTTCGGCCCGGCCGCTGCGGGGGCCTGGGACGACTCGACCACCTGGACGGGTTCGGTCCTGAAGGACGACGCGGGGCTCTGGCACCTTTTCTACACCGGGACCAACAAGGCCGAAGGCTCGCTTTATCAGCGCATCGGCCATGCGACCTCGACCGATCTGCACAACTGGACGCGGGTGGGGGATGGCCTGGCCCTGGACCTGAAGGGCCCGAATGCCGAGGCTTACGAGGCCGAACATGCCCTGGGCTTCTGGCATGACCGAGCGATGCGTGACCCTTGGGTCATGCGCGACCCCAAGGGCGGGTGGCTCATGTATTTCACTGCCCGCGTCCCCGGCGTGGCGGAGGCCAATGACGGCGGCGCCATCGGCTTTGCGACTTCGCCGGACCTGGTCAACTGGACCCTGCAACCCCCGGTCTTCCACGGCGGCTTTGGTCAACTGGAGGTCCCCCAGGTCTTCGAAATCGAGGGCACCTGGTATTGCCTCTTCTGCACCTCCTCGGTGCATTTCTCGGAGCACCGCGCCAAACAAACCACCCCGGTGACCGGCACGCACTACCTGATCGGCGAAACCCCGCGCGGGCCCTGGAAGATCGCGCCCGGCTTCCTCGACGGCGCCGAGCCCTGCCGCCGCTATGCGGCGCGCATCGAACAGGGGCCGGAGGGCCTGGTCATCCTGGGCTTCGCCGACAGCGGCAAGGCCACCTTCGGCGGCTATATCATGGACCCCGAGCCCGTATTGCGGGACGCACAGGGTCTGCTTTCCATCGGCAAGAGGTAATCATGGCAGGGATTTCGCTGAAAGGGCTGCGCAAGAGCTACGGCACGGCCCATGTCATCAAGGGCGTGGATATCGAGATCGAGGAGGGCGAGTTCTGCGTCTTCGTCGGCCCCTCGGGCTGCGGGAAATCGACGCTGTTGCGGATGATCGCGGGGCTCGAAGATATCTCGGGCGGCGACCTGACCATCGACGCCAAAAGGGTCAACGATCTGCCCCCGTCCGAGCGTGGCGTGGCCATGGTCTTCCAAAGCTACGCCATCTTCCCGCACATGACCGTGCGCGAAAACGTGGCCTTTGGTCTGACCATCGCCGGGGCCTCGAAAGAGGAAAAGGAGGCCAAGGTCGCCGAGGCCGCCCGCATCCTGCAGATGGAGCATCTTCTGGACCGCCGCCCCTCCCAGCTTTCGGGCGGTCAGCGCCAGCGCGTCGCCATCGGCCGGGCGATTGTCCGCAAGCCCAAGGTCTTCCTCTTCGACGAGCCCCTGTCGAACCTCGATGCCGCGCTGCGCATGGATATGCGCATGGAGATCGGCAAGCTGCACCACCAGCTTGGCGCCACGATGATCTATGTGACCCATGACCAGGTCGAGGCCATGACCTTGGCCGACAAGATCGTCGTCCTGAAGGAAGGCCGCGTCATGCAGATCGGCGCGCCGATGGAGCTTTACCACAACCCCGCCAACCTTTTCGTGGCGGGCTTCCTGGGCGCGCCTTCGATGAACTTCCTGGAGGTGACGGTGCAGGGGGTCACCGGCGACAAGGCCCTGGTCTCCTCGCCCGTCCTGGCCCCCATCGAGGTCTCCGCCAAGCGCGGCCCCTTTGCCCCCGGCGCCCGCGCCATCCTGGGGCTGCGGCCGCAGTATCTGTCGGTCGCCGAGGGCGGGCAGCTCTCGGGCAAGGTCGCCCTGACCGAAAGGCTGGGGTCGGAAACCGTGCTGGACATCGAGACCGCCGACGGCAAGTCGCTGGTGGCTGCGCTCGCGCAGGACGCGGTCTTCCCGATCGGCACCCCGGTCACGCTGCGCTTTGACGCTGAAAAGGCCCATCTCTTCCAGCCCGAAGAGACGGCAAGCCAGCCGCATTGACCCCAAGGGGCCCCCGTCGCAAGGGGCCCTTTCGCTTGGCGGTCGAAATGGGCAGGGCCCCTGCGGTTACCCTTGGGCGCGATTTCCGCGCCGGGAGACCGCGATGATCGACCTCTTTTCCGCCGCGCTGATGCAGGGGCTTGGCCCAAAGCGCTCAAGGCCGCAGGACAAGCCCGGACTTGACCGCTAGGCGAACAGGAAGGCGTCCAGCGTCAGGCTGGCCGCCGCCACGCCGTTCAGCAGGATCGTGTCGCCGCCCGAAAGGTCGATCTGCGTCAGCGTCGGGGTCAGCGCCACCCAGGAGACATCGGCGGCGGTGCGGTCGGCCAGGCGGATGAGGTCGAGGCCCAGTTCGAAGTCCAGGATGCGGTCAAACCCGTCGCCCAGCCAGAACTGGAAGACATCCGCATCGCTGCCGCCTGCCAGGCGGTCATCCCCCGTCCCTCCCAAAAGGCTGTCCGCCCCGGCCCCCCCTGTCAGGCGATCCGCCCCGGCCGCGCCCAGCAAGAGATTGGCCAGGCCATTGCCGGTGATCTGGTCCGCGCCGCTGCCCCCCGCCACGTTCTCGAAGCCCGAGATCGTGTCGCCCAGGGCCTCGCTGCCGCTGACCACGCCGGTGGCCAGGTTGACCTGGACGGCCCCCAGCGCCATGCCGTAGTCCAGCAGGTCAAGCCCCGCGCCGCCGGACAGGAGATCGGCCCCGGCCCCGCCCGCGAGCGTATCGTTCTCGGAGCCGCCATAGAGGAAATCGTTGCCCGTCCCGCCGTAAAGACTGTCCTCGCCCGAACCGCCCGCAAGGCTGTCGTTGCCGCCAAGCCCGACCAGGCTGTCCCCGCCGCCGCCGCCGACCAGCGTGTCGGACAGGAGACCTGCCGTGATGGCATCCGCCCCGCTGCCGGCATAAAGCCCCAGGGCCTCGATCCCGGTCAGGACCACGGTCAGCGTGGTTGCGGTCAGGTCGCTGAAGCCCAGCATCAGGGTCAGGCCATCGGTCATGGCCTCGGCATGGATCTCGGCGAGGTCGGAAAGGCCAGAGCCCCCGTCCAGCGTCTCGGCCGTCGGGCCGAAGGCAAAGAGCCTCAGCTCGTCGCGCCCCGCTCCGCCGTAAAGCGCATCGTCGCCCGAGCCGCCGTCCAGGATGTCGTTGCCGCTGCCACCGGACAGAAGATCATTGCCCGCCCCGCCCGTCATCGTGTCGTCCAGGGCAAGACCCGTGGCCGTGTCATCGCCTGCGCCAAGCCGCAGATCGACCTCTTCGATGCCCGACAGCACGGTGACAAAGCCGTCGCCGGTCAACTGCCGTGTCGTGGCGTTGAAGACCAGCGCCTCGGTCGCGGTGCTGCGGTCCAGGATGGCGCGGTCGCGCCCCTCGCCGCCCTGAAGCACATCGTTGGCCGCCTGGCCCGAGGCCAGGGTGTCATCCCCCGTCCCGCCCCAAAGCGCGTCATGGCCAAGCCCGCCATCCAGGAAATCCGCGCCAATTTCCCCGTAAAGCGCATTGTCCGCGCCATCGCCGGTGATGCGGTCGTCCAGCCCGGTGCCCTGGACCGCCTCGAAGCCGCTCAGCCGCCCGGTGACCGAGCCCAGGAGCTGCGTCCCGGTCTGGCCCAGGTTCAGGATCAGGCCGAAGGTGGGGAAGTAGTCGGTGAAGCTGGCCATGTCAAAGCCCTCGCCGCCGATGATATCGCCCCCGGTCCGGCCCAAGAGGACCATGTCGTTGCCCGCCCCCGCATCGACGATGCCCTCTCCGCCGCGCGCCTCGATCGTGTCATTGCCCGCGCCGCCGAAGAACCGGTCGTCCCGCAGCCCGCCGGTCAGGCTGTCATTGCCGAAGCCGCCGGTGACCCAGAGCTCTTCCATGTGGTAGAGATAGGTATAGGCGGTGCCGTCCTGCGCCAGGAAAAGGTCGACCGAGAGGTCTTCGGTCGAGAGGCTGCGGTCGATCACCGCGCGGTCGATCCCCTCGCCGCCGATCAGCACATCGGCCTGG
The DNA here is from genome assembly GCF_009925085.1 of Stagnihabitans tardus. GTDB lineage: Bacteria > Pseudomonadota > Alphaproteobacteria > Rhodobacterales > Rhodobacteraceae > Stagnihabitans > Stagnihabitans tardus. Next base: position 5,445 of record NZ_JAABNR010000033.1, on the reverse strand, counting down.
GCCCGCCCCAGCGACAACAGCACATCATCCCCCGCGCCGCCGTCCAGGCTGTCATTGCCCGCGCCGCCGTCGATCCGGTCGTCCTGGTCCCCGCCGGTCACCGTGTCGGCTCCGCGCCCACCGACATAGGACAGCCGTTCGATGTCGATGAGGACCGTGGTGGGCCCGATTCCCTCGAGGTTGCCGCCCAGGATCAGCCGGTGCCAGCCCGAGGTCGCGCTGCGGTCGATCACCGCGGTGTCGATGCCCGTGCCGCCGTCCAGCGTGTCGGCATGATCCACCCGGTCGATGGACAAGAGCCGGTCGTCGCCCGCCTCGCCCCGCAGGTGATCGGCCCCGATCCTTCCGTCGATCCGGTCATTGCCCGCCCCGCCCGAGAGCCGGTCCGCCCCCGTCGTGCCGATCAGCGTGTCGTCAAACCCGCTGCCCTCCAGCACTTCGATGCCGCTCAGGTTCAGCGCCTGGCCGCCCAGGAAGGCCGAGCCCCCGGCCCGGGCAAAGACCCCCTGCGTGGTGCCCTCGAAAGAGACGACGTCGATCCCCGCGCCGCCGTCGATCGTTGCGGCATCGTCGCCCGCAAAGAGGATGCGGTCGTTGCCCATCCCCGCCGCGACCACATCCGCGCCCAGGCCCACCGTGATCGTGTCCTGGCCGCCCCCGCCGTCGATCTGGTCATCCCCGGCGCCACCGTCGATCAGGTCGTCGCCCTCCAGCCCCCGCACGAGGTCATTGCCCGCGTCGCCCCAAAGGCTGTCCTGGTCCTGGCCGCCCGCCAGGCTGTCGTCATCCTCTCCGCCGCGCAGGAAGCCCCCGCCCTCCAGCGTGTCGTTGCCCGCCCCGCCATAAAGCTGCAACAGCGGCAAGGTCGGGCTCGGGATCATGGGATTGGGCACCAGGAAATCGGCAAAGCCCGTGCCTTCGATCACGAGCTCGCGGGCCGAAAGGCGGATGCTTCCCGCGCCCAAGCCCGCAGCCGTCAGCCGCGCATCGACCCCAAAGGGCGTGAGGCTGATCCCCGCGCCAAGGTTCGAGGCGTCGATGCTGATCACTCCGAACTGGAACAGCTCGCTCGCGCCCGCAAAGGCGCCGTCCCGCAGGGTGATTTCGGCCACATCCTCCCAGCGGCCATCGATCAGGACAAACCGCCCCGTGGCCTCGGCGACCAGCGTGTCCTCGCCAAGGCCGCCTGAAAGCTGCTCGACCCCGGGCCCCATCCCGCTGCCGCCAAGGATCAGGTCGTTGCCCGTCCCGCCCGACAGCGCATCCGACCCCGCGCCGCCGATCAGCGTGTCATCCCCCGCGCCGCCATCGACCGTCGCCCCAAGGCTGCCCGCGATCACCAGGTCATCCCCGGTGCCGAGCCTCAGGTTCCAGCCTTCGACATTAGTCACCTCGAAGCTATTGCCGATGCGCACGAATTCCGAACTGATCGCAAAGTTGAATTCCTGGGCGCTGGCCGAGAGGTCCAGCGTCACGAGGTCGGTGCCCGCGCTGCCTTCGATGGCCTGAAGGCCGATCCCGCTCTCCCAGATGTCGGACAGGCTGTCGTTGCCATTGCCGCCCGCGAGCGTGTCGCGGCCTGTGCCGCCCTCCAGCGTGTTTCCGGTGCCGAAACTGCTCAGGACATCATCGCCTGTTCCGCCAAAAAGCGCCGCGTCGCCAAAGGCCTGGAGCCTGTCATTGCCGCCCTCGCCCGAGGCCGTGCCGCCCTGGACCGTGACGCGGTCATCCCCCGCCCCCGCCGCGATCTGCATCAAGGTGAAGGAGCTGTTCAGCGTGTCATTGCCGGAGCCGGTCGAAAGCTGGCCGGACTCGAAGCCGTTCAGCTGGAAAAGCCCGGCGATGCCCCAGCTTCCCCCCGCCAGAAGCGTGGCCGAAACCCCGGTGGTCATCTGCGTCAGATCCAGCGCGACCCAATCGGCATCTTCGCCGCCGTCGAGGATCGCTTCACCCTGACCCGCCCTCCATTGCGCATGAAGGCTGTCGTCCCCCGCCCCGCCAAAGAGCGAATCCGTGCCCTCGAAGCCCGAGCTGGCGTTCAGAACGTCGTGGCCCGCGCCACCCAGAAGGAGGTCATCCCCCGCCTCGCCCTCGAGCTGGTCATCGCCATCCCCGGCGAAGATCTGGTCATTGCCCGCGCCGCCCGAAAGCCGATCCGAACCGGTGCCCTCCGGGTCCGTCGCAGGCCCGCCATAAAGCAGGTCATCCGTCGCGTCGCCGTCCAGCGTGTCACTTCCCGCAGTGCCAAAGAAATCCGCCATGATGTCAGTCTCCCAGGGGCCGGAGCGACCGGCGGGGCAAGAAATTCAGGGAATGAGCTGGACGCCGATGCTACAACAGCTTGACTGCGGATCAAGCGGATTCCCGGTTTACCCGCCGATCACGCCATCGTCATGTGCCGCAGGCCGTGCCCGCACTATCCTTTCCCTTGCGGTGTGGAGGACCTCGATGCGACATCTTGCGGCGCTTTTTGCCCTGCTGCCCTGGCCCGTCCTGGCCCAGGACTGGAACGCCGCGCCGCCGAATGCGCCCTATGTCGCGGCCTTTCCCGGCCAGACCCGGGCGCCCGCGCTGCCCGATGCGGCCCTTGCGCTGACCCCCTTGGCCGAGGGGCTGCGGCATCCCTGGGGCATGGAAGAGCTGCCCGATGGCCGCTGGCTGGTGACCGAGCGCCCGGGGCGGATGCGCATCGTGTCGGATCGCGGGGTCTCGAAGCCGATCCAGGGGCTTCCCCCGGTCCATGCCGAGGGGCAGGGCGGGCTTCTGGACGTGGTCATCGCCCGTGACTTCGACAAAACCCGACGGGTCTGGTGGTCCTATGCCGAGCCGCGCGGGGCCCTGAACGGGACAGCCGTGGCGACCGGGGTGCTTTCCGCCGACGAGACCAGGCTTGACCAGGTGACAGTGATCTTCCGCCAGGCCCCGGGCTGGGCCTCGGATGCGCATTACGGCGGGCGACTGGTGCTGGCGCCGGATGGGGCGCTGATCCTGACCACCGGAGAGCGGTCGGACCGCCGCGCCCGCCTCCAGGCCCAAGACCCCGCCAGCCACCTGGGCAAGGTGATCCGGCTTTCTCCCGGAGGCGGGCCTGCCCCGGGCAATCCCGCGCTGCCCGGCTGGGCGCCCGAGGTCTGGTCCATCGGTCACCGCAACGTGCAATCGGCCGCCTATGGTCCGGACGGGCGGCTTTACACCATCGAACACGGGCCGCTGGGCGGGGACGAGCTGAACCGGCCCGAGGCGGGGCGCAACTATGGCTGGCCCGTCGTGACCTATGGGCTGGAATACAGCGGCGCGGCCATAGGTCAGGGCCTGACCGAGGCCCAGGGCATGGAGCAGCCCCTGTATTACTGGGACCCGGTCATCGCGCCCTCGGGCCTGGCCTTCTATGACGGGGCGATGTTCCCCGACTGGAGGGGCAGCCTCCTGGTCGGCGCGCTTGGCGGTCAGGCCCTGGTGCGCCTGACGCTGAAGGGCGACCGCATCACCGGCGAGGCGCGCTATCTGCAAGGCATGGCCCGCATCCGCGACGTCGCCGTGGCGCGCGACGGCGCCATCATGATCCTGACCGACGAAGAGAACGGCGCCTTGATCCGCCTGACCCCCAAACCCTGACCCCCAAGCCGACAGGAGAGAAAGATGACCCGACTGACCCGCCGCATGGTCCTGGCCTCTGGCGCTGCTGCCAGCCTGACCCCGTTTCTCGCCCGGGCCGAGGCGCCGATGCTGGGCGCCTCGACCCCCCTGCATTACCGCTTCAAGCTGGGCGGCTTCGAGGTGACGCCGCTCCTGGCGGGCACCGGCACCCGCGACAAGCCGCAAGAGACCTTCGGCCTGAACGCCACGCCCGAGGAATTCGCGGCGCTCTCGGCCGAGAACCTGATCCCCGCCGATCGCAGCCAGAATTTCTTCACGCCGACCCTGGTGAACACCGGCAAGGAGCTGGTTCTGTTCGACACCGGCCTGAACCCCGAGGGGCTTCTGGCCGCCCTGACCTCGGCGGGCTATACGGCCGATCAGGTCGATGTCGTGGTCCTGACCCATATGCATGGCGACCATATCGGCGGGATCTCGGGCGAGGCGGGGGTGACCTTTGCGAAGGCGCGCTATGTCACCGGCGCCATCGAGCACAACCACTGGTCAGGCGCCGCAAACGAGGGCTTCGACACCAGGATCAAGCCCTTGAACGACAAGTTCACCTTCCTGGATGCGGGCCAGGATGTCGTCTCGGGCATCACCTCGGTCGAGGCCCATGGCCATACGCCGGGCCATTTCGCCTATCACATCGAAAGCGAGGGCCAGCGGCTGATGCTGACGGCCGACATGACGAACCACGCGGTCTGGTCGCTGGCGCGCCCCGATTGGGAGGTGCGCTTCGACATGGACAAGACGGCGGCAGCGGCGACGCGGCGGCGCATCCTGGGGCAATTGGCGGCCGACAAGATGGCCTTCGTCGCCTATCACCTGCCTTTCCCGGCCCTGGGCTATGTCGAGGCCCGGGGCGAGGGATTTGCCCATATCCCCATGTCCTACCAGCTGATCATGGGGTGACCCGAAGCGACCAGGGGGCGCTCGAAATTCTCGGGGCGCCGCAGGGGCCACTATGCGCCAAGCTTGCACCGCTGCGGGTATCGACCCCGACGCGCCCCTTTTGGGCATCCCCGCCGAAGCTTTCTGATCTTCCTCAAGGCCAATAGGAAGCAACTGCCGTCCCTTTGGGGGGCGGCTTTTTTATTGCTTCGGTAGTTGCGATGGTTCATCGGCGGGAAAGTCCCGCGTTAGACCGCTCGCTTGTTCCAAGGGCGTTGCTTGGCGCGGAACATGTCGCGAAGGTGCTGCGACAGGAAGTTATCGGTATCTAGAACTGTTCGCTCAATTTGGGGTCGGTATTCGTCGCGCAGCTTTCCGATAGTGACGTAACCCGCGTCGCCGCCGCGATGTGCGATGTCTCCCCGCGCCGTCACGAAATCTTTGATTACCTGTTCCCCATGATGCCAACATGAACTGAGTTGATTGACGCCAAGGAACTTCTTGAAGATCGGGTCTATCACGCCCGGCTTTGGTGTGTTGACCGCATCAATTTTGATCTGAGCCGCTTCTTTATAAACGGCTTTCCAGCCGTCGCCAGCCATCGCTAGGGCTTTCAGTTCATGTTGGCTACCTACCACATAGGCCGCGATAGCCTTCTTAACTTCCTTGGGCAGGTCGTCTGGTGCCGCAGCTCTACCGCAGGCAAAATCCACGGCTTCGCTAAGGACTTCCTCTAGATACAGTTCCCATGCGGCGCAGAGCAACAGCACGCCGCCGCGTGTGAGGTGGCCTAGGGTCAGGACCCATTGATCACGCTCTAAGACCGTGATTCACGGTCGGCCAGGAGACCTGATTTATGAGCAACTTGTTCTGGCTGACCGAAGCCCAGATGGACCGGCTTCGGCCCTTCTTTCC
>NZ_JAABNR010000032.1 GCF_009925085.1 Stagnihabitans tardus | reverse complement strand
ACCAGTCCCCCCAAGCCCCCCAGCCCAGGGGCCTTCACGGCCCCTGGGAACCCCGTGGGATGTTTGGAGGCCATCGAGGGGATGTGCCTTCCGGTTGGGTGGCCCTTGGTCGGGGCGCGCGGTCGTTTGGGGGGACCAGTCCTCCCAAGCCCCCCAGCTCAGGGGCCTTCACGGCCCCTGAGGACCCCGTGGGATATTGGGGGACCAATGAAGGGGGCAACAGCGGCTTTGCGGTGAGCTGTGGCGCTTGGGTGTGGGGGGGGGCTGCGTGTGGCGAGGCTCTTGGGCTCCCAGCTTCCCAGCCCATAGCGCCCCGAGCCTGCCTCCCGGCCTTCCTGGCTCTGTCGACTGGGTTCTCCGACCCGTTCCCTTAGGCAGACCGGTCCCCTTTCCCTGGAACATTCCTGCGATCCTTCCCCCAGCAAACCGCCAACCGCGATACCGCGACCCTCTTCCCCTTTCACACTTCCCAAATATCCTCTGGAGGGGGAGCCGAAGGCGGGGGAGGGCAGAAGGCCCTCCCCCCACCTGATGCATCTCTTGCGGCCTTGGCCGCTCCGCTGGGTCAGGCTTTCGAAAGTTGTCCCCGAAAGCGCCGCCCCGAAAGCGTCCCCCGAGAGCCCCTCACCCCACGGGAAGCTTGGCCTTTCCAGCCCATCCGGCTAAGCTTCGAAAAAACAACGGAAGACCCCATGCTTGCCCCCTATGCCTGCCAACCCGACCAGTCCCGGGGCCGCCTTTTTCCCGAACGCCTCTCCTCCTTCCGCTCGCCCTTCCAGCGCGACCGCGACCGGATCATCCACTCCTCGGCCTTCCGCCGCCTGAAACACAAGACCCAGGTCTTCGTCGAACACGAGGGCGATTACTACCGCACCCGCCTCACCCATACGATCGAGGTGGCCCAGGTCGCCCGCACCATCGCAGGCGTCCTGAACCTGAACACCGACCTGGCCGAGGCCGTGGCCCTGGCCCATGACCTCGGCCACACCCCCTTCGGCCATACCGGCGAAGACGCGATGGAGCGGCTCATGGCGCCCTGGGGCGGCTTCGACCACAATGCCCAGGCGCTCCGCATCGTCACCCGGCTGGAACGCCACTACGCCGATTTCGACGGGCTGAACCTGACCTGGGAGACCCTGGAGGGCATCGCCAAGCATAATGGTCCGGTCCGCAGCCCCAATGCCGACGAGAAACACGCCCACTCTGAAAAGGGGGGGGGCCTCCCCTATGCCCTGGCCGAGGTCAACGCCGCCTGGGACCTCGAACTCGACACCCATGCCAGCGCCGAGGCCCAGGTCGCGGCCATCGCCGACGATGTGGCCTATTCCCACCACGACCTGCATGACGGCCTGCGCTCGGGCCTCTTCACCGAGGACGACCTGATGGAACTGCCCGTCACCGGCCCGGCCTTTGCCGAGGTCGACCGGCTCTATCCCGGGCTCGACAAGATGCGCCGCCGCCACGAGGCGCTGCGCCGCGTCTTCGGTCGCATGGTCGAGGATGTGATCGCCGTCGCCCAGAACCGCCTGAGCGCCGCCCAGCCCAAATCGGTGGACGAGATCCGCCACATGGGCACCACGGTCATCCGCTTTTCGAAACCCTTGTATCAAGAGCTCAAGGCGATCCGGTCCTTCCTCTTCACCCGCATGTACCGCGCGCCCTCGGTCATGGTGGAACGCGCCCGGGTGACCAAGGTGGTCGATGGCCTCTTCCCCCTGTTCCTGGAAAACCCCGGCCTTCTGCCCGAGACCTGGGCCTCCGACATCGCGGCCGCCAAGGACCAGGTCGAGCTGGCCCGGGTCATCGCCGATTACGTGGCCGGCATGACCGACCGCTTCGCACTGCAAGAGGGCGAGAGGCTCCTGGGCATCCCCGCCCAGGCCTAGGCCCTGCGGGTCGCCGCATAGATCCACAGCCCCGCCAGCGCCAGCGAGGCGAGCATGTTCCAGGACGCCATCGACAGGCCCCACATCTCCCAGGCCACGGCGTCGCATTGCACGACCGGGGCGGCCTGGATCTGCGCCAGCAGGTCCTTTGCCGACAAGGCGCCCACATCCCCCGAGGTGCAGGTCGAGGGCCCGAGCCACCAATGCCGCTCGACCCCGGTGTGATAGGCGCCGTAGCCCGCCGTGGTCAGCGCCGCCACGGCGCCTGCCCAGGCCAGAAAGACCCAGCGCCGGAAGGCCAGGACCAGGGCCCCCACCGCCACGGCCGCCATATGCGGATAGCGTTGCAGCCAGCACAGGTGGCAGGGCGCAAGCCCGCCGATGTATTGAAAGCCGTAAGCTCCAAGAAGCAGGGCCAGGGACCCCAGGGCGGCAAGGACAGAGGCTTGGATACGGCTCATGGCGGCTTTGCTTCAGGGTTTGAGGAACAGGTAGGCGAGGGCGACCACGATCACCAATCCCGCGACGAGGGCAAGCCGCTTCTTGATCACGTCTGCGACAGCCGCGCCATAGCGCGCCAGGGCCCAGCCCAGAAGCAGATACTTGCCGAACCGCGCCACCATGGCCGCCGCGATGAAGAGCCAGAGGTTGAACCCCACGACCCCCGCGAGGATCGTCACCACCTTCATCGGCGGCAGATGGGCGACGCCCGAGGTGACGAGCAACAGCAGCAGCATCCCCACCCCGGTCTGGTCCTTCAGCGCCTCGAAGGCCGCGGCCTTGCCCCAGAAGTCCAGAAGCGGCAGCGCCACCAGTTCGAAGAGGTAATGGCCGATCACCCAGCCGAAGATCCCCCCCAGGACCGAGGCCGCCCCCGCGATCACCGCATAGCGCATGGCCCGTTCGGGTCTGGCCAGGCACATGGGCAGGAACATGATCTCGGCCGGCACTGGAAAGAACGAGCTTTCCGCAAAGGCGATGAGGCCCAGGATCGGCTCGGCCCGGGGCGAGCGGGCGGCGGTGGCAAGGCTTTGAGAGATGCGCGCAAACATGGGCCCCAGATGCGCCCTTGGCCCCGGGAAGGTCAAGGGGGCGAGGAGGGCAGCCGGCAGGTCGGTGACAGGGGCGCGGGGATGCTTTTGGCGCCGGGGGGGAGGGCGCTTTGCGCTTGGGAGGGATGGCGCTTTGCGCTGGGGGGAGATTGGCGCTTTGCGCTTGGGGGGCATGGCGCATTGCGCTGGGTGGCATGGCGCTTTGCAGCTTCGGGGCTCCGGGCCCCGAGGATCGGGGGAACCAGGGGGGGGAAGGGCCGGGACTGCGCCAGGCAGACCTGCGGGGCGGTGGGGGCTGCCGTGGCGGTGGAGAACAGTGCAGGGTGGCGACGGGTGCAGCTTCGGGCGACCGGGGCGCGGCGCAGGGTGCAAGGTGGCGGGCGCAGGGCTTCCGAGCGCGGGCCGCAGCGACCCCGCCGCCCCCTTGGCCGCTCCTGCACCACATCCCTACCGCGCGGAGCACCTCTCCCGCCGTTCGGACCGCGAGAGAAGGGCGGCATCTATCTCGCCGCTCTCCTGGTCGCTCCATCGGCACGAGCCGACCGCAGGGAGCACCCTGCCCGCATCGCCCCCGTCCGGTCCGTGAGAGCAGGGCGGGCCTGGTCCCGCGGCTCTACCGCCTCCTTCCGCGAGGCATCGGGCACCCTCCACGACGCTCCCCAGCCACACAGGCACCGCACCGGGCCGAACTGCCGCGCGGTTGCCGCCTCCCCCCCCCGCCACGCAGGCTCCACCCCTGTGGCGGGGCCGTGGCGCGCGCCCTGCTTGCGCGATCGGCGGGTGTTGACCTCCTCGCGGTCCCGTTCTAAACGGACGACGGAAGGTGTCGTCTCGGTGCCTTCGCCCGGCAAAGCGCGACGGCTGCCTCCGTTGCGCTTTCCGAGGCTCTGCGGGCCCGGGCGCCAAGCCCCCCGTGGACGATGGGACCGTGGCCCTTGCCCTTGCGGCACTACCTGGGGGCGCGCGATGTGCGGGCGTGGCGGAATGGTAGACGCGACAGACTCAAACTCTGTTTCCGCAAGGAGTGTCGGTTCGAGTCCGACCGCCCGCACCAATTCCTCCGGCCGTTCATCCGTCTTCCCCCCGACACGGCGCGGTTCGAAACGCCCATGCCCCATGTCCCGGAACGGAGCCGCCTGGAGCGGGAAGCCCGGGAACATCCCCCGAACGTTTCGCGGCATTCTCATGGCCAGATTCGGCGTGTGATTCGCGCAAAGCTTGTCCTCCCAATGCGTTAAAGGTCAAAAGTCGGCCAAATTTTCTGAAATTGATGCTGCAACCGAAACGGCCCGGGGCGCACCTGGGCCAATCGGGGCATAATTTGGGCAAATTTTCCGGGTCATGGTAAACAGGTCCTTTCGTTTCCGCCTCGGCGACGGTTGCTGCGGCTGCAAAACCGACATTCGGCGAAAACCGCGCGGATTCAACGGACAGGGCCGATTCCTTCATGTGCCGTTGTTTCTGGATCGTCTACAGTCTTCAACCTGAAAGAGAAAATCCCTGCTGTCCTGCTGCCGAGTCCAGGATTTTCCCCCCTCTCCCTGCCCCCTTCCTGCCGCTTTTTCACTTTTCCTGAAGCTTAACGGCAGGTAATCAAGTCTTGTCCTACTGGGTGGGACAAGGCCGTGGGGGCGGTCTGTAAGTGGTGAAGCACCTGTCGGTGCGGGAATGTTGTTAAAAGACCGAGTGGTTTCGACGCTGCTGTCGAAACAGACGGGCCAGAACGGCCCCCCTCGTCTGCGGCACAGGCCTGCCTTCCGACCATCACGACAGTCCGGCATCTGCGCGAAAGGTTTCGCGTGGATCGGAGGCCGCAAGGCTTCCGCATTTCGGAAACGGGGGGGTCCCCCAAGAGGCGTGGAGTGGTCGGTGGCGCATAACGGCAAGACATATCCGGTTCGGGCGCAGGGCGTCCTTTCGGTGTCGGCCACCTCGTCACTTGTCGCGGCCTCTGTTCTGGCGGCTAGGAATGAAGGGGATCGGGTATGACGCTGAATTTTTTCTGCTTTGACTTCTGGGGCAACAAGTGCTGGGTGGATTCCAGCTGCGTGACCCTGAAATCGGACGGCTGCTGGTACGACCAGTACGGCCGCAAATGCACGCCGACCCAGGACGGATATGTCGAGGGCACGGCCGGCAACGACCTGATCGATTACAATTACACGGGCGATCCCGAAGGCGACAAGATCGACCACAACGACGCTGTCCTGGGCACCAAGGGGTCCAATGACGACATCGTCTATGCCTATGGCGGCAACGACACGGTCCTGGCGGGCGAGGGTCACGACACCGTTTATGGCGGCGACGGCCACGACAGCCTGAACGGCGGCAACGGCAACGACAACCTGCAAGGCGAAGCGGGCAATGACGTGCTGAACGGCGGCGCGGGCAACAATGTCGAATATGGCGGCGCGGGCGATGACCGCTTCGTCGGCGGCGCGGGTGCGGACACCTTCCATGGCGGCAGCGACCAGGACAACCTGGACTATTCCAATTCCTCTTCGGGCGTGACGGTCAACCTGTCGACCGGCAGCCTCTCGGGCGGCGATGCGGCCAATGACTGCGTGGGCGGCGGTATCGACGGCGTCATCGGGTCGAATTCGGCCGACAGCCTGACCGGCTTCGACCACCAGGGCACCGGCGCGGGCGATGTCTATACCAACCAGTTCTGGGGCAATGGCGGCAACGACACGATCTCGGGTCTTGGCGGCAATGACCAGCTCTATGGCGGCAACGACGACGACAAGATCTATGGCGGATCGGGCGATGACCGGGCCGATGGCGGCAATGGCAACGACCTGATCGAAGGCGGCACGGGCAACGACACGATCTATGGCGACAATGCCGGTTCGGGCTCGCCCTCGCCGGTCACCATCACCCTGACGGGGGATGCGGGCGCCTATGACTGCAAGCTCTTCGCCTATACGATCGACCGCACCACGGGCGCGATCACCAATATCGTCGTGCTGAACACCGACACCGACCTGGGCATCGGCACCAGCTATTCCTACAACGCCGCCCCGGGTTCGACCGTCGGCGTCGGCATCATCTCGCCCGATGGCACCTTCTATTCCTCGGGCTATGGTTCGCAGCTTGGTCTGAACGGCGATGGCACGGTCCATACCGTTGGCCTGGGCACCGAAGCCGATGGCTCGGTCAAGCTGGGCTTCGAGGACATGAAGAACCTTGGCGACAAGGACTTCAACGACGTCACCGTGAAGGTGAACCTCGGCACCTCGGGCGCGACCTTCGACAACGCGCATTACACCTATACCTCGACCACGCCGGCCGACTCGGGCACCGGCAATGACACGGTCCTGGCCGGCGACGGCAATGACCTGGTCTATGGCGGGGCTGGCAACGACAGCCTCTCGGGCGAGAAGGACAATGACACGGTCGATGGCGGCAAAGGTGACGACGTCATCAATGGCGGCGCGGGCAATGACGTCCTGACCGGCGGCGACGACCGCGACACTTTCATCGGTGGCAATGCGGGCGACAAGGTCGACGGCAACGAAGGCGGCAATGACGTCGACACGCTGGACCTGCGCGGCCTGGGCCCGGTGAATATCGTCTATGACCCCTCCAACCCGGAAAACGGCACGGTTCAGTTCCTGTCGGCCTGGGGTGGCTCGGTCACCGGGACGATGACCTTCACCAATATCGAGAATGTCCTGTGCGATCCCAAGCCGCTGGACGGCTATGTGGATGGCACGACGGGCAATGACCTGATCGACACCAACTACACGGGCGATCCCCAGGGCGACAAGATCGACGCCAATGACGCCATCATCGGCGGCGCGGGCCCGAATGACGACTATGTCCGCGCCGGTGAAGGCGATGACACGGTGCGCTCGGGCGTCGGCAACGACCTGGTCTTTGGCGGCAACGGCAATGACAGCCTGGACGGCGGCGACGGCAACGACACGCTGAACGGCGATGACGGGAACGACAAGCTTTACGGCGGCGCGGGCAATGACAGCCTCGACGGCGGCAAGGGCGACGACCTGATCACCGGCGGCGCGGGCCGCGACACGGTTTCGGGCGGCGACGGCAATGACGTCATCGACACCGCCTCGGGCACGGGCTCGCCCGATATCGCGGTTCCGGGCGTCAATGGCGCCGATGCCGATCCGGACGACGACAAGGACGTGGTCGATGCCGGGGCAGGGGATGACACGGTCATCACCGGCGACGATGCCGACAGCGTCACGGGTGGCACGGGCCGCGACAATATCGACGTCGGCAATGACAAGGACACGGTCTCTGCGGGCGACGACAACGACACCGTCACCGGCGGCGAAGGCTCTGACTCGATCGACGGCGGCCGGGGCGATGACCTGATCACCGCTGGCATCATCGGCGGTTCGGCCTCGATCCCCGATGCGACCGACCCGGCGACCGACAACGACCGCGACATCGTCACGGCGGGCGAGGGCAACGACACCGTCTTTGGTGGCGATGACCGCGACACGATCTATGGCGATGCGGGCAATGATGTCCTGGACGGCGGCATCGACGACGACAGCCTCTTTGGCGGCGACGGGCGGGACTCGGTCCTGGGTGGCGACGGCAACGACGTGATCGACAGCTCGACCGGCGATCTGAGCCAGCGTCCCGACATCGGGTATCCGGGGCTCTATCCCGCCGACGCCGACGTGAACAACGACAAGGACACGGTCTACGGCGGCGCGGGTGATGACAACATCAAGACCGGCGACGATGCGGACCTGGTCTATGGCGGCGAAGGTCGCGACTCGATCGACGCGGGTGTCGACAATGACACGGTCTTCGGGGATGCCGGCAACGACACGATCATCGGCGGCGAGGGCTCTGACGTCATCGATGCGGGCGCCAACGACGACCTGGTCTATGGCGGCTATGGTCCGGGCGTGCCCGATGCGGTCAATATCCCCGACGCCACCGATGCGGCGCCGAACAACGGGCTCGACCTGATCAAGGGCGGCGACGGCAACGACACGCTCTATGGCATGGACGACAAGGACACGATCTTTGGCGACGCCGACAATGACGTCATCTATGGCGGCATCGACGACGACGAGATCCATGGCGGAACGGGCAATGACAATGCCTCGGGCGACCAGGGCAACGACACGCTCTTTGGCGACGCGGGCAATGACACGCTTTCGGGCGGCGATGACCGCGACGTGTTCAAGGCGCTTGGCGCCGGGGATGCGGTCGACGGCAACGAGGGCGGCAACGACTTCGACACGCTCGATCTGACCGGGGCGGGCCGTTACAAGATCGTCTACGATCCGACCAATGCCGAGAATGGCACCGTCAACTTCCTCGACGCGGCGGGCGCTGTCACGGGCTCGATGACCTTCAAGAACATCGAGAATGTCATCCCCTGCTTCACCCCCGGCACGCTGATCGCGACGCCGCGTGGCGAGGTTGCGGTCGAAAGCCTGAAGCCCGGCGACCGGATCATCACCCGCGACAACGGCATGCAAGAGATTGCATGGGTCGGCCGCAAGGACCTGACCTGGGGTGACCTGATGGCCGCGCCGCATCTGAAGCCGGTCCTGGTCCGCCAGGGCTCGCTCGGCAACGGTCTGCCCGAGCGTGACATGCTGGTCTCGCCGAACCACCGCCTGCTGGTCGCCAACGACCGCACGGCGCTCTATTTCGACGAGCATGAGGTCCTGGTTGCCGCCAAGCACCTGACCTCGGCCAAGGGTGTCCATTCGGTCGATGCGGCTGGCGTCAGCTACATCCACTTCATGTGCGCCCGTCACGAAGTGGTCCTGTCGAACGGCGCCTGGACGGAGACCTTCCAGCCCGGCGACCAGACCCTGCGCGGCATGGGCAATGCCCAGCGTTCGGAAATCTTCGAGCTCTTCCCCGAGCTGAAGACCGAGGCCGGGATCGAGAACTACCAATCCGCCCGCAAGACGCTGAAGCGTCACGAGGCCGCGCTGTTGATGCGCTAAAGTAGGTCGCGCAAAAGTGGGCACCGGTTTTGCGCGAGAAGACCTGCGCTAAAGGTTATGCAGCTGGTCGGGGGCAACCCTGGCCCAAGGAGAGGAGGGCGCAGGCCCTCCTTTTCATTTGGCGAAAGGCCCGCCGCATTTGTGGCAAATGCGCGGCATCTGCCTTAACAAACCCTTAATCCGGCCGGTCGCGCCCGAAAAAGGCCCCGGATTGCGCCGCATTTTCGGAAAATTTTGCCCTTATCCGGGCGAAAGGATCCTGAAAGGCGCGCGAAGATGGCCACGTTCAATGACACGCTCAATGTTGACAGCACCTATGCTGGCACCAACTTCGGTGACTTTGTCTATGGGGGCGGCGGCAACGACAGCCTGGGCGGGGCAGGCGGCAGCGACCAGATCTATGGCGGCACGGGCAATGACACGCTGGACGGCGGCACCTCGGGCGACCGGGTCGAGGGCGGCGCGGGCGATGACCGCATTCTTCTGACCGGCACTTTCGGCACCGACACGATCCTGGGCGGCGAGACCACGGACGAGGTCACCGGCGACACGCTGGACGGCTCGGCCCTGACCGGGGCGGCCACGGTGGTGTTTTCGGGCTCCGAGGCGGGGACCTTCACCTCGGGCGGCTCGACCGCCACCTTCAGCCAGATCGAGCGCCTGGTCCTGACCGGGCTGTCCGACAGCCTGAACGCGACCCTGGCCACCAGCGCGGTCCATGTCGATGCCGGGGCAGGGACCGACACGATCTGGGGTGGCACGGGGGCGGATACGCTGATCGGCGGCGCCGGCTTCGACTCGATCCTGGCGGGCGATGGCAACGACACGGTCTATGACGAGAACGCCACGGGCACGGTCTCGGGCGGCGCGGACTACGTCGACCTCGGCGCGGGCGATGACCGCTATATCGGCACTGGCTTGGCCGACAATGACACGATCTTTGGCGGCACGGGCAATGACACGATCACTGCGCTGGGCGGCAATGACCTGCTTTACGGCGGCGCGGGCAACGATCTTCTGACCGCGGGCAACGACACCCTGACCACGGCCGGAGACCAGCTCTTCGGCGGCACGGGGGCCGATACGCTGATCGGCGCCGATATCGCCGACACGCTGGACGGGGGCGAGGGCGCGGACAGCCTCTCTGGCAATGGCGGCGGCGATATCCTTTATGGCGGCGACACGCTGGCGGCCTCGGGCGGCACTTTCATCACCAACGGCACCTTCACCTCTGCCCTGACCGGCTGGACCGGCACGGATATGGAGGTCAACCCGGAGAGCGCCTATTTCACCGGCGGCTCGACCACCAACAACGTGATCGAGATGGACGGCAATGCCGGCCAGACCACGGTGATGGAGCAAAGCTTCTCGGTCGCGGGCACCCAGCCGGCCGATCTGACCTTCCGCGCCGCGACCCGGGCCTCGGGCGGCGGCACGGTGGGGGTCGATGGCTTCCGCGTCGATGTGGTCGATGCCTCGGGCAACGTGGTCTTCACGCAGACCATCATCCCGACCTCGACGACCTATGCGAACTATACGCTGAGCTTCGTCTTCCCGAACAGCGGCACCTATACGCTGCGCCTGACCGAGATCGGCAACAACGACAGCTACGGCGCCATCGTCGACAATATCCAGATCACCGGCACCGCTGCCGCCTATGACGCCAGCGGCGATACGCTGGACGGCGGGGCGGGCAATGACACGTTGTTCGGCTATGCGGGCAACGACAGCCTGGTGGGCGGCGACGGCATCGACAGCCTGGTCGGTGGCGAGGGCGATGACACGCTTTCGGGCGGGGCGGGCAATGACATCGTCTCGGGCGGCAATGGCAATGACCGGATCATCGGTTCGGCCAATGACGTGATCGATGGCGGCGCGGGGACCGACACGCTGGACAATACCGCTGGCACCACGGCCGAGGTGGTGACCTTCACCTCAGGCACCGGGGGCACGGTCAGCGCTGGGTCCAGCTTCACCGGGGTCGAGGTCTTTGCCAGCGATGCCGGGGCAGACCGCTATGATGCGGCCAATGCGACGATTGCGCTGACGATTTCGACCGGGGCGGACAATGACACGGTCACGGGCGGCTCCGGCGCCGATACGATCGACGGCGGGACCGGGGCGGACAGCCTGGCGGGCGGCGGCGGGGCGGACAGCATCCTGGGCGGCGCGGGGGCGGACACGATCTTCGGCGGCGCGGGCAATGACGTGCTGGACGGTGGCGACGATGCCGACCGCTTCGTCATCGCGGCAGGCGACGGCACCGACCAGGTGACCGGCGGCGAGGGTGGGACGGACAACGACACCCTCGATATGTCGGGCCTCGCTACGGCTGTCACCGCGACGCTGACCGGAGAGGCCGGGACGGCCTCGACCACCGGGGTGACGGTGAATTTCACGCAGATCGAGCGGGTCTATACCGGTTCGGGGGCCGATACGATCTCGGCCGCGACGGCCACGACCGGGGTCTGGGTCGATGCAGGGGCAGGCGACAACCGGGTCACGGGCTCCGGGCTTGCCGATACGATCACGGCGGCGGGCGGGGCGGACAGCATCACCTCGGGCGCGGGCGCCGACCTGGTCGATGCGGGGGGCGGCAGTGACACGGTCCTGGCCGGGACCGGCGATGACACGGTCCAGGGCGGGGCGGGCGACGACAGCCTCTCGGGCGAGGAGGGCAACGACAGCCTGACCGCGGGCGACGGCGCCGATATCGTCGATGGCGGCATTGGCGACGACCGCATCTTCGGCGAGACGGGCGCCGACAACCTGACCGGCGGCACGGGCAGCGACTATATCGACGGCGGCAACGACAATGACACGCTCTCGGGCGGGGACGGGGTCGACACGCTTCTGGGTGGCGGCGGGGATGACACGTTCATCCTGTCCAGCACCGATTCCATCGATGGCGGCACGGGCAACGACCGGCTGGACGCCACGGCGGGTGCGACGGCGGAGGTTGTGACCTTCACCTCGGGCACCGGCGGGACGGTGGACAATGGCTCGAGCTTCACCGGGGTCGAGGTCTTTGCCTCGGGCGCCGGGGCGGACCGCTATGATGCGGCCAATGCGACGATTGCGCTGACGATCTCGACCGGGGCGGACAATGACACGGTCACGGGGGGCTCCGGCGCCGATACGATCGACGGCGGGACCGGGGCGGACAGCCTTGCGGGCGGCGGTGGAGCGGACAGCATCCTGGGCGGCGCGGGGGCGGACACGATCCTGGGCGGCGCGGGCAATGACGTGCTGGACGGCGGCGACGATGCCGACCGCTTCGTCATCGCGGCAGGCGACGGCACCGACCAGGTGACCGGCGGCGAGGGCGGGACGGACAACGACATCCTCGATATGTCGGGCCTCGCTACGGCTGTCACCGCGACGCTGACCGGAGAGGCAGGCAGCGCCTCGACCACCGGGGTGACGGTGAATTTCACGCAGATCGAGCGGGTCTATACCGGCTCGGGGGCCGACACGATCTCGGCTGCGACGGCGACGACCGGGGTTTGGGTCGATGCAGGGGCAGGCGACAACCGAGTCACGGGCTCGGGGCTTGCCGATACGATCACGGCGGCGGGCGGGGCGGACAGCATCACCTCGGGCGCGGGCGCCGACCTGGTCGATGCGGGCGCTGGCAGCGATACGGTCTTCGGCGATGCGGGCAACGACACGCTGACCGGGGGCGACGGGGCCGACCAGCTTTACGGCGGGCTCGATGCGGACAGCATCCTGGGCGGGGCGGGGGCGGACACGATCTTCGGCGGCGCGGGCAGTGATGTGCTGGACGGTGGCGACGATGCCGACCGTTTCGTCATCGCGGCGGGCGACGGCACCGACCAGGTGACCGGCGGCGAGGGTGGGACGGACAACGACATCCTCGACATGTCGGGCCTCGCTACGGCCGTCACCGCGACGCTGACTGGAGAGGCCGGGACGGCCTCGACCACCGGGGTGACGGTGAGTTTCACGCAGATCGAGCGGGTTTATACCGGTTCGGGGGCCGATACGATCTCGGCCGCGACGGCCACGACAGGGGTCTGGGTCGATGCGGGGGCAGGCGACAACCGGGTCACGGGCTCGGGGCTTGCCGACACGATCACGGCGGCGGGCGGGGCGGACAGCATCACCTCGGGCGCGGGCGCCGACCTGGTCGATGGCGGCGCGGGCGACGACACGCTGACCGGCGAGGCCGGGGGGGATGCGCTGACCGGCGGCGACGGGGCTGACCAGCTTTACGGCGGCTCCGAGAGCGACACGCTTTACGGCGGCACGGGCAATGACCAGCTTTTCGGCGGCGCGGGCGACGACAGCCTCGAGGGCGGCACCGGCAACGACAGCTTCTCCTTCGCCACGGGTGAGGGCACGGATCAGGTCTTGGGCGGCGAGGATGTCTCGGGCACCGATGTCGACACGCTTTCCCTGACCTCTCCGACGGCGGCCACGGTGATCTTCACCGGCAACGAGGCGGGGAGCTTCGGCCTTGCCGGGGGCGGCGGCGCCAGTTTCAGCCAGATCGAGGCGATCCAGACCCAGGGCGGCGATGACCTGATCGACGCCAGGGCCTCGGGGGTCAGCCAGTCGCTCGCCAGCGGCGGCGGCGCGGATACGGTCTGGGGCGGCGGCGGGGCGGACCTGATCGACGCCTCGACCGGCAATGACTGGATCGACGGCGGCGCGGGGGCGGACAGCATCCTGGGCGGGTCGGGCAGCGACACGATCATCGGCGGCATCGGTGATACGGTCGATGGCGGCGCGGGGGACAACGACCTCCTGGACCTCTCGGACTGGGGCTGGGCGCGGACCAATGTCCTCTATGACCCCAGCGACCCGCAGTCCGGGACGGTGCAATTCCTTGATACCAATGGCAATGTCGTGGGCTCGATGGCTTTCTCGAACATCGAGAAGGTCATGCCCTGCTTCACCCCCGGCACGCTGATCGAGACGGCGCGCGGGCCCCTGGCCGTCGAGGCCCTGGTCCCGGGCGACCTGGTCCTGACCCGCGACAAGGGGATGCAGCCCCTGCGCTGGGTCGGGCATCGTGCCCTGAGCCTCGCCGACCTGATCGTCCAGCCGCGCCTGAGGCCCCTGCGGATTGCCGCCGGAAGCCTGGGCCAGGACCTGCCCGCGCGCGACCTCGTGGTCTCGCCCCAGCACCGCATGCTGATCGAGGGCGCCCGGGCCGAGATGCTCTTCGGCGAGGCCGAGGTCCTGGTGGCGGCGCGGCACCTGGGCGCGGAAGAGCTCTTGCCGCCCGGGGTGACCTATATCCACCTCCTCTTCGACGCCCATGAGATCATCCGCGCCGAGGGGGCCTGGACCGAAAGCTTCCAGCCCGCAAGCCGGATGCTCTCCGAGATGGAGGCCGAGACGCGGGCCGAGATCGAGGCGCTTTTCCCCGAGCTGCAGCATGAAGGCTTCCCGGCGGCACGGCTCTCGCTGAAGTCGCATGAGGCGCGGGTGCTGCTGGCGGCCTGAAACACGGCGGCCTGAAACACGGCGGCCTGAAGGACGGGGCCTGAAACACGGGGGCCCGAAACTGGGGGGTGGCACCTTTCACAAGGCGCCGCCCTGCTTTCGCCTTTTCGGACACATCCCCGCCGGAGCCATCTCCCGAGCCGGTTGGCGCGGCACGGGCCAGAGGCGAGATGACCTCTTGCGGGCTTCAGCCCGCTCCGCTTTGTGACGCGCGCCAGGCGGCCCAGGCCTCGGGCGTGTCGAGATCGGTCGTGGCATGGTGGCCGGGCAAAAGCACATCCAGGACGCGCTCGGCATGGGCCTGCAGGATCGGACGCGCCCCCGTATCGCCGCGCAGGGCCTGGAATTCAGGGCGCAGGAAAGCGGGAAAGGCCACCGGGTGCCCCGGCGTGCCATCCGAAGCACAGGCGCGCAGGATGCGGGTCGCATGCAGATGCATCTGCGCCCGCATGGTCATCAGGTCATGCCTGGTGATATCGGGCATGTCGGCGGGCAGGACCATGAGCGCCCCGGCCCCCTCGGCCCCCTTGCGCAGCGAGGCCGCAAGCCCCTCGTCGGCATCGGGCACCTCGCGGATCTCGACGTCCAGGTCGGCGATCAGCGCCCGGCGCGGGTCATTCACCCGCAGCGTCACGATGATATCCATGCGCATCACCTGGGCGGTCAGGACCGTGCGGCGCAAGAGGGGGATGCCGTCGATCTCAAGGGCAAGCTTGTCCTCGCCTCTCATGCGGGAAGAGCGTCCGGCGGCGGGGATCAGGATATCCATGGTCGTCTTTCCTGGCACCGCCGGGGGTTTCACACCCCCGGACCCGTTGCAAAGCCGGGGGTTTCACACCCCCGGACCCCCGTGGAGTATTTGGGCCAAGGTGAAAGAGCAAGGGGCGCGGCGGTGGGGACGTCTCGGCCAGACCTGCCGTCGAAGACGGGGCGCTCTGTCGCCGTTGCGTAGCCCGGGCTATACCCCGGGTCTTGGGCGCGCCCTTGCAGAGGCGCGCCCGGGTCACGTCAGGCGCGCATGCGGCCCTGGTCGTCCCAGAGGGGGGCGAGGTGGACGCGGGCTTTGCGGCGCTGGCCGAGGATCTCGACCTCGACCTCCAGGCCATCGACGACACGGTCGGCCGGGATGAAGCCCTGGGCGACGCTCTTGCCCGTCCAGTGGCTGAAGCCGCCGGAGGTGCACCAGCCCACGACCGCGCCGTCCAGCCAAATGGGCTCCCAGGCCACGACATCGGCGTCATCGGCATCGACGACCAGGGGGACGAGCTTGCGGCTGGGCCCCTTGGCCTTTTCGGCGAGCGCTGCGGCCTTGCCGATCCAGTCGCTGGGCTTGTTCCAGGCGATGAACTTGTCCAGGCCCGTCTCGGCAGGCGTATAGTCGGGCGAGAACTCGCGGCCCCAGGAGCCGAACCACTTGTCCAGACGCAGGCTCATCATGGCGCGCATGCCGAAGGGGCGGAGGCCGAGGTCCTTGCCATGGGCGTTCAGAACGTCCCAGAGGTGGCGGACCGACATGTGATCGGTGAAGATCTCATAGCCCAAGTCGGCCGTGTAGCTGACGCGCTGGACGATGCAATTGGCCATGCCCACGGTCAGGCGTTTGACATCCATGAACTTGAAGGCCTCGGCCGAGACATCCGCCCGGGTGACCCGCGACAGCAACTCGCGCGCCTTGGGGCCTGCGATCTGGAAGCCGGAGCGGGCGTCGGAGATGTTTTCGACGCTCACGCCGGGTTCTGCATGGCTCTCGAACCAGCGCGAGTGCCAGCCCTGCGCGCCGTAGCTGGCCGTCAGCTGGAACTCGGTCTCCGAGAGGCAGGAGACGGTGAAGTCGCCGATGATCTTGCCGCTTTCGGCCAGCATGGGCGTCAGCGAGAGCCGCCCGGGCTTGGGGATCCGGCCTGCCATGATCCGGTCGAGCCAGGCGCGGGCATTCGGGCCCTTGACCAGGTATTTGCCGAAGTTCTGCACCTCGTTGATGCCCACGCCTTCGCGGACGGCCAGGACCTCTTGGCGCGTCGCCTCCCAGGCATTGGAGCGTTTGAAGGTCGGTTCCTCGTAGCGGGGTTCGCCGGGGAGCGCGTAGTAGTTCGGCACTTCGAGGCCATATTGCTGGCCCCAGACGGCGTTCAGCTGCTCGTTGACCTCGTACATGGGCGTCGTGCGGAAGGGGCGGGCGGCCGGGCGTTCCTCGTTCGGATAGCCGACCGAGAAGCGCATCTGGTAGTTTTCGATGACCTTGGGGACGGTATAGCCGGGCGAGGTCCAGTTGCCGAAACGCGCCACGTCGAAGCCGCGCGGGTCGCGTTCGACCTCGCCGTGGATCATCCACTGCGCCAGCGCGAGGCCCATGCCGCCGCCCTGGGAGAAACCGGCCATGACGGCGCAGGCGCTCCAGTAGTTCTTCAGGCCGGGGACCGGGCCGATCAGCGGGTTGCCATCGGGGGCAAAGGTGAAGGGCCCGTGGATCACGCGCTTGACGCCGGACCGCTCCAGCACCGGGATGCGGCGATAGGCGAAGTTGACGGAGTCCTCGATCTTGTCGAATTGCTCGTTCAAAAGCTCATGGCCGAAATTCCAGGGCGTGCCATCGACGGCCCAGGGCTCGCAGGGCTTTTCGTAGAAGCCGATGCACATGCCGCGGCCCTCCTGGCGGAGGTAGAACTCGCCGCCCGGGTCCATGACATGGGGGAATTCGCGGCCCGCTTTCAGGATATCCATGATCTCGGGGATGTCGTCGGTGACGATGTATTGGTGCGCCATCGGGAGCAGGGGCAGATACACCCCGGCCATGGCGCCGATCTCGCGCGCCCAGAGGCCGCCCGCGTTCACCAGGTGCTCACAATAGACCGTGCCCTTTTCTGTGACGACTTCCCAGCCCTCGGCGGTCGGGTTGGTCTCCAGCACGCGGTTGTGCAGGACGATCTCGGCCCCGCCCATCCGGGCCGCCTTGGCATAGGCATGCGTGGTGCCCGAGGGGTCGAGGTGCCCGTCCAGCGGGTCGTAAAGGCCGCCGAGGATGCCCTTCACGTCCACCAGCCCATCGGTCAGCTTGGTGATCTCGGCCGGCGTCAGGATCTCGGTGTCGAGCCCCATATAGCGGTGCTTGGCGCGCTCGGCCTTGAGCTGCTCGAACCGCGCCTCGTTGTCGGCCAAGGTCACCCCGCCCACATGGTGCAGCCCGCAGGACATGCCGGTGATCGCCTCCAGCTCTTTGTAGAGCCGGATCGTATAGCCCTGCAGCGCCGCCATGTTGGTGTCGCCGTTGATCGTGTGAAAGCCCCCCGCCGCATGCCAGGTGGAGCCGGAGGTCAGCTCCGAGCGCTCGATCAGCATGACATCGGACCAGCCAAGCTTGGTCAGGTGATAGAGCACCGAGCAACCGACGACGCCGCCGCCGATGACCACCACGCGGGTATGGGTTTTCATGGGAGTTCCTCTTGAAACGGGATTGGCGCCAGAAAACGCCTTGGCCGTCGCAAAGTCACGTCAGAAGGCGACATCAGGCGTCGCGGATGGGATGCTTTGGCCGGGGAATTCTGCGGCTCACCCGGTTCTGGTTAACCTTGCCTTTACCAAGCTCAACTAGAGGTTGCGCTTGGGAATTTGTTAACCAAGGCGGGCAGCATGTCTTTGATGAAATATGGCGAGGCCAATCGGGGGTTTCATGGTTATGACCTTTTGGGACATTACCAGATCGCCAGCATGACCGATACCGGCGCGGTGCTGGAGTGGAACGCGGCCACGGGGGCCTTCGATCCGGCCCATCATGCGGCGAAAGTGACGCTCAGCTGGACGGGCATGACCTCTTACACGGTCGAGGACGGGCCGGATGCAGGCACTGTGCGTATCACGGGCGGAGTTCTGACCGGGATCAGCTATGCCGATGGTGCAGGGGCCGCGCTTCTGGATGTGTCGGGCCTGGGCTTGCGGCTGCCGGCCTTCATGACCTTGCTCGCGCGGGGGGATTCCTTCGGCTCCTGGGCCATGGTGACGCGCGCGGCGGCGGTGGTCCAGGGGTCCAGCGGCGGGGATCAGATCGACACGACGACCGCCAATGACAATGTCGCCGGGCTTGGAGGCGACGACTTCATCCAGGATCGCGGCGGGGCGGATGTCTATGCCGGGGGCCTGGGCTTCGATACGCTGAGCTACGAGGGCTGGAACTTCACCCCCTGGGCCATGCTGGAGGGCGTCACGGTCGATCAGCTCTTGGGCACGGCCAAGGGGCCGGATGGGCTGACTGACACGATCTCGGGGTTCGAGGATGTGGTGGGGACGCTTCTCGCCGATATCCTGCGCGGCAATGCATCGGCCAACCAGTTCGAGGGCGGGGCAGGGGCGGACACGATCGACGGGCGAGGGGGCCAAGACCTGGTCTCTTACGCAAGGGATGCGGAATGGGGCGGGACGGATGGCATCCGTGTCGACCTTGGGGCCAATACGATCCGCGACGGCTTTGGCTATGTCGACCGCGTGCGCAACGTGGAAAAGGTGATCGGCACGGGACAGCGCGACACGTTCCAGGACTCCTCCGCTGATAACTGGTTCGACGGCGGCGCGGGCAATGACACGCTGAAATTCACCGGCGGCAATGACTATGCGCGGGGCGGGGCCGGGGTGGACACTTTCCTCTTCACCGGGGCCTTTGCCGATGACGTGATCGAGGATTTCCGCCGCGCCGATGGCGACCGCATCCGCTTTGCCGATGTCACGGCGTTCAACCAGATCACGCTGTTGAACATCCTGACCGACCAGGGTCCGGCCGCCCTGGCCATGGTCGGGCTCAACTCGGTCACGCTTCTGGGGGTCAGTGTTTCAGAGCTTGCGCCTTCGGACTTCGGGTTCTGAAAGGAAAGGGCCGACCACGAGGCCGGCCCTTTTTCACTTCTCGGGGATCAGCCCCTTTGGCGCAAAGCGCAACACCAGAAGCAGCGCCACCCCCAGGGTCAGAAGCCGCATCTGCGGCGCCACATCCTTGAGATGCGTCTTCAGGGCGCCATCCTCCATCGACCTGGTGATCAGATCGGCAAAGGCCGGACCCGCATTGTCGACCACCAGCCAAAGCCAGCCGACCAGCAGCCCGCCCAGGACCGAGCCCCAGTTGTTGCCCGAGCCGCCGACGATCACCATGATCCAGATGAGGAAGGTAAAGCGCAGCGGGCTGAACTCTCCGGGCACCAGTTGACCCAGCATCGAGACATACATGGCCCCGGTCATCCCCACCACGGCAGAGCCAAGGATGAAGATGATCAGGTGCTGGCGCTTGACATCCTTGCCCATGGCAGCGGCCGAGACCTCGTTGTCGCGGATGGCCCGCATCATCCGGCCCCAGGGCGAATGGACGGCGCGTTCCAACAGCCAGATCAGCACGCCAAGGATCAGCGCGAAGACCGCGCAATAGATCAGCTTGACCAGGATGGTCGAGGCGGTGATCGGGCTGAAGCCCCAATTGGCGCAGAAGTCGAGGAAGGCCGCGCTTTGCTGCAGATCGACCTCGTAGGGCAGTGGCCAGGGGCGCGGCAGGCCGACGAAGTTCTTGACCCCGCGCGACATCCAGTCCTCGGATTTCATGACGGTTATGATGATTTCCGCGATGCCGAGCGTGGCGATGGCCAGGTAATCCTCGCGCAGGCCAAGACAGATCTTGCCGATGGCCCAGGCGGCGGCGGCGGCGAAAAGCGCGCCGACCGGCCAGGCCAGGAGCGAGGGCAGGCCAAGCCCGCCGATATTGCCATGGGTGGCGGGGTCATAGGCTTCGACCGCCGAGACGGCCGGGTCGAAGATCGCGCGGTAAAGGAAGAAGCCTGCGACCAGAAGCCCGGTCATCGCCAGGTTGCGCCTGCGCCCCGGGGCCATGGCGGCCCAAAGCCGCACCGCCGCCGCGATGATCAAAAGCGCCAGGACCACGGAGGCAATGATCTGCCAGCCCGCCGAGAGGAGGAATACGCCGTCCCCCTGGGCCGCAAAGGCCTCGGGCACGGGTTGGCCCGAGACGAAGACAACCGCCAGGCCCCCAAGCGCCACCGAGCCCACGATGCCGGTGGAAAAGAGCCCGGCATAGCCCCATTGCATGTTCACGCCCAAGGCGGTGATCGAGGACAAAAGCCCGATCACCAGGATCGACAGCGAGACGTTCCACGACAGCAGAAGCCCGGTCAGGACATAAAGGAAGGCGACGCCGCCGAAGAGGTAAAGGGTCTTCATCTCAGCCTCGCTTTCCGAAGATGCCGTTGGGCATGAAGAGGAGCACCATGATCAGGATCGAGAAGCTGACCGCGAATTTGTAGTCTGTGCCAAGCAGTTGCAGCAGGCTTTCGGGCGCCCAGGCCTCGGGGACGACATAGATCACGACCTTTTTCCAGGCATAGGTCAGCACGACCTCGGAGAAGGCCACGATGAAGCCGCCCGCCACCGCGCCCAAGGGCGAGCCGAGGCCGCCCACGACGGCCGCGGCAAAGATCGGCAAGAGGAGTTGGTAGTAGATGAAGGGGCGGAAGCTCTTGTCCAGGCCGTAAAGCGTGCCCGCGATGGTGGCCAGGATCGCCGCGATGACCCAGGTGACCTGGACGACGCGGTCGGGGTTGATGCCCGACAGAAGCGCCAGGTCCTCGTTGTCGGAGAAGGCCCGCATCGACTTGCCGGTGCGGGTGTTCTGCAGGAACCAGAAGAGCGCCGCCATGGTGACCAGTGCGGTCACCAGCGTGATCGCGGTCGAGCCCTTGATCGCCAGGCCCTCGGCCAGGCCGGTCATGGTCTTGAAATCGCCCGCGGAAATCAGGAAGCGGCCGCCGTCGGCGAAGCTCTGCTCCTCGGCGCCGATGATCAGGCGGACGAGGCCGTTCATGATGAACATGACCCCGGCCGAGACGATGACCAGGATGATCGGCTTGGCCTTTTGCTTGCGGTAAAAGCGATAGACCGCGCGGTCGGTGACCAGAAGCAGCGCTGCCGTGGCGAGGATGCCGAAGGGCAGGGCCAGAAGCGCGGTGGGCAGGGGGGCGATCGAGATGCCCAGCGACTGGAACCACCAGGTCAGGAGGATCACGATCATGGTCCCGAAGGCCATGGTGTCGCCCCAGGCGAAGTTGGAAAACCGCAGGATGCCGAAGATCAGCGTGACCCCCAGCGCCCCTATGGCGAGCTGCGCGCCGTAGGAGGCGCCGGGGATCACGACGAAGTTCAGAAGGGCCACGAGGGCGTTGAGGAAATCCATGTCAGTTGGCCTCCTTGGAACAGCGGCCAATCTGGGTCGTCCACATCAGACCCTCTTCCCCGGTCAGGAAGTGGCGGGAAAGCTCGGCCTCACCGCTGTCGGTGAAGGAGAGGAGCACATTGGCCCCGTCCTCGCCCATCCAGGCAAGGCCATAGAGCCCATTCTCGGGGTCGCCATCGGCCATCAGGGCGGGCTGGTTGTCGGCCCCATCGGCGATGCGGAAGCTGGTGCCGTCCGGCACCACGTCGATGGCGCGGGCATCGGCCACGCCTTCGACCGCGTCGAAGTCGCAGGCCAGGCGGGTGAATTCGGGCATCTCGGCCAGGGCAGGCGAGGTCAGGGCCAGGGTAAGGATCAGTGCCTTCATCTCAACCTCCCAGGAAGGTGCGGCGGACATCGGGATTGGCCATCAGGGCCTCACCGGTGTCGGTGAAGGCATTGCGGCCTTGGACGAGGACATAGCCCTTGTCGGCGATGTTCAGCGCCTGGCGGGCGTTCTGTTCGACCATCAGGATCGAGATGCCGGTCCGGGCGACCTCGATGATGCGGTCGAAAAGCTCGTCCATGACGATGGGCGAGACGCCCGCGGTGGGCTCGTCCAGCATCAGGACCGAGGGCTGCGTCATCAGGGCGCGGCCCACGGCGACCTGCTGGCGCTGGCCGCCCGAGAGCTCTCCGGCTGGCTGGCGGCGCTTGGTCTTGAGGATCGGGAAGAGCTCGTAGACCTGCTCGATCGTGGTCTTGATGTCATCGCGGCGCAGGAAGGCGCCCATTTCCAGGTTCTCTTCCACCGTCATGGTGGTGAAGATGTTGTGGGTCTGGGGGACAAAGGCCATGCCCTTGGCGACGCGGTCTTGCGGGGAGAGCTTCGTGATGTCCTCGCCATTCAGCCGCACGGCCCCGCCGCGCAGTTTCAGCATGCCGAAGACCGCCTTCATGGCGGTGGACTTGCCCGCGCCATTGGGGCCCACGATCACCGCGATCTGGCCCTTTTCGACGGCGATGGTGCATTGGTGGAGGATATCGACCGGGCCATAACCGCCCGTCATCGCATCCCCGATCAGGAAGGGTTCACTGGCCATCGGTGGTGTCCTTGTCGGTAAGAAGCCCCTCGCCCCCGGCAAAGCGCAGGTCGGACAGCAGGGGGGCAAGGGTCGCCCAGTCTCGGGGCGGGTCGTAATGGTCGTCCAGCGGGCGCATCAGCAGGACCAGGGTACTTTGAACCAGGGGCACGGCGGCAATCGTGTCGATGCGAGAATAGAACCGGGTTCCGGGCGGGAAGGGCGCAAGTGTCTCCTGCCTCGGGGAAAGCCGGTGGGCCGCGCCGCGCCAGCCACGTTGTGCGCCGATGACGTAAAGCGCATGGTCGGTGCGGTCCATGTTGGTCTTGTTCTCGACCGGCAGAAAGCGGAAGACCTCGACCTCCAGGCCCCAAGTATACAGCATCAGGTGCCCGCTCTTGGCCTCGTATTTGCCGACCCAGGCGTCTGTGTCCGGGCAAAGCTGGACCGAGCCGTCCACGGCGAAGCAGTTGGCCTTGGCCAGGGCTGTATCGGGGACCGCCAGCAGCCCTGCCACGGCCAAGACGCCAAGCAGCATTGGGGCGAGGCCCGGAGTGGGCTTACCCATGTGCCACCACCTTGTTCTTGAGCCCGGTGCCCAGATAGGCCTCGATCACACGTTCGTCGGATTTCACTTCCGCAACAGTGCCTTGCGCCAGGACCTTGCCCTCGGCCATGACGATGACCGGATCGCAAAGCCGCTGGATGAAATCCATGTCATGCTCGATCAGGCAGAAGGTATAGCCGCGCTCCTTGTTCAGGCGCACGATGGCATCGCCGATCGTGTTCAAGAGCGTCCGGTTCACGCCCGCGCCGACCTCGTCCAGGAAGACGATCTTGGCGTCCACCATCATGGTCCGCCCGAGCTCCACCAGCTTCTTCTGCCCGCCCGAGATATTGCCCGCCTTCTCATCGGCGATGTGTGAGATCGTCAGGAACTCCAGCACCTCATCGGCCTTCTTCCGCAGCGCGGCCTCTTCCTGGGCGACGCGGCCCCGGTTGAACCAGGCGTTCCACAGGCTTTCCCCCGATTGGCCGCCCGGCACCATCATCAGGTTCTCGCGCACGGTCATGGACCCGAATTCATGGGCGATCTGGAAGGTCCGCAAGAGGCCCTTGGCGAACAGCTGGTGCGGCTCGAGGCCCGAGATATCCTCGCCGTCCATCAGCACACGGCCCGAGGTCGGCTTCAGCCGCCCGGCGATGACGTTGAAGAGCGTGGTCTTGCCCGCGCCATTCGGTCCGATCAACCCGGTGATCGACCCGGTCTTGATTTCCAGCGACGCGCCATCGACGGCGCGAAAGGCCCCGAAGTGCCTGTGAAGGTCTTCGACGACGATCATGTTTCCCCCTGTTCGCCCTTTTGGCCCTTTGCGGGCTCTGCGGCTTATGAGAATGGCCCGGGGACGTAAAGACCCCGGGCCATGTCAGTTGCTGTCTGCGTTCAGCGGAACTGGACGGTTTCGAACTTGCCGCCCTTGACTTCGAACTGCTTGTAGCGCCCGGCCGACTCGCCCGGCCCGATCAGCGTCACGCCCGAAGCGCCGTCATAGTCGATGGCGGTGCCGGCAGCGATCAGCTCCAGCGCCTTGCCCAGCTCACCCGGGAGGATCTTGACGCCCGAACCATCGGCCGGACCATTGGCGATCTCCAGGACCTTGTCCTTGTAGACCTTCGGGTCCGACGACTTGGCCGCGTTCATGGCCAGCATGATCAGCGCGGCAGCGTCATAGGATTCCATCGAATAGGGCGAGGTCGCGTCGAAAGCGGGCTCGGCGGCCTTGCCCATGTCGGTCAGCACGGCAGCGCCAGCCGAGTCGGACTGCGCGACCTGGCCATAGGAGCCGTCCAGCGGCGCGCCGATGGCTGCGGGCAGGCTGTCGCCCACCATGCCGCCCGGCAGGCCGAAGGTCGAGAAGGCGCCGGTGTCCAGCGCGGTCTGGATGATGACCTTGCCGCCCTGGTCCAGGTAGCCCGCGACGACCAGCAGGTCGCCACCGGCCGAAGCCAGCGAGGCCACTTCGGCCGAGAGGTCAGCCTTGGTGTCGTCATGCGGAATGTTGATCGTGACCGTGCCGCCCTTGGCGGTGAAGGCGGTCGAGATGGCTTCCGCCAGGCCCTTGCCGTAGTCCGAGTTCGAATAGGTCAGGGCGATCGACTTCACGCCCTTTTCCATCAGGATATCGGCCATGACTTCGCCTTCGCGCGCATCAGAGGGCGCGGTGCGGAAGAAGAGGCCATCGTCTTCGGCGGTCGAGAGGGCAGGCGAGGTCGCCGAGGGCGAGATCATCACGATGCCATTCGGACGCGCGACGTTTTGCAGGACGGCGCCGGTGACGCCCGAGCAGTCGCCCCCGATGATGCCCTTGACGCCATCCGAGGTCACCATCTTCTCAGCGGCGGTCTGGGCGGCGGCGGCGTCGACGCAGGTGCTGTCGCCTTCGACGGACGAGAAGGCATAGGCCGACTTGCCCGAGTCGTTGACTTCCTTGATCGCGAGGTTCGCGGCATTCTTCATGTGGCCGGTCAGCGATTCGATCGGGCCGGTGAAGCCGAAGAGGATCCCCAGTTTGACGTCTTCGGCCCGCGCCGCGCCCGAGATCAGGGCAATGGCGGCAGTGGCCAGCAGCAGTTTCTTCATTCTTGTCTCCCGTGTCGGATTTATATCCTGCCGGCCAGACTAGAGGGGCCGGATCAAAAAGGAAAGGGGGGTTAAGTCGGCAACGTGTCGACACGATGAGGGCTTGGGCGGCCGCCTGCGCCCCTCCCCCTGTGACTTGGCGGTGACAGGGCAGGGCGGGGCGGTGGACGGGACTTGACCTTCTGCCCCGCCATGCCCACCTACAAGACCAGATACCTGGTTTCGAAAGGACCACCATGTCGCAGCGCTTCGGTCTTGTTCTGGCTTCCGCCTTGACCCTTGGTCTGGCCATGCCGGTGGCGGCCGCTGATCTCTTTGGCGCCATCGCCTTCTCGCCCTCGACCGGCAAGGTCGGCGGCGGCTGGAATTTTGCCTCCAAGGATGATGCCTCGGGCGAGGCGGTGACGCAATGCGGCGTGGGCGACTGCGCGGCGGTCGTGGTGTTTCCGTCCTGCGGCGCGGTCGCGGTGGGGGATGGCTATGGCATGGGCTTCTCGGCCGATCCTTCCGCCGCCAAGGCCGAAGAGACCGCTTTGGCCAATTGCTCGGGCTATACGGCCAACTGCCTGATCACCATGAGCTTCTGCAACGACGGCCAGTAAGGTTTCGGTGCGGCGCCTGCCGCGTCGCCCCTCTGGCCGAGCATCGCCAAGCCAGAAAGGCAAGGGGGCCTTGTTGCACCTGGGCCACGCCCCGTCACGGCCAAGGGCTTGACCGACCGGGAAGCGTTGCCTGGCGGATGGCCCCGGCGCAGTCTCTCCTGACCGTTTTCAGGAGGTTTCCATGACATTCACCGAATCCGTCAAGGCGGTTTATTCCGCCAGCATTTTCCCCGGCCGCGCCGCGCGGTCCGAGTTCTGGTGGTTCGCCCTGTTCCAGTTCCTCGTGGCCATCGTGATCTATGCCGTCATGGGCGCGGTGATGGGTCTGACCATGACGCCCGAGGTCATGATGGCAGGCGGGCCGAGCGGGGGGGCCTTTGCCTTTGTCTTCATCGCGATGCTGGTGATCTATGCCTTCAGCACGTTGAACATGATCCCCAGCCTGGCCGTCGCTGCCCGGCGCCTGCATGACCGTGACATGTCGGCGCTGTGGCTGTTCCTCGGCTTTGTGCCGTTTGTGGGCGCGCTCGCGCTGCTGGTGATCTTCTGTCTGCCCGGAACCCCGGGTCCGAACCGTTTCGGCCCCGATCCGAAGTCGGGCGTCAACGTCTTCTGAGGCGCCGCTGACAGGTCGAGGCTCCGGGTCAAGCCCGGAGCAGCCTGGCGTTTGCGAGGCGTGATCCGCAAGGCCATGGGCGCCCCGGGCTTGACCCGGGGCCTCCCTAGATCGAGAGCCGCCCCGCCGCCGGGGCCTGGGGCAGGTTGCCTTGGGTCCCCCGCTCGCGGTAGGGCGTCGTGTTGTAATGGCTGCGGTAGCATTTCGAGAAATGCGAGGGCGAGGCGAAACCGCAGGCCAGGGCGACGTTGATCACCGACATATCGGTCTGCATCAAGAGGTTGCGCGCCTTTTGCAGCCGCAGCTCCATGTAATAGCGCTTGGGGCTGCGGTTCAGGTAGCGGGAGAACAGCCGCTCGAGCTGGCGGGTGGACATGCCGACCTCCTCGGCCAGGTCGGCGGGCGACATCGGGTCTTCGATATTGCCTTCCATCATCTGGATGACCTGGGAGAGCTTGGGATGCCGCACCCCGATCCGGGTCGGGATGGAAAGCCGCTGGGTGTCCTGATCGGTGCGGATCGTCGAATAGATCAGCTGGTCTGCCACGGTATTGGCGACATCCTCGCCATGGTCGGCGGCGATGACCTTCAGCATGAGGTCCAGGGACGAGGTCCCCCCGGCGGTCGTCCAGCGGTTGCCATCCATGACGAAGACCGACTTGGTCAGATCGACCTCTTCGAATTCCTCGAGGAAGCCGTCCTGATTCTCCCAATGGATCGTGGCCTTCTTGCCGTCCAGAAGCCCGGCCTTGGCCAGCGCATAGGCCCCGGTGCAAAGCCCTCCGATGGTGACGCCCCTCCGCGCCTCGCGCCGCAGCCAGTTCAGGACGCCGCGCGTCGCGGCCCGGCCCACGTCGATCCCGCCGCAGACCAGGAGAATGTCGTCGCGCTCGATCTCATCCAGCCCCATGTCCAGCTTGAAGGAGGCGCCGTTGGAACAGGTCGCGGTCTCGCCGCCCTCGCCCGCCAGGGCCCAGGTATAGGCGGGCTCGCCGATCACCCGGTTGGCGATGCGCAGGGGTTCGATGGCGCTGGCAAAGGCCAGCATGGTGAATTTGTCCAGAAGCAGGAAGACAAAGCGCCGGGGCGCCTCGGGTTTCGAGGTCTGGGTGGCTTTGCGGGGGCCCGTGGACATTGCGCGACCTGACATGTCGGATTTGGGACAAGGAAACAGGATTCGCCGCGAAGAGCAAGGGGGGAGGAAAAGGATTTTCCCCTCACGGCACAAGGGGGGCAAAATGGCGGTGAAGCGGCGCTTTCGGCCTTTGCTTTGGGGCGGGATTTCCTTAGAAGGCGTGAAGATTCTGACGTGAGGGTGAAGCCATGACCAAGGGCTGGACGAAATCGGATTGGCGCGCGAAGCCGCGGGTGCAGATGCCGGATTATCCGGATCAAGCCGCTTTGAAGGGCGTCGAGGCGCAGCTTGCGATCTATCCTCCGCTGGTCTTTGCCGGTGAGGCGCGCAAGCTGAAGAAGCAGCTGGCGGCGGCGGCCGAGGGCCGCGCCTTCCTCTTGCAGGGCGGTGACTGCGCCGAGTCGTTCTCCGAGTTCAGCGCCGACAATATCCGCGACACCTTCCGCGTCATGCTGCAGATGGCGGTCGTCCTGACCTATGGCGCCAAGGTGCCGGTGGTGAAGGTGGGGCGCATGGCGGGGCAATTCGCCAAGCCGCGTTCGGCGGGGACCGAGGTCGTGGGCGGGGTCGAGCTGCCCTCTTACCGCGGTGACATCATCAACGGCTTCGACTTCAACGCTGCGGCGCGGATCCCCGATCCGCAGCGGATGCTGCAGGCCTATACGCAGTCGGCGGCGTCCTTGAACCTGTTGCGGGCCTTCTCGACGGGCGGTTTCGCCGATATCCACCGGGTCCATGCCTGGACCCTGGGCTTTGCCGAGCATGACAAGGCCGAGCGTTACCGCACCCTGTCCAACCGCATCTCGGATGCGCTGGATTTCATGAATGCGGCCGGGATCAACTCGGAAACCGCGCCTTCGCTGTCGACGGTGGATTTCTACACCTCCCACGAGGCGCTTCTCTTGGAATATGAAGAGGCGCTCTGCCGGATCGATTCGATCACCGGGCAGCCGGTGGCGGGCTCGGGTCACATGATCTGGATCGGCGACCGCACGCGGCAGCCGGATGGCGCGCATGTCGAGTTCTGCCGGGGGGTTTTGAACCCGATCGGGTTGAAATGTGGCCCGACGACGACGGCGGAGGATCTGAAGGTCCTGATGGCCAAGCTGAATCCCCAGAACGAGCCGGGGCGTCTGACGCTGATCGCGCGGTTTGGCGCGGGGAAAGTGGGCGATCACCTGCCGCGGCTGATCAAGACGGTGCAGGAAGAGGGCGCCAATGTGCTCTGGTCCTGCGATCCGATGCATGGCAACACGATCAAGGCGGCCTCGGGCTACAAGACCCGTCCGTTTGAATCGGTGCTTCGGGAAGTGCGGGAGTTCTTCGGCATCCACGGCGCCGAGGGCACGATCCCGGGCGGCGTGCATTTCGAGATGACCGGCAAGGATGTGACCGAATGCACCGGCGGCCTGCGCGCGGTGACGGATGAGGATCTGTCGGACCGCTATCACACGGCTTGCGATCCGCGCTTGAACGCCTCGCAGGCTTTGGAGCTGGCCTTCCTGGTGTCGGAAGAGCTCTCGGCACGTCGCGACGAGCCCAAGCGCGTGGCCCTTTAAGGCTGACCTTTCCGAACGGGTCCAAGAAAAACCGGACGCGCTTTGCGCGTCCGGTTTTTCTTGGAGGGGGGCCGGGGGAGGGGGCTTGCCCCCTCCCCCGGCCCCCCCT
>NZ_JAABNR010000031.1 GCF_009925085.1 Stagnihabitans tardus | reverse complement strand
AGGTCTGGAGGGGGGCAGCGCCCCCCTCCAGCTTTGCGCAAGCAAAAGGGCGCGGCCGTCAGGCCGCGCCCCCTTTCCGCCCGAGGAAATCCTCAGATTTCCGAGACCTTGACCACGCGGCCCAGAGCCACCGACTTCAGCGCGGCCTCGGCGAGCGCCAGGGCCAGAAGCCCATCCTCGCCCGAGGGCGAGGCGGAAGCCTTGCCGCCCACCGCGTCGATAAAGGCCGCGATTTCCGCCGCATAGGCCTCGGTGTAACGCGTCATGAAGAAGTCGTGCAGCGGCGGGCGGGTATAGCCCGCGCCATTCGCCACCTCGATCGACACCGGCCGCTGGTTCTCGGCCGAAACCACGCCGGCCGAGCCATGAACCTCGATGCGCTGGTCATAGCCATAGGTCGCGCGGCGGGAGTTCGAGATGACGGCCATCTTGCCGCTCGCGGTCTTCAGCATGACCTGCACGGAATCGCTGTCGCCCGCCTTGCCGATGGCCGGATCGACCAGGACCGAGGCCATGGCCGACACTTCGGTCACTTCCTCGCCCAGGAGGAACCGCGCCATGTCGAAATCATGGATCGTCATGTCGCGGAAAATCCCGCCCGACCGCGCGATATAGTCCACCGGAGGCGCGCCGGGATCGCGGGAGGTGATCGTCACCATCTCGACCTCGCCAATCGAGCCCTTGGTGATTTCCGCCTTCACCGCCTGGAAATGCGGGTCGAAGCGGCGGTTGAAGCCCACCATCAGCGTGCCCTTGTTGGCGCGCACGACCTCGAGGCACTTCTTCACCCGGTCGATCGACAGGTCGATCGGCTTTTCGCAGAAGACCGCCTTGCCCGCATTGGTGAAGGCCTCGATCAGGTCAGCATGGGTGTCGGTCGGCGTGCAGATCACCACGGCATCGATGTCTTTCGCCGCAAGGATCGCCTCGATGGACCGCACCTCGCAGCCATATTGCGCGGCAATCGCCTCGGCGGCGGGGGCCATGGCATCGGCCACGGCCACCAGCTTCGCCGCCGGATTGCCCGTCACGGCCTTGGCATGAACCTTGCCGATGCGCCCAGCGCCCAGAAGCCCGAATCTCAACATCTCATCCTCCTTGGCCGCAGCCCGGGTTTTTGTCGCTGGAACTTCTATTCCATTTCCGGCGATTTTCAACGGCAAATTCCAGGGCTGACGGGAATCCCTCAGCCCTCCACCGTCCGCAAGACCCCGGCAGGCCGGGCGCGCAGGGGCACGGCGGCAAAGATCAGCCCCGCCACCAGGGTCACCAGGACCCCGCCCGAGACCACACCCAGCGCCGACCAGGGCTCGAAGACGAAGGGCAGCTCCATGACCAGCGACAGGACGGCCCAGCCGCCGACCGCGCCCGCCCCCACCGCCACGAGCCCCGCCGCAGCCCCCATGATCGCCGCACGCAAGGCAAAGCTTCCAAGGATCCTCCCCCGCGTCGCCCCCAGCACCTTCAGCACCGAGGCCTCGCGCAGCCGCAAAGGCACGCCCGAGGCCACGGCGCCCACCAGCACCACCAGCCCCACGACCAGCACCGCCCCCGCCGCCGCGACGGTGGCTGTGGCAATCGCGGTCAGGGCCTCGACCACCTTGGCGATGGCCTCCTTGACGGAAATCGCCGTGACATTGGGCCAGGTCCGGGCGGTGTCGCGCAAGAGCGTAGCCTCGGCCTCGGGCTCGGCATAGACTGTGGCAATCGAGGTATAGGGCGCGCCCGCCAGGGCCGCCTTGTCCACCACCATCACAAACCCCATCCCGGCGTTGGAGAAATCGACCTTGCGGAAGCTCGTCACCGTCACAGGGATATCGCGGCCGAGGATGTTCAGGACCAGCGCATCGCCCAGCTTCAGCCCGATCTCGGCGGCCTCGTCGGCGGCGAAGCTGACCTGGCCCGGGCCGCTATAGCCCTCGGGCCACCATTGCCCCGCGGTCACCTCCGTCCCC
Organism: Stagnihabitans tardus; assembly: GCF_009925085.1. Taxonomy (GTDB): domain Bacteria; phylum Pseudomonadota; class Alphaproteobacteria; order Rhodobacterales; family Rhodobacteraceae; genus Stagnihabitans; species Stagnihabitans tardus. The sequence continues at coordinate 27,681 of NZ_JAABNR010000031.1, read as the reverse complement.
TCGGGCATCGCATCGGCCAGGGAGATCCCCCGGTCGCCGCGCACCACCCAGTGATCGCCCGCGACCTCTTTCGCCGGGCGGCCGTTGATCTGGGTCAGCGTGCCGCGCAACATGGCGGCACTTTCGACCTTGGTCACGGCGGGATCCTCCTCCATCCGCGCGAGGAAGGGCGCGGTCTGGTCGGGCTGGATGTCGATGAAGAAGAAAGAGGGCGCCCGGGTCGGCAGGTCGCGCGCGATGGCGAGGCGGAAGTTGGCGTCGATCTGGCCCACCACGGCCAGGACGGAAAGGCCCAGGCCCAGCGAGAGGACGACCGACATGGCCTCGGACCTTGGGCCCCCGATGGCGGCCAGCGCCAGCCGCAACCCGGGGCGGCCATCGACCAGCCGGCTGCGCGCGACCCTCCGCGCGACCCGGGCCAGGCCCCAGCCCGCGCCCCAAAGCACCGCCAGCACCGCAGCCACCCCGCCCAGGGTGCCGAGCGTCAGCATCCAGTTGCCGGAAAACCAGACCGCGCCGCCGACCAGGGCCAGGAGCAGCACGACCTGGACCAGGATCCAGCCCTTGCCGGGCCAAAGCCGCCCCGCGCCGCGATAGAGCGCCGCCGCCCCCTGCCGCAGCGCCTGCGCCAGGGGCCAAAGGGCAAAGAGCATCCCCGTCACGATGCCGTAAAACGCGGCCTCGATCAGCGGTTGCGGGTAAAGCCCCACCGTCACCGGAAAGGGCAGCTCTGCGATGATCAGCGGAAAGACCGCCATCATGGCGCCCGCGCCCAGGGCGAGGCCAAGCCCCGTCCCCAAGGCCACCACGGCCAGGACCTGCACCAGGTAGACCTGCGCCACCAGCCCGCCCTCGGCGCCGAGGACTTTCAGCGTCGCAATCGTCGCCACCCGCCGCTCCATCCAGGCCCTGACGGCCGAGGCCACGCCCACCCCGCCCACGGCGAGCCCCGCGAGCCCCACCAGGATCAGGAAGGACCCCAGCCGGTCGACGAAACGCTCCACCCCCCGGGCGGCATTGCGCCGGTCGGTCCAGTCGAGCCCCTTCTCGCCGAACTTCGCCTCGGCCTCGGTCTTCAAGGGCCCAAGCGGCGCCTGGGTCACCATGCGGTAATGGCTGTCATACATCGACCCCGGCGCCAAAAGCCCCGAGGCCCCGAGGGCTGCGCTTTGGACCACGGTCTTCGGCGCAAAGCCGATGCCCGCCGTGGCGCTGTCGGGTTCCGACAGCATCAGGGCGCCCAAGCGGAACTCTTGCAGGCCAAGCTTGAAGCTGTCGCCCGGGACGAGCCCCAGGCGGTCGGCCAGAAGCTTCTCCATCACCGCGCCGGGCTTGCCCTCCTTGGTCGCAAAGGCCTCGGCCAGGGTGCCCTGGTCCAGCTTGACCTGGCCGAGCAGGGGCCAGGCGTCATCCACCGCCTTGACCTGGGTCAGGGCCTGATCCTCTCCGACGACGGCCAAGGACCGAAAGGTCAGAACCTCTGACACGGCGGTCGCATTGGCCTCGATCCAGGCCAGTTCCTCGGCATCGGCGCGGCGATAGGTGAAGCTGACCTGGGCATCGCCGCCCAGGATCACCGCGCCCTGGTCACTCAGCCCGGCCTCGATGGCCGCGCGCAAAGTGCCCACCGCCGCAATCGCAGCCACCCCAAGGGTCAGGCAGAGGATCAGGACCCGAAAGCCCGAAAGCCCGCCCCGCATCTCCCGCAGGGCCAGAGTAAATGCCAACCTCATGCCAGCCGCCCATCCGCCATGCGGACGACGCGGTCGCAGCGCTCGGCCAGCTCCGGCGCATGGGTCACCATGACCAAGGTCGCGCCATGGCGATCCCTCAGGCCGAAGAGCAGGTCCATGATCGCCGCCCCATTGGCCTGGTCGAGGTTCCCCGTCGGCTCATCGGCCAGAAGCAGCTTCGGCCGCCCCGCCGAGGCGCGAGCGAGCGCCACGCGCTGTTGCTCCCCCCCCGACATCTGGCTGGGGTAATGGCCCTTCCGGGCCCCCAGCCCCACGGCCTCCAGCTCTTCGGCGGCGAGGCGTGCGGCATTGGCCACCCCCGCGATCTCCAGCGGCACGGCGACATTCTCCAAGGCCGTCATGGTCGGGATCAGGTGAAAGCTCTGGAAGACCACCCCCATCCGCCCGCGCCGGAACCGCGCCAGGGCGTCCTCGTCCATGGCGCCGAGGTCCTGGCCCAGGGCTGCAACCTTGCCGCCCGTCGCCTTCTCCAGCCCCGCCATCAGCATCAGAAGCGAGGACTTGCCCGAACCCGAAGGCCCGATCAGCGCCAGGCTCTCTCCTGCCTTGACGCTCAGGTCGATCCCCCGCAGGATTTCCACCGGACCAGCATTGCCATCCAGCGTCAACCGCACCCCTGAAAGTTCCAGAACATCCATGCATCACCTCTTTCGTCTTCCATATGGTCTTGGCCGCGCAATCCGCAATCTCACGCTTGCGTTACTTGTGGGGGGAAGTGCCCTTCCCGCCACGGCGGACCAGGTGATTGCCGCTTTGGGCGACAGTCTGACGGCGGGCTATGGCCTGCCCGATGGCGAGGGGCTGGCGCCGCAGTTGCAAGCCTGGCTTGCGGCGCAGGGGCGCGAGGTGACGGTGGTCAATGCCGGGGTCTCGGGCGATACGACGGCGGGGGGGCTCTCGCGGCTCGATTGGACGCTTGCGCCCGAGGTCAAGGCCCTGATCGTGGCGCTGGGGGGCAATGACATGCTGCGCGGCCTGCCGCCCGAGGCCTCGCGCGCCAATCTCGAGGCGATCCTGAAGGGCGCCAAGGCCAAGGGCATCCCGGTGCTTCTGGTCGCCATGCAGGCCCCTGCCAACCTGGGCCCCGATTACCAAAAGGCCTTCGACGCGATCTATCCCGAGCTTGCGGCAGAATACCAGGTCCTGTTCAACCCCGGCTTCTATGCGCCGCTTTTGGGCAATCCGCCCGACCCGGCCAAGCTTGGCCCCTTCCTGCAAGCGGATGGCTTGCACCCCACGGCAGAGGGCGTCACAAAGATCGTCGAGGGGCTGGGCCCCGATGTGCTGAAACTCCTGGACCAGATCCAATGACCCTGATCGCCGCGCTGACCGAGGCCCTGGGGGCCGAAAACGTCGTGACCGGCGAGGCCCTGGCTCGCTATACCCATGACTGGTCCGGCCATTACAAACCCGCCCCCTGCGCCGTCGCCCGCCCGGGCAGCACCGATGAGGTGGCCGCCGTCCTGCGCCTCGCCCAGGCCCATGGCGTGCCGGTCATCCCGGTCTCGGGCCTGACGGGGATCGTGGGCGGCGCGATGACCGAGGGCGGGCTGTTCCTCTCGGTCGAGCGGATGAACCGCATCCGCTCGATCCACCCCGAGGCCCGTGTCGCCGTGGTCGAGGCGGGCGTGGTGCTGCAAAACCTGCATGACGCGGCGGAGGCCCTGGGGCTTTACTTCCCGCTCTGGTTCGGTGCGCGCGGGTCTGCGATGATCGGCGGGGTCCTCTCGACCAATGCCGGCGGGTCGAACGTGTTGCGCTATGGCTCGACCCGGGGGCTGTGCCTCGGGCTCGAGGTCGTCTTGGCCGATGGCCGCATCCTGAACCTGATGAGCGAGCTGCACAAGAACAACTCCGGTTACGACCTGCGGCAGATGTTCATCGGCGCCGAGGGGACCCTGGGCGTGATCACGGCGGCCACGATGCGGCTGGTGCCCAAGCCCCGCGCCTATGCCACCGCCTGGGCCGCCGTCACCGACCTCCCCGCCGCCCTGGGCCTTCTGAACCGCCTGCAAGAGGCCACCGGCGGCCTGGTCGAGGCCTTCGAATTCATGCCCCGCAGCTATATGGAGCGCCTGAAGGCCCATCGCCCTGACATCCGCCAGCCCTTCGCGACGCTGCACGAGGTCAATATCCTGATGGAGGTCGCCTCCACCGCGCCCCGTGACTGCGCGGTGGGCGAGGATGGCCGCGTGCCGCTCCAGGCGCTGTTGGAGGACACTTTGGCTGCGATGATGGAGGCGGGCACGGTGCTGGACGCCGAAATCGCCGCCTCGGATGCCCAAAGGCTCGCCATGTGGAAAAGGCGCGAGCTGGCGGCCGAGGTGATGAACTCCCGCCAGCCCACGATCGACACGGATATCTCCTTGCCGCTGCAATCGGTGGCGGAGTTCTTCACAAGGATCGAGGCCCGGCTGCCCGCGCTGGACCCAGGGTTTGAGACGATCACGGTCGCCCATCTCGGCGACGGCAACCTGCATTTCACCGTCTACCCCTCCCGCGAGGGGCTTTACGACGCGGTGATCGAGGCGGTGGAGGATGTGGTCCAGGACCTCGGCGGCTCTTTCTCGGCCGAACATGGCGTGGGGCTCTCGAAACTGGCCTCGATGAAGCGGCGCAAGGACCCCGTGGCGCTGGAGATCATGCGGGCGGTGAAACAGGCGCTGGACCCCAAGGGCCTGATGAACCCCGGCAAGGTGATCCCCGCATGACCGCCCGGGCAGCCCTTGCGTCGAGGCCCCGGGTCAAGCCCGGGGCGGCGGGGAGAAATTGGAACGCTTGCGCGAAAAGGATGACCCCATGACCGGCACCTGGTCCCATATGACCGCCGCAGACCTCGGCCGCGACATCGAAAAGGGCAAGGTGAACCCGGTCGAACTGGCCGAATACTTCCTGTCGGAAATCGAGTCCCATCCCCACCGCGACCGCATCTATGCCCGCACCACAGCCCCCCGCGCCCGGGCCGAGGCCATGGCCGCCGCCGCCCGCGCCAAATCCGGGCTCCGCCGTCACCCGCTGGACGGCGTGCCCCTGTCCTGGAAAGACCTCTTCGACACGGCGGGCACGGCGACCGAGGCCGGATCGGCGCTCTTGAAGCACCGCATCCCCACGGCGGATGCCGAGGTGCTGCGCGTCGCCACCCTCATGGGCTCGGTCTGCCTCGGCAAGACGCATATGTCGGAGCTGGCCTTCTCCGGCCTGGGCCTGAACCCCGTCACCGCCACGCCGCCCTGCATCAACAACCCGCATTCCGTCCCCGGAGGCTCTTCCTCGGGCGCCGCTGCCTCGGTGGCCTATGGCATCGCACCCGCCGCCGTGGGGTCGGACACCGGGGGCTCTGTCCGCATCCCCTCGGCCTGGAACGACCTTGTCGGGCTCAAGACCACCCATGGCCGCCTCTCGCTGAAGGGCGTGGTCCCGCTGGCCGAGAGCTTCGACACCGTGGGCCCGCTGGCCCATACGGTCGAGGACTGCGCCCTGCTGCTGTCCCTGCTGGAAGGCACCCGCGCCCCCGACCTGACGCCCCTGCCCCTCTCGGGCCTGCGCCTCGCGGTGCTGGAGACCCTGGCGCTCGATGACCTGCGCGAGGCCCCCGCCAAGGGCTTCGACGACGCCCTTGCCCGCCTGACAAGGGCGGGCGCCCAGATCACCCGCCTCCAGGCCCCCGAGGTCGCAAGCGCCCTGGCGCTGGCCGGAACCCTCGTCGCCCCCGAGGCCTATGCGATCTGGGAGGCCACGATCGAGGCCGCCCCCCAGCTGATGTTCCCCCGCATCCTCGAACGCTTCCGCACGGGCGGGCAGGCCAAGGCCTCGGATCACATCGCCGCCTGGCGAAAGCTGCGGACGCTGCGCGCGTCCTATGCCCAGACCACGGCCGGTTACGACGCCATCCTGATCCCCACCGCGCCGATCCTGCCGCCCCATGCAGGCCGCCTGATGACCGACGAGGCCTATTACGTCACCGAAAACCTGCTGGCCTTGCGCAACACCCGCATCGGCAACCTCCTGGACCAATGCGTCCTGACCCTGCCCACCTCGCAGCCCGCCTGCGGCCTGTCGCTGATGGCAGCCCCCGGCGCCGAATACCGGCTCCTCCGCATCGGGCTCGCCGCCGAAGCCGCCCTGCGCTGACGCCCGCCTGAGCCCCATTTGCCACAAGTCCAGCCCCCAACCTCGCCCCTCTGTTCACTTTTTCTGGACCAGCCCCGGGGTTTTGGCTAGGGTTCCTGAAAACGGGGCGAAACGACCCCGGGGACGAGGCAGATGAATTATCCTGAGCGGTTCTCGAACCTGCCAGACTACGCGTTTCCGCGTCTGCGGAAGCTGTTGGACAGTCATGCCGCAGGCGGCCCCACGATCCAGATGACGATCGGCGAGCCGCGCCATCCGATGCCCGATTTCGTGGGCCCCATCCTGGCGGCCAACCTTTCGGGCTTTGGCGCCTATCCGAACAACGACGGCACGCCAGAGCTTCTGTCGGCCATCACCGGCTGGATTTCGCGCCGCTATGGCGTTGAAATGGCGGCGGAAAACATCATGGCGCTGAACGGCACCCGCGAGGGGCTCTTCAACGCCGCCCTGGCCGTGGCGCCGGAACTGAAGAATGGCAAGACCCCGGTCTTCCTGATCCCCAACCCGTTTTACCAGGTCTATACCGTCGCCGCCGTGACCTCTGGCGCCGAGCCCCATTACGTGCCCGCCACGGCCCAGACCGGCTTCCTGCCCGATTACGCGGGACTGCCCACAGATATCCTCGACCGCACGACGATTGCCTATATCTGCTCTCCGGCCAATCCCCAGGGCGCCGTGGCAAGCCGCGCCTATTGGGCGGAGCTTTTGCACCTGGCCGAGAAACACGACTTCCGCATCTTTGCCGACGAATGCTATGCCGAGGTCTGGCGGACCGCGCCGCCCCCCGGCATCCTGGAAGTGGCCCGCGAGATCGGCGCCGATCCCGAGCGGGTCTTCACCTTCCATTCGCTGTCGAAACGGTCGAACCTGCCCGGCCTGCGGTCGGGCTTCGTGGCCGGTGGCGCCAAATCCGTGGCCCAAATCCGCAAGCTCCGCAGCTTCGCCGGAGCCCCCCTGCCCCAGCCCATCCAGGCGGTCTCGGCCGCGGCCTGGGCCGACGAGGCCCATGTCACTGCCTCCCGCGCGCTCTATCACGAGAAATTCGAGGTCGCGGCGCAGGTCTTCGCGGGCATCCAGGGCTTCCAACTGCCCGAGGGCGGCTTCTTCCTCTGGCTTCCGGTCGAGGATGGCGAGGAAGCCACCCTCCGGCTCTGGCAAAAGACCGGCGTCCGGGTCCTCCCCGGCGCTTATCTCTCCCGCGAGGCCCATGGCTTCAATCCGGGCAAGACTTACATCCGGGCCGCGCTTGTCGGCCCCAAAGACGAGACGCAGCGGGGGCTCACTTTGCTCCGCGACTGCCTTTACGGTTGAGGTTCCCATGGCGTCCTACCAGTCCCGACAGCGCGACCCGCTTCTTGACCAACGCGTCCAGGCCATGCTGGAACGCCGGGGGAGAGAGCTTTTCGGCCTGGCCCTGATCGGCCTGGCCTTTGCCTTTGCGTTGATCCTTCTGTCCTATTCGCCCTCGGACCCGGGCTGGATGGTCTCGTCCGACCAGCCGGTGAACAACGCCCTGGGGCGGCTTGGAGCTGCGGTGGCCTCGACGCTGATCACGGTGGGCGGCATGGGCGCCTGGGGGATCCCGGCGGTGCTGTGTGCCTGGGGCGTGCGCTTTGCCAGCCATATCGGCGCGGACCGGGCGGTCAGCCGCGTGGTCTTTGCGGTGATCGCCGTGGCCCTGGGCTCGGTTTATGCCGCAACCCTGGTGCCGGGGGCGGACTGGCCGCACAAGTTCGGCCTGGGAGGCCTCTTCGGCGATACGATCGCTTTGAGCCTTTTGACCATCATCCCGGGCTCGACCCTGGTGGCGGTCAAGATCCTGTCCCTGGTCTCGGCCCTGGCCTTTGTCGCCATGTTCCTCTTCGTCACCGGGTTCTCCTTCCGCGAACTGGCGCTGACGGCGGGGTTTCTGGCCGTGGGGCTGGTCTTTGCCTATCACAGCCTGATGCAGGTCCTGGGCAAGGGGGCGGTTGGGTCGGTCACGGCGGCCTCGACCCTGGGGGCGAAGCTCGCCGAGCGACGGGCGGCGGCGGCCGAACGCGCCGAGGCCGAGCGCGCGACCCGGGTTGCGGCCCGCGCTGCGGCCAAGGCGCAGACCATCGGCACGGCCCGCATGACCCATGCGGAGGAAGAGGAAGAGGCCCCGGTCTTCGCCCAGCCCGAACCTCTGCGCGCTTCTGCCCCGCGCAAGGCCGTGGCGCCGCTGCGTGCCGAGCCCCGGGCGGTGGAAGAGGTCGAAGAGCCCCGCTCCCTGTTCTCGCGCCTGCCGCAGATCATCCGCCGCGCGCCGGAACCCGAGCCCGAATTGATCGAGCCGCCGCTCTCGGCGGATCTCGAGGCGCCCTCCGAGGACCGGATCAAGGCGCGGATTTCCTCGGTCATCCGGGCGCGGACCGCCGAGCCCGTGGCCCTGTCGGACATGTCCCCGATCACGGCGGCCATCGCCGCGCGGCGTGAGCCCGGCATGACCCGTCCCGCCGCCAAGCCCCCCCTGCCCCGCAGCCCGCAGCCCCTGGTGATCTCAACCGGGGCGATCAAGCCCGCCGTGGCCGCGGCGGGCCTGGTGGCGACGCGCCCCGCGGCTCCGGTGGCCGAGCCGCCCCGCCGCCTGGTCGAGCCCCCCGTGACCTTGGGTCGCGCGCTGGAGCCCGAGGCCAGCCCCGCCGACTTCACCGCCCCGCAAGCCGACACCCGCGGCCCTGCCGACTGGGAGACGGACCTCTCCGTCGACCTCTCCGGGGAGGATGATGCGACCTATGAACCGGCCATCGCCGCGCAATGGGCCCAGGACGACGAGGCTCATGACGACGGGGCCTATGACGACGCGCAGATGGAGCCGGATTACGACCCTACCCCCGTGATCCGCAAACCCCTGGTCGCCACCCGCCCCGCCGCCCCCCTGGTGCAAACGCAGGTGAAGAAGCCCACCCCCTCGCGCCAGGCCCTGGCGGAGGAGCAGCCCCGGTTGCGCTTCGAAGACCAGGTCTCGACCTATGAACTCCCGCCCCTGTCGCTCTTGACCCCGGCCTCGACCGTGTCGCGCAACCAGCTCTCGACCGAGGCGCTGGAGGAAAACGCCCGGATGCTGGAGAATGTGCTGGACGATTACGGCGTGCGCGGCGAGATCACCTCGGTCCGTCCGGGGCCGGTGGTGACGATGTATGAGCTGGAACCGGCGCCGGGGCTGAAGGCCAGCCGTGTGATCGGCCTGTCCGATGACATCGCACGCAGCATGTCGGCCCTGTCGGCCCGGGTTTCGACCGTGCCGGGCCGCACGGTGATCGGGATCGAGCTGCCCAATGCCACGCGCGAAAAGGTCGTCCTGCGGGAGATCCTCTCGGCGCGGGAGTTTGGCGATTCCTCCCTGCGCCTGCCTTTGGCCTTGGGCAAGGATATCGGCGGCGAGCCGGTGATTGCGAACCTCGCCAAGATGCCTCACCTTCTGATCGCCGGGACCACGGGTTCGGGCAAGTCGGTGGCGATCAACACGATGATCCTGAGCCTCCTCTACAAGCTCACGCCCGAGGAATGCCGGTTGATCATGATCGACCCCAAGATGCTGGAACTGTCGGTCTATGACGGCATCCCGCATCTCCTGTCGCCGGTGGTGACCGACCCGAAGAAGGCCGTCGTGGCGCTGAAATGGGTGGTCTCCGAGATGGAGGACCGCTATCGCAAGATGTCCAAGATGGGGGTGCGCAACATCGAGGGCTATAACGGCCGCGTCCGCGAAGCCATCGCCAAGGGCGAGATGTTCAAGCGCACGATCCAGACCGGCTTTGACGAAGACACCGGCGAGCCCGTCTTCGAGACCGACGAATTCGCCCCGGTGGCCATCCCCTATATCGTGGTGGTCGTGGACGAGATGGCCGACCTGATGATGGTGGCGGGCAAGGAGATCGAGGCCTGCATCCAGCGCCTGGCGCAGATGGCCCGCGCCTCGGGCATCCACCTGATCATGGCGACCCAGCGGCCTTCGGTCGATGTCATCACCGGCACGATCAAGGCGAACTTCCCGACCCGGATCTCCTTCCAGGTGACCTCGAAGATCGACAGCCGCACGATCCTGGGCGAACAGGGGGCCGAGCAGCTCTTGGGCCAGGGCGACATGCTCTACATGGCCGGCGGCGCGCGGATCACGCGTATCCACGGGCCCTTCGTGTCGGACGAAGAGGTCGAGGAAATCGTCGCCCACCTGAAGAGCTTCGGCCCGCCGCAATATATGTCCGGCGTGGTCGAGGGCCCTGAAGAGGGCGAGGCCTCGGAAATCGACGCGGTCCTGGGCCTGGGCGGCGACGGCTCGGACGACACGCTCTACGACCAGGCCGTGGCCATCGTGGCGCGCGACCGGAAGTGCTCGACGAGCTATATCCAGCGGAAGCTGGCGATCGGCTATCAGAAGGCGGCGCGGCTGGTCGAGCAGATGGAAGAGCAGGGCGTGGTCACGGCGGCGAACCATGTGGGGAAACGGGAGATCCTGATCGAGGAGCGGTGATCTCTCTCTCGACAAGCTTCACCACGGGGGCCTGCGGGCCCCCTTTCTCATGCGCAGAAAACAGATGAAAGCTTCTCTCCGGTATGGTAGGTGACAAGAATTGAACGCGCATCTGCTGATTGAGGTATTCATGCGCCTGCTTTCCTGCTCGGCCCTGATGGTGGCCGCCCTCGCCCTCCCTGCCCCTGCGGCGACGCTTTACAGCCAGTTCCTCTTCGATGGAACGACCGCTACCGACAGCCTTGGCCATACCACGGCCACCGAAACTGGTGCGGGCACGGTGGGGTCGGGCTCTTACAACTTCGGTTTGGCGGATGGGCTTGACCTGAATTTCGGGACGGCCCTCTCAAGTTGGTCGCTGGTGCTGCGCGCCAATCTGGACGACATGAGCGGCTGGAGGCGCGTCCTCGCAACCGATGTGCCGCTCGCGTCCGGGGGCTTCGTGTCGGACGAGGGGCTGTACTTCCGGGATGGGAACCTGAACTACTGCTGTGGTGGCTATGGGTCCTCCACGACCACGACCGCCGCGAACACCGACTTCGTTCTGGCAGTCGTCTTTGACGGCTCCCTGTCCAAGGTCTTTCTCAACGGCGCCTTGCAGTTCAGCTTTCCCAGCGGCGCGGCGGCGCATTTGCCCCATGCCACCGACATGCTGCGTCTGTTCAACGACCAGGTTTCCTACACGGACGAAGAGGCTTCGGGGAAAATGGACTACCTGGAAATTTATGACGGCGCCCTGACCGACTCGGAGGTTCTGGCCCGGACGGGTCCGATGGCTGCCGTGCCGCTGCCCGCCACGGGCCTGCTGTTGGCGGGCGCTCTCGCGGGTCTGGCCGCCCTTCGGCGCAAGCGCCTCGCCTGATCAGGGACTGGCGCGTCATGGATCGGCAAAGTCGCCATCCCATCGGCGCATGATCTATCCTCATGGCCTCCGGCAACATCTGGGGGCCGTAGGGTGCATGCTTGCACGCACCCTCCCTTGACCTCTGTCATATCCCCCCGCCCCATTCCGTGCCAAGCTGCCCCCACCTGACCGGGAGCCGCCCTTTGTCCAAGACCTTCCCCCAGATCGCCCTCTTCCTCCTCGCCCTCTGCGGCCTCCTCGCGGGCCTGGCGCTTTGGGCCACGGACAACCCCCTCGCCCCCCAGGTCTGGACCGCTGCCACGCTCCCCGTCCTGGCGGTGCTGGCCTGGGAGATCCTCCGCAGCCTCATCAAGGGTGACTTCGGGCTGGATATCCTCGCCGCGCTCTCGATGTCCGCCGCCCTGGCCACCGGGGAGCCGCTGGCGGCGGTCGTCGTCGCGGTCATGTATGCGGGCGGCGGGCTTCTCGAGGCCTTTGCCGAGACCCGCGCGCGGTCCGAGATGACGGCGCTGCTCTCCAAGGTCCCGCGCAGGGCCCATCGCCACCGGGATGGCCTGCTGGAGGAGGTGGCCCTGGCCGAGATCGCCCCGGGCGACCGGCTCTTGATCCGGCAGGGCGATACGGTGCCAGTCGATGGGCGGGTAGAAAGCCCGCTGGCCGTCCTGGACACCTCGACCCTGACCGGGGAGCCCCTGCCCCGCCAGGCGACCCAGGGCGAGGAGGTGCTCAGCGGCATGGTCAACGCGGCCGAGGCCTTCGACATGCTGGCCCAGCGCCGGGCCGAGGAAAGCACCTTCGCGGGCATCCTGCGGCTGGTCGAGGCGGCGCAGGGCTCCAAGGCGCCCATGGCGCGGATGGCCGACCGCTGGGCGCTGGCCTTCCTCGCCGTGACGCTGGCCATTGCCGGGGCGGCCTGGGCTCTGACCGGAGAGACCCAGCGCGCGGTGGCGGTGCTGGTGGTGGCGACGCCCTGCCCCCTGATCCTGGCGGTTCCGGTGGCCCTGGTGGCGGGGCTCAGCCGGGCGGCGCAGTTCGGCGTCCTGGTGAAAAGCGCGGGCGGGCTCGAGGCCATGGCGCAGGTCCGCTGCCTCGTGCTGGACAAAACCGGCACGCTGACCGAGGGGCGGCCGCAGGTGCGGGCGGTGCATGTGGCCGATGGCGGCGACCCCGAGCGGGTCCTGGCGCTGGCGGCGGCGCTGGACCAGGCCTCGGGCCATCCGGTGGCGCGGGCGCTCGTGGCCGAGGCGCGGGCGCGGGGCCTGGACCTGCCCCTGCCCGAGGGGGTGGAGGAACAGCCGGGAGAGGGGCTCTCGGGGCGGATCGAGGGCCAGGCGGTGCTCGTCGGCGGCGAGGCCTTTGTCGCGGGCCGGACAGGCCGGGCGCTGGCCATGGCGGGGGTGGAGCCCGGCGCGGTCACGGTCTGCGTCGCGGTCGAGGGGCGGCCCGTGGGGAGGATCATCCTGACCGATCCTTTGCGGCCGGGCACGGCGGGGCTCTTGCGGCGGCTGCGGGGCATGGGGCTGAGGCGGATCCTCCTCGCCACGGGCGACCGCGCCGAGGTGGCCGAGGCCGTGACGCGGGATCTTGGGCTTGACGCGGTGCGTGCCGACCTCGGCCCCGGGGACAAGCTGGCCCTGGTGCGGGAGGAACAGCGGAGGGGCCCGGTGATGATGGTGGGCGACGGGGTGAACGACGCGCCGGCCCTGGCCTCGGCCGAAGTCGGCGTGGCGATGGGGGCGCGGGGGGCTGCGGCCAGCGCCGAGGCGGCCGATGTGGTTCTGCTGGTCGACCGGCTGGAGGCCCTGGCCCAGGGCGTGACGGTGGCCAAGGGTGCCCGCGCCATCGCCTTGCAAAGCGTCATGGCGGGGATCGGCCTGTCTTTGGCAGGCCAGGTCGCGGCGGGGTTCGGGCTGCTCTCCCCGGTTCAGGGCGCCCTGGTCCAAGAGGCCATCGACGTCGCCGTGATCTTGAACGCGCTGCGGGTGCTGCGGGTCGGGCGGTGAAAAGCAAAGAGGCCGGCTTTTCAGCCAGCCTCTTGAATTCTATGGCGGACCCGGAGCGATTCGAACGCCCGACCCTTAGATTCGTAGTCTAATGCTCTATCCAACTGAGCTACGGGTCCGCAGTGCGGTGGGATTTAGCCGCAGCGCGTGGGGGGCGCAAGGGGAAAAAGCACCACGTCAGTGGCTTTCTTCCGAAGTCCCCATTCCGGGCCCGGCATCCTTGGGCAGGCGGATGACGAAGACCGTGCCCTGATCATCGGACCGCACCAGCTCCAGCGCGCCGCCATGGCCGCGCACCAGCTCGGCCGCGATGGCCAGGCCCAAGCCTGTCCCCCCGGCCCGGGTCGAGCCGGTGAAAGCGGCAAACAGGTGCTCCCGCGCCTTGGGCGGCAGGCCGGGACCGGTGTCGCCGATGCGGATCCACCATTCGGCATCGCTCTCGCCGCCGGCCAGTTCGATGGTCCCCTCGCCCCCCGTGGCCTCGATCGCCTGGCGCGCGTTGCGCACGAGGTTCGAGATCACCCGGTGAAGCTGTTCGACATCGGCGCGCAGGGTCAGGACGGCGGGGGCGTCGATCACGGCGCTGACCGACTGGCCCAGGCCCTCGCCTTCGACGACGTCCTCCAGAAGGCCGCGCAGGACGAAGCGGGTCAGGCGCGGCGGAGCCTCTTCGGCGCGGCCAAAGGCCAGGGTCGATTCGCACAGGTTCACGGCGCGGGTGATCGAGGCGACAAGCTTGGGCGCCGCGCGGGCGACGGCGGGATCGGCAGAGCCCTCGATCCGGTCGGCGAAAAGCTGGGCCGTGGTCAGGATGTTGCGCAGGTCATGGGCGATCTTGGCGACCGCAGAGCCAAGCTGCGCCAGGCGTTCCCGCTGGCGCAGAGCATTGGTCATCTGGGTCTGCATGGTCTGCAAAGCCTCTTCGGCGATCAGCAGCTCCACCACCCGGGCACTCGGTTCGATGATCGAGCGCCCATCCTCAGGCGCTGCGGCATAGGCCTGCATATGGCGCACGACGCGGCGGATCGGCACGACGATCAGGCGCTGGGTCGCGATGAAGAGAAGCATCGCCGTCACCAGGGCGATCAGCGCCGAGATCACCAGGATCCGCGCGCCGTAATCGACCATGGCGTGGCGCATGGGCCCCGATTGCATCGTGACCTCGATCAGGATGCCGCCTTCCTGCACCGGGGCGCCGATGACGCGGATCACCTCGTCCTTCGGGTCCCACAGAACGGCAAAGGCATCGCGGATCAGGTCCCAGGTATCCGCCTCGCGCAGGTCATAGGTGGCCGCGATGGGCGAGGGGATGGTCGAGGACAGGACCAGCTGCCGCACCTGGTCGCGGCGCAGGACGACGTTATAGACCTCGGCATTCTTCAGAAGCTCGGCCTCCAGCTCGGGCGAGACCATGTCGGGCGCGGCCAGCTGCGCCAGGGAGGCGATCTGGGCCTCCTTCAGCCTTGCGTCCAGGAAATCCAGCCGGAACCGGGCGATGGAGGGCACGAAGATCAAGACCTCCGTCAGCATGACGAAGGCCACGGTCAGAAGCAGGAAGCGCCCCGACAGCGTGTTGAGGAAGCGTCCCCTTTGCACCTTGGTCCTCTCTCACGGCACCAGCCGTTGCACCGCCTTGACGATAAGCTTCACGATTGCGCTATCAAAGAGGCGGGGCGAAAAATATGTGCCGAGCGCGCGTTTTCCGGCCTCGGAGAGGGAGGGATAGGGCAGGACGACGCCCGCGAGGGTGGAAAGCCGGGTTTTCGTGGCCAGCGCGAGGGTCCAGAGGCCGATCTGCTCTCCGGCGCCGGGGCCGAGGAGGGTGACGCCCACAAGCCGCCCCTTGCGGATCACCAGCCGCGCCAGGCCCTGCGCCTGGTCGGTGACGCCCCGGTCAAGGGCGGCAAGGTCGAAGCTGTGGACGAGGTCGCCGGGTTGGGCGAGGTCGCCGACCTGCGCCAGTTCCGGCTCGGTCCAGACGGTGCGGGGGATCGGGGCCGAGGCGCGGGCGGGCAGGCCGAGGACGGCTTGCCGCAGGACGATGCCCGCGTGATAGCCCGCAAGATGGGTGAGCTGGCCGCGCCCGGCGACGTCTCCCATGGCGAAGATGCGGCGGTTGGTGGTGCGCAGGCTTTCGTTCGTGGTGATGCCCTCGGGGGTATGGGCGACGCCCGCCAGGTCCAGCCCCAGGTCGAGGCTGGGGCGGCGGCCCAGGGCCAGCAGAAGGTGGCTGCCCTCGACGCCTCCGCCCGGCCAGTAGAGCGCCCCGGGGCCCGCGCTTTCCGGGGTGGCGGTGAGGATGCGGACGCCCTCGGCGGTCAGCATGTCCGAGAGGCGTTGGGCCGCCTCGGGCTCTTCGCTGCGCAACAGGCGGGAGCGGGTGACGATTGTGACCTCTGATCCCAGCCGCCGGAAGGCATGGGCCAGTTCGGCGGCCATGGCACCTGCGCCCCAGATGACCAGGTGGCTGGGCAGGGTTTCCAGCGACCAGATGGTTTCAGAGGTCAGGTAACCTTCCAGCCCCGGCAGGTCCGGCACCAGGGGCCGCGCGCCCGTGGCGATGGCAAAGCGGCGGGCGCGGATGGTCTCTCCCCCCGCCTCGATCGTATCGGGTCCGGTGAAGCGGCCCCGGGCGCGGATCACCCGGACGCCGAGGGATTCGAAGCGCTCCTGGCTGTCATGCGGCGCGATCGTGGTGACCGAGGCGCGGACATGCGCCATGACCGCCGCGAAATCGACCTGCGGGGTGACGCCCGCCACCCCCGGCCCACCGCGCCTTTGTGCTGCGGCGGCGGAGGCCGCGTGGAGCAGCGCCTTCGAAGGCACGCAGCCGGTGTTCAGGCAATCGCCGCCCATCTCGCCGGGCTCGAGCAAGACGACGCGGGCGCCCATCTGCGCCGCCCCTGCCGCGAGGGAGAGGCCCGCAGACCCGGCGCCAAGGATGCAGAGATCGGTTTTCATTTGCGCAACTTCAGAAGGAGGGGGAGGAGCGACAGGAGGGCCAGGGCGAGGAGCGGCCAAAGGAAGCTGGGCTGGGCGAGGATCGACAGGTTCGGGCGCTCTCCGCGCGCGAAGACCTCACCCAGGCCCGCGCCGAGTTGGGTATAGATATAGCCTGCGGGCAGGATGCCAATGAAGGTGGTCAGGGCGAAGGTCCGCAGGCGCACGCCCACGGTGGCGGCGGCGAGGTTGGCGAGGAAAAACGGCACGACCGGGATCAGCCGCATGGTCAGGAGGACCCAAAGCTCATTCTCGCGCAGGGATTGCGCCAGCCGGGCGAGAGCGCCGCCGCGTTGGTCGATGCCCTCGGCGACATCGCGGCCAAAGCCTGCGCGCGCGGCGGCAAAGACCGTGACGGCTCCGGTCGTGGCGGCAGCCGCGTTGTAAAGAAGGCCGGGGAAGAGGCCGAAGAGGAAGCCTCCGGTCAAGGAGAGCACGATGGCGCCGGGGATCGAGAGGGTGACGACCAGCGTATAGGTGACGAGGAAGGCGACAGAGGCGAGGAGGTAATGTTGATCACGCAGCGCGAGGAGGGCGGAGCGATTCTCGGCCAGGCGGTCGAAGCTGAGCCAGTCGCGGAAGAGGACCAGGGCGAGGAGCCCCAGGGCCAGGATCACGAGGATCGGTGCCCGTTGCAGAAGGCGTCGGGAAAGGCGGGGTGGGGCTTGGGTCATGGTCTCTTATCCCACGTCAGAAGGGGGCGGCGCCAGACAAAGCGGGGGTCACGGGGGGGTGAATTGACCCAGGCCCGGGGTTTGTCTTGAAGGAAGGCCCGGGGGAGGCGAAGTTTTCTGGCAGAAAGCTCTTGGGCCGCGTTGACTTGGGGACACATCCCCCTTAATGCACGGGCCTCATGTAGCGGCGCCTCCGAATCCTTTGGGGGAAGCTGCCGAAGTCTTGATGGAGCCCGCTATGAAGCGTACCTTCCAACCGTCGAACCTGGTTCGCGCTCGTCGTCACGGGTTCCGCGCCCGCATGGCCACCAAGGGTGGTCGTCTGGTGCTGAATGCCCGTCGCGCCCGCGGCCGGAAGAAGCTGTCGGCCTGAGCCAAGTCGGACCCTTGGGTCCGCAGGAGGTTCGGATGACACCGCCGAGGCAATCGGAGACTGGGATACCCCAGGAAACCGAGACGCCTGCGGCGGTTTTGTCATTTGCGCTGAAGGGGGCTCTGCCGACTGCCATGGAGGCGATCTTGGCCGATAGACCTGCCCTGCCGACTGACGCCCCGGTCGCTGCGGAGACGATCCGGCTGCGGGCGGATTATCTCCTGGCGGCCCAGGGGCGCAAGGCCGGGACCGGGGGGTTCCTGCTGCAGGGTCGGGCGCGGGGGGATGACCTGGCGCCGCGCTTTGGGTTTACCGCCAGCAAGAAGATCGGCAATGCGGTGTTCCGCAACCGGGCCAAGCGGCGGCTGCGGGCCCTGGCGCATGAGGTGCTGCGGCCCTTGGCGCGGCGGGGTTGGGATTATGTGCTGGTCGCCAAGCCGGGGGCGACCGTGGTGCGGGATTGGGCGCTCTTGCAGGACGACCTGCGCGAGGCCGTGGCGCGGGTGCATAAGTGACGCCCGGCGCTTGGGTCCTGTCGCTTCCGGTGCGGGCCTATCGGCTGGTCCTCTCGCCTTACGTCGGCCACGGCTGCCGCTTTCAGCCCACCTGTTCGGTCTATGCGCTCGACGCGCTGGAGCGGCATGGCGCCCTGAGGGGCGGCTGGCTGACCGCCCATCGGCTCTGCCGCTGCCACCCCTGGGGCGGTCATGGATACGACCCCGTGCCCGGGGCCGATCCGGAGCACGACCTCAAAGCTTCTCGAAAGTGATGCTGACGTCGCCCAAGGTGACGCCCCATTTCATCATATAGGCCCGGTTGAAGGCGCGGTTTTCCGACTGCAGCCAGATCCAGTCGTCGAAGCTGACCCGCGTCGTCTTGGCCGGTCCATCGGCCGAGGGGACGGGCAGGTCGATCGTGTATTTCCAGTTGAACCGGTCGCCCAGGATCTCGCCCTTGGCCATACCGATGACGCCGGGCGCCGTGCCCTCCCAGGTCGTCTCGCCGGTCTTGTGCAGCGTCCAGATGCGCTGTTCGGTCGAGCCGTCTTCGTAGACGAAATCCTCGGTCAGGGTCAGGGTCTTGCCATCCCAGACGCCGTTGATCTTGACCTCGAACTGGCGGCGGACCGTGCCGAAGCGGTCCTGGAACTGGCCGCGCGCGACGAGGGGGCCGTCGAAGAACTCTTCCAGGCGGAACTGGCGGTCTGACAGCGGCGGGTCGCTGGCGCCCGGGTGGCCGGTGCAGGCCGAGAGGACGGCGAGGCTCGCGGAAAACAGGGTGGCGAGGCTGAGGCTGATCGTGGTCTTGCGGCCCATGGGAAGCTCCTTTGTGCTTATACGGCGCCGGGCGGGTTTCGGATTGCCCCGCTGGCCAAACCGGGCTTTTTCTGCGAAAAGGCCGCAGCCCAGCCGGAGTTCCCCCAGTGCGCGACGACCTTGACGACGATCTTGGCGACATCCACCCGCTGTTCCAGGGGGCGCCGCAAAGCACCGAATTCCGCAAGCTGCGCAAGCGCCTGGTCCGCGAGGTGCGCGCGGCCATCGAGACCTATGGGATGATCGAGAAGGGCGCGCGCTGGCTGGTTTGCCTCTCGGGCGGCAAGGACAGCTATACTCTGCTGGCCGTCTTGACCGAGCTGCAATGGCGCGGGCTTCTGCCGGTGGAGCTTCTCGCCTGCAACCTGGACCAGGGGCAGCCGGGCTTTCCCTCGGGCGTCCTGCCCGAGTTCCTGAGCCGGATGGGCGTGCCCCATCGCATTGAATATCAAGACACTTATTCCATCGTCACCTCGAAGATCAAGCCGGGCGGGACCATGTGTTCGCTCTGTTCCCGGCTGCGGCGCGGCAACCTTTACCGGATCGCGCGGGAAGAGGGGTGCTCGGCCGTCGTGCTGGGGCATCACCGCGACGACATCCTCGAGACCTTCTTCATGAACCTGTTTCATGGCGGCAGGCTGGCCACGATGCCGCCGAAGCTCGTGAACGAAGAGGGCGATTTGTTCGTCTATCGCCCCCTGGCCTTCGTGCCGGAAGCGGATTGCGAAAAGTTCGCCCGGGCAATGGCTTACCCGATCATTCCCTGCGATCTTTGCGGCAGCCAGGAGGGGCTCCAGCGCGCCCAGGTCAAGAAGCTCCTGGACGAGTGGGAGACGCGGACGCCGGGGCGGCGGCAGGTCATGTTCCGCAGCCTGATGAACGTGCGCCCCTCGCACCTCGCCGACCCGGGGATTTTCGACTTCCTGGGCTTGATGCGGGGAGCGGCGCCGGGGCCGGATCAACCGCCGCAACTCAAGGGCGAAGATTAAGAGTCCCTTTACTCTTCGTCCCTAGATTGTTCGTGACCTGTTCTAATGTCGCGATCCGGGGGATGTCATGAGTTTTGGGTTTGGCCGCAGGGCCGCGAATTGGGCGCTCTCGCATCTTGCCACGGTCTCGACCGTGCTGCGGCGACCGGAAATCATGGTCTTCGTGCCCGCCGTGACGTTGGGCGCCTATTTCCTGGGGGGGGAGCGGGCCCTGATGCTGGTCGCCCTCGGCGCGCCGCTGGTGGCCGCGCTGGCCGGGGCCTTCCGGCAGGTGCCGCAGGGGCAGATGACGCTGCCCGATGCGCTGAACGGGCTGGCTTTGCGGCCGCAAATCATCGGCGTGATGGACCGAATCTTGCGCGATACGCCGATCACCGGGCTGACGACCGGCTGCCTGGTCGTGCAGTTCGACGATATGGGCGATGTCGTGGACCGCTATGGTCGCATCGCCCAGACCGAGGTGCTGACCCGCTGCGCAGAGCGGCTGTGTTCCGCGCTGCGGACGGGGGATGTGGTCGCCAGGCTCGAGGGGGGCGGCTTCGCCGTGGCGCTTGGCCCGGTGCGGCGGCTGGATCTTGAAACGGCGGTGCAGGTCAGCGCACGCCTGCAATCGGCCCTCACCGCGCCGATCAGCCTGAACGGGGCGCGGGTCTATGTGACGACCTCCGTGGGCTTTTGCCTGGCGGACAGGGCGCCCTCGGCGACCGGGGCCGCGCTTTTGGACGCCGCGCAGGTCGCGGCGGATGATGCCAGCCGCAACGGGCCGGGCGCGATTCGTGCTTTTGCCCCCGACATGGCACGCACCCGCGCCGACCGCGACCAGATGCGCGACGAGCTGGAACAGGCCCTGGACGAGGGCCAGATCCGCGCCCATTTCCAGCCGCAGATCTCGACCGACACGGGCGCGGTCTCGGGCTTCGAATCGCTGGCGCGCTGGCATCACCCGACGCGCGGCCTGATCCCCCCGGCGGAGTTCCTGCCGCTGATCGAAGATTGCGGCCTCTCGTCCCGGCTTTGCGAGGTCATGGTCTTCAACGCGCTTTCGGCGCTGTCGCAATGGGACAAGGCGGGCTTCCATGTGCCCACCGTGGCGGTGAACTTTTCGAAATCCGAACTGCGCGCGCCGGGGCTGGCCTCGAAACTGCGGTGGGAGCTTGATCGTTTCGACCTCGCCCCCGAACGCCTGACGATCGAGATCCTGGAAACCGTCGTGGCCGAGACTGACAGCGATGTGATCGTCGCCAATATCGCCGCCATCGCCCAGATGGGCTGCGGCGTCGACCTGGACGATTTCGGCACCGGCCATGCCTCGATCACCTCGATCCGCCGCTTCGCCGTCCGCCGCCTGAAGATCGACCGCAGCTTCGTGACCCGCGTGGACGAAGACCGCGAACAGCAGAAGATCGTCTCCGCCATCCTCTCCATGGCCGAACGGCTGGAGATGGAGACCATCGCCGAGGGCGTCGAGACTCAGGGCGAACATGCCATGCTCAGCCAGCTTGGGTGCAACCATGTGCAGGGCTATGGCCTCGCCCGGCCCATGGCGATGGAAGAGACCGTGGAATGGATGCACCGCTACACGCAGCGCCAAACCACGACGCCCCGCATCGGCAACCGCACCAATTAACCACGACCGCGCCACGGCGACCCGGGATTTTCGCAGAAAACCCGCCTCCCCGTGGGGGGCGGGGCTTGGCCGAGGGCGAAACCGCTTGACCTTCCCGCGGCCCTTCTGTTGAACGTCGCCTGATACTGGCAAGCGCAACAGCGGCGGTCCCATGGAAGATCAGAACAAGAACCTTCTCCTCGCAACGGTCCTCTCCGCGATCGTGATTCTCGTCTGGTTCATCGCCGGACCGATGCTCTTCCCGGATTGGTTCCCCAAGGAAGACACGACGCTCACCGCCCTGCCCGCCGATCAGGCTGTCACCCCGGCGGCGACCGACACGGCCGCCCCGGCTGCCGCCCTGACCGAGGCTCCCGCCGTCGAGGCACCGCGCCTGACCATCGACACGCCCAAGCTCTCGGGCAGCGTCTCGCTGTTGGGCGGTCGGATCGACGACCTGCTCCTGAAGACCTACCGCACCTCGGTCGCCCCCGATGCCGCGCCGGTGACGCTCCTGTCGGCCGTGGGCCAGGAAAAGCCCTACTACGCCATCTTCGGCTTCTCCCCCGGCAACGGGATGGAGCCTGCCGACGTCCCCGACGCCAAGACGATCTGGACCCAGACCGCAGGCGACACCCTGGCCCCGGGCAAACCCGTCACCTTGACCTGGGCCAACACCAAGGGCGTGACCTTCACCCGCGACATCTCGGTCGACGAGAACTTCATGTTCACCATCGTCGACACCGTGACCAACAAGGGCACGGCGGAGGCCCGCCTTGCCCCCTATGGCATCATCGCCCGCCACGGATTGCCCAAGCTCGAGGGCGTCTATGTCGTCCACGAGGGCCCGGTCAGCCGCATCGACGGCAAGACGATCGAGCAACCCTATTCCGACCTGCCCAGCCTCGCCGAATTCGAGGGCGTCAACGGCCAGGCCACCGAATCGCAAGGCGACGGCTGGACCGGCTTCACCGACCATTACTGGATGACGACGCTGATCCCCGAACAGGGCCAGCCCTTCACCGCGGTCGAGAAATACACCCCCGGCGCCGATATCTACCAGGTCGAGGTCCGCAAGCCCGTCCTGGCCGTCGCGCCCGGCGCCTCGGCCACCACCTCGATGCGCTTCTTCGCCGGCGCCAAGGAGTGGGAGACCATCGCGGCCTATGAGAACGACCCGACCTGGTACATGAAGCCCTTCGGCTATTCGGCCAAGCCCGATGTCGTCGCCGTCCCGGGCTTCGTGAACTCCATCGACTGGGGCTGGTTCTTCTTCCTGACCAAGCCGATCTTCTTCGTCCTGCACCTGATGCACGGGCTGATCGGCAACATGGGCCTGGCCATCATCGGCCTGACCTTCATCCTGAAGCTGATCGTCCTGCCGCTGGCCTATAAATCCTATGTCTCCATGGCGCGGATGAAGGAGCTTCAGCCCGAGATGGAGGCGCTGAAAGAGCGCGCGGGCGAGGACAAGCAGAAGCTGCAAAAGGAGATGATGCAGCTTTACCGCGAGAAAAAGGTCAACCCGGCCGCCGGTTGCCTGCCGATCTTCCTGCAGATCCCGATCTTCTTCTCGCTCTACAAGGTGATCTACGTCACGATCGAACTGCGCCACGCCCCCTTCGTGGGCTGGCTCACCGACCTGTCGATGCCCGATACCTCCAGCATTTTCAACGCCTTCAGCCTCTTGCCCTGGGACGCGCCCGCGACCGGCACACTTCTGCACACGATCTTCATCGGCCTTCTGCCCATCCTTCTGGGCATCTCGATGTGGCTGCAGCAAAAGCTGAACCCCGCGCCCACCGACCCGGCCCAGGCGATGATCATGACCTGGATGCCCTGGGTCTTCATGTTCATGCTCGGCAGCTTTGCCTCGGGCCTGGTGCTCTACTGGATCACCAACAACACGATCACCTTCATCCAGCAGTACCTGATCATGTGGAGCCACGGAAACCGCCCCGATCTCCTGGGCAACTTCCGGCGCAAGGCCCCGGTGCCGGTCCCGGTGTCGAAGCCCAAGGCCAAGAAATGAACAGGCTGGCGCTGATCACCCGCCACCCGATCAAGGCCCACGGACGCGAGTTGCTCGCGTCCGTTGTGCTTTCGGCGGGCGCCACCCTGCCCCATGACCGGCGTTGGGCGATCGCGCATGAGGCGGCGAAGCTGACCCCCGGCTGGGTCAGTTGCAACAACTTCCTGCGCGGGGCGAAGGTGCCGCAGCTGATGGCGATGGAAGCCGCGATGGAGGGCGAGAGCCTCCGCCTGACCCATCCGCAGCTGGGCGAGATCACCGTCAATCCCGACGATACCGAAGACGCCAAGCGCCTGATTTCCTGGGTGAAACCCCTGGTTCCCGCAGGTCGCGCCCAGCCCGTCCAGGTCATCCGCTTTGACGGCGGCTTGACCGACAGCGACTATCCGACCGTCTCGATCCTGAACCTCGCCTCGCTCAAGGACCTCTCGGCCCGCATGGGCCTGGACCTCTCCCCCCACCGTTTCCGGGGCAATCTCTGGCTGGACGGCGCGGCGCCTTGGGAGGAATTCTCCTGGATCGGCCGCCGCCTTCAGATCGGCGAGGCCGTCCTCGAAGTCACCGAACGCATCACCCGTTGCCGCGCCACCTGCGTCGATCCCGCCACCGGCGAGGTCATGGGCGAGACGCTGGACGCGCTCGACCAAGCCTTTGGCCACAAGGATTTCGGCATTTTCGCATCGGTCATCCAGGGCGGCAAGATCGCCGTTGACGACGCATGGAGCCTCATATGAGCCTGACCTTCCCCCTTGCAGAAGACCCCGAACCCTTTGCCAAGGAACGTGGGCGGCTGCTCTTCGCCGGCCCCGTCGACTTCGTCAAAGGCGTGACCGCCATGGCAAACCTGCCCCCGGCCGATCGGCTTGAGGTCTGTTTCGCAGGCCGGTCGAACGTCGGGAAATCGAGCCTGATCAACGCCTTGACCAATCGCAAAAACCTGGCAAGGGCCTCCAACACCCCGGGCCGGACGCAGGAAATCAACTACTTCGCGCTGGGCGAAGAGAAATACCTCGTCGACCTGCCCGGCTATGGCTATGCCGAGGCGCCCAAGGCCGTGGTCGAAAAGTGGCAGCGGCTCTTGAAGCAGTTCCTGCAAGGCCGCCAGACGCTCCGCCGCGCCTTTGTTCTCATCGACACCCGCCACGGCGCGAAAGAGGTCGATGAAGAGATCATGAAGCTTCTGAACAAATCCGCCGTCACCTTCCAGGTCGTGATGACCAAGGCCGACAAGGTGAACGCGGCCACGCGCGCCGCCAACCTGGCCCAGGTGCAAGAGACCCTGAAGAAGCACCCCGCCGCCTATCCCGAGATCGTCATGACCTCCTCGGAAGAGGGTCTGGGGATCGAGACGTTGCGGGCGATCATTGCGAACATGACCTGAAGGTCATTTCGCAGGGGCGGGCGATCATTGCGAACTGACCTGACGGCCAGGGCCAAGGCGTTCCCGCGCAGGCGGGAACCTCGCGGCGTCAGACCTGCTGACCGCCGTTCACCAGCAATTCCGACCCGGTGATATAGGACGACTGGTCCGAGCACAGGAACCAGATCGCATCCGCCACCTCTTTCGGCTGACCCAGCCGCTGCATCGGCAGCTTCTCCACGATCTTGTCCGTCCCGGGGGAAAGGATCGAGGTCTCGATCTCTCCGGGCGCAATCGCATTGACCCGCACCCCCAAGGGCCCGAAATCATGGGCCATTTCCCGCGTCAAGGCCGCCAAAGCCGCCTTGGAGGTCGCATAGGCCGCCCCCGCAAAAGGATGCACCCGGGAGCCTGCAATCGAGGTCACATTCACCACCGACCCCTTGGCCGCCTGCAACTCCTCCATCAGCCCCCGCGCCAGCACGATCGAGGCGAAGAAGTTGACGTGGAAGACCTGCCCCCAGGTCCGCAGATCCGTCGTCAGCGTCGAGAGCCGCGCCCCGCCCGCCCCTTTCGGAGAAATCCCCGCGTTGTTCACCAAGGCATCCAGCCGCCCGCCGATCTTGCCCTTGATCACCTCGATGGCCGCAATCGTCTTGTCCGGCGAGGCGAGGTCGATCTGGATGTGATTCTCCTCGCCCCCCGGCCAAGGGCAGCGCGGATCGAAGGGCTGGCGCGAACAGGTCAGCACGCGCCAACCTTCCGAGGAAAACCGCTTCACGGTGGCATGGCCGATCCCGCGCGAAGCCCCTGTCAGGACGAGAGTTTTTTGATAGGTCATCCCCGCAGTCTACGCCGCCGCCCGGCACATGCAAGCCGCTTGGCAGGGGGCCTCAAAAGCCCTAAACGGGGCCAAACCCCGGAGACCAAGATGAAAGCCCATACCGTGAGCCGTGAAGCCGCCCTCGCCACCGCCAAGATGCTCTCCGAGGCCCTGCCCCACCTGCAACGCTTCTCGGGCGCGGTGGTCGTGGTCAAGTTCGGCGGCAATGCCATGGGCGACGATGCGGCCATGGCCGAGTTTGCCCGCGACGTGGTCCTAATGAAGCAGGTGGGCGTCAACCCGGTGGTGGTCCATGGCGGCGGGCCGATGATCAACGAGATGCTGACCAAGCTCGGCATCAAGTCGGAATTCGTGCGCGGCAAGCGCGTGACCGACAAGGCCACGGTCGAGGTCGTGGAGATGATCCTCTCCGGCCTCGTCAACAAGCGCATCGTCCAGGCGATCAACGACCAGGGCGGCCGGGCTGTGGGCATCTCCGGCAAGGACGACGACCTCATGGTCTGCGAGGCCGATGACCCGGAGCTGGGCTTCGTGGGTCGCCCCGTGGAGATGAACGTGCAGGTCCTCCGCGACCTCTACGCCGCAGGCATCATCCCCGTGGTCGCCCCGGTCGCCACCGGCATGGCCGACAACGAGACCTTCAACGTCAACGGCGACACCGCCGCCGGCGCCATCGCGGGCGCGCTCAAGGCCGACCGCCTGCTCCTCCTGACCGATGTCCCCGGTGTGAAAAACGCCGCTGGTGAGGTCCTGACCCAGATCACCCCCGCCGAGATCCGCGCCATGATCGCCGATGGCACGATCTCGGGCGGGATGATCCCCAAGGTCGAGACCGCGCTTTACGCGCTGGAACAGGGCGTCCGCGCCGTCACCATCCTCGACGGGCGGCTCCCCAATGCCGCCATCCTCGAGCTCTTCACCGACCATGGCGCGGGCAGCCAGATCCGCTCCACCGAGCCGCGGGTCAAGCCGCGCGTCCGGCGTTAAAAGGGGGCGCCGGTGAACCTGGCCGCCCATCACCTGGAGGTCCTGGGCGGTTTCCACTGCGACGGCGACCCCGGCCTGCCCGAGGGCACCCAGACCCTCCTGCTCCTCGGCCCGAAGGAGCCCGGCTTCTGGGCCCATATCCAGGCCCATGCCGATTGGACCCACCCCGACCCGATCGACGACTGGTCGCGCCGCACCATAGGCCGCATCGCCTGCGACCTCGGCGCCAAGGCGCTCTTCCCCTTCGGCGGCCCGCCTTACCACCCTTTCTACCGCTGGGCGCTCCGCACCGGCCGCGTCTGGGAGAGCCCGGTCAAGCTCCTCGTCCACGGGAGTCAGGGCCTCATGGTCTCCTTCCGGGGCGCGCTGGCCTTGAAAACCCGCGTCGAGATCCCCCCGCCCCAGGCCCGCCCCTGCGACAGCTGCCCCGCCCCCTGCCTGACCGCCTGCCCCGCCTCGGCCCTTGGGGCGCAGGGCTACGACGTCCCCGGCTGCCACGCCTGGCTCGACACCCAGGGCCAGCCCTGCCTCTCCGGCGGCTGCCTCACACGCCGCGCTTGCCCCGCCTCTGCCGCCTATGCAAGACTTGAGGTCCAATCGGCCTATCACATGGGCCGGTTCCACAAGGTGGGATAACCGCCGACCCTGGGAGGTAGGGGATGAAGCGACTGATTCTGACGCGCCATGCGAAATCGAGCTGGGACGACCCGAATTCCCCCGACCATGACCGCCCGCTGAACGAACGCGGCCGCGCCGCCGCCAAGGACCTCGGCCAGTGGCTGGCCAGCCGGGGCTATGTCCCGGGCGAGGTGCTCTGTTCGGACGCCAAGCGCACGCAGGAGACCTGGGCGGGCATCGCCCCCGCGCTGCCGGGCGCGCCCGAGGTGAGCCTGAAGCCCTCGCTCTATCACGCGGGCCCCGATGTCATGCTGGCCGTCCTGCGCCATGCGACGGCGGATGTGGTCATGGTTCTGGGCCACAACCCCGGGATTTCGGAATTCGCCAGCCGCATTGTGGCGCAGATGCCCACGCATGAGGGCTTCGCGCATTACCCGACCGGGGCAACCCTGGTCTGCGATTTCGCGGTCGACAGCTGGTCCGAGGTGGGTTGGGGCCTGGGCGTCACCGATGACTTCATCGTGCCGAAGGAAATCGCCTGACAGGTCCAGGGGCGGCGGGTTGAAACCCGCCCTACGCCTCCCCCCGTGCCACGCCGTCAGGTCAGGCGCGGGGAGGGGGTTCGGGGGAGGGG
>NZ_JAABNR010000030.1 GCF_009925085.1 Stagnihabitans tardus | reverse complement strand
CATCCCGCACCGCATGTCGGTCGCGCCGCCCGCAATCCAGACCTTTGCTGCCGCAGGGAACGCGATCATGCCCGATCCAGGACCTGAACCAGGCGCGCCAGCACCATCGGGTCGATGGTCACCCCGATCGCGAGCTTGCGCCCATTGCCCAGGGTGATCTCGATGCGATCACCACGACCAGCATCCGAACCGAGCGCCGACGGCGGCACTGACTTCGGCGCTATCTCCGAGGCAACCTCAACCGCGAGAAATTGCGGCCGCCGGTCACAGCCAAGCTGTCCTGCCCGGTAATCCCGACGCCACCGCGTCAATAGAGCACGCGATATCCCATGCCGCCGAGCCGTCGCCGAACACTGCCGGAACCCCCGCAGGCTCTCCTCGACGATCCGAACCTTCTCGACATCCGTCCAATCCCGCCGCCGACCTTTGTCGACGACAGAGAGAACCTCAACCTGTGATCTGAACTTAGAGTCATCCATAAGGTCAGCGTCTTACCTGACCTCAGCAAATGGCGTCAGACGGCCATAACCGGAGGCTTACGCGCCACAGACCGTCATGGTAGTTTGGTTGATCGCGGCTGTGGCACTGGCCACTGCTGTTCTGCTTGTGCGCTGGATTTCAAGGCCACTTGCACAGTTTGCCGAGGCGGCAAATGGATTCTACACTACCGGCAAGGTGGCGACCGTGCCCGAGACGGGTCCATACGAAGTCGCGGTTCTGGCTCGCGCTTTCAATGATCTGCAGGACCGGCTAGCCCGGTCGGTCGAGGACCGTACACAAGCCCTTGCCGCCGTGTCCCACGACTTGAAGACACCAATCACACGGCTCCGCCTTCGTGCCGAAGAGATCGAAAGCAACCCTCTTGCCCGGTCCATCGCTCAGGATCTCGATGAGATGGAACGCATGATCGACCAGACACTTTCATACTTGAGAGGGGACCGGTCTGACGAGACCCTGCGCCAGGTCGATCTGGTTGCAATCCTGGAAACGGTCACCGACGACTTGATCGACCAAGGGGCCGCGCTGACTTTCGCGGGGCCACGCTCTGCCGTCGTCACTGGGCGGCGGCTGGGTCTGAAGCGAGCATTCGCAAATCTTGTCGGTAACGCGGTAAAGTATGGCGGAACCGCGCGCGTGACGGTCGCTGAACGCTCAGGGCGGGTAATTGTTTTAATTGACGATGACGGGGAGGGCATCGCCCCGGCCGACCGCGAAAGAGTTCTTTTGCCTTTCGTCCGGCTGGAGTCGTCCCGTAACAACGCAACGGGTGGCTTCGGTCTGGGCCTGACGATTGCCGCCGCAGTGATCGACGGCCATGACGGCACATTGACCTTCGATACCGCGCCGTCCGGAGGGCTCCGCGTCAGTGTTTCGTTGCCAGGGCCGAGCAGCTGAAACAGTTTGTTACAAAGTAGAAATCTTGCGGAGACGCTGGTCGCTCATTCGAGGCCGAAAGCAAACTGGCTCGAGGTGGGATATGCGGTTTCTAAAGGCAGGTATCATCGCCTTCACCGTTGCATTCGGAGGTGCGGCTGCCGCGCATGAGGGGCACGACCATGGCGCGCCACCGCCGCCGGTCAGTACGACCATCGCGCCTCGCGTCGAAGCGGCCTCCACACAATTCGAGGCCGTCGTTGTCACTCGTGGCGCTGAAATGCATGTCTACCTGGACAGCTTTGCCACAAACACACCGGTCAATGGCGCTTCGGTTGAGATGGACACACCAAATGGCATCATTGTCGGCACAGAAACTGATGCAGGCATCTATGTTTTCTCGGCGCCGTGGGTCGCCACCCCCGGAAGCTATGACCTGGCGATAACGGTCATTGCAGATGCCGGCTTCGATGTCCTGATCGGGACGCTGACGATCCCTGCGGCACCTACGGCACCTGTGGTCGAGGCCACCGCAGTGAACGCAATTGCTGCAAGCGTTTTGGGCGATCTCAGCGCACGCTTTACGGCCAGGGATCTCTCACTTGCGGTTGCCGCAGGGCTGGGACTTCTGATCGGTGCCCTCGGCGTGGCACTGTTCCGGCGGCCGCGGAAGAGACCAGCGACGGCGACGGCGATCGTGACGGCCATGGTGGGTGCCCTTTTTGCCGCGCCATCGCCCGGATATGCAGAGATTGCAGTCGCAAATGCAGCGCTGCCAGCCCCGGCAGCGGCAACGCGCGATGTGGCGCAGCGCTTTCCCGACGGCAGTCTCTTTGTGCCCAAGGGTACGCAACGTGTCCTCGGGGTTCGCACGCTGGTGACAGAGACTGCGCTGCACGGACGCCGGATTGAGCTTCCGGGGCGTATCATTCCCGATCCCAATGCTTCGGGGTATGTTCAGGCCTCGCTCGAAGGCCGTCTCGTCGCCCCAGAAGGCGGCTTCCCGCAGCTTGGGTCGTCAGTCAAGGCGGGACAGATCGTTGCGATCGTCGAGCCGACGATTGGCGCCGTGGACCTCGCCGATCGGCAGCAACAAATCCGAGAGATTGAGCAACAACTGGAGTTGGTAAGTCGGCGCCTCGATCGACGCAAGCAGCTCACCACGGCTGTCGCGCGGACGGAGATCGAGGAACTGGAGATCGAGCAAGAAAGCTTGACCGCCCAACGTGATGCGTTGGTATCCCTGACAGACATTTCCGAGAACTTGATTGCACCGGTGGAAGGTGTGATCGCCGCAGGCCAGGCCATCGCAGGCCAAATCGCCTCACCCGGCGTTACGGTCTACGAAATTGTCGATCCAGGCAAATTCTGGGTCGAAGCGCTGAGCTACAGGTCCGAAACGCTGGGAGATGCGGCGGTTGCGGTGTTTGCCGACGGGGCTACCATTGATTTGAAGTATCAGGGCACCGGGCTGGCCGATCAGGGGCAGGCAGTACCTGTTCGATTTTCGGTGGTTGGGCAGGCCGAAGGACTACGGGCGGGGCAGTTGCTTCGCGTGATCGCCGCAACACCAGCTGAGCGCGAGGGGATTGTCGTGCCTCGCGATGCGGTGTTGCGCGGCGCGAACGGGCAACTGGTAGTCTACGTCAAAACCAATGCAGAGCGGTTCGTGCAGCGCGAGGTGCGCGTAGAACCCCTGGACGGCGACAACGTGCTGGTGGTCGCAGGGCTGGAAGTCGGCCTGCGCGTGGTCACTGAAGGCGCCGAGCTTCTCAACCAGATCCGATAGGCGGCACGCATGTTCAACTTTCTTGTCACGCAGTCGCTACGCAACCGCATGTTCGTGCTCGCGATTGCTGCGGTGATGGTGCTTTACGGAGCGCTGACTGTCACGCGTCTGCCGGTCGATGTGTTTCCCGACTTGAACCGCCCGACCGTCACAATCATGACTGAGGCGGAAGGGCTGGCCCCACCCGAAGTGGAGCAACTGGTTACTTATCCGCTCGAGACACAGATGAACGGGTTGCCAGGCGTGACTCGGGTTCGGTCGACGTCGGGTGTGGGCTTGTCGATCGTCTATGTCGAGTTTGACTGGAACACCGACATTTATCGCAATCGTCAGCAGATCGCCGAACGTCTGACGCTGGTACAAGCGCAATTGCCGCAGGGTGTGGTGCCGCAGATGGGTCCGATCGCATCCATCATGGGGCAGATCATGCTGATCGCGGTTACGGGTCCTGACAATGTCACCCCGATGGAATTGCGCGAACTGGCAGATTTTACCATCCGCCCCCGCTTGTTGACTATTCCCGGCGTTGCCAACGTCATCCCCATTGGCGGCGAAGTAAGGCAATATCGTGTGGCACCCAATCCAGCAGCCATGCGTGCATTCGGGGTAACCTATGAGGATGTTGAGTCGGCGTTGGCAGGGTTCGGCGCGAACACGGGGGGCGGCTTTGCCGACCAGTATGGTCGCGAATTCCTGATCCGAAACATCGGTCGAACCCAGAGCCTCGCGGATCTGGGCAGTCTTGTCGTGGCATCGGTCGGGGGCCAGCCGGTTGCTTTGGACCAGGTCGCCGAAGTCAGCTTCGCGCCTCGCACGAAGCGGGGCGATGCCGGCTTCATGGGTGATGATGCGGTCATCGTGTCGATTGAGAAACAGCCGGACGTGGATTCCATTGACCTGACGCGACAGGTCGAAGCGGCGCTTGCAGAAATGACCGCCGCTTTGCCGGAGGGTGTCAAGGCGGACAACATCCTCTTCCGGCAGGCGACCTTTATCGAGACATCGATCAGCAACGTACAAAAGGTGTTGCTGGAAGCCATCGCCGTCGTCGCGGTCGTCCTGTTCCTGTTCCTCCTGAATGCCCGAACCACCATCATCTCTTTGACAGCCATTCCAGTCTCGATCCTGGTCACGGCAATCATCTTCTATTGGATGGGACTTTCGATCAACACGATGACCCTAGGCGGGCTCGCGATCGCCATTGGCGAACTTGTCGATGACGCTGTGGTTGACGTCGAGAATATCTTTCGGCGTTTGCGCGAAAATCGGGAGAAGGGCAATCCGCGTTCCGTGTTCGATGTCGTTGTGTCGGCCAGTCAGGAGGTTCGGTCTGGCATCGTCTATGCCACCATGACGATCGTCCTGGTGTTCGTACCGCTTTTCGCGCTGTCGGGCATCGAGGGGCGCCTCTTCGCGCCACTGGGACAAGCTTACATTATCTCGATCCTCGCGAGTCTCGTCGTTTCGATCACCCTGACCCCGGTCATGGCCTACTACATGTTGCCCGGCCTAAAGCGGCTGGACGAGCACGAAGGCATGATCGTCCGGGTCCTGAAACGTAGCAACAAACGACTACTCGAATGGTCCTTCGGGCATCCACGCCTGCTGATTGCAGGGGTGCTGGCGGCGGTAGTGACAGCGGGAAGCTTTGCGACCCAGCTTCCACGCGCCTTTCTGCCGCCTTTCAACGAAGGGACACTGACGATCAGCATGCTGTTCAACCCAGGTATCTCGCTGGAAGAAAGCCAGCGGGTCGGTTTGGTTGCGGAGCGACTGATCATGGAGGTCCCTGAAGTCGTTCTGGTTGGCCGTCGCACCGGCAGAGCTGAACTTGATGAACACGCCGAAGGCGTTCATTCGTCTGAAGTCGAGGTCGAGCTTGCCGAGGATGGCCGTCCCAAGGCCGAAATCGAAGCCGACATCCGGGCGCGGTTGTCGGTCCTTCCAGTGACGACGAACATCGGCCAACCGATCTCACATCGACTGGACCATATGCTTTCGGGTGTTCGGGCGCAGATAGCCCTGAAAATCTTCGGTGAAGATCTCGATACTATGCGCGCACTGGCCGAGGAGTTTCGCGTGGCGCTTGCTGAAATTCCGGGAGTTGTCGACCTTCAGGTAGAAAAACAGGTCCGCATTCCTCAGCTGGAGATCATTGTCGATTATGGGCGAGCGGCACTTTATGGTTTGCAACCTGCGGCCGT
Source organism: Stagnihabitans tardus (assembly GCF_009925085.1). Lineage (GTDB taxonomy): Bacteria > Pseudomonadota > Alphaproteobacteria > Rhodobacterales > Rhodobacteraceae > Stagnihabitans > Stagnihabitans tardus. Next base: position 24,704 of record NZ_JAABNR010000030.1, on the reverse strand, counting down.
CACCGAGCAGCTTGAGCAGTTGTCAAACGGCCGTATCGTCTCGCGCATCGTTGATGGGAACCGGCGCTTTGATGTGGTTCTGCGCTTGCAAGACGAAGAACGGACGACGCGGGGTCTCGGTGAATTGTTGATCGAAACACCGAGCGGATGGATTCCGGTCAGCCAGATTGCCGATATCGTCGAGACCGACGGCCCGAACCAGATCTTGCGCGAGAATGGCAAGCGGCGGCTGGTTGTGCTGGCAAACTCTGATGGTCAGACCGACATGGCGCAGATCGTGGAGCAGATCCGTCAGGTCATGGCGACGAAGGATCTGCCGACGGGATTTTTCGCCACGCTGGAAGGTACCTTCCAGGCGCAGGAAGAATCGATGCGGACGATCGGGCTGCTGTCGATACTCTCGCTGGCAATGATATTCGCCATTCTTTACAGCCGCTACCGATCGCCGTTGTTCGTGGGTATCATCATGGCCTCCGTACCTTTGGCGCTGATTGGCAGTGTTGCGGCTCTCTGGTGGTCTGGGCAGCCGCTATCCGTGGCCTCGATGGTGGGGTTCATCACTCTGACGGGAATCGCCACGCGCAATGGGATTCTCAAGATCAGCCACTACATCAACTTGGCCATTCATGAAGATATGCCTTTCGGGCGGGACCTGGTCATACGGGGGAGCCTCGAGCGACTTACACCTGTTCTGATGACTGCGCTCTCAGCCGGCGTAGCCCTTGTGCCGCTGATGCTGGGGGCTGATGCTCCTGGTAAGGAAATCCTGCATCCTGTCGCCATTACGATCTTTGGCGGCCTCGTGACCGCGACTTTGCTCGATACCGTGCTGACCCCGACGCTGTTCCTGCGTTATGGCCGCGTCCCGCTAGAGCGCCTTGTGGCGCAGGCGCGTGCAGAGGCCGCAAAGCAGGCGGATGTAACTGGCCACGCCCCCACTCTTGAAGCTTTTTGATCATCGGAGTCAAACTATGAACCTCATCACGCTCTCGCGTCGGATCGGCTTTGCTGCCATCGGCTCACTGTTCGCGGTCGCTGCCTTGGCGCATGAACCGCGCCCCGGCCCGAATGGCGGCTGGAAGGTCGATGCTGGTGCATGGCATGCAGAACTGGTCGCCAACGGCACCCTGACCGTTGTCGTCTATCTTTTTGACGGTTCAGATGAGCCTGTTTCGGCAAACGGCTGGACCGCTAATGCCATTCTGCTGATCGACGGTGCTGCGCAGCGATTTGAGTTGACGCCTGATGCAGATGGCCGACTTTCTGGGAACTCGGCCGTCGGCGTGCCAAAGGACGTGAAGGGCGCGCTACAGCTCGTCGCCCCGGACGGAAGCTCTGTGCAGGCTAAGTACTAGGGTGGCAGCGGAGAACGCTCCGCTCTTGGTCATTATGCAGTATCGCTTCTCCTGTTGTAATGGAGCCTTTCGATCGACAGATCCGACAGGCGCGATGCAGAATCCCGCGCCAATTCGTTGGAGGCAGTGAACGCTAGTCACAAGATACGTCGATGTGGCTTTCACTCTTCTCCTCCTAAGCGGCTGCGCTCTGACTCTTTTTCTAAACATTTCCGTTGCCGGGGTGGCGCGGATGACGACCCGTTCGAGCTGGACTCGACCGATGACAGAGTCGGATCGGGGGCGACCATCAAGGTCCTGCTCCCCGATATGCGGAGCGGCTAGACGGTTGCGGATGCGGTGATCTGCGCGCGCGGCGGGCCTCGCTGCGGTGCTGCGAATGTCGTCAACGAACGATCAGAACATGCTGTCGCACAATTGCCCTCACCTGCCGCGGGGTCGCCCGCACAATTCCGAACAAAGGGAGCTGCATGCCTACGGGATCGTCGTTGACGACCTCCATCGCCGTTGCCCAAAAGCGGTTTAACAAGCGTTTTCACTTTCGGGCTGCTGGAGGAGTAACGCTACCCCAAAGCGGCTTTATTGGAACTCCAAAAATAGCCGATCCTGCAACCTGAGCGCCCGCACTCAGTCCACGAGAACCGAGTTTTCGCAGAGAAAGCTTCAATGAACTTTCTACGGGAAGATCTCGATAGGTGTGCCATTTCGAACCATGGAGTATATCTCTTCGATCTGCCGATCGTTGACGGCGATGCAGCCTGCAGTCCAGTCTCGGACATTGAGAGGCTCTTTTCCCCGTCTGGGACCACCGTGAATGAAGATATCTCCTCCGGGTGCGCGGCCCTGTTCGGCAGCAAAGGCAAAATCTGCATCATTAGGATAGGAAATACCTATGGACAAATGGTAAAGACTATCTGGGTTTCGCCTGTCGATGACATATCTGCCCTCGGGAGTCTTTCCATCACCTTCGAACTGCTTGTGACCGGTCGGAGCAAAACCAAGTCCGATCGGATATGTTTTCAATGGACCTGTCTCACCATCGAGAAAAAGCAGACGCTCGGACTTGTAAATCCGCAAGCGCGTGACCGGAGGTCCATCATAGGTTCTAAACTTTCCTGCGCATGCGGACAGCAGAACGACGACCGTGCCTAGCAAGAAGAAGCGTCGCGTGCCGCAAGATACCATGTGGGGTGGGTGCCCAGTTCAAAGTGGTCGCAGTCGAGCTTTGGCGTCTGCCTTTTTCCAAAAGGCTAGCGCATCGCGCGGTAGCCATCGCCAGAAGTAACCTATGATCGACATCACAGAGACACAACTGGTAACTCGCAGGACGACTGGGTGCACCGTGATTTGGCCACCAAGCGGGCTCCTGCCGAGGAAGATCATTCCCATATTTATTGAAGCGGCCATGTGAGGTTTTGCGGTCATTGACGATGCGCGCAATCCAGAGTCGATATATCATGTATTTCGGTCAGATGGCGTCTTCAGTGGGCTACGCAGGCGCAAGGCAATGGACGTTTACACATGGTTCAACGACAGCCGCTTTCATCTCTAGTAGCTGGAGGTTGCATCATGGCAACCGAGTACACTGCCTTAAATTGGGAACCGCCATGCTTCTATCACCACGTCCGTTTCCTGATATTCAGCCTCCCCATTGGCTACCAACTTGCCGCCCAAGAAAAGAAGCACATGGAGCCTGGCTGATCCAAAATGATTGCGGCTCATATCAAGCCGCTGGATAGCTCGTGTAAACTTCCAGACTTCCATCCCGGCCAACCAGCAGGACGTCATAGGCGTCCCGACTGTCTTCTGATCCCATGCCGGGGGAGCCGTAAGGCATGCCGGGCACGGCAAGACCAACTGCATCAGGACGCTCGTCGAGCAGCCTTCGAATGTCCGCAGCCGGGACATGGCCTTCGAGAGCATAGCCGTCAACGGTCCCCGTGTGGCAGGAAAATGCCTTTGCTGGAATGCCCTGGTCCATCTTGAAGCGGATCAGCAACGTTCCCATCGACACCTCATCCGTAACCGTGAAGCCTTGCTCCCGCAGATAGTCGACCCATGCTTCACAGCACTCGCAGCCACGCCCCTTGACGACATGGATTGGCGGTTCTTCCTCTGCCTGAGCTTTGGCGGCAGGGGTTACGGCAAACGCTGTTGCTGCAAGGATGACCTCTCGGCGGCCGATACGAAATTCCGTCATCCGCGTTCTCCGTCAGTTCCTGAAATGAAGCCAGTTTCGCTGCGCCAAGTGGCGAGCGCATTGAGATCATCTGCCGAAGCGATCTCCTGTTCCGGCAAGGCGTCTTGGTCCTTAGGGTCGACCGGTCTGCCGTCGACACGGACTTCGTAGTGAAGGTTGGGGCCGCTCACGAGACCTGTCGCCCCGACCGCGCCAATCTCGTCTCCAGCCTTGACACGCATCCCTTCGCGAACGCCTTCGGCAATTTCGGAAAGATGTGCATAGCGCGTGACGACCCCGCCGCCGTGATCGATGTCGATCGTGGTGCCATAGCCACGGATCGTACCCGCAAAGGTCACCCGCCCGGCGCCAGTCGCCGAGACTTCGGTTCCCACGGGTGCCGCGTAATCAATCCCGGTATGCATGCGAACCCCACCCAACACGGGATGGTTCCGGCGCCCAAAGACGGACGACAGTCGTGCACCAAGGATGGGTGCCGCTGAACGCTGCACGGCTTCGCCATCTTCAAAGACGATGACCGGGCCGGCGGCTTCGGTCGCAACGAGTTCGAGGACGCGATCATTAAGCTCCAGCCGAGCGTAACTCAGGCGCGGCTCTCCCGCGATGGTGCCATCGGGAAGCTGATCTTCCTGCCAGACCAACGCGAAGGTCTCTCCACCCTTGAGGTCGCGCCTGAAATCGACCTGGCCCGCAAGAAGTGCAGTAAGGTCAACTGCGAAGCGTTCCGGTGCATTTCGCGCCATCAAGGCGTCGTAAAGGGTTCCGTCGAGGGTCAAGGTCTCCCGCCGGTCCGTCTCACGAACCGGTGGGTCAAGCCGTCGTGCCGCGATCGGCCCGTCGAAGGTGAGAGCGATCTCTACACCATCTTCCACGAAGAGCGACAGGCGTGTCAGCGATGATGGATCTCCGGACGCCGCAGTCCATTCGACCCGGTGACCAGGTCGCAGGTCGGTCAGGTCATAGACTCCCGAAAGTGCCAATGCGGCTTCTGCCCGGATCGTCGAGGGGACTCCTGAGTGACCAAGGACACTGTCCAAGGTGTCACCGGGTTCGATTGTGGCTTCGAACGCCATGGGCAAATGCGCCGTCGGAGGATCGGCCACTGCCTGGAGTGGAGCGAATGACGCGAGAGCAAGGATCAGAAATGCGGGGCGGATCATCTGGCAGAATGACCTTTCAACTGAGGGTTCGGCGGATTTTGGGAACGGCGAAGCGCCGGTCCTCGTGAAAGTCGATGATGCTGGCGAAGCGCCCATCGGGGTGGAACAGGAACACACCGGCGGTGTGGTCCATCGTGTAGTGGCCGCCATCCTTGTCGACACGGCGATAGGTTACGCGGAAATCTGCGGCGGCCTGCGCGACCTCCTCGGCGGGACCCGTCAACCCGATGATACGCGGGTCGAAGTTGCTGACGTAGTCCGCAAGGACAGCGGGCGTGTCGCGTTCCGGATCGACCGAAATCAGCGCCACGATCAAACGGTTCGCGTCGGCTCCCAGATCCTCGAGCCAGAGCGATATGTCGCCCAATGTGGTCGGGCAGACGTCGGGGCACCAGGTGAAGCCGAAGAACACCATGACCGGGTGACCGGCCCAGTCTGTGGGTCGAACGGACTGATCCCGGTGGTCGGTCAATGCCCAGGACATCTCGCCGATGGGCAAGGGCAGGACCTCGCTGAGAGCTGGCCTATTGCGCGTGCGATAAGCCCCGACGCCCAGCATGAAGGCGACGGCTCCGATGGCCCCTCCAGCGCCGAGGATTATTGCCCTGCGTCGGCGCAATCCGGACCCTCCGCGCGCAACGAAAGGACATCGACATTCACCGTGACCTCTCCGGCCTTTTCAAAGGTGAGGGTGACCGGAAAGCTGTCGCCTTCCTTCAGGGCTGTCGTCAGACCCATCAGCATGCCGTGGTATCCGCCAGGCGAAAGCTGCACGCTCTGGCCGGCCGGCACAGGGATGGACATCGCATGCGGCATTGATGCGATGCCGTCCTGAACGACAGTCTCATGCAGCATCGGCATACCAGCTGCAGGCGTCGCGATGCCAACCAGCGCGTCGTCGGTCGATCCGGTGTTCGTGATCTCCACATAGAAGACGCCGGGACGCCCCGCGCCGATGGTCGCCTTGGACCAGGCGTGCTCAACCGTCAGATCGCCGATGGCTACAGTCTCGCAGGCCATCGCGGCAGGTGCAGAGAGGGTCAGGGCTGCAGCAAGAAGAAAGTGATTCATGGGTCAAAGTCTCGATTGAAGGTCGGAAAGGATTTCGGCCGCCGGTGTGCCGTAGGTGAATTGACGCAGCCACGCGCCATCCGGGCCGATGAGATAGAGGCCGGGACTGTGCGCCATCGTGTACCCGTCTTGCGAAGCGGTATCGGCCTCCCGCTCATAGAAGATCTTGAAGCTTGCGGCCGCAGCCTGCGTTTCGGCCTCGCTGCCGGCCAAGCCGAGGATCGCTGGATGGAAGGCTTTGGTGTAATCAGCCAGCCCAAGCCGTCTGTCCCGTTCTGGATCGATCGAGATGAAAACTGGCTGCACCGATCCTGCGTCAGATCCAAGGTCATCCATGACTTGCGCGACTTCGGATAGCGTAGTCGGACAGACATCCGGGCAGCTTGTGAAGCCGAAGAACACCAATAGGAATTTTCCACGGAATTCGTCCGTCGTGCGGATGCGACCTTCGCTGTCAGCAAGCGCGAAGGCGGGCGTGAAGACAGAAGCTGCTGCTTGGGTGTCGTCCGTTGCCGGCCACCACCGCACCGCCGCGAAAGCGAGGACCGCCGCCGTCGCGGCGACCCAAAGTATGATCTGAAGAGAACGAAGACGCATGAACAGTCCAGATGATGAGAACAGCGTGCGATCTAAAACCTCGAGCAACTAGAGGTTCAACCGACAAAAAGGTGAAGAGTGCAGCACCGGCGAGGTTTCGCCGATCAGGCCGCCCCAAGAAATCTGGCGAGGGCAATGCCGAGGAGGGTGCCGAACAGCCCGAAAACGATGCCGAAGCCTGCGCCGTACTGCAGGCGGTCAAGTGTCTTGCCGCCGCGTTTTCGGGCGACGTAGTAGCCCCAAAGCAATCCGACGATCCCGAAAACTGGTCCGATCATGAAAACTCTCCTTTCAGGATACTCTTGTTCCGCCAACTCCAGAAGGCGAAGCCTCCCCAAAAGCAAAGGATAAGGAGGAGTACGGACCAGTCGCCAAGACGGGCGTAGAGCGTCGGTTGCAGGGGCCTCGGCAAGCGCATGTCGATTACGCCAGAAGTCTCGATGTCCAGCATCGCAAGTGTCTTTCCGTAGGCGTCTATCACTGCCGAGATGCCCGTATTTGCGGCCCGCACAAGAGGAAGTCCCTCCTCGATGGCCCGCATCCGAGCCGAGGCCAGATGTTGCTTTGGACCAATGGACGCACCGAACCAGGCGTCATTGGTCGCGTTGAAAATCCAGTCCGGTCGGATGGCATCATCGACCACATGCCCGGGAAAGATGATCTCGTAGCAGATCGCGATGCCCGCATAGGGATGTGGGCCAAATGCAAGGGTGCGGGGACCCGGACCGGGGAGGAAATCACCTAGAGATTCGACCAATCGCTGAAATGGCAGGACACTCCGCCACGGCACGTATTCGCCAAAGGGAACAAGGTGATGCTTTGCGTAGCGCGTCAGGACGGAACCGTCCGGCGCAATGGCGAGCACAGCGTTTCGGTACACCGTCCCGTCAGCGGTGACCTCCCGCTCAGGACTGCCAGCCAACAGGACGGCAGTGTTCGGCAAGAGCCACCCAAGCATGACGCGGGCCCCAGTGTCCTCGGCGAGAAACCCTGGCCATGCAGTTTCTGGCCAAAGCAGGATATCGTAGTCGCCGGGGTGTGCAGAAAGCGAGAGAAGTCGGAGAATGTTGGCCTTCCGGGATCCTTCGTCCCATTTGGCGCTTTGCGCGATGTTCGGTTGCACGACGCGGATTTTTGCGCCGCGCTCTGACGGGGGAACTGACAAAGCAAGGCGCGCAACGCCGAAACCGGCCACGGTGACCGCAATTGTGGTGGCGCTGGCGAAACGGATGACCTGCAACCTGCGAGCGGGCGCGCGGAAAGCCAGCCCGACCAGTGCTGAACAAAGCACCAAGAGGAACCCCAGCCCATAGCTGCCGACCAGAGCGGCCACTTGTGCGATGGGCAACCAGTCGGCCAGCGTGTAGGCGGCAAGGTTCCAAGGAAACCCCGTCAGAACGTGCCCCCGGAGCCATTCAAGGCCGGTCCAGCTTGTCGCGAGCGAAAGAGCCAGCGGCAATCCGGCGCGCGCCATTCGGGAGGCAAGGGCACAAGCCACAGCCGGAAACACTGCCAGCAGCGCCGCAAGACCGAGGACGGCAGGCAAGGCCAACCATCCGAACCGGTCCGCCTCGACCTGAAAACTTTCGGTGATCCAGAAAAGCCCGGGTATGAATTGGCCCAATCCAAACAGATATCCCAGTCGAAACGCGACAGGCCACGACGTGCCACGCAACATAATTACCAGCACTGCGAAGGCGATCAGCGCAAAGGGCAGGATCGAATATGGTGGCAAGGCCAAGACAAGTACGGCGCCAGCGGCCAGGGCCATGCCCAAGCTGGGCAGACCTTGAATCAGATTTCCGCCGTAACGGGGATGTGCGTCTGAAGTGATCAATCCTGCGAAAGCCCCCGTCTTTAGACGCGAGGGCTAATTGCTCTAGCTACTTGAGGTGCAAGGTATGCGTTTCTGGATCACGGCAATGTCAAAGTGTCGACCTGTTGGTCGACTTCGTGGGGCCGATCCGAAGCCTCGCAAGATGAACGGCGCAGAGCTTGTCGCGCTTTCGGCCCAAACCGTGCGCTGTTGACGGCTCTTTGATTTGTCCCGTCGGCAAGACGACGATACTGCCCATTCCGAAACGTAGGTGAAGGAGTGATCCATGGCCGAAGAACGGATCGGGCGACGGGCTTTGTTGGGCGGAGCAGTCGGGATGGCAGGTCTTGCGGCCCTACCAGCCTTGGCGCAGGACGGCACGACCGAGTTTCAGGCTCCTGTATCCGGCAGCGTGCGGAACAACGTGTCCAGCTTCCGGATGCCTCAGTGGCGGGACTATTTTGAGAATACTAAGGGCGGTGCGATTCTGGCGGACACCAAGTCACGCGCGCTGCATTATTGGTCAGAGGATCAGTCGATCTACCGGCTCTATCCCTCTTCAGTCCCTTTGTCCGAGGAACTGACACGGCTCGGGCGGACCGAAATTGTCCGCAAGGCCGTGAACCCACCGTGGCGTCCGACGGCTTCGATGTTGGAGCGCAACCCGGACTGGCCGAAGATGGTCGAAGGCGGATCCAAGGACAACCCGCTTGGTGTCCGCGGAATGTATCTGTCCTGGCCTGCCTATTTGATCCACGGCACCCATGATACCCGGAAGATAGGTCGTAGATCATCGAACGGGTGCATCGGCCTCTACAATGAGCATGTCATTGAACTCTATGATTTGGCGCAGGTTGGCACTCAGGTGCTGCTGATCTAGGTCTATGGCTTTCTGAACGCATCAGGCTGACGTCGCCCGAAAGCTGGGCGGAAGGCGGGCTGATGTTTGCTTGCTTTCGCTAGGTCAAGTGTCCTCAGCCCACTAGCACGGTCGACAACAGGTTCACGTTCAGCACGATGATCACGGCGGCGATCAGCCAGCAAAGGCCGGTCAGCCAGCGGGGGGCGACCAGTTCGCCCATCTTGGCGCGGCTGGCGGTGAACATCACCAAGGGCACGATGGCGAAGGGAAGCTGGAATGACAGCACGACCTGGCTCAGGATCAGCAGTTCGCCTACGCCGCCGCTGCCGTAGAGCAGAATCACGAAGATCGCCGGGATGATCGCAAGGCCCCGGGTGATCAGGCGTCGCGCCCAAGGGGCGATGCGCAGGTTGATGAAGCCTTCCATCACGATCTGTCCGGCCATTGTGGCGGTGACAGTGGAGTTCAGACCGGCGCACAAAAGCGCTACGCCGAACAGGACCGGCGCGAGCGACGAACCGAGCAAGGGCTCCAGCAACAGATGCGCCTTGTCAATTTCGGCTACGTCGTTTTGCCCCACCGTGTAGAAGGCAGCAGCGGCCAGGATCAGGATCGATGCATTGATCGTCAGCGCGAACATCAGGGCGATGGTGCTGTCCCAAGTAGCCAACCGCAGCGCCTCACGCTTTGCCGGCAGATCCAGTCCAAAGGCGCGGGTCTGAACGATGCCCGAATGCAGGTAAAGGTTATGCGGCATGACCGTCGCCCCTATGATGCCGAGCGCGAGGTAAAGCATCGTCGGGTTGTTGAATATCTCGCGGCTTGGGGCAAAGCCTGCGATGACTTCGCCCCAGACCGGATCGGCCTGCGCGATCAGCACGACGAAACAGGCGGCGATCAGCGCCATCAGCGAGATGATCAGCGCCTCTATCCAGCGAAAGCCCTTGTTCTGCAGCCACAGGATCAAGAACACATCGGCGGCGGTGATAAAGATGCCGATCTCCAGCGGAATCCCGAATAGCAGATTCAGGCCGATGGCGGTTCCGATAACCTCGGCCAGGTCGGTTGCGATGATCGCCAGTTCGGCAAAGATCCAGAGTGGTACAGACATCCATTTCGGAAAGGCATCGCGGCAGGCCTGCGCCAGATCGCGGCCCGAGGCTACCGCCAGCCGCGCGCAGAGAGACTGCAGCAGGATCGCCATGATGTTCGACAGAAGCGCGACGAACAAGAGCGTGTAACCGAACGCCGCGCCACCCGCGAGCGAGGTCGCCCAGTTGCCGGGGTCCATATAGCCCACCGCCACCAGGTAGCCGGGGCCTATGAAGGCGAGGAACCGGCGGAACCGGCTGGTGCCACCGTTTCCGACCGCGATGGTGCGGAAGACTTCGGAAAGGGAGGGGGTCTCGCTTTCCTGCCGCCAGGCATTGGTCGTCATGGCTCTTGGCACTCCCGGCTTGACCACGATCCCTACAAGACGTGGCACATAAAGTTAGACAATGCTAACATTCTGCCCCGCGCCTTTACTTGTCAATCCATCCCGTGCGACACTGCACGGATGACAGAGTTAGATCCTGAAACCCATGCCACGTCGGATGACCGGCCCGCGGACCTGCGCGCCGGGGCGTTTCAAGGTGTGCGCGAAGCCCGGCGCAATGAACTGGCCGAGGACTACGTCGAACTGATCGCCGAACTGATCCACGATCAGGGCGAGGCGCGCCCGGTGGACATCGCCGCCCGGCTTGGCGTGAAGGTGCCGACCGTGAGCAAGACCCTGGACCGTCTCGCGCGCGAGGGGCTGATCACCCGCGCGAAGTATCGGTCGGTCTTTCTGACAGACGCGGGCCGCGCGCTGGCCAAAGAATGCCGGCGTCGGCACGAGATCGTCTTGCGCTTTCTCATCAGCCTCGGCCTTGACCCCGAGACAGCGGAACGCGATGCGGAAGGCATCGAGCACCATGTCAGCGAGCGGACGCTGGCCCTGTTTTCGGCCTTCGCCAACCGGTCCTAAAGGCCGTCAGCTATTCTCGACCGCGAACCGCACATCGGCGATGAGGCTGTCGGCGCTGAAATTCTCCAGCCGTTTGCCATTAAGGAAGAAGGTTGGCGTTTGGCGGATAGCCAAGGCTTCCACGTCGGCCGCATCCTGATTCAGGATACCAGTGATTCCCGGGAAGAACTGGTCGGTCTCGGCCTTTTCGAGATCAAGGCCCGCAGCCCCGGCAATCTCCCATGCCACATCCATCTCAGGCGAGCCATGAACAGCCCAGCCAGGCTGCTGCTCAAGAAGTGCATCGAGGACAGGCTCGAACTTGTCTTGCATCCGCGCAGCCTCGAGGATGCGCACAGCCTCGTCCGAGCCTTCGTGGAAAACGGTGTAGCGCAGCACGACGCGGACCTGCGTCGGGAACTGCCGCCGGATTTCCTGCACCACGGGGTGGTATGCACGGCAGGCCTCGCAGGAGGGATCGAAGAATTCAACCAGTGTGACGGGGGCATCGGCGGGGCCGAAGCTGGGGGAGTAGTCACGGATCAACAGTGCCTGATCCTCGGTTGGCGTGGCGGCGGCCGCCGCTTCTGCCTCGGTGTCGCGGCGCTGCTTCAGCACGAAGGCGCCACCCGCGAAAGCAGCAACACCAAGTGCGGAGGCTCCAAGGATAAGGGTGCGGCGGTTCATGGGCGGTGTCCTTTCGGAAAGAGGAGGCAGGCAAGGATCGCCGCAAAGGCGACCGCTGAGAGATAGGGGATCGGCAGGCCAAGGATCATCTGCGCCTCACCGGTGCAGGATGGGCCATTTTCAGTGCAGGGCACGATCGGCGCGGGCAGGATCCCTGCGTACAGGCCCGAATGCCATGCCGCAAGTGCGAGCCCGGCGAGGGTCAACGGCAAGCCGAAGGGGCGCGCCATCCCGTCGCCCCGCCAGAGCGACAGGCCAAGGATCGGCACCAAGGGGAACATGGCGATGCGTTGATACCAGCAGAGCGTGCAGGGCATCTGGCCCAGCACCTCACCGATGAAGAGCGCGCCAAGCGTGGCCGCCAGCGCGATCAGGAAGGCCGCAGTCACGGCAAGGTCGTCGCGCGACAGGGTTTCTGGGTCAGCTTTGGTCAAGAACCGGCTCCTTGCGGCGGCGAAGGGGAAGCGAGGCGAAAAGGATCAGGACCGCGCCCAAGGTGATGCAGATATCCGCAACGTTGAACGTGGGCCAGTGCCAGTCACGCCAATAGAAATCAAGGAAATCAGTCACGGCGCCCTGCCGAAGCCGGTCGATGATGTTGCCAAGCGCCCCGCCCACAACCATTGCAAAGCCTGCCCTTTCCAAAACATGTTTCGCCCGGAATGCCATGACGGCGAAAGCGATGGTCAGCGCGCCCGTCAGCGCCGCCATCAGAAGGGGCTTACCCGCCATGAACCCGCCCATCATGCCAAAGCTCGCGCCGGTATTGAACCCAAGGGAAAGATTGAAGCCCGGCAGGACCGGGACCGCAGTCCCCTGCGACAGAAGCGACAGCGCTGCGGCCTTGGTCAACTGGTCTGCCACCACTGCGGCAGCAATCAGCGAAATCAGCATCACCCTGGTCATTCTACGGCCTTGCTCTTGATGCCGATCCAGCGTGGGACCGACGCGGCGTAACGATCATAGTCCGGCCCGATTGCCATCCGCAGGGCGGCCTCTTCGGACCGCACTTGCGTGCTGGCCGACCAGAGAAACAGGACTGGGGCGAGGACTGTCGGCAGAGAGGGAACCGCCATCGCAACACCTGCCAACAGTGCCGCTTGCCCCACAAAGGTTGGGTTGCGGCTGAAACGGTAAAGCCCGCTGGAGACCAGATCGCCGGTTTCGCCGCCGACCACGCCGACGCGCCAGGATGATCCCATCGACATCTGCGCGGCAAAAGCCACCATCGCGCCGAGCCCTGCGACAAAGACCCCGATCAGGCCAAGGAGGACGGCGCGACCCTCAGTCCAGAGCAGGTCGACCTTGTGGAACCCGGCCACGGCGAGCCAGAAGAGCGGCCCGAAAAACGCCAACGCAAAGGCCGCGCGGAAACCGATTGCCGCCAGCCGATCGCGCCCGGTGGCGCGCGCGAACAGCCAGATCGGACGCCCCGCCGCTTGTGCTGCCATGGCGCTGCCCCAGAAGAACAGCGCCAGATAGCCGAAAAGAAGGGCCAGCGCGGCCCAACCAAAACCGGAGATCATCAGCTCAGCCCTCGCGTTCCGGGTTGAACCGCAGCAGACGCAGGGCGTTCAGCGTCACAAGCACGGTTGCACCGGTGTCGGCGAGAATTGCGATCCAGAGGCCAGTCAAACCGAATACCGAGGTCACGAGGAAGACGGCTTTCAGCCCGAGCGCTATGGTCACATTCTGGCGGATGTTGGCCATTGCTGCGCGCGACAGACGGATCGTGGCGGGAATGTCGGTCACCCGGTCACGAAGAATGGCCGCATCGGCCGTTTCCAGCGCCACATCAGTGCCCGATCCCATCGCCACACCAACGCTTGCCTGTTTGAGCGCGGGGGCGTCGTTGATGCCGTCGCCGATCATCATCACGCCACCTTTACTTCCGATCTCGCGGATGTAGGCAAGCTTGTCCTCCGGCATCATGTCGGCCTCGAACTTCAGGCCGAGGCCTCCTGCGATCGCAGCGGCCGTGCGCGGGTTGTCGCCGGTCAGGATGACCGCAGTCACCCCCATGGCCGTCAACTGGCGCACCGCGTCTTTCGCATCCGCACGCGGCTCGTCCCGCATGGCGATCAGACCGAGCGGGGCCTTTTCGCGAAACACGGCGACCGCGGTCTTGCCGTCCTCCTCAAAAATCGTCGCCTGCCGAAGGCCAAGGCCATCCAGCCCGCCATGCTCCATCGCGTAGCGGGGCGAGGCCACATAGGCCGCAGCGCCGCCCACGGTTGCAACAACGCCCTTGCCCATCAGCGCCTTTGCGTCTTGCGAGGGCAACGCAGAAACGCCAGCGTCCTTGGCCTTGTTCAGGATCGCAATCGCCAGCGGGTGGCTCGAGCCGGTCTCGACGCCTGCCGCCACGGCCAGAAGTTCAGCGTCGGTGGTCGTCCCGAACGGCACCAGATCCGTCACCTGCGGGCGACCATGCGTCAGCGTCCCGGTCTTGTCGAAGGTCACAACATCCACCTTCGCCGCCGCTTCGATCACGGCACCGCCCTTCATCAACAGGCCACGCCGCGCCCCGGTGGACATGGCCGAAGCGATGGAGGCGGGGACCGAGATGACTAGCGCACAAGGGCAGCCGATCAGCAGGAGGGCAAGGCCGCGGTAAACCCAAGTGTCCCAGGGCTGGCCGAAGACCAGCGGTGGCACCACGATGACCAGCGCCGCGACGGCGACGATGGCAGGCATGTACCAGCGGCTGAACCGGTCGATGAAGCGTTCGGTCGGGGCACGCGCCTCTTCGGCCTCTTCAACCAGACGGATGATGCGGGCGATGGTGTTGTCCTCGGGACCTTTGGTCACTTTGACCCGCAGGGCCGCCTCGGTGTTGATTGCGCCGGCAAAAACCGCGTCCCCGGGGCCGCGCGTCTTGGGCACGCTTTCCCCGGTGACCGGGCTTTCGTCCACGCCCGAAGTGCCATCCACGATCTCGCCATCGGCCGGAATCCGGTCACCGGGGCGGACAAGGACTGTCTGGCCCACAGACAGGCTTGCGGCTGGAACCTCGCGCGTGCTGTCACCTGTAACGAGTTGCGCCGTCTTCGGCACAAGATTGGCCAGCGCCCGGATCCCGTCTCGCGCCTTGCCGGCGGCCACGCCTTCCAGCACCTCGCCCACGGCGAACAGAAACACCACCAGTGCCGCCTCTTCCGCTGCGTTGATGAACAGCGCGCCGACGGCGGCAATCGTCATCAGGCTTTCGATGGTGAAGGGCTGTCCCATCCGCAGCGCCGCAAAGGCGCGCTGCGCTACCGGAGCCACGCCGATCAAGCAAGCGGCAACGAAGGCCCACTTACCGATCTCGGGGGCAAGATACTCGATGACCCAGGCGGCACCCAGCAGCAGGGCGGTAAAGATGACCAGCTTGCCCTTGGCGGTCTGATACCAGCGCTTGCCCCGGTCGGCGGGGTCGTCATGAACGTGGCCGGGGCTGCCGTGACCGCTATCGTCGCGCTTGGTGCTGGCCGCCTTAGAGCCGTGGTCGTGACCAGAATGATCGTGGCCAGCGGGAGCTTGGGCGGAGTGATCATGATCTTGATGCATGTCGCTCTGCTCAGGTGCGAATTGAGCCCCCGGCAAAACGAAGTCCTTCTTCGCACCGGCGGCGCGCGGCGCAATCTCATAGCCAAGCGCACGGACGGTCTTCTCGATCTTGTCCCGCCCGGTTTGTCCCTCATCCAGCGTCAAGCGCAGGCGTTCCGACATGATGCCAACCTCGACGTCGCTTACCCCCGGCAGGCGCGTCACCGCATCCTTGATCTTGGTCGCGCAGGACCCGCAGTCCATGCCCGTCACCGTCCAGTCACAGGATGTTTCGCGTGCAGCTTCCGACATCGTCATTCCTCCTGCCGCTGAGCGGGCAGTTGCTTTCATCGAATCAGGAACCTAATGTCTCTAGCAACTATAGCTTCAAGGAGAATCTGATGCTGACTATCGGAAAGTTGGGCGAGGCCGCCGGGGTGAAGGTACCGACGATCCGCTATTACGAGCAGATCGGCCTGCTTCCCGAAGCCGAGCGCAGCGCGGGCAACCAGAGACTCTACGGCCGCAAGGCGCAGGAGCGATTGGCCTTCATCCGGCACGCCCGCGATCTGGGCTTCACGCTCGAAGCGATCCGCGACCTGCTGAGCCTGTCGGACCGACCGGATCAGTCCTGCGCTGCTGCCGATGCCATCGCGAAGGCACAGCTGGCAGAGGTTGAAAGCCGCCTTGCGCGATTGACCGCGCTGAAGGCCGAACTTGAACGGATGGTCGTGCAATGTGCAGGCGGCAAGATCGCCGATTGCCGTGTGATCGAAGTTCTGGGCGACCATTCGCTTTGCGCGACCGATCATCGGCATCCGGAGACAGAGGCGACGCAATAACCGCACCCGCAACACTCGCCATTTAAGCCAGCACCGCCTTTTCCGAAAACGCCGCCCCGGGCCGCTAGAGCATCAACGGCACTCCGTTCAACCGGATGTGCGTTGCCGAATTTTTCTTCTCATGTCATGCATTCTGAATGTCGTGGATAGTCCGACCCTTTTTAGCAGTGCTGTTGGCTGTGTCCCTGTTCGGGGCCACAGTCAGTGAGGTATCGGCCGGACTTGCAGCGGAGATCGCAGCAGTAGCCGACCCGTGCTGCGAAGGCGATTGCCCTGATGACCAGGCATGCGGCGTCGCCTGCGAAATGATGGCGCGTGGCGGAATGACAATGCTCGCTCTGGTACAAGTCCCCGGGCTTTCTGTTACCGGGGAGGCATCTGCTGCAGTCCTGATGCTTCCTGACCTGCATCCACCATCCGGGCTTCCGCCGGATGGCTTGAGGCGACCTCCCCGCATTTGACCCTGCCGCGTGCGCAAGCACGCGGATGTTGCCGTTTGCACCTGCGCCAATTGGCTTCGCGGGTGCGCTGTCGCTGCAATCAAAGGGTCTTCCTCATGACAAACATGTTCCGCCGCATTTGCGGCTCCGTTCTGGCACTTCTCATCGGCGCATCTGCCCTCTGGGCAGGTGCAGACGACTACCGTTTCGAGATCGTCTCGACCGACCATCGTGTCGGTTCTGGGGTAACCATTGAACTTCGTCTGACCGATCTTCGCACCGGCCAGCCGGTCGAGGGCGCGGTCATCTATGCCACACGCATGGACATGGCCCCCGACGGAATGGAGACGATGACCTCCCCCGTCACCGCATTGCCGGCCGAAGGTCCGGGCACTTACCTGTTCAGCACGGATCTCACCATGGCGGGGGGATGGCGGTTTTCGGTGGCGGCCAAGGTGCAGGGTGAACCGGAAACCGTGCAGGCAGAACTGGAATTGCGAGCCGAGCCATGAGCGCGGTTGGCAAGTTGACTGCCGCAGTCCTTGTTGCAGGCAGTGCCGGATGGATCGGGCTGACCGCTGGCGAAAAGGGGATCACCGTGGCCAGCCTGATGGGCATGGCCGAGATGCAGATTGCCGTGTTGATGGGCAATGACGCAGTCGCCATGCCGGGTGCTGACGCCCCTGAAGCAGAGCCGACCGGCCCGGTGATCTACTGGAGGCACCCGGATGGGTTGCCCGAATGGTCGGTATCCGAGCGGCAAACGGAAGATGGGCGGGCCTTCCTGCCTGTTCTCGCCAGCGAGGATCTCTCGCTGGGCCCTGCGCCCGAGCCCAGTTCAGAAATGGCGATGGCGGAAACAGGTGAGCGGACCATCCTCTACTACCGCAACCCGATGGGCCTGCCAGACACCTCGCCAGTACCGAAGCAGGACTCAATGGGGATGGATTACATTCCCGTCTATGAGGGCGGAGACAGTGACGATGGGTCGGTCACCGTCAGCCCCGGCAAGTTGCAGCGCACCGGCGTGCGAACTGCCGAGGCAGTCTTGGCGCCCCTGGCGGCCACATTGCGCGCGCCGGGAATCGTGGAACTAGACGAACGCCGGATCAGTGTCATCTCGCTGCGCGCAGACGCCTTCATAGAAACGGTTGCCGATGTGACTACGGGCAGCACGATCGCCGAAGGTGCACCGCTCGTGACGCTCTATTCACCCGAGATCGCTGCCGCTCTTGCACAGTTTCTGACCGACGTGCGGTCGGAAGGGCGGCTAAGGGAGGGCGCACGGCAACGACTGGAAAACCTCGGCGTGCCGGGAGAGGTGATCGACCGCATCGCGACCGAGGGCCAGACGACGGTGAGTATTCCGATCATGGCCCCGCGCAGCGGCGTGGTGCTGGAGCGGATGGCGGTCGAAGGCATGATGTCGGAAGCGGGCGATACCCTGTTCCGCATCGCTGACACCTCGACCGTCTGGGTGATCGCCGAAGTGCCTGAAGCGGCGCTTATGGAGATTGCAGTAGGAACAGGGGTTCGGGTGAGCTTTCGTGGCCTCACAGATGGCCCGATTTCGGGCCGTATCGACACCATTTACCCCGAAATCGATATGATGACCCGCACCGGAAAGCTGCGGATTGAATTGCCGAACCCGGACGGGCGCCTACGCGCCAACATGTTCGCCGAAGTCGAAATCATGCTCGGCGGCGCACCCGTGGTGCAGGTACCAGAGGGTGCTGTGATCGACACCGGCGACAGACAGGTGGTGATCCTTGATTTGGGCGAAGGGCGGTTCCGGCCTGAACCAGTGACCGTAGGGCGCAAGGGCGGCGGCATGATCGAGATCGTCAGCGGCGTGAGCGCGGGCGACGTAGTGGTGAGCTCTGCCACCTTCTTGATCGACGCCGAAAGCAACCTCAATGCGGCTTTGGCTGCCCTTGCAGCGCCCGGATCCACCCCGGAGGCCAATCCATGATCGCCCGCATTATCGAATGGTCGGCCCGCAACGTGCTGCTTGTGCTCTTTGCCACCGTCTTTACCGTGGCTGCGGGCCTTTGGTCCCTGCGCACACTGCCGATCGACGCCATCCCCGATCTGTCGGATGTGCAGGTGATCGTGCTGACCGAATACCCGGGGCAAGCGCCGCAGGTGGTCGAGGATCAGGTCACCTATCCCCTGACCTCGGCCATGCTGACCGTGCCGCAATCAAGGGTCGTGCGGGGGTTCTCGTTCTTCGGCATCTCTTTCGTCTACATCATCTTCGAAGATGGCATAGACCCCTATTGGGCCCGCTCGCGCGTGCTGGAATACCTCAATGCTGCGGCCGCGCGTCTGCCGGACGGGGTAACACCTGCGCTCGGGCCGGATGCAACGGGCTTGGGCTGGGTCTATCAATACGCGCTGAAGGGCGAAAACCTGAGCCTGGCCGAGCTAAGGTCCTTGCAAGATTGGGTGATGCGTTTTGCCATCAGCGGTGCCGATGGCGTGTCGGAAGTCGCCAGCGTCGGCGGCTTCGTCAAGCAATATTCGATCACCGTCGATCCGGTGCGGATGCGGGCGCTTGGCATCACCCTGTCCGAGATCGGAGAGGCCGTTGCGGCCAGCAATATGGACACCGGCGGGCGCACGGTCGAGCTGTCGGAATTCGAGTTCATGGTGCGGGGGCGCGGCTATCTGGACGGCATCAGTGATCTTGAGATGGTCCCGATCCGTGCCGAAGGCGGCGTCCCGGTCCTCTTGCGCGATGTAGCGTGGGTCGAGATCGTGCCCGATGAGCGTCGGGGCATCGCAGAGCTTGACGGCGAGGGCGAAGTGGCCAGCGGCATCGTGCTTCAACGTGTGGGTGCCAATGCACTCGATGTGATCGACAACGCCAAGGCCGAGATCGACACCATCGCGCAAAGCCTGCCCGAGGGGGTGGAGATCGTCACCGTGTATGACCGGTCCAGCCTGATCCTGTCAGCCATTGAAACCCTGCGGACGACACTTCTCGAGGAAAGCATCGTCGTGGCGCTGGTCACATTTGTCTTCCTGCTGCATGTCCGCTCGTCGCTGGTCGCCATCATCATGCTGCCGGTGGGCCTCTTGATGGCCTTCACCGCCATGCGCGCGCTTGGCATCGGGGCCAATATCATGAGCCTTGGCGGCATCGCTATCGCCATTGGCGCGATGATCGACGCCGCCATCGTGATGATTGAAAACGCCCATAAGCACCTGGAGCGAGCCGAACCCGGCAAACCACGGGTGGAAGTGCTGATCGAAGCGGCGTCAGAGGTCGGACCGGCACTGTTCTTCAGCCTGCTGATTATCACCGTCTCCTTCCTGCCGATCTTCGCGCTGGAAGGGCAAGAGGGCCGCCTATTCGGCCCCTTGGCTGCAACCAAAACTTTCGCCATGGCAGCAGCAGCGCTCTTGTCGGTGACGCTGGTGCCCGCGCTGATGGTGATCTTCGTGCGCGGCCGGATCGTGCCGGAACACCGCAACCCGGTGAATCGCGCCCTGATCGCGATCTACCGACCCGTCATCCAATGGGTGCTGCGGGCGCGGGTGTTCACAATCACCCTCGCGCTGGTGGCACTGGTCGCCACAATCTGGCCCGCGCGGCAGTTGGGGTCCGAATTCATGCCCGCTCTGGACGAGGGCACGATGATGTACATGCCCACCACCCTGCCGGGCCTGTCCGTCACCAAGGCCGCGGAGTTGATGCAGATGCAGGACCGCATCATCCGCAGCTTCCCGGAAGTCGAGACAGTCTTCGGCAAGGCGGGACGTGCGCTGACGGCAACCGACCCGGCCCCGACCGAGATGTTCGAGACGATCATTCAGCTAAAGCCGAAGGATGAGTGGCGCGAAGGCGTCACGATGGAAAGTCTGCGGCTGGAAATGGACGCCGCCCTGCAATTCCCCGGCGTCTCGAACGCCTGGACCCAGCCGATCCGCGCCCGCATCGATATGCTGGCCACCGGCATCCGCACGCCTGTGGGGGTGAAAGTCTTCGGCACCGACCTTACAGAAATGGAGGCAGTCGCGCGGCAGGTCGAGGCGGTGTTGCGGAATGTTCCCGGCACCACCAGCGCCTATGCCGAACGGGTCATCGGCGGCTATTACCTCGACATCGTGCCCGACCGGGAACGGCTGGCGCGTTACGGCCTGTCGATCCAGGACGTGCAGGAGGTTATCGCCATGGCGCTTGGGGCCGAGGCGATCACCCAGACCGTCGAGGGACGCGAGCGCTACAACGTGGCATTGCGCTATCCCGCGGCGCTGCGACAGGATCCCGAGGCCATCGCGCGGGAGGTGCAGGTGGCACTTCCGGATGGTGGCACTGTGCCCCTGGGCGAGGTCGCCGCTGTCGAGCGTACACGGGGTGCGACGTCGATCCGCACTGAGAACGGTCAGCTTGCCGTCTACATCTTCGTGGACATCGCGGGCCGCGATCTGGGCGGCTATGTCGCCGAGGCACAAGCGGCAGTGGCTGGCGAAGTGATCCTGCCGCCCGGCTATTCGCTGGGCTGGAGCGGTCAGTTCGAATACCTCGAACGTGCCAAGGCTCGGCTGGCAATCGTCGTGCCGATCACGTTGGCGGTAATCTTTCTGCTTCTCTTTCTGAACTTCCGCCGCCTGACCGAGACCCTGATCGTCATGCTATCGCTGCCTTTCGCGCTCGTCGGCGGGGTCTGGCTGATGTGGTGGATGGGGTTCAACACCTCCGTGGCAGTCGCTGTCGGGTTCATCGCGCTGGCCGGCGTGGCGGCGGAAACCGGCGTGATCATGCTGATCTATCTCGACCATGCGCTGGCGGAACGCCGAGCTGATGTAGTCCGAGCGGGCCGCGCCTTCACCCGCGCCGATCTGGATGCCGCGATCATGGTAGGTGCGGTAGAACGGGTGCGGCCTAAGATGATGACCGTGGTGGCCATCATGGCGGGCCTGATGCCGATCCTCTGGGCACATGGCACAGGGTCCGAGGTCATGAGCCGTATCGCCGTGCCGATGATCGGCGGCATGGTGTCGTCCACCATCCTGACGTTGGTCGTGATTCCGGCTGTCTACGCACTGATCAAGGGGCGCGGTCTGGCGAAGGCAAAAGACATAGCCAACGGTGGTGCCGTCATGAAGCCAATGGGTCAATCCCTGGCCTGAAAGTAGTCGGAGAAACCCCAGCAAAAATGATTGGAGCACGCAAGTCCGAGGTCTCCCTTCCGCATCAAGCCATCTCATCGGGAGATTTCTCCTGCCAAAACAGCGCGTCCGTGCACGGCGAGGATTGCAGTGAACGTTGGACAGCCGAACTGTCGGACGACATCTAGGATACGAGCATCGTAGGCGGCTTGGCCAATCAGGCTGCACAAATCCGATGCGTGAAACTGTCGGTTGGCGCTCGGAGCAGCCCGAATCTGCTGATGGAGCTCGAGCGTTTTGGGATCTTCTTTGGCCAGCGGCTCCGGCTTCGATGAAAACGCTGGAGCCCGGCTTGACGAACTGGTCCGCCAGCGCCGCATGAAGCCGAGCAAGTAGCCAGCCGGGACATGGGCATTGCCGCGCGACCGGTTGAAAGTCAGGAAACGTTCCCAGATGATCTGCGTATCGACGTTCCAGCAGGCAAGCGACGCCTTCGCTGACTTGATCAATTCTGCCCAAGGCGTGTGGTAGACGCTGGCTACTGCGCCGATCTCGATCTTTCCTGCAAAGATAGTTTTGTTCTTAGAGTCTCCAGATAGTGATGTGTCGCCTGCAGATGACACGACATCTGGCGCTGTTCCAGTTGCGATATGCCCCCCGAACCGGAACAGCCAGGGCGCAAACTTGCCATTGGGCTTCCACCGGGCCAGCGCCAAGCCGGACGCCGCGAGCTCGACCAGGAGCGCCGTCAGATGCTGCCGGGAAACCCCCATCTTTTCGGCGAGGTGCGCCAGCGTGAACGCGGCCGTTCCGCGTTCAAGCCCGTTGTAGCCATCCTTCCAGGCGATGCCGTCGAGGATGATCGTCGCGAGCTTATGGGCCGCAGTGGAGAGCGGTGTTTCGGTGATGCGGCGCAGGATGGCGCCGGTCGTGAGTTCCATGATGTGTCGTTCCGTCTTGGGGCGACACCAGACCGTGAGCCGTGCAAGATTTCGTTCCGGCAAAGGCATTTGCCGGTTGAACGGACCCAAAGCTCGCGCTAGATTCCCACTACCACGAGGAAATCAGTGCGGCGTCGGGCCTATGGTCTGGCGTCGTTTCTGTTTCTGGGGATCCGGTCTTTCGATCGTTTCGAGGGAGGGCGGTCGTTCAGGTTCTCAATAGTGAACCTCTTCGTGTCCGTAGCTGCCTTCATAGTCGCGCCACTCGACGAAGACAGACCGGTGCCAATAGCTGCGACAGTCTGCCGGCACGGCGAGATCTGAGGCGGTCGGCACCGCAGAAACGCTGCTCCGACGTCGGGTGTAGTCGCCTTGGGACCCATAGGTACCCATGTACACGGCGCCCCAGCTGTTGCAGTCGCCATCAGAGCTGCGGCGCTGCTGGTAGGTGATTTCGAACACTCGGATCGAGCGGACGAAGTCAAAAGCCGGATCAGAGATGTCGACATCTGCCCGATCCTGGACGAGCTGAAGCGGCAACGGCGTTGTCGGGATCGAGATAAGCGGCACCGGCCCGCCGCGCACGGCGATGTCGAACAAGCGCTCAAGCGGTTTCGCCTCTCCACGAAAACTCGCACGCATCGGGCAGTTCCAGATCTGCAGCGGCGGCTCAACTGGCCAGGGCGTGATCCGGGCGATGAAGACGGTACGGGCATGGACGCACTCTGCTGAGGCTGGCCAGCCGCCTGCGAGGCAGAGTAGGATCGCGCAATCGACGGGGTAGGCTTTTGCCGGAGCAGCAAGAGAAAGGGACAGGGCGGTAGCTGCGAGGGCGGCTGCAGCTCGTAGTCTTGTCATGGGAGTTTCCTTGTGAAGATGCCGGGAGGGGAGGGGGCAGGAAGACTGTAACTGGCACGATCAACCGTCAGGCTCGGCGCCAAGAGCCTGGTAGTCGTGGATCGCGCGGTTGATCTCTTCGGACACCTCGGCACGCGCAGCATCGAGACAGCGCAGATAGGTCTGTGCCTCATCGAAGTAGGCCGTGAACTCCTGACCTATCTCCGTGCGATATTCCGCACGCGTGGCAGCATCGGTCACCGGTGCAGGCGGGACCGGCGGCAGGCAGTCCAACACCGTCGCCCCCTGAGTGACGCCGCAGACAGGCATCGTGAACAGGGCGGCGGCGACGAGGCAAGCGCGTCTGAAGCGGGGAAGGGGCATGCACAGTCCGAGGGTTTCAAAACATGTGCATGAATTGCAAAACACCGCTATTGACGCAATAGGATTCTACCGCTAGGTGAGCGCCATGTTGTGCGACGACATGTTTCTCATCAGCGCAACATGCACTATGTTCTGCCGAGGCGTGTTGCTTTCGGAAGGTGCCAACCCATGAGGAACTTGACCCCGGTGATCTTGCAGGCCGGACTTAAGGAGGCCCTGACCGAAGGCGGCATCGTCGAAGCCCTCTGTGTCGAGGACGCAAAGAAGGTTCTCAATGTCTGGCAAGGCACCTGGCGCATCCAGCTGCGCCTTGGCGACCAGACAGCCCTTCTGGTGATCTCGCGCGGGCTCGAACCCCGGGAGTTCAAGACCGTCACCGGTCTGATCTCCTTCGCGGTCGAGCTGGGTCTGACCACGGTCCCCGTTCCTTTGAAGAAGGGCGAGAAGGCGACCTGGACCCATGACGCAGCGGTGGAGCCCATACCCTGAACTGACCCTCGGTGCAGGGCTGGCGCTTTGGCTCCTTGCCGCACAAGGTGCTTTGGCCGAGGTCATCGACCTTGGCGCAGGGACAGAGGACTTGCGGGTTCGGGCCAGCGTTCTCGATTTTGGCAAAGAGCTTCCCAAGCGCGGCGATCTGAACGGCGTCGAGTTCACAGATGGTGTTGAGACCGATGCAGATGACGAAGGTCTCGTTGTGCTTGCGTCCTATGGCACGACCCCGAAGGGCAGGGGTCCGCGTGGCGCGGCCGAGATCGAGGATCTCGTTCTCGACGTGGGCGACGACTATCTCCGCCATCCGGCGCTGAAAGCAGCCGGGCTCTCCGGGACGGAATGGCTTGCGCTCTTTCGGGCAAACATCGCAGTGGAATC
>NZ_JAABNR010000029.1 GCF_009925085.1 Stagnihabitans tardus | reverse complement strand
ATGACCGCTTCACCCCCGGCCGCGGCCAGGACGCCATCGCCGGGGAGGGCGGCCGCGACATCCTCCTCCTGACCGGAACCCCCACCGACTACACCGCAACCCGCGACGGCGACATGGTCAGGATCACCGCCACGGCCGGGGCGGGGCAGGGGAGCTCCTGGCTCCTCCGCTCGGTCGAGGTCCTGCGCTTTGACGGCGGCATCACGGTCTCGCTCGATCACTATCTGCCCCGGCTCGACGCGGGCACCAACCGGGTGGTCTGGGCCGCCCCGGGCGCGCAGGTCGCGGCCGAGGGGGCCCTGGTGCAGGTCCTCTCTCCAAACCCCCAATCTGCGGGGTCCGGCGTCATGATCCGGGCCATTGCGGCGGACACGGCCCTGGGCGAGGCCCTGGGCCTGGCGGGGGATGGGGCCTATCGCTCGGGCAGCGGCTGGGCGGGAACCGTGGCCCAGGCCCTCGCGCAGGGCGCGCTGATCCTGGGCGCCGGGGCGATCCAGGCCACGACGGGCAATGACACCTTCTGCGGCCTCGACGCCGATGACCTTGTCTTTGGCGCCGGCGGGCGCGACCGGCTTTTCGGCGGCCTGGGCCAGGACAGCCTGGATGGCGGCTATGGCGAAGACCGGCTTTTCGGCGGCGGCGGCGACGATCTGATGCGCGGCGGCGGCGGGGCGGATGCCTTTGTCTTCGGGGCGAACAGCGGGCACGACGTGATCATCGACTTTGCCCCGCATGACCGGCTGAACCTGAGGGCCTGGGATCTGCCCGACCGTGCCGCCCTGGTGGCCCTGGCGCGCGAAGAGGCGGGGGCCCTGGTCCTGCACCACGGCGCCGACAGCATCACGCTGCGCGGGCTGGGCCTCGGCGATCTCGACTGGGTCCTGGCGCTGATCTAGTGGCCCTTGCCGAAGCGCCGGGCGGCCTCGATGAACCAGGCCTCGTAGAACCGGGTCGACAGATGCGACAGGGCGAAGGTCAGGGCAAAGGTGATCGGCCGCTTGACCAGGTAGCGCGTGAAACCGCCGCCACTGCCCAGCCATCCCAGCGCCATGGCCGGGTGCCAGATATAAAGCGCATAGGAAATCCCCGCGAGCCAGGCCAGGACCGGGTGGCGGGCCATGCGCCGCAGGCTCCCCTCGGCGCGGAAGAGCAGGCCCGCCACGGTGGCCATGGTCAGCCAGGGTCGGGCATAGCCGAGCGCGCCGCCGATCTCGTGGCAGGACAGGAGCCAAAGGAGGCCGAGCACCGGCCATAGCCCCCCGGCGGCGGCCCGTTGCAGGGCCCTGGACAGCGGGTGATCGCGATGGGTCCAGGCCAGGGCCAGGAGGCTGCCCGAGAGGATCTCGTCGACCCGCAGATGGGTGCGGATGCTGACCAGCGCGCCCCCCTCGATCCGCAGGGCCAGCACGACCAGGGCCAGGACCGGCACGATCCAGAAGCCGCGCCGCCCGGCCAGGGCCACGGCCAGGGCGATGCCGAAGTAGAAATGCAGCTCGACGCAGATCGACCAGAGATGCCCCGTGCCCTCGGTCAGGATCGCATCGTCATAGTTCAGATAGGTCAAGAGGATGCCCTGCACCGCATCCCAGCGCCCCAGCGCGATCCCCACCACGACCACGGCATAAAGCGCCAGAAGCGGATAGATCCGCGCCAGGCGCCGGACCAGGAAGACCGGGACATCGGGGCGCTCCCACAGGAAGCGGGTGATCAGAAAGCCCGAAAGGCAGAAGAAGAGGCTCATCCCCATCAGCCCGGTCATGGCATTCAGCTGCAGGACCTTGGGCCCCAGGGGCAGAAGATGGGTGGCCAGGACCAGGAGGATCGACAGGCCCCGCACCCCGTCCAGCTCGCGGATATGCCCCTCACCGGCCATGGTTCAGCCCCCGAAAGGATCGCGGTAAAGCCCGAGCTTCTGCTGCAAGAGCCGCCAGAGCACCGGGGGTTGATGCAGCACATAGCGGCGCCAGCGCTGCCGGGGCTCTTTCACCAGGCGCCAGAGCCATTCCAGCCCCGCCGTCGTGATCCAGGCGGGCGGGCGCTGGAAGGTGCCGGCCTCGTAATCGATCGTCCCGCCAAGCGGCAGGTAAAGCTTCACCCCCGGCATGCGGTCGCGGTATTTCACCATGAACTTCTCTTGCCGCCCGCCGCCAAGCCCCACCAGAAGCGCGGTGGCCCCCGAGGCATTGATGGCGGCGATCATGCGCTCGATTTCCTCCGGGTTCCGGTCATAGTCGAAGGGCGGCGCATAGGCGCCCACCACCATCCGGCGGCCGGCTTTCGCATTGATCTTCTCGGCCGCGATTTCCGCGATCCCCGGCTGGCCGCCGCAAAGGAAGACCGTCATCGCGGGATTGTCGCGGTGATGGGCATAGAACAGCGGGAAGTAATCCGAGCCCGAGACGCGTTCCACCACCGGCGTCCCTAAGAACTTCAGCGCGAAATACATGATCTGGCTGTCGCAGGTCACCACGTCGAAAAGGGGCAGGAGGTCGCGGAATTCGCGGTCCTTCTGCATCTTCATCAGGCTGTCGACATGAAGGGTCAGAAGCAGGCCCTCGTCCATGCCCGCGATGAGTTCCGCCATGGTCAGGTCATGGACGAAGGCATTCAGGATCGGAACCCGCTTCAGGGGCCGCGTGATCTTCATGGGTGCTTCCAATGCTGGGCCACGAGGTCGCGGGTGGAGAGTATGTTCCCGCGCGAGGAGGCGCCGAAGACGATGGATTTCAGGTTGGGCAGGGCGGTGACCCAGGAAATCGCCTCTTCGGCCGGGATGGCGCCCGAGGCATAGACCGACATGGCCACGGCCTGGAGCCGGCCGTTCTGCAGCACGTCCAGATAGGCCTGGTGGCCGCCGCACATCCGGAAGCCGATCTTGTTGATATTGGCGCAGATCACCGGGTTCTCGATGCCCTCCTCGCTCAGCGCCTTGTAAAGCGCGGGCAGGTTCATGGTGATGTAACCGGGCTCGGCGCCGTATTTTTCGCGGACATGGTCGTGGAAGATGCGGAAAGCGCCGGTAAACCCTAAGCCCAGCATCAGGTCGGTGAAGACGTTTTGCAAAAAGATCACCGGGGTCTTGAGGCCCGCGAACATCTTCATTTCCGCGTCGATCAGCAGCCGCGCGATGGAGCCCGCATCCTTTTGCGCCAGGGCCATGCCGCCCGAGAGCATGGCCGCCATCTTGCCGCCCTCGGGCAGGAAGCTGGAAATCGCGCCGACGAGCCCGAGATCGGTCATCGCATTGGCATATTTATGGGCATAGGGCATGCAGGGGTAAAACAGGAAATCCGGATAGCGGGCGGGGTTGGCCCGCACCACATCGGCCACCTCGCGGATGCGTTCATGGGTCGTGCACATGAAGGTGCGGATGCCCGCGTCATAGGCCTGGTCCAGCACCTCCATGATGGCGCCCGTGTCGCGAAAGCGCATCATCTGGGCGCGGGCCTTGTCTTCGGACATGTGGTTGACGCCGAAGAACTGGTTGTCGCCGAACAGAAGGCGGTCCATCTGGTGAGTTTCGGGCTGGTGGGTCATCGGATGCGCCCTTTCACAACAGGCCGAAGAAGCGGCGCTTCCTCGGGGTTTCGGGGCGCCTTGAAACGGGGCGGGGGGGGGCGGCCAGGCCCGCCTGGTCCTCCAGGATCATGGCGATGGTCCGGTCGGTCTGGGCGGCCGCGCGGAAGTCATTGGGCACGCCCGAGGGCGCCTCTCCCCGGATCTCTGCCACGAAGTCGCCGATCTGGTGCGAATATTCCTCGCCGCGCAGATAGAACCAGGGGTCGGTCGTCAATTCGGTCGTGTATTTCACGCTATGGCCCTGGGGGATGTCGGGCAGGGCCTCGACCGCTTTCCTCAGGTAGATCTGGCATTCCTGCCGGTCGGCGAAGATGCGGCCATTGGTGCCGATGAAGGTCAGCCTGGTGGTCATCTTGCGCTGTGAATCATCCGACCAATTGACCGAAAGCTGCGCCGTGGCGCCATTTGCAAAGCGCAGGGTCGACATGACCTGGTCATCGACATCGGTGGAAAAGATCGGCGCGAGCACCGAGCCCGCCACCGAAACCGGCGTGCCGAAATACCAGTTCAGAAGGTTCAGCGGATGGGCGGCATAGTCATAGAGACAGCCCCCCCCCTCGCCCTTCTGGCTTCGCCAGGTGGACCGCTTGGGGGCCAGGACCACGGGGCCGTAAGCCTCGGCCAGGACATGGGTGACCTGGCCTATGGCGCCGGCGCTCAGCAACCGCGCCACTTCGCCAAAGGCGCCGACATGGCGGTAATGATAGCCCACCCGGTTCACGAGGCCTTTCGCCTCGGCGAGGTCGGCCAGCTCTTCGGACAGGCGCCAATCCAGCGTGAAGGGCTTTTCGCAGAACACATGG
The DNA here is from genome assembly GCF_009925085.1 of Stagnihabitans tardus. Lineage (GTDB taxonomy): Bacteria > Pseudomonadota > Alphaproteobacteria > Rhodobacterales > Rhodobacteraceae > Stagnihabitans > Stagnihabitans tardus. The sequence continues at coordinate 27,191 of NZ_JAABNR010000029.1, read as the reverse complement.
CATCCGCGCTCCAGCGCCGCCCGCACCATGGGTCCATGCAGGCGCGAGGGCGTGGCGATCAGCACGGCGTCCAGCGGCTCCGAGGCCAGCATGGCGTCATAGTCGCGAAAGACCGGGGCCTTGATGTTCTTCTCCAGCACATCGGTCAGGAAGCCCCCCGCATCGCAGGCCATGGCCGTGACCTCGGGATGGGCATTGACCATGGCGAAATGGGAGAGCCCCATCTTGCCCAGGCCCACGACGGCGATGCGGGTTCTGGCGGCGGCAGGTGGCTTGGTCAATCGCAGGTCTTCCGGAAAGGGGCAGGACGGGTCAGGAACAGGGTTCGGGGCAGTTTTCACAGCCCTTGGCCCTTGGCAAGTCAGAAGCGGCTCCGAGGACCCAGTGACACCATTCTGTTGCGGCCCTGTGTCAGAAGGGCTTTCGATCAGCCGGTTTCTCTTTCATAACTGCGAAAATCTGCGATGGGCCTGGCGGGCCTGGCGCATGGATCGGGAAGGCGACCAGAATTTGACAGTGACCCGTTTTGCCTTCCTGCCCCCTCCCTTCCCGGATGCCCTGCCGTGACGCCGCTGATTTCCATCGTCATCCCGACCTTTCGTCGCCCCGAGGACCTGGCGGCGCTCTTGGCGGTCCTGGCCCCGGACCTGCCCGGGGATGTCGAGCTCCTGGTGGTGGACAACAGCCCCGAGGCCGGGGCGCGGCAGGTCGTGGAGGCCCAGGCGCGGGCGCTTTACCTGCACGAGCCGCAGCCCGGCGTGGCGCGGGCGCGCAATGCCGGGGTGGCGGCGGCGCGGGGGGGCCATGTGCTTTTCATCGACGATGACGAAAGGCCGGGGCCGGGCTGGCTTGCGGCCTGGCGCCGCCTGGCCGAGGCGGGGGTGGCCGCCGCCTTCGGCCCGGTGCGCCCGGTCTTCGCCGTCCCGCCCCCCCCGGGGCTCGAAGCCGCCTTCACCGCCATGTTCTCGCGCGACCTGGGCCTGGAAGAGGGCGCCGATGTCACCGGCCAAAGGGCCTGGCTTGGCACGGGCAATGCGCTTTTCGACCGGGCGCGCTGCTTTGGCCGGGGGGCGCCTTTCGATCTGCGCTTCGATGCGGGGGGCGAGGATGTCTGGTTCCTGCGCCACCTGGCCGAGGACCTGGGCCTGGGCCTGACCTGGGCCGCCGGCGCCGAGGTCTTCGAACATGTGCCCGCCAGCCGCCTGACGGAGGATTACCTCTGCCGGCGCCGCTTCCATGGCGGGCAGTTGCGCAGCCTGGTCGAGGCCGGGGGCGGGCATTGGCTGCGCGTGGGCTTCTGGATGGCGGCGGGGGCGGTCCAGGCTCTGGGCTTCGGCCTGGCGGCGCAACTGCCCCTCGCCGCAAGGGGCGCGCTTCGGGCCAAGGCCTGGGGCGGATTGGGAAAACTTCTGTGGTGGAGGCGCCGGTGACCCCCGATCAAACCCCCGTTCTGGCCTATGTCATCAGCGAATATCCCCGCGTCTCTCACACCTTCATCCAGCGCGAGATCGAGACCCTGCGGGCCATGGGTCTGCGGGTCGAGGCCTGCACGGTGCGCAAGCCTGCCGCCTCGGGCATGGTGGGCGCCGCGCAAGAGGCCGAGGACGCCCGCACCTTCGGCGTGATCCAGGCCGCCAGGAACCCCCTGCGGCTGATCCGCGCCCATCTGGCGATGATGCGGCGGGGCCGCTGGCTTTCGGCGCTCTCCCTGGCCTGGAAGACCCGGCCGCCGGGGCTCAAGGCCCTGATCTGGCAGGCTTTCTATTTCCTCGAGGCCGGGATCCTGGCCGATCATGCCCGCGCCCGGGGCGTCACCCATCTGCACAATCATTTCGGCGATGCCAGCGGAACCCTGACCATGGTCGCGGCCCATATGGCGGGCCTGCCCTTTTCCATCACCCTGCATGGCCCCGACATCTTCTTTGCGCCGCGGCATTGGCGGCTGGACGTCAAGATCGCCCGCGCGGCCTTTGTCGCCTGCATCAGCCATTTCTGCCGCAGCCAGGCCATGCTCTTTTCCGACGAGGCCGATTGGGGCAGGCTGCGCATCGTCCATTGCGGCATCAGGCCCGCGCTTTATCCCGCCAGCCGGGGCGGGGGCGGCCATGTGGTCTTCGTCGGCCGCCTCGATCCGGTGAAAGGCGTGCCCCTGCTGCTCGAGGCCTTTGCCGCGGTGAAGGCCCGCCACCCCGAGGCCCGGCTGACGGTCGCAGGCGATGGCCGCATCCGTTCGCGGCTCGAGGCGCGGGCGCGGGCGCTGGGGCTCGAGGTCGCCTTCCCGGGCTATCTCGACGAGGGCCAGGTGGCCGAACTGCTGGCAGAGGCGGATATGCTGGTCCTGCCCTCTTTCGCCGAAGGATTGCCCGTGGTGCTGATGGAGGCGCTTGCCGCCCGCGTGCCCGTCATCGCCACCCAGGTCGCAGGCGTCAGCGAGCTGGTCCGGGACGGGGTCTCGGGGCTGATCGTGGCGCCGGGCGATGTGGCGGGGCTGGCTGTGGCGATGGACCGGCTTCTGTCCGACCCGGACCTGCGCGCCCGGATGGGCGCGGCCGGCCGCGCCAAGGTCGAGGCGGAACATGACATCCAGGCCGAGGCCGCCTGGCTGGCCGAGCTCTTCGCGGGCCGGGGGCAGGGTCTGCGGCCCGAACCACGCTTGCCCGAAACACATGGGCCCGAACCACGCTTGCCCCAAACACAACCAGGGGGCCAGCGCCCCGGGGAGCCATCATGAACCCGATCCTGTCCCCCATCCTGTCCCAGGTTGACCAGGTCTATGTGATCAACCTGCCCCATCGCAGCGACCGGCGCGCCGAGATCGAGGCGCAGTTGCGCAAGGCGGGTTCGGGGCTGGATGCGGCCAATGTGACGCTCTTCCCGGCCCTGCGGCCGCAGGAGGCCGGGCCCTTCCCCTCGATCGGCGCGCGGGGCTGTTTCCTCAGCCATCTCGGCGTCTTGCGCGCGGCCCATGCGGCGGGACATGGCCAGATTCTGGTCCTGGAGGATGATGCCGATTTCGCCCCGCCCTTCCTGGAGACGGCGGCGGCGGCGCGGCTGATGGCGGGGGATTGGGATATGGTCTGGCTGGGGCACAAGATCATCGAGCCCCTCGGCCATCCCGCTGCGGAGTGCTTTGCCCTGGCGCCAGGGCACACGCTTCAGACCTCTCATGCCATCCTCTGTCGCCGCGCGGCCATCGCGGCGCTGATCCCCTATCTCGAGGCCATCCTGCAACGCCCGCCCGGCGATCCGCAGGGCGGGCCCATGCATGTCGACGGCGCCTACAACTGGTTCCGCCGCGCCCATCCCGAGATCAAGGCCCTGGCGACGGCCCGGCAATGGGCCGTGCAACGCGCCTCGCGCACCGATATCGCAGAGACGGGCTGGAAAGACCGGCTGCCCTTCGTGACCCTGCTGCGTCGGATCCGCAACCGGCTGCGGGGGTGATCCGGTGCCCCGGCCTGGGGGCGGGCTGGATTGCAAAAGACCCGGAGCGGTTTGCGCTCCGGGTCTTTTGGAAGGGTCGTGATGGGAAAGCGTCGGGTCAGACGCTTTCCGACCTGGGTTCAGGACTGCTTGCGGCGGCGCATCAGGCCCAGGCCAGCGAGGCCCGAGAGCAGCAGGAGGCCAGCGGCCGGAGCCGGAACCGGGGTGATGTCGGTCAGATCGATGCGGACGATCATGTCGTCGTAGTCATTGTTGAAGTCAGGCGAACCCTTGCCGTCTTCGAACAGGGCATAGACCGACTTGCCGCCGTTGAAGATCGCCGAGAAGGCGATGAAGATGTTGCCGTTGGCGCCGGAGTTGAAAGCATCCCCGTTGCCGATCGAGCCGTTGTTGCTGATGTTGTTGAAGCCCAGGGCCACATAGCTGGTGGTCAGGCTCGACTGCAGCACCGACGAGAAGAACGACTGGCCGAGGTTCGCGGTCGTCGCCGTCAGCGCATCATCCAGGTTGGTGACCGAGTCCGCGACGGCGCGCTGGAAGGCCATGACGGTCACGGTGACCTGGGCTGCACCGGTCACGGCCAAGCCGCCGCTCAGGGCGCCCGACCCGCTGCCGCCATAGGAGGTGATGACCGAACCGGTCCCGAGGCCCGACACGGCAGGACCGGGGTTGAAGTTGGAACCCAGGGTCACGGAGGACCCACCCGTTCCGATGAAGCTCAAAGAAGCTGCGGAAACCACAGAAGTGGTGGCGAGCAATGCCGCCGCAGTCAGGGCAAGAATCTTTTTCATCACACGCACCATTCCCATTGGGCCAAAGGCCGAACCGTTCACGCATCGACACGGCCCACCACAAGGTGAATCGCGCGCCGACCTGTTCATCTTGCATTAACTCATACCAAGTTTCCCGCCCCCTGTCATGACAAAAACGGGTTTTTCCGCATCTGCGTGCGGATTGACCGCCGCCCGGAGCCCCCGCCGGGCTCCAGGCCGGGGTCATTCGCCTCCAGGTTGCATTTCTCGGCACTCTCCCGGCGCCAGGACCGCCATCCCGGGCCGCCCTCCCTGCGCAAGACCGGGTCAAAATCATTTTGAATCAATTTCTTGCCAGCGTGCGCCCGCCGCGCCCCCCCGGCACCGGCCCCCCAGGCGGCCCGTGCCGAATTTTGGGGCGGACCCTTGCGCCGGGCGGCTGAAAATCGTGTCATGCCGGCCATTCTTCCCGGGCGCTTCCGCCCGGGAGCCCGGAAATCACGAGGTCGCCTTGCCCCCGGATGCTTTCGAGACCTGGCAGAACAAAAGCCGATTCGCCGCGCTGGACGGGTTGCGGTTTCTCTGCATCGCGGCGGTGCTCTGGCACCATTATCCCCTGGGCGCGGCCATGGCCGACCTGCCCCCCCTGGCGCAGCGCGGCTTCCTGGGCGTGGATTTCTTCTTCGTGCTCTCGGGCTTCCTGATCACCACGCTTCTCTTGCGCGAAGAGGCGCGGGCGGGCGGGTTTTCCCTGCGCAACTTCTATATCCGCCGCGCGCTGCGCATCCTGCCGCCCTATCTTCTGGTCGTGGGGGTGGCGGCGGGCGGATATATCGTCATCAAGGGCCAGACCGAATACCTGGCGCTTTTGCCCTTCTACCTGCTGTTTCTCGCGAATTTCCTGCAGGAGGACATCCCGCTCCTGGCGCCGACCTGGTCGCTTTCGGTCGAGGAGCAGTTCTATCTGCTTTGGCCCCTGGCCCTGCGGCTTGTGCCGCGGCGGGCGGCCCTGCCGGTGCTGGGGGTCCTGGTGGCGGCCAATGTCGCGGGGATCATGGGGGCCTTCGCGCCCCTGGGGCTGGAGCCCTTCGCGCTGGGGCCCCTGTGGATCGCCCTGCCCAATGCGACCTATGCGCCGATCCTGATGGGGGCGGCCCTGGCGCTGATCCTCGATCGCCGCGCGGGCTTTGCGGCCCTGTCCTTCGCCCTGGGCTCACGGGCGGCGGCGCCGGTCCTGATGGCGGGGCTCGTCCTCCTGGTCATGATCCTGCCCGGGGATCTGCGCGGATGGCCCAACCTGGCCCTCCACCTGGGCATGACGGCCACGCTGGCCGCCCTGGTCCTGCGCGAGGACAACGGGCTGGCCGGGGTCCTGCACTGGCGCCCCCTGGCGCGGCTGGGCGAGATCAGCTACGGCGTTTACCTCTATCACCTTTTTGCCCTGCACATCACCCATGCCGTGCTGGGGCGCCTGGGGGCCGATGCGCCCGGGCTCGTGCTGGTCACCTATGCGGCCCTGTCCTTCCTGATGGCCGAGATCAGCTTCCGCACCCTGGAGACCTGGGTGCGGCGGTTCCGGCCGAAGGCGGGCTAGTAATAGCTCTGGTCGAACCCCGTGCTGCGGTCGGCATAGCGGCACTTGTTCAGGACCACGCCCAGCACATTGGTCAGTTGCCCGACCTCGGCCTCGCAGCGGTCGAGCTGGGGCAGGGTGGTCTCTTCCGCAGCCGCCACGATCAGCGCGCAATCGACATGGGGCAGAAAGCCCAGGGCGTCGTCATTGCCCTGGATCGGCGGCAGGTCGAAGATCAGGATATCGGGCTTCCACTCGGCCTCGAGCCGCTCCAGCGTCGCCTGGGTGGCGGCATCCTGCAGGATCTCGGCCGATTGCAGCACGGGGCGGCCATTGGGAACCAGGCACAGGTTGGTGCCGAAGGAAAAGCCGTGATCGGCCAGCTTGCCCCCGGCCAAAAGCCCCGCGATCTCGGGCGGCTGGCGCAGTTCCAAAAGCCGCGCCAGCGCCGGGCGGCGCAGGTCGAAATCCAGCGTCATGATGCGGAACTGGCCATAGCGGGCCAGGGACAGCGCCAGGTTCAGGGCGAGCGTCGACTTGCCGCATTGCCCGGTGGCCGAGGTCACCGCCAGCCGCCGCCAGCCCTTTTCCCCCATCTGCCGCACCACGCGCGAGCGCAGGATGTCATGGGGCGTGGCCGGGCCGGGGCCCAGAAGCGCCCCCAGCCTCTGGCGCCGCGCAAGCTCGGGGCCGATCAGCACGGGGGGCAGGGGGGCCACGTCCAGCTCGACGGCGGGCGCGGCCTGGGGGGCGCGCCGCGCCAGCGCCGTCTTGCGCGCGGCGCGGGCCTTGACCATGGCGGCTTCCAGTCTTTCCATGGGCAAAGGCTCCTTCAGAGACCGAGTTTCTTGACGATCTTGGCGATGATCAGGTCGACGGGCATATACCAGGTGTCCAGCGCCCAGACCGCCAGCGGCAGGCCGCCCACCACGGCGATCAGGCCGCCCCCGATCCAGATGCGCCGCATCAGGATCTCGCGTGGGGTATGCATATAGGGGATGACCCCGATGGGGGTGATCTGCAAATGCCGTTCCAGGTCCACGGGGCGGCGGATGGCCGAGTTCAGGATCTCGGCCAGGATCACCAGGCCGAAGCCCAGGACAAGGCCCGCCACGGCGCCGGTCAGGGCGATCTTGAAGCGGTTGGGCCGCGAGGGGCTGTCGGGCACGGTGGCGGCATCGAGGACGCCGATGCGCTGGCCCTTGGCCAGGGCCTCGATCCGCTCGCCGGTCGAGGCCTTGGACAGCCGGTCGGTGGCGGTGGCATATTGGGCTTGCGTGTTCTCGTAATCGCGCTGCAGGGCCTGGAGCTGCACGGCCACGGCGGCGGTGCGGTCGATGGAATCCTTCAGGGCGGCCAGTTGCGTGGTGATGTCGCGGGCCTGAACCTCGAGCTGGGTCAGTTGCGAGTCGATCTGGGCGTTCTGGATGTCCAGCGGGGTCATCGTGGCCGGGGCGGCGGGATCTTTCGCCGCGTCGCCCGCGCTCGCTTCCTGGGCCGCGATCTTGGCCTGCAACTGGGCGATGGTCTCTTCCATCAGCGCGATCTTGGGATGGGTCGGCGCATAGACGGCGCGGGCCCGGGCGAGATCGGTCTGCAGCTGCGCCAGCTCGCGCGCCTCGGGCGTCTCCTGCGCGGGGCCAAGCTGGCCCGTGGCGCGGTAGATCTCGGCCAGGCGGGCGCGCTGGTCCTTGAGGCTGGCGATGTCGCGGTTGACCGAGGCCAGGCGCTCGGTCAGGGTCGATTGCTGGGTCAGGCGATATTCCAGCGTGTCGGGCAGGGCATCGGCATTCTTGTTCTGAAAGTCCAGGATGGCGCCGCTTTGCGTGGACAGGTCGGCCGAGAGCCGGTCGGCCTCCTGCTTGAAGAATTGCAGCGTGTCCTGGGCCTGGCCTGCGCGGATCGCCGTGTTGTCGGCCAGGATCCGCGTCACGTATTCGTTCACCACATCGGCCGCCGCCTTGGCCTGGGGGGCGCTGAAGCTGATGGTCATCAAGGTCGCCTGCTCGCGGCCGGCCTGTTTCACGATCACCGTGGCCCGGCGCATCCCCTCGACGATCTCGTCGGGAGAGAGGCTGGCGGTATTGGGCAGGGCGTTGAACTTGCGGGCGATGTCCAGAAGGTTCTGCCGCGTCATCAGGCGCTGTTCGACGATCTGCAACTGTTCCAGGGCTGCCGTGTCCACCGTGGGCGCGGCCAGGCTGTCGGGGATCTGCGGGCTTTCCAGGAGCAGCCGCGCGGCGCTTTCGTAGATCGGCGTCATCCGGTAGGCCACGACCAGCGACAGGGCCGTGACGGCGGCAAAGCTCAGGACCACCCAATGCAGCCGCCGCAACAGGACGGCGAGGTAATAGCGCAGATCGAGGGTCATGCCGGGTTTCTCTCGGAAGGGGAGGTGTCGGAAGCATCGGGGCTGGCGCCCAGCTCTTTGGCGGCCTCTTTCAACCCTTGGGCCGCGAAGAAGATATTGTCCTCCAGCACCTGGGCCAGGAGGGTCTCGCCCACCTGGCGCTGATCGGCGGTCCAGGCATAGAGGAGCGAGATGTCGCAGAACTGGTTGATCAGCCGGGGCACGCCTTTCGAGACGCGGTGGATCATGGCCAGGGCGCCCTCGTCGAACTCGGCCCCCGTGCCGCCTGCGGCCGTCAGCCGGTGGCGGATGAAATCGGCGGTGGTCGGGGCATCCAAGGGCGTCAGGTCGTAACTCACGGCGATGCGCTGCGCCAATTGTTCCAGCCTGGGGCTGCGCACCAGATCGCGCAGCTCGGGCTGGCCGGTCAGGACCAGTTGCACCACGACATCCTTGCCGTAATTCACATTGGTCAGCATCCGCAGCTCTTCGAGGCTTTCGATCGACAGGTTCTGCGCCTCGTCGAAGATCAAGAGCGTCCGGCGCCCGGCGGCATATTCGGCCACGAGGAAATCGCGCAGGGTTTGAAACAGCGCGACATAGCCCGCGGCCGGATCGAAGCCGAGGCCCAGGGCGTTGAGCACCCATTGCAGAAGCTCGCCCCGCCCTCCTTGTGCATTGGACACGAGCGCCACGGTCACCGTCTCATCCAGCCGGGTCAGGAGTTCGCGCAAAAGCGTGGTCTTGCCGCAGCCGATCCCCCCGGTCAGAAGCGTGATGGGCGAGCCCGAGATGACGCCATATTCCAGGACCGAGAAGGCGCGGCGATAGGCCCGGCTCCACAGGATCATGGAAGGGTCGGGCATCAGGGTGAAGGGATGGTCGTGGAAGCCGAAATGTTCGGCGTAAAAGCTCTGGCGCAGATGCGCGCCGGTATTGGGCACATCGGGCGGCGCGAGCCCGGCGTCCCTCTCGGGTCCCCGGGTCCTGGACTGCAGGCCCGCCGCCCCGCCCTGTCCGGGTCTCTCCTGAGGCCTGTCGACCATGCTTGCCTTTGAACCCATCAAATCCGGGGAGACCCCCTCACCAACATCTTTCCCCCCATCTGGGCCAGGCGGCAAGCAAAAGCAACAGTCCGATGCGGGCGGGGATGATTCGCGGCGGAATTTCCCGCCCCGGTTTTGCTGCAAGGCAGCATCCGGCCCGCGAAGCCGCCCGGCTGCCTTGCGGGGGGCGGATATGCCGGGGAGGTTTCCGGGGGCGCTACCGGGGACAGAATGGGGGGCATTATGGGGGTCTTGGAAACAATCTCCGGGGGCAAATGGGCAAGATCGCCCCATTTTCGGGGGATATGCGCCCAAAAGTGGTTAACAGTTCGTTTTTTGTCGAAATACCCGGAAATTTGTAGTAGCCGAAAGTATAGGGGACACCCCCTTTGGACAGGCTGTTTGGTTCGGAGCCCGGCTCCGGTTGTGTGCGGTTGCGCGAAATTTGGCGCGACCTGTTGTTTTCCGCTCCCGGACCCGGGAGCGCAGGAGGTTGCGGATGAGTTTTGAGCCCGTGGAGATCGTGTCCGAGACTGCCTCGGGCCTGGTGCGCCCCTCCGAAGCCGAAAGTCCCGCATTCGGGCTCTATGTCGGCACCTTCAAGCGCCTGATCGACATGGGCCTCGTGCTCTTGGCCGCGCCCTTCGTGATCCTGGTCATCCTGCCCATCGCGCTTTACATCCGCCGCGACGGGCATTCGGCCTTTTACTGGTCCGAACGCGTCGGCCGCCATGGCCGGACCTTCCGCATGATGAAGCTGCGCACCATGGTGCCCGATGCCGATGAGAAGCTGGCGGCCTACCTGGACAGCGACCCCGAGGCCGCGGCCGAATGGCGCGAGACGCAGAAGCTGAAGGCCGATCCGCGCATCACCGCCTTTGGCCGCTTCCTGCGCAAATCCTCGCTCGATGAGCTGCCGCAGCTGTGGAACGTGCTGAAGGGCGAGATGTCCCTGGTCGGGCCCCGTCCGATGATGCCCAACCAGCGCAAGATGTATCCCGGCCGCGCCTATTACGCGCTGCGCCCCGGCGTGACCGGCCCCTGGCAAGTGTCCGACCGCAACGAGACGACCTTTGCCCGCCGCGCCGATTACGACCTGGACTATTGCCGCCGGGTCAGCCTGGCCCATGACGCCAGCCTGATCTGGCAGACCCTCTCCGTGGTGCTGCGGGGCACGGGATATTGAACGGCAAGGTCGGGGCCGGGCTCCGATCGGTGCTTCCCAAAGAGGCAAATCCACAGCAAAACACGGTCAGGATGCGCCGGATGTCCCGGGCGCGATCGCGGGAAGACGACAGATGATCTTGCACAGGACCATGGGCGCGCTTTTGCTTTCCGTCGCGCTTTTGGGTTTGGCCGGCTGCGAAAGCGCCAAGGACAAGGCGGCGCGCCACCTGGCCTCGGCGCTGGAACTCATCGACAAGGGCGATGCCGACCGCGCCCTGGTCGAATTCCGCAATGTCTTCCAGCTTGATCCCGAGAATGTCGAGGCCCGCGCCCGTTTCGCCGCCTTCCTGCGCGACCGCGGCGACCTGCCCGGGGCCTATGCGCAATTCCAGGCCGTGATCGACCGCGAGCCCCAGAACGAGGAGGCCCTGCGCGGCGCGGCCGAAGTGGCGGCCAAGATGGGCAACTGGCCCGAGGCCGGGCGCCAGGCCTCGGCGCTTTTGGCGCTCACGCCGGGGGATGGCGCGATCCAGGCCATCAAGCTGGCCTCCGATTATGCCGCCGCAGCCACGGCCGGCGATGCCAAGGGCCGCGACGCGGCCGAGGCCGAGGCCAAGCGCCAATTGGTCGCCCGGCCCGATGACCTTTACCTGCGCCGCGTCGTGATCGACGCCCGCGCCCAGAACCGCGACTTCAAGGGCGCGCTGACCGCCCTCGATGTCGCCTTGCAGATCTTCCCCGAAGAGGTCTCGCTGTACACGGTGCGCGTCTCGCTCATGGCGGCGCTGGAGGACAAGGCGGGGGTCGAGGCCACGCTGATCGACATGGACAAGCGCTTTGCCGATCCGGGCGCGGGCGCGACGCTGCTGCGCTGGTATGTCTCGAATAACGAGATGGACAAGGCCGAGGCCTGGCTGCGGGCCAAGGCCGAGGCGCCGGGCAATGCCGGGCTGGAGGCGCGGGTGCAGCTGATCCTCTTCCTGAAACAGGCCCGCAGCCCCGATGCCGCCCTGGCCGAGATCGAGGCCGCGCTGAAGCTCGCGCCCGAGGCGCCCGATCCGGCCGCCCCCGACACATCGGTCACCCAGGCCAAGCTGCGGGTGCTCGGGGCCTCGATCCTGTTCGACGCCGGGCGCCGCGACGAGGGCATCGCCGCGATGAAGGCGATCCTCGACGGGGCGCCGCCCAGCGACGAGATGCGGCTGACCAAGGTGACCCTGGCGCGGATGTATCTGACCGTGGGCGACCTGGTGCAGTCGCGCGCCCTGACCGAGGAAGTGCTGAAGGAAGAGCCGGGCAATATCGAGGCGGCCAAGCTGAAATCGGGCTGGCTGATCGACGAGGACAAGACCGATGACGCGGTGGCGACGCTGCGCGCGGCGCTGGAACAGGCGCCCGGCGATGCCCAGACCATGTCGCTCCTGGCCGAGGCCTATGGTCGCGCCGGGTCGCGCGATCTCCAGGCCGACATGCTGTCCCAGGCGGTCGAAGCCTCGGGCAAGGCGCCGGGGGAAAGCCTGCGCTATGCCAGTTTCCTCGCCACCGATCAGAAATACCTGCCGGCCGAGGCGGTCCTGGTCAATGCCCTGCGGCTGGCGCCCGACAACCTGGAGATCCTCGCCGCCCTGGGCGATATCTATCTGCGGCTCAAGGACTGGCCGCGCGCCGAGGGCGTGGCCAACCGGCTGGAAGAGATCGGCAGCCCCGAGGCCCGCGCCATCGCCGACCGCCTGCGCCCGATCATCCTCTCCGAACGCGACAACGTCGGCGCGGCGGTCGATTACCTGCGCGGCCTGGCCCAGGGTTCGGGCGACCTGCGCAACCAGGTGGCGCTGATCTCGGCCTATCTCTCGGACGGCAAGCAGATCGAGGCCAGGGCGCTGGCCGCCGATATCCTGGCCAAGGCGCCCGACGACCTGAATGCGCGCTACATCATGGCCTCGGTCCAGGGCGCCACGGGCGAGGGCAAGGCGGCGATCGAGACCTTCCGCGCCCTGGTCACCGAGGAGCCCAAGGCGGTCCAGCTCTGGATCGCCCTGATCCGCCAAAGCGCGCAGGAAAACGGCCAGCCCTCGATCCCGCCCCTGGTGGACGAGGCCCTGACCCATCTGCCCGACATGCCCGACCTTCTCTTGATGAAGGCCAATATCCTGGAAGGCGCCCAGGATATCGAGGGCGCCATCGCGATCTATGAAAAGCTCTATGCGGCCGATTCCGGCAACCTGGCCGTGGCCAACAACCTGGCCTCGCTTCTGTCCTCTTACCGGACCGACAAGGAAAGCCTGGACCGGGCCTGGACCGTGGCGCGGCGGCTGAACGGCACCGATATCCCGGCCCTGGCCGATACCTATGGCTGGCTGGCCCATCTGCGCGGCCAGACCACCGAGGCCCTGCCCTACCTGGAACTGGCCGCCAAGGGCCTGGCCCAGGATCCCATGGTGCAGTTCCACTATGCCGAGGCGCTGAAGGCGGCGGGCAAAGGAGAGGAAGCCAAGCTGCATTACGGCCGCGTCCTGGAGCTTGTGCCGCCCGAGGACAGCCGCGCCTTCGCCGTCACCGCCCGCAAGGAGCTGGGCCAGTAGGCCCCATGCCCCCCCCGGGCGGGCGGAACTGCGCCATTCCGGGCACGGAAGGGCGGCAAATCCGCCGCCTTGACCGGGGCTTGCGCAATCCGGCGTTGTTTGACCGGCGCCGCCGCATTACCCTGCCGCCCAAACCCTTTGCGCAGAGTGACCCCATGCCGTTCCTTTTCAGATCTCTCTGGACCGCCCTGGTCCTGACCATGCTGGCCGCACTTGCCCCCGCCTTCGCCCAGGATGGCGGCTACAAGATCCAGCCCGGCGACACGCTGCAAATGGATGTGCTCGAGGATTCCAGCCTCTCGCGCCCGCTTCTGGTCCTGCCCGATGGCACCGTCTCCGTGCCCTCGGGCGGCGTGGTCCGGGCTGCGGGCCTGAGCCTGCCCCAGGTCCAGGAGGCGGTGACCGCGGCGCTGGCGCCCAACTTCGCCAAGACGCCCACGGTCTATCTCTCGGTGGGCCAGCTGAGCCCCGACACGCCCAAGCCCGGCGCGGGCGCCGCGGCGGGCACCACGGTCTACCTGATGGGCGAGGTCGCCAAGCCCGGCAGCGTGGCCGTGCCCAAGGGCACCACGCTTCTGCAATTCCTGGCCGAGACCGGGGGCCTGAGCCCCTATGCCGCCACCAAGCGCATCCAGATCCGCCGCATGGTGAATGGCGAAGAGAAGCTCTGGATCTTCAACTATGCCGCCGTCATGGCGGGCGGCCCGGCCCCGGCGATCACGCTGCAAAAGGGCGATGTCATCATCGTCCCGCAGCGCCGCCTCTTCGAATGAGCCGCCTTCCCCTTGGCCTCGTGCTCTTGGCTTCTGCTGTCCAGGCACAGGAGGCCCCGCCGCCGCGCCTGGTGCTGGACCTCGGCCTGACCGGGTCCCAGGCCACGAACCCCGACCTCTCGACCCCGGCCGAAAGCGCCAGCGACCTTGGCCTGCGCTTCGGCCTGGCCTTCGCCTCGGTGACGCGGGATCAAAGCTTCCTCCTCTCGCTGGGCGCCGCGGCCCAGTCGGGCGAGGGGCTCTCGGCGCCCGGCCTGAACCTGTCCTACAAGCGCCAGGGCGCCAATGCCGCCGTGACGCTGACCGCCAGCCATACCGATGCCGAGGCCGGGGCCGAGGATGCCCTGACCGCCACCGGGCGGGTGCGCGACAGCGACCTGGCCTTTACCGGGCAATGGGGGCTTCAGGGGCGGATCGGGCTGGATCTGTCGGCCCAGGCCCATGTCAAGGATTACAGCCTGACCACCGATCCTTCGGTCTATGACCAGGCCAGCCAGAGCCTGGGTCTGGGCCTGACCTTCCGGGGGCTGGGGGCGGGGGATCTGAGCCTCTCCTGGCGCCAGACCGCCGCCGATTTCGACGACCTGCTGCAGACCGACCGCGAAAGCCAAAGCCTGAGCCTGTCTTACCTGCGCCCGCTCGATGCCGCCACCGTGCTGACCGTGAGCCTCGGCACGACCGAGGCCGAGACGCGGAAACTGGGCCTGGTCTTTGCCCGCTCCAATGGCCTGACCGGGGCCCTGGCCCTCAAGCGCCAGATGGCCACGGGCTCGGCCGAACTGGGCCTGCAGATCGAACGCGACGCCAATGGCGCGCGCCAGACCCTGCAATTCGCCCGCGACCTGGCCCTGGCCAGCGGGAAACTTTCGGCCCGGATCGGCTATTCCAGCCGCAGCGGCGATGCGGGCCAGGCGGTGGGCGAACTGACCTGGTCCCAGGAGCTGCCCTCCGACAGCCTGAGCCTGTCGCTCTCGCGCCAGGTCGCGCTGAACGAGGACGAGGCCGACACGCTGCGCAGCACCCTGGGCGCCAGCTGGAGCCACAAGCTGGGCGAAAACAGCCAGCTTGGCCTGAGCTGGGGCCTCTCGTCGCTGATCAGCGCCGGGACGGCGGCGGTCGATGACGCGACGCGGCAAAGCCTGACGGCCAGCTATGGCCGGGCGCTGACGCCGGATTGGGCGCTGCGGGCCGGGGTGACCCTGACCGAGATCGACCGCGAGACCACGGGGACGGCCAGCGATGCGGCGGTCTTCGTGACGATCGGACGGAAATTCGTGCTGCTGCCCTGAGGCGGGGGGGCTCTTGCGCAAGCTCTCTCCCGCGATCTGGGCCCTTGTCCTGTCCTGCCTCGTGCCGGAACTGGTGCTGAGCGGCGCCGACTGGGGGCTTTGGGGCACAACCCGGTGGCGCGACTTCGCCTATGGTCATGGCGGCTTCTGGCCCGGGCTCCTGGCCGGCTGGCAGCCCAATTACCCGGGCCAGGCCTGGGCCATGTTCCTGACCTATGGGGTCCTGCATGGCGGGCCGGTGCATTTCGCGGTCAACATGGTCTCGCTGGTCTCCCTGGGCGAGGGGGTCGAGGAGCGGCTGGGGCCCTGGGGCTTCCTGCGGCTTTACGCGCTGAGCGTGCTGGGCGGCGGGCTGGGCTATGGCGCGCTGGTGACGGGGACCGTGCCCATGGTCGGCGCCTCGGGGGCGCTCTTCGGCCTGGCGGGGGCCCTGATCTTCTGGGGCTGGAGCGACCGAAAGGCCATGTCAGAGCCGCTTTGGCCCGTCCTGCGCGCGCTTTTGTGGCTGATCGGGCTGAATGTCGTGCTTTATCTCGTCACCGGCGGCCGGCTCGCCTGGGAGACCCACCTGGGCGGGTTCCTGGCGGGCGTGCTGGTGGCCTGGTGGGAAGAGCGGCGGGAGGCCCCGCCGCCCTGAGCGCTGCCCCGGGGGAGGGCGTCAGCCCCGCCTGCGGCGCATCAGCCCGAGGCCGAGGAGCGCGCCCGCCAAAAGCGGCAGGCCCGGGGGCAGGGGGACGGCGCCGACGATCGGGCTGACATCATAGACGAGGTTGTCCACCCCGATGTCCCAATCCGTGCCCCATTGGAAATAGGCCCCCCCGGTGAGGGTCTTGTTGATCGCGACCGTCACCGAATTGCCGGTATGGCCCGTGACGATCTGGGACCAGACCAGGTTCCAGCCCGCATCGTAAAGCCGGAACTCGGCATCGCGCGCCGTGCCGCCGTTGAAGTAATTGCCGAAGGCAAAGCTGGTCAGCGTGACCTGCATCCCGGAAGCGGGGGTGAAGCTCAGCTCGGCCACCCTGCCATTGCCCGAGGCGAAGCCGATATCGCTCAGCTCCGAGTAATTGTCGTTCCAGTGCAGCAGCGCCCCGCCCGAGGTGGCCAGGGCCGCATTGCCGAAACCCTCGCGCGAGGTCGAGCCGACGTCGAGCCCGAGGATATCCCCCATGGTCTGGGGGAAGGGGTCATAATTGTTCGGCGCGGCGGGGTCGTCGAAGGTCAGGGTAGCGGCCTGGGTGGCCGAAACGGAAAGGCCAAGGGCAAGGCCAAGGGCCAAAGGCTTCAAGACGTTGCAATCCATGGGAAAACTCCATGCATCGATGAATATGAATCTCAGTTTACCACGATTTTGGCAAAAAAGCCATTCTCTTCCCGCCCTCCCCGCCCCAGGGCAGCAACCGGGCCGCGAGCGGGCAAAGGCTACGGCAGGGGCGGATCATGGAACAGCCCAGCCCAGGGCGGGCCCCGGCTGTCCTTGCCGGAAAGGCCCCAGTTGGGCCCCGATGCCTAGCGAGCGCCCAGATGCTCTGCAACCCGGGACTGTGCGGCGCGCAAAAGCGCCTCGGCCCCCGCGGGGCTTGCGGCCTCGGCATAGATGCGGAACTCCGGCGCATTGCCCGAGGGGCGCAGATGCAGGACACGGCCCCCCGGGACCGTCATGCGCAGGCCGTCGGTCGTGTCGATCATATGGGCCGTGGGCAGGGACAGCGTCTCCAACAGCGCGCAGCGCGCCAGTTCATCCGCGAGGAGACCCGCCAGGAAAGCCGCGCTGCGCGCCGTGGGGATATGCTCGATCCGGTCGGTCGCGGTAAAGCGGGCGGGTTCGCGCGCCACGCGGGCCTTCAGATCGAACCCCTGGGGGAGCCGCGCGGCGGCCAGCGTGGCGATGATCGGCAAGAAGGCATCGCGCGTCATCAACCGGGGCAGGGTGGCGCTGTCGAAACCCAGGAGAAAGCCGCCATTGGCCTCATAGCCCACAACTGCGCCGGTCTCCTTCTCCATCGCCGCGATGACGAAGGGCGAGCCGATCTTGGTGCGCCGCGTCTCGAAGAGGTCATCGGCGCCCGAGTTCGACGAGACCGGCGTGACGACGACAGAGGCCGAAAGCGCCTGTGCAGTGACTTGTCCGAGGATATCGCCGGGGATCACCGCGCCGGTCTGATCGGTCACCAGGGGCCGGTCGGCATCGCCATCGGTCGAGACCAGGGCGTCAAAGGCGGCCCCCTCGTCTTTTGCGGCCGCGGCCCAAAGCCGCAGCTGCTCGCGGGTGGCGGCATCGACGGCTTCGGTGTCGACGGGGATGAAGTGATCCGACCGGCCAAGCTCGGTGACCTGGGCGCCAAGCGCGGCCAGGGTCTGGGAGAGAAGGTCCCGCGCCACGGAAGAATGCGCCCAAAGCCCGATACGCGCGCCGGAAAGCGCCCCGGGAAAGGCCTGGACATAGCGCGACATATAGCGGGCAGGGGCCTGCAAATCCGTCTCTATACTGGCGGTTTTGCCCTGGGGCGCCCGGCCAAGCCCGGCCAGGATCGCGGCCTCATGCGCCTTGGTGATCTCTCCGCCCGGGAGATAGAACTTCAGCCCGTTGCGGTCCGCCGGGATATGGCTGCCCGTGACCATGATCGCGGGGGCCCCCGCAGCCATGGCGGAAAGCGCCAGGGCGGGCGTCGGCAGGGCGCCGCAATCGACGACACGGACACCTTCCCCCCGCGCGGCCTCGGCCACGATCCGCGCCAAGAGCGGAGAGCTTTCCCGCAGGTCGCGGCCCAGGTAAAGCCCCGGAACTCTCCCTGAAACAGGCTCTATACAGGCCAAAAACGCCCTTGTGTAATCGGCCACCAGGTCCGCCGTCAGCTCGGTGACAAGGCCCCTGAGGCCCGAGGTTCCAAACTTCGGCGCCATCAGCCCTTCGCTCCCATCATCCTTTCGCCCCTTGCCCCCGGGCATAGACATCCTCGTAACGGGTGATGTCATCCTCGCCCAGGTAGGCGCCGGTCTGCACCTCGATCAGGACCATGGGGATCTTGCCGGGGTTCTCCATCCGGTGTTTCGCGCCCAAGGGGATATAGATCGACTGGTTTTCCGTCATCAGATGGACCTGGTCATCCACCGTCACCTTGGCCGTGCCCGAGACCACGATCCAGTGTTCCGACCGGTGGTGATGGCTTTGCAGCGAGAGTGCCGCGCCGGGTTTCACCACGATGCGCTTGACCTGGAAGCGGTCATGCAGCGCCAGGGTCTCGTAATGGCCCCAGGGTCTGTGATCGCGGGCAAAGCTTTCCGCCTGTTTCGCGCCCTTCTTCTTCAGCGCATCGACGGCCTTCTTCACATCCTGCGCGCGGGTCCGGTCGGCGATCAGCACCGCGTCATTCATCGCCACCGCGATGATATTGGACAGGCCGATCCCCACCAGCTCCAGCCCCTCGGAATCTGACCGCAAGAGCGTATCCCGGCAGTCGATCGCCGTCACCGCGCCCGAGGTCGCGACGCCGGTGCCATCTTCCCCCATCTCGCGCGCCACGGCATCCCAGCCGCCCAGGTCGCTCCACCCGCTTGAGAAGGCCACCACAGAGAGGTTTTTGGCCTTTTCCATCACCGCATAATCGACGGAGATCTCCTCGGCCAAGCCCCAGGCCCCGGGGTCAAGGCGCAGGAAGCCGAGGTCGGACTTGGCCTGGGCCAGGGCCGCGCGGACCGGCGCCAAAAGCCCCGGCGCATGGGCCTCATAGGCCGCCACCATGGTGGCCGCGGTGAACAGGAAGATCCCCGCGTTCCACAGGTAATTGCCCGCAGCCAGCATCTCGGCCGCGCGGGCGGCATCCGGCTTTTCGACGAAACGGGTCAGGGGCACGGGGCCTTCGCCCGGGGCGCCCGCCAGTTCCAGCCAGCCATAGCCGGTTTCGGCCCTGGTGGGGGCGATGCCGAAGGTGACGATCTGGCCCGCCCGGGCGGCGGGCACGCCCTGGGCCACGGCGGCGCGGAAGGCCTCCGCATCGGGGATGGCATGATCCGAGGGCGCGATCAGAAGCAGGGTCTCGGGGTCCTGCGCCTCGGCCCAGAGGGCGGCGGCCAGGACCGCGGGGGCGGTGTTGCGGGCGGAGGGCTCGATCAGGATCGGCCCGGGGTCGATGCCCGCCGTCATCAGCTGTTCGGTCACGATGAAGCGGAAATCCGAGCCGGTCAGGATCAGGGGCGGGCCGAAGCCCTCGCCCGAGAGCCTGCGGGCCGATTGGACGAAAAGACTGTCAGACCCGGTCAGGGGCACGAATTGCTTGGGGAATGACTTGCGCGACAGGGGCCAAAGCCTTGTGCCCGAGCCGCCGCACAAGAGAACCGGGGTGATCATGAAAAGTCCTTCCGCAAATCCCGCGCGCCCCGACCTCCTGGCCCGGGCTTCGCGCCATGATGCGAGGCGGGGGCGGGGGGGTCAAGCTTGGGTTGTGCGAAGCGGCCTGCTTACACGAAAAGGAAATCCCCCGCCGCAAGCTCTGCCGCCAGGTGGCCCACCAGGGTGATCGTCACCGTGCCTGCGGAAATCCGCACCCCGGCGCCGGTGTCGGTCAGGGTGAGGGCTGCGAAATCGGCGGCCAGGCCATGAAGCTCGATCCGGTCCAGGCCAAGTGCGAAATCCGTCACGCGGTCCGCGCCCCCCAGGGGACCAAAGACGAAGACATCCGCCCCCGTCCCCCCGGCCAGCCGGTCATCGCCAAGGCCCCCGATCAGCCGGTCATCCCCCGCCCCGCCCAGGAGCAGGTCGGCCCCCTCCAGCCCCGACAGCGTGTCATGGCCGCCGAGGCCCGAGAGGATATTCGCCCCGGAATTGCCCGTCACCGCATTGCCCAGGCCATTGCCGGTGCCCGTGATGCCCGCGACCAGGACCAGGTCCTCGATATCGGCCTGCGCGCCCGTGGCCAGCGACCAGGCCAGATGGGCCTGCACGGTGTCGCGGCCGCCCGATCCGGTGATTTCGGAGAGGAAGTTTTCCGACACCACATCCTCGGCATCGGTCACGACATAGATATCGTCACCGCGCCCGCCCACCAGCGTGTCGCCCTCTCCCCCGGCCCCGCCGTCCAGGCTGTCGGCCCCGTCGCCCCCGGCCAGAAGCGAGCCCTCCTGGCCGCCCAGAAGCGTGTCATTGCCGAGGCCGCCGTAAAGCGTGTTGTGGCCCAGGGTGTCGATGATGCGGTCATTGCCGCCCAGGCCCTCGTGGATATTGTCCTCGTAAAGCCCGAAGGCGGGCGCAAAGAGGCCGGTGATCTCGTCGTCATGGGCCGAGCCCGTGACCCCCACGATCCCGCCGCGCAGGACATCGCCCTCGGCATCGCCGCCACGCTGGGACTGGCGGTTGAGGTCGACATCGACCCCCGCGGTCGAGCGCGCATAGGTGACCCGGTCATTGCCCGCCCCGCCATCCAGCGTATCGGCCCCGGCGCCGCCATCGAGGACATTGTTGCCGGCATTGCCGATCAGGGTCTGGATCAGCTCGTTGCCCGCAAGGGCCAGGTTCAGGAAGGCCTCCGCCCCCTCGGGCAGGGCGGCTTGCAGGACCTCGACCGCGACCCCGGCGGCCAGCGTGTAATCCTCGTTGGCCGTCACGGTATCGACCCCGCCGCCCAGGGCCTCGGTGATGACATCTCCGCTGGTCACGACATAGGCATCCGAGCCCGCGCCGCCCTCCAGGCTGTCATTGCCCGCGCCGCCCGACAGAAGGTCATTGCCCGCCCCGCCGTAAAGCGTGTCGTTGCCCGTCTCGCCCCAAAGGCTGTCGTCGCCCGCATAGCCCCACAGCGCGTCATTGCCCGCGCCGCCCGCCAGGTCATTGGCCTGGGTGCCGAAGTTCTGCCCCTTGAGCGTGTCGCCAAAGGCAGAGCCCCTCAGGTTCTCGATCCCGGTCAGCACATCGCCCTGCGCATCGCCGCCCTTCTGCGTCCCAAGCGCCGCGAGGTTCACCACGACGCCCAGGCCCGAGAGGCTGTAAGAGGCCGTGTCCACCCCGTCGCCGCCGTCGATCGTATCGGCCCCGCCCGCGCCCTCCAGCACGTTCCAGCCGTCATTGCCGATCAGGCTCTGTGCCCGCAGGTTGCCGGTGATGTCGATGGGCTCGCCAAAGCCCGCGATGCGCGGGGTCAGGGCTTTCAGAACCTCGATCCGCGCCGCGGCGCCCAGGACGAAATCTTCCATGGCGACGATCGTGTCGACCTCGCCCAAGGGGCCGTTGATCAGGTCGATCACCTCATCGCCCGTGGTGACGTAATAGGTGTCGCCGCCAAGCCCGCCCTCCAGCCGGTCGATGCCGTCGCCGCCGTCCAGCATGTCATCGCCCGAGCCGCCATAAAGCGTATCGGCCCCGTCGCCGCCGTAAAGCGCGTCATTGCCCAGATCGCCCGTGACGCTGTCCGCCCCGCCCTCACCGGAAAGCCGGTTGTCCTGGTCATTGCCGATGACCTCGTTGTCCAGGTCATTGGCCCAGCCGTCCTTGGCCAGGCCGTTCAGGATCAGAACCTCGATCCCGCCCCCGGTGAGCCCCAGGTCAAAGCTGACCGAGGCCGAGACCGTGTCGCGCCCGGTGGCAAAGATACTCTCGGGCGCATAGGCCCCGTCATCGACCACGTCATCGGCATCGTTCACATAGTAGAGATCGCCCCCCAAGCCCCCCGCCAAGGTGTCCCCCGTGGCCCCAGAGGAGATCAGCACGTCATTGCCGAGCCCCCCCACGAGGTAATCGGCGCCATCCCCCCCGGTCAGCGTGTCATGGCCCGAAAGCCCCGCCAGGACGCTGCCCGTATCCCCCGCCGTCAGCTCATCGCCATAGGCCGAGCCCTCGAGATTCTCGATCTCGAAGAGGACATCGCCGAAACCCTCGCCCCCCGAGGTCTGGTTGTGAAAGCGCAGGTCGATGGTCACCCCGGCGGCAGAGAGCGCATAAGACGCCGTATCGGTGCCGCCATCGCCATCCAGCGTATCGGCCCCCGTGCCCCCGGTCAGGATATCATTGCCCGCCCCGCCGCGCAGGCTGTCCGAGCCCGCCATGCCGAAAAGCACATCGCGCCCGCCGCCGCCCGCGAGCGTGTCATTCTTGGCCCCGCCGCCGAGGTAATCCTCCCCGGCCCCGCCGATGAAATTGGCCGCGACCAAAAGCGTCTCGTCCAGGGCCAGGATGTCATTCATCGCCCCGCCATCGGCCACGATCCGGGTGATGCCGAAATATTCCTTCGACTGGCCCTCGAAGGAGAGGATCACGCCGGTCCCCGCTTCATTGGCGATGACGCCCAGAAGCTCTTCGCCATCGGCAATCGGCACGCCAGGCAAAAGCTGCCCCGTGCGCGGGCCGCTGTTCACCGTCAGCACGCCGTTCAGCTTTTGCGCCAGGGTCAGGGCGTTGTTGGTCGAATCCTCGTCGAAGTTGAAGCTGCCCAGGATCAGGCG
The DNA here is from genome assembly GCF_009925085.1 of Stagnihabitans tardus. Taxonomy (GTDB): domain Bacteria; phylum Pseudomonadota; class Alphaproteobacteria; order Rhodobacterales; family Rhodobacteraceae; genus Stagnihabitans; species Stagnihabitans tardus. Next base: position 4,784 of record NZ_JAABNR010000029.1, on the reverse strand, counting down.
CGGGCTGTCCCAGCGCCAGACCTCGCCCCAGAAGACATCGACATGGGCGGAAAAGCCCGCCGAGATCTGGCCCGAAGTGTGGAAGATCGAGAAGGGATTGTCGGAAAAAGCCGCGAGGAAATCATCGAGGTAAAGCCGGTCGTCATAGGCGCCCAGGTCGGTGGCGAGGTCGAACGCGATATCGCCCCGCACATTGCCGCCGCCATAGACCGAGGCCACGAAGGCATCGAGCTCGACCCCCAGCTCGACATAGGCCGAGACGGCAAGCTCTGGCGCGCCGTTTTCGGCCGCCATCAGGAAAAAGCCGTCCAGCGGGCTGTGACCCGCGCCCAGGCCCCGCGTGGAATAGCCGAAGCCCAGGTCGAACCAGAGGTCGAGGCCGCCGCCCACCTTGACATTGATGCCCGGAAAGATCGGGATCGGCGGGATCAGGTTCGCCTTGTCGACATGGAAATCGACCGTTGGCAGATCGACGGTGACCAGGTCGACCTCGCGGCCCAGGAACAGGTCGATGATCGCCTGCGGATCGGTCAGGAAGGGCAGGTCGAAGGCGCTGCCGCCGAGGATCTGATCCAGGATATCGGCGCCTCCGCCCGCGCCATCCCAGCCCTGGCCCGAAAGCCCGCCGATCACCGCGCCAAGGTCCACGGCAGCATCGAGGAAGGTCGTGCCGATGGTGCCGAGGTCAAAGCCCAGGGACCTGATATCCGACCCCGAGGCCAGGGAGAAATCCCCGATGATGAGGTTCGAGCCGTCGAAATCGATGCCGGAAATGAAATCCGCCCAATCGCCGATCTGGGTCACCAGGTCGAGGAAAGCATCGATCGAAGAGATATCGAGGTCCGGCTTGGCGATTTTCAGGATATCGACCAGCGTCACCTCGCCGTCATTGGTGCCGTCGAAAAGCCCGATGCCGCCGGGAAAGGCCTCGAGCACCTTGATCCGCGTGGTCAGAAGGTCGATCAGCGGCTGGACGGGCTCCAGGACGGCCTGGATCTGGGTCAAGAGCGGCCCGAGGAACTGGTCCATGAAGGTGCCCAGATCGACCCTGACATTGCCGAAATTGACCTGGGGCACGCCGCCGAAGCCCGAATTGTCATCGCCCGGATCGATCGTGGCATTGGAGAAATTCCAGTCCACCACCAGGTCTCCGCCGACCGGGGGCTGGAAGCCGCCCGAGGGGGCCTTGTCGAGGCCAAGCGCCACATGGGCATCGCCGTCGAATGTCGCACTCACCATGTCGCCGCCGGTCTCGGACAGGCGCAGCTTGCCATCGGCATTGGGGTCTGAAACCGTGACCTGGACCGTGCCGCCGAAGGTGGTCCCCGCATCGGTCAGGTCGTAGTCCTGGCCGCCCAGGGTGATGGTGGGGGCAAGGTCCAGGCTCGTGGTGGTCAGCGTCATGGCGATTTCACGGGCGCCGGTCGTGTCGATGAAGAACCCCGCCGCATCGGTGCCCAAGGTCATGGCCAGCTCGAACCCCGTGGCCAGCCGCGCCTGGCCCATCGAGACCGCCTCGGTGGTGATGTCCAGCCCTTCCATGGCCAGATCCTTGGCCAGATCCACCACGACCTCGGCCCCCGCTTCGGTCGCCTTGTCCAGCGTGACCGTCACCTTGCCGGCCACGGTCGAGGCGACCTTGACCGCCGTCCCCGCCCAGCCCGCCGCCGCCATGACGCCGTCCAGCGCCGCAGCCACCCCGGCCGTGGTCTGCTCCGCCCCCGTGGCCGCAAGATCGGCCAGCTTGCCCGCCAGGGCCGCACCGAGGTCCCCCACCCGGTTCACCGCCGCAGCCCCGACATCGGCCGCCTTGCCCAGACCATCGCCGATCAGCGGAAAGGCCTCGTCCGCGACCTGGGCGGTCAACTGGCTTTGCAGGCCCGAGAAGGTGGCAGCGATGCCCGACGACAAGGACGTCAGTTGCGACGTGGAAATATTGGCCATGAAATGCCCTCTGGTTCGAAATGCTCACGGATGCGTGATCAAGATTTTCGAAATTTGACCAGGCTGTCAAGAAAAACCGCCGCTCAGCCCGGCGGCAGGAGCTCCAGGAAAGCCGCCCCCAGCCGGGCATCGACCTCGGGGCGGAAATGGCCATCGCCCAGGAAGGCGGCAGGGTCGCGCGGGTCCTGGATCTCGGACGTGGCGAAACAGGTGACGCCCTGGGCGCGCAGGGCGGGGCAAAGCGCGGCAAGGTCGGGGGCCGGGCGGTTGCCCTGGATCAGCGCCACGATGGGCACCTGGCCATCCTCCCGGGCCTCGGCTGCAAACGCGGCCAGGATGCGGCGCAGGGTCTCGGCGCCCGGGCTGGCGGGGTCCGACAGCTCGGCCATGGCGGCCTTGCGGCGCAGGGCCAGTTCCGGCATGACCTGCGATCGGCGCAAGAGCCGGACCAGGGGCGAGGCATCCAGGAGCGGCCAGCGGAAGGCCGCCGCCATATGGGCGCGGTCCAGTTCGGCCAGTTGCGCCTCCCAGGCGGCGGACCGGGCGGGGTCGGAGGCCAGCCGCTCTTCCTCGGCCAGGGATTGCACCAGGGGATCGGTGCGGATCAGCCCTGTCCCGGCCGGATCGGGGCTGAAGACCGGATAGGTATAGGGCGCGGGCTGTTCGAAGACCCAGGTGCGGTTGGAAAGCGAAAACATGCCCTCGAGCGTGTCCGAGAGGACCCCCAGCACCACGACATCCCCCGCCCGGCGGTTGGGCCGGTCATCAAGGAACATGGCATAGGTCGCATTCACCGGCGCCCCGGGCCCGGAATGCCGGTCGATGCGCAGATCGGGCTCGGCCTTCTGCGCCGCGTCCAGGATGTTGTTCAAAAAGGACATGCCATAGGCCCGGATCACCGGGCGTTCAGAGACTGCACTGGCGGTTTCCGCAGCAAATCCCTCGGCCGAGGCCCGCATCATCGCATCGCGCCAGGCCACGTCGCGCAGGTTGCCGGGCAGGTCGGGCTGCGCCGCCCAGGTCGCGAACTTGCCCGGGACCGAGCGGCCATAGTCGAAGAAGCGCACCAGGCTTTGCGGCGCGCCATGGGTCAGCGCAAGCTGCACGCCGAAATCCATCCCCAGAAGGATCACCAGCGTCAGGAGAAGGGTCTTGAGCGGGGCGGGCAGGGCGGCCTCCTGTCAGAACTGGAAATAGATGAAGGCGGCGGGCAGGGTATTGGACCCGAAGACCAGGAGATAGATGCAGGTGGCGTAAAGCGTGGCGCGGGCCCAGGGCCTCCAGCGCATGTAAAAGCGCGGATTGCCCGCGATCTCGATGGCCAGGTCCCACAGGAAGAGGCAGGCGATGCCCACCAGGACCGGCAGGGGCGGCAGGTCGAGCGCCGCGAAATCGGCCAGGCGCAGGCTGCCCAGCCGGGCGGTGAAATCGGCGATCTGGCCGAAGGAATGGGCCCGGAACAGGAGCCAGCCATAAGAGACGACCTGGAAGAAGAGGATAACCAGCCCGATGCGGCGCAGGATGGGCCAAGGCCCGGGCCCGGATGCCGCCCCCCTCCAGCCCAGGGCCCGGTGCAGGCAGAGAAGCCCGCCCTGGTATGCCCCCCAAAGCACGTAATTCCACGCCGCCCCATGCCAGATCCCGCCCAGGAGCATGGTCAGGAAGAGGTTGCGATAGGTCTTGAGCCTGCCGCCCCGGTTGCCGCCCAAGGAGATGTAAAGGTAATCGCGCAGCCAGGTCGACAGCGAGATATGCCAGCGCCGCCAGAACTCTTGCGGATTGGTGGCGAAATAGGGCTGGGCGAAGTTGACCGGCAGCTCGAAGCCCAGGATCTTGGAGACCCCGCGCGCGATATCGGTATAGCCCGAGAAGTCGCAATAGATCTGCAAGGCGAAGGCCCAGGTCGCAAAGGCCACCTGGGCCCCGGTCGGGTCGGCGATGCCGCCGCCATAGACCGTGTCGACCAGGGGGGCGAGCCCGTCGGCGATGACGATCTTCTTGATCAGCCCGGTCAGGCAGAGGACCGCCCCGCGCCCCATGGCATCCCAGGACAGGACGCGCGGCGCCAGGACCCGGGGCAGAAGATGGGTGGCGCGCACGATGGGCCCGGCCACCAGCTGCGGGAAGAAGGCCACGAAAAGCGCGAAGTCGAAGAAGTTCCGGCAGGGCTTCAGATCGCCGCGATAGACGTCGATCGTATAGCTCATGCTTTGGAACGTGTAGAACGAGATCCCCACCGGCAGGGCGATGGACAGGGTGAAAGGGTCGGGGTGAAAGCCAAAGGACTGCGCGAGGTCGATGAAGCTTTGGGTGAAGAAGTTGAAATACTTGAAGAAGCCCAGGAAGCCCAGGTTGATCGCCACGGAAAGCATCACGATGCGCTGGCGCAGGACCGGGTCGCGGCTGGCCTCGAGCGCCCGGCCGATCCCGTAATCGGCCGTGGTCGAAAACATGAGAAGCCCCAGGAAGCGCCAGTCCCAGGCGCCGTAGAAGACATAGCTCGCCCCCAAAAGCAGCCAGTTCTGCCCGCGATGGGGCAGGACGACATACAGCAGGAAGACCACCGCGAAAAAGCGCCAGAACTCGGCATCGGAAAAGATCATGTCGGCCTGGCTCGCTTTGGACAATGGGCGGGAGTGTGCCGACACTCCGGCCCGGAGATCAAGCCGCAACTGCCGGGGGGCCAGGAATTGCCCCCGGGGCGGGGGCGTTTCGTGGGCGCGCTAGCCCAGATGCGACTTTGGTTTGGTGGAGAGTTTCGCCTTGCGATGACCTCGGCCAAGGACATGGGCGCGGAAGACTTCGGCGGGGGTTCGGAAGCCCAGGCACTTCCGTGGGGT
>NZ_JAABNR010000028.1 GCF_009925085.1 Stagnihabitans tardus | reverse complement strand
ACCGGCCTCATGCTCCTTCAAAATGCCAATGATCTGGTCTTCGGTGAACCTGCTGCGCTTCATCTCTGGTCCTTTCGGTTGGGCCAGAGTCTAACTCAAACTGGATTAGCTGGAGGGGGCAACGTCATCGGGAACCGTTTTGCGTACTTCTTCGAGCCTGTTACGGCAGAGTGCCCTGGCTTGGAGCGTCGACATCATGATCTGAGCAACGCGGTTGCCGTTCGGGCCGCCGTCGCGCCCGGATATGTTGTCCGAGCGACATTTCATCACGCCGCACCCCCGACTAAATCCATCAACTTGCCGTAGTCGGTCACCACATCGTATTTCACCTGATCCGCTGAAATACGTGTGCCGATCTCGTCGAAGAACTTACGAGCGCATTCGATTTTCGTCTTCTTGACCTGCCCCCCGGAAGTTCCCTCGCCTTGATGTAGAGTCTGCTCAACCTGAAGGAGCAGACGAGATGAGGAAAAGCCGTTTCACCGAGGCGCAGATTATCGGGATGATCAAAGAGCAGGAGGCAGGTTTGCCGACATCGGAGCTTTGCCGGAAACACGGTTTGAGCCCTGCAACGTTCTACAAGCTGAAGGCCAAGTATGGCGGGATGGACCTTTCGGATGCCAATCGGCTCAAGCAGCTTGAGGCCGAGAACGCGAAGCTGAAGCGCCTCGTGGCCGATGTCATGCTGGACAATGTCGTGCTGAAGGATCTGCTGGGAAAGCCTTGACGACGCCGATGGCGCGGCGGGACGCGGTGTTGCGGGCGATGAAGGATCATCCGATCGCTCAGCGCCGGGCCTGCGTCCTGATCGGTGTCGATCCGAAGACGGTGCGGCGAAAGAGGCCGCCCGATAACCCGGAAATCCGTAAGGCGATGCACGAGATCGTCGAGAAGCGCCGTCGCTTTGGCTATCGGCGCGTCGGCATCCTGCTCGAGCGCAAGGGCATGATCATGAACGAAAAGAAGCTCTACCGGATTTACCGGGAAGAAGGCCTGTCGGTGCGGCGCCGTCGTGGCCGTAAACGGGCACGTGGCAGCCGGACGCCAATGCCGGTGCCGCTGCGGCCGAACCAGCGTTGGTCGCTGGACTTTCTGTCGGACACGTTCGGGGCCTGCCGAAAGTTCCGCATTCTGGCGGTGAACGATGATTGCTGCCGCGAAAACCTTGGCTTGATTGCCGACACCAGCATCTCCGGCGCACGGGTCGCGCGGGAATTGGACGCCCTGGTCCGGATCTATGGAAAACCCGCCTGTATCGTTTCTGACAACGTCCTAGCTTGGGAATGATTTGACGTTTTGGGCGTCAGATCACAGGGCATCCGAGCGACCGGATGCCTTTAAGATAGTTGCCCAGGCGGGCTCCGCCGTCAAGAAGTGGTCTCTCCCATAGCAAATACAGGGTCGGCCACGATGCCGCCCTCCCCGTCCCTAAGACGAGATCCGAAATCCCAAGCGGAAGGCCCAAACATTATCTACGAGGTCAGGAAGCTGCCTCCACGGCTCTACAGAGAGGGGTCCTTCCGCCTGGGCTCGTCCCCTCGAAGAAGGGACGATAGGGTTCGCCGGATTTGATCACGGCGTGAATGGTGCGGGCCATCTTTGCGGCGATGGCAGTGTAGGCCTTGCGGCGCAAATCCGGGTTGTGGCGATCTTGAGCGATGCAACGTTCGAATTTGTCCCGGAAGCTGTTCGCCTTCTTCAAGACTGCGGTCTGCCCTGCGAGCCACAATGTGCGGCGCAGGCGAGCGTTGCCATATTTGGAGATCTTGCTGCGGCCGCGGAACATGCCGGACTGGACGGTTGCCAGATCCATGCCGCAGAACTTGAGAAACTGACGGTGATGATGGAACCTGCGCAGGTCGCCGGTCTCGGCCAGAATGGTCAGAGCATTGATCGGCCCGATGCCGGGGATGGTGCGCAGCAGTTGATAATCGGCCCGATCGCCCAGCAGTTCGACCGCCCGATCTTCGATGGCATTGCGTTGCCGGATCAGGTTCCGCCCTTCAGCTAACATCATGCGGAACATCTGGATGGCGTCTGAATCCGGCGTGACAGGTAAACCAGCAAATGCCTTTGCAGTCTCGTAAATATCTGACAACAGGAGAGACTTCTCGACTTTACGTCCGACCACCTCCCATGCCGCTTGGATGAAATTCTCCTTGGTCAACGCCGATATCATGTGCGGAGAGGGGAACATCTCGAGGAACGCCAGGAACCAATCGGTGCGCGAACTGCGATGGAAACGATCGGCTTCTGGAAAGTAGAGAGGCAGGTAATGTGTCAGAATCCGGTGCCACAGCTCGGTCTTGGCCCGCGACACAGCATCATGTGTCTTGGACAATTCCTGAATGTCGTTCGTGCCGGCCATCATCGGGTCCTGAAAGATCTGCACCGCGCCGATCTGCAGCATGTGCAAGATGACTTGGGCGTCCTTCGGATCGTTCTTGTCCCAGCTGTTGTGTAGGGCCTCCCGCGTGCGGGCTAGGGCGACCGACGACACCAGCTTCAGATCGAACCCGGCGACGCCAAGATGATACATCAGCACCCGATGATAGTTGCCAGTCGCTTCAAAGCCGATCCGGACAGGCAGGCCGTATTCCCGCAAGATCGCGATCAGGCGCATGAAGTCATCGGTGCTGTTCGTGATCGTCAGGCGCCGTCGCCGCGTCTTGCCCGGAACGGCAATCAGCACCTCGTGCCGGTGCTTGGAAATGTCGATGCCTACCAGAACACGGGCATCCGAAGTATGCTCAACCTTGGCCATAGCCGGTCTCCTATGTGGTGTGGTTCGCAAAACCACCATAGAGACCCGAGACCCGGTTATGGCCGCCTGCTGTGCAACTTTGGAGGCTGCGCAGGCGGCCATAACCTTCAACGGCGCGTCATTCCCAACATGCTATGGCACCGAGTTCACCAGCAAGGCCATCCTGAGATGGGCCAGCGCCAACAAGGTGGAGTGGCACTACATCGACCCCGGCAAGCCACAGCAGAACGGCTTCATCGAGAGTTTCAACGGCAGCCTGCGCGACGAATGCCTCAACGAGGAGATCTTCGACAGCCTCGCCGATGCCCGCCGCGCCTTGGCCCTGTGGCGCTACGACTACAACCACGTCAGGCCGCATTCCTCGCTGGGCAATCAAACACCGGCAGAAGCACGCCGGGTGCTTGAGCAATCTGAGGGCTCCGCGCCCGGCGCGCTTGCCCAACCCGAAACCGACCACTATCAACCCAAAGGACTCTCGTTATGAACGAGGGACGACCGGGGGGCAGGTCAAGGCCAACGACGATTGGCAGACCTCAAGCCGTTACATGATGGTCGAGGCCTTCGCCCAGATCGACAAAGAGGAGATCGACCCCATTCTCAGCATCACAACCAAGGCCGCCTGACCATGACCTCAGGCCACCCAAGAATTTACACCAGCTTGACGGACACAACCACCGAAGGAATAATCGACGCACTCACGTTTGGGGCATGTTATCCGATTGAGAGGAAACGACTGTTGCTTCAGACTGCAAGCATCGCCTCTTGGGTGCGGGGGGCTTGAGGCAGTCGTCAAGCTGCACGCCGCAGAAAGTAGTTGCATTGCGTTGCCGACATTCGGACACGACCATGACGCCGCCGACATGATGAATTGGAATGAATTAAGAGGGGAGCAAGGTGTTTGTAGAAGCTCACGCGGGCGGTTGCCAAGGGTTAGGAATTGGCAAGTTGATCGCCCAACAAGGCTCCTCCTGCGCTGTCGAATACTTCGTTGCTCCAGGGGCGGATGCGCTCTTGCGGGAGGTCTGCAGTGCCGATCTTCGTAAAGTTGACCTTCCGTCCCAGACCCGCGTTTATCATTTCAACGCCGAGACCGGAGCTTGGGAGGTCGGGCGCCTGATCGAGGTCGTGGGCGAAGAGTATCGCTGCCGGTTTCCCAACAAGTCGGATCGCGATTTGGGCCTCGAGGAGGCTTATGTCCGCTGCAACTTACCGATTTCTGATCCCACCGACTTTCTTGCCGAGAAATTCACCGAAACGCCGCGCTTTTCAGACGGACGACGCGCCTTTGTCGAGTCGATCATCTCGCAACGCGGGGTGACCATGGGGATGTCCGCGCTGATCTCGTCGGCGATCGATTTCGAGTCCCATCAGGTGGAAGTGGTGCGCCGGATCCTGCAAGATCCGGTGCAGCGCTACATGCTCGCCGACGAGGTCGGTCTCGGCAAGACGATCGAGGCGGGAATCCTGATCCGCCAATGCGTGCTCGACCTTGGGGGGCGGACCCGTGCGCTGATCATCGTGCCGGCGGCTCTTGTTCAGCAGTGGCGACATGAACTTGACGAAAAATTCTTCTTGGGCTCGGAACTCGATGAAACGGTTCACGTCGTCGCCCTTACGGATCATGCGACGATACGGCGTCACCTGAGGCACGCCAACATGCTCGTCATCGACGAAGCGCATCATCTGACCGGGGGGCATAATGATTGCGATCGCGATCTTTATGCTTCCATCGCTGCTGCCGCGCCCGGCATCGAGCGGGTCATTCTAATGTCTGCGACGCCTGCGCTGCATAACGAGCGCGGCTTTCTGGAGATGCTGCACATTCTCGATCCGGACACCTATCCTCTCGACGACGAGGTGGGTTTTCGGCACCGCATCGCGAGCAGGCAAGTTCTTGCGCAGATCGTGGCGGAACTCGCGCCGGAAAACGTGCTCTATCTCGATCACGCGCTCGATCAGTTGGCCGATCATTTCCCTGATGATTCCCTTTTGCAGAACCATGTCGATGCTCTTCGCGATATCTCGGTCAATATGCCGGAGGAAACGGATCCGGAGTTGATCGAGGCGATCAATCGGGTGCGGGCACATATCAGCGAAGTCTACAGGTTGCATCGCCGTATTTTGCGACATCGGCGGCGCAATGTGGGCGGTTTGACGCCCGAGCGCGCCGGGTTGGAAATCTGTAATTACCACAGCCACGTTTCGGGGAGGTTGTTCGAAGTTATCGAAGCTTGGCGCAGCGAAGCGACGTTGCGATTGCAAAACGAGGCTTCGTCGGAGGCGTTTGCCGGTCTGCTGAGCCGGACGCAAGCTTGGGCCGATCCCGGAGCAGAAGACAGCGAGCGGATCTCGGCGTTATCCGTTGCCGGCGATATGGCGGCCCTGGCAACCTTGCCAACATTGCTCGGGGACGATGAGAGGATCACGGACCGGTTCCATGCGCTTGCCGAAACTCTTCGTCCTCTGCAAAGGCCAAAGCGGCAGTTCGTTGTCTTCTGTTCCGACGAACTCACAGCCGACAAGCTTGCGGCCGCGCTTTCGGCCAGCCTTGAGGTGACCGTTGATCGCCACGCCCCCGATTGCGAGGAATGGCAAGCGTTCAACCACGATTCAACTCGCCCGATCCTTGTCTGTGACCATCGCGCGGAGGAGGGGTTGAACCTGCAGGGCGGGGAGAAGATCGTGGTTCATTACGATCTGCCCTTCAGTCCCAACCGCATCGAACAAAGGCTGGGGCGCGTTGATCGCTACGGGTCGGGGAAAGCTGTCAAATCGATTGCTATCGTCTGTGCAAACAATGCGTACGAGGTTGAATGGGCGCGGTTCTTGAACGAGGCCTTGCAGGTTTTCGACCGATCAATCGCCAGTTTGCAATATGTCGTAGAAGATATGGTTCGGCACCTGGAGCAGACGTTTTTTGTCGAGGGACCGGAAGCGATAACCGATCTGATTGCGGCCAATCAGGGGGAAGCAGGTCGGATCGAACGCGAAGTCGCCGCTATAGATCAACAAGATGCGCTGGACGCGCTTGGGGAGCCCCCTTCTGACATCGTCGACGCGATTTGCGACATTGAGGGGGCGGGTGATACGATCGAGTCAGCAGTCTCGGGATGGGTCGAGACATGCCTGATGTTCGAACGTGCTGCGCTACAGGGTGAGCGCACCTCCAACGGCAGCGACAAGGCGCCGTTTTCTTATCGATATGTCACGGACGGGCGCCACACGCTGATCCCGCTCGAAGCATTCTTTCGGGATTGCGAGAAAGCGATCGAGCACTCCGAACCGTCGCGACGTCAGCCGTTGGTCCGGACCTATCCGGTGACCTTTTCGCGCAGGATCGCCTTGAAGCAAGATGCGCGGGTGCTGAAGACGCGCCTCCTGCGCTACGGGGAAACATTCACGGATGGCATGTGGCGTTTTTCCCAATTGGATGAGCGCGGCCGCTCAACGGCGCTGTGGCGCTACTTTCCCGGGCATCAGGCAGAAACGCTTGCAGATTTGTTCTTTCGCTTCGATTTCGTCGTCGAACCAGATCTTGCGGATGCGATAGAAGTTCTATCACGCGCAAGGCGCTTGACGAAGGCCGCAAAGGCCGCCCTGAGCCGCCGCGGAGATATGGCATTGCCTCCGTTCCATGAAAGCATCTGGCTCGATCAGGACCTCGCGCAGGTTACCGATCCTGCGCTTCTCGGAAAACTCGATCAGGCCTATCGTCCTGATGCGACCGGTCAGGGAGGTCGTGACTACAACCTTAATTCCGAGCGCTGGCGTTACCTTGACAGATTACGCCTTGGTCAAGTGGCTGATTGGCGGACGGTCTGCCGAAATGCACGCGCAAGAGCGGAGGCCGAGTTGCGAAATCTACCGGCCTTTATTGAGCGTTTGCGAGATGCGGAGCAACGGGCCGTGAGCGTTAACCAAGGTCGCTTGGGGCAACTTCGAGCGCGTGTCGATCGTAGAAATCTGGCCTCGGACGAGCAAGATTGGAGACTGGAGCGGGACATCGCCGAGGCTCTCACTCAAGGCATCTTGAAACCCGCCATCCGTCTTGATGCGATTACTGCCAGTTTTCTCACTGGCAGCCTGCGCGCATCTGCCATTGTTGACGGGAAGGCCTGATGAACGGTTTGGATTTCGGCACGCTGCAGGACGTTTTGGCGGACTGGCCTGAACGTCCCCTTCCCAATGCAGGTATTGACGGTGTTTTCGAACGTGTCCACAAGATACTGCTTGAGCAAAGAGTGATCCCGCGCGCGATCGTCGGAAGCGATCTGATGTCGCTTCTGCGCCATGTCCTGCGCAGGCAGTCGCTTCAATCGGGCGTACCTGCGCGTCTGCGACTCCCCCGATCGAAGGGCTGGCCTACGCGCGATCACTGGGCGCTGTTTGGAGTGCGTGCGCAGGAAGTGGGTACAGATTATTATCTGATCGAAGCCTTGCCGTGGTCACCCGACTGGCTATCGGAACCCGATACCCCGCTTTTTGAAGACGCCTTTGCGGAACGCAACGTCCGCATCGATCATCGCTGCCGCATTGATCCCTTCCTGGAAGAGGCCGCAGGGTTTGAGTTTTTCACTTCGCCAGGACAGCGTGAAGCGGTTCGTAGTGCGTTTCTACTACCTGCCGGCGAAACACTGATCGTCGAGTTGCCCACCGGTTCGGGCAAGAGTTTCGTCGCCCAGGCCCCCATCCTGGTGCGGGGCGTCGAGGGGCCGGCGACGATCTGCATCGTTCCGACCACGGCGCTGGCTCTCGATCAGGCGCGACAGACGAGCAAGATGCTGAAACGACGCTTCCCGCGCAAGGAAGTTCCACTCCTCGCGTGGCATGCCGGGCTGAGTCCGGAGCAACGACAGGCCGTGAAAACCGCGATCCGCCAAGGCACGCAAGGGATCCTTTATTGTTCGCCCGAAAGTTTCACCGGTGCGTTGCTGCCCGCCCTCTATGACGCAGCCGAAGCGGGATTGCTGGGCTATCTCGTCGTCGACGAGGCGCATCTATTGAGCCAATGGGGCGACGGTTTTCGCCCCGCCTTCCAGATGCTTGCTGGCGTTCGGCGCGGACTTCTCGCGCGCGCAGAAGGGCGGCCATTTCGTACCGTGTTGATGTCGGCGACGCTGACGCCCGAAACCATTGCAACCTTCGACACGCTTTTCGGGCCGTCTCGAAAGGTCCAGATGACGGCGTCGATGCATCTGCGACCTGAGCCCCAATACTGGATCCATCAGGAAAACGATCCTTCCGCGAAGGTCAACAAAGTTCTGGAGGCGATCCGGCAGGCACCGCGACCGGTCATCTTGTATGTCACCAAACGCGATGATGCGCAGTCCTGGCACAAGCGCCTACGAAGTGCCGGTTTCGTCCGCACGGCCTGTTTTCATGGGAATACCCCCGACGATGAGCGGGGCCATATCATCGATCAATGGGCGGAAAACGATCTCGATATTGTCGTCGCCACTTCGGCCTTCGGGGTCGGCATCGACAAGCGCGATGTCAGGACAGTTATTCATGCAACGGTTCCCGAGACGATCGACCGGTTTTATCAGGAGGTCGGTCGCGGCGGGCGAGATGGGAAGACCTCAGCTTCCCTTTTGATCTATTCTGACCAGGATCGCGACATTGCGAACAGCTTGTCTGCTCCCGCGCTGATCAGCAATGAGTTGGGTTTTGCACGATGGGATGCGATGGCGGCCTCTGCGAAGAGGCTCGATGCACTCGGTCTGTTGCTGAGCCTCGATCTGAACGTCGTCCCCGCCCACGCGCGCCAGCAAAACGACTACAACATCGCATGGAACATGCGCACTTTGATCATGATGGCTCGTGCTGGAATGATCGAAATGGAGTCGCAACCGCCTGAGACCTTAGTGCGGCAGGATGGCGAGACTGAACTGGCCTTTGAAAAGCGGACGCAAGCGTATTGGTCGCAATACTTCGAACAAACCGTCGTGCGCATCATCGAAACGGGTTCGCGCAATCAAGGATTCTTCGATGACAGAATTTCTCATGAGCGAGCAAGAGCATTCCATGCCTCGCAAACTGGCGGGCGATTGCTCGATCGACTTTTGAGCGGAACGCGAGACGTTGCCGATTTGCTGCAGGAACTCTACACCAATCGTGAAGCGGGGCGAATGATCTTGGTCTCGCGCGCCTGCGGCGGTTGCCCGGCCGGGCGTCGCATGCGCAATGACGATATTCGTTACAGCGCTCCTCCGGCGTTTGGGATCCGACGAGTCGAAACCGTCGATCACTCGGCCTTTGCCACCGCTTTTCCTCAGGTATCGACGTCCTCCCCAATCATCCTTGCCTTGCCGCAAGGCAGTGGAACAACGCAGGCCTTCGAGGCACTTTCCGCGCTGGTCTCGAATTTCGGTATCAGGGAAATCGCGCTGCCAAACGCCTTGGGCAAGTTGCCCGGCATTGCGACACTGCACCAAAAAGTCTCGGGCAGGCTTTTGCTCGTGCAATCTCTGGAGGAAGAACGGGTCTCGGGGTTTGCGGAGTACCAAATGGCACGAGCCTCGATCGTGGATGAGGAAACCTGCACAGACGTGCTCATGATGCTTGAACGACCCTTGCACGTGATCGTCACGCCTCCGTCTGTGCCCGACCCGTTCCATCCGGCGCGCAAGCTTGTCGACACAGGCAGCAATCTTCTTACCTGGGACCAATTCAGAGCAGGATACCGAGCATGAGCATTTTGAATATGGCCAGTGACGGGCGCTTCAATGTCCTGATCATCCTCGTACGCGCCTTGATCCGTTTCGGCCCAAAGCCCCGGGAAGATCTGCTCGCATCTTGCGGAGCGAAATACGAGCAGATCGAGGGGGCTTCCGCGAATACGTCGATCACGCGATGGAGTGAGTTGGGTCTTTTCGCCCGAGACGTCGAGAGCATCGCGATCGATGAGCCTTATCGAGGGCTACTTGGGAACGACCCCGATCTAGCCGAGGCGAAGTTGCCAAAGATATTGCGCGGCATTGTCCTGGCCCAGCGGAACAATGCACGTTTTTGGGAGTCAGAAGAGAACAAATCTGCCGACTTCAGCCGGGCGCTTGCCTGGCTCTTGGCGCAGGATGTCTACAGCCTCGACACGAGTTCGCATCGACCCATCAACGAGTTGGAGAGCGCTCAGATCCTGGACGAGGGGAAGCGGATGTTCCAAAACGATACCCGTTGGAATGGTGCGCGTGTGTGGGGCGCTTATCTTGGGTTTGCCCGGTCCGGAGCGAAAATCGTGATCGATCCGACGGTCGCGCTCGCTGAAAGTCTCGATGACATATTCGCGTCAGAAACCATGACAGCCAGCGATTTTGTGGGACGCGCGGCAGAGGTCTTGCCGGTTCTAGACGGGGGCGCCTACCGCAAGGAGATCGAAGAAGCCCTGCGAGACTCGAGTTGGAAAAAGCCGCCCGCCAAGCACCTGTCGACCTCGCTCTCGCGCGCGATAAAACGCCTTGCTTATGAAAACAAGATTGCCCTTGAGCAGCGCAGCGATACTGAGGATGGGGTGACTCTGCTCGGTACCGGGCAGCGAGAATGGGGGCGCATGACGCATGTGCGCCGTTTGCAGCGGTCGGGAGAGAAGTGATGGTCATCCAGTACTGGCCCGATGCCAATGCGGTGAACAGCTGCATCAAGAATGAAGCTGAGACGGCCGAAGATGCCGTGCTTCTCGCCGCGCACCAACCGATGCGAATTTTGCGGCGCGCGGAAGGCAGCGCGACCACCGAACGCGTGACTGAGCAGGATATCCTCGACGCCTTCACCACCGATAATGTGCCGGGGGGCTATGTGCTCATGCCGATTACCGGGGTTTCCGGTGCCGGCAAGTCGCATGTCATCAGGTGGCTAGATGCGCAATTGCAAAGATCTGAAAAGCGCGACCGTTATCACATCATCCGAATTCCCAAGAGCGCCAGTTTGCGCACCGTAGTCGAGTTGATCCTCGAACCGCTTAAAGGAAATCCAAAATATGCAAAGCCGTGGCAAGACCTGACCCGTGCCGTCGCTGAAGTCAATATCGCCACAGCGGTGGTTACCTTTCGCGCCCATCTTGAAAATGCGCTGAAAGCCCGGGGCGAGGAACTGCGGGCGAATTTTACGCAAGGCTCGAACTCGATACAGGATAAACAACTGATCGGTTTCGCAGGTGACTTGCCGAAACTCTTCTCTGATGCCGCGCTCGAGGAACATTTCAACCCGATCCTCGCGCGGGTTGTTGCGCGTGCGCTGAATGGACGAAACGGGGAGGTCGAAACGGCCGATACACTTTCGCGCTTCCAACTGGACGATCTGCGGCTTCCCGATACTGTTGATATCAACAGGGCAGCACAACGCGTGCGAGATTTTTATCTTCGCAACATCTCGCATTTCGATCCCAAACGCCTCGAGCCGGCACTAAAATTGCTCAACGACGCGGTCGATCCCGCCGTCAGCAACGTTTTTCAACTCGAGCAAAGCACCGGAGGGGTGACCCTGCAGGAGATCATCCTCTCGGTGCGCGAAATCCTGTTCTCGGAAGGCAAAGATTTGGTGCTCCTGGTCGAGGACTTCGCGGCCTTGGCCGGACTTCAGGATGTGCTGCTGAAAGTGAGCATTCAGGAAGGCGAGTATGAGGGCAAGAAAGTGCGTGCGACCATGCGCACCGCACTCGCGCTTACCGATGGCTATCTTTCGTTCCGCGATACGATTTTGACACGTGCCCGGCAGGAATGGATCGTCGATGGCAAGTTCCAATCCGATGACGAGGTCAAGGCGGCGGTTATTGAACTTGTCGGAGGGTATCTGAACGCCGCGCGCTGGGGCGCCGAGGAACTCAATCGCCTGTTCCGTCAACGTGGCGCCGAGAAATCGCTGACCGATTGGCTACCCGTCTGGCGAGATGAGGGGGCGTCAGAAAAGGACAGCGAGACTATCGCGGCCTTCGGGGAAACCGAAGGAGGGATCCCTCTTTTCCCGTTCAACAGATCGGTTATTGAGGCTTTTTCAGTACGCATTCTAGCTCAATCGGACAAACTCGAGTTCAACCCGCGCCGCGTCATCAACCAGATCATACGAGAGATCTTGCTGATGCGGCCTGCATTCGAAGCCAGAGAGTTTCCTCCCGAGTTTCAGGGGCACAAGCCCAACGCATCGCTTGCGGCCTGGCTAAAGCAACAGCATCTTCCCGAAAACAAGGCAAGACGCATGGCGAGTCTGCTGACGCTCTGGGGGGGCAATCCGCCTGACACGTCGGGGATTGGCGATATCCCCATTGCGGTTTTTTCGGCATTTGATCTTCCGTCCCCTAAAGACCTAGGAGTTTCGGCGCCGCGTTCGGATCGGACGAAGCCAGAGCCATTCGCGCAGATTGCCTCAACCGTCAGACCTGTATTGCGGACGGAGACGCCTGTTACCCCGAAGACCGAGAGTGCGCGTATTGCGGAAGTTCGGGCGAAGTTGGAGGAATGGGCCAATGGGATCGAACTCAGGCAGGATATATCAAATGAACTTCGAAAAAATCTGATGTCATTGTGTCTGGATGCGATCGACCTGCCTGAATTACGGCTGCGTCAATCATCAACAGCATTTCAGGCGATTACGTCTCATCAGGCGATTGGGATCCCGCAGTCACGCGGAAATGGGAGTGCGAAATATCCTATTGCAGACGATGCGTCCGATCCGGATGGTAGTTTGCGGGCGGGACTCCTAGCAGTTTTCCGATACGCCGAGAACGGGCGCAACTGGAACTATCCGGAAGCCGATGAGGATTATATCCGCAGCGCAGCTTTGGTCGATCATCTTGTTTCTCAGATCAAGTCTGACCTATTACAGAGTGCTACGAAACAACTATACCTGACCTGCAACGCTCTGATTGTCCAATCCCGTGTTGTTGGACTTGAGCCGGCGATAAGAATTTCGAAGCCTGAAGATTTGCTTTATGCCTTGCTTGAAATGCCAAAACCACGGGAGTCTCAGTCATTCGATGTGAGATGGGACAAATTGCAAAGTGCAATGTCTGGAACGATCAATGGAAAATCGGCACGGTTGCGACTTCAAGAGGCGCTTGTCGAGCGATGTGCCGCCTATCAAGGGACTGGACAAAAACCATTCTTGGTCGATATCGTTCGACTTCTTGACGCCAACTGCGAGACCTCTGTCGCCCCAGAGATGGCGGACCAATTGGGTCCCGAAATCAAACAACTTCTTCGCGAACTCGTTGAAACGACGTTAAGCAACAGCCTAACATCCGCACTCACAAAACTACGGGAGTTTAAAGAGAATGTCGCGGTTGATCTTGGAGAAGATTTCGACAAGGCCGCATTCGTTTCGGACATGACGCGTATCTGCGCGAAGGTAGTGGAAACCGGTCTTCAAGTTAACCTTCCAATTGGTCTTCCAGAATACCAGCGCAGACTTGCTGAGTTTGCCCAAAGTCCCGTCAAGAACTTGATGGACAGTGTGGAAAGAGTTCTAAATGCGGAGAAAGATCAAATTCCCAAAGCGTTGAACGCCATGGGAACACTCGACCTTGGCTTGATCGCGCGCTTTAAGGGGTTTGTCGACTATACCGGTAGTTTTCTTAAAGCCATAGAAATCGCAGCGTCGCGAGAGGAGGCAAACCGCCAATTGATCGATCCCAAAATTCCTGCGCAAGAAATTTCGCGACATCTGTCCGAACTAGCTGGAGCTGGAATTGAGGAGGTGGAGAAATGAGCCAGACACTGCCTTCCAAGGCGGCGGAACTCAAGGCGCGCATCGAGAGTCTCCACGGATTGCGCGCGAATATGGCCGAAGCTTCGGAACTGGAGGGCCTTCGCGCACAATTGGCCCCCATGACGACGAAGTATTTGGCAAACTTGGATCGCTTACGACTCCTATCGCAGTCTGGCTTGAAAGTTGTCGAACCGGCGAGTGTCGCGCGTCTGCGCAAGAGAGCAAGATCACTATTGGTAGACTTCGAAGGCAATCCGAAAGCCAGCACGTTGAAGAGTGGTCAACTCTGGGTTTCCCTTATCTCAGAGGGGGATAACGCCACTAAAGAATTGCTCGCAACCGCGAAAGAACGCTGGCTGAGCCATCGCGTGAATATTTTTGGCGGAGAAACCCCCGCAGCACTCGAAGCGAAGCTTGCAAAAACAGAATCTAACAAATCCGCCCTTCGGGATTATTGCGAAACATACAATGCCTTCAAATCGCAGTTTGATAGTGCGCCTTCTACATCCGAAACCATTCAAAGAGCAAAAGACCTTGCCAATAAACTCGAAATAATTTCACAAAGATTCGATTATTTTGTGTCGCCTGACGTGAAGGTGTTTCTTGAGGCGGTGCAATCCGTGCGGGGCGCAAGAATATCATTACTCACGGAAGATGTTATTATTTGGCTACGCGAGAACAACAGTATAGACAGTTACTGCATAAAAACGGCTGATCACTCATGAACAGCGACGAATTGGTTATTCTGAAAAGCCTTGATCGTATCGAACAGCACGAATCGCGCCTCCTGACCTGGGGATTGGTTGACGGTTTTCTCACTCGGGACGACTTGTATCACGTAATTGTTCCGGTGTTGGACGAGGTGTCACGCACCGGCGGGGTGACTTTTTTCGACGCGCATGAAGTAGCCGAAAAACTTCGCGAACGGGCATTGTTGATTGACGTTGGAACGGAGGAGGAAGAGCGCTTTCGCAGTCGCATGGCCGAAACGGTTCGACTGTTCTTTCGTCTTCGGCAACTGTTTCCGCAACACGCCGGACCTACAGCTTGGCAAATGGCTCCCACCCTTGTTGCCGATTTTCGGTTCATATGGCGGCGTCGCCGATACCCGAAGCGACACATTTCGGCTCACGATGTTCGTCAGCGTCTAGAAAATGCCACGCCAGACGCGATGGCCCGCGATGCCCTGTCGGTTTTGATTGCGAACGAGGGAAATCCCCTTGAACTGGCAAGCTTTCAACTCGACGCAGCCGAGCGCATTCTTGCTGGTTTCGCACAGCATCGCCCGATCGGTACGCTGGTCAGCGCTGGAACCGGTAGCGGCAAGACGTTGGCTTTCTATCTGCCATCGCTTTCCCGGATTGCCTCCCACATCCGACGCGACAGGTCAGATTTTCAGTGGGTGAAGGCTCTTGCCCTCTATCCCCGCAACGAGTTGCTGAAAGACCAATTCGCCGAGGTCTACTCGCAGGCCCGCAAACTTGATGCCGGTTTGCGGGAAAAGGGATGCCGAAAAATCCTGATCGGAACCTTTTTTGGTCCAACTCCGCAGGATGCTGAAAAGGCCGCGTCTCAAACCGGGTGGCGTCCTCGCAATGGGGGCGTAGCTTGTGATTATCTGCGCTGCCCGAGCGAAAACTGCCAAGGCGAGATGATCTGGCATGATGCGGATCGAAAGGCAAAGACTGAGCGCCTGGTTTGCGATACCTGCGGCTCCAAGATCGAAAGTGATGAGGTCATCCTAACGCGCGAACGTTTGGCCCGGGAATGCCCCGACATCCTGTTCACCACCACCGAGATGCTGAACCAACGTATCGGTGATAGCGCTATGCGCCATCTTTTTGGTCTCGGAGACAGATGCGCGAGACCCGTGGAAATGATGCTGCTCGATGAGGTGCATACCTACTCCGGAACGTCAGGGGCTCAAGTCGCCTATCTCTTGCGACGTTGGCGCAAGTTGCTGAACCGCCCCGTGAGTTTCGTAGGGCTGTCTGCAACGCTTGCAGACGGAGAGCGGTTCTTCGCGCGCCTGACGGGCCTGAGCGAGCAACAAACCCGTGAAATCGCGCCTCGCGCGAGTGAGATGATCGCCGAGGGCGCGGAATATTTACTCGCATTGCGAGGCGATCCAGTCTCGCGGACAGCATTGATGTCAACCACGATCCAATCGGCAATGCTGATGTCGCGCATGCTAGATTCGCCCGATCACATAGACGCAAAAGGGATCAGCACGGGCCTATGGGGCGAACGCCTCTTCATGTTTGCAGACAACCTTGACGTGATCAATCGCCTGTATTTCTCGATGCTCGATGCAGAGGGCCGCGCCAGTAACGGCAGTCCCGACATGAGGCGCCATCCGAACGGGGGGCTTGCGACACTCCGATTGCCCAATGCAAACCCGCAACGAAAGTTGCATGGTCAGGATTGGCAGGCAGCTGTCGACATCGGACATTCTTTGCAACCCGAAGATCGCAAGTCGATCGGGCGGGTCATGTCGATGGACCCGGGCGTGGATAATGGGCGAGACATTATCGTGGCAACGGCTTCCCTCGAGGTTGGCTACAACGATCCACTGGTCGGCGCGGTCATCCAGCACAAGGCCCCCAAGGATGTCGCGCAGTTTCTTCAGCGCAAAGGGCGGGCCGGGCGTCCAAGGCGCATGCGGCCTTGGACGGTGGTCATTCTGTCCGACTATGGCCGTGATCGACTTGCCTATCAGAGCTACGATCTGATGTTCGATCCCGAGGTGCCTGCGCGGACTCTGCCCGTCGCGAACCGCTATGTCGAGCGTATGCAGGCGGTCTACGCCACGCTCGATTATCTGAGCATCGGTCTGGGCAACCAAAAATGGGGAAGCGTTTGGCGTGACCTGTGCCGACCGGGTAATGGCAATCGGGACCGGCAAATGAAATTGGCCGGTCTCGTGCGCACAATTCTGACCGATGCGGAAGAACTGGAGCGCTTTAGCCTTCATCTCGAGAAAGCCCTCAAACTCGACCGCACCGAGATTGAGATGGTGCTTTGGGATCATCCGCGGCCACTGTTGACCGAAGTCCTGCCGACGGCCTTGCGGCGACTGGAGACAAACTGGGCGCGACAGGGAAGTGAGGAGCCTGAACCGTTCGTCAACAATTCTCCGCTCCCGGAGTTCGTGCCAGCAAACCTGTTCAGCGATCTCAACCTCCCGGAGGTAGAGATCCGCTTGGCGCAAAACAGGCAAGGCAAGTCCGACCCGGTCATGATGCCGATCGCGCAAGCCATGCGCGAATACGCGCCTGGGCGGGTGTCACGGCGCTACGGCATTTCGCATGCGCTTGATCGCCACTGGATCTGCCCCGATCTCGATCAGAACGCCATTCAGTTTGTGGAGTTGGATCCGCCCGAGGCGCAACGGAGGCACTACGATCTTGACCGGCTTGGGATCTGGCATATCCGGAACGAAGCGGGAAACACCGTCGTCTGCCGGTGTTCCGACCGCGAGTCATTCATGTTCAGCGTCCGGACCAGAGCATTGCCGACACCTCGAACGCTTGGTTGCGGTGGCGGGCTCAGATTGTCGTTCGGGATGCCGGACTGGTTTTGACACCTCCCAAGGGCACGACTTGGGATCGGTTCGTATCGACAATCCGGTTCTATACTCACCAAATGCTCAGCCCGGTCGAGGTGCGGCGAATGGCGATCGGCAGTGACGCCGACCTGCGCCTCGATAAAGGGTCTACCCTCAAGAAGGATCTGCAGTTCGCCTTCACGGGGCAACCAGCTGCCCTCGGCTTTTCCTTCGGGGTGGATGCGATCAGTCTGACGCTGGAGTTTCCTACCGATCTCTGGTCGGATTTCGATGACACGAACGCTCTACGGTATCGGGCCATCCGGACGGCCCGCTATCATGATCAGATCATCAACGGACCGAGGCTGAAGCCCTTGGTTGACAACCGCTTCGCGCGAGAGTGGTTGGGGCATCTGATGCTTGCGGCGATCAGCAACGAAGCAATCGCGCGATCTATCAGTCTTGCGGAAGCCGGCGCCAATTTGGCATCCGATACGGCGGAACTCGGTTTGGCCGGAACCCTCGAAGTGCTGTTCCAGTCTCCAGTGGTCGACGACCCGACGGGACAGGGCAACGCGCAGGAGAAGTTGCGCCAAGACCTTGCAAGCCTGATCGCCTTGCCCGAGGTGCGCGAAACGCTTTTCGTTTTGGTTGAAATACTCTGGCAACCGATTGACGCCTCTTGGGAGCCTTGGCTGCGAGAGCGGTTTGCGGCCACGACTGCAGCGGCTGCCCTGCATGCCATCGCGAGTTCCTGCCCTGAAATCGATGCCGACAGTTTGCTCGTCGATCTAGATCCCGGTCCGCGCGACCCTACCGACATTCGCAACGACGAACCGGGCATCGAAATATGGATCAGCGAAGCCTCTCCGGGGGGGAATGGCCAGATCGAACAGGTCTTACGTCATTATGCCGAAGATCCACGTCGCTTTTTCAACCTGATGACGGCGGCCTTGCGTGACAACGACTTCGCCCTGAGCGACCAGCAACTGGAGCGCTTCGTCACGCGCACGGTGATGGACGATCCGTCGGGGGACCTTGCGCTGGCGGTCGATGACTTCCGTGTGGCGCATGGCGCGACTGAAACCCAAGAAGCATTCACGCATCTGCGTGAATGCCTTGCGAAAGAAGGGTTCGTTACCTTTCATGCCTTCGTCGTGGCTCTCACCAATCGCGTCTTGCGTCCGGGCTCAAGCCCAGAAAGTGACGCCTTCTTCCTGGATGCGATCAGACGCTGGACAGCCGAGGAAGAGCGTCTCGGTATCGAACTGGATGCTCGGGTCATCGCCTATCAACTGTCGCGTCGAGACGACATCGACAGTGCCCTGAGTTTCGCTGGAATAGACGCCCCTTCCCTGAACCCGGGACAATGGCGGTTCGGGGTAATTTACGGCCTGCTTTGGCCAAGAGGCGCGCAGATCCGTCAGGCGGGCTTGGCGCTGAGCTCGCCCTTCGGAGAGGTTCCCCCGGTCGAACCGCTCTTGCCGATGCACTATCTCGGCGGCGCTGCGGTGCTGGTCGATATTCGCGACCAGCAATGGCAGGAGATTTGCCTCGAGAGCCTCGCCACGAAAGGGGCTGTTTCCTTGAGTTGTCCCGTCGACCAAGGCGAACTGATGGCGCAGGCACTCGGATTCCTGGCAACGAACCCCGTGCATACGGACTATCTTTCTGTTTTCGCGCGGGTGCAGTCGATCCGTAGGTCGGTCGAGTGCTATTACCTCGATCTCGATATTGCGGAGGCGGTCCAATGAGGCTCGAAACCCGCCGGATATTCAAAAGCGCCGTCACCAGCCAGAACCTGATCCGAGAACTGTTGCAGATGATGTTCTTGGGAGAACTGATAGCGCCCGGCCTCGATCGCGTCTGGCTCGTTAGCCCCTGGATCAGCAATGTGATCTTGTTCGACAACCGCTCGGGCGGTTTCGGGGCGATCAATCCGGAGTGGGGGAGCCGTGAAATTCGCCTGATCGAAGCGGCGGTGAGCCTGATGGTGCGCGGCACTCCTCTGGGCATTGCCACAAGCCTCGACGTTCACAATGACACGTTCCTGACCTCGATTCGTGATATGGCAGAAGAAGAGGGTGTCCTCGACCGTCTGCTCATCGTGAAAAGGCGGCATTTGCACACCAAAGGCGTGCTTCTTCAGCGCGGTTTGCTGACAGGCTCGATGAACCTCACCCACAATGGTCTTGAACTGAATGATGAAATGGTCGTGTTCGATACTTTGCCAAAGACCTTGGCCGAGGCGCGCCTGACTTTCGAGTCCTACGCCGAGGCAGAACCATGAAAGACGCATTTTCGCCTGATGACGCAGTTCTATTGGAGGTGTTTTTCGCGCCTCCGAACGGTATCTCTTGGGAGAGCATCACGCAAAGGACCGCGCCCTCTGCGTTGCTGGACCAGATCCTGCCCTGGCTTGATTTGCTCCGCGAAGACCGTCGCGAAGGCCCCCTCGTGCTGCCTTTCGTGCGGGGCGGAAAGGTCGTCGGCTGGTATGGTGCATCCCTCAGCCCCACCGGGTATTACGAGTTCGAGAACGAACTGAAGGCCTGGCTCGGGTGCTCGTATCTGAAGCAGATTAAACTGGTTCCCGAAGGCGCGAGCTATCCGCTCGCCGCCGCGCTGCGCAAGAGATTTGGACCGCGTATCCTCCAGTTCTCCGGGGAGTCCGAAGCTGCAATCAGCGCGCGCCTGCTTGACTATGCGCAACTCATGCGCCGACGCCCAAAGACCGGAGGTACGCCGGTTCGGCCCGTTGGTGCCATCCGATCCGACTTCGACCGGGCCCTGATCGCTCGAGACAGTGTGCGGGCGGAAGAACTGATCGAAGAGTTCAAGCTGACTGGGCGACTGAACGAAGAGAACCTTCGTTACCTCGATGTGCGTCTGAAGGCCGGGCTCGGCTATTGGGAGGCGATCGCGCGGGCGCCGTCTTTCCTGCGCACGCTGGCCGATTTGCCCCTGCCGAAGCAAGTCTTGTCCGATCTCATCGAGGCGCTTTACCGAACCTATCTCGATCCGGAGGAGGCAACAGGGAATTTCGAAAGGTTGACGGCCCTGTTCGCCGAGAACATCGGGGGCGCCTATCCCAAATTATTCTCCTCTCGCAAAGGCATTCGTACCCCGCGCGTGGTCAAGGCGTTCATGTTGTTCGAGTTGATGCAGAACCGGCCGGATCGCACCATTCTGACCGAACTGGAGGCGCTGGTCCCTGCCGAAGATCCAGGCGCGTCGGTTTTCCGTTCTCTTGTTGACGGCGCAGGGACGCCCCCGAGTTCTGAACCAAGCCCCGCCACAGACGAAGCCGAAGTTGATGCCGCGGAAACAGCTTACCTCGACGAACAATACGATCGAGCTTTCGCTCTGTTCAAGGGCCGACCTCTCAGCAAGAGCGCCGTGCAGCGTCAAGTTCACTGCGTTCTCTTCATCGATACCGATGAAGCCCGTCGCGATTTCCTCGACCGCATCGAGGCTGCAGATGAGGCCCTGCTCGCTTCGCTAACCGAGGCCGCGCGGAGGAAGATCGAGGCGTGGCGTCAGTCATGCCTCCCGACGCAAGGCGCGAATGCGCGGCAAGCCGGAATATCGGGGTGGTTGGAGTGGGCCGAGGCACTTTCGACGGGAACAAACCCATCGGAAGTACGAGCAATGCTTGAGAGGCGCATTACCTGGGACAGGCACGAGATCTTGGGAAACAAGGAAACCGCGAACCAGTTCTCCGCTTTGCTTTCTGGTCTTGCCGGTGATGCGGAACAGGTGGCGAGACACGCTGTTCCGGCCATTCTCGAAGCCTTTGTTCCCGATGACAAGCCGCTCTCGGAGGCCGGACGACCAATTGCAACCCTGCTTTTCGATCTGATCGCGCTTGATGACAGGGTCACGCCGACCGACCTAAGCCTGCTACAACTCCTTGCCATCCCTCTGCTGAACAGTGGGCTTTCGGGCGATGAGTATCGCAATCTCGTCAGCAGTCTGGAAGATATTCTGAACCGGGTCGGGTCTTACACCAACCTGACCTGGGGCCTCGACATGGCCGAGGCTTTGGCGATTGCACCGGCGCCTTCTCCGCAGGCGAGAGCACAGCGACAAGGTTTTTTCCTGCAACTGGTGGGGCAGGCGCAACAATTTGCGCATCGCTTGAGCCGTCACGAAGTGATCGGGTTTTTCCATCTGTGTCGTGATTTCGATGTCGAGCGGGCGGATCTTGGGGCTATCGCACTGCCGCGGGAGGATGCGACAAGTGCCCCGCAGCCGGACTTTTCGGGGAAATTGATAGGCATCTACACTCTGACTGAGGCCGCAGCACAGCGTGCTCGCGCGACACTTCTGGAGATGTTTCCGAGGGTTCGAATTGAGACAAATGCGGATCAGGTCGCGAGTTCACGCCTGATCAGCCTCGCCAAGGCTGCCGACATATTTGTCTTCGCGTGGAAAAGCAGTAGCCATCAGGCATATTATTGCGTCAAGGACGCAATGAAGCCACGCGAACCAGTAATGCCTACAGGCAAAGGAACGGCTAGCTTGGTCAGAGCGGTGCTTGACTTGTTTTCGTGAGAACGCCCGCAGCCATCGGATGCGGGCGAGCGGGGTTCTTTGTGTTGTCCCGGCTCAAGAGGCGGCGGCCATGCCTATCCTCTGATCGCGGTTGCGCAGCAGGATCAGCACCGGGATCGCCACAAGAACCATCCAAACCTTCCCGACAATCTGCCCGGCAACAAAGTCAAGACTGCCAAAGGCGAGTTGCAGGAAGATGACGCTGTCGACGATCAAGCCGACGACACTGCTGACCACGGCAGCCAGAACGAGGCCACGCTTTTGCAGCGGCGTGAATACCAATAGGTCCGCAAGTTCCGAGAACAGGAACGCCGCGGCGGAGGCGAGGACAAGGCTCGGTGCCGAGAAACCTGCCGAGAGCGCCGCGCCAACCAGAATGGCACCGACCGACCACCACAGCCCAAGCCTGCGCTGCACCAGATCGCGCAGCACCAAGCCGAGCCCGACCATCAAGACACCGCTCGGCGCGGTGAGCCCAGGAGCGACCGGGATCACACAGGGACCACCGTCGGGCAGGCAAAAAGTGCCGACATGCTGGATCAGGTAGTTCGCGGCCGGAATGCAGGCCGCAAAGGCTGCTAGAAATGCAAAGCCTTCAATGCGGCGCTGAATGTCGTTGGGCATGGTCATTCGCTTCTCCCTGCGAAAGTGGCGGTCCGCGACCGATAAGTCTCATAGCCTTTTGCGCGCAACTGGCAGGCCGGACACTTCCCGCAGCCATAGCCCCAGTCATGCCGGTTCAACCGATCGCCAGTGTAGCAGGTGTGGCTGTCCTCAAGGATCAAATCCACAAGATCTTCGCCCCCGACGTCTTCGGCCAGTTGCCAGGTGGCCGCCTTGTCGAGCCACATCAAGGGCGTGTCGATCACGAAGCGCTTGTCCATGCCAAGGTTCAACGTGACTTGCAAAGCCTTGATCGTGTCATCGCGGCAGTCCGGATAGCCTGAAAAATCGGTTTCACACATGCCGCCGACAAGATGGCGGATGCCGCGCCGATACGCCACTGCGGCCGCAAGGGTGAGAAAAAGAAGGTTTCGCCCCGGCACGAAGGTATTTGGCAAGCCGTCTTCGGCGATTGTGATCGCCATATCCTGTGTCAGGGATGTTTCGGAAATTTGCCCGAGGATTCCCAGATCGATGAGATGATCTTCCCCCAAACGCTCGGACCAGCCCGTGCGGAGGCCTCCGATCTTGCCCAGAATGGTGTTACGGCAGGTCATCTCGACGATGTGCTTTTGCCCGTAATCGAAGCCGATGGTTTCGACCCGATCGAAGCGCGAGAGTGCCCAGGCAAGGCATGTGGCCGAGTCCTGGCCACCGGAAAATAGCACAAGGGCACCTGCGCTCATTGTTCGGATCCTTCCGCCGCCGGAGTTTGTTCCGAAGCCTTGTGAGCCTCCCAAAGGCGGTCGCGCTGATCGATCCGCACCTCTCGAACAAGATAGTCCGACAAAAGCGCAATGTCGCTGCTGACGTTCTGAATTCCGCGCCAACTGCGACGCTCACCGTTTCCGAAGTCCCATTCGCCTTGAGTCCAGGCAGTTTTGGGTTTCAGGCAGGCAAGTCCGATCGCGAATTGATCGCGAGTCGTTGCCTTTTCAAAATAGGCGATCAACTCCATGACGTGCCCCATCGCCACGATTCCCGCACCATGCACAAGGCGAGAGGTCTTCGGCTTGTGGCCCTCCCAATCGCCCGGAAAGGTGTCGCGAATGGCCCAGAAATACTCGTTGATCAGGCCGTAACACCGATCGAGGCCGTCTGCTTCTTGCAAGAACTCGCGCATGATGCCGTCGCTGGCGGAGTTCATGATGACCTTCTGAATCGCGGTATCCTTCACCACCCCGTCGGGATTGGTGTGCTGGTGGATGAGCCCCTGAAGCGCTGAACCATGAGTGAAGTTCAAACGGGCAGTCAGTTCGGCGGCCACGGCACGTTCGCCCATCTTGCGGCTGAGCCCCTGCATCGCCGGCAGGAGTTCATAGATCAGTGATTTCGGCAACGGCCGCGCCGAGTTGATCAGCACGAACTGCCTTTTCAACTCCGCCTCATCGCGGCAAACGACAGCCGAGACGAACAGTTGGAAATCCCCGCGCGAGGTCTGTGACAAAGCGGTCAAACGTTGCTGGCCATCCACGACCACACCCGGCTTCGAGGTCGAGGTATCGATTTCCACCCGACAATGTCCATCATCGCGGCGATCAACGACGGTCAGGCCACCCAAGAAGGCAACGACGATAGGGTTTGGCAGAACGGCGTCTTCCTGCTCGAGATAGTCACGAATGTTCCTGATATGTCCGGCAATCTGCGGTCGCTGAAACCCGTTCAGGCTTCCGTCGGCCTCTCGGCCCGCCCGATCGATCACCGCAAAGTCCAGGATGTCGGACGCACTGGCCGTGAAGGTCAGCACGTCATGAGCTGCGCTCTGTTTGGCATAGATCGCCGCGAAGGTTTTAAGAGAGCGCATGAGGCGAGTTTTCTTTCAGTTTTTTCAGATGGTTGGAGTAGACATGAAGATTGTGGATGCCGCGACGCTTGTTACGGTTCGAAGCGCGGAACAGCAAGACCTCAATCGAGGCCGCGCGACAGATCGCGCAGTCGCATTGCTTCCACGGGCGGTCGATCAAGGTGCGCTCATAGCGAGCGCGCAGATCTGAAATCTGTCGCGTCCCCGGAAGGTTCTGCACCAGATCCCCGATTGTCGCGGGCACCGCATAGGCAAGCACCTTTTCGACGGTTTCCTCGACATCAGCCTCGTGACGGTCGTAACGGCGCAGCGCATCGAGTGCATCGGCCTCCATCTTCTGAAGGTCTTCCTGATGCAGGA
The DNA here is from genome assembly GCF_009925085.1 of Stagnihabitans tardus. GTDB lineage: Bacteria > Pseudomonadota > Alphaproteobacteria > Rhodobacterales > Rhodobacteraceae > Stagnihabitans > Stagnihabitans tardus. Next base: position 7,547 of record NZ_JAABNR010000028.1, on the reverse strand, counting down.
TGCCTCGCTTCGCAAGGTTCATCAGTTTCGGGTTCTCGATCGCCTGCGGCACGCGAATGGCCGTGTAGTAATTCAGCGCATCTCCCGACCCCGGCAGGTAGTAGTTCGACTTCGCATCCTTGAAAGCGCGGATCAGTGGCGAGGTGGTGTCGAAACTGGTGATCCCCATCCCGAGGAATTCGGCGATGTTGTCGGCCTTGGCAAAGCCGAGCACATGCAGACGTGTCTCGCGCGGGATCACTTCCCGAATGGCCGCGACACACGACTTGATTTGCGGCGCCTTCAGGGGAACGGTGCCCCCAAGGGCAAGATAGTCGTAGCCCATGGCCACCAGACGCCGAGCGGCTTCGGCCATGCTGCCCGGGGACCAGCCTTGAATGACCCCCATGGGGCAAAAGCGGTTGCTCATGTGCCGCGTGGCCGCAAGAAACGCCTCGGCATTCGACTGGGTGATGTCGAAGCGACGCCGATTTTCCTCGGTCCCGCCAGTCATCCCCTTCAAGCCTTCAGCGAAGTCAAAGATGATGTGGTCGATCGAGCAGCCATGCGTGAAGCGCCCGTCATCATAGAATTCGGCGGTGTCTTCGGGCTTGTAAGGGGGGACGTCCTCCTTGTGATAGGAGAAGGCGCCGCAATCCCCGAAGATGTCGAGCCCGGCATATTTCGGATCATCCAGCCGCAGAAATGCCCGCGCACCAACCCGCCGGAACCGCATCGCTTGCGCCTCGGTGTATTTCCCCGAAACGCCACTTCCCGCCCCGCCGCCAACGATTGCGCGCGAGACCAGCATGCCCTGATAGGGGGCATATCCCAGCGCCTCATGCGGGTAGTGATCGTCCCAATAAGGCCTGCGCCCTTCGGCATTTCTATCGCGAACGAAATCGAAGCCGGGATCGATGTAATCGAGGCTGTCGGCAAAAATGAATTTCATCTCAGAAGTGCCCTGGACAGTTCCCGGTCCTTGGCGACCAGAAACTGTGTCAATTTGCTGATGTGCTGCGGCGTGCCCTGCACCTCGTTCCAGCCCATCCCGAGTTCGGAAGGCCAGCGTCCCTCGGTCCAGGCACAATGAGGGGCGAGTCGACTGAGCGCCGCGCGAATTTCATCCCAAGGATCCGCCATGGTTTCGGTGCGCACGATCAGCGCATCCATCAGAGAGGCCATGGATTTGATCCCGGCCGAATGCATCAGCCGACTGCGAGCAGGTTCTTTCCCCCAAGCTTCGGGAAAGGTCTCCTTTACCGCTCGCCAATAGGTGATCAGCGCCTCGAAGACCTTCTCAGCCTCAATCCCATCTGCAGAGCGCATCCCGGCCAACCCGCCAAAGGCGGGGCGCAGATTTTGCCGAATGGCCGTCAGCAGTGTCTGATCGGAAATCACGCCGCTGGCCCCGCTCGAGGCGCGTTTTATCAACCCGAAGAAGGGAGACTCTGGCCGTGTGTTCAACAGGTTGCACAACTCCGAAGGCAGAAGGTTCTCGCTCAGATCGCGCGGCAAGAGCATTCCAACCTCGGGCAGCAGTTCATTGATCAGGCGCGCCTCGAGCGGCTTTGATTTGTTGACCAGAATGAACTGCTCGCGCTGAGTCTTGATGTCGGGGGAAACGAAGGCGATCACCGGCACAGGAAGGTCGCGGTTTTTCGTGCGGGACAGTGCTAGCGACCGTTGCTGGCCATCGACGATCCATGCGGCTCGCTGCCCTTCCATGCCACGAGGAATCGTCAAGGTGCCTGAGCGGCCGACTTCGATCAGACCGGCGGGAGTGGGGCCGCGCGAGGGCTCGAATTGCACCCGGTGAGACAACGCCAAGATGATGGCATTCGGAAACAGAACCGGACCACTGTCGAGAAATTCGACGATCGCGTTCACATGAGCGCGGATTTCCTTGCGCTGGAACCCCAGCAACTCGTCGCCCTCGCGCTTGATGCGACTGATGTCGGCGATCTGCAGAATATCGGAGGCCGCGATGAAGAACGCATAGAGTTCGAATGCACCAGCCTGTTGAGTGCGGGTCGCGCGCAGCACGATCGCATTCTCTTCCGCTTTCGCCGATGACCGCTTCATCGCAATCCCTCACCTTCCAACTCCCGGGCAATGCGCGCAAAACGCGATTGCTCGCATGAAATCAAGAGCGTATCGCGCAGATGCCTCAGCATTCTTTGACGATTTCCTTTCATCGCGGCCCAGACCGCGATCAGTTCCGCCCGGATCTCTTCGTCCGATCTCCGTTCTCTTTTCGGCAAGGCTGGCAGTCGCATCGAGGAGAGGGAGCTTTCCACCAGCGCCCGGTCGTTGGCGAGATCCGCTTCGGGCTGGCCGAGAACGAGCGTCGTGAAATGGCGCAATGCACGACTGGAAAAGTCGCTTTTTGTTCCCGGGAGGGGGCTGTCAGGTCCATCCAATCGCGCGTCATAGGGCAGGATGTTGCCCTCGAAACGGCTACCCTTCAGGGTCTCGTCCGCGCCCGTGAAGATGCGCAACTTTCGGAGCGACGTGTCCGTAAGTTGCTCAAGATCTTCGAAAATCATCTCAAGATAGGTTCTTGAAAGGGCAAGGTGAACACGACCAGTTGCTTGCGCGATCATTGATTGCAGCGGGGCGTCTGGAAATGCGGCACGCCACCAGTCAGATGGGCGCGTGCCTGAAGGGCACTTGCTCAGAACATTTTCGTCAGTCGCGCCGACTGTGGTCAAGGCATAGGCAGGAATTTCCTGCTCAGCTTCGACAAGGCCGAGACCTGCACTGACAATGATATGGGGAAGACGGGCTGCTTGTGCGGACCAAACCGCATCGGTGAACGATCGCCCGGCATAAAGTGAGGTTGCTCGGTGCGTTCTTGGGGCTGAGGTGATGAGGGCCGTCCATTGCATTGCGACATCCGACACGCTTCCGGCGATCAGGTTGGCCGGATGCAATTGCGGGTCGATGGACGCTTTCTTGCGTCTGGAGCATCCTGTCACAATCATTTTCTTACAGTATCCGAGTCACTACCAACCGTGTGTGCAGTTTTATTCAAGTAATCATTCGGTGTCAATAAACAGCGTAGCATATTTTTGTGGCTGTAGTTTGTGATGTGTTGCGGAGCACGGCCAACCCTGCGTGGGGCGGTTGATTGTCTTCTCCCCTGTAGGTTAGGGTGCCCGAGGCGACGCCGCTTATGCCCCTGTGGCCCGGCCTCTTTTGATGGCGCATTTGCGGCAAGAGTTTAGGAGCGACTCAAAGGTGCCTACCTATCCAGAGCAAAGTTGCCGGAATTGCGCTTTTGCAACCTGGCGCTGGTCTGAAAAGCCGTACCCGGAGGGGTATCGTCGCATTATCGTCCAGAAGAAATCCAGTTGTTGCGCCGACAAGGGTCTTTCGCCGCTGGCCGACCGTGCTACAATGATAGATGCGCGGGAGCCCTTAACCACTGCCCCGCGTGGCGGTTTCATGGCCAGGCGGCAAATGCACCGCGATAGGGTAGCGTGTATCGTGGCGATAGGTTCGCATGAACTGACAGGATAGGTTTCTGGAATAACTTCCCGCCGTGTGCCTGTAGGTTATACCGCGCACATGAGCTCGGGCAACTGACGACGGTTGCTCGCCCCCGCAACCAACACTATTTTATCAACGAAATCAAATCCTTGTAGATCGGCGACATCCGGTTGAATACGGTTTGATCCTAGCAGCCCCGCAACCCGCGGGGCCCTTTGCTTTTTGACCACCCCATTCCCCACCGGCAGCCCCAGCGCCAAACGCAAAAGGCTCGCCAGCGCGCCGTGGAGGTCGACCGACAGGCCAGCCCCCTCGTCCTGCGGCGTCAGCACGATCTTGTCGACCAGCGAGCGCAGCGTCTCCCAGGATGTCTCCATCTGGTCCGTATCCGCCAGGCCGCGGATCAGTTCCGCCACCTTCTCCCGGTAATGCGCAGCCATGCCAGGATGCAGACGCACTGTATCCGGCTGCTCCATCCGGGAGAACTGGTGTTCCAGCTCCTTCCGCCGGGCGTCGAGTTCCACCATCTTGTCCTTCACCTGCTCGGCCGGCACCCCGGCGAGGATCGCATCCACCAGCTTGCCGTGGTTGCGCTGCACCTGCACCAATTCCTTCTCCAGGGCCCCACGACCCTCCGTCACCTTGGCCGCCAGCTTGTTCCGCTCGACCGTATACTCCTCGCAGAAGAGGGCCACGGCTTCGGGATCCATGAGATGTTTGCTCAAGGCTTCCAGCACCGCGGCCTCGAGGTCCTTCTGCTTTATCAGGCGCATGTTCGTGCAGATCGCCGCGCCCTTGTTGCGCGCCGCCGAGCAGCCAAAGCTGTCCTTTGACACCTTCGAAAATCCCGAGCTGCAGCACCCGCATTCCATCAAACCTGAAAACAATGTCCTCGGTCGGCGGCGATCCCAGATCGGCACATCCGTCTCCTTCGAGACCAGCTCCCCCTGGCGCCTGCGCACCGCCTGCCACAGGGCATCGTCGATGATCCGAAGGTGTGGCACCGGGATTCTCTCGACGATCTCATCGGGGTTGACGCGCGAGACCCTTTTGCCCGTCTCCGGATCCTTGCTGTAGTGCAGCTTGTTCCAGACCAACTCCCCCGCATAAAGCGCGTTGTTCAGGATGCCCGTGCCGCGTTCGCGGTTGCCATGCAGCGTCGAGGCGCCCCAGGTGCCGCCCCTTGGGCCGGGGATACGCTCGAGATTCAGCCGCTCTGCGATCTTCCTCGGGGAATGGCCCCGGGCATATTCCTCGAAGATTCGCCGGACGACGGCGGCCTCCTGGAGATTGATCGCGCGATCGCCGTGCTCCATCACGCCCTGGACTTCGACGCCCGGCAGAACGTCATAGCCAAAGCTGTTGCCGCCAGCACTCTTGCCTTTACGCGCGCGTCCCTTCTGGCCCCGGACTGTCTTGAGGGCAATGTCCTGCAAGACCTCCGCGTTCATCGTCCCCTTCATGCCAATCATCATCCGATCGACACGACCTTCCTTCAAAGTCCACAGAGGGATGGAAAGAAACTGCAGGATCTCATGGAAACGCGCGATGTCAGAGAGACTACGCGACACGCGGTCCATCGCCTCGGAAAGGACGATGTCGAAGCGCCCCGCCCGGGCATCGCGCTGCAACCGCTCAATTCCGGGACGAAACATCGAGGCGCCGGAGATCGCCCTGTCGCTATAAACCTCGACGATCTCCCAGCCCTCGCGCGCTACATAGTCCCGGCAAGAGTCCACCTGGTCCTCGATCGAGGCGTCCCTCTGTTTGTCAGTGGAGAAGCGGGCGTAGATCGCAACACGCTGGATCTTGGTCATCGTCTGTCACTCCCGATGCTGATTATGATCTCAGTGGCGCTCCCCATCATGATCGAGCCGCGCCAGATCGCGCGCCAGCGCCCGGATGAACAGCCGCATCCGCTCGCGAGCCTCTTCGGTCCCAGACGCTGGGGCCAGAGCCTGTGCCGACAGGGCAAGGGCGGCGAGGGCCGTCGCGCCCTCTTTCCCACCGACATGACTTCTCCGGTCCCGTGCCACGACAGGTTGCTCCCGGCCACCGCCGGTTCCCCGGCGAAGCGCATCTGATTGCTGATCAACGGCGCCAGGCTCTCACCGCCGCCACTGGGATCAGTATAGCAGACCCGTTGGGCGCCCCGCTGCAGCAGAATGCGTAAGTCATTGCGATGAATGTGGAAAACCTCCCCAGCAAATCCGGAGAACTCACCGGAGGAAAAACTTTGACCGGAAAGGACAAGCCCAAGATCCATCAATGCGCCTCCTCTTGCAGCCAGATCCAAGCGGAAAATCCGGATACTCCGGACAGAGACTGAGAACATTTGCGCCACCATCCTCCACGACGACCCGGAAAGGCGAAAATGAAAAAGACCGAAAACCAAAAGATGCTGCCGCCGGGGCGGCCGAGAAAAGGGGAATGAAAAAGAGGTTCCTATCCTCCAGATAAAGGAGAGAGAAAAAGGGCAGCCAGAGCCACCGGCGAAGTTTGCGGATGCCGGGTGAGGAACAAGGGGCTTCGACCGGGAAAGAGTGAAAAGGGGCAAGATGTCCTCGAAAGGGATCAAGAAGGAAAGAGGAGAAAGGGGAACTCATTACGAGTCGCAGAAACTTGAAATCGGGAGGCAGTTTGCCCAGGTGCATCCGGTGAAGCGAAAACCAGAAAGTTGATCTGCCATGAACCGAAGAACCCTGGAGCGGTCGTGGTGGTGGGGCAGGGGGGGGCCTGCCCCAGGGTTCATTGCTCGTCCAGCAGCAGCAAGGGCTCATCCGGTCACTTTGCATGCGTCTTGGGCAATGTCTTCCATCCGATCTTCTCGAGGCTCGAAGCCCACGTCCGGCTCCCCCTTGTCAGCGGGTCGTACACCTGCGCTCCCTTCCGGCATGACGGCCGCAAGGATCTGGGACAGGGGCGGCCCAGAGATGTGCTGGACCTCCAGCAGCATCTTCGCCACGGCCAATGCGATATCTCGATTTGCCTGCAGCAGTCTGAGGGCCCTGACCTCCGCCGCCTTGAGACGGAGATCGACACGATGCTGAAGCTGCCGGTCGTAGCGAAGATGGCGAAGGGCGGTCTCAGGCGATCCGAGCCAGACAAGTGCCTGTCCCTGGCCATATGCTGCCTCCATCGCCACGGCCAGCTCCGTTGCCTGAGCCAGATCGCTGTCGGCACTACCGCCGGATCCCGCACTTGCATTCCCATAGATAAGACGCTCGGCAGCCCTTCCGGCCAGCTTGAAGGTGAGTGCGGCTTCCAACTCGTCTGCCGTCATGGAGCCTCGCACAGGCCGATGCTCCACCTTGCCGCCCGTCGGGCCGATGGAGATCGAGATCACCTCGGCGCATCGCGTGCCAATCGCAGCGACGGCATGGCCCGCCTCATGGATGGCGACACGTCGGCGCAGGTCCTGGGGCAAGGGAGGACGATGATCCGCAATCACCGTGGTCAGATCCTCAACGGCCAGCGGCCGGTGCGCAGCCCGTGCCTTGGCGCGCGCGGCACGGATGATCGCTGCGACCTCGGCGCCCGTGGCCTCCTGGAGCAGACGCCCAAGGCCCAGGTAGTCCGCACCCGGCAGATCCTTGCCGCAGTGCCAGCGCAAAGCCTGGGGAAGAAGATCCGGGGTGAGAGCCTCGAGCCTCAGCGTCGTATCGAAACGGCCCGCCCGCCGGATGGCCGGGTCGATCTTTTGGGGATGGTTCGTCGCCGCCACTACGATCACCCCTTCCAGTTGCTCGAAGCCGTCAATGCATTCGAGCAGTCCAGCCACCACGTTGTCCGTCCACGCGGAATTATGATCCGGCGCACGATCGCGGCTACCGAAGGCATCGAGCTCATCGATGAAAAGCACGCACGGCGCATTGGCCATCGCCTCCGCGAAAGTGCCCCGCATTCCCTTCATGATGTCGCTCGAGCGGCTGGAGTCACCCGACCACCTAGGGTCAGGACCCATTGATCACGCTCTAAGACCGTGATTCACGGTCGGCCAGGAGACCTGATTTATGAGCAACTTGTTCTGGCTGACCGAAGCCCAGATGGACCGGCTTCGGCCCTTCTTTCCC
>NZ_JAABNR010000027.1 GCF_009925085.1 Stagnihabitans tardus | reverse complement strand
GCCGCCTCAAGGACTGGCGCAGGATCGCAACCCGCTACGACAGATGTCCCAAGGTCTACCTCTCGGCCATCGCACTCGCCGCAACTGTCATCTTCTGGCTCTGAAACTCAATGAGTCCTGAACCTAAAGACGGCCTTGTCTTGTATCGGATTTGAAGGCCAGCTGGCCCCCATAGAAAACCGCCCCCCCCTTCATTGGTCCAAAAATATCCCGGGGGTCAGGGGGCAGCGCCCCCTGGGGCTCCCACCGGAGCCTGCGCCAAAAGCCAGTCCCGCACGGCCAGGGCCGCGCCGCTCATCACCTGATCGCGCGGCCAGATGACGTGGAAGCTCTTGCCCGTCACCAGCGCATGGTCGGTCAGCCGCACCAGGACGCCCTTGGCCACCAGGGCCTCGACCAGGTGGCGCCAGCCGAGCGCCACGCCTTGGCCCTCGATCACCGCCTGGATCACCAGCACGTAATCGTTGATCGACAGGCCCTGCGGCACCCGCCGCCGCGCCACGCCGGCCGCCTGGAACCAATCCCCCCAGGTCGCGGCCTGGCGGAAGGGCTCTTCCAGGTGGATCAGCTGGTGGCTGAGCAAGCCTTCGACCGTCGGCGCCTGATGGCGCGCCGCATAGCTTGCGCCGCAGACCGGAAAGATCTCTTCCGGCGCCAGGGGGGCCGCCTGATACTGCGGCCAATCGCCTGCCATGCCGCCGCGCACGCCCAACGGAATCCCCTCGCCCACAAGGTCCAGGTCGCGGTCGGCGGTCTGGATGCGCAGGTCGACCTCGGGCAGGGCGGCGCGAAAGGACTCCATCCGCGGCACCATCCAATAGGCGGCAAAGGCGGTGGAGCAGGCCAGCGTCACATGGCTCCCGCTTGCCGAGGCACGCAGGCTTTGGGCCGAGCGCTGGATATGGGAAAGCCCGATCGTCACATCGGCATGGAAGCGCGCGCCTGCCTCTGACAGGCGCACCCGGCGGTATTCGCGCAGGAAAAGCGCATGGCCGAGCTGCGCCTCCAGCCGCGCCACGGCGTAAGAGACGGCAGCCTGGGTCATCCCCAGCTCCCGCGCGGCGGCGGAGAAGCTTTGCAGCCGCCCCGCAGCTTCAAAGACGGTCAGGCTGCCCAGGGAGGGCACGAGGCGGCGCAGGGTTTCCATAATTCCAGCTTATCAACTTCGAAAGAATTTTCCAGCGTTACAGGGCGCGCAGACCTCCCTATCCTGCGGAAAGCTTATCAGGAGGCCCCAATGGCGGATATCGTGGAACCCAAGCGTGCGCGCGGCGGTCGGACCCAGCGGCGCGAGGCGCGTTCGGGCTCTCAGGCCATCCACCGGCCCTATATCGTGCGGGGGATTCCGACCTATGACATCCTCTCGGACGAGAGCCTGACACGGATCGAGGCAACCGCCGACCGCATCCTGGCCGAGATCGGCATCGAGCTGCGCGACGATATCCCGACGATGGAGCTCTATCGCAAGGCAGGCGCCGAGGTCACCGCGCAGTCTGACCGCGTCTGGCGGGTCAAGTTTCCCCCGGGGATGCTGCGCGAGATCCTGAAGACCGCGCCGCCGGTCTTCACCCAGCACGCCCGTAACCCCGCCGCCAATGTCCTGATCGGCGGCAAGAACGTGGTCTTTGCGCCCTCTTATGGGTCACCCTTCGTGATGGACCTGGACAAGGGCCGCCGCTACGGCACCATCGAGGATTTCCGGAACTTCGTGAAGCTCTCCCAGGCCTCGCCCTGGCTGCACCATTCGGGCGGGACGGTCTGCGAGCCGACCGATGTGCCGGTCAACAAGCGGCACCTGGACATGGTCTATGCCCATCTGCGCTATTCGGATCGCGGCTTTCTGGGCTCGATCACCGCGCCCGAACGCGCGGCCGACAGCATCGAGATGGCCCGCGTCGTCTTTGGCGCGGAGTTCGTCGACCAGAATTGCGTCATCATGGGGAACTTCAACACGACCTCGCCCCTGGTGATCGACGGAGTCACCGCCTCGGGCATCCGGACCTATGCGGCGGCGAACCAGGGGTCGATCCATCTGCCGTTTCTTCTGGGAGGCGCCGTGGCGCCCCTGACCATCGCGGGCATGGTGGCCCAGGGCCTGGCGGAGTCGATGGCCAGCTGTGCCATCGCCCAGCTGACCCGGCCGGGGGCACCGACGATCCTGGCCTCGTTCTTCTCCTCGATGTCGCTGCGCACCGGCTCGCCCACCTTCGGCACGCCGGAGCCTGCGATTGGGTCCCTGGCCATGGGGCAACTGGCGCGACGGCTGAACATGCCCTTGCGCTGCGCGGGGAACTTCGCGACCTCGAAACTGCCGGACGGCCAGGCGATGCAGCAATCCATGATGTCGATGATGTCGGCCATCCAGGGCGGGGCGAATTATGTGCTCCATTCGGCCGGCTTCCTCGATGGGCTTCTGTCGATGTCCTATGAAAAGCATGTGCTGGACACCGATATGTGCGGCGCGCTGCATGCCTATATGGACGGGATGGCGGTGGACGACGACGCCCTGGCCTTCGAGGCCCTGGCGGAACTTGGCCCGGGCCAGCACCTGTTTTCGACCCAGCACACGCTGCGCCACTACGAGACCGCCTATTGGGACAGCGAGATCAACGACGACCGGCCCTTTGAAACCTGGTCGGAGCAGGGCGGGCTCGACTCCGCCCAACGCGCCAACCAGCGCTGGAAAAAGACCCTGGCCGAGTTCGAGGCTCCGCCGATGGATGTGGCCACGGATGACGCGCTGAAGGATTTCATGGCGCGCAAAAAGGCCGCCATGCCGGATATGTGGTATTAAGCCAGGGTCACCGCGGTCTCCCAACCCTCGCAGCGCGCCGCGAGATCGCCCGGCAAGGGGCGGTCGGTAAAGACCCGGTCGATCTGCGAGAGCGACCCGATCAACCCGGGCGCCGTGCGCTGAAACTTGGACGCATCCGCCACCAGGAAGGCCTGGCGGCTGCGTTGCAGGATGGCCTGCGAGACCCGGACCTCGGCCAGGTCGAAGTCCAGCATGTCGCCATCGGCGTCCAGCGCCGAACAGCCGATCACCGCGATATCGACCTTGAACTGCGCGAAGAAACCCGCCGTCAACTCGCCCACCAGCCCGCCATCCGCCCGCCTCAGGCTGCCGCCCGCCAGCATCACCTCGCAGCCGGGATTGGCCAGGAGGATATTGGCCACGTTCATGTTGTTGGTGATCACCGTGATGTTGCGGTGGCCCAAGAGCTCGCGCGCGACGGCCTCGGTCGTGGTCCCGATGTTCAGGATCAGGCTGCAATTCTCGGGGATCATCGCGGCACAGGCGCGGGCGACGGCCTGCTTGGCGCCCTCGTTCATCCGGCGGCGCTGGTCATAGCCGATGTTCACCACCCCCATCCGCGCGACGGCCCCGCCATGGACGCGGTCCAGAAGCCCCGCGTCGGCCATCTCTGACAGGTCGCGGCGGATGGTTTGCAGCGTCACGCCAAAGCGCTGGGCCAGGTCTTCGACGCTGACGCGGCCTTCGGTTCGGGCAAGTTCAAGGATCGAGGACTGGCGCGGATGGGTCATTCCGCCTTTCTGGCACGGCTTCGCCCCCCGCGCCAGATGTTCGTTGCGAAAAAAATCGAATATGAAACGAAATTCCTGTTGACCGACGGCGCCTCTTTCGCGCATCTGGCGGCAGCGCAGGAGGCAGGCATGATCGACCTTTTCATCATCGGTGGCGGCATCAACGGCACGGCGATTGCGCGGGATGCGGTCGGGCGCGGGCTTTCGGTGATGCTGGCCGAACAGGGCGACCTGGCGCAGGCGACCTCTTCCTCTTCGACCAAACTCTTCCACGGCGGGCTGCGCTACCTGGAATTCTTCGAATTCCGCCTGGTCCGCGAGGCCCTGGAAGAGCGCGAGACCCTGCTGGTCGCCATGCCCCATATCTCCTGGCCGATGCGCTTCGTTTTGCCCCTGTCCTCCGACATGCGGTTCGAGGGCACGACCCCGGCGGGCAAGCTCCTGGCGCGGATCATGCCCTGGATGAAGGGCCGGCGGCCGGATTGGATGATCCGGCTGGGGCTGTTCCTTTATGACCACCTGGGCGGGCGCAAGATCCTGCCCGGCACGCGCCGCCTGAACCTGAAGCGTGACCCGGCGGGGGCGGCGTTGCAGCCGCGCTTTGCCCGGGCCTATGAATATTCCGACTGCTGGGTCGAGGATTCGCGCCTCGTCGCCCTGACCGCCCGCGACGCCGTCCAGCGCGGGGCCCAGGTCCTGACCCGGACCCGCGTCACCTCGGCCACGCGCGAGGCGGGCCATTGGCGGATCGAGACCGAGGCGGGCAGCTTCCTCGCCCGGGCCCTGGTCAATGCCGGGGGCCCCTGGGTCGAGGACATCATCCGCAACGTCACCCGCATCAACTCCTCCGAGGGGGTGCGGCTGGTGCGCGGGTCGCATATCGTGACCAAGCGGCTTTTCGACCACGACAAGTGCTATTTCTTCCAAGGCACGGATGGGCGGATCATCTTTGCGATCCCCTATGAGCAGGATTTCACCCTGATCGGCACGACGGACAAGGACCATCAGCCGGGCCAGGACGTGCGCTGCACGGACGAAGAGCGCGACTACCTGCTGAACTTCGCCAGCCAGTATTTCGCCAAACCCGTGACGGCTGAGGATGTGGTCTGGACCTATGCCGGGGTGCGGCCGCTTTATGACGACGGGGCGAAGTCGGCCACGGCGGCGACGCGGGAATATGTGCTGTCGCTGGACCAGGGCGGCGCGCCGCTCTTGAACGTCTTTGGCGGCAAGATCACCACCCATCGGCGGCTGGCCGAGGCGGCCTTGGCCAAGCTCTTGCCCTTCTTCCCGGCGGCCAAGGGCGATTGGACGGCCCGGGTGCCGCTGCCGGGCGGCGATTTCCCGCATGACAAGGTGGCCGACCTGGTCACCGCGCTGCAAAAGGACCGCTCCTGGCTGCATGACGCCTGGGCGCGGCGGCTGGTGCGGGCCTATGGCACGGATGCGGCGAAGATCGTCGGGGCCAAGCGCGACGACATGGGCCGCGATTTCGGCGCCACCCTGACCGAGGCCGAGCTGCGCTGGCTGATGACCCATGAATTCGCCCGGACGGCGGCGGATGTGGTCTGGCGGCGCTCCAAGCTGGGCCTGCGGCTGACCGAGGCGCAAGTGGCCGCGGTCGATGCCTTCATGGCTCAGGCCTGAAGCAGGGATTTCACCGTCAGGGCGGTCTCTTTCCAGAGCGGCTCCAGGTCGTGGCGCAGCATGTGCCGCGCCTCTTCGGCCCGGCCCGATCGGCAGAGGTCCTCGGCCTTGGCGCAGAGGCTGCGCAGCTTGGCCGCGCCCAGGACCGAGGCCAGCCCCGCCGCCTCGTGGCACAGCGCCGAAAGCGCCTCCGAGGCCAGGGTCTCCTCGCGGGAGAGGCGGGCAATCAGGTCGCCCCCGTCGCCGAGGAACTTGACGGCAAGACGTTCCAGCCCATCGGCGCCCAAGGCCAGGCGCAGTTCTGCGATGCGGTCATCGTCCAGAAGCCCATCGGCCGGCTTGGCCATCAGAAGCGCAGTCCCCGACAGAACGCGGATCAGGTTGCCGCTGGAGATCGGCTTGGTCAGAATGTCATCCATGCCCGAGGCGCGGATGCGCTCCAGGTCCTCGGGCATGGAATGGGCGGTGACGGCGACGATGCGGCTGTTCTTGCTGGCGCCGGACTTGCGGATCAGCCGCGTCGCGGTCAGGCCATCCATCACCGGCATCGAGACATCCATCAGGATCACGTCATAGCGATGCGCCGCCGCCGCCGCCGCGCCCTTTTCGCCGTCGAAGGCAAAGGTCACCTGCTGGCCCAGGCGGCGCAGAAGCTCGCCCAGCACGGCGCGGTTGGTGGCATTGTCCTCGACCACCAGCACATCCATCGCGGCCATGGGGGCGCGGTCTTCGGTCACGGGAGCGGTGGGGCTCTTGCGGCCCAGGGCAAAGGGGATGCGCAGCCAGAAGCAGCTCCCCTCGCCCGGCGTGCTTTCGACCCCGATCTCGCCACCCATGGCCACGGCCAGGCGGCGGCAGATCGACAGGCCCAGACCCGCCCCCTCTCCGGTCCGGCCGAAAGAGGGGTCGAGCATCACGAAATCCTCGAAGATGCGCGACTGGTCGGCATAGGGGATCCCGGGGCCGGTGTCGGTCACGCGGATCTCGATCACGCGGGAGGAGCCGCGCTGTTCGCTGACCTCGGCCTCGACCGTCACGCCGCCGATATTGGTGAACTTGATCGCATTCGACAGAAAATTCCGCACGATCTGACCCAGGCGGAAGGGGTCGCCCTGCAGCATCGGACGCTCGCCCGTCATGGCGTAACGCAGGCTGATTCGCTTCTCGTCGCAGATCGGGCGGAAGGTTTCGACCAGGCCCGACAGATGGGCCTCGATGTCGAAATCCTCGGTGGTCAGTTGCAGCCCGCCGCTTTCCAGCCGCGTCACATCCAGCACGTCATTGGCATGGCGCAGCAGCAATTGCGCCGAATCCTGCGCCAGGCCGATGAAGCGCCGCAGCTCCGGATCGGTCGCCATGCCCGAGGCCAGCTCCAATGAGGCGATGACGCCATTCAGGGGCGTGCGCATCTCGTGGCTCATGACCGCGATGAACTCGGTCTTGGCGCGGCCCGCCGCCAGGGCCTTGTCGCGGGTCGAGGTCAGCTCGGTCTCGGCCGCCAGCCGGTCGGAAATGTCGCGCAGAAAGGCGATCATGATGCGGCCCTGGTCGCCCTCGGCCGAAGAAATCGCAAGCTCCACCGGGAATTCGCGGCCCGAACGATGCAGCGCCGACAACTGGATGCGCCCGTTGTTGACCATCTTGAACTTGCCGGTCTGCCGCATCCGCGCCATTCCGGCGGCATGGGCCTCGCGCAGCGAGGCGGGGATGATCAAGGTGGCAAGGTCGCGGCCCAGCGCCTCGGCCCGCGAATAGCCGAAGGTCCGTTCCGCCGAGGGGCTGTACTGGATGATCCGCCCCTCGTCGTCCGAGACGATGATGGCATCCAGCGCGCTGTCGATCGTCGCGGCCAGGCGGCGCGAGACCTGGTCGCTGAGCCTTTGTTCCCGCGCGGCGACCTTGTTCAGCCAGGCGACCACGGCAAGCAGGGCCGCCAAGAGAAAGATCGTCGCCCCGGTCGCCAGGGTCATCTGGCGGATAAGCCCCGACAAAGCCTCACGCTTTTCGTCGCCGACCTCGGCCAGGGCATCGACCATTTCGATCGAGACCTTGCGCAGGCTGTCGCGCAGCGTGCCAAGCCGGTCGACCATCGCGGGCAGGTTCTCGCGCAGCGTGGCATCCGGCCCGTCGATCAGCGGTGTCTCCCGCGCGAGATAGGCGCCCAGGAGGGCGGCAAAGGTCTGGGGCAACTCGCGCAGGCCGGGGGCGGAATATCCCTTTCCGCCCACCGCATTTTGCGCCCGGCTGTAAAACAGGTCATAGCGCTTGCGCAGCTCTTTCAGCGAGCCATCCTTCTGGATCGCATTGACCCGCATCTCCTCTCCAAGCCGGACGAGGTCGACCTCAAGCTGCGAGAGGTTCCAATGCAGGTTGTCGTTCGCCTCGCTCCGCAGCTCTGACAGGCTTTCGCCGATGCGCAGACCCAAAAGGATCAGCAGGCCCAGCGACAAAAGCACGACGACGACCAGGACCGCGCGAACGGCCCTGGCCATGCCTGCAAAAGCTTGCGACTGACCTGCCATGCGGCTCCTGGTCCTAATCGGCGAAAATGATCTGCGTCAGTTGCCATATTGAGCGCGAATAGGTTTCTTCCGTCCTGAATTTTTCATTCGAATCGTAAGGATAAACCATCCAGATCGGCCCCTTGTCGCGCAGCGACATGGTTTCCCCATCCATCAGGAAGGCCAGAAGCGGCGCCTCGGGCCCGACATCGGCCAGGGGCATGGTCACGGCATAGTCATTCACCGCCTGGAGCGTGACCGTGCCCCCCTTGGCCCCCACCGCCGCGATCAGGTCTTTCAGCAGCACGCCCTTGAAGGTCGGCGTCCCGCTGGTCCAGGTGGTCGAGGTCGTGAACTCGGTCTGCGGCAGGGCCTCCAGCATGGCCTGGTCAAGCTGCAACGTGCCATCGACATTGGTCTGTTCAAGAGAACCGCTCAGCGTCAGCAGCACCTCTCCCTTGGGGGCTGCGACCTCTTCGGCCCGCGCCGAGAGGGAAAGGGACAAAATCAAAGCGCCACCGCACATGGCGCGCAGGAAACTCTTCATGACAACCTCGGATACCGGTTTCACACTGACGGCGAAACCTAACATGGATGTGCAAACCAAAGCTTGACGATGACGGATAGGAGCCTATCCCGAAGGATAGGTCACTCCAGCCCCGCCTCGCGCGCCAAAAGCGCCGCCTGGGTGCGGTTCTTCGCGCCGATCTTGCGGTAAAGCGTCTTCACATGCAGCTTCACCGTCACCTCTTGCAGGCCAAGTTCGCGGGCGATTTCCTTGTTGGCAAGGCCCTGGGTCAGCCGTTTCAGCACATCCATCTCGCGCGGCGTCAACTGCGCCGAGCCCAGCTCCTGAAGCGCGCTGTCCCTTTGCGTGGTCAGCGTCAGCGGCAGATAGGTCTCTCCGGCGGCCATGAAGCGCACGGCGGCCAGAAGCGAGCGCGTCGACATGGTCTTGGGCAGGAAGCCCGCCGCCCCCGCCGCAACGGCCTGTTCGGCCACGACATGGGGGGCAACGCCCGAGAGGATGGCGACCGGGACACGCGGCGCCAGGGCCTTGACCGCCTGAAGCCCGCCCAGGCGGTTCATCCCCGGCATCATGTAATCCAGCAGGACCAGGTCGAAGGGCGCCGCGCTGCGCAACAGGTCCAGGGCCGCCTCAAGGTCATGGGCGGTCTCGACCACGAAATCGGGCTCCTGCGTCAGAAAGGCCGCGATGGCGCCTCGGACAAGCTCCTGGTCATCTGCAAGCAAGATACGCATGAACTTCCCTGACGCGGGCCTAGGCCTGTTTGCGGCCGATCTTCGGCTCGGTTCCCGCCTTGATCCGCTCCAGGTTCGGCCAATGCTTCCAATAGATCAGCACGGTCAGCAGCACGGTCAGCAGGATCATGTGCCCCTGGTTGAAGACCACGAGCCACAGGCTGGAGAGCGCCGCAGCCACGAGGGCCGAGAGCGAAGAGATCCGGGTGATGGCCGCCGTCAGGGCCCAGGTCGCGCAGCACACCAGGCCGACGCGCCAGTCCAGCACCAGGACCGTGCCGAGGAAGGTCGCCACGCCCTTGCCGCCCTTGAACCCCAGCCAGATCGGGAAGAGATGCCCCAGGAACGAGGCCAGGGCGGCCAGCTGCGCCGCATCCTCATGGGCCACCATCCGCGCCAGGGCCACCGCGATGCCGCCTTTTCCTGCGTCCAGCAGCAGGGTGGCCAAAGCCGCCCCCTTGTTCCCCGTCCGCAGCACATTGGTCGCGCCAATGTTCCCCGATCCGATCTTGCGCAGGTCGCCAAGGCCCAGGGCCCTTGTGATCACGATGCCAAAGGGCACCGAGCCCAGGAGATAGGCCAGGACCGCAACGGCGATCAGCAGCGGCTGAGAGGTTTCGATCGTCGGCATGTCAGTGCACCTTTTGCCCGGCCACCCAGGTGCCCAGAACCTTACCCTCCATCCGCGCGCCGTCAAAGGGTGTGTTCTTGGATTTCGAAGCCAGTTTGAAGCGATCCAGCACGAAGGGCGCGTGGGGGTCGAAAAGCACCAGGTCGGCCGGAGCCCCCACCTTCAGCCGCCCCTGCGGCAGGCCCAAGCGCTGCGCGGGGTTCAGCGACAGCGCCCGCCAGAGCTGGGACAGGCTCATATGCCCGCCATGGACCAGCCGCAAAGCCGCCGGAAGCAGGGTTTGCAGGCCCACCGCCCCGCTGGCCGCCTCTTCATAGGGCAGGCGTTTCGATTCCTCGTCCGCGGGCGTGTGGAAAGAGGCGATCACGTCGATCACCCCCTCCGCCACCGCCTCGATCATCGCCATCCGGTCATCTTCGGACCGCAGAGGCGGCGTCATCTTGAAGAAGGTCCGGTAGTCGCCGACATCATATTCGTTCAGCGTCAGGTGGTGGATCGAGACCCCCGCCGTGACATCCAAGGTCTTCTTCGCCCGCTCCAGCGCCGGGAGGCTCGCCGCCACGGTGATCTGGTCGAAGTGATAGCGCGCCCCGGTCATCTCGATCAGCCCGAGGTCACGGTCGAGCCCGATCTTCTCGGCCATGGGAGAGACGGAAGGCAGGCCGTAAAGCGAGGCAAACTTGCCATGCGTCGCCGCAGCCCCCGCCGACAGCCCGGGCTCCTGCGGGTGGCCCACGATCAGGGCCCCCAGCGAGCGTGCATAGGTCATCGCCCGGGCCAGGGCCTTGGTCTGGGTCGAGACATGGAAGACATCGGTAAAGGCAATGGCACCGGCATCCAGAAGGAAGCCGATCTCCGTCATCTCCTGCCCCTCCCGCCCCTTGGTCAGCGCCGCCATATGCCGGATGCGCACCACCGACTCCGCCGCGCGCCTTGTGACGAACTCCAAGGTCTCCGGCGTATCGATGGCTGGCTTGGTATCGGGCCTGGCGATGATCGTGGTGACCCCCCCCGCCGCCGCCGCCAACCCCGCCGAGCGGAAAGACTCCCGGTGCCGCTCCCCCGGCTCGCCAATCTTGACGCCCCAGTCAACGATCCCCGGGGCGAGGCAATGCCCCCCGGCGTCGATGAGGGTGGCACCTGCGGGGGCATCCCCGCCGATGGCGGTGATGGTTTCGCCCTCGATGGTGAGGGAAGAGAGATGCTCCCCGCCCTCGGGGTCGATCAGCAGGGCATTGGTGAAGTGGAGGGTCATATCGTTATCCCGGCTTTGAGGGCGGCTTGGATGGCATCCTGACGCTCTTGTTCAGAGAGTTTTGCAAAGAAGGTCGGGCGAAGCCGAAAACGGCTCGTGAAACTTGGATAAGTTGGCTCAATTGCCAGGCCGAGCCTTTTGATCTTCAGGTGGCTTCCCTTGATCTGGGTTTGCGTCAGCAGCTTCGAGGTGACAGTCCGAAGGGACATCGCCCGTTGCGAAGTGATCGCATAAACAAGCGGAACCGGCGGCTTCCACAAGTTGGACAACAGCGCGACGAGCACCGCGATCCCCAAGGCAACGACAGCCAGGACCAAGAGGCCAGCCGCACCGACCAGGAGAAGGGTAAGAAGTCCCGCCACGACACCTTCTGAAAACGCAAAACGGACGGCACCGCCGAGGGAGGGCGGGTCATAGGACAATTGGACGGTAAAGAAGACAGCGCAAAGCGGAAAAACCGCCAGAAGGAATGGATTGACCCGCCGGACGCCGATTGCCCACCAGAAGACGGTCTCGTCCGGTGCGAGTTGGTTGGCGAGGGCCTCGGGAAGGTCGCTGCGGTCCTGCTCCATCCCTCACCCCCAGATCACATAGGCGGTGAGCGCAAAGATCACCACCAGCGCCACGGTCGCCACCATCCCGCCGATCCGCGCATCCGACATGGGACGTTTCTCGGGTTTCTTCATCGTGACCTCCGTAGGGTGCGTGCTTGCACGCACCGCCCCCGAAGGTGCGTGAGATCACGCACCCTACACAAGCGCTGCCCGTCCCCGAGAAGCGTAGGGCGGGATTCATCCCGCCGCTCCCCGGGTCGGCGGGATGACTCTCGCCCTACGCTCATGCCAAGGCCCCAAGCGCGGCCCGGCCCCGCTCGGCCCTCAGGTTCCGCGCCAGAAGGTCCATGCAGGCCATCCGCACCGCGACCCCCATCTCGACCTGCTCCTGGATCACGGACCGGTTGATGTCGTCGGCCAGCTCCCCGTCGATCTCCACCCCCCGGTTCATCGGGCCGGGGTGCATCACGATGGCATCGGGCGCGGCGTGGGAGAGCTTTTCGGCGTCCAGCCCGTAGCGGTGGTAATACTCCCGCTCCGAGGGGATGAACCCGCCGTCCATCCGCTCTTTCTGAAGCCGCAGCATCATGACCACATCGGCGCCCTTCAGCCCCTCGGCCATATTGTCGTAAAGCTCGCAGCCAAAGTCCTTGACCCCCGGAGGCATCAGCGTCGGCGGGGCGATCAGCCGCAGCCGGTTCTCCATCTTGCCCAACAGGATCAGGTTCGACCGCGCCACCCGGCTATGCGCGATATCGCCGCAGATCGCGATGGTCAGCCGCTGCAACCGCCCCTTCGCCCGGCGGATCGTCAAAGCGTCCAAGAGGGCCTGCGTCGGATGCTCATGCCGCCCGTCGCCCGCGTTGAGCACCGCGCAATTCACCTTGGAGGCCAGGAGGTTGACCGCCCCCGAAGACCCATGCCGCACGACCAGAAGATCCGGCCGCATCGCGTTCAGCGTCAGGGCCGTGTCGATCAGCGTCTCGCCCTTTTTCACGCTGGAGGATGCCACCGACATATTCATCACATCCGCCCCGAGCCGCTTCCCCGCCAGCTCGAAGGACGCCTGCGTCCGGGTGGAGTTCTCGAAGAACATGTTGATCTGCGTCATCCCCGCCAGGACATCGGCCGATTTCACCGTCCGGCGGTTCAGGTCGACATAGCGGTCGGCAAGGTCAAGGACCGTGGTGATCTCGGCGGGCGCGAGGTGGTCGATTCCCAGCAGGTGGCGGGCGCGGAAGGTCATGGGGAACTCCTTCGTTTGCGCGCTTATGGCAAAGGCAGCGCCCTTTGGGAAGGGCGCTTTACCCCGCCTTAACCCTGTTGCCGCAAGCTGGGGCGCAGGAGGTGACATGATGCCCGAAAGCGACGCCCAGGCCCCGGTCGAGGACCCCCGGCAACTGACCCTCTTCGAGGAGCAGGAGGAAGAGATCCAGCTCATCGAACCCTTTGACTAAGGTCAGATTGAAAGCCCCCGCCCCATGGCCTAGGGTCCGGCCATGGGAATCGACACCGACATCATTGCCCCCGAGAACTGGCAGGCCGCCCTGGCCGCGCTGGACTGGCAGGTCGAGCTTGGCGTGTCGGATTGGGTCCTGGATGAGCCGGTGGACCGCTATGCGCTCCCCGACCGCCTGACCCCCGCCGCTCCCGCGAAGGCGGGAGCCTCGCCCCCGCTGGCGGCTCCGGTGGTGGAAAAGGCCGATCCCTTGGCCGAGGCGCGGGCCATGGCCGCCACCGCCCAAAGCCTCGAGGCGCTGCGCGAGGTCTTGGCCTCCTTCGACCAGTGCGAGCTGAAGAAGGGCGCCAAATCCACGGTCTTCGCCGATGGCAACCCAAAGGCCCGCGTCCTGATCCTGGGAGAGGCTCCCGGCCGTGACGAGGACATCGAGGGCCGCCCCTTCGTCGGCCGCGCGGGCCAGCTTCTGGACCTGATGTTCGCGGCCATCGGCCTGTCGCGCAGCGCACCCGACCCGGGCCAGGCGCTTTACATCACCAATGTCCTGCCCTGGCGCCCGCCCGGCAACCGCGACCCCGAACCGGAAGAGATCGCGATGATGCGCCCCTTCCTGGATCGCCACATCGCGCTGGTGGACCCGGATTTCATCGTCCTGATGGGCAACACGCCCTGCAAGGCGGCGCTGGATCAAAGCGGCATCCTGCGGCTGCGCGGGCAATGGACAACGGCCTGGGGCAAGCCCGCCCTGCCGATGACCCACCCCGCTTACCTTCTGCGGACCCCAGCCGCCAAGCGCGAGGCCTGGGCCGACCTTCTCAGCCTGAAGGCGCGGCTGTGAGGGCGCTTGGCCTCCTCCTGGCGCTTCTCCCTGGCGCCGCCTTGGCCGAGGCGCTCATCGACTATGACCTCTTGTTCCAGACCCATGCCTCCGAGGTCGTCCAGACCGACAGGGGCGCGCGGCTGGACCTGCCCGGCGGGGTCACCGTCCAGCGCACCGAGGACGGCAGCTATATCGGCACCGACACCAGCGGAAACGGCGCAGTGGGTTGCCTCTTCCTGATCATGGAGGAGCTGCGCCCCCTCGTCACCCAATGCGAGGGCCTGGTGCCCGAGACGGGCCGCGCCCAATTCGATCAGAACGATGCCACCCTCCTGGACTTCCTCGCCGCAAATGCCGTGCCGCCCCGCTCGGCGGAAGCGCTCAGGGCCAGCCTTTCGCAAGCACCGGTCGATCCCGCGATCTGTGCCGAGGCGGCGGCCCCCGACTCGGATATCAGCATCTTCCTGACCCATCTGACCAGCCCGGAAAGCGCGGACGACCTGGCAAAGACCCTCGCGGTCCCGCGCCTACCCGTGACCAACCCCTGCCTCTAACCCCGAGCGCTCCCCATGTCCCGCATCGACGAAACCCGCCCCTTCCTGCCCGTCCGCATCGCGGTCCTGACCGTCTCGGACACGCGGACCACGGCCGATGACCGGTCCGGCGACACGCTGGTGGAACGGCTGACCGAGGCCGGGCATCTCCTCGCCGCGCGGGGCATCGAAAAGGACGACCGCGCCGCGATTGCCGCCCATCTCCGGCGGTGGATCGCTGACCCCGCCATCGATGTGATCCTGACCACCGGCGGCACGGGTCTGACCGGGCGCGATGTGACGGTCGAGGCGCATCGCGATGTCTATGAAAAGGAAATCGAGGCCTTTGGCACGGTCTTCACCTGGGTTTCCCTGCAAAAGATCGGCACTTCGGCGGTGCAAAGCCGCGCCACGGGGGGCGTCGCGGGCGGCACTTACCTTTTCGCGCTGCCGGGCTCCCCCTCGGCCTGCCGCGACGCCTGGGACGAGATCCTGAAACCCCAGCTCGATTACCGCCACCGCCCCTGCAACTTTGTCGAGATCATGCCGCGCCTGGACGAACACCTGCGCCGGAAGTGACCGCGTTTGCGCTAAATCAAGGCCCGCGACGCCAAAGACCTGCATGACGGGGAAAACCCGCATGGAGCAGGCCGATGTTTGAACGAATCAAGGCGATGATGGAACGCTGGAACGACCTGAAAGAGGTCGACCGGCTGAGCGAGCACGAGCTCGACGACCTCGGCATGACGCGCGAACAGCTGCGCGCCTTCATCCAGATGCCCTCCGACGTGGGCGAGCGGGTGCGCCACATGGGCGCGGTCTTTGGCCTTTCGGCGGAAGAGCTGCAAGAAAACCACGCCCAGTGGATCGAGATCCTCTCGACCTGCGGCCAGTGCCGCCATCGCGGCGAATGTGCGCATCTCCTGGCCAAGCGCGGGGCGGAACCCGAAGAGGCCGGCTTCTGCCTGAACGCCGAGACCTTTGCCGCCGAAGCCGCCCGCTCGGCGGCGTAAGGAGGCTCCGGGTCTGACGCCCGGAGCGGCCTTGCCCGGTGGAGCGCTCTGCATCCAGCTGCGTAGCCCGGGGTAAACCCCGGGTTTCGCCCCGGTCACACCGGCAGACGCCGCCCGCCCATGCGGATCACCGACTTCGCCCGCAGATCGGCGGCCGAGAAGCCGGTCGAGACCACGAACTCCCCGGCCTCCACCACCCAGCCGTCCTGCCAGAAGGCAAAGGCCCGAGGGGGCAGGTCCAGCGTGATCCGCCGTGACTGCCCGGCAGCCAGCGTTAGCTTGGCGAAGGCCTTCAGCTCCTTCTCCGGACGCGGCAGCGAGGCCACGGGATCGCCCACATAAACCTGAACCACCGTCGTCCCCTCGCGCGCCCCGGTATTGGTCACCGTCGCCGTCACCGAGGCCCGGCCATTCCCCGCAGCCACGACCACATCCGACATCTCGAAGCTGGTATAGGAAAGCCCGTGGCCGAAGGGGAACAAGGGCTCCAGCCCCTGCTTGTCGTAATGGCGATAGCCGATGAAGACGCCTTCCTCGTAGCGGACATGGCCGTTCAGGCCCGGATAGATCTCCTGGTCCTGGCTATGGGTCGGGTTGTGCGACCAAAGGCGCGGGAAGGTCTGGGCCAGCCGGCCCGAGGGCTCTGCGCCGTAAAGCACATCGGAAATGGCATTCCCGGCCTCTTGCCCCGGATACCAGGCTTGCAAGACCGCTGGGGCCTGATCCAGCCAGGGCATCTCGACCGGACCGCCGGTTTGCAAAACGACCACCGTGCGCGGATTGGCCTTCAGGACCGCCGAGACCAGTTCGTCCTGGCGCCCCGGCAGACGGATGCTTTGCAGGTCTGACCCTTCGGTGTCCCATTCGCCATTGCGGCCGACGAAGACCAGGGCGACCTCTGCCCCTGCGGCGATGCGGGCGGCCTCGGCGATCTCGGCATCGCCCATCGGACGGCCCAGACCCACGGCCATGGCGGCAAAGGCCAGGTTGTCGGAGGGTTTGGAGACGAATTCCACCAGGATCTCATGGGTCCCAGCGGTCAGGGTGATCTCGCCCACGACCTCGTCGCAGCCCTCTTCAAAGAAGGTGCGGCCCTTCTGCCACTTGCCCTCCGAGGCATCGGCGATGAGCTTTCCATCGACGAAAACCCGCGTGAAACCAGCGCTATAGGTGCCAAGCCGGTGCAGGCCCGCCTCGGTCGTGACCTGGCCCCTGATCCGGGCCGAGAAGTTGGCCGGATCGACATTCCCGGCCATGGGCGGGAACCAGAACGCCATGAGGCTCTCCATCGGCGCCGTTGCGGCCAGGGTGCCGAATTGTCGGTCGGAAAAGAACTCGACGGTGAAGGCGCCCTTCAGCAAGGGCTCGAACCGGTGATTGGTGCAGCCCGGCGCATGGGTGATCTGCAGGCCGCGGGCTTGCAGAGCCTCAAGCGGCGAGACCGCGTAATGCGGGTTCAACTGCGCCGAGCCGCCGCCCATGATCTGCGCCACGGCGGCATTCGGCCCGATGACCGCGATGCGCTGGGCGGTCAGCGGCAAGAGCCCGTCGTTCTTCAACAGAACCGCGCCCTCGGCCCCCGCCCGGCGGATCAGGGCGCGGTGTTCGGGCCGGTCGTCTGCGACTTCGACATGCGGCCGGTGGTCGTCCAAAGAGCCCACCCGCGCCATCAGCCGCAGCATGTTCCCGGCGGCCTCGCGGACCTTCTCGCGGCTGACGAGGCCGTCTTTCACCGCCTGAACCAGCTTCTCCCCCCGGTCCCGCGTCGGCCCCGGCATTTCCAGGTCAAGCCCCGCATTCACCGTGGGCGCCGTCGTGCGGCTGCCGAACCAGTCCGACATCACGATGCCGTCATACCCCCAGTCCTCGCGCAGAACCTTGGTCAAAAGCCATTCCGATTCAGCGGTATAGGTGCCATTGAGCTTGTTGTAAGAGGACATGATCCCCCAGGTCCCGGCCTCTTTCACCGCCGCCTCGAAGGGGATCAGATAGACCTCGCGCAAGGAGCGCTCGTCGATGTCCGAAGACATGGTCGTGCGCTCGATCTCGGATTCGTTGCCCGCGAAGTGCTTGATCGTGGCCGAGATTCCTTCGCCCTGGAGGCCCTTGACATAGCCCACGGCCAGCGCCGCCGTCAGGACCGGGTCTTCGGAATAGCACTCGAAGTTGCGGCCATTGGTGACCGAGCGCTGGATGTTCACCGTGGGGGCCAGGGAGACATGGGCGCCCTTGGATTTCACTTCCTGGGCAATGGCTTGACCGATTTCCCGGGCCAGTTCGGGGTTCCAGGTGGCCCCGATGGCGATGCCGACCGGGAAGGCGGCCGACTTGACGCCGCCCACCAGCGACCCGCCGCCGCGCGCGCCGTTCGGCCCATCGGTCACGCGCAAAGTGCCGATCCCCGGCCCCTCGACCGACCAGAAAGAGGCCCCGGACAGGATTTGCACCTGGTCTTCAAGGCTGAGTTTGTCGAGCAGGGATTCGATGGTCATGGGGGCCTCCGTTTTCGGGTTCGATGCGGGAAATGGGCGGAAAAAGCAAGCTGTAACGTTATAGCTGGGGGCGCTGCCCCCAGACCCCCGGAGGTATTTCAGCCAGTGTGAAAGAGGTGTTAGGGTGGCGAAAAAGGAGAGCGACATGACATTCCACATCGGGGCCAAGCCGGGCGAGATCGCCGAGACTGTCCTTTTGCCGGGCGACCCCTACCGGGCGCGCTGGGCGGCGCAAACCTTCCTCAAGGATGCCGTCCTGGTGAACGAGGTGCGCGGCATGCTGGGCTATACCGGCACGTGGAAGGGCGAGCGGGTGACGATCCAGGGCTCGGGGATGGGCATGCCCTCGCTGTCGATCTATGTGAACGAGCTGATCAAGGACTACGGAGCTCAAACGCTCATTCGCATTGGTTCGGCGGGGGGGATGCAAGAGCATGTCAAGGTGCGCGACGTGGTGCTGGCGCAGACGGCTTCGACGCTGGGATCACCCTCACGGGGGATTTTTCGCGAGCTGAACTTCGCGCCCTGTGCCGATTTCGGGCTCCTTCAGGCGGCCTGGAAGGCGGCCCAGGGGCGGGTGGATTGCCATGTCGGCGGGATTTATTCCAACGACACGTTTTATGAAGAACGCGAGGACCTTGGGGCACAACTCATGCGCCACGGCGTGCTCTGCGTCGAGATGGAGGCGGCGGAGTTGTATACTCTGGCGGCCCGTTACGGACGGCGGGCGCTGGCGATTCTGACGATTTCCGACCATTTGATCACGAATGAGGCCCTGCCTGCCGGAGAACGCGAACGATCGTTCGGTGACATGGTGGAAATCGCGCTTGAAGCCGCCTTCAGCTGACCTCGATGACCGGGACGGGGAGGATGATCTCCGTCTCGGTCAGGATGAGATCATAAAGCGCCAGACCCGGGGCCGCTTGCAGGATCAAGAGCGCGCCCTTGGCCGGCCCTTGGGTGATGCGGACCCGGGCAGGCGTCGGGGACATGACGTTGAAATCCTCGGAGGGGGCCGTGACGTTGACGGCGCTGAGCCTGAGGTCTCCGGCGAAGGCCAGCGGGGTCAGCGGGCGGGCCTGAAAGCTGGCATCGCCCACTAGGTCGAAGCCGGGGCCGGTCAATACGGTCAGGTTGCGCTGGATGCCGGGGAAGAGGGAAAAGGGCCCATCCTCAACGACTTGCGCGCGGGAGAGGCGGAGGTTTGGGGTCTTGTAAAGCTCCAGCGTCGTGCCCTTGCCATTGGCCCAGGGCATCGGGCGGAAGTCTTTTGTGGTCAGATGGATCACTCGGGGATCTCCTCGAAGTCGAAATTGTCCAGGCGGCGGGCGCGCTTTCCGGCCTTGTCCGCCGAGGTCCTGATCTCTTCGACATCGCGCGCGGCCATGGTGAAATGGCGGTCCAGGTTGCCGACGCGGTCGGAAAGCCGGTCGATATCCTTGGAAAGCTCCGCCAGCTCCCGGCGGATCGCGCCGGTCTGTTGCTTCATCCGCACGTCCTTCAGCACCGCGCGGATCGTGTTCAGCGTCGCCATGCAGGTCGTGGGAGAGACAATCCAAACGCGCAGTCCGAAACCCTCACGGACCACCTCGGGGAAATTGGCGTGAAGCTCGGCATAGACCGCCTCCGAGGGCAGGAACATCAGCGCCCCATCCGCCGTTTCACCCTCCAGGATATAGCGTTCGGCGATGGCGCGCAGATGAACCCGAACAGAGGTGCGGAAAAGCGCCGAAGCCTCCTGGACCGCGCGGGGCGTGTCGGCGCGGCGGAGCGCCTCATAGGCCTCCAGCGGAAACTTCGCGTCGATGACGATGGGGCCGGGGGGCTTCGGCAGGTGGATCAGGCAGTCGGCGCGGCGGCCGTTGGGCAGGGTTGCCTGCATTGTGAAACTATCGCTCGGTAATGCCTTGGAGACGATGTCGTGCAGCTGAATCTCCCCGAAGGCGCCCCGGGTCTGCTTGTTCGACAGGATGTCTTGCAGCGACAGGACATTGCCCGACAGCTTCTCGATATTGGCCTGGGCCTTGTCGATAACCTCCAGCCGCTGATGCAGGTCTCCGAGGCTGCGCGCCGTGCGCACAGAGCTGCCCTGAAGCACCTCCGTCATGCCCTTTTGCACCTCGGAGAGCCTTGTCTCCATCAGCTGCAACATGGCGTTCTGCGCATGGACCTGGGATTCCGAAACGTGGGTCAGGCCACCTGAAAGCCGCTCTTGCCCCTCGGCCAGGCCCTGGACACGCTGGCTGAGCCAGGCCATCTCTTGCAGCATAAGGGGATTGGGTCGCATGGCCCGAATGGTTAAGAAAATCCCTAAAATCAGCAGGAAAATGACGCCTGCGGGGATCAGGACCTCGGGCGCGCTCCAGGGATAGGTCTGGCCGAAGAGGGTGATCATGTCCTGCCGAACAGGCGTTCGATATCGGAGAGTTTCAGCTCGACATAGGTCGGACGCCCGTGGTTGCACTGGCCGGAAAGCGGTGTCGCCTCCATCTCGCGCAGAAGCGCGTTCATCTCTTCGGCGCGCATCTGGCGGCCCGAGCGGATCGAGCCATGGCAGGCCATCCGCGAGAGGATCGCATCCATCCGGGCCTTGAGGCTTGGCGCATCGCCCTGCTCACCCAGCTCGTCGATCACATCGGCCAGAAGCGCCTTGGCCGAGGCCTGACCGAGGATCGCAGGCACTTCACGGACCGCCACGGCTTGGCCCCCAAAGGGCTCGATCACCAGGCCAAGACTTGCAAGAGCCTCGGCGGCCTCCATCAGCCGCGCGTGATCGGAAGAAGAAAGCTCAAGGATTTCAGGGATCAACAGCGCCTGGGTCGGGATCCCCGCCGCATCGCGCTGCGCTTTTAGCTTCTCGTAGACCAGCCGCTCATGCGCCGCATGTTGGTCGACAATGACGATGCCCGTCGCGGTTTGGGCGATGATGTAATTCTCATGGACCTGCGCCCTGGCAGCCCCCAGCGGCGCCGAGCTGGGCTCTGCAACCGGCTCGACCCGGGCCGAAGGCATTTCGGCGAAACCCGGTGGCGGATAGGCGGGCGCCTGCGCCTCGTAAGCCCGCGCCAGCGTCGTGAAGGAGGGCCGTGCGCCCAGATCCATCTGGTAGACGCGCGGCGCTTCGGGGCGGAGCGCCTGAAGCGTCGCCGTGCCCAGGGTCGAGGAAGCCCGCGTCCCGCCCTGCGCCAGAACCGTCCGGAGCCCGGTGATGATCAGGCTCCGCGCGGCTTCGGGCTCGCGGAAGCGGACCTCTGATTTCGCCGGATGAACGTTAACGTCCACGCGTTCGGGATCGCAGCTCAGGTTCAGCACGGCGGCGGGGTGGCGGTCCCGCGACAGGACGTCGAAATAGGCCACCCGCAGCGCGCCATAGAGCAGGCGGTCCTGCACGGGGCGGCCATTGACGAAAAGGAACTGCTGCACCGATGTCCCGCGCGAATAGGTCGGCAGGGCGGCATAGCCCGAGAGGTGCAGGCCCTCGCGTTCCACATCCACGCGCAGGGCATTGGCGGTGAAATCGGCGCCCAGCAACCTTGTCAGCCGCCGTTGCAGGGCGTCGAAGAAATCGCCGTTCTCGGGGTCGAGGCGCAGGATCACCCGTGCCGGCTCGCCCTCGACGACCTCCGTCACCACAAACCCGACCAGCGGTTCTGCCATCGCCAGCCGCCGCACCACCTCGGCAATCGCGCTGGCCTCGGACCGGTCAGAGCGGAGGAACTTCAGCCGGGCAGGGGTCGCATAGAACAGGTCGCGCAGCTCGATCACCGTGCCGGGGGCCGCCGAACAGGGAGCCACCGCCCCCATCCGCCCGCCCTCGACCACCAGGCGATGACCCTCTTCCCCCCGGGGCCGCGAGGTGATCGACAGCCGCCCGACGGAACCCAGCGAGGCCAGGGCCTCGCCCCGGAACCCGAAGGAGCGGATGTTCAACAGATCGCTGCCGTCGATCTTCGACGTCGCATGCCGCGCCACGGCCAGGGGCAGGTCGTCCGGCCCCATGCCACAACCGTCATCCGTCACCCGGATCAGGACCTTGCCGCCCGCCGCGTAATCCACCGCAATCCGCCGCGCACCTGCGTCCAGCGCGTTCTCAACCAGCTCCTTGACCGCAGAGGCCGGGCGTTCGACGACCTCACCCGCCGCGATGCGGTTGATGGCGGCCTCGTCCAGGAGGCGGATCACGGGGCGTATATTGGGGGCGGGGCTGTTCATGCCACCAATTATAGCGGCAATCCCCAGACCCCGCCACCGATTCCGCGCGCGCAGCCCGGGGTCCGCTCAGGGCCGCCCGCCACCCACGACGACAAAGCTCAGCGCATCCGGCGTCAGCAACTCGCGCGCCACGCGGTTCACATCCTCCAGCGTCACCGCCTCGACCCGCGCATTCCGCGTCGCGGGATAGTCCGGAGCCAGCCCCAGCATCTGCATCCCCACCAGGATCGAGGCGATCCGGCGGTTGCCGTCGAAGCGCAAGGGGTAGGACCCGGTCATATAGGTCTTGGTGTCGTCCAGCTCTTTCTGCGTCACGCCGTCCTTCGCCAGCCCCGCCCAGACCTCGCGGATCACCTGCACCGTCTGGGCCACGTTCTCATTGGCCACCGCGACCGAGCCCTGAAGCGCCTCGGAATGGTCGTTGATCACCAGACCCGTGCCGATCCCATAGGTCAGCCCGCGCTTCTCCCGCACCTCGTCCATCAGCCGCGAGGAGAAGCCGTTGCCGCCCAGGATCTCGTTCAGGATCGTGGCCGCGAAATAGTCGGGATCGTCGAAACGCAGCCCCTTTTGCCAGAACAGGATCGTGGTCTGAGGCCCCGGGAAATCCTGCGCCAGCACGCCACCCGGCACGGTCAGCGCCACATCGGCAGGCTGAGGCGCCCCCGTCGCGGGCAAGCCGCCCAAGAGCTTGTCGAGCGCGACGCCAAGCTCTTCGGGCGTGATATCCCCTGCCGCCGCCACATAGATCCTGTCGCGCGCCAGCGCCCCTTTCCAAGCCGCCACAAGGTCATCCCGCGTCAGCCCCGCCACGCTTTCCGCCGTGCCATTGGGATTCGTGCCATAGGGGTGGTCGCCGAAAGCCGCCTTGTTCAGCATATCGGCCGCGATGGCCTCGGGGTCCTTCACCTCTGCGGCGATGATCTGCAAGACTTGGCCCCGCACGCGCTCCACCGCAGGGGCGTCGAAGCGCGGCGCGGTCAGGGCGCCTTGCAAGAGGTCCAGCGCCTGGTCGCGGTTCTCGGTCAGGAAGCGGGCGGTCACATCGATGCCATCCGAATCCGACGAGAACTGGAACTCCGCCGCCAAGGCATCGCGCGCCGCAGCAAAGCCCTGGGCGTCCAGATCGCCCGAGCCTTCCTCCAAGAGCGCCGTCATCAGGTTGACCGCGCCCCGCTTGCCCGGCGCATCCAGGGAGGACCCGCCCTGGAACCTTATGCTCAGGGCGGTAAAGGCGATGTCGTGGTTTTCCACCAGCCAGGCCTTGATCCCGCCCTTCGAGGTCACCTCTTGAATCTTCACCTCGGCCCAGGCCGGAGAGACCATCAGCGCCAGAAACACCAGAACGCGGATCATTGGGCAGCCTCCTCGGGTTCAAGCCAGCCTGTCACGGAGTGCCGCAGGTCCAGGACCCGTCCCGCCGCCGCCATGACATCGGCGGGGGTGACCTCGGCCAGGACCTTGGGCCAGTCCTGCACATCCTGCACCGTCAGGCCCGAGGTCAGCGCCATGCCATAGCGATGGGCCGCGCCTTGGGTGTTGTCTTCGTCATAGATCTGCTTGGCGCGCAGTTGCGCCTGGATGCGGTCGAACTCGGCCTGATCGACGCCCTCCTTCAGGAACTTCGCCAGGGTCTCGTCCATCGCCGTCTCGGCCGTCTCCAGCGTCACGCCCTCGGCGGGCACGACGACCAGGCCGAAACTGGTCTTGTCCAAAGAGATCGCGTCATATTGCGCCGAGACATAGGTGGCCAGGGGCTTGTCGAACATCATCGCCCGCGCCATGACCGAGGTCGAGGGATTGCCGCCCAGAAGCTCGGCCAGCACGGTCAGCGCGGCGGCCTCTTTCATGTCGCCCGCATTGGCCTCGGGGGCGAGGTAGCTGCGCACGACATAGGGCTGCGCCACGCGGGGGTCCGACATCTGCAAGCGGCGGGCGGCAAGCTGCGGCGGCTCCTGCGCGCGGTCGCGGGGGGTGATGCGGTCCGAGGGCGGGATGGGGCCGTAATGCGCCTCGGCCAGGGCCTTGACCTCGGAGGGCTCCACATCGCCCGCGACGATCAGGATGGCATTGTTGGGCGCGTAATTGGCCTGGTAGAAGTCCAGGGCGTCCTGGCGGCTCAGCGCCTCCATCTCTGACCGCCAGCCGATGACCGGGGTGCCATAGGGATGGTTCAGGTATTGCGCCGCCGTCATCTGCTCCTGGAACAAGGCGCCGGGGTCGCTGTCGGTGCGCTGGTTGCGCTCGTCCAGGATGACCTGGCGCTCGGTGTCGACATCCTCTTGCGTCAGGTTCAGGTTGTGCATCCGGTCGGCTTCCAGCTTCATCACCAGGTCAAGCCGATCCGAGGCCACCCGCTGGAAATAGGCGGTGTAGTCATGGGTGGTAAAGGCGTTGTCCGACCCCCCCTGCGCCGCCACGATCTTGGACAGCTCGCCCGGCGCCAGGGTCTTGGTGCCCTGGAACATCAGGTGCTCCAGGAAATGGGCGATGCCGGAATGGCCGCGCGGCTCGTCGGCGGCCCCGATGCGATACCAGACCATGTGGACGACGACCGGGGCGCGGTGATCCTCGATCACCACGACCTCCAGCCCGTTGTCCAGCGTGTAGGTGGTCACCGGACGCGCCCAGGCGGGCAGGGCGACCAGGACCAGGAGTGCCGTCAGGATTTTGCGCAAGGGGGTCTCCATAAGCCTTTGGGCACAACCTAGCGTGCCATGCGCTCCGCGCATAGCCGCCCCCACGGGGAAGTGAGGCCCCGTCATTATTGCAGGAATTTGTCTTCGCTGTTGGTGCCGCCGGTGGTCACCCGGGGTGCCACCGTGCTGCTGGCCGGGGGCGGAGCCGCAGGCGTCGCCACGCCCGCCGCCCGCCAGCGTGCCAGCTCTTTGTATTGGTCCAGCCAGCTGTCGCGATAGGCGTTGAAATAGGTGGTCAGGTTGAACAACCGCTCAAGGAGCTTGCCGGGATGCTTCTTGCGGAATTCCAGGTCCTCGGCGGCGAGGCTCGCGCGGATGTTGGGGTCCATGCCATGGCGCCCGGCATAGGCCACCAGGGCATTGTCGTTGACGCCTGCGCCGGGCTTGCCGCCCAGCGCCAGGATCGCATCGGCCTGCGGGTTCTGGTCGGTCAGGTTGGTGCCACCCGGCGTGGGTTCGGGCAGGGCGGCGAGGTCTTCGGGCATCTCGAGCCCCTTGGGCGGCAGGATCGAGAATTCATCCGGGCCATTGGTGCCCGACCGCAGGTTCATGAGATTGGGGACCCGGTCACGCGATCCGCAGGACGCCAGTGTCATCACGAGGACACCCGCCAGAACCAGACCCGCCTTCCGCATCTCTCACTCCCTGACCTTGGCCCCGTCTTAG
The DNA here is from genome assembly GCF_009925085.1 of Stagnihabitans tardus. GTDB lineage: Bacteria > Pseudomonadota > Alphaproteobacteria > Rhodobacterales > Rhodobacteraceae > Stagnihabitans > Stagnihabitans tardus. The sequence continues at coordinate 12,739 of NZ_JAABNR010000027.1, read as the reverse complement.
CGCAAGCGGCCGCGCCCGTCACGCCCGTTCTTCTGGGGGCCTTTGCCGGTGAACAGGATCAGGCCGACGGCGCCCAGGAAGATGGCCACATCGGCGACGTTGAAGGAAAACGGGTTGTCGATGCCGCAGCAGGACATGTTCAGGAAATCGGCCACCGCGCCATAGAGGATGCGGTCGATGACATTGCCGAGCGCGCCGCCGATCAGAAGCCCCGCCGCCACCAGCACCCGCCCCGTCCCCTCGTTCAAGGCCCAGCGCAGCACCCAGGCCGAGATGCCAAGCGCCACCGCGATCAGCGTCCAGCGCAGGATCAGCCCATCCCCGCCCAAGAGCCCGAAATTCACCCCGTAATTCCAGGCCATGCGGAAGTTGACGAAGGGAGGCCAGACGTCGATCTCTCCTCGGTTGCGCAGGTCCATCAGGATGACGACCAGGTATTTCGTCACCTGGTCCAGGGCAAAGACCCCCGCAGCCGTCAGGAAAAGCCGCCGCATCTCAGTGCCGGAAGTGGCGCTGGCCGGTGAAGACCATGGCCAGCCCCGCCTCATCCGCCGCAGCGATGACCTTGTCGTCGTTCATCGAGCCACCCGGCTGGATCACCGCAACCGCCCCCGCCTCGGCGGCGGTCAAGAGCCCGTCGGGGAAGGGGAAAAACGCGTCCGAGGCCACGACCGACCCGATCGTCGGGGAGGCCGCCAGCCCCAGGGCCTCGGCCATGTCCTCAGCCTTCCGCGCCGCGATGCGGGTCGAATCGACCCGGCTCATCTGGCCCGCGCCGACCCCCACCGTCGCCCCGTCCTTCACATAGACGATGGCGTTCGACTTCACATGCTTGGCGACCTTCCAGGCAAACAGCAAATCCGCCATCTGCGCCTCGGTCGGAGCCTTTTTCGTCACGACCTTCAACTCCGGCACGCCCGCGAAATCGCGGTCCTGCACCAGGAAGCCGCCCGCAACCTGTTTGAAGGCCCAACCCGGAGACTTCGCATCCGGCAAACCGCCCGTCGTCAGCAACCGCAGGTTCTTCTTCGCGGCAAAGATCGCCTTCGCCTCATCCGACGCCCCAGGCGCAATCACGACCTCGGTGAAGATCTTCACGATCTCTTCCGCCGTCTCGGCATCCAGCGGCTGGTTCAGTGCCACGATGCCCCCGAAAGCGCTGGTCTGGTCGCAGTGATAGGCCCGCAGATAGGCCTCGCGCAGCGACCCCGCCGTCCCAACCCCACAGGGATTGGCGTGCTTGATGATCGCACAGGCCGGAGCCCCGCCCGCAAACTCCGCCACCAGCTCAAAGGCCGCATCGGTGTCGTTGATGTTGTTGTAGCTCAGCTCTTTGCCCTGCCACTGCCGCGCCGTCGCCACCCCCTCGCGGCGGGAGCCGTCCGTATAGAAGGCCGCGCGCTGATGCGGGTTCTCGCCGTAACGCATCCCCTGGCGGAAGGTCCCCGCGAAAGACTTGTTGCGCGGGAAGGGCTCCTTGATCTCTCCGGCCAGCCAGGTCGAAACGGCCGTGTCATAGGCCGCCGTCTTGGCGTAAGCCGTCAGGGCCAGCTTCTGCCGGAAGGCCAGGCTCGTCGCCCCGTCATGCGCCTTCAGCTGGTCGATCAGCGTGCCGTAATCCGAAGGATCGGTCACCACCGTCACAAACCGATGGTTCTTCGAGGCCGCGCGGATCATAGCCGGGCCCCCGATGTCGATATTCTCGATACAGGTCGCGTGGTCCGCGCCCTTGGCCACGGTCTCTTCAAAGGGGTAAAGGTTGACGATCAACAGGTCGATGGGCTCGATCCCATGCGCCGCCATCGCCAAAAGATGCTCGTCATCGTCGCGCAAGGCCAAAAGCGCGCCATGGATGTTCGGATGCAGCGTCTTGACCCGCCCATCCATCATCTCGGGAAAGCCCGTGACCTCGGCCACATCCCGCACCTTCAACCCCGCCGCCCGCAGCATGTTCGACGTGCCGCCGGTCGAGATCAGCTCGACCCCATAGCTGGCCAGCGCCCGCGACAGTTCGATCAGACCCGACTTGTCGGAGACGGAGATCAGCGCACGGCCGATCGGGACGAGATTTGTCATGCGGAGCCCCCTCGCACTGGTCAGATCTGGCCTGCGGGGTCGTCCCGTTCCAGATCCCTTATGGCCAGCGGAGTATCCTGTGCCTTCGCCAAGGTCCAGCCCGCTTGCGTGTCGAAGTCCAGCGCAGCCCCCGAAAGCACGATTTGCAGGCTCTCACGGGGCCGCGCCTTGGTCTTTTCCAGGTAGATCGAGGGCTCCAAGGTCATCTTGGCCGCCCCGTCATGGCGAAAGACCCAGATTTCGCCCGACCGCAGGGTCAGGCTGATGGCGCTGCCGCCCAGGTCGACCCGCGCCTCGACATCGGGATGCAGGTGAAAGCGGATGGCGAATTTGACGCCCTGAAAGCGCCGCCCCTGCGCCAGCCGCTCGAAGCGCCGCTTGTCGGCAGTGGTGATGGCCGCAAGCCGGTCGACGCCCTGCAAATGCCGCCCATCATTGGTCAGCATCAGGTCGCGGATATGGGAAAGCCCATGGGTCACAGCCCAGCCGTTGTGGACCAAGTGGACCCCTGCGCCGTTTTCTCCGGGCAGGACGCGCAGGGTCGTGACCTCGGCCCTTTCGTTGAAATCCCCCTGGCCCGAGGCGCCAAGGCGCGATGAGCTATAGCCCTCCACCGCCAGCGTCGCATGGCTGGCGGTCGCCCGCCCCGCCTGGCGCCACTCGGGCCCAAAGACCGTGCCCGCGCCGACATTCACCACCACCGGCCGCCGCCCGGAGGTCATCTCGAAGCCGCAGGTCGAGGCATGGCCGTGATCCCCGGGCGGAGGCGGCGCGGCATCAAGGATCACCGTCGTCCGCCCGCCATGCAGCCGGACAAAGCCCATGGCCATTCCCGCATTGGCCATGGGCCGCACGCCCGCATTGGCGAGCGCCGCATCCAGCCGCCCCTCCGCCCCGCGTCCGCCGTCATGGAACCGCGCCAGCCCGCCATCGGCATGGCGCAAGGCCCGCAATGTCGGCGCGATGCGCTCCATCGCCCCCGAGACCTCGGGCGGCAGCGCGGCCTCCGCCTCTCCCAGCGAAAGGCTGACCCAGGTCAGGAGGGTGAAAATTTCCAGAAGCTCCTCGGGGTTGCGGCTTGTGATGCCGCCGCCCATGTCGATTTCCGCCTCGCAGAGCGCGGCGAGGCTGCGCAGCGCGGGGGAGACAAGGGCCTCCATATCCACCGCCAATGCGGCGATGATCAGGCCGGACAGCGCCTCGAAGCTCTTGGCCTGGCCGCCCAGGAAATGCAGCTGCAAGGAGAGGCTCTGCAACAGGGGCGCCGCGTCGCGCCCCTCGGTCAGCATCCCCGCCTGCATCACCCAGCGCGTCAGCCTGCGCCCGATCAGGTCCGGCGCCCAGCCCGGCCCCTGACCGCGCCCGAAGCGGGCGATCCAGTCAAAGGTCCAAGCCTGCGCCCGCTCCTGCGCCCGCATGTCGCCAAAGGCCGCCAGGTCGTCAAGCCATTGAAAGCCATGAATTTCGACCCGCGCCATGGGGTCGGCAAAGGGCACGTCCCAAATAGCCCGCCCCGGCGCCTCGACGCTTGCCGCGCCCGAGGTGAAGTTGCCCGCGACCATCTGCTTGCCGCGGGCATAAAGCCCGATGGAGCGCGGTTCGGGCAGGCGGGCAAAGCCCGAGGCAACCGGCGCCCGCGCCGCCCGCCACAGGGCAAGCCTGTTCCGCCAGCCTGAAAGCCCCTCGCCCAATGCCTGCCTCCCCTTTTTCGGGGAAGCATAGCTTAGCGGGATGCATCAACCAAGGTGGTCGATGCGCTCCATGTATTGCGCCAGGCTCCGCACCTGGCCCAGCCACTTGGTATACAGCTTCGGATCACGCGGCGCCGGGTGAACCCCCGCCGGAATCTCGCGCGCCAGAAGCGATTCCACCGCGAAGCTGACCGGAGAGGACACGAGCCGCGCCATGGCGGAACCCCGCTCATCGCCCCAGGCATCCATGGCCCAGGTCTCGTGATGGACCGGCTTGCCGTCGCGCTCGGCCTTCAGCGAGACGAAGAGCACCACGCGATCGGGCTCTCCCGGCGCATAGGCGTTCTCCTTCAGAAGCTCCGCCGCCAGCGCATTGATTCGCGCATCGCCCTCCGGCCCGGTCAGCCCCTCGATCTCGGCAAAGATCGGAGCCCAGGCCTCGGCCCAGCCATTCAGCCGGATCGTCCCGCGCACGAAATCCCGGACCTTCCAGGCGGGGTCGAAGTGGTAATCCTCCATGAACGGATAGGAATCCCGGTTCGGATAGACCTCGAAGCTCTCGGGCTGCGGCAGGGGCGCGTCATAGGCCGTGATCGCATCCCAGGGCCGCTGCACCCGCAGCTCGGAGAAGTTCCGCAAGCTGCGCGAGGGCGACCGCAAGGCCTTCAGCACGCCGGCCGGAGCCCAGGAGAATTTATACCGAAACGCATTGGCGATCTTCGGCACCCCCCCGCAATAGCTGACGAAAGACAGCACATTGTCGGCATGATAGGCGCCGCTCTCCCGATACCGCGCCACCAGGTCATGCGCCATCAGGTGGTCGATCCCCGGGTCCAGCCCGCATTCGTTGATCGAAACCAAGCCCTTGTCGCGGAACGTGGCATCCAGCGCCTTCATCTCGGGCGAGATATAGGAGGACGAGACGAAATGCGCGCCAGCCGCAAGGCAGGCCCTGGCGATGCCGACATGGTGATCCACCGTCAGCATCGAAATCGCCACATCCCCCGGCGCCAGCGCCGCCGTCAAGGCGGCCAAATCATAAGCCCGGATGTCCGAGGTCAGATCCCCCACCGCTTCCCGCGCCTTCTCGACCGTCCGGTTCCAGACCACGACCTTGTGGCCGCCCTGGATCAAGCGCCGCAGCCCCGGCCCCGAGGACAAGCCCGTGCCACACCAATGGATCGTCATGTCTTCCTCCTACACGTTCAGGGAATGGCGGTCGAACTCCGCCTTGGCCCTGCCCCAGACACCGGCACCCAGATCGGCCAGCGTCAGAAGCGAGGGCAGCAATTGCGCCGCATAGTCCACCGAGGACTCCACCGGCATCAGGGACGGCAGGTTGTCGATGGCCGTCACATCCAGCGGCGGTTCCGCCACCCGCAAGGCGGGCGCATCCCAATCCGTCGCCTGGTTGTAAACCTTGATCGGCGAGAAATCCGAGGTCGGATCGCAGGCGATATCGCCAATCACCGAAAGCGCCCGCTTCGCCCCCGCCGCCGAGGCCGGGACAAAGACCGGGCAGCCCGGCCGCGCCAGGATGCAGTTCAGGAAGATATCGTGCTCCAGAACCTCCGGGAAAGGCCCGCCCGAAGCCGTCTCCGCCATGTCCCAGCGCGTGGGCGTGACGCCCATCGCGGTCAGGCAATCCGCTGCCCCCGTGCCGACCCGCCCTAGGGCCCCGATGATCAAGGCCGAGGGCCGCCGCAACCCCGCAAGCTCGCGCTCCAACTCCGCCACCAAGGCCGCCCGGCCCGCATAAACCGACACCGGCCCGCAAATCCCGCCGCGCTGCTGCGCCGCCCAGCATTTCAGCGACAAGGCCGCCCCTGCGAACCCCGCCCAATAGCCAAAGGCCGCGACCCTGCGGCCGCTCTCGTCCACCAGGTATTCAAGGTCATAAAGCACCCCGCCCCCGGCCTTGAACCGCTTCAAAAGCACCTGCCCCGCAGGCTGACCCTTGAAAGCATGGCCGAACATGATGTGGCGATGCACCAGGGGTGTGCCATCCTCCGGCAGCTCCTTCAGCCCAAAGATCACCGCATCCCGCGGCGCCTCCGGCCACAGGTTCTCCGCCACGATCTCGCAGCCCGCTTGCCGATAGCCATCAATCGGAATCGCCCGCACCGAAGATTCCTCGACCGAAACCCGGATCCCCGCCTTGACCAGCGCCGCCGCCCCCTCGGGCGTCAGGCCGACGCGTTCCTCATGCGGGCGCTGCTCGGCCCGGACCCAAAGATGCACCATCTCGACACTCCTGTTTGGAGCCCTCCCTAGCAGAAGCGGCCCAAGTCTTCCAACCGACTTTGCGCCAAACCCCGCCGCAAAACGACTTGCCCGGCCCGCGAGGCTGCCCCATCCTGACCCCATGCCCCGCCGCCCCCACCGCACCGCGCTTCCCGCGCCCTTCCTGCAGCGCATCTCCTTGCGAGAGAAGCTGACCTCCCGCGACTACCCTTTCAACCTGCCCTGGCTCCAGGACCCCGACTTCGAGCTGACCTTCCAAAGCCCGGTCACCATCCTCACCGGCGAAAACGGCTCCGGCAAATCCACCCTGGTCGAGGCCCTGGCCGCGCTGTCGGGCTATGACGAGGCCGGGGGCGGCAAGGGCTACCGCCCCGTCGACCATTCCCGGGCGCTGGACACAAGCGGCGCCGCCCTGGCCGATGCCCTCCGCGCCGCCTGGCTGCCCAAGATCACCAAGGGCTGGTTCTTCCGCGCCGAGACCTTCTTCTCCGTCGCCCGCTACCTCGACGCTGTGGACTCCCCCAGCGCCGACTTCCTCTCCCACAGCCACGGCGAGGGCTTCACCCGCTTCTTCACCGAACGCATGGCCGACCAGGGCATCTATTTCCTCGACGAGCCCGAAAGCGCCCTCTCTCCCCGCCGCCAGCTTGACCTCCTGCGCCTCCTGGCCCGCATAAGCGAAAGCGCCAGCGCCCAGGTCATCATGGCGACCCATTCGCCGCTCTTGATGGCCGTCCCCGGCGCCCAGGTGCTGGAACTCACCCGCCACGGCATCGCCCAGACCGACTACCGCCAAACCCGTCACTTCAAGCTTTACCGCGACTTCACCGCCGACCCCCAATCCTTCGTGACCGAGGTGCTGGAGGACACCACCGACAGCCAATTCTAAGCCACCAGACCACGCGCCCAGGCCCCCTGCTTTCAATTTGGCCCAAATACTCCTCGGGGAGGTCTGGAGGGGCAGACAGCCCCTCCAGCGCTGACCGCCAAAGCCACCCCTATCGCAAAGCTCCCCATGCCCATCGAAATCCACCCCCCGAACCCCGACTGGCCCCGCCGCTTCACCGCGATCCGGGCCGCGCTGGCCGCCGCCCTGCCCAAGGCCCTGGCCATCCACCACATCGGCTCCACCGCCGTGCCGGGCCTGGTGGCCAAGGACATCATCGACATTCAGGTGACGCTGCAAAGCCTCTCGGACTTCGACCCCCAGGCGCTGGAGCGCGCTGGCTTCCCCCTGCACAGTCCGACCCGGGACCACGCCCCCCCGGGCCTGACCCTGGCCCCGCGAGATCTCGCCAAGCGCATGCACCGCAAACCCGGGCCCGAGTCCGCCAATATCCACATCCGCGAGGCCGGGCGCTTCAACCAGCGCTACCCGCTCCTCTGCCGCGACTACCTGCGCAGCCATCCCGGCGCTGCGGCGGCCTACGGCGTGATCAAGCAAAACCTCGCCCGCCTCTTCCCGGAAGACGAGGAGGCCTATTACGACATCAAGGACCCGGTCTTCGACCTGATCATGGCGGGTGCCGAGGACTGGGCCCAAGCCACCGCCTGGACCCCGCCCCCCGGAGATTGACGAAAGGTTAACGTCGCCGAGAAAACACGGTCAAATCAATGCCTTGCCCCCTCTTGCACGCGTGCAAGAGGCCCTTAGGGCATGACCTCGAAGCGGTCGACATCGACCATCCCATGATCGGTGATCTTCAGATGCGGGATGACCGGCAGGCAAAGGAAGGCCAGCTGAAGGAAAGGCTCCTCCAGCACGACCCCCAAAGAGGTCGCCGCCGCCCTGAGCGCGACCAGCTTCTCCCGTACGACCTCGAAGCTTTCCAGCGACATGAGCCCCGCGACGGGAAGGGCCAGCTCGGCCAAAACCCGCCCCCCCTCGACCACGACAAACCCGCCCTCGATCTCTCCCAGCCGGTTGCAGGCCAGGGCCATGTCCCCGTAATCCGCCCCCACCACCGCGATATTGTGGTGGTCATGACAGACGGTCGAGGCAATCGCCCCCTTCGTCAGCCCGAACCCTTTCACAAACCCCGTGGCGAGGTTCCCATTCTTCCCATGCCGCTCCAGAACCGCGATCTTCATCAGGTCGCGGCCCCCATCGGGACGTTTGTCGCCATCGACCGGCATGATATCGTGATACAGATGCTCGGTGATGATCTTGCCCGGGATCACCCCGATCACCGGAGTCTCCACCCGGTTCCCCGCTGTCCGGAAATCCCCGGGCCCCACCTTCCGCGCCTTCACCGAAGCCCGCGCGACGGGCTCCACCTGCTCCCGCCCGGCAAAGGCCGCCGCATCGACCCAGACCCCGCCCGCGATCACATCCCTCACATCGCAGGCCTCCAAGGACCCCAGCATGACGATATCCGCCCGCCGCCCCGGAGCGATCAACCCGCGGTCCTTCAGCCCAAAGGCCTCCGCCGCCGAAAGGCTCGCCGCGCGATAGGCCGCCAGGACCGGGGCGCCCCATTCAATCGCCGTGCGGATGATCCAGTCGAGATGCCCATGTTCCCCGATATCCAGCGGGTTCCGATCATCGGTGCAGAAGCACAGATAGGGCGCGTGGCGTTCGGTCAGAAGCCCCACCAGCGCCCGCAGGTCCTTGCTGACGGACCCTTCGCGGATCAGCACCCGCATCCCCTTGCGCAGCTTCTCCAGCCCCTCGTCATAGCCCGTGGCCTCGTGCTCGGTCCGGATGCCGGCGGCCAGGTAGCCGTTCAAGTCGTTCCCCCGCAGCAAGGGCGCATGGCCGTCGATATGCCCGCCCTGCCAGAGGCTCAGCTTCTCCATGCAGCCCGGATCCTGCATCAGCACGCCCGGATAGTTCATGAACTCCGCGAGCCCGAAGCCGCGCGGATGGTCCTTGAAAGGCGCGAGGTCCGAAGCCCCCAGCACCGCCCCCGTGGTCTCCATATGGGTCGAGGGGACGCAGGAAGACACTTGCACCCGCAGGTCCATCAGCAATTTCCCCGCGCAGTCGAAGAAATACTGCAAGCCCGTGGTGCCGCAGACATTGGCGATCTCGTGCGGGTCGCAGATCGCGGTCGTCACGCCATGGGGGGTCACGCAGCGGTCGAATTCATGCGGCGTGACCAGGCTGCTTTCGATATGCAAATGCGTGTCGATAAAGCCCGGGACCAGCACCCGGCCCGAGACGTCAATCTCCCGCTTGCCGGAATACTCCCCGAAGACCCCCACGATCGTGTCGCCACAGATCGCCACATCCGTTTCCACCAGCTCTCCGGTGACCAGGTCGAAGACGCGGCCGCCTTTCAGCACCAGGTCGGCGGGCACCTCTCCGCGACCTTGGGCGATGCGGGCGGACAGGGGGGCTTTGGGCGCGATATCCATGAGGCGTCTCCTTTGCCCCATGGATAAGCCCCCGCCGCCGGGGGTCAAAGCACGAAATTCGCCCAGGTCAGGGCCAGGACCGTGCTCCGCTGGGTCACCAGGTCGTCGGCAAAGCGGATCCTGATCGTCGTCCCCGACAGTGGATCTGTATCGCATCGGTCTGGCCTGACAGGATCGAGCCCTGCGCCCCACCGTCGCCGCAAAGCTGGAAGCAGTGGCCGTGGCCAACGTGCCCATGACCGACAGCGACGACGATCCCGACACCGCGACCTCCTGCGCGGTCTCGGTGTAGAGCGTGCCCAGGACCGAAACCTGGCCGTTTTCGCCCGTCGCAAGCGTCTGGGGCGCCGTCGAACTGCCGGTCATGAAGAGACTTGCCATTCCAATCTCCCGCCAAGATACGCAAAGACCATGCGAGATTTCGCCCCGTCAGGATTGGGCTTGAAGCGGCTGCCGCCTCATGAAACCTTGGCCGCATGGCCCTCTCTCGTTCCCTGACCGGCATCCTGTTGAAAGTCGCCTCGGTGCTGGTCTTCATCATCATGGCGGCGCTGATCAAGGCGACCTCGGCCCATGTGCCCGCCGGACAAGCGGTCTTTTTCCGCTCGCTCTTTGCCATCCCGGTGATCTTCGCCTGGCTGGCCTTAACGCATGAACTGAAGGGCGGCATCCGGACGCAAAACATCCCCGGCCATTTCTTTCGCGGCTTCCTGGGCACCTGCGCCATGGGGCTTGGCTTTGCGGGCCTGGGCTACCTGCCCCTGCCCGAGGTCACGGCCATCGGCTATGCGGCGCCCCTCCTGGTCGTGATCCTCGCCGCCATGTTCCTGGGCGAAGAGGTCCGGCTCTTCCGCTATGCCATGGTGGCGCTGGGCCTGACCGGGGTGCTGATCGTCCTCGGCCCCCGCCTGACCGTGACCGAGGCCTCCGGCACCAAGGAGGCCTTTGGCGCCATGGTCGTTCTGATGTCGGCCACCTGTGCGGCCCTGGCCCAGGTCTTCGTCCGCAAGCTGACCCTGACCGAGAGCACCTCGGCCATCGTCTTCTGGTTCTCGGCCTCGTCCACCCTTCTGTCGCTGATCACCATCCCCTTCGGCTGGGTCTGGCCCGCGCCCTGGGAGGCCGCGCTTCTGGTCACCTGCGGCATCCTGGGCGGGGTGGGGCAGCTTCTGCTGACGGCTTCGGTGCGCTACGGCGATGCCTCGCTGATCGCGCCTTTCGAATATTCCTCGATGATCTTCTCGCTCGCCATCGGCTGGGCCTTCTTCGACGAGATCCCGACGCTGACCATGCTTATGGGCGCCGGGCTTGTCGTGCTGGCGGGCGTCTTGATCATCTGGCGCGAGCATCGCCTGGGATTGCGGCGCGATGGCGCCATCCCGCCGCAGGGCTAAGGTTGCTTAAACGTCCCCATGCCGCTAAATGGCTGCAACCCGGAATCAGGAGAGCGTCATGGCCGCATATCAGTACGTCTACCACATGCAGAACGTCTCCAAGACCTATCCGGGCGGCAAGAAGTGCTTCGAGAACATCAACCTGAACTTCCTGCCGGGGGTGAAGATCGGTGTGGTCGGCGTGAACGGTGCGGGGAAATCGACCCTCTTGAAGATCATGTCGGGCTTCGACAAGGATTTCACCGGCGAGGCCTGGGCCGCCAAGGGCGCCAAGGTGGGCTACCTGGCGCAGGAGCCGCAGCTTGACCCGACGCTGGACGTGCGGGGCAACGTCAAGCTCGGCTGCGCCGAAAAGGTCGCCAAGCTGGAGCGTTACAACGAGCTGGCGATGAATTATTCGGACGACACCGCCGACGAGATGTCGCGGCTTCAGGACGAGATCGACGCCGAGAACCTCTGGGACCTCGACAGCCAGATCGACGTGGCCATGGAGGCGCTCCGCTGCCCGCCCGACGATTGGGCGGTGGAGAACCTCTCGGGCGGGGAACGCCGCCGGGTGGCCCTGTGCCAGCTCCTCTTGGCCGCGCCCGACATGCTGCTTCTGGACGAACCGACCAACCACCTCGACGCCGAGTCCATCGCCTGGCTGCAGCAGCACCTGATCGACTACAAGGGCACGATCCTGGTCGTCACCCACGACCGTTACTTCCTGGATGACATTACCGGCTGGATCCTGGAACTGGACCGTGGTCGCGGCATCCCCTACGAGGGAAACTATTCCTCCTGGCTGGAGCAAAAGGCCAAGCGCGCCGCCCAGGAGGCCCGCGAGGACCGCTCCAAGCAGAAGGCGATGGAAAAGGAACTGGAGTGGATCCGCGCCGGCGCCCGCGCCCGCCAGGCCAAGCAGAAGGCCCGTATCTCGAAGTATAACGAGATGGCCTCCCAGACCGTCCGCGAACGCGCCACGACCGCGCAGATCATCATCCCCAACGGCGAGCGCCTGGGCGGCAAGGTGATCGAGGTCGAGGGTCTGAAGAAGGCCATGGGCGACAAGCTGTTGATCGAGAACCTGTCCTTCACCGTGCCGCCGGGGGCGATCGTCGGCGTGATCGGTCCGAATGGCGCCGGGAAATCGACGCTCTTCCGCATGATCACCGGGCAAGAGCAGCCCGACGAGGGCACGATCACCATGGGGCCGACGGTGCAACTGTCCTATGTCGACCAGTCGCGCGATGCCCTGGACCCGAACAAGACGGTCTGGGAAGAGGTCTCGGGCGGCGCCGAAGTCATCCACCTGGGCGATTACGACGTGAACAGCCGCGCCTATTGCGGCGCCTTCAACTTCAAGGGCACCGACCAGCAGAAAAAGGTCGGCAGCCTCTCGGGCGGGGAACGCAACCGCGTCCACATGGCCAAGCTCTTGAAGTCGGGCGGCAATGTGCTCTTGCTTGACGAACCGACCAACGACCTGGACGTGGAAACGCTGCAGGCGCTCGAAGCCGCCATCGAAGATTTCGCCGGCTGCGCCGTGATCATCAGCCACGACCGCTTCTTCCTGGACCGGCTTTGCACGCATATCCTGGCCTTTGAGGGCGATGCGCATGTGGAGTGGTTCGAAGGCAACTTCGAGGCCTATGAGGAAGACAAGGTGCGGCGTTTGGGTCCGGATTCGATCGAGCCGACCCGGGTGAAGCACAAGAAGTTCACGCGCTGAGGCGATGGGGCGGGGGAAACCCCGCCCTTTGTTTTGTGATAGGCGGTAAGTAGGGTTCGCTCCAAGGTCGTTTTCTGAGGCATCGACGAATTGAACATCCAAGATTTTTTAAAAGTTGTGAAGGCCTCAAGTCGCTAGGTTCAGGACTCATTGAGTTTCAGAGCCAGAAGATGACAGTTGCGGCGAGTGCGATGGCCGAGAGGTAGACCTTGGGACATCTGTCGTAGCGGGTTGCGATCCTGCGCCAGTCCTTGAGGCGG
>NZ_JAABNR010000026.1 GCF_009925085.1 Stagnihabitans tardus | reverse complement strand
ATATCATGAAGGCCAAGGCCAAGCCGCTCGCCGCCAAGACCCCGGCCGATTACGGCGTGGATGTCTCGCCGCGTCTGACCGTGATCAAGACCGTCGAGCCTGCGGGCCGCAAGGCGGGCGTCAAGGTGGGCTCGGTGGATGAGCTGATCGCGAAACTCAAAGACGAAGCGGGGGTCCTGTGATGGCCGTTCTTCTGATTGCTGACGTGAATGACGGCCACCTCGCCACCGACCAGGTCGGCAAGGCGCTGACCGCCGTTGCGGGCCTTGGTGAGGTTCATGTGCTGGTCGCAGGCCTCGGCGGTGACGCGGCTGCGGCGGAGGCTGCGACGCTGCAAGGCGTCTCCAAGGTGATCTTCGCCGAGGATCACGCCTATTGCCACGGCATGGCGGAATCGACCGCTGCCCTGGTGGTCTCCTTGGCGGGTGGGTATTCCCACATCACCGGGGCGGCCACCGCCTTCAACAAGAACGTCCTGCCCCGCGTGGCGGCCCTCTTGGACGTGATGGTCATGTCGGATGTGACGGCGGTCATCGACGCCGAGACCTTCGAGCGTCCGATCTATGCCGGCAACGCGATCCAGACCGTGAAGTCCTCGGATGCGAAGAAGGTGTTTTCCATCCGCACCGCGGCCTTCGCGGCTGCGGGCGCGGGCGGCGCGGCGGCCATCGAGAAGCTGGCCGGTCCGGGCGAGGCGGGGCTTTCCGCCTGGGTCGAGGACCGCGTGGCGGCCTCGGACCGTCCGGAGCTGACCTCTGCCAAGGTGGTCGTCTCGGGTGGCCGTGGCGTGGGCTCGAAGGAGAGCTTCGCCATCATCGAGACGCTGGCCGACAAGCTGGGCGCCGCCGTTGGCGCCTCGCGCGCGGCGGTCGATTCGGGCTATGCGCCGAACGACTGGCAGGTGGGTCAGACCGGCAAGGTCGTGGCGCCGAACCTCTATGTCGCTTGCGGCATCTCGGGCGCCATTCAGCACCTGGCCGGGATGAAGGACTCCAAGGTCATCGTGGCGATCAACAAGGACGAAGAGGCCCCGATCTTCCAGGTCGCCGATTACGGCCTCGTCGCGGACCTGTTTACCGCTGTGCCGGAGTTGAATGCAAAGCTGTGACCCCGCGTCAGACCCCAGTGATCGCCGAGGCCTTTCGCCTGGCCTTGGACCTTGCCGCCGAGCAAGAGGGCGCAACCGCGCCCAATCCAGCGGTGGGTTGCGTGCTTTTGGATGCGCAAGGCCAGGTGCTGACCGCAGCCGCCCACCAAGGCGCGGGCCAGCCCCATGCCGAGGCCCGCGCGATCCAGATGGCGCGCGAGGCGGGGCTGACCCCGCGCATCCATACGGTGGTCGTCACGCTGGAGCCCTGTAACCACCAGGGCCGCACCGGGCCCTGCTCGGCGGCCATCCTGACAACCCCGGCGCGCGAGGTCTGGTATGCGGTTGCCGATCCCAATCCCACGGCCTCGGGCGGGGCGGAGACCCTCGCTCAGGCGGGGCTGGCGGTCGGGGATCTGTCGCAGCTTGACCATCCCAACCGCGAAGCCTTGCAGACCCGCGCGACGCGGCTTCTGGCGCCCTTTGCCACCCGCATCCTGCGCGGTCGCCCCTTCGTCACCGTGAAACAGGCGCTTGACCCCCAGGGCAGCATGATCCCTCCGCCGGGCCAAAAGACCTTCACCGGGCCCGAGGCGCTGACCCTGGCCCATCGCTTGCGGCGGCGGGCGGATGCGATCCTCACCGGCTCGGGCACCGTCCTGGCCGATGCGCCGGAATTCACCGTCCGCCATGTTCCCGATATCAAGGCCAAGTCTCGCTGGCTTTGCATCCTGGACCGCCGGGGAAGGGTGGGCGAAGCCTACCTGGAGGCCGCCCGTCAACGCGGCTTTCGCCCCTTCCTGGCCCGGGACCTGAACCAGGCCCTGCACGATCTGGCGGCCAGGGGCTGCAACGAAGTCCTCGTCGAGGCGGGCCCGCTTGTCACCGAAACCATCCGCCAAAGCGGCCTCTGGGACGAATGGGTCCTGATCCGCAAAGGGCCGCCCGACACGATCACAACGACCCTCCGTCAGGACTGAAAGGACCAAGCCATGTTCTCTGGCATCATCGAGACTTTGGGGCGCATCAAGGCCGTGACCCTGGCTGAAGGCAGCCTTGTGCTTGACCTGGAAACCGGGTTCCCCGACCTGACTCTTGGCGAAAGCATCGCGGTCAATGGCATCTGCCTGACGGTCGTCACCTTCGACGCCTCGGGCCTGGCGCAGTTCTACGCCAGCCGCGAGACGCTGGAGCGCACCAACCTTGGCAGCCTGCGGGCGGGCCAGGTGGTGAACCTGGAACGCGCGGTGTCGATGTCGACCCGGCTCTCGGGCCATATCGTGCAGGGCCACGTCGATGGGCTGGGCCGGCTGGACAGCATCACCCCCGAGGCCGGTGCCTACCGCATCGCGCTGACCCTGCCGCACCAGATCGCGCGGTATTGCGTCGAAAAGGGCTCGATAACACTGGATGGCATCAGCCTGACGCTGAACGCGGTCGAGGATCAGCCCTCGGGCGAATGTGTTGTGCGTCTGACCATCATCCCGCACACTTGGTCCCATACCAACTTGCAGACCCGGCACGTGGGCGACCTTCTGAACGTCGAATGCGATGTCCTCGCCAAATATGTGGAGCGCCTATGCAAGCCGTTGCTTTAGCCTTGGAACATCTGCGCCGTGGCGGGGTCGTCGTTCTGGCCGATCACGGGGGGGCGCAGCTGGTGGCCGCCGATGCCTCGGACCTGCTGGCCAGGCACGGGGTTGGAGAGACCCGGCACCCGGGCGCGGCCGAGCCGGTCAGCACCGGGGGCGTCCTTGACCACGAGGCGCCCGCCGAGGCGGCTGTCGATCTGATGCGCCTGGCCGGACTGGCTCCGCAGGCGGTGATGCGCGCCCTTGCCGCGCCCGATGCCCCGGCCTTTGCCCGGGCGCAGGGCCTGCCCCTGGTCAGCGTGGTGGATGTGATCCAGCACCGCCTGCGGACCGAGACCATGCTGGATTATGTCGCCGTCGCCGATCTGCCCACGGCCTTTGCCGACCGGCCGTTTCGCGCGCATTCCTTCCTCAGCCGCCTGGACGGGGTCGAGCATCTGGCCCTGGTCTCTCCCGGACAGGCCAAGGGTGCGCCCCTGGTGCGGGTCCATTCCGAATGTCTGACGGGGGATGCCTTCGGGTCGCTGCGCTGCGACTGCGGGCCGCAGTTGCACGAAAGCATGCGCCGCCTGGCCCAGACCGAGGGCGGCATCCTGGTCTATATGCGCGGCCATGAGGGGCGCGGGATCGGCTTGGCCAACAAGATGCGGGCCTATGCGCTGCAAGACCAGGGGCTGGACACGGTCGAGGCCAACCGCGCCCTTGGTCTGCCCGACGATGCCCGCGACTTTGCCCAGGCCGCGCAGATGCTGCGAGCGCTTGGCCATGAGGCGGTCCGGCTTCTCAGCAACAATCCCGAAAAGGCCGCGAGCCTGCAACGTCACGGGATCACGGTCACCAAGGTCGAGCCCCTTGTCATGCCGCCCAACCCTTTCAACGCCAAGTATCTTGAGACCAAGGCGCAGAAATTCGGCCATGCCCTGCCCCTGCCCGAACCCATGCCGGGCATGGGCTCGCTGCGCAGGCATTTCCGCGTCACGACCATCGCCCATTCGCCGCTTGGCCTGGCCTGGGAGCTTTAGGCGCTGAGGTTGGCGAAAAAGCCCTCGGTGCCGATATCGACCCAAAGCCCGATGCGGCCGGGGCGGGGGGGCACCTTGCCCTTGCCCGCCAGCACCTGCACGCCATCGACATGGGCGGTGTAATCCCATCCGTCAAAGGCCAGGCGGAACCGCATCCAGCGGTCGGGGGCGACGGGGGCTGCGGCCTCGTGGAGACCGGGTTCGGTCTCACGCAGCACGTCGAAGGGATAGTCGGGATAGGCGTAATACTGCACAGCCCTGGTGTCGCGGGGCGGGGGGGCGCTGCCATTGGTCGGGCGCAGATAGACCGATTCATAGGCCGAAAGGTCCTCCTGAACCCGATAGGCCAGCCCGATGAAACCACGCGCATAATCGGGCGCATCGGGCAAAAGGCTGCCGCGCAGATCGACTTCGATCACGCCGTTCTCCATCACTTCGGGCAAGAGCAGAAACGAGGGCTTGTCGACGAAGTCGACCCCGAATTGCCCGGCCCGCGAGGCCTGATCCAGAACGATGCGCAGGCCTTGCGGGGTGGGTGACACTTCGACCTTGTTGGCGCGTGCGCCTTGCGGGATGTCTTGCAGGGAATGGATCATGGCGGGTCTCCTCGGGCGCAGGGTGGCGCAATCCCGTCCGGGGGGCAAGCCTCAGCCCTGGGCCTCTTTCATCATGCCCTTGGCAATGACGATCTGCTGGATCTGGGTCGTGCCCTCATAGATTCGGAAGAGCCTGACGTCGCGGTAGAACCTTTCGATCCCGTAATCCGCGATATAGCCCGCCCCGCCATGGATCTGCACCGCGCGGTCGGCCACGCGGCCCACCATCTCGGAGGCATACATCTTGCACGAGGCCGCCTCGGTCGAGACATTGCGCCCGGCATCCTTGCGGCGTGCGGTTTCCTCAATCATGCAGCGCGCGGCGAAGGCCTCGGTGCGGCTGTCGGCCAGCATGGCCTGGATCAACTGCTTTTCGGCAATCGGCTCGCCGAATTGCTTGCGGTCCATCGCATAGGACAGGCTGTCGCGGATCAGACGCTCGGCCGCCCCGGTGCAGACGGCCGAGATATGCAGGCGGCCGCGGTCCAGGACCTTCATCGCGGTCTTGAAGCCCAGCCCCTCACGCGCCGGGCCGCCGATGATGGCGGAGGCGGGGACCCGCACGTCCTCCAGGATCACATCGCAGGTATGGGACCCCTTTTGACCCATCTTGCGGTCGATGGGCCCCAGCGAAAGCCCCGGCGTCCCCGCCTCGACCAAAAAGGCCGTGACCCCGGCCGAGGTCTTGGAGGTCGCATCGGTGCGGGCAAAGACGGTAAACAGCCCGGCGCGCGGCGCGTTGGTGATGTAACGCTTGGTGCCGTTCAAGATGTAATGGTCGCCCTCCTTGCGCGCCGAGGTCCGCAGCGACCCGGCATCCGACCCCGCCTCGGGCTCGGTCAGGGCAAAGGAGGCGATGAGCTCCCCGGTCGCCAGGCGCGGCAGATAGGTGGCCTTTTGTTCCGCCGTGCCGTCGATGATGATGCCTTGCGACCCGATCCCATTGTTGGTGCCCACCAGCGACCGGAAGGCCGGAGAGGTCTGGCCCAGGACGAAGGCGGCCTGGACCTCTTCATACATGGTCAACCCGATGCCGCCGTATTCCTCCGGGATCGACAGGCCGAAAAGGCCCATGTCGCGGATCTCTTGCACCAGTTCGGCCGGGATCGCGTCGTCATCGGCGACCTTGGCCTCGTTCGGGATCAGCCGTTCCTTGACAAAGCGGTCGAGCGTTTCAAGGAACTGCGCAAGGGTTTCGGCATCCAGGCTCATGGTCGGCCTCCTGACTTCGGGTTTGCTCTCGCTTACCAGCCCCCCGGCGGCCCGCCCATTGAACGATTGCTCCATGCCCCTTGCCCGCCGCTGTCGCAGAAGAGACAGTTGTCCAGGACCGCCCCCGCGCCTCTACTTCCCCCAAGGCGCCCCGGCGCCGGAGAGATCAATGGGGGAGGATACCCGAATGAAAGCTTTGCGTTTTCACGCCGCCAAGGACCTGCGGGTCGAAGACATTGCGCAACCGGCCGAGCCCGCAGATGACGAGGTGGTGATCCAGAACCGCTTCGTCGGCATCTGCGGCACGGATTTGCACGAATATGCCTATGGGCCGATCTTCGTCCCCAAGGATGCCTCGGGCGCGGCGGTCTCCCAGGTTCTGGGCCATGAATATGGTGGCGTCGTCACCAAGGTGGGCAAGAAGGTCTCCCATGTGAAGGTCGGCGACCGGGTCTCGGTCCAGCCCTTCATGACGCCGCGCGGGGGCGACTATTTCACCGACCGTGGGCATTTCAACCTGTCGGACAATCTGCAAATCGCGGGCCTCTCCTGGATCGGCGGTGGCATGGCGCAACAGAGCCTGCTCAAGGGCTATTGCGTCTACAAGGTGCCGGACAATCTGACGGACGAGGATGCGGCCCTGGTCGAGCCGACCGCCGTGGCCGTCTATGGCGTGGAACGCGCCGGGGTGAAGGCGGGTGATTCCGTGCTGGTCACCGGGGCGGGCCCCATCGGCCTCCTGACCCTTCTGGCTGCCCGTGCGGCGGGGGCCACGCAGCTTTTCGTCTCGGATCCCAATGGCACGCGTCTGGCCATCGCCAAGGGGATCATCCCCGACGTGGTCACCATCAACCCGCGTGAGCAGAACGTCGGCGACGTGATCCGGGCTGCGACCGAGGGCAACGTGGGCTGTGACGTCGCGCTGGAATGCGTGGGCAACACCCTGGCGCTTCAGGCCTGCGTCGATGCGGTGCGCAAGCGCGGCACCGTGGTGCAGATCGGCCTGCATGCCGGTGAGGCGCCGATCAACTGGTTCAACGTGGTCTACAAGGACATCGATATCCGCGGTTCCTGGGCCTATACCGCCCAGATGTGGCCGCGCGTGATGCGCCTCATCGCTTCGGGCCAGATCCCGGCCCGCAAGGTCGTGACCAAGACCGTGACGCTGGACAGCGCGATCAAGGAGGGCTTCGACGCGCTTCTGGATCCGGCCGGCACCCAGCTGAAGATCCTGATCGACCTCGGGAAGTAATCCCCGAGCGTCATGGGCGGCGTCTGAAACTCCCGTCAGCCGCCGCCGGACCAGAGAGCCAGGGCATTTCGGTGCCCTGGCTTTTTGCTTAGATGGGGTGGGCCACGAAAAAACCCGCAGCCTTGCGACTGCGGGCGAGTGAAGGGTCAGGGGCGGGGAGGCCCCAAACCCGAATGAGTTTGGCCCGAATTCAGACCCGTTCCAGGAGCAGCGCGACGCCCTGGCCGACGCCCACGCACATCGAGACCACGGCGCGCCGCGCGGTGCCTTGGGCCAGCTCCAGCGCCGCGCTGCCGGTGATGCGGGCGCCCGACATGCCAAGCGGGTGACCCAAAGCGATGGCCCCGCCATTGGGGTTCACGCGGGGGTCATCAGCCGCAATCCCCAGACCTTGCAGACAGGCGAGGACCTGGGCGGCAAAGGCCTCGTTCAACTCGAAGAGGTCGATGTCGGCGGTGGTCAGCCCCTGCTGGGCCAAAAGCTTTTGCACGGCAGGCACCGGGCCATAGCCCATGATGCGCGGCGCCACACCGGCCGAGGCCCCGGCCACCACGCGGGCAATCGGCCGCAGACCATGGCGCGCCACCGCCGCCTCCGAGGCCAGGATCAGCCCCGCCGCCCCGTCATTCACGCCGGACGCATTGCCCGCCGTCACCGAGCCGTCCGGCCTTGTGATCGGCCGCAGCCGGGCCAGGTCGGCCAGGGAGGTCTCGGGGCGGGGGTGTTCGTCCTGGGTGACCTCGGTCACCTTGCCCTTGCCCGCCGGCACCGACACGGGCAGGATCTCCCGCGCAAAGCGGCCCGAGGACATCGCCACACCGGCCTTCTGCTGCGAAGCGACGGCAAAGGCGTCCTGCGCCTCGCGCGAAATCTTCATCTCATCGGCCAGGTTCTGCGCGGTCTCTGGCATGGAATCCGTGCCATAGGCCTTTTGCATCAGGGGGTTGATGAAGCGCCAGCCGATGGTCGTGTCTTCCATGGCCACGTTGCGCGAAAAGGCGGTTTCGGATTTCAACAACACAAAGGGTGCGCGGCTCATGCTTTCGACGCCGCCTGCGATGGCCAGCTCCATCTCGCCCGACTTGATCGCGCGCAGGGCCGAGATCACCGCCTCCATCCCCGAGCCGCACAGACGGTTCACCGTGACACCCGGCACCGTCTCCGGCAGTCCGGCAAGAAGCGAGCCCATGCGGGCGACGTTTCGGTTGTCCTCGCCCGCCTGGTTGGCGCATCCCAGCCAGACTTCCTCGATGGCCTTGGGGTCCATGCCAGGGTTGCGGCGCATGAGTTCGGCCAGGGGCAGGGCCGCCAGGTCATCGGGGCGCAATTTCGACAGGGCGCCGCCATGGCGACCGATGGGCGTGCGAATATAGTCACACAGGAAAACGTGGCGCATGGCGTCCTCAATTCAGGCTGTTGAAGGGGCGTGCCTCGCCCACGAGGCGGCGCAAGAGGTCGGGGACGGCCCAGGACAGCGGGTCCTCCAAGGCCAGGGTCTCCAGCCGGGCCAAGAGAGCCGGCGGCGTAATCACATCGGCATGATGCATCAGCCCGCCGCGCCAGCGCGGGAAGCCGTAGCCATGCACCATCACCAGGTCGATGTCCGAGGGCCGGGCGGCGATGCCCTCCTGCAGGATCAGGATCGCCTCCATGATCATCGCCAGAAGGGCGCGGTCGGCGATATCCTCGGCGGGCAGGGTGGTGCGGTTAATCCCAGCCTCATCGGCGGCCCGGTAGATCACATGCGTCACCGCATCGGACTCCACCGGCTTGCCGTCGACGTAATCATACCAGCCCGCGTTGGTCTTGCGGCCAAGGCGTTTCATATCCTCGACCAAGGTGTCGGCGATGGTGACATAGCGCCCGCTGCGCCCCTGCCGCTTGCGGTTGGCATAGGCGATATCCAGACCCGAAAGGTCCTGCGCCTCATAGGGCCCCATCGCCATGCCAAAGCCGCGCAGGGCCGCGTCGATCCCCTTGGGGCAAGAGCTTTCCAGCATCACCAGGTCGCAGGCCTTGCGATAGCGCGCCAGGATCCGGTTGCCAATGAACCCGTCGCAGACCCCCGCCACGACCGGGATCTTGCCCAGCCTTTTGGCGAGCGCAAAGGCCATGCCCATCGCGGCGTCCGAGGTCTTGGCGCCCTGCACGATCTCCAAGAGTTTCATGATATGGGCGGGGGCGAAGAAATGCAGGCCGATGAAGCGGCCGGGGTCCGTGATGCCCTGGGCCAGGAGATTCACGTCCAGGTAAGAGGTGTTGGTGGCCAGGATGGTCTCGGGCGGCAGGGCCGCTTGCAGGGCGGCAAAGATCGCCTGCTTGACCTCCAGGCTTTCAAAGGCCGCCTCGATGGCCAGGTCGGCTTGCGGCAGGTCGGTGTAGCCCGCCCCCAGCGTCAGGCGAGTGCGGAAGGCCGGGTCGGTGATCGACCCGCGCTCGATCCCTTGGGTGATCAGCTTGTCCAGGTTGGCTTCGGCCCGGGTTACGCCTGCCGCATCGGTCTCGATGACATGGACGGTCAGACCCGCGAGCAAAAGCGCATAGGCGATGCCCGCGCCCATCGTGCCACCGCCCACGACGAGGACCGCCTGCAGTTTCACGGGCGCCGGGTAAGCACGGCCTCGGGCGGGGGCGGCGCGTTCGGCAAAGAAGACATGGCGCAGCGCCCGGGCCTGGTCCGACTGCCTGCGCGCGATGAAGGTCGCCCTTTCGCGCAAGAGCGCGGTTTCCATCGGCTCGGTGGCGGCAGAGGCCGTCAGGTCGATGGCCAGGTGCGGCGCCTCTTGCCCCGGGGCGCGGCGGTTGGCCTGGGCATGGGCAGCGGTGACGGCGGCCTCATCCGGGGCCGGAGCCGGGCGGTGATCGGCGGCAATCGCCCGACGCAGCACCTCGGCCGGGACCGCAAGCGCGGCGGCCAGGGGGTCATCGGCCAGTTCATCGACAAGACCAAAGGCCAGCGCCTTGGCGGCCGGGATCGCGCCACCCTGGCCGATCAGGTCCACCGCCGCGGCCATGCCGACCAGACGCGGCAGGCGCTGGGTGGCCCCGGCGCCGGGCACCAGACCCAGGGTCACCTCGGGCTGACCCAGGGTCGCGCCGGGCGAAGCGATGCGATAGCGGCAGGCGAGCGCAATCTCGAGCCCGCCGCCAAGCGCCGGGCCCGAAATCGCGGCCAGAATCGGGAAGGGCAGGGCGACCAATTCCGCCAGAACGTCGTTCAGATGCGGCGCAAGCGGGGGGCCGTCGAACTCCTTGGCATCGGCGCCCGCCACGAAAGCCCGCCCCGCACCGGTCAGGATCAGCCGCGCGGGCCGCTCCTCCCGCGCCCGGGCGATGGCCGCTTGCAGACCTGCCCGCATCTCTTGGCCGAAGACGTTCAAGGGCGGGTTGTCGAAAGTGACAAGGGCCGCCTCTTCAAGACGTTCATAGGTGACGGGCATGTTCAGTCCTCCGGCTTTTGGGGTCCTGTCTGGGGTGCCATCGTCTTGGCGGCAACTGTCAAACATGAGACGCGACGACATCCATCCCTGCCGCATCTTGTCCACTTCCAAGCCGAACGGGGCGCCGGGAATAGTGGTCCAAACGGCGGCGCCCGGACGGCCCGCCAGCAAGTCGCGAACGGGGAGGACCGTCCAGATGTCGTCACAAGAAATGGTCGCCAAACCCATGGCAGAGGCCTTTCGGGCCAGCATGCGCCTGGTCGCCGCCTCGGTCTCGCTGGTCACGGCCCGGGACGAGGCCGGCACCTGGCATGGCATGGCCGTGACCTCGGCCGGATCGCTGTCGATGGAGCCGCCCTCGATGATGGTGGCCGTCAACCGCACGGCCTCGATCCATCCGGTCATTACGCGGACCGGGGGCTTCACGCTGAACCTGATGGACGAGACCCATGTCGGCCTTTTGGAGCGGTTCTCGCGCAGCGACCTGCGCGACCAGCGCTTCTCGCCCGAGGATTGGACGGACGGCGCAGGCCCGATCCTGAAGAGCGCGCTCTGCGCCCATGTCTGCACCGTGGCCGATGCTCATGAATTCGGGACCCATACCGTCTTTTTCGGC
Source organism: Stagnihabitans tardus (assembly GCF_009925085.1). Lineage (GTDB taxonomy): Bacteria > Pseudomonadota > Alphaproteobacteria > Rhodobacterales > Rhodobacteraceae > Stagnihabitans > Stagnihabitans tardus. Next base: position 28,487 of record NZ_JAABNR010000026.1, on the reverse strand, counting down.
AAGGTCACTGAAGTCATCCTGCCCGAGGTCGCCGCCCAGACCCCGGCGCCGATCCTGTGGCTGAACGGCAAGCGCGCCTCGGTCGCAAGGGCCTGAGACACCCTGTCTCATCCGAGACAGGGTGAGACGCCCCGTCGTTGCAAGTTCAACATGGCCGCAAGTCGCGGTCCTGCTAGGCTGGGGGCTGCGTCACGGAAACCGGGCGCCAAGGGCTTGAGGGGGCCCAAGGCGCGAAAGACCGGACCGAAAGGCGCAAGGCCTGCGTCAGTCTTGCAAGAAACAAGGCTCGGCACATCATCGTCTTGGGAGGGACAGGATGTGGGAGACAGAAGCCCATGGGGCTCGCGCGAATACCGATATTGTCACAAAGGAAATCGCCTCGATCCTGCGCGCGCGCGGGTCGGATGAGGCGCGCCTGCCCGACCTGGTCGAGCAGTCCTGGAAGCGCTGCCTGACCGATTACAACCTGCTGCCCGATGCCGTGCCGCGCGCCTCGGTGCTTAGCCATTCGGAAATCCGCCTGCGGATGGAAGAGCGCGAAGAGTTCATGCGCATCGCGGAACCCGAGGTCGAACGGCTGTTCCGCCAGTTGGTCGACAGCGAATACCTGGTCTCCCTGGCCACGACCGAAGGGGCCATGGTGCTTTTCCGCTGTGATTACCAATACCTGGGCGAGCTGGCCGGGTCGGGCGTGATCCCCGGCTCGGTCTGGTCTGAGGATCAGCAGGGCACCAATGGCGTGGGCACCTGCCTGCGGGTGGGCAAGCCGGTCATCATCGCGGGCACCCAGCATTACGGCGCGGCCATCATGCGGCTGACCTGCCTGACTGCTCCGGTCCTCGGGCGCGGGGGGGCGATCGAGAGCGTCATCAACGTCACAACAGCGCGCCACGCCGATGCCCGGGTCAATCGCATGGTGCAAAACATCGTCACGCGCTCGGCCCGGCGGATCGAGAACGGTTATTTCGGCAGACTCAACCGTCGCAACCTGATGCTGCGCATCGTGGATGACGGCGCCATCACCGATCTGGCCGACGAGGGCCGCCTGGCGCTGGATGATCACGGGCGCATTCTGGACGGGGCCTCCTTCACCTCGCAATTGCTGGGGCAATCGCTGGACGACCTGGCTGGCCAATCGGCCGAAGAGCTCTTCGAGATGGACCGCGCGCTTTCCGAGATTCGCCCCGATACGCCCATTTCGCTGACCTATCGCGGCCGCAGCCTTCAGGCGGTCCTGTCCTTGCCCGAAGCGCCGCGCCGCGTCCTGCCTCGGGTGGTTGCCGCGACACGGCGCCCGGCTCCGCTTGCCGAAGAGGCCCTGCGGATCAACCCGATCCTGTCGCAGGCTTTGGACCGGGCCAGGCGGCTCTTGTCGGTCGGCCTGCCCGTGGTGGTCACCGGCGAGACCGGGGTCGGCAAGACCGCCTTCGCCAAGGCCGTGGCGCAGGTCGACCCCCTGGACATCGTTTACATCGACTGCGCGGCCCCGGATCGGCGGGCCGAGCTGGACCTGCTGATCCAGCGTTTGCATGTCGGGCAGAAATCCTGTCTTGTGGTCGACCGGATCGACGAGATGGACGAGCCCTTCCAGACCGCGCTTCTGGCGGCCTTGGAAAGCGACCGGCAGTCGGGGAGCAACCTGGTCGGGCTGATCGGAATTTCGACCAAAGATCTGGATCAGCTGGTGGCCGAAAACCGTCTGCGTCCCGACCTGATGCAGCGGTTGAACGGCGGGCAGGTCACGCTGGCCAACTTGCGCTCGGTGCCGGACCTTGAAGCCACGATCCAGGACCTCTTCGCCATGGAGCGCGAGGCCCTGGGAAAGCCCGGCGCCGTCCTGGACGAGGATGCGCTGCGGATGCTCAGCCATTATCACTGGCCCGGCAACCTGCGCGAGCTGCGCAATTGCCTGCGCCATGCCGTGGCGCTTGCCGAAGACCGCCGCGTCGGGCTGCAACATCTGCCCGAAACCATCGTGGCCAAGATCGCGGGCAAGGACCTGACGGCGCGCTCGCAGTCCGAGGCCTCCAAGATCGAGGCGGCGCTGCGCTACAACGGTGGGAATGTTTCGCTGACGGCGCGGTACCTGGGTGTCTCGCGCGCGACGCTGTATCGCAAGATCCAGATCCAGAAGGCCCGCGGCGAGGCCTGAGGCGGTGTCCCGGGCGCGGGGCGGTCCTTTGTCCATGCCTCAATCGCGGCGGATCGGGACAGGCGCAGTGTCACAGAAGGGACAATTGCCCTGCGTCCCGAAGCTCGGCAGCATCCGCATGGGATGGAGGAGCCTGCCGTGAAGACATGCAAGACAGACAGGCCCGCAAGGGATGCGTTCCGGCGGGCTGAAGCGGGGGCAAGGTCATGACCTCGCCTTTCGCGCCGGGCTTTCTGGAGGGCCGGACGGTCCTGATCACCGGAGGGGGCAGCGGCATCGGCCTTGCCATCGCCCAGGCGCTTGCGGGTGCGGGGGCCAATGTCGTCCTGGCCAGCCGCAAGATCGACCGGGTGACCGAGGCGGTCGAGGCGATCCGGGCCGCAGGCGGGCGCGCCCTTGGCGTCGCCGCCGATGTGCGCGAGCCCGAGGCGGTGCAAGCGGCCGTGGCCCGTGCCGTCGCGGAATTCGGCGGGCTGGACATCATGATGGCCAATGCGGCGGGCAATTTCGTCGTGCCCTTCACCGAGATGTCCTTCAACGCCTGGCGGACCGTCGTGGACATCGACCTGCACGGCACCTTCCACTGTGCCAAGGCGGCCCATCCGCATCTGAAGGCTTCGCCCCATGGCGGGCGTTTCATCGCCATCACCACGATGCGCGCGCTGGAGGGTTGGCCGGGCTGCGCCCATGCCGCCGCTGCCAAGGCCGGCGTCATGTCGCTGATCCGCTCGCTGGCCGTCGAATGGGGCCCCGACGGCATCTTGTGCAACACGATCGCTCCGGGTCCCATCGGTGGCACCGAGGGCGTCAAACGGCTTTACGAAGAGACCGGGCTTTCCACCGGCCTGCCCCTGGGGCGGCTGGGGCGGGGCGAGGATATCGCGCAGGCCGCGCTTTACCTCTGCTCGGAGGCCGCAAGTTTTGTGACCGGAACCGATCTGGTCGTCGATGGAGGCCGCCAGCGCGGCCAAAGGGGGGGAGCATGACCATGACCATCAAGGGGATCGTCGCCCATGGCGACAAAAGAGGCCGCGTCCTGGGCTTTCCGACCGCCAATCTGAATGCGGCGGCCCCCCTGGCTTACGGCGTCTATGCCTCGCAGACCCGGATTGCCGGAGAGGACAAGGTCTGGCCCTCGGTCACCTCCTATGGCACCCGGCCGACCTTCGACGGGGCGGACCCGAGGATCGAGACCCATATCCTGGATTTCGCAGGCGATATCTATGGCCAGGAGATCGAGGTCGAGTTCTTGGCCTTCATCCGCTCGGAAGCGCGCTTTGACACGGTCGAGGCGCTGATCGCCGCGATGCAGGGCGATATGGACCAGGCCCGCGCCATCACCGCAGGTTAGGGAGGCACCGATGTCGAGCAATATGAAAGGCGCGGGCTTCATGGTGCTGGCGGGGATCTGCTTTGCCCTGGCCAATGCGGTGACCTGGACGGTTACCTACAAGATGGGCTTCAAGCCGCAGTCCGACGCCTTCTGGCAGTATGCGATTGCGACGGTCTTTTCGCTGCCCTTCATCTGGCGCCACGGGCTCTCTGCCATGAAGACCCGCCACCCCGTGTTGCACCTGGCCCGGATCGGCCTGTCGGTCCTGGGCGTACAGGCCTTCACCCAGGCCTTCGCCTCCGGCATGGCGCCCTGGCATGTGATTGCCCTGGTCATGACCTCGCCCTTCTTCGTGATGTTCGGCGCGGCGGTCCTATTGGGAGAGCGCGTCGGTCTGAACCGCTGGATCGCGGCCATCGTCGGCTTTGCCGGCGCGATGATCCTGCTGCGCCCCTGGGAGAGCGGCTTTACCCTGGCCACCCTGCTTCCCCTGGCGGCGGCGGTGACCTGGGGCGGGGCCTCGCTGATCACCAAGCGCCTGACCCGGGACGAGCCGCAGACCGGGGTTACCCTGTGGCTTTTGGTGCTGCTGACCCCCGTCAACCTGGTCTTCTCGCTGCAAGCCGGGTTCGAGGTTCCGACGGGCAACATCCTGTGGCTGCTGCTTCTGGGCGGCGCGATCATGTATTTCGCGCAAAGCTTCCTGACCTTGGCCTATGCCTCGGCGGATGCGGCCTATGTCCAGCCTTTCGACGACCTGAAGCTCTTCTCGAACATCCTGGTGTCCTGGCTGGTGCTGAGCTTTGCCCCCGACATGACCTATTGGCCGGGGATCCTGATGGTCTTTGCCGGTTCCGCCTATCTCTTGTGGTCCGAGCGCGGCCGAAGCTTCGGTGCGGCGCTGGCCTGATCTCATCCCAAAGCAAAAGGGCCGCGCGGATTGCGCGGCCCTTTGTCGTTGATGCCTTTGGAATGGGTCAGGCGGAAGCCGCCGCCCCTTGATCCAGCAAAGCTTGCACCTCGGCTGCGGAATAGCCCAAGTCTGCCAAGACCGTCGCCGTATCGGCCCCCTTGCCCGCCGAGGGCGTGCGCAAGGGCAGGGGCGCGCCATCGGCCAGGATCGAGCTGCGCAGGACGGTGGTGCGGCCTTCGGTCGGATGATCCTCGGGTTGCATCAGGCCCACGGCTTCAAGGTGGGGGTCGTGGCGCAGGGTCTCGATCGTATGGACCGGCATGGCGGCGATGTCCGCTGCACGGAACAGCGCCAGCCATTCGGCGCTGGTCTTTTGGGTCAGGGGTGTGCCTCGGACCTCGAACCACTCTTTCACATGCACCGCCCGGGCGGCGACACTGGCAAAGCGCGGGTCGGCGATCAGGTGGCCCCGGTCGGTCGCGGTCAGAAAGGCCCGGACCTGGGGATCGGTGTTGATCGTCACCGCGATGAAGCCGTCCTGGGTTTCCAGCGGCTGGTTGAAGGGGCTGAGCAGGCGTTGATCGCCATAGGGCCCCACCGGCGGATCGAAGCTCTGCGCCGCCAGGTGCTCTTGCAGGACCAGCGTCGCCATGGTCTCGAACATCGGGATTTCCAGCGTGACGCCTTGGCCGGTGCGGGCGCGGTTCAAGAGCGCGGCCATGATCGCGCCTGCCGCAATCTCGCCCACCACATGGTCGCAGACCAACAAAGGCACAAAGCGCGGCGCCCCGTCGCGGGCCAGCGTCAGGCCTGGCAGGCCGACCGCGCCCTGGACGACCGAGTCATAGGTCGGAAAGCCGCCATAGGGGCCCTCCGATCCGTAACCGGTCAGAAGGCAGTAAATCTTCTCGGGGTGCTTGGCGCGGATGGTGGCTCCGTCCAGCCCCAGTCGGGCCAGGGCCTGGGGGCGCATATTGGCTACGATCACATCGGCCCAGGCGACAAGGCGCGCCATGACCTCCGCCGCGCCGGGCGACTTCAGGTTCAGGCAGATGTTCTGCTTGCCCCGGTTCAGGTGCAGATAGGCCCCGGCCTGCTGCCCGGTGGGCGAGAGGCCGCCAAGGCCCCGCATCAGATCGCCCTCGGGGTTTTCGACCTTGATCACCTCGGCGCCATATTGACCCAGGCGCCATGTGGCGGCGGGGCCCACGACGACGGCGGTCAGGTCCAGGATGCGGGTGCCCTTCAGCGGCTCATAGGTCATCGAAAGTCATCACCAGTTCGGCCGCAAGGACGCCCTCGTCATCCAGGATCAAGACCCTGGCATCGGCGACAAGAAGGGTCAGCGGGCGGTTGACGTAAAGCGGTGCCATGTGGCGGGCGCTCATCGAGGCGGGGCGAAGGCCCAGGTCGCGCAGGAACTCCAGCGCCAGAAGCGAGGCCAGGCCGCCGTTGACCACGAGGTCCGGGTGGCCCTCGCTGCGGGCATGGTCGCGGTCGAAATGAATGCGGTGCGTGTTGAAGCCAAGTGCCGAATACTGGAACAGCATCAAATCGTCGGGCGTCACAACACGGGCCCGACCCTCGGGCGGCGTGATCGGCGCGGGTTTGGGGGCCGGGGCGGGAGGGCCGGCCAGGATATAGGTCTGGGTCTCGGTGATCTCGGCCGCGCCAGAGGTCAGGCGGTGGTCGATCCTCGCCACCGCAAAGGGCCCGGCCTTGCCCGTCTTGGCCTCGACGCTGGCCAGGGAGCTCTCGCGGCGCAGGCCTGCGCCGATCACCAGGTCGCCGTGAAAGATCGTGCTGCGGCCTCCCAGCACCAGCCGGGGCAGGTCCAGTTGCGGCATGACCACGCCAAGCCCCGGGAAGCCGTCGGACCGCAGGAGCCTGCGCGGAGTCAGCCCGGCCAGCATGGCGAAATGCCAACCGCGCGGCACGGGGTCTCCGTCCGCCAGCGCCAATGGGTCGCGGCCCAGCATCACCGCCACGCGTTGCGCCTGGGCCAGGGTGAAAATGTCGACCGGCATGGGCGGTCCCTTCGAAAGGGCTCCGGCACCCTTTCGGATGCCGGAGCGGGGTCTCACTTGATCATCGGGCGGATTTCGGCGAGGCGCTGCATCGTCAGATGCTCGCGTTCGAAGTTCGGGCCAGAGCCATCGGTCATTGCCATCAGAAGCGTGCCGAAGGGGCCGGACTTCTCGCGCAGGTCCATGATCTTTTCCAGGACGGTCTTCTTCGACCCCCAGATGATCGAGGACCGCATGAAGCGCTCGACGCCCCAATCCTCGTTCGAGATGGTCGGGTCGGGCTTGCCCACCGTGGTATAGTCGGCGGCGAGAAGCACCTTCCACATGTAGTCGTAGTAGTAGTGGCTGGACCCCTTGGGATCCATCATCCAGTCTTCGGCCTGGGCATCGCTTTCCCCGATCAGGAAGTTGCGCGCCACCGACCAATCTTCGCCCGTCGGAGCCCGGCCCACATCGGCGCAGCCCTTCACATACTGCTTCCAATGGCCGTAAACCGTCTCATGCGGGCAGAAGTTCGCGGTGATCGGCACCCAACCCTTGCGGGCGGCGAGCGCCACGGTCGGGCTGTCGGGCGACATGGTCGAGATGTGGATCGGCGGGTGGGGCAGCTGGAAGGGCTTGCTCATCGACCCGATCCCCAGCTCGGGGTAGATCGAGTTCTTGATCGAGACGTTCCAGTACTTGCCCTTGATGTCGTAGGGCGGGTCCGATTTCCAGATGTCCAGGACGATGCGAAGGTGCTCGGCCAGCATCTCGTTGCGCTCGGCGTGGTCGTTGTGCTCGAAGACCTCGAGGTCAGAGGCCAGACCGCCCGGCCCGATGCCCCAGATGAAGCGGCCGCCCGACATGTGGTCCAGCTGCGCCACTTCGGCCGCCACGATGACCGGATGGTGCTGCGGCAGGCCCATGACCCCGGTGGCGAACTTGATGTTCTTGGTCTGGTTGATCAGGCTTGCAAAGAAGATCAGCGGCGAGGCGATCTGTTCGGTCGTGCAGGAAAAATGCTCGCCGACATAGGCATAGTCAAAGCCCAGCTTGTCGGCGTTGATGATCTTGTCCTGGTTTTCCTTCAGGATCTCGTGAAGCGCGCGGTGCGGCGGATGCAGGGGCATCGCGAAAGTGCCAAGTTTGACCATGTGAATTCCTCTCCGGTTGGTGCCAGGGTCGGGTTCGGCCCGACGAATTGACAATCTGATGTGTTCGAATTCCCGAATTCGACGCCTTCCCAATTTCTGGGGACATAGGCCCTGATCCTGCTGAAACGGGTCAGCGGGTTCAGTGTCGCAACGCGGGATCCGAAGAATGTGCAGCTCCTCCGAATTGCACATCTGGTTTGACAATCCCGAAGTGATGGACCTCTGTCCAGCGCCTCATCCGCGTCGCGTTTCGTGAGATTTTTCTTCTCAGAAGCGACAGTTTGTCGCGTCCGGGCGCCGGGTGCCTTCGCGGCTGCAGAAATACGCCCGGTCTTTCGCTGCGCTGCCGCAGGCATCGCGGCCTGGCCTGCGGCAATCTGTCTCAATCCAGGGCCAAAAGCGGCAGGCATCCGGGCGCCCTTTTCGCAACGCCGCTAAAAAAATGACTGTAATACATTGGGTTGCGAGGTGCGACAGGGGCGAATTCCCAGTGTGTCACATAAGGGCAGTTGTCCGGCCAAGGGGCTGCGTATCATCCTGACCCCAGTGGATGCGACAGATGTCCACACACAGCGGTCGGCTTGCGCGGGAGGGAAACCGCAAGCCGATACGGGGGGAACAATGCTGACGATATCGAAGGTCTCCAAGAGCTTTCCTGGGGTCAAGGCCCTGTCCAATGTGCAATTGGAGGTGAAGGCCGGGGAAATACACGCCTTGGTGGGCGAGAATGGCGCGGGCAAGTCGACTTTGACGCGGATTATCGCCGGGGTTCACAAGCCCGACGAGGGCACGATCGAATTCGACGGCGAGATCGTCCATTGGGATTCGCCTGCCGCCGCCAAGGCTGCGGGCATCCATGTCATCTATCAGGAATTCGTCCTGTTTCCCAATTTGACCGTGGCCGAGAATATCTTTCTGGGCCATGAGCGGCGCGGATTCCTGAACGGGATCGACCATGGCCGCACCCGTCAGGACGCGCTTGACCTGTTGAACCGGCTGGGCGTTTCCATCGACCCCGATGCCCTGGTCTCCGAGCTTTCGGTGGCCGATCAGCAGATGGTCGAGATTGCCAAGGCGCTGGTCCACAAGGTCAAGCTTCTGATCCTGGACGAACCCACCGCCGTGATCGCGGGCCATGAGGTCGAGCTGCTCTTCGGCCGTCTGCGGGCGCTCCGCGACGACGGGGTGGCGATCATCTATATCTCGCATCGGCTGGAAGAGATCTTCGACCTCTGCGACCGCGTCACCGTCTTCAAGGACGGGCAGTTCGTCGCGACCGAGACCCTGGCCGAGATGACCAATGACCGGCTGGTCTCTTTGATGGTCGGCCGCGACATGAGCGAACTTTTCCCGCCGAAATCCAGCGCGCCGGGCCCGGTGGTGCTGACGGCCACCAATATCTCGGTCAAGGGCCGCGTCCATTCCGCCTCGCTGGAGCTCCGCGCCGGAGAGATCACCGCGCTTTCGGGCATGGTCGGCGCCGGGCGCACGGAGCTGGCCATGGCGATCTTTGGCGGGCTGCCGATGATCGGCGGCCAGGTCGCCATCGGCGGCGAGACCTTCACCAGGATGACGCCCTCGCTGGCCATCGAAAAGGGCATCGGCCTCTTGACCGAGGACCGCAAGGGCCAGGGTCTGGCCATGCTGACCGATGTGGCGACCAATATCAGCGCCTCGGATCTGGGCAGCGTCAGCCACAAGGGCTGGCTGAACCATGGCCGCGAGAAAGAGATCGCGGTCTCCGAGATCGCCAATTACCGCATCGCCTGCCGGGGGCCGCAGGGAGCCGTCCTGACCATGTCGGGGGGCAATCAGCAAAAGGTCCTGGTGGCGCGGTGGGCGCGGACCTCGAAGAAGGTCATCATCATGGACGAGCCGACGCGCGGCGTCGATGTCGGCGCCAAGGCCGAGATCTACCGCATCATGCGCGACCTGGCCGACCGGGGCTTGGCCGTCCTGATGATCAGCTCCGAGATGCCCGAAGTCATCGGCCTGGCCGACCGGGTTTACGTCATGCGCGAGGGCGTCATCACCGCCGAGCTGCGCGGGGACGAGATCGCCGAGAACCGCATCATCCAAGCCGCCACCCAGAAACGCGCGTCCTGAGGGCATGACCATGATCGCAACATTCACCTTTCTCACCAAGCGCCGGGGCGGTCTTTTGACCGTGATCGCGCTGATCCTGGTCTTGACGATCTTTGGCGTCCTGGTCTCCGAGACCTTCGGCACGGCCTCCAATGCTCTGAACATCCTGGAGCAATCCACCCCCCTTGCCCTGGTCAGCCTGGGGCAAACCCTGGTAATCATCACTGGGGGCATCGATTTGTCGGTGGGCTCGATGATCAGCCTGGCTTCGGTGCTTTTGTCCGGGATCACCAATGGCGATCCTTTGATGATGGTCGTGGCGCTGGCCACGATCATGGGGGCGGGGATCCTGGTCGGGCTGATCAATGCCGGGGCCTCGATCTATCTGCGAGTCCATCCGCTGGTCGTCACGCTGGGCATGGGGGCGATCCTGCAGGGGCTGACGCTCCTTTATACCCAGACGCCCATCGGCAAGATGCCCAAGGGCTTTTCGCAACTGGCCTATGGCAAGGTCCTGGGCCTGCCGATCGGAGCCGTCGTCACCATCGCGGCCTTTGTCCTGACGGCGATCTTCCTGCGCAAGGTGCCGCTCGGCCGCTATATCTATGCGACCGGAGACGATGCGACCGGCGCCCAGCTCATGGGCCTGCCGCGCCACAAGGTCCTGTTCCTGGCCTATGGGTTCTGCGGGCTGATGGCCTCGATTGCGGCGATCTTCCTGGTGGCGCGCCTTGGCTCGGGCCAGCCCTATACGGGGCAGAACTTCACCCTGACCTCGATCACCCCGGTGGTCGTCGGCGGCACGCTTCTCAGCGGCGGGCGCGGCGGGGTCATGGGGACGCTCATGGGGGTCTACATGGTGTCGCTTCTGAACAACCTGCTGAACTTCCTGAGCCTTTCCACCCATTTCCAACTGATCGTGCAGGGGCTGATCGTGATCATCGCCGTCTCTGTCTATGTCGAGAACAAGAGGAAGGTCTGATGGCACATACCGAGCAAATGGCGCCGGCCCGCGACATCCTGCGGACCTACGGCATCCATATCGTCCTGGCCGCCCTGATCGGGGTGACCGCGATCCTGTCGCCGGCCTTCCTGAGCGGCAACAACATCTCGAACATGCTGTTGCAGGCCGCTCCCCTGGGGATCGTCGTCATCGGCCAGGTGCTGGTGATCCTGGTGAGGGGCCTCGATCTGTCGGTGGCCTCGGTCATGGCGACGGCCGCCGTAGTGGCCACGACCTTCAGCGGACAGGACAGCGACGCCTTTCCGGTCTTCGTGGTCGCCATGCTGATTGGCCTGGCCACGGGGCTGGTGAACGGGCTTTTGATCACCAAGCGCAATGTCTCGCCCTTTCTGGTCACCTTGGCGACCATGACGCTGCTGCAGGGGATGCGCTTTGCCTATACCCAAGGCGCGCCCTCGGGGAATGTGCCGCCGATCTACCGGGTCCTGGGCTCGCAAACCTTCTACGGCGTGCCCTACAACCTGATGATCCTGGTGGTTCTGGCCACGGTCTTTTCGGTTCTGTTGCACAAGACGACCTATGGGCGGCAGGTCTATCTGACCGGCGGCAACCCGGTCATGGCGCGGCTGGTGGGCATCCATGCCGACCGCATCACCATCGCCAGCTATGTCATCTCGGGCGGGCTCGCGGCCCTGGCAGGGCTGATCTACTCGGGCTTCGTCGGCATCGTCGACAACTGGGTGGGGCGCGGCTTCGAGCTCGATTCCATCGTGGCGGCCGTCATGGGCGGGGTCGCGCTCTCGGGCGGTCGCGGGACGATCCTGGGCGGGCTTTTCGGAGCCGCCATCCTCGTCGTCGTCTTCAACGCCGTCCTGATGCTGGGCATGCCGATCGAGTTCCAGATCATCATCAAGGGCATCGTGATCATCGCTGCGGCCGCCATCTACGTCCGCCGGGCCTGAACTACGAGAGCGGGGCTCTCTCGTAACCGGAGGGGTGCGCCCCTTGGGAGGAAAAGCCCCAGAGTTTTGACGTGCCAGATTTTCAAGTGCCAGACACGCCACCCGGTCAAAAGGATGCGGGGGCAAAACCGTCCAAGGGAGGACAAGATGTTCAAGAAAGTTCTGAATCTCGCGCTGGTGGCCGGGTTGGCCACGGCCACGGCCGGCTTTGCGCAGGATGCCGACAAGACCGGCTACAAGGGCGCGCCGCGCACCATGCTGTGGAGCACCTCGCTCGCCACCATGATGGACACGACGCAATACAAGAAGGACGGTCCCTATACGATCGGCTTCTCGAATGCCTCGATCTCGAATTCCTGGCGCGTGGGGATGCTGGCCTCGATCCAGCAGGCGGCGCATGACAATGCCGACCAGATCAAGCAGCTGATCATCACCGACGCCAATGACGACCCGGCCAAGCAGGTCTCGGACGTCCAAGACCTGATCTCGCGCGGGGTGGACCTGCTGATCGTGTCGGCCGCCACCGCCGAAGCGCTGGATGCCATCGTCACGCAAGCTTACGAGCAGGGCATCCCGGTGGTTCTGGTCGACCGCCGCATCACGTCCGAGAACTTCACCACCTTCATCACCGCCTCGGACATGGTCTATGGCCATATGTCGGCGCAGTGGATGGTGGAAAAGCTGGGCGGCAAGGGCAATATCGTCATGCTGCCGGGCATGGCGGGCGTCTCGGTGGCCGTGAACCGGATCGCGGCGGCGCAGGAGGTCTTTGCGAACTATCCGGACATCAAGGTCCTGGACATGCAATATACCGACTGGAGCCCCGCCAAGGGCAAGCAGGTCATGGCTGCGCTGATCCAGCAGTATGGCGACCAGATCGACGGCGTGTGGAACGACCACGGGCTGCAGGGTTCGGGCGCCATTGAGGCCATGGTCGAGGCCGGCTGGACCGACCTGCCGCCGATCACCTGCGCCGACCTGAACGGCTGCGTCAAGCTGGCGGTGCAGAACAAGCAACCGGCGTTCAACTATGACTACCCGCCCGCCATGGGGGGTGTCGCGCTGGAAGTGGGTCTGGACATCCTGGCCGGCAAGCCGGTGCCGCATCAGTATGAGATGAGCGTCGATGTCGCCATCACCAAGGGCGACGAAACGGTCTCGGTCAAGGCTGACAAGTGGGTCGAAGACTATGCCCGTCTGGACAAGCCGAACGACCTGATCCTGTCGACCGGCATCCCGGACTACGACCCCACCACCTTCTCGGTCGAATATCCGCAGTAAGCACCTCATGCTGCGGCCTTGCGGGGCCGCAGCATATCCTTTCGGAAGGAAAGACATGCCCGTCCTGCATTGGTCCCCCCGCTCGCCCTATGTCCGCAAGGTCATGGTCGCCCTGCATGAAAAAGGCATGGCCGACCAGGTCACCCGGGTCCGGACCCCTGTCGATCCCATGGCGCCGCTGGTCGGGTTCCTGCCCACCAACCCCCTGTCCAAGATCCCGACGCTGGAGACCGACGAGGGCCAGGTCCTGTTTGACAGCCATGTCATCTGCCGCTGGGTGGATCGCAATGGGCGCGGCGGGCCGGTGCTGTTCCCCGGCGACCTGATCGACGAAAGGAACGAGGCGCTTGGGACCGGTTTGATCGACGTTGCCTTGCCCTGGCTGGTCGAGACGCGCCTCCGACCCGAGGCACTGCGGTCGCAGGCCCTGGTCGAGGGCTGGCGCACCAAGATGAACGCGGTCCTCGACTGGCTGGAGGCCCGGATGCCCGACCTTCAGGCCCGGTCCTTCGACATCGGCCACCTGAGCATCGGGGTGGCGCTGTGTTACCTTGACTTCCGTTTCGGGGCCGAGGAGTGGTGCAAGGGTCGGCCCCTGCTTTCCGCCTGGCATGCCGGGTTCAGCGAAAGGCCCTCGGTCCGGGCGACCGCCTTCCAGGACGAGACTTAACCGACGGTCACGCCGCCGCAGACATAAAGCGTCTGGCCGGTGACGAAGCTTGACCGTGCGTCGCAAAAGAAGCTGACGGCGTTGGCGACATCCTCGGGCGTGCCCATGCGGCCCAGGGGGATGCTGGCCATCAGCTTGCGGGTGTAGTCGGCTTCGGGCGGGTTGTTGGCCCAGAAGACGCTGGTGGCAATCGGCCCCGGCGCCACGCAATTGACCGTGATCCCATCGGCGGCCAGTTCCAGCGCCCAGGTCCGCGCCATCGCCTGCAAGGCGCCTTTGGAGGCGCTATAAAGGCTCCGCGCCTCTTTGCCCAAGGTGACGCGGCTGGTGTTCATCACGATCCGGCCGCCGCCCAGCCTGCGCATCCCCGGCACCAGCGCCTTGGCCGCGATCAGCGCCGTCCGCGTGTTCAGATGCATCACCGCGTCGAAGTCATCCACATCGACCGCATCGAACAGGGCGGGCCGCACGATCCCGACGTTGTTCACCAGGACCGCGACCGGGAGCGCCGCCACCTCGGCAAAGACCGCCTCGGCGGCCTTGCGGTCCGACAGATCCACCCGCCGGGCATCGGCCTGCAAGGCCGGATCCTCTGGCGTCACGATGTCCAGGGTGATCACCCGGAACCCATCCGCCAAAAGCCGCCTCCCGATGGCCTGGCCGATGTTGCGCGCCCCGCCGGTCACCACCGCCCATGTCTCTGCCATCGTCTCACCCCTGATCCCCATGGGCACAGGAAGGCGCGGGGGCAGGGGGCAGGCAAGTGTCTCTTCTGCGACAGCGGCGACCCACCCGGCCTTGGAACCGGCCCTTGGCCTGTGTCGCCACGCGTTTTTTTCCACCTGTCGCAACTGTCACTTCTGAGACAGGGCCCCGGACACCCCTGATGCATCTGGGCCAGTTTCCAAGGGGCCAAGTTGTTGGGAAATCTAGCCCAAAGCGGGTGATCAACAGCCCGCCGCAGGATACGGCGCTGGGGAGGGCCGTCGCAATGTCGGCACCAGAGACGCTCATCAGACCTTTGCCCGAGGCGTTCCGGGCCAGCCTGCGGCTCGTGGTTGCGTCGGTCTCGCTGGTGACCGCGCGCGACGCTGCGGGGGGCTGGCACGGCATGGCGGTCACATCGGCCGGCTCGCTCTCGATGGAGCCGCCCTCGATGCTGGTGGCGGTGAACCGCAGCGCCTCGATCCACCCGGTGATCGCGGCTTCGGGCGCCTTCACGCTGAACCTGATCGGCGAAACCCACGCAGGCCTGCTGGACCGGTTCTCGCGCAGCGAGTTGCGCGATCAGCGCTTCACCCCCGGGGACTGGATCGACGCCGCAGGCCCGATCCTGAAGGGCGCGCTGTGCGCCCATGTCTGCCAGGTGGCCGAGGCCCATGACTTCGGCACCCATACCGTCTTTTTCGGCAAGGTCACCCAAGTGGTCCTGCCCGACCCCATCGCCCAAACCGCCGCGCCAATCCTTTGGCTGAACGGCAAACGGGCCTCCGTCACCGCGCATTCGAACCCCTGACACCAAGCCGTCAGGCACATCACCCGCAAGGGCAACCACTCCTGGGAGGAACACTATGGAAATCGGACTCTTCCACATGCCGCTGCACCCGGCCGACAAGCCGTTGGTCGACGTTCTGGCGGAAAACACGGAAAAGATCATCTACGCCGACCAGCTCGGCTTTTCGGAAACCTGGATCGGCGAGCACTATTCGGCCTCGACCGAGCCGATCACCGCGCCGATGATGTTCCTGGCCTCGCTGATCCCGCAGACCAAGAACATCCGCTTTGGCACGGGCGTCATCTGCCTGCCGAACCACCACCCGGCGCAGGTTGCCGGTCAGGCGGCGCAGTTCGACCACATGACCAAGGGCCGCTTCAACATGGGCATCGGGCCGGGTGGCCTGGCCTCGGACATGGAGCTTTTCGACGTGCTGGACGGATCGGTCCGGGCCGAGAAGTTTGCCGAGTCGATCGGCATGATCAAGAAGATCTGGAGCCAAGACCCGCCCTATGACATCAAGGGCAAGCACTGGCACATCAAGCTGACGGACAACATCATTCCGAAGCTGGGCGTGGGCTATATGTCCAAACCCTATACCAAGCCGCATCCCCCGATCTCGCTGTCCTCCATGTCGCCCGATGGCAATTCGGTCGCCCATGCGATCAAGCAGGGCTGGAAGCCGATCACCGCGAACTTCGCGCCGGAAAGCACTGTGATCAACCACTGGCACAAGTATGTCGAGGGCTGCGATGCCATGGGCATCAAGCCGACGGGCAAGGAATGGTCGGTCGCCCGCAACATCCTGATCGCCGATTCGGATGCCCAGGCGGAAGACTGGCTGCTGGATCCGGCGGGCTCGGACTTCTACTACTTCGACTACCTGTGGGAAGTCCTGAAGGTCGCCAATTACACCGCCGTGATCAAGCCGATCCCGACGATGGAGGACAAGGACGTGACGGTGGAATCCATCGTCAAGGCCTCGGTCATCTATGGTTCGCGCAAGACCGTCATCGACAAGATCATGTCGCTGCGCGAGCGTTCGGGCCCGTTCAACACGCTGCTCAAGGCCGCGATGGACGGTTCGGGCAACAACCGCGAGCGTGAGCGTCTGACCATGCGCCGCCTGGCCGAAGACGTGCTGCCCGTGATCAACGCGGGCTGATGCGACCCGGGCGCGGGGAGGCTCCCCCCCGCGCCCCTTTCCAAGGACCGATGCCATGACCCAATTCCCCGCAGGCTGCCTGACCGGCACCGTCGTTCTGGATGCCTCTCGCGTTCTGGCCGGACCCTTTGCGGGCCAGCTTCTGGGCGATCACGGGGCCGAGGTCATCAAGGTCGAAAGCTTTGACGGCGACGACACGCGGGGCTACGGCCCCCCCTTCGTGAACGGCACGGCGCCCTATTTCCTGGGCCTGAACCGCAACAAGCAGGACCTTGGCCTCGACCTGTCGGGCCCCGAGGGCATGGCGCTCTTGTTCGAGCTTTTGGGCCAGGTCGATGTCTTCATCGAGAATTTCAAGCTGTCCACCTGGAAGAAATGGGGGGTGGATGACCTTTCGGACCTGAACCGCCGCTTCCCCCGCCTGGTGCATTGCCGGGTCTCGGGCTTTGGCGAGACAGGCGAGTTCGGCGGCCTTCCGGGCTATGACGCGGCGCTTCAGGCCATATCGGGGCTGATGGCGGTCAATGGGCCGCCCGATATCGACGCCTGCCGCATTGGCATCCCCATCGTGGACACCTGCACCGGGATGTATGGCGCCATGGGCATCCTTTTGGCGCTCTTGGAACGCAACCGGTCCGGGCGCGGCCAGCAGGTCGAGGTGACGCTGTATGACACCGCAATTGCCATGTTGCATCCCCATGCCTCGAATGTGCTGAACGGCGGACGCGCCTCGCGCACCGGGAACGGCCATCCCAACATCGTGCCCTATGACCTCTTTCCCACCGCCACCGTGCCCCTGTTCCTGGCCGTCGGCAACGACCGCCAGTTCCGCACGCTTTGCACCGAACTCGGGATCGAGGCCCTTGGCACCGACCCGCTTTATCGCACCAACCGCGACCGCGTGATGAACCGCGAGACGCTGCGGGCCGCGCTCTTGCCGCCCCTGTCCAAGCTGGACGGGATGCCGCTTTTCCAAAGGCTGATGGAGCTGGGTGTGCCCTGCGCGCCGGTCCTGACGGTGGACGAGGCCCTGGCGCTGGACCATACCGCGACCCGCGAGATGGTCGTGGAACTTGACGGCTACAAGGGCCCCGGCATCGCGGTGAAACTGGATCGCACCCCGGGCTCGGTGCGCCGGGCGCCGCCGACAATCGGCGCCCATAGCCGCGAGGTCCTGGCGCGCTTCGGCCTCGACCCCGACCGGATCGCGGCCCTGGCCGAGGCGCGCGTGGTGAAATGACTGTCTCATTTGAGACTCGCTGAGACATTAACCCTTATCAGGATTGACATGGCTGCGGCGCGCGAACGTGCTTAGTCTGGGTGTTGGCCCTGAGGATCACATCCCTTTTGGACCTGGAGGATGGTCATGCCTGCCCATGCGCTGCCTTGCAAAGATGTCGATCCGGACTTCTCGGACAGCATGCGCCAGGCGCTGCGGGCGACGCCGGTCAATGTCTCGATCCTGACGACCAAGGATCGGGCGGGCGTGAACCACGGGCTTGCCGTCACGACGGCGGTGCCATTCTCAAGCCATCGCCCGGCGATGATCGTCGCCGTCAAGCATTCGGCCTCGGCCTATCCGGCGATCCGCGACAGCAGCTATTTCTGCCTGAACCAGATCGCGGCGGACGAGATCGACCTTCTGGACCGCTTCAGCCGCAGCGACCTGCGCGCGCAGCGGTTTGCCTCTGGCCGCTGGTCGGTCGGGCCCCATGGACTGCCCTATCTGGACAGCGCCACGGCCTGCTTCTTTTGTGACGTACAGGGCGCCCATGCGCATGAGGATCAAACCGTCTTTATCGGACGCATCGTCGGTGTCAGACTGGGCCGCGAAGGATATGACGACAGGGAGCCATTGATCTGGATAAACGGACGGGCCGCAAGGCTCGCGGGAAGAGAATATGCGTAGGCCCTGCGGCATGTAGGGTCGACACATCATCTGTCTTGGGAGGGGCAAGATGTGGGAGACGGAAGCACTTGAGGCGAAGGGGTTCAACGATCCCTTGTCCAGCGAAATCGAAAGCATCCTGCGGGCGCGGGGCGTTGCCGAGGCACGATTGCCGGATCTGGTCGAACAGTCGTGGAAGCGCTGCCTGACGGATTACAACCTGCTTCCGGATGCAGTGCCGCGCGCGGCTGTGCTCAGCCACTCTGAAATCCAGGCCCTGATGCAAGAGCGCGAAGAGTTCCTGCGCATCGCCGAACCCGAGGTGGAACGCCTGTTCCGCCAGCTGGTCGACAGCGAATACCTTGTTTCCTTGGCTTCGTCGCAGGGGGCCATGATGCTCTTCCGCTGCGATTACCAGTATCTGGGCGACCTGGCCGGGTCGGGCGTCATCCCGGGCTCGGTCTGGACCGAGGATGCCCAGGGCACCAATGGCGTGGGCACCTGCCTGCGCGTGGGCAAGCCGGTGATCATCGCGGGGGCCGAGCATTACGGGGCGGCGACACAGCGGCTGACCTGTCTGACGGCTCCCGTTCTCGGGCGGGGCGGGGCGATCGAAAGCGTGATCAACGTGACGACCGCGCGGCAGGCCGATGCCCGGGTCAACAAGATGGTGCAGCAGATCGTCGAGCGCTCGGCTCGGCGGATCGAGAATGGCTATTTCGGTCGCCTGAACCGGCGCAACCTGATGCTGCGCATCCTCGACAATGGCGAGACCGGCGACATTGCCGAAGAGGGCCGCCTGGCGCTGGATGAAAACGGCCGCGTGCTGGACGGGTCTTCCTTTGCGACGCGGCTCTTGGGGCGGCCTGTTGGCCAGCTTGTGGGCCAGCAGGCCGAGGAGATCTTCGAATTGGACCAGTCGTTTGCCGATCTGCGCCCGGATGCGCCGATCCGGCTGAACTTCCAGGGCCGCAGCCTGCAGGCGGTCCTGACCCATCCCGAGACCCGCACCCGTTCGCCGCGCGCCCTTGTGTCGCCCCGGGCTACGGCGCCCACGCTGCGCACGGTGGATCTGGCCGAGGAACCCTTGCGGATCAACCCGATCCTGTCCCAGGCCATGGACCGCGCCCGCAGGCTTTTGTCGGCGGGGTTGCCCCTGGTGGTGACCGGCGAGTCGGGCTCGGGCAAGACCGCCTTCGCCAAGGCCGTGGCCCGCGTCGCCTTTGGGGACGAGGCCGAGACGGTCTTCATCGACTGCGCCTCGCTGGAGGCCCAGGTCGATCTGGGCGCGCTGTTGCAGGCGCGGCTGACGGGGCAAAGGTCCTGTCTCTTGATCGACCGCATCGACGAGATGGACGAGACCCGGCAGACCGCGCTTCTGGCCCTGTTGGAGAACGACCGGCAGGCGGGGGCCAATGGGATCGGCGTCATCGTGATCTCGACCCAGGACCTGGATACCCTGGTGCGCGACGGGCGAATGCGCACGGACCTGATGCACCGGCTCAAGGGCGGGCAGGTGGCCTTGGCCCCCTTGCGTGCCGCCCCCGACCTCGAAGCCACGATCCGCGACCTCTTCCATGTCGAGCGCGAGAAACTCGGCCGCCCCGAGGTCGAGATGGACGAGGATTCCCGGCTGGTCCTGTCGCATTACCACTGGCCCGGCAACCTGCGCGAGCTGCGCAATACCTTGCGCCATGCCGTGGCCCTGGCCGATGGCAAGCTGATCGGGATGGAGCATCTGCCCGATGACATCGTGGACGAGATCGCCCGCAAGGACCTGACGGCGCGCTCGCAGTCCGAGGCCTCCAAGATCGAGGCGGCCTTGCGCTACAACGGCGGCAATGTCTCTTTGACGGCTCGGTATTTGGGGGTGTCGCGGGCGACTTTGTATCGGAAAATCCAGATCCAGAAGGCCCGCGACGAGACGTAAAGGCCGGGGGTCTCCCCCCGGCCAAGGGATCAACCCAGCGAGAAGCCGCCATCGACGGCCAAGGCCTGGCCCGTCACATGCGGCGCGCAGGCGAGGTAGACGACCATCTGGCCCATGTCCTCGGGCGTCTGGGCCACGCCCTGGGGCAGGAAGATCTTCTGGTGACGTTCCCACGAAGCCTCTTCGCTTTCGCCTTCCAGCGCCCATTTGCCCGAGAGGCCGGTTTCCCCGCGCCACATGCCGGTGCCGACGATCCCGGGGCAGAGCGCGTTGACCGTGATGCCCTCGGTCGCGACCTCTTTGGCCACGGCGTTGGTGAAACCGATCACGCCGAACTTGGTGGCCGAGTAATGCGACAGGGCCGGGAAGCCCACCTTGCCCGCGATCGAGGCCGTGTTGATGATGCGGCCGTATTTCTGTTTGCGCATCACGGCGACCTCGGCCTGGGTCGACAGAAAGACGCCGCGCAGGTTGACGGCCATGCAGTCGTCCCATTGTTCGACGGTCAGCTCTCCGATGCCGCCCAGCGATACGATGCCCGCGTTGTTCATTGCGATGTCCAGCCGGCCGAACTGCTTGACCGTGGCATCGACCATGGCGGTGACGCTTTCGGGCTTGCGGACATCGACCACGATGGCGGCCGACTTGCGACCCAAGCCGCGCATGGCATCGGCCCCCGCCTCGGCGAGGTCCTTGGTGTAGTCGGCGATCACCACATGGGCGCCGGCCTGGGCGAGGCTGGTGGCGATGCCAAGACCGATCCCGCGGCCGCCCCCGGTGACCAGGGCGATCTGGCCTTCCAATGAGAATTGAGACATGATTTCCTCCCGTTATGTGCCCCGAAGGGCGTTGATTTCAGACCATGGCCGAGACGAGCAGCGGCACGGTATAGGCCTCCAGCCCCTCGATCCCGCCTTCCGAGCCAAAGCCGCTGTCCAGAACCCCGCCAAAGGGCGTTTCCGGCAGGCCCATGGCAAAGTGGTTGACCCCCAGCATCCCCGACTTGACCCCTCGGGTGATCTTGGCCTGGGTGTGGGAATTGGTGGTGAAGGCAAAAGAGGCGAGGCCCACGGGCATCCGGTTCGCCTCGGCCAGGGCCTCGTCGATCGACCCCATCCGGGCGACCAGCGCCAGGGGGCCGAAGGGTTCGTCGTTCATCGCCAGCATGTCTGGGGTGGCATCGGCGACCACGGTGGGCGCATGGAAATTGCCCACATTGCCGATGGCATCGCCGCCGGCGACCACGCGGGCCCCCTTGGCGCGGGCATCGGCCACCATGGACGAGATGACGTTGCGCTGATTGCGGGTGCACAAGGGGCCCATCATCGTGCCCTCTTCGAGCCCGTGACCGACTTTCACCTTGCCCGCAGCCTCGGCCAGGCCCTCGACGAAGTCGTCATAGACCGCATCCTCGACGAGGAACCTGGTCGGCGAGACGCAGACCTGCCCAGCATTGCGGAACTTCCACTGCGCGGCCAGGGGGATCAGCTTGGACATATCCGCATCCCGGGCCACGATCACCGGGGCATGACCACCCAGCTCCATCGTCACCTTCTTCAGGTATTGCCCAGCCAAAGCCGCCACGATCCGCCCGACCCGCGTGGAACCCGTCAGCGAGACCTTGCGGATCTCGGGCGCCTTGATCAGCGCCTCGGACAGAAGCGAGGAGCTGCCCCAGATCACCGAGATCGCCTTGGGCGGAAGGCCGGCCTCTAGCAGGCAGGTGGCGATGTGCCAGGTGGTCAGGGGCGTGGCCTCGGAGGGTTTGGCCACGACGGAACAGCCCGCGGCCAGGGCCGGGGCGATCTTTTGCATCATGCCCCAGGCCGGGAAGTTCCACGGCGCAAGGGCCGCGACCGGACCCACCGGGCGGCGCAACACGCGCAGGTCAGCCTCGGCCACGCGGCCCGGGATGACGCGGCCATAGGTCCGGCGGCCCTCTTCGGCGAACCAGTCCAGAAGGTCGGCCGCCCCGCCCCATTCCAGCCGCGACTGGGCCAGCGGCTTGCCTTGCTCGCGCGTCAGGCATTGCGCGGCCTCTTCGGTGCGGGCGCGCATCAGGTCGGCCGCGCGGCGCAGGACCTTGGACCGCTCATAGGGCGAGACCGAGGACCATTCGCCGTAACCGATCAGCGCGGCCTCGCAGGCCACGGCGACCTCGGGCAGGCCCGCCTTGGGCAGGGTGGCGATGACTTCGTCGGTCGCCGGATCGGTAAGCTCCAGCACACCGGCGCTGCCGGAAGGACGGCTGATGCCGCCGATGATCAATCCCGCTTTCGAAGACATGTCGGCCTCTTTGGTTTGGGTCATTTCACCACGCCGATCTTGGCGCGGTCGGTGGTCAGAGCCACGGCGATCAGGATGGTGATGCCGAAGGCGACGTCCTGGCTTTCGGGCGGAAGGCCCGAGATGGTGACGCCCACCCGGATCAGGATGGCGATCAACCCGCCGATGAGGCTGGAGAGCACACCCCCCACGCCGCCCGAAATCGCGGTGCCGCCGACGACGACGCCGACAAGGGCGGGCAAGAGCAGGCTGCCCGCCACGGTGGCGGAGGCGAACATCGTCTGGCTGATCATCATGATCCCGCCCAAGGCCGCACAGCCCGCCGAGGTGGCGAAAGCGAAACTCCGCACCATATCGCGCCGCACGCCCGAGATATAGACAGCGATCTCGTTGGCGCCAAAGGCATAGATGTTTCGGCCGAGGTTGGTGAATTTCAGCATGGCGGCGAAGAGCCCCGCCACGATCAGCACCAAGAGGAAGGAATTCGACATGCCGAAGCTGCGCGAGCCCAGGAGGTCATAGATCCAGATGCCCGGCGTGATGCCGACCATGTTGGCGCCCGTCAGATACATGGCCACGCCCTTGAAGATCCCAAGCGCGCCCAGCGATATGACGAAGGAGGGCACCTGAAGCCGCCCGATCAGCCAGCCCTGAAGGCCTCCCAAGGCGGCCGCCCCCCCCACCACGACCGGCACCGAGGCCGATCCCAGCACGGGCGACAAGAGCGCGGCCGACACGGCCGCCAGGGAAGCCATGGCGGCAATCGACAGATCGAGGCAGCCCAGAAGGATCGGCAGCGTCGCCCCCACGATCAGGATCAGCATCGGCGCATTGTCCTGCAACAAGGAGTTGATCGCCCTCCAGCGCAGGATCCCCGGAGCCGCCGTCGAGACCGCGGCCAGGATCACCAAAAGCACCAGAACCGCGCCATTGCGGCGCAGGAAACGCAAGGTCGCGTCCATCATCATCCCCCTACACCATGGCCTTGACGAGGTCTTCTTCCGAAGGGGGCGCGGCCTGCACCCCCTCGATCCGGGCGCTGACGCGGCCGTCCTTCATGACGATGATCGAATCCGACAGGGTCAGGACCTCGTCCAAGGTGTCGCCCACCAAGAGGATCGCCAGGCCCTGATCGGCCAGCTCGCGGATCACGGCGAAGAGGTCGGAGCGCGCGCCCGGGTCAAGGCCCCGCGTCGGATGGTCCAGCATCAGGACCTTCAGCGTCTTGCCGAACAGCCATTTCGACAGGACGACCTTTTGCTGGTTGCCGCCTGACAGGTTGTCGATCCGATGCGCGATCGAAGGCGTCTTGATGGCCAGCTTCCGGACCCAGCCCTCGATCATCCCGCGTTCCTTGGCCCGCGAGATCAACCCCGCGCCGCGGCCATGCTGCCAGCCGTAGGTGATCGCCACATTCTCGGAGACCGAGGTGTTGCGGATCATGCCTTCGGTCTTGCGCTCGGCCGGAAGATAGCCGATGCCCTTGGCCACGGCCTGCGCCGGGGTGTCGATGTCCAAGGGCGCGCCGAAATACTCGATCTTGCCCTGCCAGTCGTCGGCCATGCCAAAGACCGTGCGCAGGATGGTTTCCGCGCCCGAACCCTGCACGCCGATCAGGCCCAGGATTTCTCCGGGCGCCAGTTTCAACGAGATATCCTCGATCTCCCCGGGCACCGTCACATGGTTCAGCGTCAACGCCGGCTCTGCACCGATATGGGCCTCGCGCGGCTTGCGGTCCTTGCGGTTGACGCGCTGGCGGCCCACCATCAGCTCGTAAAGCTCGTCCGGGTTCACGGCGTCGCGGTCGCGGGTCGCCACGTTGCGCCCGTCGCTCATGACATAGACCCGGTCCGAGATATCGAGGATCTCGTCCATCCGGTGCGAAACGAAGACCACCGAGGAGCGATGCTTGATCCGCCGGATCTGGCCGAAGAGGGCCTGGATCTCGGGCGGGTTCAGGACTGCGGTGGGCTCGTCGAAAAGGATGACCAGGTGGCCGTGAACCAGTTCCTCCAAGGACAGGACCTTGGCCAGTTCGACCATCTGCCTTTGGCCGAAGGAAAGGGCGGACACCGGAGTAAAGGGGTCGATGTCCAGCTCGACCTTGTCCAGCTGTGCCTTTGCCCGGTCGCGCAGGCTGTTCCAGCGGTAGACCCCCGCCCAGGTCGAGCCCGCAGGCTTGTCCAGGAACAGGTTCTCGGCCACGCTCAGCGCCTGGATCAGCGATTGCTCCTGGTGAACCAGGCCGATGCCCGCAAGCGCCGCCTCGGCCGGAGAGCGCAGCTGCACGGCGCGCCCGCCCACCTTGACCACGCCGCTGTCGGGCCGGTGCAGCCCCGCCATGACCTTCATGATCGTGGACTTGCCCGAGCCGTTCTGGCCGATCAGCCCCAGGACCTCGCCCTCGTTGAGTGACAGGCTGACATTGTCCAGCGCGGTGACCTCGCCGAAGCGTTTGGAGATACCCTCAAGAGAAAACGCCGTCATTTGATGACCCTGATCTTGCGCCGCAGGTGCCAGGTCGATCCGGCCACGGCGAGGATGATGACCGCGCCTTCCAGCGCCGATTGCAGAAGGGGATCGACGCCGACCATGATCAGCCCGTTGCGCAGGGTGACCAGGATCAGGACCCCGATCATCGACTGGCGCACGCCGCCATGGCCGCCCGACAACAAGGTGCCGCCCAGGACGCAGGCCGCGATCGAGGGGAACAGAAGCCCCACGCCAGATTGCGTGTTGCCCACGCCGATGCGGGCCCCCATCAGGATGCCGGCGGCGGCATAACAGCCCCCCGCCAGGGCAAAGGCCGCGATCTTGTGGCGGATGACCTTGATGCCCGACATGACCAGCACGGGCTCGTTTTCCCCGATGGCACGGCACATGCGGCCAAACCGGGTGTGCTTTTCGACCAGAAGGGCCATGATGATCAGGGCCAGCGTCAGATAGACGATCCAGCTCAGCCCCCAGACCTTGCCGATGGCCAGCCCGGTGATCCGCGTGTCCAGGATCTGCGGCAGGCGTCCGGGATACAAGAGCGCGGCCAGGCCGACCGTGGTCAGCCACATGCCCAAAGTCACGATCAGGGACGGCATGCGCACATAGATCGAGATCGCCCCGCTGGTGGCGCCGATGGCCAGGCCCACGCCCAGCACCAGGGGCACGGCCCACAGGCCGATATCGGTGGCGGTCACCGAATTGGCGATGGTGATCGCCAGAATGATATTGGCCAAGGAGGCCACACCTTCGACCGACAGGTCGATGGAGGCCTGCATCAAGACGAAGGTCAGGCCGATGGCCACGACGGCCGGAATGGCGGCGGCCTCAAGCACGGCCCCCAGGTTGCCCCATGAGGCGAAGCTGTCGGTGATGACCGAGAACAGAAGAACAAGGCCCAGCAGGGCCAGAAGCGGGCCCTGAGATTGCAAGAGTTTAGACATCCGCGAGGTCCTTTCGGAGACAGGCCCTCCCCCCAGGGGGAGAGCCCTTCAGCTTTGATGCGGGACGCAAGGGGCGCGTCCCGCAGGAAGGCTTCAGTTGACGCCGTTCGGGATCTGGCCGGCAGACTTGGCCCAGAAGTCGGCCTTGATGGCTTCGTAGGTGTAGTCTTTCGGATCGGGCTTGCGCGCCAGGAACTCGGTCGCGTTCTCCTTGGTGATCAGGATCTGCTGGACGAAGAAGTCGCGCTGCGCCTCGGTCAGGTCAGAGAGCTTGATATCGCCGGTGCGGGCGCCATAGGCCAAGGCGGCGGCAATCGCGCCCTGGTATTCGTTCAGGCCCGACATGGTGGACAGCATCTCGCCGGTCTCGATCAGCTTGACGACGTCCGAAGAACCGTCGGTGCCGGTGACGAAGACCTTGCCAGCCAGACCCGCTTCGCGCAGAGCCGCCACGGCACCCAGCGCCATCGCGTCATTCTGGCCGACGATGCCCTTGATCCGGTCGCCATACTTGGTCAGCCAGGTCCGGGTGATGTCTTGCGCGGGCGCCTGCTGCCAGCTGCCGACCTGCATCTCCAGCACGGTCATGCCGGGGCATTCGGCAATGGCCTTCTCCAGGCCCATGGTGCGCTGCTTGGCGGGCGCATTGTCCAGCACGCCTTGCAGAACGACGATCTCGCCGGTGCCGCCCATGGCGTTGCAGAGCGCCATGCCGTTCTGATAGCCCGCATCGACGCCGTCGAACGAGATATTGGCGACCCAGGCTTCCGCAGCCGTATCCCAGGGGTGGATTTCCTCGGCCCGGTTCCACAGCGTGGTGATGAAACCGCCGGCATCGGCGATCTTTTCCACGAAGGTCTTGGTGAAGGCGGGCGAATCCGGGAACCAGGTAAAGATGCAGCCCTCGCAGCCCGGAGCCGTGATGGCGCCGATGTTCTGCAACGACTTCTGGGGGTCGAAGTCATTGCCGATGACCTCGACCGTGCCGCCGACCGATTCCATGACCTGGGTCGCGCCCCAGATCATCTGGGTCCAGTATTCGGCGCTGGTATTGCCGACGCCGAGGTAAAGCTTCTTGGACGTGTCATCCTGCGCCACGGCCACGGTCGAGCTCGCCAGAAGCGCCGCGAGACCGATGGCGGACAGTTTGTTCATCATCATTCTTGTTCCTCCCTGAAGGGTTGGGTTTTGCCAAAACCCCCTGCGCCACCCATGTCGCAAGGTTCATGAGAGCGATCCCCTGAATGGCGTCATGGCGATGCGATCGCCCCTCCCTGACGCCTTGCAGGCCTCTCCCGTCCCGAATGCTGCGGGAAGCCCCCTGTTTTGGCCACTGACCCATGAGCGGCAGGACCTGTCACAGGGCCTGTCTCAGACGCGACACTATGGGGTTGCTACAGGGCCATCTGGGCGCTTTGTTGGCCAAAGCGCGGGGCAGGGGCCCGCAGCCTTGGGCCAGGTCTGCGGCAACGGAGGCTGACATCTCGAGGCCCGTGTCAAAGCGGCATCGCGACGTAAGTCGCCTGTGGATTCAAGCCGAAGCGCGTATTTGAGCCGGTGAGATGTTAGGGCAGGGTGCCTGCCTCGGCCAAGACCCTTTCGCGGAAGACCTCGGCGAGCGTTCGGTAGCCGAGGCACTTCCTCGGCGTGGTGTTGAGGCGCTGACAAATCGCCGCCAAGGAGCGATTTGTCAGCGCCGTCGGGTCCGTGTCTCTTGGGAGAAACCGCCTGGCGCGGCCGTTGATGTTCTCGTTGGTGCCCTTCTGCCAAGGCGCCTGGGGATCGCAGAACCAGACCGTGACGCCCAGGCCTGCCTGCAAATGGGGTCAGGCCGTGAACTCAAAGCCCCGGTCGAAGGTGATGGACCTGCGCGCGTGGAACGGGAGGGGCGAGAGACCCGCGATGATCCCTTCCATCACGGGCTTCGATTTCCGGTCAGCGTTCTCCAGGAGGACGGTGAAGCGGCTGACCCTCTCGACCAGGGAGGTGACGTTGGCATGGCCCAATTCCTTACGGAACTGGATCAGGTCACCCTCCCAGTGACCAAACTCTTCGCGAGTCCCTATGACCTCTGGGCGGTTCTTGATCGACAATTCATCAGCGAATATATGGGCTTGAGAGCGCCGCTTTCCTCAGCCTCTCCTGCGGCGACGATGCTCTGGCAGATGGCGCCAAAGGTCCATTGCATGACCGTCTTTGGAGTAGGCAAACTGGTAGATGGTCTCATGGCTGACCTGCAGATCGCGGCCATCCACGCGCAGACGACCCGCGATCTGTTGCGGCGTCCAGCCGGACTTGAGGCGGTCGATGACAACGTCACGGAGGTCGCGATGCCGGACCAGCTTGCGTAGGCCAGCCCGGCGGGTTTCAGCTTTAGATTGGGCGTTCAAGGCGTAATAGCCGGAGAGATCCTGCAGCTTGGCATCGACGAAGCGGTTGCGCTTCAGCTCGCGATGGATCGTTGCGCGGTGGCGGCCGAGGCGTGCTGCGATTTCGTGAACCGGCATCCTGGCGTCAAGCCAGCGCGCGATCTTGCGACGATCCTCGAGGCTGAGATGGACATATGAGCGGGGCATGCGAATCCTCCTTTGAGCAAGGCATTGTTTTTGCTCAAAAGTCGCACTTCAATCTTGAATTGGGCGCGCTAGCCCAGATGCGACTTTGGTTTGGTGGAGAGTTTCGCCTTGCGATGACCTCGGCCAAGGACATGGGCGCGGAAGACTTCGGCGGGGGTTCGGAAGCCCAGGCACTTCCGTGGGGTCT
>NZ_JAABNR010000025.1 GCF_009925085.1 Stagnihabitans tardus | reverse complement strand
GCCAGCGCTCGATCTTGCGCCGCTCGGAGACGGAAAGATGGGAAAACCGGATCTTCATTCTCAGCTCCTTGTCTGGTCCCAAACATCAAGGAACCATGAAAAGTCGCATTCCAGAATAGCGCGCACCCGCAATAGAAAGGGCTCTGCGCCCGCAGCGGGGCGCCGAAACAGGGCAGGGCCTCGCGTCCGAAGATGGGGGCGGCGAGGTGGGCCACAAGGCTCAGGGCGACATAGGCTGCAAGGAAGGCCAGCATCCGGCGGCGAAACACCAGCGCCAGGGCCCAGGCCAGGCCGCCCACCTGCGTCAGGGCTGTGAGCGCGAGGATCACCAGCCCATGACGCAAAGCCCTCACTTCTGGCCCCGCTTGATCCGGTCGGCCCGGCGCACGACGCGATAGGTCAGGAAGCCGATGGCCGCCGTCCCCACCAGGAAGGCGCCGTAAGAGATCGGCCAGGGGATCCCCGCCGTCATCATCGAGAACTCCGACATCCCCCCCATCCCCGCCAGCACGTTCATCGGCAGGAAGACCACGCTCAGCATGGTCAACTGGGTCACGCGGCGGTTCTGGTTGATGTTGATGAAACCGATGGTCGCATCCATCAGGAAGTTGATTTTGTCGAACAGGAACGCCGTGTGGCTGTTCAGGCTGTCGATATTCCTCAGCACCTGCTTGGCGGATTGGATATGCTCATCCTCCAGCACCTTGGCCTGCATCAGGAAGACGATGGCCCTTTGCGTGTCCATGATGTTGCTGCGGATGCGGCCGTTGAGGTCCTCTTCCTCGGCGATATCGGCCAGGACGCTTGCGGCCTCCTCGTCGGTCATCGTCTCGGAGAGGACATGCTTCCCGACGCGGCTCAGGGTCTTGTAGATATCCTCCAGGCTGTCGGCCGAATATTCGACGTCCGAGCCATAGAGGCTGAGAAGCAGGTCGAAGCAATCCTCGGCATAGCCCGGCACCGTCTCGGCCCTGCGGCGCTGCAGGCGGAAGACCGGCAGGTCCTCGTTGCGCAGGGAAAACAGGATCTTCTGGTGCAAGAGGAAGCTCACCGGGATCGAGCGGCTCTTGCCGCCCCGGTCCAGCAGGAAGTTCGAGTGCAAGGCCAGGGCGCCGTTTTCCTCGACATGGAAGCGGTTGGCGACCTCGAGGTCCACCTCGTCGCCCGGGTCCGGCAGCTCCAGCTTGTAGAACTCGCCGATATAGGCGCGCTGGGCGGGGGAGGCGTTCAGAAGGTCGACCCAGATCGGGCGGCGGCCTTCCAGGTCCTTGCGGCTCTTGATCGGCGTCGGCTTGATCCGGCCCCCGATGATCTCGAAGACCGAGACCTTGGTTTCGGTCAGACGCGGTCCCGCCACATCCTCCAGCCGGTCGCGGAGTTCATCCGAGACCTCCCAGAGCACATCGGTGGACCGCCCCGCAGGCACGCGCGGCCAAAGCTGGGCGGCCTCGTCCGGTGTCAGGCTTTCAAAGATCTCGACGATGTCGGCGACCGCCAGCTTGGCCAGGAAATTCTCGATTTCCGCATGTTGCTGCTTTTCGGTGACCGTATCCAGCGCGGGCGTATGGGCCCCGGCCTGGGCCCGCGTCAGGCCCTCGACCAGCTTTTGCTTGCGGAGGAGTTCGCGCACGGAATCCAGATACATCGCCCCACCTCGCCTGCGCCTTGCCCGAGGTTGAACAGGGCGACGGGCGCCCTGTCAAGCCATTCCGTCAGGCGCTCAGGCGGCTCTCCGGCCATAGCGCGACAGGCCGAGGTCAGAGCTGTCGATTTCCGGGGCGCGGCCCGAGATCAGGTCGGCCAGCACCCGGCCCGAACCCGCCGCCATGGTCCAGCCGAGGGTTCCGTGGCCGGTGTTCAGCCAGAGGTTCGACAGGGGCGTGGCGCCCACGACCGGCGTGCCATCGGGCGTCATCGGGCGCAGGCCCGACCAGTAGCTCACCCGGCTTTGGTCGCCCGCCCCGCCAAAGAGGTCCTCGACCGAATGGGTCAGGGTCTCTTGCCGCCGCGCCTCCAAGGTGTTGTTGAAGCCCGAGATTTCCGCCATGCCGCCCACCCGGATGCGGTCGCCAAGCCGCGTGATGGCGATCTTGAACGTCTCGTCCATGACGGTCGAGACCGGGGCGCGGGTCTCGTCCTGGATCGGGATGGTGATGGAATAGCCCTTCACCGGATAGACCGGCAGGCGCATCCCCAGGGGCTTGACCATGGCCGGAGAGTAGGAGCCCATGGCCAGCACGAAGGCATCGGCCTCGACGCGGCCTTGGGAGGTATGGACCGAGGCGATCCGCCCGCCCTCGCGGTTCAGGCCGAAGATCTGGACGCCGTAGCGGAACGTCACACCCGCCGCCGCTGCCATCTCGGCCAGGCGGTTGGTGTATTTGAAGCAGTCGCCCGTCTCGTCGCCCGGCAGACGCAGGCCGCCTGCGATCTTGTGCAGGCTGGAGGCGAGGCCGGGCTCGGCGGCGACGCATTGCGCAGGGGTCAGGACCTCGAAGGGGACGCCGTCGGCCTTGAGGACCTTGATGTCCTTCTCGGCCGCATCGACCTGCTTTTGCGTGCGGAAGAGCTGCAGGGTTCCTTGGGTGCGCTCGTCATAGGAAATCCCCGTGCTGCTGCGCAGGTCGCGCAGGCAGTCGCGGGAATATTCCGCCAGCCGGACCATGCGCGACTTGTTCACCGCATAGGCCGAGGCGGTGCAGTTGCCCAGCATCCGGATGATCCAGTCGATCCGGGCGATGTCGATTTTGGCCTCCAGGATCAGGGGGGCATGGCGCATGAAGAGCCATTTCAGCGCCTTCATCGGGATGCCGGGGCCGGCCCAGGGGCTGGCATAGCCGGGCGAAATCTCGCCGGCATTGGCGAAAGAGGTCTCCAGCGCCGGGCCTGATTGCCGGTCGATCACGGTCACCTCGTGCCCGGCCTGCGCCAGGTACCAGGCCGAGGTCACGCCGATCACACCGGCTCCGAGGATGACGATACGCATTTGGGGCTCCTGTTCGCAGTTGCGGGCAGGATAGGGCAGGCGAGCTGACGCTTTGTTGCGATTTCTGCGGCATCCTGGAGGTATGACGCAACTTTGTCCGGCATCGTGGCGTGCATGCGCGAAATTTGTGCGCAAGCTGCGCGAATCGCGGTCAATACCTGTCGAGCTTCGAGAAGTCGGGCTCCACCGGCGGGACGGCCTGGATCGCCTCATGCTCCCAGCGTTTGGCCTCGGTCATGAAGGCATAGGTCGCCCCCAGCATCGCCCGAATGAACCCCGCCCAACCACAGCGCCAAAGGCCGTTGTGGAAATACAGCCGCAGGAAATAGATCCAGGGAGAGACCGCCATCTTCCAGGGCTGCGCGCGCTTTCCTTGGGTCACCTTCATCTGCGCCTTGAGGCTGGAGTATTTGTTTTCCTTCAGGAATTGCTCATGCAGATGGATGGGGCGGAAGTGCAAGAGCCCGCCACGCGGCGCGTTCTTGACCTCTCCGGTGACGTAAAGACCCTCGTGGACCTTGTCCTTGGGGTCGAAATGCCCCGCGCCATTGCGGATGATGCGCAGGTTCATCCGCTCTTTCGCCTGGGGCGGCGCATAGCCGAAACCGTCGAGATAGGGGTAACGCGTGATCCGCCAGCCCGCGACATCCTGGGTGATGAGGCCGGGCAGGTCCTGGGCGATCAGGGGCGACAGGCGTTCGTCGCTGTCGATCGACAGGCACCAGGGTTGCGTGCACTGCTCCAGCGCGAATTGCTTTTGGCCGCCATAGCCGCGCCAGGCCTCGCGGAAAAGCTTGATCGGGAAGCCCTCGGCGGTCAGGCGGTCGAGGATGTCGAAGGTCTCATCGGTGGAGCCTGAGTCCACCACCACGATCTCGGCGCACATGTGAAGGGAGCGGATGCAGGGCTCGATGAAGCGCTCTTCGTCCTGGCAGATGATGAAGGCAGAGATGGGGAGCGTCATGGCATCTCTCCGGCAAAGACCTTCATATAGTCGCGGCAGATCGCTTCTTCGGAAAACATCTCGTCCAGTCGGGCGCGGGCATTTGCCGCGTAAACCTGCGCCTGGGCGGGGTCGTTGCGCAGCCGGGTCAGGGCCTCGGCAATCGCCGCATCGTCGTCGATGGGGGTCATGAGGCCGTCGATGCCGTCGCGCATGAACCAGGCGGGCCCCTCGCAGCGGGTGGAGACCGAGGGCACGCCCGCCGCCCAGGCCTCCAGGAGGATATTCCCCAGCGGCTCATGGCGCGAGGGCAGGAGGAAGGCATCGGCGGCGGCGATATGG
Organism: Stagnihabitans tardus; assembly: GCF_009925085.1. Taxonomy (GTDB): domain Bacteria; phylum Pseudomonadota; class Alphaproteobacteria; order Rhodobacterales; family Rhodobacteraceae; genus Stagnihabitans; species Stagnihabitans tardus. Next base: position 41,207 of record NZ_JAABNR010000025.1, on the reverse strand, counting down.
TGGATCGGGTTGTCGACCCAACCGACAAAGCGCAGGCGGTCGGTGACCTGCAATTCCTCCGCCAGCGCCTCAAGCTCCGGGCGCAGCCGCCCTTCACCGATCAGCCAGAGCCAGGCCCCCGGCATCCGGGCCAGCGCCCGGATCGCCATGTCCATGGCCTTGCGCGGCTGGAAACGGCCCCCGGCGGCGATCAGGAAGACGCCCTCGGGCGTGTCATGGGCGGCTCGCGGCACGGGGTTCGGCGGGGTCAGCGGGGTGAAGTTGGAAATCGTCAGAGCGGGCTTGGTCCAGCCGAGGTCGCGGCAGGTCTGGGCGATACCCGGGACATTGCCAACGAGGATGTCCAGGTTGTCGAAGTGCTTGAGGTTCTGGGGAAAATCCCCCATCCGGTTCAGCTTGACCACCCCCGGCCAGCGATGCACCAACCGCCCGGCGCGCGGCATCCAGCTCATTACCGCATGGGGCTTCCAGTCCCGCACCCAACGACTGGCCTGCCAATGCAGGACCGGAGTCATCGGTGACAACCGCGAGAAGTTGTTGCGGATCACCGGGCCGAGCTCTGCAATCTGCGCATCCCAGGACCGCCCCTTGCGGATGATGAAGCGCTGCTGCACCCCGCGCCGGTCCAAGGCCTGGGCGAGCTTGACGAAGAACCTCTCGGCCCCGCCCTCCTTGCCGAAGTGGAAATGGATGACGCGCAGCGGGTCGGCCATCTCAACCCGCCCGGCTGAGACGCAGGTTCTTGTGGATGCGGCCCGTCACCTTGAAGCCGCGCGCCTGAAGGCCCGCCACCATGGCCGCCGTCTCGGCCTCTCCCACGATATGGGGATGGGTCTCGACGATGATCTCGCGCAGGCGCCCGACACCCTCGCAGGCCAAAAGCGCCAGCTCCGCGCCCTCGACGTCGATCACCAGGACGGTGGCTTGTTCGGCCTCCAGCACGGCATCCAGCGCCTCGCTTTCGACCGTCACCTTCTCGGCCTCCAGCCCCCGGTCATAGACCGAAGAGGAGACGATGTTCTCATTCCGGTAAAAGCTGATGGGCGCCCCATCCACCGTGACGGCCCGCAAGCGCAGGCGCGGCTCCATCCCGTTCAGCGCGAAATTGGCGCGGATCGCGGGCTCCAGGCTGGCATTGGCCTCGAAGGACAGGACATTGCCCGCCCCCGCCAGCCGGTTGCACAAGAGGCTGACGACGCCGACCCCGGTGCCGATCTCGACCACGCGGTCACCCTTGCGGATCGCGTCGGCGACCATCTGCCGCTCGGGCGCCTCGTAGCTGCCCTTGACCAGCGCGGTCACGACCGAGCGCGGGATCAGCGCCGGATCGCAGGTCACGGTCAGCCCATCGACCCGCGTCGTCTTGCGGCCCAGAAGCCGGTGCAGCCCCAGCTTCAGCCCGCGGAACGGAGATTTGCCCGTCATTCCTGCCCCTTCCATCCGGTCATGAACCAGCCCGGAGAGGTGCCGCTGATGCTGTCGCCGCGCCGTCCCGACATGCGGTCGCCCTTGAGCATCAGCTTGGCGAAGAGGATGTCGAAGAGCATGGCCAGGTGCATCCGCGCCCTTGGGAAGGCACCGTGCATCCCCGGCACAACGGCGCGGGTCGATCCACGACCCCAGACCAGCGGCATCAGCTCCATCTTGGCAAAGCCGGTGCGGCGGAAGGTTTCCTGCCACCAGCTGGGCGTTGCGCGGAAGTAATCGTCGGGGTGGCCATGGATGCGGAACATGAAGGGGACGATGACATGGACCGCGCCGCCGGGCTTGACCACGCGGTAAAGCTCTTGCAGCACGGGGACGGCGTCGTAGATATGCTCCAGCGTGTTGAAGCAGATGACGGCGTCATAGCTGTTGTCGGCCAAGGGCAGGGGCTGGCCGGGTTCGACCAGGTGCGTGGGCTCGATGCCGGGGTCGATGTTGACCGATTCCACGGTCAGACCGGGCGGCAAAAGCCGCAGATACTTGGCCTTCTTGCCGCCGCCCATGTCCAGGACCTTGCCCGCGATGGACAGCGTGGAAAGGTGCTCATACTCCAGCATCCGCAGCACGGATTGACCCTTGTAGGCGCGGGTGATGTTCCACCAGCGGGCCAGGGTCGGTTTCGGCGGGGGCGTGTACGTATAATCCAACTTCCGTCCTGGCTTTGCGGGCAATTGACCTCTTCTAGCCGCAACACCCCTTGCGTCAACCATGAAAAAGCCCCCGCCGGTGAGGGCGGGGGCCTGGGGTCGCGCCGAAAGGGGCTTAGCCCTCGGCCGATTCCTTCTCGGGGGTGATTTCCAGCCCGGTTTCCTGGTCGACCATCTTCATGCCGAGGCGGACCTTGCCACGCTCGTCGAAGCCCAGGAGCTTGACCTTGACCTCTTGGCCTTCCTTCAGGATCTCGTTCGGGTGGTTCAGACGCTTGCCCGCGATCTGGCTGACGTGCACCAGGCCGTCCCGCTTGCCGAAGAAGTTCACGAAGGCGCCGAAATCGACCAGTTTCACCACTTTGCCGGTGTAGATATGGCCTTCTTCGGGCTCTGCCACGATCGAATAGATCATGTCATAGGCGCGCTTGATCGCGGCCGCATCCGAAGAGGCGATCTTGATCGTGCCGTCGTCGTTGATGTCGACCTTGGCGCCGGAGGTTTCCACAATCTCGCGGATGACCTTGCCGCCCGAGCCGATCACTTCACGGATCTTGTCGGTCGGGATGGTCATGGTCTCGATCTTGGGGGCATAGGCCGAGAACTTGGCCGGGCCGGTGATCGACTTGGCCATCTCGCCCAGGATGTGCAGGCGGCCATCCTTGGCCTGGGCCAGGGCCTGGGCCATGATCTCGGGCGTGATGCCCGCGACCTTGATGTCCATCTGCATCGTGGTGATGCCGGTGGCGGTGCCGGCAACCTTGAAGTCCATGTCGCCGAGGTGATCCTCGTCGCCGAGGATATCGGTCAGCACGGCCCATTTGCCGTCGTCTTCCAGGATCAGACCCATGGCGACGCCAGCAACCGCAGCCTTCAGCGGCACGCCCGCATCCAGCATGGCCAGGGCCGAGCCGCAGACGGTGGCCATGGACGACGAACCGTTCGACTCGGTGATTTCCGAGACCAGACGGACCGTATAGGGGAAGTCGGTCGCCGCCGGCAGAACCGCCTGCAGCGCGCGCCAGGCGAGCTTGCCATGGCCGATTTCACGACGACCCGGCGAGCCCACGCGGCCCACTTCGCCGACCGAATAGGGCGGGAAGTTGTAGTGCAGGAGGAAGTTCGACCGATAGTTGCCGTTCAGCGCGTCGATGATCTGCTCATCCTCGCCGGTGCCGAGCGTCGCCACGCAAAGCGACTGGGTTTCGCCACGGGTGAACAGGGCCGAACCATGGGTGCGCGGCAGGATGCCGGTTTCCACGTTGATCGGACGCACGGTCTTGTTGTCACGCCCGTCGATGCGCGCGCCACCGTTGATGATGTCACCGCGCAGGATCGAGCTTTCCAGCTTCTTGATCGCGGAACCGAGGTTGATGTCAGCCTGCTCCTCTTCGGAAAGGCTGGCCACGATGGCCTTGGCCGCGGCCGAGATCGCATTGGTGCGCTCTTGCTTGTCGCGGATCGCGAAAGCGGCGCGCATCTGGGCCTCACCGGCGGCCTTCACCTTGGCATAGAGCGCCGAGATATCGGGGGGCGTGAAGTCGAAGGGCTCTTTGGCCGAGGTTTCGGCCAGCGAGATGATCAGGTCGATCACCGGCTGCATGGCGTCATGGCCGAATTTGACCGCGCCCAGCATTTCCTCTTCGGTCAGCTCATAGGCCTCGGATTCCACCATCATCACGGCGTCTTTCGTGCCGGCGATGACCAGGTCCAGACGCTGCTCTGCGTTGTTGCGCAGCTGCGTCATGTCGTCCATGGCGGGGTTCAGCACGTATTGGCCATTCGCGAAGCCCACGCGCGCGGCGCCGATCGGGCCCATGAAGGGCACGCCCGAAATGGTCAGGGCGGCGGAGGCCGCGATCATCGCCACCACGTCCGGGTCATTGACCAGGTCGCAGGAGAGCACGGTCGCCATGACGAGCACTTCGTTCTTGAAGCCCTCGACGAAGAGCGGACGGCAGGGACGGTCGATCAGGCGGGAGACCAGGGTCTCCTTTTCGGACGGACGCGCCTCGCGCTTGAAGAAGCCGCCGGGGATCTTGCCGGCCGCATAGTATTTCTCTTGGTAATGCACGGTCAGCGGGAAGAAGTCCTGGCCCGGCTTCGCGGATTTCGCGAAGGTCACGTTGGCCATGACGGAGGTCTCACCCAGGGTCGCGATCACCGACCCATCGGCCTGACGCGCAACCTTGCCGGTTTCCAGGGTGAGCGTTTCGTTGCCCCACTGGATCGATTTCTTGGTTTCGTTGAACATATATCGTTTCCTCGGAAGGGCCGGCCCCTGCCGGTTCCCTCACACATATGGCGGCCCCATTGCCGCCGCCCCCAATCCTGATGCACGGGCCCGGGGGTGGGGCCTCACGTCGCAGATGCGCCGCGCTTACACCAAAACCGACCTCTTGGGAAGCGGCGAGATTTCACGCCATCTCCTGCAGCATGGCGACCGTGATCGGTGCCACGTCGCGCGGAGAGAGGCCGGGGCTGGCGGCCTCGAAAGCCTCGCAAAAGGCCAGAGGGTCGTCGAAGGAGAACCGCGCGAGGTCGCCCAGCGAGTAATCCCACCAGCGCGTCGCCAGAAGCCTGGCGCAGATCTCGGGGGCGAAGCGGTGGCGCAGGATGCGGGCGGGCTGGCCCACCACCACGGCATAGGGCGGCACATCCTTGGTCACCACCGACCGCGCCCCGATCACCGCGCCATCGCCGATGGTGATGCCGCCCTTCAGCATGGCCTGGGCCCCGATCCAGACATCGTTGCCGATCTTCACATGGGGCGCGCGGGCGTTGTACGCGCTCCACGGTCGGTATTCTTCCGCGCCAAGCTCCAGCGCCATCTGGTGATAATAGGACCCATAGCCCAGGGAGTGGCTCGTCACCCGGTCCATCGGATGGGTGTCGCCCATCTCTTCCACCCCCCGCGCGATCGAGCAAAAGGCCCCGATCCGAGAGCCCGCAAGCTGGGCATGCTGGTAGGTCATGTGCCGCGAGGAAGAGAGCAGCATCGCCCCATCGCCGGGCCGGAAGACATGGCGGGTATAGGGCTCGACCTCCAGGTCATCGGGGAAATGCAGGCTCTTGATGCGGTCGAGCCCCTTGGTCCGCCAGGGCTTGGGCACGATGCGCTTCTCCCAAAGGAAATCGCGCAGGCGCGGCGTCATCTCAAGTCGCAGGGTTTCCATCCAATCCTCGGCAAATTCTTTGCATTTGCCTTCTGCTACCAGCCAAGGATTGACGAAGTCTTTACGCCGTCTCTTGCCCCGAGACCAAGGCGACCCCTCCCAGGGTGACCACAAGCCCCGCAATCATCCCCAGGGTCAGGGGCTCGGCAAAGACGAGATGGGCCCAGACCATGGTCAGCGGCTGCGAAAGGTAGATGAGGGCCGCCACCCGGTTCGGCGGGTAAAGCCTGAGGCAGAGGTAATAGATCCCCCAGGAGGCCAGCGTCGCCACCAGAACCAGCCAGGCGATGCCCCCCAGCGCCACGAAGGTCATGGGCGGGACGAGGCCTCCGCCCAGGGCTGCGAAGGGGGAGAAGAAAAGCGCGGCCCAGAGGCATTGCAGGCAAAGCCGCTGCACGATGCCAAGGCCGGGGCTGCGCTTTTGCAGGACGGTGGCGAGGCCGAAGGTCACCATGCCCAGGACGGGCAGGGCATAGGCGTACAGCGGCGCATGGCCCAGCCGCAGCGCTGGCGCCGTGGTCAGGGCCACGCCCGCAATGCCGATCAGGGTGCCCAGGGCCTGGCGCCCCGTCCAGCGCTGTCCCAGCATCGGCCAGGCCAGGGCCGCGATGGCCAGGGGCACGAGATCGGCCATCAGCGCCACGAGCCCGGTGGGCACCCGAAGCGCGATGGCCCAAGAGAAGCCTCCGAGATAGAGAAACATCCCCAGGAAGGAGAGCAGCCCCTGCGCCAGCGCCGCCCTTGCCCCGATGGCAGGCCCCCGCAGCGCAAAGGGCAGAAGGATCAGCCCCGAGGCGAGGGAGCGCCAGAAGAGCATGGTCTCGACGGCGGCGCCCTCGGTGGCAAAGCGGATGCCGATGAAGCCGCCCGACCAGGAGATGACCATGGCGGCGGCAAGAAGCGGGAAGAGCCAGGGGCGCTGCATGGCGCGAGACTGGCCCGCCCACCGCCCGCGCCATGGGCCATTTGCGACGCTTTGCAGGGCACAACCGATGGCGCCGTCAAGAAAATCGCCCAAGGGGCGGGAAATCCGGGGCCCCGCGGTTGATCCCCCCCGATACCTGCTTACCTTGGGCAAAAAGGGAGAACCGATGCCCCACGACACGCCGCTGATTGCCACGATCGCCATGGGCCTTGGCCTTGCCTTCCTCTTCGGCCTCATCGCCCAGAGGCTGCGCCTGCCGCCCATTGTGGGCTATCTCGCGGCGGGGATCTGCGTCGGACCCTTCACCCCCGGTTTCGTGGCCGATGCGGCGCTGGCGACAGAGCTGGCCGAGATCGGGGTCATCCTCCTGATGTTCGGCGTGGGGCTGCATTTCTCGCTCCGCGACCTTCTGTCGGTGCGCGCCATCGCCATCCCGGGCGCCATCGGCCAGATCGCGGTGGCGACACTGATGGGCATGGGCCTGGCCTGGGCGCTGGGCTGGAGCCCGGGGGCGGGCCTGGTCTTCGGCCTCTCGCTCTCGGTCGCCTCGACCGTGGTGCTGCTGCGCGCCCTGCAAGAGCGTAAGGAGGTCGCCACCGACAAGGGCCGCATCGCGGTGGGCTGGCTGATCGTCGAGGACCTGGCCATGGTCCTGACCCTTGTGCTTCTGCCGCCGCTTGCCGGGCTCTTGGGCGGGACCTCGGGGGGGCTGGTCGCCTCGCTTGGGGTGCAGCCGCTTTGGGCGACGCTGGGACTGACGGCGGTCAAGGTCGGGGTCTTCGTCGCGCTGATGCTGATCCTGGGGCGGCGGACCATCCCCATGGTGCTGCATTACACCGCCCATACCGGCTCGCGAGAGCTCTTCCGGCTGGGAGTTCTCGCGATTGCGCTTGGCGTGGCCTATGGCTCGGCCAAGCTCTTCGGCGTTTCCTTTGCGCTGGGCGCCTTCTTCGCGGGCATGGTGCTGGCGGAAAGCAAGCTTGCCACCCAGGCCGCCAAGGACACGCTGCCGCTCCGCGATGCCTTCGCCGTCCTGTTCTTCGTCTCGGTGGGCATGCTCTTCGACCCGGCCATCCTGGTGGAAGAGCCGCTGACCGTGCTGGCCACTTTCCTGATCATCACCCTGGGCAAATCGGCCGCCGCCTATGGCATCGTCCGCGCCTTCGGCCATGACAAATCGGTGGCGCTGACGATCTCGGCCAGCCTGGCGCAGATCGGCGAGTTCTCTTTCATCCTGATCGTCCTGGGGGTGAAACTGGCCCTGGTGCCTGACGAGGCCGTGGCCCTGGTCGTCGCCGGCGCCATCCTGTCGATCATCGCCAATCCCCTGGCCTTCCGGCTGATCGATCGGATCACCCCTCGGCCCGCGCCTTGATCACCGTCAGAACCGCGTGGTGGAAGTCGTTCAGCATCAGGTCGCCCCAGGCCTTGAAATAGAAGTTCAGGGGCGAGGTCACGACATAATCCGTGGTCAGGGTCAGCCTTGTGCCTTGCCCCAGGGGCTCCAGCACATAGCCGCCGCCTTCAAGGTGCAGATAGCGGCTTTCGACCTGGATATGGCGGTCGATCTCGTCGGGGATCGAGCTCTCGTCGAAACGGAAGGTCCAGGAGAGCGCGCGGTTCTCTTGCCAGTCGGTGATGACTTCCTGGAAGGCGATGCCCCGCGTCCAGCGCAACTGCCGGACGCCTGACCCCGGGGGAAGCCTTGCGTCGATGGGCTGGGGCAGGCCCAGGAGGTCGTGGCTGATCGTCCAGGGCAGGGCCTCCGCGTCGATCTGCGGGATCTCGACCGTGTGGCGCCAGACCTCGGCGGGAGGGGCATCGATCTCGATGACCGTGACGACCCGGCCCGCGCTGGCCTGCCAGGAGAGATAGGGCTCCAACGGCAGAAGGACGAAGGGCATCAGGCAGAAGACCCCGGCCACCGAGGCGGGCGCAAGGCGGCGCAAGAGCGCATGGGTCAGGATGGCGCCCAAGGCGGAAAACAGCCCCAGCACGGGCGAGGCGATCACAAGGCAAAGGATCCCCTCGCCAAAGACCACGGCAGAAAGCAGGATGGCAGCGCCCAGCACGATCCAGGACCGTTTGACCTCTCCCCAGGCGCCGCCATCGCCATGCGGATTTGCCAGGGTCGTGGCGACCGAGGCAAGCCCCATGGGCAGAAGCACAAGGCCGGCAAAGAAGGGCATGCTGTCGCCCGGCGGGACGGCCCAGATCACCAGATAGCCTAGTCCCGCGTAAAACAGGGCTGCCGCCAGGGATAAGAGCAGTCTCTTGCGCAGATGGGTCATGGCCAGAACGTCCCTCAAAGCCGCCCGAAGCGCAAGCTTTCCGAGGCCCAGGCCCCGGGCCAAAGCAAAACGCCCGGAGGAGACCTCCGGGCGCCTGTCAGTCTGGTCTTGCGATCAGCGACGCAGCGCGAGGCGCTGGATCAGGGTCGCGTAACGCGCCTGGTCCTTGCCCTTGAGGTAGTCCAGGAGCTTGCGGCGCTGGGCGACGAGGGCCAAAAGGCCGCGACGCGAATGGTTGTCTTTCTTGTGGCCCTTGAAGTGCTCGGTCAGGGCGGCAATGCGGTGCGACAGGATCGCGACCTGAACCTCGGGCGAACCGGTGTCGCCTTCCTTGGTCGCATATTCCTTGATGACGCGGGCCTTGTCTTCGGCAGTGATCGACATCGGGATCTCCATATCTGAGGGTGACGGCACGAGCCGGGATGTCGTCCAGCAAGGCCCTTGGTCCCTTTCGGGATGGCGGCGTCTAGCGCAGAATCGGAGGAAAGGGAAGAAGGAAGTGAGGGGCGCTGCCCCTCGGCGCTTCGCGCCTCACCCCGGGATGTTTGGGTCAGTATGAAAGGGATGCATGGCTTTCATACTGGATCAAGTATCCTCGGGGGGTGAGGGGGGCAGACAGCCCCCCTGCGACCTTTACAGCCCGAGAACATCCATCATGTCATAGCGCCCCGGCTTCTGGTCCAGCCCCCAGGCGGCGGCCTTGAGAGCCCCGCGCGCAAAGAGGGCGCGGTCGGTGGCGATGTGGCGCAGGATGATGCGCTCGCCATCGGCGGCGAAGATCACGTCGTGTTCGCCGACGATATCGCCGCCGCGGATGGCGCTGTAGCCGATCGTGCCCTTTTCGCGCGCCCCGGTGATCCCGTCGCGGCCCGAGACGCGGGCCTTGTCATGGTCGATGCCGCGCCCCTTGGCGGCGGCCTCGCCCAGCATCAGCGCCGTGCCCGAGGGGGCATCGACCTTCATGCGGTGATGGGCCTCGACGATCTCGATGTCCCAATCGGCATCCAGCGCCTCGGCGATCTTTTGCGTCAGGCGCGTCAGAAGGTTCACCCCAAGGCTCATGTTCCCCGCCTGGATGACCACCGCATGATGGGCGGCGAGGTCGAGCTTGCGGTGATGTTCCGGCTCCATCCCCGTGGTGCCGACCACATGCACGAGGCGCGCCTGCGCCGCCAAAGCCGCAAAGGCGACCGAGGCCGCCGGGGAGGTGAAGTCCACCAGGGCCCTTGCCTTGGCAAAGGCGGGCAGGGGGTCATCGGTGACCGTGACGCCCAACTCTCCCAGCCCGCAAAGCGCGCCGAGGTCGCGGCCCAGGGCGGCCGAGCCCTCGCGTTCGATGGCCCCCACGATCTGGAAGCGACCCTGGGCCACCACCAGTTTCGCCAGGGCCTGCCCCATGCGGCCCGAGGCCCCCGTGATCACGATGCCCGGCTTTTCCATGATATCCCTCCGTTTGACAGCCGTTTACCGCCATTTCGGGGGGGCGGAAAGCCCTTGCGCTTGCGGGCAGGGGCTTTTGGTCCTATCAGGCCTCATGGCAAAACAATCCTCCAAAGGCCCCGGACAGCGCCAGCTGCGCGTGGGCGAAATGATCCGCCGGGTGCTGTCAGAGCTCCTGCAACGCGGCGAAATCCACGACCCGGCCTTCGACGCCATCCCGATCACGGTGGGCGAAGTCTCGGTCTCGGCCGACCTCAAGGTCGCCACGATCTATGTCATGCCCTTGTTCGGCAAGGGTTCCGTCGAAGAGGCCATCGCGGCCTTGGCGCGGCACAAGGGCATCATCCGCAAGAAGGTCTCGGAAGAGGTCATCCTGCGCCATGCCCCCGACCTGCGCTTCCGCGCCGATGAGACCTATGACCGCATGGACGAGACCCGACGGCTCTTCTCCGATCCCGTGGTGCAGCGCGACATCGCGGCCAAGGACGAGCCGGAAGAGTGATGCGCTGGCTGGTTCTTGGCCTTCTGGCCCTGGCGCAAGAGGCTGCGGCGGATTGCACGCGCATGACCTTCGAGGATGTGCCCATGGCCGTCTGCGAGGCCAAGGCGGGCGATGACCTGCGGCTGTTTCTCAAGGACGCCAATGGCCAGCCCTATGGTGGTTTCGGCCCGGTGGACCGGGCCTTGGCGCCTCGGCGGCTGGTCTGGGCGATGAATGCCGGGATGTATCAGCCCGACCTCTCCCCGGTCGGGCTTTACATCGAGGACGGGGTCCAGGCCCATGGCCTGGTGACCCGCGACGGGCCGGGGAATTTCGGGCTTCTTCCCAATGGCGTCTTCTGCATCGGCAAGCGGTTTTCGGTCGTCGAAAGTCGGGCCTTCAAGGTCGATCCGCCGGAATGCCGCTATGCCTCCCAGTCCGGCCCCATGCTGGTGATCGAGGGCGCGCTGCATCCGTCCTTCAAACCGGATTCCGACAGCTTGAACATTCGCAACGGTGTGGGGGTTTCCAAGGACGGAAAGACCGCCTGGTTTGTGCTTTCCGAACAACGGGTGAATTTCGACCGTTTCGCGCGGTTCTTCCGGGATGCCTTGGGGGCGCGGGATGCGCTGTATTTCGACGGCTCGATCTCGCGGCTCTATGCGCCCGAGATTGGCCGTCAGGGCGGTGGCTTCGCCATCGGCCCCATCGTCGGAGTCGTGGAATAATGGCACGCAAGGGGCGGCCCGTGACGGGTTGGCTGGTGATCGACAAGCCTGCGGGCATTGGCTCGACCGATATCGTGAACAAGCTGCGCTGGCTGATGAAGGCCAAGAAGGCGGGCCATGCGGGGACCCTGGACCCGGCCGCGACCGGGGTCCTGGCCGTGGCCTTTGGCGAGGCGACCAAGACGGTGTCTCTCCTGACCGACAGCCTGAAGGCTTACCGCTTCGAGGTGCGCTTCGGAGCCGAGACCTCGACGGATGACGCCGAGGGGGAGGTGGTTTCTTCGTCACCGGTGCGCCCCACGGATGAGGCGATTGCGGCGGCCCTTTGCGCCTTCCGGGGCGATATCCTTCAGGTTCCGCCCCGGGTCTCCGCCGTCAAGGTCGATGGCGAGCGGGCCTATGATCTGGCGCGCGAGGGTGAGGAGTTCGAGCTTCAGGCCCGGCCTTTGTGGGTCGAAAGCCTGGAGGTGGTGGACCGCCCCTCTCCCGATTCGGTCGTGCTGGAGATGGTCTGCGGCAAGGGCGGCTATGTGCGCTCCATTGCCCGCGACCTCGGGCGGGCTTTGGGCACTGCTGCCCATGTCGCCTGGCTGCGGCGCATCTGGTCGGGCCCCTTCGATGCCGCCGATGCCCTGACCTGGGAGGCGGCGCTTGCCCTGACCCCCGAGGCTTTGGAGGCCTCGCTTCTGCCGATCCAGTCGGCGCTCGCCGATTTCCCCATGGTGGAGACAACGCTCGACGGCGCCCGCCGCATCCGCCTCGGCAACCCCGGAGATGTGTTCCAATCTGCCGAGGGGATCTGCTGGGCCTCCCACCAGGGCGAGGCGCTCGGGATCGGCGAGGTGAAGATGGGCCAGTTCCACCCCTCCCGCGTCTTTGTCGCATGATCACAAGGCGGCATCTGAAGGGGGACGCCGAAAGCGTCGCGGTCTATTCGGACTGCGAAGCCTATCGCTACCGGCTGGAGCGCGTCTGGGCGCCCGGGCCCCGGGTGCTGTTTGTCATGCTCAACCCCTCGACCGCGACCGAGGTGCAGAATGACCCAACGGTCGAGCGCTGCGAAAGGCGGGCGCGGGCCCTGGGCTTTGGCAGCTTTGCGGTGGGGAATATCTTTGCCTATAGGGCGACCGATCCGAAAGTGATGCGGGCGCAGGCCGATCCCATCGGCCCCGAGAATGACCGGGCCATCCTGGAGATGGCGGCCCAGGCCGACCGGATCGTCGCTGCCTGGGGGACGCATGGCGCGCATCTGGGGCGGGGGGCGGCGGTGGAAAACCTGCTGCGTGGCCAGGGCCATGCGCTTTACCACCTCGGGCTTTCGATCGCCGGGATCCCGAAGCATCCCTTGTATATCGCCTACGAACGCCAGCCGGAGCTTTGGGAGGCGTAGTCCCCGGGTTATACCCCGGGCTACGCAACGCCGCCGTAGCGTTCAAAATCAAGCCGGTCGTGGTCGGCTAGGGCTCTCGGTCCCCAGCGTAGCCCGGGGTATACCCCGGGTCTTAGAAGGGCACCGGGGCGGCGAACTCCACCCATTCGCCCGACGCGGGATGATGCAGGCCCAGGGTCTCGGCATGGAGCATCAGGCGGGGCGCCTCCGGCATATCTTCCGCATAGATCGGGTCGCCGATGATTGGGTGACCGAGGCTCAGCATATGGACGCGAAGCTGGTGGCTGCGCCCCGTCAGGGGATGCAGGCGGACGCGGGTGGCGCCCTCTTCGCGCCCGATGACCTGCCAATCCGTCACCGCGGGCCGCCCGTTGACCGGGTCGATCATCTGGCGCGGGCGGTTCGGCCAATCGGCACAAAGGGCCGCATCGACCTGGCCCGCATCGGGGCGCAGCTCTCCGTAAACCCTTGCCACATAGGACTTCTTCGCCCGGCGTTTCTCGAATTCCTGGCCCAGGAACCCCTGCGCCGCCTTGTTGCGGGCAAAGATCATCACGCCGGACGTGTCGCAATCCAGCCGATGCACCAGAAGCGTGCCGGGATAGGCCAGGCGCAGGCGACGCTCGAGGCAATCTTCCCGCCCCTCCAGCTTGCCCGGCACGGACAGCAATCCCGCCTGCTTGTCCACCACCAGGATCGCGGCGTCCTGGTACAGGATCACCGGAGGATCAATCGGCGGATCATAGACGAAATCCTTCATGCGATCTGGTGGCCCGAGGCCAGGAGCCGGTCGCGCAGATGGGCGATATGGGCGGGCCCCACCTCGCAGCAGCCGCCGACGATGGTGGCGCCGAGGTCCACCCAGGACATGGCGAAATCGCCATAACGCTCGGGCGTCAGGTCGTGGCGGTGGGTATAGTCCGGCGCGCCGCCACCCTCGGGCAGGGGCAGGGAGGAGATTTCGGAAAACCCATTGGCATAGGCGCCGAAGGGCAGGCCAAAGCCTTTCAGGACCTGAAGCGCCGAAAGCATCGCCTCGGGCATCGAGCAATTGGCCAGGACCGCCGCTGCGGGGGCCGATTTCAGCACCTCCGCCAGGTCGGCCAAAGCTTCACCGGACCGCAGCTTGGTCCCATCGCGGTCATGAACCGAGACCGAGAGCCAGACCGGCTTGCCCGCAGCCTGCGCCCCGATCAGGGCGCCCCGCGCCAGCTCCAGCGAGGACATGGTCTCGCAGAGCACCACATCGACATGGCTCCCCATCAGCCGGGCCTTCTCCTCATACAGCGGCACCGAGACCGCAAGCTCCGGCGTCAGGTCAGGCCGGTAGCTCTCTCCCAGCGGCCCCATGGAGCCCGCAATGATCCCGCGCCCCGCCTCGGCGCGGGCCTCATGCGCCTCCATCAGGGCGCGCAGGTGCAGGGCGTGGTAATAGTGGTCAAGGCCCACCCCCACCAGCCGGTCATGCAGGATGTTATAGGTGTTGGTCGTGGCCACCGAGGCCCCGGCCGCGAAGTAGTCGGCATGGATCGCCTTCACCAACCCCGGATGGTCGATCATCACCCGCGTCGCCCAAAGGGGCGTCGGCTCATCGCCCGAGCGATGGACCAATTCCTGCCCCATGCCGCCGTCGAGAAGTGTGATCTGTGCCATAAGTGCCTCCGTGCTTTGGCCGCACAATCCTTGCTTCGGGGGGCAAGCGCAAGTAGGCTGGATGGGTCAGTCTTGCTGACCTGAGGGGGCGAAATGGACTACGAGACGGTGGAGGCCGCGACCTTTGGCCAGGCGTTGAGCGGGATCACCCTGAACCTTCTGTGCCGGGATGTGGCGCGGGAAGTGGCCTTCCTGACCCAGGTCCTGGGGCTGAAGGCGCATCGCGTCAGCCGGGATTTCGCCATCGTCACCCATGGCGCGGCGGTCTTGCAGCTGCATTCCGACGGCAGTTTCGCCGCCCATCCGCTTTATGCCCTCCTCCCCGAGGCGGGGCCAAGGGGCTCGGGGGCAGAGATAAGGCTCCACGGCATCGACCCAGACGGGGCCGCCGCGCGGGCCGAGGCTTTTGCCGAGGCCACCCTTCTCGCTGGTGCGACCGACAAGCAGGGCCATGGCCTGCGCGAAGCCGTGATCCTCTGCCCCGAGGGTTACGCTTTCGTCCCCTCGGTCGCCCTTCAGCCGTCGGTCAGGGACTGATCCGCGCCTTCGGGGATCGTGTAGTAATCGCCCTTGGTGCCGACGAAGACATGGCTCCGCAGGTCGCCGCCCGTCGGGTTCTCGCAAACCCCCGCCTCGACCGAGGTCACGCCGTCCTTTGTGAAGGTCAGGCCCGATCCGCAGGTCGGGCAGAACTCACGCACGCCGCCGTTCGGGCCCACATGACTAGCGGCATCCTTCGCGTGCCAGTGGATATCCTCGGCGTCGAAGCTGGCCGAGTAATGGCCGGAGGTCTTGCGGCATTGCGTGCAATGACAGGCCCAGACCTTGCCCGCCGCATGGGGCACGGTGAAGCGGTTGGCGCCGCATAGGCAGGCGCCATGGACCTCGGTCGCCTCTTGCGGCGCGGTGTAGTAATCGCCCGCATCCGGCAAATACCACTCCTCGGCGATGGTCAGGCCGGTGGGTCCGTCCAGGGCTCCGGCCGCGAAGGATATATCCGGGCTGCCCGTCGCCCGCCAAAAGAGGAAGGCCCCGCAGCCCCCGCAAAAGCCGCGCCGGGCGGTGTCACTGGCTGCGAACCAGCGCAGGGTTTCCATCTTTTCCATGTGCAGGTGGGTGGCCGGGACGGAAGTGGCCGCCCAGAAATGCCCCGATTGCTTGCGGCATTGCGTGCAGTGGCAGGCGATCACGGGACGAAGCGGCCCCAGCGCCGTAAAGCGCACCCCGCCGCAGAGGCAGGACCCCGGATGTTCAGTCGGCGTCATGGAAGACCTGCGCCAAAAGGGGAACGAGCCAGGCCTCGTCCTCTGCGGTGAAGGCGGCCTCGGTGTTGCTGTCGAGGTCCAGCACACCCAGAAGCCGCCCCTTGCCGTTCCAGACCGGCAGGACCAGCTCGGACCGCGTGGTCGAGGAGCAGGCGATATGGTCGGGGAAGTGCTCCACATCCGGCACGTTCAGGACCTGGCCCGTCCGCGCCGAGGCGCCGCAGACCCCGCGCGAGAAGGGGATGACCAGGCAGCCATGGCCGCCCTGGTAGGGGCCGATCTTCAGAAGCTCGGGCGCCACGACGCGGTAGAACCCGGTCCAGTCGGCGAAGGGGTGATGGTTGTGCAGCTCGCAAACCACGGTGGCCATGAGGGCGACGGTGTCGGTCTCTCCCTCCGTCAGGGCGAGGATCGATTGGGCGAGGGCGTTGCGGTCAATATCCAAGGGCACAGCCGTCTTTCCGGGGATCAGAGGCGCCGATCAGGACGCCGGTTTCATCCATGAGGATGGCTTGCGCGCCACCCAGGGGCTCATCGGGGATCGTCACGACATGGCCCATTTCCGACAGTTTCGCCAGGGTCTCGGGCGCATAGCCGCGCTCGACCGACAGGGTCTGTTCGGCAAAACAGCGCGGGGCGTCCATGGCCGATTGCAGGTCCATGCCATAGGTCAGGAGGTTGGTGACGAGGCGGGCATGGCCCGTGGGCTGATAGGCGCCGCCCATGACGCCGAAGGGCATGGTGACGCGGCCCTGGTGGCGCAGCATGGCGGGGATGATCGTGTGCATCGGGCGTTTCTTGCCCGCCAGTTCGTTCGGGTGCCCCTCGGTCAGGGTGAAGCCTGCGCCCCGGTTCTGGAAGTTGATGCCGAACTTCGTGGAGGCCAGGCCAGAGCCGAAGCCCCAGAAAATCGAATAGATCAGCGAGACCGCCATGCCGTCGCGGTCGACGACGGTCAGCAGAACGGTGTCGCGGTGGACGGCCTCGGTCAGCGGCGCCGCGGCCTTCATCGCGCGCTTGGGGTCGATGAGGGCGGCGAGTTTGGCGGCCGTCTCGGGTGAGAGCATGTGGTCGAGGCGCGGGGAGGTCTCGGCGATGAAGCGGTTGCGGGCATCATAGGCGAGCTTGGCCGCCTCGGCCTCCAGATGGGCGCGTTCGGGGCCGAAGGGATGCAGGGAGGCGAGGTCGAAATGCTTGAGGATGTTGAGCATCAGGACCGCCGTGGCGCCCTGGCCGTTCGGCGGGTGCTCCAGGAGTTCGTGGCCCGCGTAATCGCCCGAGACCGGCGCGCCCCAGGTGGCTTTGACGGCGGCGAGGTCGTCATGGGCATGCAGGCCGCCCAGGGCGCGGAGCGAGGCGATCATGTCCTCGGCCACTTCGCCCTCGTAGAAGCCCTTGCGGCCTTCGCGGGCGATGCGGCGCAGGACTTCCGCCTGGCCGGGGGCGCGGAAGGTCTGGCCGAGTTTCGGGACCTGGCCGTTGATCAGGTAGTGGTCGCGGGCCGCGCCCTGCAGGCAAGAGGCCTCTTCGGCCCAGTCGAAGGCCACGCGGGGGGCGACGGGGACGCCCTCTTCGGCGTAGCGGATCGCGGGGGCGAGGGAGGCCGCGAGGCCAAGGCGGCCGTGGGATTCGGAAAGGGTGCAGAAGGCGTCGATGGCGCCGGGCAGGGTCACGGCCTCGATCCCCCGGATCGGGACGGTCTTGTGGCCCTGGTCGCGCAGCCTTTGGGCCGTCGCGGCGGCGGGGGAGCGGCCGGAGCCGTTCAGGGCCAGGACCTCGTCCGAGCCCGCCGGCTTGAGCAGGATGAAGCAGTCGCCGCCGATGCCGGTCATCTGCGGTTCGCAGATGCCGAGGAGGAGGGCTGCGGCGATGGCGGCATCCACCGCATTGCCGCCCTGTTTCAGCATGTCGATGGCGGTGGCGGCGGCGAGGGGATGCGAGGTCGCGGCCATGCCATTGCTGGCATAGACGGCGGAGCGGCCGGGAAGGTGGAAATCGCGCATGGGGTCTCCTTTCGGGGGAGACTAGGGCGGCATGGGGCGGGGGGGAAGGGGGGATCGGGCCCTGCCGACTGAGAAGCCGGGACGTGCAACAGGGGTGGCCCTGCCGACTGGGAGCTCTGGGGAGGGTGGCAGGTTGGGCCCTGTTGGCCGGGAGGAGTGGCGTTTTGGGCGGGCGGGATGGGAGGTCGATCTCGGTGGGGAACGGTTCCCTGCCGACTGCGAGGGCGGGGGTGTGCAACAGGGGTGGCCCTGCCGACTGGGAGCTCTGGGGAGGCGTCAGATTGGGCCCTGTTGGCCGGGAGGAGAGGCGTTTTGGGAGGGCGGGTTGGGTGGCCGATCTCGGCGGGGAGCGGCTCCCTGCCGACTGCGAGGGCGGGGGTGTGCAACAGGGGTGGCCCTGCCGACTGGGAGCTCTGGGCGGGCGGCAGGTTGGTCCCGGTTGGCCGGGAGGAGAGGCACGCCTTGAAGGGCTGACGGGAGCGGGCCGGCTGGAGCAGGCTGATTGGCTGGGGGGCTGACGACGAGGGCCCCTTTGCCTTGCGCTTCGGCGCGGGGCTTGGGCCAGTTCGGACAAGATTTTGGGGAGTAGAACCTCGGCGTCGGGGACTGGGTGGGGGCTATGATCCGCGACGCCGAGGTGAAGCCTTATGCAGCTACAAGACCGATCATGCCGGTGTGCCGCGACGGAATTTGGGGCGGATCAAGGCGCTTTCGTGTCACCGGTGCGGGACTGGAAACAATCCACCCCTATCGCGTCCAATTGTCCACGGGAATGCGAAAGGACAGGGCGTTGCTGTCGCCCAGACGCAGATAGGACAGATCCTCGGACAGGCTGCGAATCAGGAACCAGCCGAAGCCCCCTTCGGGCAGATCCTCTTGCGCCTCGATCTCGGGCAATTCGCCGCGCGGCGGGGCGCCCCCGGGCATCGGCAGGCCCTGATCGGTGATTCGGACCTGGATATGCGACCCCTCGGACCTCAGGCTGATGCGGATGTCGCCGGTCCAGCGGGCATAGGCATGTTCGACGACGTTGTTCAGCGCCTCGGCCAGGAGGAGCTCGGCGGTGCCGCGATCCTCTTCTCCAAGGGAGGCCAGGGCCGGGCTCTTCAGAAGACAGGCCAGCCCCTCGCGCACGGCATGGGGCGTTGCGTCAAAGGTCCATTCCCCGTCCGTCCGGGGCGCTGCATCCGGGTCCGCGATGGCATCCGGTGCGGGGGAGGGAAGGGGGGCTTCTGCACACATGGCACAGGCCATCCCGTCAACTGGCATGCCGCAATCCCTCGGGCAGGGATTTGTGGATGATGAAGACCGTGTCCATCCGGGTCAGGCGGAAGACCTTTTCGACCGTGGCGGTCAGGCCCGAAAGTTCAAGCCTGCGGACCGGGCCAAGCGCCTTCATCACGGCGACGACGGCGCCCAGGCCCGAGGAATCGAGAAAGCCCACGTTGGACATGTCCAGCACCACGCGTTCGGAGGGTTCCGAGACGATTTCCCGCATCATTTCCTTGAACTGGATGGCAGAGGCCGCGTCGATCCTGTCATCGGCCACGGTGATCAGCAGGACATCGCCCTGATGTTCGGTTTGCAGGTTCATGGAACACCCTTTCGCATTGGTTGTGCGGCCAAGCTAAGCGGAAAGGGGTTACGGAAGGGTAAGCGGGCTCAGTTCAGCTGGAACTGCAAGGGATAGCGCCCATCCTCGAAATCGCCGAAGAGATCGGGCAGGTCGGGATGGCTCATCGGCTCGCCGGTCTCGTCGGGGACGAGGTTCTGCTCCGAGACATAGGCGACGTAATAGGACTGATCGTTCTCGGCCAAGAGGTGGTAGAAGGGCTGATCCTTGGGCGGACGGGCCTCTTCGGGGATGTTCTGATACCATTCCTCGGTGTTCGAGAACATCGCGTCCACGTCGAAGACCACACCGCGGAACGGATGCTTGCGATGGCGCAGCACCTGGCCGATGTGATATTTGGCGGCGGTCGAAAGCATCATGCCGGGTCTCCTTGGTTCTTTTCAGTAAACCTGTAGGAAACTCATGTCCACCGATGCGGGGCCCCGTGCGGGAAACAATCTGTGGCCCTGAAACCGACAGTTGGGCGGGATTTCGCCGTCAGACCCGCGCAGGCCCATTGGAAAGCGCGGATTTCTGCCCTATCTTCCCCGCAAAACAAGAACGCATGAGGGGCAGATGAGCAGACTATCCCGTGCGTCGATCCTGTTGCTGTTTCTCGCCTCTTGCGGCGGTGGCAACTTTTCGGCGCCGCGCAACCTGGATGACGCCTGTTCGGTGATCCGTCAGCGTCCGCAATACCTGCGTGCGATGAAGGCCACCCAGTCGAAATGGGGCGTGCCGATCTCGGTCCAGATGGCGATCCTGTATCAAGAGAGCAAGTTCATCGGCAATGCCCGCACCCCGCATCAATATGCGCTGGGCGTGATCCCGATGGGGCGGCAAAGCAGCGCTTACGGCTATGCCCAGGCGCTGGACTCCACCTGGAACGACTACAAGAAGGACCAGCGCCGGGGGGGCGCGCGGCGCGACAACATCCGCGACGCGACCGACTTCATGGGGTGGTATATCGACGGCACGACCGAGGCTCTTGGCATCCCCAAGACCGATGCCGAGGCGCAATACCTGGCCTATCACGAGGGCCGGCGCGGCTATGCCAATGGGTCTTACCAGTCCAAGGGCTGGCTGGTGACGGTCGCGGCCAAGGTGGGCGCCCGGGCCGCGATGTACCGCGAGCAGCTGCGGACCTGCCTGCGCTAGTCGATCCCGCGCTGGGCCTTTTCCCGGTCGATGGAAAACAGGTTGGAGGAGTAGCTCTCCCCCGTCTTCAGCGTGCCCAGCGTCAGCGAGGTCTGGTTGCCCGCCTCATCCGTGGTGATCCAGCCCTTCAGCCGCACCGGGCTGTCGCCGAAGATCAGCTCGATGGAGCCCAGGTCGGCATGGGCCGGGTCCTGGGCCAGGACATGGGTGTCGCCCTGGAACTCGGTATGATCGACGACCATGCGCGAGTTCACCAGGTCGATGTTGCGCCCCAGGATCAGGTTCAGAGGCGTCTGTTGCAGCTGATAGGTCTGGGGCGCCGAGTTGGTCTTGCCGTCGAAGACCGCGACGATGCCCTGCGAGGCCAGGACGAGCGTCCGGTCGGGCTTGGCATATTCGAACCGCGCGAAGCCTGGGCGTTTCAGGATGATCTTGCCGCTGGAGGTCGTGCCATCGGCATTCACCTGCTCGAAAGGGGCCTCGGCGGTGACCAGGCCCTGGAGATAGGCGGACAGCGTGGCAAGGGGCACTTCGGCGGCACGAAGCGGCGCGGCCAGAAGCAGGGGCGCGAAGGCGAGCGGGGCGAGGAAAGCGATCAGGTTCATGGGGTCAATATAGGCGCGGGCGCGGGCGCTTGCACGTCACCATTGGTCACATCGGCGTAAGCATGCCTTTGGCCCCTGGGGTCGGTGACCTGCCATTGGGCGCCCCGGGGCTCCAGGTAGCCGGGCCCGATGGGCACCTTGCCGTGACCTCCGGGGATATCGAGCACATAGGTCGGCTGGGCGATGCCGGAGAGCCTGCCGCGCAGGGTCTCCATGATCTTTTGGCCCTCGGCAATCGTGGTGCGGAAGTGGGATGTCCCCTTCGCGAGGTCCGCATGGTGCAGGTAATAGGGCTTCACCCGGTTGCGGATCAGGGCGCGGAAGAGGGCTTCCAGCGTGTCCGGGTCGGCGTTCACGCCCTTCAGCAGGACGGATTGCGACAGGAGCGGCACGCCCGCGCGGGTCAGGCGGCGGAAGGCGGCCTCTGCCTCGGGGGTGATCTCGGCGGGGTGGTTGGTGTGGACGACGACCCAGACGGCGGGGCGGATATCCAGCGCCGCGATCAGCTCATCGGTGATGCGGGCGGGGTTCACCACGGGCACGCGGGTGTGAAAGCGCACCACATCGACATTGGGGATGGCGTCGAGCCGCCGCAAGAGCGCGCCAAGGCGCCGGGGGGAAAGGACCATGGGGTCTCCGCCGGTCAGGATGACCTCGCGGATGGCAGGGGTGGCCGCGATATGGTCCAGCGCGGCGGTCAGGTCCGCTTCGGGCAGGTGGCCCGAGGCGCCCACCGATTCGCGGCGGAAGCAGAAGCGGCAATAGACCTCGCAGGTCTGGGTCGCATGCAGGATCACGCGGTCGGGGTAGCGATGGGTCAGGCCGGGGCTAGGCGCATGGGCATGGTCGCCGATCGGGTCGGAGAGCTCTTCGGCCCGGGTCAGCATCTCGGCCAAGGTGGGGACGAATTGCGCGGCAAGCTCGGGGCGGGCCATGGCCTCGGTCACCGCGACGCGGAAGGTCTCGGCCACAGGTTCCAGGCCGGGGGCCTGGTCCGCGTCCAAAAGACCGGCGGAAACAAGCTGAGAGATCGTGGTCAGGGTCATCGGCGCCTATTGGTCCGTGGCCGGGGGAATGACAAGGGGGGCGGGGGCGGGTTAGGGTGGCGGCGAAAAGAGGTGGCTCATGTTGGCAGGACTTTCTCGGCGCGGATTTCTGGCGGGGCTGATGGCCGCGCCCCTTGTGGCCCCGATTGCGGCTCTGGCGGATGAATTCACCCCGGTGGCCGATGCGGGCTGGGCGGATTGGGTCGCGGGCTTTCAGTCCCGGGCGCGGAAGGCCGGGATCTCCGAGACCACCCTTCGCCAGGCATTCGCCCGGGCGGGCTTTGTCCCGGGCGTCATCCAGAAGGACCGCAACCAGGCGGAATCGATCTATGGGATGGAGGATTACCTCGCCATCACCGCCAGCGAAGAGCGGGTCAAGGCCGGGCGCCGCGCGCTCTCGCGCCACGGCGGGCTCTTGCGGAAGCTGGAGCGCGCTTACGGCGTCCAGGCCGAGGTTCTCTGTGCGATTTGGGGGGTGGAGAGCTTCTACGGCACGAAAAAGGGCACGGTTCCGGTGATTTCAGCGCTTTCGACCCTGGCTTACGAGGGGCGGCGGGCGAGGTTCTTTGAAAGCCAGCTCATCGCCGCCCTGAAGATCCTGCAGCACGGTGATGTGACGGCGGACCGCATGCTGGGCGGCTGGGCGGGGGCCATGGGCCATATGCAGTTCATCCCCACGACCTATCGCAGCTTTGCCGTCGATGCGACGGGCGACGGGAAATCCGACCATTGGGCAGACGATCCCGCCGATGCCCTCGCCTCGGCCGCGCATTACCTGGCCGAGGCCGGTTGGCAGGCGGGCCAGCCCTGGGGCGTCGAGGTCAAGGTGCCCAAGGGGGTGAAGGCCGCGACCCGCACCGTGGCGGAATGGGCCGAACGCGGCGTCGTGCCCTATCGCAACATCTCGGGCGGGGCCAAGGCCAAGCTGGTGACCTCCTCGGGGCCCGGGTTCTTTTTGCTGCGCAACGGCAGGGTGCTGGGCGCCTATAACAACTCTGAACGCTATATCGTCGGCGTTGGCGTTCTGTCGGACCGGGTGAATGGCGGCGGGGCGTTGAAAGGCGCCTTCCCGCCCGATGCGACGGGCCTGACCCAGGCCGAAAGGGTGCGGGTGCAGGAGAGGCTGACGGCGCTGGGCTTCGACACCGGGTCCACCGATGGCGTCTTCGGCCCCAAGACCAGGGCGGCCTTGGAGGCCTGGCAGAGGGCCACCGGGCAAGCCGTCACGGGCAAGGTATCACCAGAAGTGCTGGCCGCCCTGCGCTGAAAGCCTTGCGCCTTGCCGCCTTGGCGTTTATCGGCTGGAAATCCCAAGGAGTGCGCCCATGAAGTTCCTCGACCTCGCCAAAGTCTATATCCGCTCGGGTGGCGGCGGTGGCGGCTGCGTTTCGTTCCGGCGCGAGAAGTTCGTCGAATTCGGCGGGCCCGATGGCGGGGACGGCGGTCGGGGCGGCTCGGTCTGGGTCGAGGCGGTCGAGGGCATGAACACGCTGATCGATTATCGCTACCAGCAGCATTTCTTCGCCAAGTCCGGCCAGCCCGGCATGGGCAGCCAGAAGACCGGCAAGTCGGGCGATGACATCACCCTGCGCGTGCCGCTGGGGACCGAGATCCTGGACGAGGACGAAGAGACGGTGATCGCCGACCTGACCTCGGTCGGGCAGCGCGTGCTTCTGGCAGAGGGCGGCAATGGCGGCTGGGGGAACCTGCGGTTCAAGACCTCGACCAACCGCTCTCCGGCGCGGGCCAATGCGGGCATCCCGGGGGTGGAGCGCACGATCTGGCTGCGGCTGAAGCTGATCGCGGACGCGGGGCTTTTGGGCCTGCCCAATGCGGGGAAGTCGACCTTCCTGGCCGCCGTGTCGAACGCGCGTCCGAAGATCGCGGATTACCCCTTTACGACGCTTGTGCCCAACCTCGGGGTTGTGGGCATCGACGGGACCGAATTCGTGATGGCCGATATCCCGGGGCTCATCGAGGGCGCGCATGAGGGAAGGGGCCTCGGCATCCAGTTCCTCGCCCATGTCGAGCGCTGCAAGGTGCTACTCCATCTGGTCGATGGCACCTCTTCGACCATCACCAAGGATTACCGGACCATCATCACGGAGATCGAGGCTTACTCGGAGGTCCTGGGCGACAAGCGCCGGGTCCTGGCCATGACCAAATGCGACGCCATGGACGCCAAGCAGATTTCCGACCGCCGCCGCGCGCTGGAGAAAGCCTCGGGCGGGCCGGTCCATGTGATTTCCGGCGTGGCGGGCAAGGGGCTGCAAGAGGTGCTGCGCGCCCTGCAATCAGACATCGCGGAGGCATCCGCAAAACCGGTGGAGGCAACGCCTTGGCATCCCGCGTCCAACTGAGCGTTCCCGATATTCGGGCCGCGAAACGGGTGGTCATCAAGATCGGCTCGGCCCTGCTGGTCGACCGCGAAAAGGGGCTGCGGCAGGGCTGGCTCTCGGCTTTGGCCATGGATGTGGCCGAGGCCAAGGTGCGCGGGGCCGATGTCGTGCTGGTCTCCTCGGGCTCGATTGCGCTGGGGCGCAGCGTTTTGGGGCTGGGCAGCGGTGTTTTGACGCTGGAACAGTCGCAGGCCTGTGCTGCGGTGGGGCAAATCCGGCTCGCCCGGGCCTATGAAGAGGTCCTGGCGCCGCATGGGATCACCACCGCGCAGGTCCTGGTGACGCTGGAGGATACCGAGGACCGGCGGCGCTATCTGAACTCGCGCGCGACGATGGAGACTCTGTTGGGCCTTGGGGTTGTCCCGATCGTCAACGAGAATGACACGGTAGCGACCGACGAGATCCGCTTTGGCGACAACGACCGCTTGGCCGCGCAGATTGCGGTGACGGTGGGGGCGGATCAGCTGATCCTGCTTTCGGATGTCGATGGCTTCTATTCGGCCAATCCGAAGGAAGACCCCACGGCGCAGCGCTTTGACCTGGTCGAGAAGATCACGCCGGCCATCGAGGCCATGGCGGGGGACCCGATTTCGGGGCTCTCCAAGGGCGGGATGAAGACCAAGCTCCTGGCCGCCAAGACGGCCGTCGCCGGGGGCTGTGCCATGGCGATCATGGAAGGTTCCGTGCTGCGGCCGCTGAAGGCGCTCGCCGAAGGCGCGAACCGGACCTGGTTCGTCGCGCAAAGCGACCCCCAGGCGGCGCGGAAACGTTGGATCAACGCGATGAAGCCGCGCGGTGAGCTGCGGCTGGATGCAGGAGCTGTCAAGGCCATGGCGGAGGGCAAGAGCCTGCTCCCCGCCGGGGTTGTCTCGGTCGAGGGGAACTTCGGGCGAGGCGATCCGGTGGCCCTGGTCTCGCCAGCGGGCGACGTGATCGGCAAGGGACTGGTGCGCTATACGGTGGCGGAGGCGAAGGCGATTGCCGGGCATCGCTCGGGCGAGATCGCCGCGATCCTGGGCTATGAGGGCCGGGCCGCCTTGGTGCATCGCGACGATATGGTGGTCTGATCCCACGCGCCCGGGGGTTTCACACCCCCGGACCCCCGTGGAGATATTTGGGCCAAATTGAAAGGGTTTAGGGATGGTCGAGGATTTCTCGGGCCTGATGAATGAGATTGGCGCGCGCGCCAGGGCGGCGGCGGCGGAGCTGGCCTATGCTTCGCAGGAGCGGAAATATGCAGCGCTGGTGAGTGCCGCGCATTTCGTCTGGGAGCGGCGGCAGGAGATCCTGGACGCCAATGTCATGGACCTGGCGGCGGCGGATGCGCGGGGGATCACGCCTGCGATGCGTGACAGGCTGGTGCTGACCGAGGGGCGGATCCGCGGGATGGTGGACAGCCTGCGGACGATTGCCGAGCAGAAGGACCCGGTCGGGCGGGTTCTGGCCGAATGGACCCGGCCGAATGGGCTGCATATTCAGCGGGTTGCGACGCCCTTGGGTGTCGTGGGGGTGATCTATGAGAGCCGCCCGAATGTGACCGCCGATGCGGGGGCCCTGTGCCTGAAAGCGGGGAATGCCGTGATCCTGCGCGGCGGCTCGGAGAGCCACGAGACCTCGATGGCGATTTACGACTGCATGGTGGCGGGGCTGAAGGAGGCGCGGCTGCCTGAGGCGGCGATCCAGATGATCCCGGTGACGGACCGCGCGATGGTGGGGGAGATGCTGCGGGCCACCCGTTGGATCGACGTCATCGTCCCGCGCGGTGGCAAGGGGCTGGTGGGCCGCGTGCAGGAAGAGGCGCGGGTGCCGGTTTTTGCGCATCTGGAGGGCATCTGCCACGTCTATGCCGACCGCGATGCCGACCTGGAGAAGGCGCGCCGCGTGGTCTTGAACGCCAAGACGCGGCGGACGGGGATTTGTGGCTCGGCGGAATGCCTGCTGATCGACTGGCAGTTCTACACCAAGCATGGCGCCGTGCTGATCGAGGACCTGATCAAGGCGGGCGTCGAGGTGCGCACGGAAGGGGAGCTCTTGAAGATCCCGGGGACCGTGCGGGCCGCGCCCGATGATTTCGGCCGGGAATTCCTCGATATGATCATCGCAGCGCGTCTGGTGGATGGGGTGGATGAGGCGATCGCCCATATCCGCAAATATGGCTCCAGCCATACCGAAAGCATCCTGACGGAGAATGACGCGACGGCGGAACGGTTCTTCCAGAGGCTGGATTCGGCGATCCTGATGCGCAATGCCTCGACCCAGTTCGCCGATGGCGGCGAGTTCGGCTTTGGCGGCGAGATCGGGATTGCGACCGGCAAGATGCATGCGCGCGGCCCTGTGGGGGCCGAGCAACTGTGCTCGTTCAAGTACCTGGTCACCGGGGATGGGACGATCCGGGACTGAGGCGGTCTCGCGCCCTTGTCCCAAAAGCTGGGCTGCCCCGGGCTTGACCCGGGGCCTCCATGTCATTGGGGGATCGGTGCAACGGATGTTGCGCCCGCGGGCTGGGGGTCGGTCCTCTTGGGTCGAGGTCCCGGGTCAAGCCCGGGACGGCGGGTCCCTGGCGGGATCGCATGGCCGATCCGCGCAAGGTGACGCGGGGCCGTCAGCACGCCCGGCGCAATCCGTGACGGCCCCTCAGAAGCTCAGCTTGATCGAGGTCTGGCCGAGATCGGCCGCCAGGCGGAACTGGCGGCGGGAGATCTCTTCGGCGGCCAAGGGGAAATGCACGTTCGAGGGCGTGATCTCCGGCTCGGCCGTCGGATCGGCCAGCACGGCCCAAAGGGCGGGATCGATGCGCAGCTTGTTCGCCTCGCCCATGATCGACCAGCGCCCGCCATCGACCTGCACCGTGATCTTGCCGCCGTAAGCCATGGCCGATTCCAGGCACATCAGAAGCAGGAAGGCGATCTTCACCTCCGACCGCGACAGGTCCGCCCCCGTCTGCCAGTCGATCGACAACCGCCCGCCCTTGGTCATGTCGGAAATGATCGAGGCCACCTCGGCCCGGCCCAGCCGCGCCTCACCGGCTGCGGCGCCAAAGGCCACGCGGAAGAACCTGATCCGCGCATTGGCATGGGCCACGCTTTCGGAAATCAGCGCCATCTCCGGCCCGCGCGAGCCGGTTTCCATCATCAACAGCTCCAACCCATTGCCGATCGCGCCGATCGGGCTGATAAGGTCATGGCAGATGCGCGAGCCCAGGAGGGCAGCGAGATCTGACTTGTCGCTCATGGGATTCCTTTCGAAGGGGCAGTCGATGCGGTCGTTTCTGGAGCCGGGCATGCTGGTCAGGCACCCCCAGTGCCCCGACTGGGGTCTTGGTCAGGTACAATCTCTCATTAATGGTAAATGCACGGTTAACTTCGAGCATCAAGGAAAGGTTGTGATCGACCTGGGTCAAATCGACCTTGTGCTGGATTTCGGCAACGCCAAGTAGGGGGCCAAGTAGGGAGGGCTTGCGGGGCCTGTCACAAAACGGCAGCATTCCTGCCGCAGGAGGGGGGAGCGAGAGGCGTGAGGGGGCGGCGATGACAGTGCATGATCTGAGGCTGACGCTGCGGCTGGCGCGGGATGGGCGCGACCTGGCCGCCGCGCAAAGGCTGCGCTACGAGGTCTTCGTGCGCGAACTTGGGGCCGATGGGCCGGGCGTCGACCACGCGGCCCGGCTGGAGAGCGACGCTTTCGACCCGCTTTGCGATCACCTTCTTCTGATAGACCCGCGCCGCGACCCGGCGACGCTTTCGGATGTCGTGGGCGTCTATCGTCTTTTGCCGCCGGGCCGCACCGACCGTTACTACAGCGAGGCGGAGTTCGACCTTTCCGCCCTGCGCGCCTCGGGGCGGCGGCTCCTGGAGCTTGGCCGGTCCTGCGTCCACCGCGACCACAGGGGCGGGACCTCGATGCTGATGCTGTGGAACGGCCTGGCCGATTACGTCCAGGACCGCGGGATCGAAGTGCTCTTCGGCCCGGCCTCCTTTCATGGCACCGATGTCGAGGGCCTTGCCAAGCCGCTCTCCTGGCTCTGGCACAACCACCGCGCGCCCGAGGCCTTGCGGGTCACGCCGCTTTCCCACGGGGCGCAGCGCATGGACCTCTGCCCGCCCGATTGCGCGGCCCATGTGCCCGCGCTGATCAAGGCCTATCTGCGGCTGGGAGGTCATGTCTCGGACGGGGCCTTCATCGACCGGGATTTCAACACGGTGGATGTCTGCCTCGTGATGGACACGGCGCAGATGAGCGCAAGGCGGCGCGATTTTCACATCCGGAAGGGCCGCGAGGCATGAATGACTGGAACGCGGCCGAGATGGCGATGCCGCCCCTTGGGGTCATGGGCTGGCTGCGCGTCCTGAGGCGGGGGCTGCTTCTGGGCGGGCTGACCTATGGCTGCCTTCTGGTCATGCTGGTGCTGCGCGCCGTCGAGGCGCCGCTTTATGGCGTTAGACGGCCCTGGACGCCGTTCATCACGCAATTCGTCTGCCGCTCGGCCATGGCGATCCTGGGCATCCGCTATACGGTCAAGGGCCGCGCGCTGAAGGAGCCGGGGGCGATTGTCGCCAACCACTCCTCCTGGTTGGATATCTTCACGCTGAACGCGGCAGCGCGGGTCTATTTCGTCTCCAAGGAAGAGGTCCATGGCTGGCCCGGCATCGGCATCCTGGCCCGCGCCACTGGGACGGTTTTTATCGCGCGCAAGGGGACCGAGGCCAAGAAGCAGCAAGAGCTCTTCGAGGCGCGGCTGAAGGCGGGGCACAAGCTTTTGTTTTTCCCTGAGGGGACCAGCACCGATGCGCTGCACATCCTGCCCTTCAAATCGACGCTGTTCCAGGCGTTTTTCACGGTCGAGACCGCGCCGCCGATGCAGGTTCAGCCTGTGACCGTGGTCTATCATGCGCCGGAGGGTTGCGATCCGCGCCATTACGGCTGGTGGGGCGACATGGAATTCGGGCCGCATCTGTTGATGGTGCTGGGGGATCGGCGCGGGGGCTCCGTCGAGGTGATCTTCCATGCGCCGGTGACGGTGGCGGCCTTCGAGAACCGCAAGGTCCTGGCGAATTACTGCGAAAGGGTGATCCGCACTTCGCATCCGCTGGCGGAGTAAGCGGACGAAGCAAATTGCGGCCTTTGGCCAAGCCTTTTGCCTCGGCTGCGGCATTCGCCTTCGCCTGCGGGCGAGGGGGGCGCTGCCCCCCTCGGGCTTCGCCCTCTCCCCCCGGGATATTTGCGAAAAGATGAATGGGGGCGTTCGGCGATCTGTTGAGAGGTTACATCGGGGGCTTGAAGACCCGCCAACGGCAGGGGCATCCTCAAATGGTCTTCACCTTGTGATGCTTTGGGATGTTCAGACCGGCTTTGAGGATTTCGGCCTGCAAGATGTCGGACAGGAAAACCCTCGGGCGCAACAAACGCCGTTCACGCCAAAGATGCGAAGTGCCGATTTGGTCGGCCCGAAAGGCCAATGTCGCAAAAACGGCCATTGTCATGCCACTTGCCTGCCTTTGATAGCCCGTCCCGGTGACAGACTCGGGCGGAGTTGCTTCGAGATCAAAACTGTCCAAGAAGCGGCCAATGATCAATCCGAAGTAGCGCTTCGGAAGGTCCGCGCCTTTGGATGTCGTAAGCCGGAGCGGCCAGAAGACATGCCCCCCCGGTTCCAAGGCTTCGATGATGGTCCTAAGTTGCTCGTCGACGGCCAACATGCGATCGCGTGTCATGAAGAACGCCGCCAAGTCCGTATGGGCGCCTTCCAGCCGAATTTCCTGCGGCAGCTCATCAATGTCAGGCATGCGGACAGGAGACTGACTCCTGGCAGGGTTCCTGACCTCGCGGGTGAACGCCTCGGACACCCGGTAGCAGTAATCCGCCACGGACCCATCCATCATGGCTTTCACCTCTGGGGCCAGGTCCTTCAACCGACGGCTCAGGTGCTCTTTCCAACCGACGAAGTCGCTTCTTGGAAAGTGCTTGCCAAATCCAGTCGGCAACACGATGCCCCAGACCATCTTGAAGACCTCCCTTTGGCGTTAAGGATTTGCCCTGAAGGCCTGCATCGGATCGCGCAGCACTTCATGCCTCAAGCTCGCATACCTCGGATGAAGGCGCAGGTCACCGCCCTTCACCACCTGGCCGGGATTGGCGATCGCGCGCCCAGCCGAGGCACTTGGTTTCCGCAGGCGGGGCGAAGGCGTTGCTGTCGCGGGTCAGGGGGGGCAACCTCCGACCTGGCAGGGGCCAGGCGCTTGATTCCAGGCCCTAAAGGATCGGCGCCAGCAGCGCCTTCAAGGCCTTGGCGGGGTCCTCGGAGGTCCAGATCTCCGGCCCGGGGGCGAAGAAATCGGTGACCGGGGCGAGGGAGGCCACGAGCTCGCGGGTCAGGGCGCCTTCGGCGACGACCGGGACCTCGATCATCTCGGACCACCACTGGAAGAGGTCATGGGGGGCGAGGTCTCCGGTTCCGAGCGGCGAGGGGCCGACGGGGCCGAAGGAGACATAGTCCGCCCCGGCCTCGGCGGCGTTCATGCCGTCGTGGCGGGTGACCCCGCACCAGGCGCCGAGGATGGCGTCGGGGCCGAGGTCTTTGCGCAGGGTGCGGATATGGCGGCCGCCGTCCGTGAGGTGGAGCCCGTCGAGGCCATGGCGCTCGACGAAGGCCACGTGGTTCTCGATCACGATGGCCACGTCGCGGGCATGGGCGATGAGGCGGCAGGCATCCGCCGCGCGGCCGAGGTCATCGGGGTCCTTCGTGGCCAGCGAGAGGCGCAGGCAGGCGATCTCGACCGCGTCCATGACCGAGGCCAGTTGGTCGGGGAAGGTGATCAGGTCGATCACCGGGGGGGTGATCAGGTTGATCTGGGGGCGATCTTCGGACATCTGGATACCTCGCTTTGGGGCGGTTTAGCCCAAGGGCGGGCGGTTGCCTAGGGGGACGGGTTTCTGTAAGGGGGCAGGGCAGAATGGAGGCGCCATGATCCCCCCGGTTTTCGTGCTCGTCAGGCCCCAGATGGGGGAGAATATCGGGGCAGCCGCCCGGGCCATGCTGAACTTCGGGCTGGAGCGGATGCGGGTCGTCGGCCCTCGGGACGGCTGGCCCAATGAGCGGGCGGTGGCGCTGGCCTCCGGTGCGGGGCGGGTGCTGGACCAGGCGGGGGTCTTTGCGGACCTCGACGGGGCCTTGAAGGACTGCGATTTCGTGATGGCCACGACGGCGCGGGGGCGGGAGCTGACCAAGCCGGTCTATACGCCTGAACGAGCCATGGAGCTGGCCCGCGAGATGGCCGCCCAGGGCAAGCGGGTGGGGTTTCTGTTCGGACCCGAGCGGGCGGGGCTGGAGAACGAGGATATCGTGCGGGCCAATGCCATCGTCACGGTCCCGGTCAACCCGGAGTTCTTCAGCCTGAACCTCGCCCAATGCGTGCTTCTCCTGGCCTATGAATGGCGGCGGCAGACGGTTCAGGTGGCTCCGGTCGTCATGGAGATGGCCGGCGCCGATCTCGCCGATGCCGGGGAGATCGCGGCCCTGGCCGCCCATTACGAGGAAGACCTCGAGGCCGCGGGCTTCTTCTTTCCGGCCCACAAGGCGCCGAAGATGAAGACCTCCCTGCGGAACATGTGGTCCCGGCTGGGGCTCACAAGGGCCGAGGTTCAGACCTTTCACGGCATGCTCCGCCAGATCGCCTACCGGATCAAGAACCCGGGGAAATAGCGGCCTTGCACGCGTGCAAGGGGAGGTAATGCGTTGAATTCATTTCATACCCTGTTTTCCGTTAAGAAATTGGCAAGGACTTTGCCTGGCAAGACCCCTGCGCTGCTGAGGCGGGGCGCCGCGCTGGGGGCGCTTTGCCTCCTGGCCGCCCCGGTCCTCGCCGAACCGCCGCCCTGCGCGGTGAACGGTCCCTTGCCGGGCCTGGTGCCCACGGGCTTCCCGGCCATGGTCACGACACCCGTAGACTTCGACCGGGTCGAGGTCCTGGGCGAGGGCCTCGCCTTTTTCGAGGGCCTCCAGGACCCGCGCCATGCCCTCGTCTTCAGCGAGCGGGCGAGGGAAGGCGGCCCCAAGGCCGAGTTGCGCTTTTGGGACGGCGCGGGGCAGGTCCATGCCTGCCTTCTGGGCAGCGGGAGCCTCGCGCCGGTCATGGAGCAGCCGGGGGCCTGGGCCTGGGGGGATTGCGACTTCGGCCCCGCAGGCGCGGCGCAAACGGCACCTCCCCCGGGCGAGGCCGCTTCGGAAGCCCTGGTCCTGAAGCCCGGGGAGCGGCGCCTGTTGCAGGTCTCCGCCCCCTTTGCCGAGCTCTCGACCGATCTGGGCGCGGGTCCGGGGGGCCTTGCCGCCGACATGGGTGCCGTGACCGATCGGCAGGTCCGGGTCGAGGCGCTGCGGCCCGGGGTCGGGATGCTGGTCTTCATGGATTATGAGCAGGACGACAAAGGGATGCGCGGCTTTTCCGCCCGCCTCTGCCCGGTCCGCGTCGCGCCCTGAGGCCTAAGCGCCGGGGCCGCCGCGCGGGGCGAGGATTTTCGCAGAAAATCCGAGCCCTCTCCCGCCCGGTCTAGGTGTCGGGGCCGCGTCTCATGACCCCTCCGTGATCCTCCTCCCCTTGAAGCCCCCCGGGCGGCGGACTAGGGTCTGGCCCCAGCACGAGGGGTGATCCATGGCAGCCAAGCGCAGCATTTTCGAAGAGGTCGGCCAAAAGGTCGAGGGCCCCAAGGCGGGCATGATCTCGGGGCCCAAGGCGGGGCGGGGGGCGGTGCGCGCCTGGCTCATCGTCATCTTCCTGCTCGTCGCCGTGATGATCCCGGTGGGCGGCCTGACGCGGCTGACCGAAAGCGGCCTCTCCATCACCGAATGGAACCTGGTCATGGGCACCCTGCCGCCCCTGTCCGAGGCCGACTGGGCGCAGGAATTCGCCAAGTATCAGGACTCCTCGCAGGGCAAGAACCTGAACCCGAACATGACCATGGAGCAGTTCAAGGGCATCTATTGGTGGGAATGGGGCCACAGGCTTCTGGGACGGGTCATCGGCCTGGTCTGGGCCGTGGGCTTCGCGGGCCTGGCGCTGGCGCGCAAGATCCCGCCGGGCTGGTCGCAGCGCTTCTGGCTTCTGGGCGCCTTGATCGGGCTTCAGGGCCTGATCGGCTGGCTCATGGTCCATTCCGGCCTGAAGGAGGGCATGATCTCGGTCGCCAATGTCTGGCTGGCGGCGCATCTGGGCGGGGCCTTCGTGATCTTCGGTTTCATCGCCTCCTGGGTCTTTCAGCTCGGCCGCAGCGAGACCGAACTGATGGTCGCGCGCCGGGCGGGGGAGAAGAAGCTGGCCGTCAAGGCCACGGGGCTGATGCATTTCCTGTTCCTCCAGGCCATCCTGGGCGCCCTGGTCGCGGGCATCGACGCGGGCCAGTATTACCCGACCTGGCCGGACATGAACGGCGCCTTCCTGCCGCCCGAGGCCCTTGACGGCGCCCTCTTGCAGAACCCGGCCCTGGTGCAATTCGTCCACCGGATGATGGCCTATGTGATCCTGGCCTATGGGATCTATGCCTGGGTCAAGGGGCGCGCCTCGCCCCATGCCAGCACGCGCCGCGCCTTCCATTGGGTGCTGGCGGCGCTGGTCCTGCAAGTCGTCCTGGGCATCGTCACGGTGCTGGCGGCGGCGGCGATCCATCCTGCGATCAGCCACCAGGTGGGGGCGATCCTCCTCTGGGTCCTGGTGATGCGGGCACGACATTTGGCGGCGGCGCCCATCCAGGGCTCGATCCGGAAGGGAACGGCATGAACAACCACGCTTTCACCGATTTGATGGCTTTCGAGCGCGAGACCCAGGCGATTGCCGCCGTGGCCGAGCGCCTGGGCTGGGACCAGGAGACGATGATGCCGCGGGGCGCCGCCGAGCAGCGCGGCGAGGAGATGGGGGCGATGGAGGGCATCCTGCATGCCCGCCGCACCGATCCGCGCATCGCGGAGTGGCTGGGGGCCGCCGTGGCGCCCGATGCCGCAGGCGAAGCGCAATTGCGGCTGATCGCGCGGTCTCATGCGCGGGCGGTCAAGATCCCGGGGGCCCTGGCGCAGGAGCTGGCGCGGGTGACCTCGGTCGCGCAAGGCGTCTGGGCCGAGGCGCGGGCGAAGGAGGACGTGGCGGCCTTTCTGCCGACGCTGGAGAAGGTCGTGGGCCTGCGGCGCCAGGAGGCGGCGTGTCTGGCCGAGGGCGGCGATCTCTATGATGCCTTGATGGATGATTACGAGCCCGGCGCCACGGCGGCCACCATCGGCGCGATGTTCGACCGGATGCGGCCAAGGCTGGTGGCCCTGCGCGAGAAGGTGATCGGCAAGGCCGCGCCCCGGGTCAGCGGCCATTTCCCGGCCGAGGGGCAATTGGCCTTGGCGCGCGAGGTGGCAGAGGCTTACGGCTATGACTTCACGCGCGGGCGGATCGACCTGGCGGTGCATCCCTTCAGCTCGGGTTCGGGCGATGACAGCCGGATCACGACGCGGGTGGTGGAGAGCGATCCGTTCAACTGTCTTTACTCGACGATCCACGAGGTGGGCCACAGCTCTTACGAGCTGAACATCGACCGTGGGCTCAAGATGACTCCGGCGGGGCGTGGCGTGTCCATGGGGGTGCATGAGAGCCAGAGCCGGATCTACGAGAACCAGATCGGGCGCGGGGCGATGGCCCTTTGGCTTTACGGGCGGATGGAGGCGCGGTTCGGCGCCCTGGGCGTGTCCTCTGCGCAAGAGTTCCTGCGGGCGGTGAACCGGGTGCAGGCGGGCTTCATTCGGACCGAGGCCGACGAGGTGCATTACAACCTGCATATCATGATGCGCTTCGACCTTGAACGCGCGTTGATCCGGGGTGACCTTGCAGTGGGCGACCTGGAAGAGGCCTGGAACGCGCGGTTTGCGGCGGATTTCGGGGTCAAGGTGGACAAGCCCTCGAACGGGGTTTTGCAGGATGTGCATTGGTCGGTCGGGCTCTTTGGCTATTTCCCGACCTATACTTTGGGCAATGTCTATGCGGGTTGTCTGTGGCAGGCCTTGCGGCGCGATCTGCCGGGGGTCGAGGAGGCCCTGGCCAAGGGCGATACCTCGGGCGCGGTGGGCTGGCTGAAGGAGCGCTTGCAGCGCCATGGCGGTCTGCGGACGCCGTCGGAGACCATCGCACATGCCTGCGGTTTCGCGCCCTCCGAGGGGCCGCTTCTGGACTACCTGGAAGCCAAGTTCTCCGGGCTTTACGGGCTGTGACCAGGGATCAGCGCCATGCGGTCTGGGCGCTGGCGCTTGGGCTTTTGGTGATCTACGCGGGGGTCTTCTATGCCTATCCGGCGATGTTGCCGGATCTGCTGGCGGAAACCGGGTGGAGCAAGGCGACGCTCGCCTTCGGGCCGACCCTGGGGTCGCTGGTCATGGCGGCGCTGACGCCGTTTACGGGCCGCCTGGTCGACCGGGGCCTTGGCGCGGGGCTGATGATCTGGACGCCGGTTCTGGCGGTGGCCTGTGTCGGCGCCCTGGGTTTCGTGCGCGAGCCCTGGCAGTGGTGGGCGGTCTGGGCGCTGATGGGGGTGGCCCAGGCGGGCTGCCTGTATGAAAGCACCTTCGCCATGCTGGCCCGCCACCTGGGGCCGAACGCCCGCGAGGGGATCACGCGGATCACCCTGGTTGCCGGCCTTTCAGGGACCATGACCTTTCCGCTGGGCCATTACCTGGCGGGGGCCTTGGGCGGGCAGGGCGCCTATCCGGTCTTTGCCCTGATGACCCTGGTCATCACCGTGCCCTTGAACCTTTACGCCATGAAGCGGCTCGGGCGCGGGGAAAGCCCGCGTCACGAGGCGGCCCAGGGCGCGCTCCGCGCGGCGCTGGCCCGCTGGGAGTTCTGGGGCATCGCGGGGATCTTCGCGCTGATCTGGCTCGATCACGGGATATTGCTGACCTATATCCTGCCGCTGTTCGAGGAGCGGGGCGTCAGCCGCGAGGCCGCGGCCTTTGCCGCCGCCTGCCTTGGGCCTGCGCAATTGGTGGGCCGGCTGGTGCTGATGGTGGGCGGAGGCCGGGTGACCAATCGCGCGGCCACAAGGGTCTCGGTCCTGGCCGTGGCTTTGGCGGGGGGCTTGCTGATCCTGGCGGGCGCGGCGCCGATGCTGGTCTTCGTCGTCGTGGCGGTGCAGGGCGCGGGCGTGGGGCTCATGTCGATCATGCGGCCCATGCTGATCGCCGAGGTGCTCGGCCGCAGGGGCTTTGGCGCGGTCTCGGGCGCTTCGGCGGTCTCGCCCATCCTGGCCTCGGCGGCGGCGCCTTCGCTGGGGGCCGTGCTGTTGGACGGGTTCGGAACGGGGGCGGTCTATGCCGCACTTCTGGGCTTTGCGCTGGCGGCCCTGGTGCTGGCCGTCGTCGTGACGCGGGTGCGGGTCGAGGGCTAGGGCCCCGGGGTATACCCCGGGTCTTTACCAGCGGGGCTGGCGCTTCTCGATGAAGGCTTGCAGGCCCTCGTCGGTGTCGGCGTTCATCAGGTTTTCCACCATCAGGGGCGTGGCTGCCGCATAGGCCTGGTCCAGCGCCAGGCCCGCTTGCGCGGCGAAGACCCTCTTGCCGATGGCCAGGGCGCTGGGGAGCTTGGTCGCCAGCTTCTCGGCCAAGGCCATGGTCGCGGCCGTCAGGTCCTCAGGCACCGTCACGCGGGTCACGAGGCCCAAGCTTTGCGCGCGGGCGGCGTCGAGGAAATCGCCGGTTGCGGCCAGCTCATAGGCGGCGGAGGGGGGGATTTTGCGCGAGAGCGCCACGATGGGGGTCGAGCAGAAAAGGCCGATGTTGATGCCGTTCACGCCAAAGCGCGCGTGGTCGGCGGCGACCACGAAATCGCAGGAGGCGGCAAGCTGGCAGCCTGCGGCGGTGGCAATGCCCTGGACCTCGGCGATGACGGGCTTGGGCAGGGTCGCGATGCGGTGCATCAGGCGCGAGCATTGGGTGAAGAGCGCGGTCATCCGGGCGGCGCCGCCGTCGGGGTCGGCACGGAAGCCCTGGATCTCGCGCAGGTCGTGGCCGGCGCAGAAGGCCTTTCCTTCCGCCGCGATCACCAGGACGCGGGCGTCAGAGGAAGCAAAGGCCTCGACCGCGTCGGTCAAGGCCTGGAGCATCTGCGACGAGAGCGGGTTCAGCTTGGCGCCGTTTTGCAGCGTGATCCGCGTGATGGCGCCGTGGTGGCTGACCCCGATCATTATTTGTTCAGGGCAAACTTGCCCTCGATCTGGGCGCCGCTTTCGATGGTCAGGGTGGAATAGGTCACATCGGCCTGGACCTCGGCGGTCGAGCGCAGCGCGAAGCTTTGCGATTTCACGGACCCGTTCAGCACGCCCTTGACCTCGACGATGTCGGAATTGACCGTGCCGGAGACCCGGCCCTCGGCCCCGATCACCAGGCCCTTGGCGACGAGATTGCCCTCGACCTCGCCCATGACCTCGACCTGGCCGGAGGAGGTGATCTCTCCGACGATGCGCAGGTCGGCGGCAAGCACCGATTTGGAATTGGCGCCGGGGCGGGCGGGGGCATTGGGCGAAGTCATCGGCTCGGTCTTGGTGAACATGTGTCAGGTCCCGAAGAGGTTGGGCCGATAAGGACGGAAAGGGGGGGCTTGGTCAAGGGGGAGGCGGCCATTTCCCGCCCTTTGGGTGTCGCGGATGGGCTTGTGGGGGCGGCTCTGGGGGTGTTGACTGGCTTCGATACGCGGGCGTTCGCCTTGCGGTGGAATGAGGAGACGATGATGGCGGGTGATCCGTTCTTTCAACCGGTGTCCGGGCTGGACTTGCCGCGATTCGCAGGGGTCCCGACCTTCATGCGGCTGCCTTACGTGGATTTCGACCATCCGCGCTTCAAGGATGTGACGATCGGCCTGGTGGGGGCGCCTTGGGATGGCGGCACGACGAACCGTCCGGGGCCGAGGCATGGGCCGCGCCAGCTGCGCGACCTGTCGACCATGATCCGGGCGAAGAATGGGGTGACCTGGGTGGCTCCGTTTGAATTGCAGAATTGCGCGGATTTGGGGGATGTGAGCCCGAACCCGGCGGACCTGATGGACAGCCTCGCGCGGATGGAGGCGTTTTACGACCGGCTGCGTGTGGCGGGGGTCAGGCCCCTGACCGGGGGCGGGGATCACCTCTGCACGCTGCCGATCCTGCGGGGGCTCGCCAAGGGGCGGAAACTGGGGCTGGTGCAGTTCGACAGCCATACCGACCTGAACGACTGCTATTTCGGGACGGGGAAGTATACCCATGGCACGCCCTTCCGGCGTGCGATGGAGGAGGGGCTGATTGATCCCGCGCGCTATGTGCTGGTGGGGATACGCGGCACGGCTTACGGGCGCGACGATTGGGATTACGCGGCGGAACAGGGCATTCGCATCATCGGGATCGAGGAGTTCCACAAGCGCGGCGTCGATGACGTCATGGCGGAGGTGCGCGAGATCATCGGGGGTGGGGAGACCTATGTCACCTATGACATCGACTTCGTCGATCCGACCTTCGCGCCGGGGACGGGGACTCCGGAAGTGGGCGGGCCGAATTCCTGGCAGGCGCTTCAGGTCGCGCGGGCTTTGCGCGGGGCCAATGTCGTGGGGGCGGACCTGGTGGAGGTTTCGCCTCCCTTCGACCAGACGGGGAACACGGCCTGGCTGGCGGTGAACCTGATGTTCGAGATGCTTTGCGTCATGGCGGAGCGCTGACGGAGAGCGCCGGGGGCGCTGCCCCCGGACCCCCGGGATATTTGAGCCAAATTGAAAGACGAGGGCGGGAGTTCTCGGAGAGGGTGAGAGAGATGGAAGCGGATCTGATCGTTTGTGGCGCGCGGGTTATCACGATGGATGCCGGGCGTCCTCGGGCCGAGGCCGTGGCGGTGGCGGGCGGCAAGATCGTCGCGGTGGGGTCGGATGCGGCCGTGCTGACGCTGCGGGGGAAGGGGACGCGGGTGGTGCAGGCCGGGGGGCGGACGCTCTTGCCGGGCTTTGTCGAGAGCCATCTGCACCTGGGGCTTGGCGGGTCAGAGCTCGATCAGCTGCAACTGGGCGGCGTTTGCGGCTTTGACGCGGTGGCGGCACGGGTGCGGGCCTATGCCGAGGGGCGTTCGGACCCTGTCCTGATGGCGCAGGGCGCGGGCTATGGCTGCCTCGGGGCCGGCAAGCCGCGCGAGCTTCTGGATGCGATCATCGCGCGGCCCTTTGCCATGACCTCGCCGGATCATCACACGGTCTGGGCGAACACCGCCTGCCTGGAGCTCTGTGGCCTCTTGCATGGCGCCGTGATGCCCGAGGGGCATGAGGTGGTGATGGAGGACGGGCTTGCGACGGGTGAGCTGCGCGAGTTCGAGGCCTTTGGTCCGGTGATCGAGGCGGCGGGCTACAAGCGGATGAACGTGGGCATCGCCACGGGGATGGAGCCCGAGGGGGCGGGGGCGGCTGAGCGGGCGGCGGATGCGGTGCATTTCAAGCGCGGGCTTGCGCATTGCGCGGCGCATGGGGTGACCTCCATGGTCAACATGGATGGCAACCTCTATACCTTGCAGGTCCTGGCCGAGATCGAAGCCGCGGGGGATCTGACCGCGCGGGTCGTGGTGCCCTTCCATATGAAGCCCACGATGGCGCTGTCCGAGTTGGAGCGGGCCTCCGAGATGGACCGGCTTTACCGGGGCGACTGGCTGCGCTCTGGCTTCGTCAAGATGTTCATGGATGGCGTGGTCGACAGCCGCACCGCCTATATGCTGCGGAACTATCCCGGCACGCAGGCGCGCTCGGTGCCCTTGTTCGAGCTGGAGCAGTTCCGCGATGTCTGCGCCGAGATCGACCGGCGGGGATTGCAGATCGCGGTCCATGCCATCGGCGATGGCGCCGTGCGCCAGACGATCGACGGCTACGAGGCGGCCATGGTCCGCAACGGGCGGCGTGACAGCCGCCACCGGATCGAACATATCGAGCTGATCGACAAGGCCGATATCCCGCGGCTCGGGGCTTTGGGGATCACGGCCTCCGTGCAGCCGCCGCATCCTCCGGGGGCGATGGACTTCCCCTTCTCCCCGACCATGGAAGAGATCATCGGCCGCGACCGCTGGGACGACGCCTATCTGTGGCGGACGCTGAAAGAGGCCGGCGCCCCGGTGGCCCTGGCCAGCGATTGGCCGGTCACCGATATCTCGATCCTGCGGGGCATCCAGGCGGCGATGACCCGGGCTGTCTATGAAGGCGGTGTGGATGAAAGGTTCACCCTGATGGAGGTCCTGCATGGCTATACGGCGGGCGGCGCCTGGGCGGCGAAGCTCGACGATGTGACGGGCATGCTGCGGATCGGGATGGCGGGCGACCTGGTGCTTCTGGACGGCGATATCGAGGCGACACCCTTCGCCCAGATCGGCCAGATGGGAATCGCCCTGACGGTTTCGGCCGGTCGCGTGACCCATCAAGGTGCTGGATTCGCTTGAGTTATCCACATGGGGGCCGGTTTCTGTGGAGAACTCGGCCCCTCGCTGTCCTTGCGAAGGCAACAGGAGAGGGCGGCCCAGGATTTTTCGCAAGGAAAATTTTCAAGCAGGCTTGGAAATTTTGCGAAAGGCGTCAGAAAATCGTCACGTGGTCTGATTTTTCCTCTTGCGGGTTCTGATCTGTCTCCGTAAATACCGCCTCACCGAAACGAAGACGACGCCAGACGGTGTTGGAAGCGGGACGGGAGCTGAGCGGAAGCGAAGCGAAAACTGAAGATAAGGCGGTTCGGGGAACGCTGGGAGACTGGCGCCTCGGACATGTTTTGTCCTCTTGCTCTTTGAAACTGTAATGAACGAAGGGATATGCGGGCGGTTTGGGCGCATCGGCGTCTGAAAGCTAGCATATCGGCCTTGTAGGGAAGTTGGGGAGACCTGATGGACCGATGATCAAGGTGTCAG
>NZ_JAABNR010000024.1 GCF_009925085.1 Stagnihabitans tardus | reverse complement strand
AAGAGCGCGTCCTGGTGCTGAACGGCGCCCTTTACGCGGCCTACCTGGTGGCCATGGTCTTCGCCCGCACCCCGGCCCAGGTCCTGTGGCTGCAGATCCCCAATGCGGTGGCGACGGCGGCGCTGGTGAGCCTGACGATCAGCGTCATGCAGGACACGATCAAGGGCCAGGTCGGCCTGTCCACCTCGCTTCTGGACGTGGTCTCGGTGACGGCCTCGCTGATCTCGGCCGGAGTTTTCCGGGCCTTCTCCAGCGATCAGAGCTACGGCCCGGGCTTCGCCGCCGCAGGGGCAATGGCCCTCG
Source organism: Stagnihabitans tardus (assembly GCF_009925085.1). Lineage (GTDB taxonomy): Bacteria > Pseudomonadota > Alphaproteobacteria > Rhodobacterales > Rhodobacteraceae > Stagnihabitans > Stagnihabitans tardus. The sequence goes on along the minus strand of NZ_JAABNR010000024.1, from coordinate 46,092 downwards.
TCGGCGCGGCGCTCATCGGTTGGAGCCAGCGGAGAACAAGCCCCGGCCCATAGTCCCAGGTCTTCCCCGCGGAATGACCGCTATCGGAAAAAATCAAATGGCGTCGGTGCGAACCGCGACCGGCAGCTTTGGGCCGGGAGTGTCGACCGAAATCGGATCGCCGCGCAGGGCGGCTTTCTGAAGTCGACTTGCGGCTCGCCGCACGCAGTCCGATCTCGCGCCATGCGTCACGTTAGCTGGATATCTCAGCCTCGGCCCTGCTCTCTGACCCGACTTCGGCAAGCCAGCCCCGATAATGCACCAGGAGGCCCCTGGTCGCAGGGGTCAGGATCCTCACGCCGAAGCGGAGGAGGTCGTCGATCACCTGCGCGCGCGCGATCGACACTGGCACCAGCACTGGCACCAGCCAGCCCGGCAAAGGCAGTGGTCCCTGATTTCCGGACGCCGCCGGATAGGGCAACTCACCTGCCTCGACCGTCGGGCCGAGACGGAAGGTGAAGGGAGAAGCTCCCCGTGATCTCCGCGCCGTCGCCGCAAGGCGCGAGCGGAAGATGCGCTCCTCGAAACGCCGCTGCCAGGTCTCGCCCTTTGCGGTGACGGGATTGGTTGTGAAATTTTGCGCAGAACTGACCCAGGTTTTCCATCGGGACGTGACCCAGGCGAGGGCTATGGTCCGGAGTTCAGGCTTGGGTCAATGGCTGGGTTGCCTCCCTGCTTTTGCGGGTCGCGACGGTGGAGCTCGCCTTGAAGCGGAAGACGTCATTGCCGGTCTCCATGTCGAACCATCGTGGCGCCATCGGTTCGAGCCCGATGCCGAGGGGCAGCGGTGGGTCAGGCGATCGCGCAAAGCCGGGGGCGACGGGGCCTGCGCAAATCCGGTTTGAGTGAGACCGCCCCGTTGCCGAAGCCGGGAGCCTGGGCAGCAGGACGAAAGTCCGCAAGTCCACCAGCCCCCAAGCCATTGATATATAAGATGACCACCGACCGCATCGCAGCCGGTGGTCATTCATCCTGTGCCGGAATGGTCAAATCATCCGACAAATGGACATTTTATCGTGGGTCCGAAAATGTCGGGCCCACAAGTTATTGTCCACTGGCCGCTCTCCTCGCACCACAAGCCATTGAAATATATAGACCGGAATCACCGAAACACGCCTTGGGGCCACGAGATGGCCATTTCACCCAGAGAAAATGACCATCGAAAGCCCGTAAAAAAAATGCCACCCGAAGGCGGCACGACAAAGTTTCATGGGAAATGTCAGGTTCTCTGGCTCAGTCCATCAGGAAATACGAGTCCTCGGAGAGGCCGACAGGAAGGGTTTCGAGGAGAGCCTTGATCTCCTCCGGATCGACGACCACCGCGGCAAACCCGTGTGCGCCGGTCACCCGGTAGACCCGCTTCAGATGGCCGAGGAACATCGGTTCGAGGATGACCTTCACTCGAGCGCGGGATTTCTCGGCCGATTTGGAGAGGTGGACAAAGCCCTCGGGCGCCTCGTCGACTGCCTGAAAGCGCGTCTCCAGAAACCGAAGGATCGGCTTCACGCCACGGCCATCCACGGCCTTGCCGATCTTGCTTGCCAGGGCACGGTGATCCTGCACACGCTGCAATTGTCCAATCTCAATGAGAAGAGCGATCAGCGGGCGGGAGGCTCCGAGCATGCTCGGCAGACGGGTCACCGGGACAGCATGCTTCACAACGTCGATCAGATCGCGCGCTGCGGTGTAGTCGACCACGATCGGGTTGCTTTGCTGCTCCGCCCCTTCCGGCCTCAGCAGCCCTGCGACCTGCAGGACGTTGCGCAGCGTTCTGCCGTCGAGACCTTCAGACTTTGCGATTGACGCCACACTGCAGAGGTGTGGATCCGTAACGGGCTTGCCCAAGAGCATGTGTCCCTTGCTGAGCGGGGTGGTCTCCAGGATCACATCTCGGAGCATATCGCGAATTGGCCCCGGGTTCTTGGAAAGCCGGCTACCGGAGAGCCAGGCATGAAGCATGCCAAAGGCCGCGCGCGGTGTAGCATTCTTCTCTCCGGATGTTGTAACGCGCGCCATGAGATACCCACGGATCGCCGCACCACCCTCTGACACGATTGGCCAGCCCGCGCGCCCGGCCGCATCCCACATATCCTCACTCATGTCCGAGGCTTTCAGCTTCGGGCCATAGGCCTCGAGGGCGCCCAGCATCTCGGTGGCACGCACCGCCTGGTCGATGTCCTGACCGTCCAGCCATGCCGGCCCGGGGCAATCCTCCAGGCGCGCCACCGCGTAGGCCTGCAGCGGCGAGACCACACGGACAACAGGCGGCACCTGCTGCGCGGCAACGATCAAGCTCCGCATGGCCTGGAGCTCATGCGCGATGTCATCCCATTTCCCCGACCGCAGATCCCGGAGCGCGAAACCGTGGATCGGACAGGTCCGCACCGGAGCCAGGCGCCAAAAGAGGCGATGACGCATTGCGACAGCGGGCAAACGCGTGCCAGTCATATCTTCGCCCAAGCAGGCAGGACAGATCCTTGTCACAGGACCTGTCGTGAACTCAGCCGAGAACTCCAGCCCCCGCAGCCGGTAGCGCCGCCCACCAACTGCGCCGATCGTGTTGCGCAGCACCTTTGCGGGGTCGTGCCCTGCCCTGTCGCAGAGCCGCAGAACCGCCTGCTCGTCGCCCCGTGCGAGTTCAATGAGGGGAATGCCGAGATCCGTCAGGAACGATAGAACGCCGCCACGGGTGTGAAGGGCAGCCTGCCGGGCCGCCCAGGACAGAGGGGTCTCATCATCGGCGAAGGGCAGCATAGGGAAAAGCATGCTCATGAAACCGCCCTCACTGTTTTTTCCGACGAGGATCCACATCCTCCTCGACCTCATCGGGTTTCAAGAGCCAGTAATACTCGGCATAGAAGACATTATCGGCAGCTGTGCAGGCCTCGTTCATCGCGTAGGCAGCCGCGAAATGCCCGATATCCAGGTCGTCGTCGCCGCGCTCGATGGCGATTTCCATGGCATGGAGAAGCAGTTCGAGGGCACGTCCGAACCGATAGCGTGCCCCATGGAAGATGTGCCCGATAAGGTCCGCTTCGATCGGCGCCCCAAGCCCGACACGCTGGCAGTATTGCGTGATGACATCGCGGAAGCTGTCGCCGTCTACCTGCTCGACGAGATCGGGGAGCACCATCGCGGTGAACCTCCGCTGCACCTGCGGATCCGTGCGAATAACCTTGGCAAGGTCTTCCGTGCCAGACAAGACCACGATGACGGCATCGTCGCCCTGCATCAGGGATTTCAGCGCCCGAAGGATCAACTTGCGGTCCGCGCAGAAGAGGTCCTGCGCCTCGTCGATCCAGAGCACCGAGATCCCCAGAAGCTGCAAGCGATGACGCAAGTCCTGCCAGAGCGACCAGGCTTCCTTGCGTGGGTTCGCATCGGGATAGCCGCTCTCCTCCAGCAGGGCGAGCGTCATGCTCTTGAATGTCGCGGGGCTCGGCACCGGACATCCGAGATAGCGCGGCCGCCCGTATTCGCCCTCCTGCAACACCTGGATCCTAGACAGAGTACGCTCCAACAGGTGGGACTTGCCGCTTCCGGGCCCCCCGATCAGCATGACCCCACGTGTCTCTCCGGTGCGGGTGAAGCGCTTGGCGACAGGGGTCAGCTGCCCCTGTTCGTCCGTGGCAAGAAGGCGCGTCGTGTGCATGGCGGCCTCGGCATCACGCGCGGAGCCGATGTGAAGGCTGCGGACACGTTCCAGGGCGAATTTTGCGGTATCAGCCGGTGCCATAATCAGTTTTCCTCGATGGTCATGTTGGATTGGGAAGTTGCGGGCGTCGCGCGGCGCCCTTGGGTCGCCCGCTTCGTGGGTTTGCTGGGCGTTACCCGCGCGCTGGGTTTCTCAGCCGCCACGCTCAGCTCGGAGGATGCGGGGATCTCCATGCCGAGCCCGTCTTTTGCCTGGCGCAATTCCTTGCGCTCAACGAACTCGATACCAGCCAGAAGCTTCTTTTCTTCCTTCGCACAGTGTTCCTCGGACCAGTCCTCGAGGTTGAGACCGGCTGCAGCCATCGCCGCTTCGTTGCGCGCTTGGATCGCCCTGATGGCGTCACGGACGGCGACGTTGTCGAGGCGGTTCGACTTCGGGTTCGCGTCACGGACATGACGCACAGCCGTCAGCCAGGTCTGGGCTGCTACGCCCCGCAGCGACGGGTCAAGCGAAGGCACCTCGTACCAGGTCTTGCCCCGTTTGACCGAGATGGCGCCGATGTCCTTGGGGTGCCAGCGCACCGAAACGTTTTCCGGATTTTCGCGACGGAAATGCTCCTGGGAAGCTTCGGACTGGTACCGCACACCCAGAATGGTGATTCCGGTCTTATCGAGGCGATATTCGCGCTGGTGACCGAAGCACAGGCGCATCATCTCCGCATCCGGCGGCGGCGTCACGCCGTGAAGCTTCGACAGGCGACGCCATGCCTTCACAGGGGTTTCCCCGCCCAGCCCGTGATGGGGCGTGTTGTGGTAGATGTCGATCACCCAACGCAGGAGCGCGAAGGTGAAATCGTCAAGGGTGAGTGCGGCGCGCTTCTCGGGATCCGCATCACCCTTTTCCATGATGCTGGAAAACGTGTGTCCTGACAGACGCGGCGCGAAATCGCTCGCGTAGCTGCCCAAGGAACGCTCGAGCGTGCCGCGGTTTTCCGGCACATCGTTCATCGCCATTTCCCACATCACGCCGAGATCTTCAGCCGTCATGCGGAAGCGCATCGAATGAAGGCAGAACCACCATCGAAGACGATCAGCTCAGGCGTGCCGTGCATGTCCCAGGGCGTCAGGGCCCCGACCGCATCCGCCCATGCCCCCTTGTTGGTCGTGATCATTTGCAAGAGTTGGACGGCCGCCTCGGAGTTCGCGGACCGGCTCAGGACCATGCCGACAATGCAGCGCGTGGCACAGCAGATCGCGGCGGTCAGGGTCCAGCGATCCCGGCGCTTGACTTTCGCCTTGTAATTCGGGTCCTTCTCGTCACCTTTGATATAGAGGCCGAGTTGCCGCTTCTCGTCATCGGTAAGCATGCCATAGATGTTGGTGCTCTCGAGCAAGGTCGAGGCGTCCACCGTCCATTCGTCGATCTCGACGCGTTCCAGAGGGCGGGTCACGCCAAGACCATTCAGAACAGGCCTGAACCTTTTGCGGGCTGCCGCCTCGCCATTACGGGCGACTTCGACGCGGAAAGGGTCCAAAGCACGGATCGCCCGACGAACGGTTTCACGGCTCGGTACGCTGAGTTGATCTTCTTCGGGGTGTTGTTCGTTGCGTTCGCGAATGGCCAATTGAACATTTTCGTAGATGTGCTGGATCGTCGGCTTGTCGCGGGAGAGATACCCCTGAACTTCCCTGTGCATGATGCAGGCAACTTCGGGATCGAGACGGGTTCCCCGCCATCCGCGCCGATCCATATTGTCCAGATGGCCGACCAGGTTCAAATCGTTGCGTTCTGCAAGCCACCTGCGAAGCGTCCGAGGGCTCGGCGCTTCCCCCATGTTCTCCGAGGGCAGAATATGCATGGCACCAGAAGGAGCATGCTTGGATGCCAGCTGTGCCGCACGCCCCACCAACATATCCGTGGATGCCTTAATGGATGCGTCGGTGAAGTTCATCAGCTTCTCGCGGTGCATGTCGATTGCCGCCTGGCAATAAGCATCCTTGCAAACGAACCGGCGCAGCGGCCGCTCGGAGAGCGCCGAAAGCGATACGCCATGCGCCAGTTGCCGTTTGCGCGCAGCGGCCGGATTGAAATAGTTCCGCTCGACGCGGATCCGGCCCAGGCTTCCCAAACGGGAAAGGTCTTGATGCGAGAACTGCTTGGAGAAGCCCGTGTCGTCATCCTGGGTCATGACCACCCCAACCTCCATTTCCATGTGGAGACGGAAAGCCATGCCGTCCACGGTGACACGGTCGAAACGGCCAAAGGCATAGCGGGTGTTTTCGTTGGAGAAGGAGAGATCCATTTCAAGGTCCTTTTCAGATGTTTGACGTCGCACAAGGCAGCAGGAGGGAGGGCGGTCCCCGAAAGGCACCGCTTGGAAGAGGCATGGCTCAAGAGAGAGCGGGTTGCTGGGTGGACGGCGTCGCCTGCCGCCCTGAGTTCAGTCGTCGGCCGATGCGGCCAGATCAGAGCCGACCTGCAGACTCTTCCGGCTCCGGAAAGTCGTGCCACCGTCAAAGATCAACAGGGCCGGTAAAAAAGGTGCCACCAACCATGCGGCCCCAACGTCATCTTGCTCAAGACGATCAGCAGGTGCGGAGTGGCCCCGTTTGGAGCTCTTGCGGCGGGGCGAAACCGGATCCTTGCTCTGGGAACGATCGAAAGTCATGCGCAGACCTCCTGCGTCTTGAACACCAGGCAGCCGCGGCCGATACGCTCATAACTTACCATTTGAAGCTGTCCGGACCGGATCAGCCGAACGAGCGCACGGAAACCCATCCCGTCAAGGCCGGTCTGCTCGACCAGGCTTTCGATCGTGGCTACGCCGGTCATCCGGCCGACGACATCCTGGGCGACGGGGTCGCCAAACTGGTCCGGCCGCCGCACCGAATGGAAAAGCTTCGCATTGAAGAGTTCAACCGGACAGACATCCTGTTCCGTGAACAAACGAAAGTCATCCAAAACCCCTTGCGCGATGGCCTGTTCCTTGACGCGGGCCAGCTGCGCCAGATAGGCGTCTTTCACCCGCCCCAGGGGACGCACTGCATAGCCGATGACGATCCCGTCTTGCCCGGTGGCGACAAGGTCGATGTAGTGCTTGTGGAATTCCCCGTCTTCGTCGAACCAGTCGAAGCGGACCTGTTCAACGAGGTCACGCACTTCGGGCCGCGCCGCCAGGATCAGGGCAGCTTGCAACTCGAGATGGCTTTCGAGTCCGGTGCGAATGCCAGGGCCGGAGCCCAAGACGATACACCCGGTGAAATGTTGGGTCGCACCGACTTGGGTGGCACGGTCGCCTCGGCTGTGTTCCGGCAGGCGGATGCCGCCACCGATAGAAAGTTCAGACATGATTTCTCCCTCCCCGAGAAATTGAAATTCCCGAGCCGTGGTGATCTTTGGCAATCTTCGAAGTTTGTGCAGAGCCTTGCTTGTCCCAGTGCCAGCATCATGCTCAGCGACGGGTGCAAGCCACGGATCGGGCTTTCGCACGGTTCATTCGGGCGCGAAGCGCCTATAGCTGGTTTTAGGTGTGTGAGCCTCTATGGACAGTTTCTTCCGATGGGCGCCTGCATCCTGATTGGAACTGAGAGATCAGAACCCTGTCAGGAAATCAGCCGCGTATTCGGGAATTACCCATAGAAGATGCCCATTCACGATATCCAGCCCGCCTGGATTGGAGGGGTTGGGAGGCCGAATTTTCGCAAATTCCGGCCTCAAGATCGGAAAGGGGCGCACCTCCGATTTTCAGAGCATCCAGCAGATTGTGCGAAAAGATGACCGTGATGGCCTCAGCAGCGCGCGAAACGCGGGCGCTATAGGCTGCAGAAAACTCTTTATTGGTCATTTTCATCTGGATAACTCTGTGGATAGTTGTGAGAACACGCCGATTAGGCGGCGCAAGTCATGAAATCACGCCGATTTCGCGAATCGAATTCGGCCAATCATCCGGCTCTCGTGCTAAGAAGGCGTCCGGATGAGGTCAGGATCCGCCGTTATGAACGATATCTGACAGCCGCCGGAAGAGCTGGTCGGATAGGATCGTCCGCCGCTCCCATTCCGGTGTTTTCAGATCATTGGCCGCAGCGCCGAAGCTAATCGTCAAACTGCCTTTGTCGGATTCGTGCGAGAAGACTGCATGCGGCCCGGTTGAACTGATCACGACAGACACCACAGCAGGGCCGAAGCCATCATCAGAATTGCGGAACCCTGCCTCTAGCCAGTGGCCGCAGAAAGCACCAAAGGCGCGATGCAGCTCGAGGCCAGCCACAGGCGGCCGGTTCAGGGCATCAAACAGCTTACTCATACTTCCCTCATGGCCATCGGCTTCCCACTGGATATAGTCGTCAAGAATCATGAACCCACGCACCAACCGCATTTGAGAAAGCTTACGCACCGCCTCAGGCGCGTCCTTGGTCTCAAGCCCCATGACCAGGGCCAAGGTGAGATGGAAGATATCTTCCCCCGTCATATCCGCTGCGGCCCGGCCACGCCCGCCAGGGGTGCGGAGCCCGACACGCGCCATGGCACGCGTCATGGCGTCGACCTTATTGGGGTTCAGGTCGAACAACAGGGCAAGCGCCCGCACCATTTCCCCTTTTGTCGCCATGGAAGCTATCCTCTTGAAGTGACCTTGGGAGCGTTATGCCACCCAATAGATTACGTGTCAAGTTTACGGTAAAACTTTTTCCGTAAATTCTTCATGTGGCAGCCATCCGCAGCTTGAGGTTCCTCCCGGCGCCCCGCATTCTTGATTTGCACAGACGTCGCCGCCCAAGGCGGCTATGGAAATTAATTGTTTAAATACAAAACTTTAGATCGGAACTCTGCCGAACCTTCATGCCGCCCGCTATCGCACGACGATCTGGCCCAACGACAACGCCGCGCTCCGCCAGCGGGGCTCGCTCCCTGTCTGGTTTGATCCCGACACGGTCTGGCATGCCGGCAAGTTCTGCAGGCGAGGGCACCCCGAGACGGTCTTTCATGCGGCAGTCCGAGCCGGTATCTCGCTGAAAATGCTCTGCGGCCCTGTTTTTCATCAAATCGCCGGGTTGGTCGAGAGCTTGATACGGATAGTCGGGCGCGACGAACTGGCGCCGGATTGTCCGATGCGTTGTCGGGTGCAGCAGGGGATTGGAGTGCCGCGCCCCTATCACCGTTCAGGCAAGCCCTCGCCCTTGCTTGCCGACAGAACCCAGGGGAAGTTCAGAAGGGATGGCGCTTGGCATTTTTCGCAAACACGCATCGTCACCGCAGGGCTGCCCCGCTGGATCCGCAGCCGGAGAGCCTGCCGTTGACTTACAGCCAGAACTGAGCCCGTTTTTCCACCGAGAAGTGAGCCACGTCTGATTTTGGATTTCGGCGAATGCTGGGCTCGAGGTCCAGTTACGCCCCTTCTTTTTTCGCGCTGCTGCGGCTGAGTTGACCTTGAAGCGGAAGCTGTCGCTCGCAGTCTCTAGGATTTGGCAGCGGCGGGTGAGGCGGTCGAGAAAGGCGGTGGTCAAGCTTCGGGAGCCAAGATGACGATGGCGTCGACGGCGGGGTCATGTCGCAAAGCGGAGTCCTGCGATCTAGGAACGCAGACCATCGTTGCATTCGACATTAGCTTTGGGTTCGCGATGCAGGGCCATTGTTTGTGGCTTGTCCAGCGGTGGACCGGAAACCATCTTGCCGTCAATCTTGCGTTGCGACAGATTCAGCAGGTTTGCCTTGGTGGGCACGCCATCGGTCAGTGCCTGTTCCACGGAAGTGAGTAAGGCTCCTTCATCGTGGTGCAACACAAGGACCGAGGAAATCATCGGCACCCTCAGACCGTGGCTCTTACGCTGAGCCACGCTGTTTTCTGGCAAGTCATCGCCGGGGTAGACCAACTTTTTCCGTTACGGCGAGAACGTTGAGCCTTTTGTCAGACCTCCATTATTCGCAAATATATTGTTCAGAAACATGTACTTAGTTTATATCCCGCTTCGGTTTCCGGGTTGACGGCTGCTGCCGCCCCGCCTTAGCGTGAGGCCACAGAATCACTTTAACCACCGCCGCACTCCAGTTTTTCCGTCAAGGGACCTCGTTTGCGGCCGACAACGAACGCAACTGCGGGCGCGAGGGAAGCTTTGCCCGCCTGATTGGATGAACACCATGTCCAGAACGACCTTACCGCGCTTGCGCGACCGGCCGGGGCTTTGTTGAAGAGCCACAAAGCCTAGCCAATCACCATCATCCAGAAAGCCCGCCTGATTGTCCTGAGGCCAGTCAGCAGCCCCGCTTTGTCAAGAGAGTGCCGTCATGCCAACGTTTCGCTTCGTAAAATGTCCTTTTCCTCCGAGTCAAACCAGCTGGGACCTCGAGAGCCATCTGACAGAGGTTCTTCGCAAACTCCGGCGCGCCCGCGCCATCAATCCGCCTGACTCATCGAAAGAGGTCGAAGAAGGGAAAGGCACCCTCTTTGACGAACTGTCAGGATTTGGCCAAAGCCCCGTGGTCCACTTGGTCCCAGACGACTGTGACAAGATTTCGCGCCGCGCTAGGAAGCTGACGGACCGCCGACAGGCCGCTTCGGGGTTGGCTCATCTGAAGAAAGAAGATCGCGAGCGGCTGCTTCCACTCCGGGACGGGATCAATCTTGTCCGGCTTGCCAGTGAACACCGCGCGGATGAGATTGCGGCAGAACTGCATGCGGAATTCCCGTGGATGAACATGGCCACCGAGAAAGTGTGGCACGATGCGCGCCGTTCAGTCCGCGAGGGATGGATCGCGCTCCATTTTTCACCAATCCTTCTGGTGGGTCCCCCGGGCGCAGGCAAATCCACCTGGGCGCGGCATTTGGCATCAGCTATCGGCACGCCATCGGTCGAGGTGGAAGCGACGGTCGAAAGCGCGAGCTTCGGGATCCTGGGCAGCCAAAAAGGGTGGGGCAACAGCGCCCCCGGCCGCCTGGTCAACACGATCTTGCGTACAAAGGTCGGCAATCCGATCACCATCATCGACGAAGTCGAGAAGGCCGGCAGCGTGACCAGCAACCAAGGGCGGAATTTCGACCTCTGCAACGGCCTGTTGCCCCTCCTCGAACCCTCGACGGCGAGCAAATGGAGCTGTCCTTATTTCGAAGTCCCGTTCGACATGTCCCTGGTGAGCTATATCCTGACCGCCAACGACATCGCACCGGTTTCAGCCCCCTTGAGAAGCCGATGCCCGCCTATCCATGTTGACCTGCCAACTAAGCAACACCTGATAGCCTTCTCGGAGCGCGTGGGGCATAGACGCGGCCTGTCGGAGATGGGCATCGGGATCGTGCAAGAGCTCATCGAAAGACGTGGTGGGGCAGGATCCCTGTCCCTTCGGATGGTGCTGCGCATGATCGACCGCGCTCTCGCCCTCGAGAACAAACCGCGGCTGAATTGACGGGGGGCAATGGAATGGAACCCGCCGATCCGGTCATGCCCCACAGGCCCTTCGCATCTCTCATCGAAAAGGTCAGGGCGGCGTTGAAGACCTCGAGCCTGCAGGATGTCTTGCACGACAACCCGATGCTCCTGGATCTGATCGTGTTTGCGGAACAGACCGTGCCAAAGAACAGGCACTTGGACATCAACGATTTCCTGAGCCAGATCGAGGCGCTGAGCAAAGCGACCCCTGCGCCGCCTGCTCTGCGAAAGGCCCCTTTGCTTGATCCCTGGTGCGCCGTGATCGACCAAGGCTGTCCTGTATTAATCGGGGTTGTCGAGGGCCATCCGTTTCTTCGCCTTGCTGGCAGGATGCGCAGTTCTCCTCTTTTCCAAGTGTCGCGCGGGCAAGGCTGGGCAAGGACCTGGTCGCGCTTCTACCGCCTTAGTCATTATGACCACGGGCTGCGAGATAAGTGGATCTCGCGGGGAGGTATTCGTGAAGATGCGATGCTGATCCGGTTGGAGGACTGAGGGATGAAATCCAAGAGCAGACCGGAATTGCCGCTTGGCTCGACACCGGCCGACCTGCTGGCCGCCCACAAGGTCATCCAAAAGGGGATCCGTGCTAAGGACATTCGCAGGCATTTGAGAAGCCTTGGTGTCGACCCGAGCCTTGTGGCTGGTTTTATCGAGGTGCCGTCTTCGAAGCGGCGCCTCGGCCCAACCGCCAGCGACGTCGCCTTATCCCTCCTCGCGGTCTTTACAAATGTAGTCGCGATCTTCGGCTCCGCCGATGCGGCCCTGGATTGGCTATCAACACCAGTGTCGAGCCTTGATGGCCATGTGCCTTTGGCTCTGCTCTCGACACGGGCTGGCACTCAAGCGGTGCGGGATCATCTCGTCCGCATCGAGTTCGGGGTTTACTGCTAATCGGGCCTTGGCACCTCGGTCCACATCGCGAAGGGCGTTGTGGGCCGGTTGCAAAAAGCGTGGTTATCATCGACCTTTTCGGCCCAAAGCTGCCTGTCATGCTGACCTGGCTCCTGGCGCAAACCAGTCGTTCGGCCGCCAGCCCCATTCTGGCGTCTTCTGCGAGATTTCCGCCGGCGCATTGCGCATCATTCCCGCCAGCGCAGCGCCTCGACAAGGGTGCGGAAGGCGGGGAGGTTGCGGCGGCGGCTTGGGAAATAGAGATGATATCCCGGGAAATGCGGGCACCAGTCGTCCAGCACCGGAACGAGGGATCCCGCGGAGAGAGCGCCCGCGACCAGGTCCTCGGGCAGATAGGCGAGACCCAGTCCCGCCTCGGCCGCGCGCAGCATCGGGAAGGTCGAGTTGAAGGTCAGCCGCCCCTCGACCCGCACCCGCAAATTTTTCTCGGCCTTGGTGAACTCCCAGCCATAAAGCCCGCCCGAGGTCGCCTGCCGGTGGTTGATGCAATCATGCCCGATCAGCTCTTGGGGATGGCCGGGCACCCCCCGTCGTGCGAGGTAGGCCGGGGCCGCCACAGTCACCAGCCGCCAATCGGCCGAGACGCGGACCGCGACCATGTCTGCCTCAAGGCTCTCGCCCAGACGGATCCCGGCATCGAATCCCTCTGCCACGATGTCGCGGAAGCCGTTGTCCAGGTTGCATTCCAGCGCGATCTCGGGATGGGCGGCCAGGAAGGCCTGTAACCGCGGCCAGAGGAGGTTCAGCGCATGGTCTGACAAGGTCAGCCGCACCCGCCCCGCCGGGCGCTCGCCCAGGGCCATGAGGCTGGTGATCTCGGCCTCGATCTCTTCCATCCTTGGGGCAAGCGCATGGTAGAGCCGCTCGCCCGCCTCGGTCAGGGCCACGGCGCGGGTGGTGCGGTTGAAGAGCCGCAGCCCCATGGCCGCCTCCAACCCCTTGATCCGGTGCGACAGGGTGGATTGCGAGACGCCAAGCTTGGCCGCTGCCCGCGTGAAGTTCAGCACCTGCGCCAGGGTCTGGAACCACAGAAGGTCATTCAGCGGCGGAGTCATTCATGTCCCTTTTCGATCAATGCAAGCGGATTACTTGGGCTAATCATCGCGATCGTCCTGCGATATGCAATGTGCATGACACGCAACCTTGCAATTCCCGCGATGGCGCTTTGTGCCGGCACCCTGGTCGCTTCCGAGTTCCTGCCCGTGGCGCTTTTGACCCCCATCGCCCGCGACCTTGGGATCACCGAGGGGCAGGCGGGCCAGGCGATCTCTGTCTCGGGGCTGTTTGCGGTGGTCACCAGCCTGATGATCACCGGTCTTGTGGGGGCACTTGACCGCAAGCGGGCGCTGGGGCTGTTTGCGCTGGCCATGGTCGTGTCCGGCATCGTCGTGACGCTGGCGCCGAACTATCCGGTGCTGATGGCGGGCCGAGCACTTTTGGGCGTCGCAGTGGGAGGCTTCTGGTCCCTGTCGGCCTCGGTGGTGATGCGGGTGGCGGGCAATGTGCCGCGCGGCCTGGCCGCCTTGAATGCCGGGGTTGCCCTGTCCTCCATCCTGGCCGCGCCGCTTGGCGCCTCGGTCGAGCATCTTTGGGGCTGGCGGGTGGCCTTTTTCGTGCTGGTGCCGCTGGCAGGTCTCGCGCTTTGGGGCCTGGCGCGACACTTGCCGGCCTTGCCAGTACGCCCCGCGCAAAAAGCCCCCCTGGGCCTTCTGGCGCAGCCGCATATCGCCCTGGGCATGGGGTCGACCTGCCTGTTCTTCCTTGGCCAATTCGCGCTCTTCACCTACTTGCGTCCCCATCTGGAGGCGCGAGGGTCTGATCTGTCGCTGACCTACCTGTCCATGGGGCTGGCAGGTCTTGCGGGGACCTGGGTCGTGGCTCGTGCCTTGCCGCGCCTGCCCTATGCGCTGTTGATCGGTATTCCCGCAGTGATGGCTGTGCTGGCGCTTGGCCTTTTGGCGGGCTTGCCCACGCTGCCCCTGTTGATCCTGTGGTCCTTTGCCGCCACGGGCGCCCCGGTCGGCTGGGGTGCCTGGATGACGCGGGCGCTTGGGGCGCAGGCCGAGGCGGGTGGAGGCCTGCAGGTCGCCGTCATTCAGGCTGCGATCATGGGCGGTGCGGCGGTGGGAGGACTGGTCTTTGACGCGGCGGGCGTCCGTGCCACCTTCATGCTGGCCGTCGTTGCCCTTTTGGCCGCAAGCCTTTTGGCAGCCCTGACCCACCGAACAAGGAGAGACTGATGCAGATCACCCGCGCAGGCGCCCTCGCCACCCGCAAGGGACCAGCCGCCTGGTTCACCGGCGAGGTCCGGATCGACTCGCTCTTCAACCCCGCCGCCCCTGACCGGGTGCAAGGCGCACTTGTCACTTTCGAGCCCGGCGCCCGGACCGCTTGGCACACCCATCCGCTTGGCCAGACCCTGATCGTCACGGCGGGCCTCGGCCGCGTCCAGCGCGACGGCGGCCCGATCGAGGAAATCCACCCCGGCGATGTCGTGACCTTTGCCCCCGATGAACGGCACTGGCATGGCGCCGCGCCAGACCAGGCCATGAGCCATATCGCCATCCACGAGGTCCAGGGCGGCGAGACCGTCACCTGGGCCGAAGCCGTCACCGACGCCGATTACCTCGGCCAATAGGAGCCCCCATGCGCGCCACCGTCCTGCACGCCCCCGGCGATATCCGCTTCGAAGAGGTCCCCGAGCCGAAGATCCTGAAACCCACCGATGCGGTGATCCGGCTGGCGGCCAGCTGCATCTGCGGGTCTGACCTCTGGCCCTGGCGCGGTTTGCAGCCCGTCGGCGCGCCGATGCCGATGGGCCACGAATACTGCGGTGTGGTGGTCGAGATCGGATCGGAGGTCAAGACCGTGACACCCGGCCAGTTCGTTGTGGGATCCTTCTGCCTTTCGGACAACACCTGTCCGCATTGTCGCAACGGGTTCCAGTCCTCCTGCAATCAGCGCGAGTTCATGTCAGGCGCTCAGGCCCCCTATGCCCGGGTGCCGTTGGCTGATGGCACCCTGGTCGCCACACCCGAGATGCCGAGCGAGGACCTGATCCCTTCGCTTCTGGCGGCTTCGGATGTCCTGGGCACCGGGTGGTATGCGGCGGACGCGGCGCGAGTCCTGCCAGGGTCCACGGTCGCCGTGGTGGGCGATGGCGCCGTGGGTCTGATGGGGGTGCTGGCGGCCAAGCAGATGGGCGCGGGGCGGATCATCGCCATGAGCCGCCACAAGGCCCGCCAGGACCTTGCGCTGCATTATGGCGCCACCGATATCGTGCAGGCCCGCGCAGAGGCGGGGATCGCAGAGCTTCGCGCCCTGACCGGGGGCATCGGCGCCGATGCCGTGCTGGAATGCGTGGGCACGCAAGAGGCGATGCAACAGGCGTTGCGTGTCGCCCGGCCCGGCGCCACGGTGGGCTTTGTCGGCGTCCCCCATGGGGTTGAACTCGACGGCCAGGCGCTGTTCTTTGCGCAGGTCGGACTCATGGGTGGTCCTGCCCCCGTGCGTCGGTTTCTGCCACATCTGATGGACCTGGTCCTGTCCCGCCAGATCGACCCCGGACGCGTCTTCGACCAGAGCCTGCCCTTGGCCGATGTGGCCGAAGGCTACCGCGCCATGGATGAGCGCCGCGCGATCAAGACCTTGCTTCGGATGTGATCGGGTTACCACCAGACAGGGCTCTTCTCCGCGCGTATGCCGGCCCACCTCTGGCCAGTTCCCACGGCAACCTTAGTGGGTGCTCCTTTGGGCCTGGTCGCATCTCCAGGCACAGGAAAGCAAGGCAGGTTGCCCAAGAGCAGCGCAACTGGCCAAAACCAGACAGGTCCGGACCATTGCTGCCGATCAGGCCGTCTGGTCTCTTGTGAGTTGTCCTGTCTTAAGCGGTCATTCGAGCGCGCCATCCTTGAGGCATAGACAACTGCTATCGCATGCGCTCGAAGCGGAGGGGTTCTGGAGTGGTCAGGTGATGAGGCTGCGCTTAGTCCCGCCCATGGTGGCACGGCGCGCAAGCGAGAGGACTGGTGGCCTGGCAAGACAGAGCCCAGATAGAGGCTGCGGTGGGCTTCGCCCCCAAGGTTTCGGCCCAAGAAACTCCGTCCAACCCTGCGGCCCGTCCTTTCATAGGCCCCTAAAGCCTCAGACGAGCAACGGCTTGGAGGAGCCTCGTATCAGCGGCGTCCAAAGGAGATGCGTCCGGGTTCTGTGCCAAGGACCCGAGCGCCCTAGGCATCGATCTTTGGAATCCTGGATCCTTTGGTCGACCATGGAAGGCAAGAGCCCTGGCGCGACTGAACACGGATACCAAGGATCTCGGACCCGGGTCGCCTGAGACGCCGTTGCGCAGGATCAGATCTTCGGGCGGGAAGGCTGGTTTCATCGCGGCAAAAGGGTAGTTCACGATCTGCACAGGCGAGGCTTGCATAGACTCGGCGAATTTGGGATAGCTCTGCCATGATCCGCTTGCGCGCCCTTGTTTCCGGCCTTGCTCTGACGCTCGCCCTTGTGGCGGCGCTGGCTTTGGTGGCCTTGGGCGGGGCGCATCGCTTTTCCAAGGCGGACGACCTGGCCCAGGCGGCGGCCCTGACCTATGGCGCTGCGGCGCTGTGTGGCGAGGTTGAAAAGGGCAGTGGCGCAGAGTGCCCTGCTTGCCACCTGGCGGGCGCGGTGATCCTGTCCGAACCCTCGGCCCTGACCTTGGATCAAGAGGTGCGCTTCGTGGCAACCATCACCCTGCCGATGGAGCAGCAGGGTGTGCGGACGCCCTTCGACCCTTCGCACGGGCTGCGCGGTCCTCCTGTCGCTTGACATCCGGCCTGCCGGTGGGGTTCCCGCCGGACCCTTTGTCACAACAGGATCATCCAAATGAAATCGCTTGCTGTCCTCACGGCCCTCGTGGCCACGCCCGCTGCTGCCGAAATGGCCATGAAGGCCGCCCCCATGGCCGAACCCGTGCCCTTCACCCTAAACTTCCAGGCGACCGATGGGGCCAGCCCCGTCACCTGTACCTCGGTCATCGAGGGCCTGGGGCCCGAGGGCCGTTACAAGGTCGGCATCAACGACCTGCGCTTCTACATCAGCGATGTGGTCTTCCAGAAGGCCGATGGCACCAGCCTGCCCGCCAAGCTGGATGCCAACGACTTCCAGCTGACCCTCCCCGAGGGCACTGTCGCCCTGATCGACCTGACCGGCGATACCGAGGGCAGCTGCGCCCCGGGGTCGATCCAGTTCGGCGAGGGGACGGCGGCGGTCAATGCCCAGGTCACCGGCATGAACCCCTTGCCCGATGCGACCTCGGTCAGCTTCCGCATAGGCGTGCCGCAAGAGGTCATGTCCGCCGTCATCGCTGCCCATTCCGACAAGGATGCGCCCAAGCCGCTCGATCAGATGTACTGGAACTGGGCCATGGGCTATCGGCATTTCGTGCTGAACGCCAAGGTCGACGTGACCGACGGCACCTTCGGCGAGGCCTATCTTCACATCGGCTCGATGGGCTGCGGGCCGATGGAGGGCAAGGCCCTGGCCGACCGTCCGCGCTGCGATTTCGTCAACACGCCCCTCGTTCGCCTGCCCATGGCGGCGGATGGCTCGCTGGACGTGGCCTTGGACCTGCGCGAGGTCCTGTCAGGCTATGACTATGTCGCGCCGGTCATGGACATGGCGACCATGACCAAGATCGGCGAGGGCCCGGGGCTCGCCTGCCACTCCGGCCCGATGCAGGCCCATTGCGACGTGCTCTTCAAGACCTTCGGCATTTCCCGCGTGACGGGCGATGCCGAAGGCCTGGCCATGCCTTTCCACGCCCTGCCATGATCCGCACTGCCCTTGTCCTGTGCCTGGCCCTGGTGACCCCAGGGCAGGCGCAGGACCTGCGCTCTATTCTGCACTTGCCCGAGGCCGTGGCCCTGCCGCGCCTGCAGGAGGAGAATGTGCCGACCGCCGAGAAGGTCGCCTTGGGGCGGGCGCTGTTCTATGACCTCCGGCTCTCGGCCAATGGCACCCAGGCCTGCGCCTCGTGCCATCACCAAGAGCTGGCCTTCACCGACGGGCTGGCGCGCTCGACCGGCTCGACCGGGCATATGCTGCTGCGAAATTCCCAGGGCCTGGTGAACCTGGGCTATCTGCCGAATTACACCTGGGCCTCGAATGCCTTGGTCTCTCTGGAAGACCAGATCCACGTCCCCCTGCGCAACGAGCGCCCGGTCGAGCTTGGCATCAACGACGCCAATGCCGCCGAGGTCCTGGCGCGCTTTGCCGAGGACCCGGAGTATCAGGCGATGTTCGCCGCCGCCTATCCCGATGGTCAACCCAGCTGGAACCGGATCGTGGGGGCGCTTGCCTCTTTCCTGCGCACGATCAACAGCTTTGACAGCCGCTTTGACCGCTACCTTGCGGGGCAGACCTCTGCCCTGACCGACCAGGAACGTCGGGGGTTGGCGCTGTTCAACTCCGAACGGCTGGAGTGTTTCCACTGCCATTCCGGCCCCACCATGACGACCGCCTATGTCGATGCGAACGACCCCCCGGGCAAGCATCCCTTCGTCTTCTTCTCGAACGGGCTTTACAATGTGGGCAATGCCGGGACCTATCCGGAAGAGGATCGCGGGCTTTACGACCTGACCTTGAAACCGCGCCACATGGGCCTCTTCCGCCCGCCCTCGCTGCGCAACGTCGCCCTGACCGCGCCTTACATGCACGACGGCAGCCTTGCGACGCTGGACCAGGTCATCACCCACTATGCCCAGGGCGGCACGGTGACGACCGAGGGCCCCAAGGCCGGCGATGGCCGCCTGATGCCCACGCGCTCCTCCTTCGTGCGGGGTTTTGCCCTGACGCCTGCGGAAAAGGCCGACCTGATCGCCTTTCTGGACAGCCTGACGGACGAAAGCCTCTTGACCAATCCCGCCTATGCCAACCCCTGGCCCGAGGGCCATCCGGCACGGGGAGAGGCGCCATGAATTTCCATCAGGTGGTCCCACACCGCCTGTCCTGCCGCGGCCTTCGGGCCAGGGCAGGCGCTCCTTGCGGAAGGACCTGCACCGGTTCCCTTCCCGTCCTGCCCTGCCGCAGGGAGCGACCCGTTTCCGGCCTTTGTCCGGGGTCTTGACCTCGAACAAAGGTAGCCGGGGGTTTCATTCCCGTGAACACCTCGGCTTGACTGCCCCCGTCCGCTCTTTCCCAAAAGTTCCCCGGACGGGGGCCCTTTTTTCAAGATGACAAGTTTTTGGGCAGAGGTCCACCCGGGACGATCGGGGGCTTCGGTCAGGCATAGATCGCGCCATGGCCATGGGCCAGGTTCACCAGCTTGAAGAGCATGAGATTGGCGGCCTGGGCCAGGGCCTCTTCGATGGCAAAGCAGTCGGGGTCATAGGTGCCATCGGTCAGGAACCCCTTGCGCCGCGCCATGGCGAAAGAGAAGCACTAATAGGCCTGCGCGCGCAGGCAGGCCCTGTGCCAGAGCAGAAAGGGCCGCAGAAGCCGCCCCGGGCCCGTCAGCCGCGCCAGGCGATCATCGAGGGCCTGGGCCTTCAGCTCCAGCCGATAGGCCTCGGCAAAGAAATCGTCATGGCGCCGGGCGTAATCGGCCATGGCGGCGCGCAGGATCGCCGGGTGCAGGAACTGGGTCTCGGCCGGGGCCTCTTGCCATAGGGCGAGGATCTCGGCGGCAGGAAGGTCGGGGGGGAGGTGCTCGGCGGAGAGGCTGGGGGAATACATGGGCTGTGCTCGAGGGAAAAAGGCCGCCCGGCCCGGGACGGGCCCGAAGCGCGGGCGGCAGGTAAACCCGTGGACGAAGGGATTGTCCCGGGGGCGTCCCGGGCCGGATGTGGGTCCGGCCCGGAAAGTCAGTCGCGTGTGAGCGCCGCGTCGGCCTTCATCTCCAGCCACATGGCGTTGAGAACGGCGAACATCACGGCGACGGGCAGGCCCAGGGCCCAGGCGAAATACCACATGGCGGTCTCCTCAATAGGCGTTGGGATTGCTGCGCAGCTCTTCCGCCCCGACCTTGCCCCAGAGGACACGGTAGACCCAGGCGGTATAAGCCAGCACGATGGGCAGGAAGATCACCGTGCAGACCAGCATGATGAACAGCGTCTGATGCGAGGACGAGGCATTCCAGACCGTCAAAGAGGCTCCGGGCTGGACGGATGAGGGCAGGATGAAGGGGAACATCGTCAGCCCCACCGTCGAGATCACGCCGAAGATGCCGAGTTTCGAGGCCAGCAGCGCCCAGCCTCCGCCGCCCTTGCGCAGGATCAGGCTGGCCAGCGCGATGCCCAGGATCCCCATGACCGGCGCCACGACGATCCAGGGCCGGACCGCATAGGCCTCCAGCCAGGACCCGCCTCGCTCCATCGGCAGCCACAGCGGGTTCGAGGGGCCGTTCGCCGGAACCTCGGCGGCATAGTGATAGGCCGGGATGCCATAGGCGAGCCAAAGCCCGGCCAAGACGAAGGCCGCCACGGCGACCAACCCGCTGACCGAGCCGATGGACCGCGCCCGCCCCGCCACCTTTCCCTCGGCCTTGAAGGACAGCCAGGCCGCGCCATGGGTCACCAGCATCGCCGCCGAAACCACCCCGGCCAGAAGCGCGAAGGGATTGAGCAGGCCCAGAAGCTTGAGGATCGCATTGCCCTCATAGACCGGGACCAGCGTATCGGTCAGGCCAAAGGGCACGCCTTGCAGCGCATTGCCCACCGCCACGCCGAAGATCAGCGCGGGCACGCCGCCGCCGATGAACAAGGCCCAGTCCCAGCGGCTCCGCCAGGCGGCATCAGGCCGCTTGTTGCGGTATTTGAACCCCACGGGGCGCAGGATCAACGCGGCCAGCACCAAGAACATGGCGAGGTAAAAGCCCGAGAAGCTGACCGCATAAAGCGGCGGCCAGGCGGCAAAGATCGCCCCGCCACCGAGGATCAGCCAGACCTGGTTGCCCTCCCAGACCGGGCCGATCGTGTTGATGGCGATGCGGCGCTCTTCGTCGGTCTTGCCGACAAAGGGCAACAGAGCCGCCACCCCCATGTCGAAACCATCGGCCAGGGCCACCCCGATCAAGAGGACGCCCAAAAGCACCCACCAGATCACGCGCAGCGTGTCATAGCTTAGAAGTTCGTGCAGGATCATGATCTTACTCCGCCGGTTGAGCGTTGGGAGAGGCAAGCCGCGCCTCATGCGCGACACGCCAGTCCTCGGTCAGGGCGACGTCCAGCACCGGCCCCTTGCGGATCGCGGCCAGCATCAGGCGCATCTCGATGACCAGAAGCACGGTGTAAAGCGTCACGAAACCGGCCAGCGTCAGGGCAAGGTCCAGCGCCGAAAGACGGCTGACCGACATGGCGGTGGGCAAAAGCCCGTCCACCGTCCAGGGCTGGCGGCCATATTCCGCGACGAACCAGCCGGTCTCGGCGGCAAGCCAGGGCAAGGGGATCGCCACGACCGCCAGGCGCAGGAACCAGCGCGGATAGGACCCGCCCCGGAAGGAGGTGCGCCAGAAGGCGAAGACCAGCATCCCCAGCATGACGAAGGCGGCGCCCACCATGAAGCGGAAGGTCCAGAACATCGGCCCGACATTGGGCACCGTGTCCCAGGCGGCCTTCTGGATCTGGTCATCGGTGGCCTTGGTGGGGTCCTCGACATAGCGCAGCAGCAGCATGGCATAGCCGAGGTCGGCGCCGTGCGCCTCGAAAGTCGCGCGAACTTCGGCCGGGGCATTGGCGCGCTCGGCGCGGATGACCTGCAGGGCCTCCCAGGCGATCAGGCCAGAGCGGATGCGCGCCTCGGCCTGGCCCACCAGGTCGAAAATGCCGGGGATTTCCCGGGTCAGCGACCGCGTACCGATCAGCCCCATCAGCCCGGGGATCTGCACCGCGTAATGAGTCTCGCGCGCCTCGGTGTCGGGGATGCCGAAAAGCGTGAAGGCGGCGGGGGCCTTCTCGGTCTCCCACATGGCCTCCATCGTGGCCAGTTTCATCCGCTGGTTCAGCGTGGCCTCATAGCCCGACTCGTCGCCCAGGAGGATGACCGACAGACACGAGGCCAGGCCAAAGGCCGAGGCCACGGCAATCGACCGCCGCGCCAGTTCGATGTGATGGCCGCGCAAGAGATACCAGGCCGAAACGCCGATCACAAAGAGCGAGGCCGTCACATAGCCCGCGCTGACGGTATGGACGAATTTCGCCTGGGCCACGGGGTTGAAGAGCACGTCATAGAAGCTGGACAGCTCCATCCGCATCGTGTCGGGGTTGAAGACCGCGCCGACCGGGTTTTGCATCCAGCCATTGGCGATCAGAATCCACAGCGCCGAGAAGTTCGAGCCGATGGCCACGCACCAGCCCACGATCATATGGGCGCGGGGGCTCAGCTTCTCCCAGCCGAAGAACCAGAGGCCGACGAAGCTGGCTTCCAGGAAGAAGGCCATCAGGCCCTCGATCGCGAGGGGCGCGCCAAAGATGTCGCCGACGTAATGGCTGTAATAGGACCAGTTCATGCCGAACTGGAATTCCATGGTCAGGCCGGTGGACACGCCCAGGACGAAGTTGATCCCGAAAAGCGTGCCCCAGAATTTGGTCATTTGCCGCCAGACGGGGCGGCGCGTCATCACGTAGACCGTCTCCATCGTCGCGACCAGGATGGACAGGCCAAGGGTCAGCGGGACGAAGAGGAAGTGATACATCGCCGTCGCCGCGAATTGCAGGCGTGAGAGGTCTGCGATGTCTAATTCCATTGTGGAACTCCTTATCCTGCGCAGCCGGGGAGGGCGGCGCTGGATAAGGTCATGCTTTGGCAGGTCCGCGCGGGACTTGATCTAGATCACGCAAGGGGCGCCGGACCGGGTGCCGATTGCCCCAGGTGGACAATCTGTCCTACTGCCCCAAGGTCCTCGGCCCGGTGCGAGACGAGGATCACGGCGGCCTGCGGCAGGGCATTTTTGATGCCTGCAAGGAGGGCCTTGGCCGTGTCGGCGTCCAGACCTTCGGTGGGCTCGTCCAGCAGCAGAAGGCCGGGCGCGGCCAGGATGGCACGGGCGACCGCCAGACGGCGCGCCTCGCCGCCCGACAGGCCCGCGCCTTGGGATTCCAGAACCATCCCCAGCCCGCCGCGCGGGGCGACGACGGGCCACAGCAGGGCGGCGGTCAGGGCCTCCTGCATTTGAGCCTCGGTGGCCTTGGGGGCGGCAAGGGAGAGGTTCTCGGCCAGGGTGCCGCCGATCAGCCCGGGGCGCTGGGGGACCAGGGCCACAAGGCCCGAGGTCAGGGCCTGGTCCGGTGTCAGGCCAAAGACCTTGGCGGCGCCCTGGATCGGCCCAAGCCCCACGAGACCCCAAAGGAGGCTCGACTTGCCCCGCCCCGACGGCGCCGAGAGCCCGACCCAGTCACCGGGGGCGAGGGTCAGGGCGATGGGCGCGTTCAGCGGCCGCCCGTCCAGCGCAAGGGCCACCAGGTCGCGGGCGATGAGCGGCGGGCCCTGGGGGGGCATGGGCGCGGGAATGGTCAGGGCGGGCGCCGGGCTCATGCGCGAGGCGGCGAGCCGCATCCGTCCGGCCTCGGACAGACCGCGCCACATCAGCCGGGGCGCCTCGGTCAGGGCCAGTGCGATCAGCACCCCACCCAGGGTCTCGGCTGGCCCCGCGCCCGCCAGCAGCACCGGCCCTGCCGCCAGGGGGCCCGCCAGCGTCAGCACCGCCTGCGCCCGCCGCTCGGCCCGGTCGATCCGGGCGCGGGCTTTCTCCAGCGCCTCGGATTGGGACAGGACCTGGGCCAAGACCCCCGGCAAGGCACCCTCGATGGCCGACAGGCTGCGCAGGCGAAAGGCCTCGGCCGTGCCCGCGCGCAGGGATTGCAGCGCGGTTTCCTGCGCGGCGGCGGCCTGCGAAAGGCCCCCGGCGGAGAGGACCAGAAGGCAAAGCGCGGCCAGCATCACCGCCACCACCCCCATGGCCGCCCAAGGCCCGATCAGCGCCCAGATCGCCGCGCCCCCGGCCAGCAGGGCCGCCCCCGAGGCGAGGCCCGGAAAGACCATGCGGATCAAGAGCCCCTCGACCGCGTCCAGATCGGCGGTCAGCCGGTTCAGCGCCTCGGCCGAGCGCAGGCGTTGATGGGCGGCCAGACCCCGCCCGGCCTCGGCGCGAAAGAGGCCAAGGCGCAGAAGGTTCAAGGCGCGCAGGGTGGCGTCATGGCTGGTCAGACGCTCGCCATAACGGGCGGCGGCGCGGCCAAAGGTGGTGACGCGGATCACGGCCGAGGGGCGGAAGATGTCGAAGACCTGGCCCGCCCCCGCCAGCCCCGCGACCGCGCAGGCCGCGACAAACCAGCCCGAGGTGCCCATGAGCAAAAGCCCCGCCAAGGCCACCAGCGTGGCCAGCAGTGCCGCCAGGGCAAAGCGCCGCCGCCCGGCGCGGAAAAGCCAAAGGGCCAGTGAGACAAGCCTCATAGCCGGATCACCCTGTCCACGCGGGCCGCAAGCTCCGCGTCATGCGTGGCGACCAGCACCGCCGCCCCGCCGCGCGCCAGGTCACAGAGCGCCTGACCCACCGCCCGGGCGCGTTCGGGGTCGAGGTCTGCCGTGGGCTCGTCGGCCAAAAGCACGGCGGGGCGGCGGTTGAGCGCGCGGGCCACCATCAGCCGCCGCGCCTCGCCGCCCGAGACGCCGCCGCCGCCCTCGCCCAGAACTGTCGCCAGCCCCTGCGGCAGGGCCGCGATCACCGGGCCAAGGTCCAGGCGCGGATCGGGCGGGCCGCCCAGCCACTCGCCCAAAGCCATGGCTGGAAAGCGCGGCACCTGCGGGATCAGCGCGAGGCCCGCGCGGTGGGCATCGGCCGTCGCCTCGGTCAGGGGCGTCTCGCCGCGCCAGACCTCTCCACCCGGGATGAGCCCCGCCAAGGCCCAAAGGGCGGTGGTCTTGCCGGACCCGCTTGGCCCCATCAGCGCCACGCATTCCCCAGGCGCCACAGCGCCATCGGGCAGGGTCAGGCCGCGCCAGCGCAGACCTCCCTGCGCCTTTGCCATGCCACCGGCCCCAAGGATCGTGGGCCCCTCCGCCAGCCTTGCGGCGATGGCCTCCCCGGCGCTGGTGGCGGCGGCGCGGTCGTGCCAGGCGGCGGCCATGTCGCGCAGGGGCTGAAAGAACTCGGGCGCGATCAGCAGGGTGAAGATGCCGCCAAAGGGGGTGATCCCCCCGCCCCAACCGCCCCAGGAGATCAGGCCGAGGAGGGACAGCCCGACCTGCACCGCCACCATGGCCACACCCAGGGCCGCAAAGAACTCCAAGACCGCCGAAGAGAGAAAGGCCAGCCGCAAGACCGCCATGATCCGCGCGCGCAGGCTATCGGCGCGGGTGGCCAGGTCGGCCTCGGCGCGGGGCAGCGCATTCATCAGCCGCAGGTCGGTCAGCGCGGCCATGCGGTCGATCAGCATGCGGTTCAAGGCGCCCTGTTCCACCAGCTGCGCCTTGGCCACCGTCTCGGCCGCCGCCCCCACCAGCGCCATGAAGACCGGGATCAGCGGCCCGGTCACCACCAAGGCCAGGGCCGCCGCCCAGGAGTGCCAGAGCACCAGCCCCAGGATCACCAGCGGCAGGACCCGCACGCGCAAAAGCGCCGGGCGCAGACGCTCGACCCAAGGGGAGATCTGGCCGATGCCCTCGCCCATCAGGGAGGCGAGGCCGCCGGGATCCTCGGGGCCGCGGGGCGAGAGGCGCAGGGCGTGCGACAGAAGCCGCTCCCGCAGATCCCGGCGCAGTGCAGCAGAGAGGGCTTGGGTCTGGCGCAGGGCCAGCGCCTCGACCCCGGCGCGGAGGGCGGCCAGGGCCAGGAAGGCCAGCGCCTGGGGCCAGGCCTGCCCCCCGTCCATCAGCGCGACCACGGCCGAGGCCAGGACCCAGGCCTGCACCAGCCAGAGCAGGGGCCCCAGAAGCGACAGCACGGAGGCCCGCCGCGACAGGCGCCCCTGGGCCTGCAGCGCCTGGGTCAAGATGTCAGCCATGGGCGATCCTTGGCAGATGCAGCGTTACCTCGGCCCCGCCCTCGGGCCGGTTGGCAAGGGACAGCCCCCCGCCCATCCGCCGCAGGGCCGAACGAACGAGGAAGAGCCCCAGCCCATGCGGCCCCGGCTCTGGCTCGGCGCCTTGCAGGATGGCTTGGGGAAAGCCGCAGCCGTCGTCCTGCACGACGATCAGAGTCTGGGCGCCTGCATCGCGCACGGCCACGGTGATCGCCTTGGCCCCCGCCTCGCGCGCATTGTCGAAGAGGTTGGCCAGCGCCCGGGTCAGAAGCACATCGGCCAGGACCACGCCTCCGGGGCCGGGGCGGTCGTCGCGGATCGTCACCGGCGTGCCGCCCGCCCAATCCTCTGCCACTTCGCGCACCAGGGCCACGGGATCGGCGCCATGGGCCTCGTCCAGCCTTGGCCGCCCGCCCACGGTCAGCATATGGCTGATCCGCTCGCGGCAGGTGGCAACGGCGGTCTGCATGGCGGCGATCTGGCGCATCTGGCGGTCGGGCGGCGGCAGGCCGAGGTCGACCCAGTCATCGAGGATCACCGCCAGAGAGGACAGCGGCGTGCCGAGGTCATGCGCTGCCGTCCCCGCCATGAGGCCCAGGCGCAGGACGACCTTCTCCTCCTCGATCTGGCGGGCCAGACGCTCGAGCCTCGCATCTCGGCTGGCGAGGTTGTCTTTGATGCCGAGGATGAAGAGCACCGCAAGCGCCGCGCTGAAGAAGAAGGACAGGAACATGCCCTGCAAATGCAGGTCGAAGGCCGAGGGGCCGGCATGGCTGTGATGCATCGGCAGGTCGATGGGCAGGCCGTTGTTCAAGAGCCAAAGCTGCGCCACCACGGTGGCGATGAATATCACCCCGGCCTGGATCGGCGGCAGAAGAAAGGCCGCGACGATGGCTTGCAGGATGAAAAGCCCGTTGAACGGGTTGGTTCCGCCGCCTGTCCAGTAAAGGATCAGCGTCAGCGCCCCGACATCGACCATCAGATCGGCCACGACGGCCCGCGACAGGGCACCGCCCGGGCGCCTCAACCGCCAGGCCGCCACGAGGTTCACGGCGACCAGAAAGACCAGAAGCCCGGCGATGGGCCAGATCGGCAGGGTGATCTGCAAGGCGGCATGGACGAAGGTCACCGCGATTGTCATGCCCGCGATGGCGAACCAGCGCATCCAGACCAGAAGCCGCAGGTTCATCACCTCGGCCCTTTGGCGGATGGTCTGGGCCTGGGTGTCGGTCATGGCGAGCTCCTGCACGAAAGGCGCCTCCTTGGTGTCAAAGAGGGCCTTCCGCGTCCAGAGGGCGATTTGCCTCATGGGTTGGTCCGGGCCGCCTCGCTTTCGGCGCGGAAAGCCTCGGTCTTGGCGGCGACAGCGGCGCGGTGGTCGGAAAGCGCCGCCTCGCGGTAGAGATGCCGCGCCCCGCCCATCAGGACCAGGATCACCACCATGGCGCCTGCGACCAGCGGAAAGCCCTGGCCGATGAGCGCATCGGGACGCTTCAGCTCTCCCCAGGCCACGAGGCAGAGGAAGGCCGCAACCAGGATCGAGCCCAGGAAGATCGCCACGGCCAGCCCCTGGGACCCCGGCGTCGGCGGCAGGGTGATCAGGGCCAGCGGCCCCACGACGAATTGCGCCAGCGTGGGTCCCAAAAGCCAGCGATAGCCCATGCGGATGACCTGTGCCCGGTCCTGATCCGCCTTGCGGCGGTAAAGCCAGACCACCATCAGCCCGGCCATGGCGGGGCAAGAGAGCATGAAATGCGCATAGCGCGTCCAGACATTGGGCAGCATGGCGGCGTCCCAAAAACCCTGGACCTCTCCCCAGCGGTCGGGCGTCAGCATCAGCGTGACATTGACGAGGAAGATCAGCGGCACGAAGGCGAAGATCGCCATGACCACCAGGATCAGCCCCAAGTGCAGCCAGACCGGCAGCCGGCCCCAGAGGTATTTATGGGCATAGGTCAGAAGGAAAGCCCCGGCGACCAGCGGCACGATCAGAATCCAGAAACTGCCGGTCAGGGCATTGGCCGTATAGAAATAGACCGTATACAGCGTGTTGATCGCCAGAAGCGGACCAACGCCCAGCACCACGGCGATGGATTTGTTGACCGTGATCGTGGCGGCCAGATCATGGGCGATGTGGTCCCAGGCCTTGTCCTTCAACCCGCGGATCTGGGCCACCAGCACCATCATCATGCCGCCCACCATCATGGTGACGAAGAGGATATGCATGAGGAAGAAGCCCACCAGCACGGCGGTCAGCACGCCCACAGGCGCGGGAAGCCCAAGGGGCAGATCATGGGGAACGGGGGTCATCGGGCCTCCTCGCGCAGCTTGACACCGGCGCTTTGGGCGCCTGCCAAGGGCTCGGTCACGGATTGCAGGGTCTGGATGTAAAGCGCCACTTGGGCCAGCTCGGCCGGGCTGCCGGGGAAGGGAGGCATGAAGGGCCGCGCCTCGTGCATATAGGCCAGCGTGTCCATGGTCTTGTCAGGCGTCCAGGGATCATCGCCCAGCATGCGCTGGAAGTGGCCCCGGACCGCGTTGACGCCATTGGCGGTATGGCAGCGCGTGCAGGCGATCATGAAGACATCCTTGCCCGCCTGCACATCGGTGACGGAGGCGCCCGCCGGAATCGCCGCCGTCTCGGCCTGCGACAGCGGATAGGTCCAGGTCGCATAGGGCAGAAGCCCCTTGGACTGATACAGCGGGTAATCCTCGACCCGCAGGCCATTGGCATACATGTATTGGCCGATGACATAGGGCTTGCGGATGAACTCCCGCACCCGCTCGAAATGGCCGGTCAGCCACATGACGGCGACCAGCGGCACCAAAAGCCCCAGGCGCGGCACCCAATGCGGCCGCCAGACGCCCAGCTGCGCCACGCCCATCACCAAGGCCGCCGCCCCGATCATGCCGAGGAACAGCCGGTCCTGCCACTCCTCGAACTGCATCGTGGCCAGACCCGTGGCGAGGTTGGCCAGCATGGTCTCGGGCACGACCGAGGCATACCACCAGCCCGCCAGCACGACGAAAGGCCCGGTCGCCAGCGCAAAGACCGAGACCGCTCGCACCGCTTGGTAGCGGAAGGGATCATCCCGCCGCGTAAAGAACAGGATCAGCATCAGCGCCACCATGGCCGCAAAGCACAAGGCCAAGGCGGTGCGGAAGGCCAGTTGCGGCAGGTAGATCGGATTGGTGAAACCGCTCCACAGGCTGTGGTCGGTCAGCCAATTGCCCGGATCCATCATGAACCCAAGGATCGAGACGATGATCGCCATGGTCACCCAGGAAAACACCGCCAGCGCAAAGCCCAGCCGGATATGGGCCGCCTTGCGCGCGCCCTGCCAGCTCTCCCAGGTCAGGTGATACCACAGGATCAGCACGACCTCGGTGATGAAGACCAGCCATTCGATGAACCAGCCCCAGAAGAAGACCCGGATCAGGCTGCCGATCGAGGCCGGGTTGACGAGGGAAGTCGAGAGCCAGATGCCCACCCCGGTCAGGGCGCCGACGGTCGTGGTGATCAGGAAGGCAAAGAACAGGATGCGCCGCGCCAGCCGGTCCCAGCGCGGATCGCCCTTGCGCGCGCCATACCACTCCATCGCGGCGACCAGGGGGATAAGGCCGACGGCCAGGCCATGGTTGATCAGCACATGCAGGATGGCGATGACGGCGACCAGCAGGCGGTTGCCCATCAGGTCGAGGTGATAGATCGGGAAATCCATCTACTGCGCCTCCACCCAGGCCGGAAGCCGGACCTCATGCGCGCGGCCCTGGGACAGGGTCTCGTTCCAGATGGCCACAAGCCCCAGTTGCAGGCCGTAAAGCGCCAAGAGCCAGGGCCACTCCCCCGAGAGGTGCAGCGCCAGCGCCGCCAGCGACAGGGCCATGGCCTGGGGCACGAGGCCAAGCGCCAGGTCGAAAGGGTGCAGCCGGGGGGCCCGGCCCATGGAGCGCAGCGACCACAGCGCCATCAGCCCCAGGGCCGCCAGCCCCAGCGCGCTGCGCGCGGGACCGGAAAGCCATAAGACAAGGGTGAACATCAGGGCATTCAGCCCATGCCAACGAAACACATGGCCTTCCAGCCATGCCAGGAATTGGGGGATCATCTCGCGCCGTCCTTGGGGTAAACCGCCCAAGCGCATAGGACCTGACACGGGCGTGAACCACTGGGCGCATTGCCCGCCTGGGACAATCTGACCTAGCGGATCGGTTGTTTCGCCAGCTTGCGCGCCAGGGTGCGGCGGTGCATCCCCAGCCGCCGCGCGGTCTCGGAGACGTTGAAATCGGTCTCGGCCATGGTGCGCTGGATCGTCTCCCATTCCTGGGTCTTGAGCGACGAGACCCTCGGCCCCTCGACGATCTCGGGCATGTCGCGGCCCGCCACATGGTCGAAGGCCGCCTCGATCTCGCGCGCGGTGGCGGGCTTGGCCAGGTAATGCACCGCACCCAGCTTGATCGCATTCACCGTGGTCGAGATCGAGGCAAAGCCCGTCATCACCACGATCTTCGGCCGGGGCTCCTGCGCGCCCAGCCAAGAGACGACTTCCAGCCCGCTGCCCTCGGCCAGTTTCAAGTCGATCACGGCATGGGTGGGACGGGCCTTGCGGGCGCGGCGGATCGCCTCTTCCTCGGTCATGGCCCAGGTCACCTGGTAGCCGCGCGACATGAAGCTTTCCGACAGGGCCATCAGCAGGGTCGGATCATCCTCGACGATCAGGAGGTGGCGGTCTTCGGTCATGGTCTGGGGCCTTTGCAATCGGATGGGGGGCTGTCATTCTGGGGCAAAGGGAGGCCCAGATGACCGACGAAACCCGCCCGGGCGAGATGCGCCTTGATGTGGACTTGCCTCAGGGCGCGGCGCTTTTGCCCATCGGTCGGTTGCGCTCTCCCTGGGCTCCGGGGGATGCGCCCAAGAACTTGCGCGAGGCGCGCGAACGGGGCGGCACCTTTGCCGTCGAGGTCGATGCGCCCTTCCGCCCCGGCCTTTTGGGGCTGGAGGTGGGGCAGACGATCATCCTTCTTTACTGGATGGACCGGGCGCGGCGCGATCTGATCGTGCAGAGCCCGGGTCACAAGCCCGCGCCCACCGGGACCTTTGCGCTGCGCTCTCCGGTCCGGCCCAATCCAGTGGCGCTCGCCGTGGTCCGCATCCTGACCCTGGAGCCCGAGGCCGGGCGTCTGACCATCGACGCGCTGGATGCGTTTGATGGCACGCCTTTACTGGACATCAAGCCCTGGCTGGCCTCGGTCGATATCCCCCCGGAATAGGCTCATGGCGCCCCCGGGGTTGGCAGGGCGCCCGTCAGCGTCACCTTGTCGAAATCGCTGATCAGGATGCCCACCGCGACCTCCCAAGGCCCGGGCGAGGGCAGGACCTGGGGGGCCACGAGCCATTCGCCCTCGGCCCCGCGCGTGGCCTTGGCCTTCAAGGGGCCGATCCCGGCGAGGGGGTCGGTCAGGGTCAGCGTGACCTCCCTGGGCTCGATCAGGGTCAGGTTGCCATCCGAGAGGTAGAGCACAAACCCCGTCGATCCCGGCAGGGCGCCGGTGGTTTCCAGGGTGACCATGGCCTTGGGCGTATGGATATGCAGCGAGAGGGGCTCGGGCAGGACGGGCGGCGGGGCGAGGCGAAAACCCATGGCGAGGCACAGGACCGCAAGGCCAAGCGCGGTCTCAGTGCCAAGGCTGCGGCGTAGGGGGGGCGTCCGGCCGCGTTCCAGCGCGGGCATGGCGTCGAACCGATGCCAAAGCGCCAGCATCAGCATCAGAGCCACAAGGCCGAGCTTCGCGACCAGAAGCCGCGCCCAGTTTGATCCCATGATTTCTGGCACTCCACGATGCGCCAGCGCCAGGCCAATGCCCGAGCCGATCAGGACCAGGACCGAAGGCAGCGCGAGGCGCGAAAACCGCGCCAAGAGCGGCAGGGCGGGACCCGCCGCCACGCCAAGCGTCAGAGGCAAGAGCCCCCCCACCCAAAGGATCAGCGCCGCGCCATGCAGCGCGGTGAAATAGGGCGCAAGACCTCCCGGCGCCGAGAGCGCATGGCCCGAGACGGCAAAAGACAGCGCCGCGAAACCCCAGGCCGCCAGGACCGCCCAAAGCCCTTTGCGCAAGGCGATCAGCGCCAAGAGCCCCGCAGCCATCCCCAGCGCGATGCTGCGGGCAGCAGGGCTTTGCAGCCCCTCGGCCAGGGCGGCAAAAGAGGCCTGACCCAACCGGTCCGCCCCCTCGGTCCAAAGCCAGAGAAGGCCCATGGGCAGCAGCAGGCCCGCAGAAGCCCGCGCGATGCGCTGACCGAGGGGCGTCAAGGGCGCGATCAGGTGGTGAAAGACCGCAGCCCCCACCGCAAGCACCAGGGCCAGGACGAAGCCGCCCCGCGCCAGCACGGGGGTCAGGGGCTTGTCGGCCAGCTGCGGCGCCGTGCCGGTGACCTCTTTCACCGAGAAGACCAGCGCCCCCGCCACCGGATGGCCGTCGGTCGAGGCCACGCGCCAGCGCAGCACATAGGTCCCGGGGCCACCATCGCGAGGGGCGGCGACAGTCAGCGCCTCGGCCCCTGCCGCGCCCTCGGTCGCCTTCCGGCTGCCGTCGGGCAGGACCCAGTCCAGCGCCAGCACCCCCACCTGTTCGGAGAATGTCAGCACGACCTCGGGCGGAAGCTCTTGCAGCAGCGCATTTTGCGCCGGGGTGCTGCCGCGGAACTCGGCATGGGCCAGCGCCATCGAGGCCCATAGCATCAGGGCGGCAAAGTCGGCCAGCAGGGACTGCACGGACTTGGACATGGCGGGTTTTCGGCCTTGAAGATGTGCCCGGGCCCCTTCGACAAAGGGCCCGGGCGGAGGCATTTAGTGCGAATGGCCCTTTT
The DNA here is from genome assembly GCF_009925085.1 of Stagnihabitans tardus. Classification (GTDB taxonomy): domain Bacteria; phylum Pseudomonadota; class Alphaproteobacteria; order Rhodobacterales; family Rhodobacteraceae; genus Stagnihabitans; species Stagnihabitans tardus. Next base: position 13,203 of record NZ_JAABNR010000024.1, on the reverse strand, counting down.
CGGTGACCTTCACGCCCGGGGCCGGGCCTTCCAGCGCGTCCGGGTCCTGACCTTCGGCCGGGATCTCGATCCAGCGCTCGGCGCCATTGGCACATTCCTGGATCGTCGGGAAATAGACCATGCTGCCCACGGCGATCGCCTCGCTGACGGTGCCGCGGAAGGTGAATTCGTCGTAATAGGCATCGGGAAGCTCGCCGGTCCAGATGATCTCCTTGACGCCTTCGGTCAGCTTGGTGCCGTAGTAGTCGTATTCTTTCTCATAGGGGCCGGTCACGGTTTCCAGCGTCCAGCCGGCCTTGGGCATCGGCTTGACCGAAATGACACCCTCGGGGATCTGGATGCGGACCTTCAGCGTGGCCTCGCCACTGCAGCCATGGCCGATGCGCATCACGCCCTTGTAGGCGGCGCCCTGCGGGGTTTCGCCCTGTTCCAGCGTGGCATGGGCAAAGGCACCGGTGGCGGTCATGGCCAGGACGGCGGCAAGCAAAGAACGTTTCATGGGGTTTCCTCCATTGAAGTGGATGGTTTGGGGGTTCAGACGGGATCCGGTCGCAGGGACAGGATCGGACTCGCGACCTTGGGGGGCGCGAATGGGGTAGACCTTGGCCCGGAAAGGGTCAGGTCGCAGCCTGGGGCAGAAAGCCCAGGTTTGGGTTCAGGCCAGGGGCGGAGCGCGCAATCCGTGGGCTATGTCCAGCACGGCCCGCGCAGCCCGGCTTTCACGGGGCGCCACGATGCGGGCCACGAAGGCAAGATCAGCCGCGCGCAGATCCCGACTGGTCTCGGGGGGCAGGATGGCCCCCGGCAGATGGCAGGCCGGGCAATCCGCTTGGTGCGCCCGGGACGGGCCCTTTTCGGCGCAAAGGTCCGCCAAGGAGCCCCCGGCTGCGAGATAGCTGTCGATCTGCGCCTCTTGCAGGCTGGGCGCGGCATGAGACAAATCGCCCGTCCCCAGGGACAGGGCAAGCAGACCCACCAGGGCAAGGCGCGACAGAAGATCGACCAGTGCTTTCATCTCGCCAGTATCCTGCCGCAAAGCCCGGGCAAAGACAACCGGGGCGGCATCCCGAAGTGCCCAAGCGAAGGGCTTTGGGTCGGTGGCCAATCGGGCACATCATGCGAGGGCCGCAGGGATTGGGTCTCTTAACTACCGCCTGCGCGGGCGAAACCGCCAATCAGAATTGCGTTGCGCCAAAATCAGGATCCGGGCCGCGCATTTTCGGTCAACAGTGCAACCCGGTTCGTGAAGGGCAATGCCCTTGCGGGGCCATGACGACAGATGCGCAGGGTCCGTGGCTTCCATGGGAGGCCTCCGACAATGGTTCGCTTGTCGGGCTTGGAGTGGTTTGGTACATCGCTTGAACCGAATGCTGGATCGTGCGATTTGCGCAATGCGATGTGCCGGCCCTTCAAGACAGGAAACCTGACCGTCTTTGCGACAGAGCGTCCAGAGACGCTCCCGATGCCGAGGACGTCAGGTCTCTGACATGGCAAACCTCCGCCTTTCGGTGATCGCACGACCCTCCCTCTGGTTAGCGACGAGGTCTTGCCTTTCCCAGATGACCCTGCCGATGTCCGCTGAACGGCCGTTGTGGCACAAGCTGCGGCAAACCGCGCGACTGTCGAGTGACGGCTTTCCGCCCCTTGTGACGATCCAGACCGTCATCAACGAGGTCGGCCCCTTGCGACGAACCAAAGTCACATCGACATTCGCTCATTACCATTCAATGGGGGTTCCAGAGGGATCATATCCGAACGGCTCTCAATGAGTGATCGAAACCCCGAGGATCTGTTGTCGGATCCAGGTCGTTCTCGGGTCGGTCTCGTTCCGCCGGTGCCAGAAGACCGATACTGGGAACCTCCGCACGGGAATGGGCGGCTCAGCTGTGACGAGGCCGAAGCCCGCGGCAAAGGCGCGCGCGACGCGGGCTGGCAGGGTGACGAGGGCGGCAGACTCGGCTGCGGCGGCCAGCGCGGGCAAAAAGGCCGGCAGGCCCAGGATCACGCGACGGCTGCGGCCCATGGCCTCCAGCTGGTCGTCCACCACCCCTCGCAGGTCGCCTCCGGGTGAAATCAGCACATGGTCGGCGGCGCAGTAGGCATCGATGCTGATGTCCGGCGCCTGTGGCAGGGCTTCAGGTCGTCCCGCGACCAGGAAGGATTCCTCGTAGATCGTCTTGCCGGAAACCATTTCAGGCAGATCCCAGACGAAGCCCAGCACCAGGTCGGCCCGGCCTTCTGACAAGGCGTCCATGGCGGCTCCACGCCCCAGCGGCAGGACCGACAGGGTCAGTCCGGGGGCAAGCTGGCGCAGCCGCGCTGCAAGGGGCGGGATCAGGACGGCCTGTTCGGCATCGAGCGCGGCAATGCGGACCAGGCCCGTCGCGGTGGCGGCGTCGAAGTCTCGCGCGGCCCCCAGCGCGCCCCGCAGGGCATCGACGGCTGCGGCAACTGGCGCCTCAAGGGCAAGTGCGGTGGCCGTGGGCTCCATCCCATGCGGACGACGCAGGAAAAGTTCATCCCCGAATATGTCTCGGAGCCGCTTCAGCGACTGGCTGATGGCCGACTGGGTGAGGCCAAGCTCGGCCGCCACATCCAGCGCCTTGCGGTGCCGCACCAGCCCCAGAAAGACCAGGAGCAAGGTCAGGTCCAGGCGGCGGAGTTCTGATGTGCTTAACTCAGACATGATGATTATTCATTACCAATTCTTTCGTTCACCGCATATCTCTGATGCAGCGAATGAAGCAAGGGGAAAGTGGGATGCGCGTCGCGATCATCGGCACCGGTAAGGTCGGCTCTGCCATCGCCAGGGGACTGAGGGGCCGTGGCCATGCCATAGGCCTTGGTGCGCGCGATCCGCAGGCGGCCGAGGTCGTCGCGCTGGCCTCCGAGACCGATGCCATGCCGATGCTGCCGGCTGACGCCGCCGAGGCTGCCGATGTCATCATCCTGGCCCTGCCCTGGGATGCGGCCGAAGGCGCCGTCCGGGCCTTGGGGTCGCTGACCGGAAAGACCGTCATCGACTGCATGAATCCGCTGGGGATGATCGACGGCGCCTTGGGCCTGACGGTCGGGCACAAGACCTCGGGCGGCGAGATCGTGCAGGGCTGGCTTCCCCAGGCGCATGTGGTCAAGACCCTGAACCAGGTGGGGGCCGAGATCATGGCCCGGAATGACCACTTTCCGCTGCGCCCGGTCATGTTCATGGCCTGAAACGATGCGGGCGCAAAGGCGCAGGTGGCAGAGCTTCTGACCGACCTCGGCTTTGCCGCGCAGGACGCGGGCGATCTGACCAAGGCGCGCCTGCTGGAACCCTTCGCGATGGTCTGGATCAACCAGGCCCTGTTCCGGGCCAAGGGCCGCAACTGGGCCTTTTCGGCCGTGGAGGGCTGAGCAATGACCGACATCCTGACCGCCTCCTGCCATTGCGGCAAGGTTCACATCACGATGCCCGCCGGCGCGGCCGGGGTTCTGGCCTGCCATTGCGGCGACTGCCAGAAGATGCACGGCAATTTTAACGCCTTCGTCGCCGCCTCCCGTGCCGACATGACTGTGAAAGAAGAGGAGGCGTTGGTCTGGTATCAGTCCAGTGCAGCCTCGCGCCGGGCCTTTTGCGGGACCTGCGGCGCGCGGGTGGTCAAAGAGATCACCGCCGCCGGGCGCTGGCTGGTCTCGGCCGGGCTGATCGATGGGCCGACGGGCCGACGGATCATCAAGAACCTGTGGGAGCCGTCGAAGCCTGACTGGTACGACCTGCCCAAGGTGGCGTCATGACGGGTCCGGTCACCATCGTCGTTCGCCGCAGGGTCAGGTCCGGGCGCGAGACCGACTATGAGGCCTGGCTTGAACGCCTGTCGCGGGGCGCGACCTCACAGTTCCCTGGCTATCTGGGGGCCGAATTCCACCGCCCCGCCAGCCCCGGTGGCGCCTATCGCAGCGTCTTTCGCTTTGATAGCATGGACCATCTTGACGCTTTCGAGCGGTCGGACTTCCGGGCCGCGATGCTGGCCGAGGCCGCGCCGCTCTTTGCCGCCGATGCGGCATGGGAGCGGCTGACCGGCCTCGAGTTCTGGTTCGACCCTCCCCCCGGCACGAAGGTCCCGCAACCGAGCCTGCACCGAATGGCGCTGGTTCTGATCGCGGTGGTCTTCACGCTGGTGCTGGCACTGAACCTGATCCTGGGGCCGCTGATGATCGCCTGGCCGCTGCCGCTTCGGGTGCTTGTGACGGTCTGCATCCAGGTCGGGCTGATGACTTACGTCATCATGCCCCGCCTGACGCCGCTGATCGCCCGCTTCATCTATCCGAAATCGAAAACCCTCTGAAAGGACGAGACAATGTCTGCCTCCATCGACGTGCATACCAAAAAGAAAGTCCTGATGATCGCCGCCAACCCCGGCACCTCTTCCACCACCGGCTGGCCCGTGGGCTTCTGGTGGGCAGAGTTGACCCATCCCTACTGGACCTTCTCGGAAGCCGGCTACGAGATCGAGATCGTCAGCCCCAAGGGCGGCGATCTGGTGGCCGACGGGTTTTCGGACCCCGAGGATGCGTCGGGCTATTCCGCCCATGACCTGATCTCCCTCGGTTTCAAAAAATCCGCCACCCATGCGGCCCTCCTGAAAGGTACGAAATCCATCGCCGAGGTGGACCCGACGGCCTACGACGTGGTCTTCTTGGCCGGGGGTCAGTCGCCCATGGTCACGATGATCGACGACACCGCGCTGCATGCCTTCGTGGCCCGCGCCTACGAGGCGGGCAAGATCGTCTCGATCGTCTGCCACGGCACCTGCATCCTGCTGAAGACCCGCCTGTCGAACGGCGACCTGCTGGTCAAGGGCAAGACCTGGACCGGTTTCGCCAACAGCGAAGAGGCCTTCGCCGACGCCTGGGTGGGCCAGAAGATCCAGCCCTTCTGGATCGAGGAAGAGGCGAAGAAGCTCGAAGGCACCAACTTCGTGGTGAATTCGATGTTCAAGGCCTTTGCGCTGCGCGATGGCAACTTGATCACCGGCCAGCAGCAGTTCTCGGGCGGGGCGGCGGCTGAACTGGTCGTCCAGACGCTGGGCCGTTGAACGCACCGGGCCGGGTCAAGGGCGCCCGGCCCGGCCTCTCCACATCCTTGGGAGCCATCATGAACCATCCCCCTCAGACTGCTGTCCTGACCCATGCCGAAGGCCGAAAGGCCAGCTGGTTCGAACTGTTCTTCGACCTGGTCTTCGTGGTCGCGGTGGCAGCACTTGGCGGTGCGCTGTCGCATCACTACGACTGGGCGGGCCTGGCAGAGTTCGGGTTTCTGTTCCTTGTCCTCTGGTGGCTCTGGCTGGGGCACACGTTCCACGCCAGCCGCTTTGACGAGGACCGCCCGGACCAATGGGCGATCGGCTTTGCCCAGATCCTTGCCGTCGTCTTCATCGCCTACGGCGCCAGCGATGCCTCGGGTGCCCGCGCCTGGGCCTTTGCCGGGGGCGTGGCCGGGTTCAAGGCCCTGCTGATGCTGGGTTACCTGCGTGAGATCCGCAGGCCCGGGCTTTCCCGTCTTTGCACGATCTATGGGGCGATTTACGCCGTGCAGGCCGCGCTCTGGGCCGGGTCGATCGGGGTCGAGCCGACGCTGCGCCAGACGCTTTGGGCGCTGGCCCTTTTGCTCGACGTCGCGACGCCCTTCCTTGTGGCGCGTGAGACCCATCACGCACCGCCACACCCGGAGCATTTGCCCGAAAGGTTTGGTCTCTTTACCATCATCCTTCTGGGCGAGACGGCCGCCGCCGCGGTCCATGCGCTGGACCATGGGCCCGAGTTGCACGGCGATACGCTTGCCGTGGCGCTGATGGGGGCGGGCTTAGGCTTTCTTTACTGGATAGGCTACTTCCGCCGCGCCCGCGGCAATGCCGAACGGCACATCGCAGATGCCGCGGCCGGGCGGAGCCTGCGGCTCTGGGCCTATGGCCACATTCCGCTCTACCTGGGGATCGCAAGCCTGGGGGCCGGGACGGTCTATCTTGCCCATCACATCGACCTGGCCGGGCCCGCGCCATGGGTGTTTGCCCTGGGGGCGGCCTGCGCCATGACCGGGGTCACCCTTGTGTCCCTGGCCACCCACGGCCTTCCGCTGTCCTCGGGTTGGCCCTACGTTCTTGTCGCTTTGATTGCAGCCGCTGCACCAGTTGTCTCATCAACTGCACCCGTCTTGGTCGGAAGCATTCTGGCCCTGGCCGTTGGCCAAATCGCGATGTCCCTGGCTTTGCGCAGGATGGGTTGAACGGCGAAGCAAGACTTGCAGGCTAGAACGACCGCTTTCCGCCCCCTGCGACGATCCTGGTATCATCGACACACCCGGCCCTGACCTGCCTCTCGTCGGGTCGGTTCTCTCTGCTGTCCAGCTTCCTAAAACCGGCCATCGGTGACATCTTGCAGCATGATCCGGCATGCCAATATCGGAAGAGCAATCTCACTGCGCCGGTGCCACCGCGAACTCGAACTGAGCCTCACAGCCTTCATGAGCGCAGACCGGCTTTTTCAGAGTGAAGGGCCGCTGGAATTTCATTCGGCTACACTTCTTGCATGCAAACTGACTGCGGAAATTCTTGAATTCCTCCCAGCGCGCTTTCTCGTCACCCATAGAACCGTCGCCATAGGGCCCGTCTTGGAAGTGACTGCCAAAGTTCTCGACCTCGCCCTTCACCAAACTGTCCAGGAACCGGTTGTTGACGCCCGGCACCAGCGCCGGCACCAGCTTGGCATCCTTGAGCAGGCCGGCAAGCGCCGAAGCCAACTCGCTGCGTTCGTAGGAGTAGGCCCTATCTAGCGGCCGGATGCGGACGCTGACCCCGAAATCTCGGCAGATGCCGAGAAGCCATTCCTTCTCGGCCTGCCGCATCTCATTGGCTGCCGACTGGCCCGCCGCCCAACGTGCCGCAATCATCTCATCGCTGACCTTATGATCAGCGAAACGCGGCCCGTAGGCCGGGTCGAGACCAATGATCCGGGTGAAGTGCCACGTCTTCGCTTCAAGCTGATCCTTCAGATAATTGAAGAATCGCTCGTCGTGAGTCGTGATCAGGATCTGGCAGTCGCCGAACATGGTGGCGATGAGCCCTGCGATAGTGCGCCTATGATCCGCATCATAGGAGGTCACGATGTCGTCGAGCGCAATGATGGGTGCGCCTGTATTAAATTGCTTGATCGCCGCCATGCGCAGCGCGAGCGCAACCGAATGGATCTGTGAGTCGCTCAAGTAGCCGCCCGGCTGCACGCCCGTGCGGTTCTTGGCGAAGTCGATCAGGAGGTTGAGCCGCTGTTGGTTCGTGTCGTCTTCCGCCGGCAGCTCCAGCCGGATTGGTGTGGCGCCAGCGCCCTGGATCAGCTTGTAAATATCGTTCATCGGCGTCTGAAGCTTGTCGAGCAAGGCCTGCACCTTCTTGCGGATCTCGGCCGAGACAATCGTCGCCTGCGCCGTCAAAGCGTCTGAGAGTTTCCCCAGTTCATCTCGCGTCCGCAGCGCAAGGTCCCGCTCGGTCTGCAGCTCTAGAAAACGATCGATCTTCGCCTTGGCCTTGATGTAGGTAAGGTCGCCTTGCTTCGATTCGATGTCCGCTATGGCCTGATCGAGCGTGAAAAGTAGCTTGGCAATTGCCGCGACAATATCGGTCGAGCCCGGAATGGCGGTCTGAGGCCAGCCGGCAATGGCTCCTTGATAAGCGGTAAGATCAGCTTTCAGTTCCGCCTCGCTGTCGCCAAGATGTCCAATCAACCCCGGCAGAACCGCTACCAACTGGGTATGGGCCTTGGTTGCCGCAGTCTTGGCCTCGTCGAGCGCCTTCTTGGCGTCAGCGTAGTCCGCCAACTCCTCCAGGTGCTTGGAGATGTGTTCCCGGATCGTCTCAGCGCTGCCAGCCGCCGTGTCCGCGACAGGTGTCGCGCAGACAGGGCAAATGTCAGGTGCCGCTATCCCTTCGGCAAAAAGCGGTGCCGCGGCTTTCCACAAAGCCTGAAACACGCTACTCGCCGCCTTGCCGCGCTCTTCCGTTTCTTTACTCTCAGCCGCCGACAGCACCGCGACAGCCGCATCAAAGGTCGGAATCGCACCTCTGACGACAGCCTCGCCGCCCTCCGTGTCCGTCGTCTCCGCCCACAAAGCGGCAGCCGCGCTGCGGATCTGGCGCAGTCCTGCAAGCCCGATCTTGTTTTCCTCAGCCTTGGCGCGCGATTCCAGTTCGAGATAGATCATATCGTCGGCCGCCAGCGCCGCCAGCACTAGCGACGGATCGAGTGGCGCCAGGACCAGCGTGTTGGCGTGGGAGAGCACTGCCGACGCATCCCAGGTTTTCACCGCCTGGGCCGTCTCCCTGGCAAGCTGGGTGTCCACGCGCTGCAGCGCCGTCTCGTCCTCGGCGGCGGCCTTCACCTGCGTGCGCAGCGCGCGAATGTTCTTCTGTACTTCAACCAGCGGGCCGAGCTGCAGCCACTTGGCGACATCCGTGTATCGCTGTTCAGGCGTATGGATTTCAACGAACGTGCGCAGCGCATGCCCGCGGATGATCGGCGACACCGCAAAACAGTCGTTCAAAGTCGCGGCCACCGCCGGTATCGGTCGCTTCGCCCCCGTCGCCGCTCGGCTGCCGTTGGTGGAATTCTTGCCCGAGACCACGCCGATCGTAACCGCCGCCAGAATCTTCCTCTCCTCAGCCAGATTGTGGGCCAATGCCATGGGTCCAGCCTGGTTGTTGATTGCGCGCTGCCCAAGCCTTTCGAGCGTTCCGTCCTTGGAGAACATGAATTCCAGCGCATCGATGGCGCTGGATTTGCCGCGCCCGTTCGGCGCAAAGATCGCTAGGCAACGCTTCCTGCTGAAATCAAACGTTTTCGGTTCGAGATAGGCGCGAAATCCGGAAAGGCTCAAAGACTGAAGGAGGTAAGGATCAGTCATTCGTCACCTCAGGTTTGGGAGGAGTAGCACGTTCGCTTGCAAGTTTTAGCATCGCATCCTTGGCCTGACTTACGGCGTTCTGCGCGGGCGCCGCTTTCAGGATGTGAGTGCTAAGGATGTCCGCCATACCGACATCGACGCCCTCCTTTCCCTTAAGACTTTCTCCTAGTGCAATAAGAAATATTTCCGGCGTATCTGCCGTCTCTGCTTTGTCTTCCACGCGCATGTCTCCCACGTGTTTGCGCTCGAGAATACCGTTAGTACGCCCGCAAAAAAACGACACTTCCCGTCGTTCGCGTCGATTTCAATTCGTCCGTGCTGCGAGGCGATCGAGAGATCACAATCGCCAGACATATGGCTGCCACGCCGCACTGCCTTTCGTCGGAATTCTGCCCCGAGACTAAACGTTGGGCAGGGCTATGTGAAGTCCAGTGTCCGCTTCCGCCGAAAATCGGCGGCGTCTGCGCGACCGCGGCGAAAGTCCGGTCTCCGCCCTTTGCGACGCCTCAACGTCAAAGCTCAAGGCGCCCCACAGTATTGCCGAGAACAGAACCGGTTGGCAGCGTTCAGAGGCGCCGAAGCAATGACCGACATTCGTGTTGCTGGCATCACACCGCAGATCACTTGCCGCAGCGGCTCACAATCCGGACCACGAGAAGCCCCCCGGACAGCATGACGAAAAATCCGCAAACCCTCAAGACCCGCAAGCCATTGAATTAAGTAGGAAACCACCGACTGCGTCGCAGCCGGAGGTCACTAATCCTGTGCCGGAATGGTCAAATCATCCGGGAAATGGACATTTTATCGTGGGTCCGACAGAAAACCGCAATCCCCCCGCATCAGCCACATTTCGAATGGCCGCAGTCGTTGCAGCTCATGCAGCCCTCTTTCATCTGCACCGCATGCGACCCGCAAGAGGGGCAAACGCTTTTCGGCGCTCCTTCGGCCTTCGCCAGGCTGGTGACGATCTCGGCCTTGGGGTCGGACTTCAGCCCCAAGCCCTCGCCCGCGATGAAGCCGATGGCGATCAGGTGGCGCTCGATCACCCCGCCGATGGCCGCCAGGATCGAGGGCACATAGCGCCCCTCCATCCAGGCCCCGCCGCGCGGATCGAAGACCGCCTTCAGCTCTTCGACGACGAAAGAGATATCCCCGCCGCGCCGGAAGACCGCCGAGATCATCCGCGTCAGGGCCACGGTCCAGGCGTAGTGCTCCATGTTCTTGGAGTTGATGAAGACCTCGAAGGGGCGGCGGTGGCCCGCGATCAGGATGTCGTTGATCGTGATGTAAAGCGCGTGCTCGCTGCCCGGCCATTTCAGCTTGTAAGTCTGGCCCTCCAGCGCCGCGGGGCGATCGAGCGGTTCGGACAGGTAGACGACCTCGCCGCCGGTCTGGGGCTGGGCCTCGGGCTTGGGCTCCTTTTCCGAGACGGTCAGGACCGAGCCCGTCACCGCATTGGGGCGATAGGTCGTGCAGCCCTTGCAGCCCTGGTCCCAGGCGGAGAGATAGACCTCCTGGAAGTCCTCGAAGGAGATGTCCTCGGGGCAGTTGATGGTCTTGGAGATCGAGCTGTCCACCCAACGCTGGGCGGCGGCCTGCATCTTGACATGGTCCAGGGGGGCCAGGGTCTGGGCATTGACGAAGTAATCCGGCAGGGGCGCGTCGCCCTTCAGCTCGCGCCAGAGGCGGACGGCGTAGTCGACCACCTCTTCCTCGGTGCGGGACCCGTCCTTTTGCAGGACTTTCCGCGTATAGGCATAGGCGAAGACCGGCTCGATCCCTGACGACACATTGCCCGCAAAGAGGCTGATCGTGCCGGTGGGCGCGACCGAGGTCAGAAGCGCGTTGCGGATGCCATGGGTGGCGATCTCGGCGCGGACATCCTCGTCCATGCCCATCATGTTGCCCGAGGCCAGGAAGGCCTTGGCGTCGAAGAGCGGGAAGGCGCCCTTCTCTTTCGCCAGCCCCACCGAGGCGAGGTAAGAGGCCCGCGCAATCGCCTTCATCCAGGCGCTGGTCTGGGCCACGGCCTCATCCGAGCCATAGCGCAGGCCGACCATCAAGAGCGCATCGGCGAGCCCCGTGACGCCAAGGCCGATGCGGCGCTTGGCCCGGGCCTCGGCCTCTTGCGCGGGCAAGGGGAAGCGGCTGGCGTCGACGGTATTGTCCATCATGCGGACGGCCATGGCGACCAGGTCGGCCAGTTTGGCCTCGTCGATCCGGGCGTGGGGGGTGAAGGGATCGGTCACCAGGGCCGCGAGGTTGACCGAGCCCAGAAGGCAGGCGCCATAGGGCGGCAGGGGCTGCTCGCCACAGGGATTGGTGGCGGCGATGGTCTCGACATAGCCAAGGTTGTTGGCCGTGTTGATCCGGTCGATGAAGATGACCCCGGGCTCGGCGAAGTCATAGGTGTTGCGCATGATCCGGTTCCAGAGGTCGCGCGCCTGGACGGTCTTGTAGACGCGGCCGCCGAAGGCCAGCTCCCAAGGCCCATCGGCCTTGACGGCGGCCATGAAGGGATCGGTGACCAGGACCGAGAGGTTGAACATCCGCAGCCTTGCGGGGTCCTTCTTGGCCTCGATGAAGGCCTCGATATCGGGGTGGTCGCAGCGCATGGTCGCCATCATGGCGCCCCGGCGCGAGCCCGCCGACATGATCGTGCGGCACATGGCGTCCCAGACATCCATGAAGGACAGCGGGCCAGAGGCGTCGGCGGCGACGCCCTTCACTTCCGCGCCCCGCGGCCGGATGGTCGAGAAGTCATAGCCGATGCCGCCCCCCTGCTGCATGGTCAGCGCCGCCTCTTTCAGCGCGTCGAAAATGCCGCCCATCGTGTCGGGGATGGTCCCCATGACGAAGCAGTTGAACAGAGTGACGGCGCGGCCGGTGCCCGCGCCTGCGGTGATGCGACCTGCGGGGAGGAACTTGAAATCCTCCAGCGCGGCATAGAAGCGGTCTTCCCACAGGGCCTGGTCCTGTTCGACCGAGGCCAAGGCCCGCGCGATCCGCCGCCAGGTGTCCTCGACCGTGCCATCGACGGGGGTGCCATCGGCCTCTTTCAGGCGGTATTTCATATCCCAGATCTGTTCGGCAATGGGAGCATGGAAACGGGACATCGCGGGGTTCCTGTCGCAGGTCTTGTGGGTATCTGTCGGAGAGACGCTACATAGGGCCCGAGGGCGCCGCGGTCCAGCCCGGCGCGGTCTCGAGAGATAATAAAAAACCTTTGCCCGGCGCGGGGCGCTTTTCAAGGCAAATCTCCCTTGCTGGCGGAACTGCCCCCCTTGCCGCCGTCGCCCCCCGCCCTATGCTCAGCCCCATGATTCACATCCTGAAACTCTGCGTCGGCGCGGAAAGCGTCGAAGACCTGGCCCAGTGGCAGACCCAGATGGCGCCCCAGTGGCGGCCCGGGACGGCCGAGCACATCACCCGCATGTGGCCCAAGCGCGAGGCCGAGGTGCTGGAGGGCTCGCTTTACTGGGTCATCAAGGGCGTGATCCTGGCGCGGCAGAAGATCCTGGACCTCGACCGGCGGATGGGGGCGGATGGGATCGAACGCTGCGCCCTGGTGCTGGAGACCAAGATACACCGGACAGAGCCCGCCGCCCGCCGCCCCTTCCAGGGCTGGCGCTATCTCTCGCCCGACGAAGCCCCCCGCGACCTGGCCCGCGCGAGGCCAAGGGAGGAGGCCCTGCCCCCGGGCCTGGCCGAGGCCATGGCCGAATTCGGCCTCCGCTAGGGGCCCGCTGCCAGCGGGGGATCTGCCGACTGCGCCGTCGCATTCAATGCCTCCCCCCTGCCCCGCCGACCCCGAGGCCAGCGCGGGCGTCACTGGGCCTGCATGCGGAGAAGCCCTGAAAAGCGCAGAGGTCCTGAACTGTCCGGCCGAGGGCTGACATTGGCGCGGCACGGCGCCCGCAAGCGGCATATCCCTTGACGCGGCACGCGCTGCGGGCGTCCTGCAAGTGGCCAGCGCTGCAGGCTTCCTGCACGAGGCCTGCCCATGAAGAGCTCAGACGCCCCAAGCCTGCGGAGCACATGACGCGCCAAGACCGCAATCCCCTGGACCGGAAGCAGCCCCCCCCCCCAAGGCATCACTCTCCCGCGCCGCCGCGTGCTGGAGCCCACCCGCACGACCTCAGCGCCCACAAGACAACGCAACTTGCCAGCCCCCCCCCCTTTCACCTTGGCCCAAATATTCCCGGGTGGGTCAAGGGAGGGCCAGCGGCCCTCCCTTGCGGGTAGGGGGGTCCGGGGGGAGGGCAGCGCCCTCC
>NZ_JAABNR010000023.1 GCF_009925085.1 Stagnihabitans tardus | reverse complement strand
AGGGGGGTCCGGGGGGGAGGGCAGCGCCCTCCCCCCCGGCGTCCTCCCGGAATTTCCGCAGGGGCCCTGCCCCTTCGGAAATTCCGGGACCCACCCGCCCGAAAGGTGTCGCAAACAGGCTGACGGGGCGTCCAAGTCCATGACAAAAGGGGCAATGACCTCCAAGCGCCCCCTTTGGCTCGCCGCAGCCCCCGTGCTTTTCCTGCTCCTCTGGTCGGCGGGCTTTCCGATCGCCAAGATCGGCATCGCCCATGCCGAGCCCATGACGATCCTCGCCCTGCGCTACACGCTTGTGCTGGTGCTGCTGGCCCCCCTCGCGCTGATCTTGCGCCCGCCGCTGCCCAAGAGCTTCCGGGCCGGGTTCGATGTCGCGGTGACGGGCTTCCTGATCCAGGTCGTCTATTTCGGCCTTTGTTACCTGGCCTTCAAATCCGGCACCTCCTCGGGCACCGTGGCCATCGTGGTCTGCCTGCAACCGATCCTCGTGGGCCTCCTCGCCCCGCGCTTTGCCGGAGAACCCGTCTCACCCCGCACCTGGGCGGGGCTCGCCTTGGGGCTGATCGGCGCGGGGACCGTCATCCTCTCCCATGCCGAGCTCAAGACCCAGGGCCCCTTCGGCCTGATCTGCACCGCAATCGCGCTTTTCGGCATGACCGGCGCCGCGCTTTACGAAAAGCGCTTCGGCGTCACCCAGCATCCGATCACCGCCAACCTGATCCAATATGCCGTGGGCGCCGCCGTCACCCTGCCCCTGGCGCTTTGGACCGAAAGCGCGCCGATCTCCTGGGACTGGGAATTCATCGCCGTCATGGCCTATCTCGTGCTGGGCAACTCGCTCCTCGCCATCTCGCTCCTCCTCGCCATGATCCGGGCCGGAGAGGTCGCGCGGGTCTCGGCGCTCTTCTACCTCGTGCCGCCCCTCGCCGCGCTTTTCGCCTGGCCGCTTTTGGGAGAGGCCCTGGCGCCGCTCGGCTGGGCGGGCATGGGGCTGGCGGCGGTGGGTGTCATGTTGGCCAGCCGTCGCGCGCGCGGATAGGCCCGGGGGTTTCACACCCCCGGACCCCCGTGCTGGGGAGGGTGCGACCCTCCCCAGACCCCAGCGGGATATTTATGAAAAGATGAATGGGATCAGAAGCCGATGCGCTTGATCAAAGCGTCGATCTCGGGGCCCTGGGAGAGGGTGGCGCGGTAAAGCGTCGCCTGGCTTTGCAGGATCAACCCGTCCGACAGGATCTTCAGGTGGTTGGCCCGCAAAGTCTCACCCGAGGAGGTGATATCGGCAATCGCCTCGGCGGTCTGGTTCTTGACCGTGCCCTCGGTGGCGCCCTGGCTGTCGGTCAGCTGGTAATCGGCCACGCCATGAGACGCCAGGAAATCGCGGACCAGGCGGTGGTATTTCGTGGCGATGCGCAGGCGGTGGCCATGGGCGCGGCGGAAGGCGCTGGCCGCCGCATCCAGGTCGTCGAGCGTTTCCACGTCGATCCAGCAGGCCGGGATGGCGATGACCAGGTCGGCATGGCCGAAACCCAGGGGGGCGACCTCACTCACCTTGGTCTCCCAATTGGCCAGCTTGTCGCGCACCAGGTCGGTGCCGGTGACGCCGAGGTCGATGCGGCCCGCGGCCAGTTCGCGGGGGATCTCTCCCGCCGAAAGCAGCACGAGGGAGACATTGTCAGCCCCCTCCACCGCGCCCGCATATTCGCGCTCGTTGCCGGTGCGGGTCATCTTCAACCCGCGCTGCCCAAACCAGTCGAAGGTCTTTTCCATCAGCCGCCCCTTGGACGGCACGCCGATGCGGATCATTTCGGCCCCCTCAATTCGGCCATCAGATGCGGGCGCAGGATGCCGCCGACCGCCGGGATCGAGGCCCCACGGCCCAGGACCTCGGTCAGGGCGTCATAGCGGCCTCCGGTGGCGATTGTCTGCGTGCCGTGGCGGAAGGAGAAGACGAAGCCGTCGTAGTATTCCATCGAGGCGCGGCCGAGGCTGGCCTCGAAGGGCAGCGCCTCGGTCGCCACGCCGCGCCGGTCCAGCGCGTCGAGCCTTTGGGCAAAGGTCGCGACGGCGGGGGCGATGGCGGGCAGATGCGGGGCGATGGCTTGGAGGTGGGAGAGGGCGGCGCGGGCCGGGGCCTGGAGCTGGAGGAGGTCGTAGAGCATGGCGGCCGCGATGGCGGGGATCGGCGGGGTGGCGGCGTCCTCCAGAAGCGCCTCGGCGCGGGCTGCGATCTCGGCCTCGTCGCGCAGGCCGATGAGGGGGCCGGCTGCGGCGATCAGGTCGGAGGCGGTGCCGCTGGCCAGGTGCTGAAGCAGGGCCGCGCGGGCGGGCGCCACGGGTGCGCGGCCCGAGAAGCGGTCGAGCAGCGCGCGAAAGCGGGCGGGCCGCCAGATGTGGCGGAGGAGGGCGGATTTGCGGCGCTCGGTCGTCTCCAGCCCCTTCACGGCGGCCATGAGGATGCCGATATCGCCGGTCACCGGGGTCACCGGGAGCCCCTGCAAAGCGTCGCGGAAGAGGGCGAAGACCTCGGCATCGGCCTCTTGCGGGGCGCTGCGGTCGAAGATCTCATAGCCCACCTGCAGGGTCTGCGGGGCCTCGTCCTCTTGCCGGAAGACCTCGCCCATGTAGCAATAGCGGGCGGGGTCGGCGCCGTGGAGCATATGGGCCTGGACCACGGGGACGGTGAAGTCGGGCCGCAGCATCATCTCGCCCCGGTCGGGGTCATGCGTGACATAGGCCTGGGCGCGGATATCCTCGCCGTAAAGGTCAAGGAGGGTTCCGGCGGGCAGGAGCAGATCGGCCTCGACCTCGGCCGCCCCCGTGGCGCGGAAGGCGGCAAAGGCGCGCTCGGCCTCGGCGCGGATGGCGAGCCTGGTCAGCATGAGGCCTCGGGGCGGGCGGTTTGGCGCGCGGTCATGGGGCGAGCATCTTGCGGACTTCGGCCACCAGTGAGGCCACGGGGATTTCGACCTGGGCGGGGCGGGATTTCCATTCCTCCAAGGAAGCGCCCTCGGCGATCTTGGCGCCGAGGATCAGGTCCTTGAGGATCACGGTGCCCTTCTCGGCCTCGTTCGCGCCCTGGATGACGGCGACGGGGCTTTGGCGTTTGTCGGCATATTTCAACTGGTTGCCAAAGTTCTTGGGATTGCCGAGATAGACTTCCGCCCGGATGCCGGCCTGGCGGAGGTCCCCCACCATGGCCATGTAATCGGCCATCCGCTCGCGGTCCATGACGGTGACGACGACGGGGCCGGTGGTATCGGCGGTGACGCGGCCCTTGGCGCGGAGGGCTGCGAGGAGGCGGTCCACGCCGATGGAGACTCCGGTCGCAGGCACGTCCTGGCCGGTGAAGCGTTTGACGAGGCCGTCATAGCGCCCCCCACCCGCGACGGAGCCGAACTGGCGCTTGCGGCCTTTCTCGTCGAGGATTTCGAAGGTCAGCTCGGCCTCGTAAACCGGGCCGGTGTAGTAGCCGAGGCCCCGGACGACGCCAGGGTCAATGACTATGCGGTCGGGGCCATAGCCCTGACAGTCGAGGAGTTTGGCCATCTCTTCGAGTTCGTCCACCCCCTCCAAACCAATCGCGGAGTGAGCAAGAATCTCGCGAAGCCGGCGCAAAGTGGATTCGTTTGACGACCCTTTGGCGGTTAGGAAGTTGACGTATCCTTGGGCCATATCGCTAGAAAGTCCGACGCCATCAATGAACGCGCCCGAGGCGTCCTTTCTTCCGTAGGTCAGCAACTCTCTCACACCCTCGATCCCAACTTTATCGAACTTGTCGAGAGTGCGCATGATCGGATCGACAGCCGGATCATTTTCCAAGCCCGCCAACTCTAGGGCGCGATATTCTTTTCTTTCTTCCGGCGTCATTGAGGCGACTTCGTAGCGCTCAAGACCACCTGTAACCGACGTAAGAATTCCGTTCAGCACCTTGCGGTTGTTCACCTTCACCACATAGTCGCCACGCGGAATCCCCACGGTCTCCAAAGCATCCGACAGCATGGCACAGATCTCGGCATCGGCCGCCACCGAGGACGACCCAACCGTATCCGCGTCGCATTGATAGAACTGCCGGAACCGCCCCGGGCCGGGTTTCTCGTTCCGCCACACCGGGCCCATCGCATAGCGGCGATAGGGCGAGGGCAGGTCGTTGCGGTATTGCGCCGCGACGCGCGCGAGCGGCGCGGTCAGGTCATAGCGCAGGGCCAGCCAATCGGCGTCCGCACCTTCAGAGGCTTCTTGCCAGGCGAAAACCCCCTCATTCGGGCGGTCCACGTCGGGGAGGAACTTGCCCAGGGCCTCGACGGTTTCCACCGCAGAAGTCTCCAAAGGATCAAAGCCATAGCGGTGATAGACCTCGGCGATGCGGTCCAGCATCGCCTTGCGCTCGGTCACTTCCGCGCCGAAATAGTCGCGGAAGCCCTTGGGCGTCTCGGCCTTGGGCCGATATGTCTTCTCAGCGCGGATCTTTTCGGCCATGGCGGGCTCCCTTGACGGTCGCGCCCCTGTTAGCCCGTCCAAAGCCCGCCTTCAAGACAAAGGGGCCCGAGCGGGGCCCCCAAAGATCAGATCTGCTTTTCGGGCATGAAGACCTTCAACCCCTCCAGCGCGGGCGAGACCTTGAGCTGGCAGGTCAGGCGCGAGCGGGTCGCATCGGGGTTCCAGGCGAAGTCCAGCATGTCGGATTCCATCGAATCCTTCTTGGGCAGCTTGTCGACCCAGGCGGCATCGACATAGACATGGCAGGTCGAACAGGCGCAGGCGCCGCCGCAATCGGCCTCGATGCCCGGGATGCCATTGTCGCGCGCGCCTTCCATGACGGTCAGACCATTGGCCACCTCGACCACATGTTCCTTGCCGCCGAATTCCACATAGGTGATCTTCGCCATCTTGCCCTCTTGACTGGTTGGCATCGACTTAGCGCAGGTCGGCCCGCAGTTCCACCCCCTCTGGACTTAGGGCTGCGCCTGTTCCATATTCGTTCCCATGTCCGACTGGCTGACCCCGACGCCCGCCCCGAACACCTGGCCGCGCCCGCCCCGGGCCATTCCGGCGGCGCGGCTGGTGGAACCGCCGGGCGGGGCCCGTGTCGTCGTGGCGGGGCTCGTGCTGGTGCGCCAGCGACCCGGCACGGCCAAGGGCGTAATCTTCCTGACGCTGGAGGACGAGACCGGCACCGCCAATGTCGTGGTCTGGGCCAAGATCTATGAGCGCTTCCGCCGGGCCGTCATCGCGGGGCGGCTCTTGCGCGTCACGGGGCGGTTGCAGCGCGAGGCCGGGGTGGTCCATGTCGTGGCCGAGGTGATCGAGGATTGCTCGGCCCTGCTCGACGACCTCCTGGCGCCGGAAGCCCGCCTGAGGCCCGAGGGCGCCCGGGCGGGGGATCAACCCTGAAGGCTTCCCTAGTGCCGCCGCCCCGCCTATGATGCCGCAAAACGAGGGGCACATGCGGGCAAGGACGATTTCGGCACTTCTGGTGCTTTTGGCCAGTTGCGGGGCGCAAGTGCCGGTCTCGGCGCCCGAGACCCTGGACCTTTCGGCCGAGGCCATTCCCGGCGATGCCGCGCGCCAGCCCGAGGGGCCCGCGGGCGCCTGCTGGGGCCGCGACACGATCCCCGCCGTGATCGAGACCGTGACCGTGACGCAAAGGCTCGCCGATGGCAGCTATCGAAGCGAAAGCCGCCAGCGCATGGTCAGCGACACCAGGACCGTCTGGGTGCGCACGCCCTGCTATGACCAGTTGACGCCCGACACGATCCTGACCTTGCAACGGGCGCTGCGGGCGCGGGGCTATTACCTCGGCGCGCTGGACGGGGTGCTTTCGCCCGAGACCATGACCGCGATCCGCCGCTTCCAGGCCGATCACGGGCTGGACACGACGGTCCTGTCGCTGAAAGCCGCGCAGATGCTGGGGCTGGTGCTGACGCCGGTGCAATAAGGGGGCGGAACCCGGGGTATACCCCGGGCTACGCAAGCGCCACCAGAGCGCCACCAGAGCGCCTCTGTCGGGAATGTTTCGACAAATGTGAAAGAGGATGGGCCCTTTGCTGGCCTCGCCGAACTGCGTAGCCCGGGGTATACCCCGGGTCTCCGCGCAACGAAAAAGGCGGACCTCGCGGCCCGCCTTCCCCCTATCTCATCCGGTTCACTCGACCGACAGCGCCACGAAGCGCGGGTCGCCCTGGGTGCGCACGAGGAGCAGGATCGACTTGCGCCCGCCTTCCCTGGCTTCGGCCACCCTGGCCTCGAGGTCCTTGAGGCTCGCGATCTTCTGCTGGCCCGCCTCCATGATCACATCGCCCTCGCGCAGGCCCTTGGTATAGGCCTCGGAGGCGACATCGACCTTCATCACCACAAGGCCCCTGTCCCCGGGCGTGAGCCCGAGGTCCTGGACCATCTCGTCGGTGATCGCCTGAAGCGTCAGGCCCATCATCTCGCCGGTCTGGGGCTCGGCCGGTTTGGTGGACTTGTCGGCGGCAGGCTGCGCCTCTCCCTCGGCCTCTTCGCGGCGGCCCAGCTTGACATCCAGCGTCACCTGCTTGCCATCGCGCAGGACCAGGACAGGAACGACCTCGCCGATCGGCGCATCGGCCACGCGGCGCACCAGCTCCTTGCTGTCCTTCACCTCCTGGCCGTTGAAGGTCACGATGACGTCGCCCGACAGGATCCCCGCATCCTTGCCGGGGCCATCGGGCACATCGGTGACGAGCGCGCCCTTGGCCTCGGCCAGGCCCATGGCATCGGCGACATCTTCGCTGACGTCCTGGATGCGCACGCCCAGCCAGCCGCGCCGCGTCTCGCCATATTGCTTCAGCTGGTCCACCACCTTGGTGACCACGTTCGAGGCCATGGCAAAGCCGATGCCGATCGACCCGCCCGAGGGCGAGAGGATGGCGGTGTTCATGCCGATGACCTCGCCATCGACGTTGAACAAGGGCCCGCCCGAGTTGCCCTTGTTGATCGCGGCATCGGTCTGCAGGAAGTCGTCATAGGTGCCGTTCAATTCCCGACCGCGTGCCGAGACGATGCCCGCCGAGACCGAGAAGCCCTGCCCCAAGGGGTTGCCCATGGCCACGACCCAATCCCCCACCCGCATCTTGTCGCTGTCGCCAAAGGAGACGAAGGGCAAGGGCGTCTCGCTGTCGATCTTCAACAGCGCCACATCGGTCTTGGGGTCGCGCCCGATCAGCTTGGCGGTGAAGGTCTTGCCGCCAAAGGTCTCGACCTGGATGTCGTCGGCGCCCTCGATCACATGGTTGTTGGTCACGACATAGCCATCGGCCGAGATGATATAGCCCGAACCCAGCGCCTCGGAGCGCTGCATCTCTTCCTGGCGCGGCGGCTGGTCGCCCTGGAAGTCCTTGAAGAACTTCTCGAAGGGGGAACCCGGGGGCACCTGCATGCCGCCACCCGCTTCGGCCGCGACGATGGAGGAGGTGGTGATGTCGACGACCGCCGGGGAGAACTGGTCGACCAGGTCGGCGAAGGAGGGCGGCACGGCCTGGGCCTGGGCGGGGCTCGCGAAGGGGGCAAGGACCAGGGGGCTGACGGTCATGGCCAGGCCAAGCGTCAGGGCGCCAAGCAGGCGCGCGGCGCGGGGCCGGGCCAGGGGCCGGGCTTGCGCCAGGGGCCGGGGCTGCGCCAGGGCTTGCGGCGCGGTTTGAGTCACATTCAGAGACTGCACGTTCGAACTCCTCTCGATGTGCCGGGCACCTTGTCGTGGCGCCCTTGTTCGGATGGCTCATCATCTGTCATGCGATGGGGCCATGTCCATGCAAACCGGATCGCGCAGGGTCAAAGCCCTGTGACAGATCGGGGGGAATTGTTTCACGCGGGCGGGAGGAGGGTGGGAGGGGGCGCTGCCGACTGACGCCTTGCGCCAGGGCGGATGGCTGGGCCCTGCCGACTGCGGGGTCGGGCCCTGCCGACTGCACCCTGGCGACGAAAGGCCCGCCCGGGTCCCTGCCGACTGCCAGCGGCAGACGGGCAACGGCGCCGCAGCCGCCCCCCGGACGGGAGGGCGCCCCATCCCTCAGCCCTCAGACCCCAGTCCCCAGTCCCCAAGTCCCCAAGTCCCCAAGTCGGCAGGGCCAAGCGGCGGCTGTCAAGGGCAAGGGCCCAGTCGGCAGAGCCCCCGCTCCCAGTCGGCAGGGCCCACAGGCCAGGCCCCTGCCGCCGCCCCTCCAGTCGGCAGGGCCAGGCTCCCCGCAGCCTGCCCCCCAAAGCAACGGGGCCCCTCCCGAAGGAGAGGCCCCGTCAAACCCTGGTCCGCAGCCCTTACGGCGCCGCGCTCGAGCCCTCGGGCGGCTTGGGTCCCGCCCCGCCGTTCACCGTCGTGCCGACCCCCATGGCGCCCGTGCCGTCGGCCCCCACCGAACCGGAGGCATCGCCGGCCCCGAAGAAGCGGAAGAAATCCCCCTCCGGCGCCAGGACGAAAGAGGTATTGCCCCCCTGCAAGGCCGTCGCATAGGCCTGCAGCGACCGGTAGAAGGCGTAGAACTCGGGGTCCTGGCCATAGGCCTCGGCATAGATGGCCGCGCGCCTTGCATCGGCCTCGCCGCGCACGATGGCGGCCTTCTTGTTGGCCTCCGCGGTGATCTCGGCCGCCTGGCGATTGGCCGTGGCGCGGATCTTCTGCGCCGCCTCGTTGCCTCGGGCGATCTCGTCGGTCGCCTCGCGGTTCCGCTCGGCCTCCATCCGCGAATAGGTGTTCTGAAGGTTCTGCACGGGCAGGTCGGTGCGCGTCAGGCGCACGTCGATGACCTCGATCCCCAGGCTCTGAGCCTTGGCCCGTGCCGCATCGCGGATCTTGGCCATCAGCGCCACCCGCTCGGGGCTCAGCACGGTCGACAGGGGCACATCGCCCAGCACGTCGCGCACCTCGGAGTTCACGATCCGCCCCAGCGAGGCCCCGGCGCTTTCGATCCCGCCCAGGCCCACGGCCTCGCGGAACTTCTGCACATCGACGATCCGCCAGCGCGCGAAAGCATCGACCACCAGGCGCCGCCGGTCCGAGAAGTTGATCTCTTGCGGCGGGGTCACCAGACCCTGGATCTGGTTGGAATAGCGCGTCACGTCCTGCACGAGCGAGAGCTTGAAATAGAGCCCCGGCTCCTCGACCACACGCACCACCTCGCCGAACTGCTGCACCAGCACCTTCTCGCGCTGATCGACCACATAGACCGAGGACAGCGCCGCCGCGCCCAGGATCACCAGGGCCGGAATGACAAGACCCGCCTTCATTGCTGGACCCCCTTCTGCGACAAGACCCCGTCAAGCGGCAAAAGCGGCAAGGCCTGCCCCCCCTCCAGGATCACCTTCTGCGCCCCGCCCAGCACGGATTCCATGGTTTCCAGGTACATGCGCTGGCGCGTGACCTCCGGCGCCTTGGCATATTCGGCATAGACCGCGTTGAAACGGCTGGCCTCGCCCTCGGCCTGGTTGATCACCGTGGCGGCATAGGCCTGGGCATCCTGCTCGGCCTGGGCCGCCTGGCCGCGCGCGGCCGCGAGAACCTTGTTGGCATCGGCATCGGCCACCTTCTGCAGGCGGTCGCGCTCTTGCTGGGCCGATTGCACGGCCTGGACCGCCGGACGCACGCTTTCGGGCACGTCGGGCTTGCGCAGCACGATGCGCTCGACCGCGATGCCGCTTTCATAGCTGTCCAGCGTCGCCTGGACCTCTTCCTTCAACGAGCTTTCGACCACGCCGATATCTTCGCCCAGGATCGGGGCCAGAAGGCTGCGCGCCACGATGTCACGCACGGCACTTTCGGCGGCAGCCCGCAGGGTGCCCTCGGGATCGTCCAGCTTGAACAGATACTTGGTCGGATCGCTGATCGTCCAGACGACCTGGAACTCGATATCCACGACATTCTGGTCGCCCGTCAGCATCAGCCCGTTGTCGTCCTGGCCCTGCACGCCCATGCCGATATCGGTCGTGCGCTGCTGGGTGGTCGAGACGACCTCGGCCGTGCCAAGCGGCCAGGCCACGAAGTTCAGGCCCGGGCCGGTGACCTCGGTCGCCTTGCCGAGGAAGAGCTCGACCCCCTGCTCGTCGGGGCGCACGGTATAGGCGCACATGTAGCCGTAAAGCAAAAGCGCACCCACGGCGCCGAGCGCCGCGCCCATGGGGGTGATGGCCGGCACGCCACCGCCCTGGCCCGGGCGTCCGCCATTGCCGCCCCCGCCGCCACCCATGATGACACGGAGCTTTTCCTGGCCCTTGCGCAGGACCTCGTCGATTTCCGGGATCTGGCTTTGGGGCCCGCGGGGTTCGTCGCGTTTGCCCTTCGGGCGGTCATCCTCGGGGCCGTTACCGCCGCCCCAGGGGCCGTTTCCGTTTGCCATCCTTAACCTCTTTGTTATGCCTGCCCTAAAACTGGGGACTCAGGCGCGAATTTCAAGCGTGAACCCGCGCGGGTTTGCGCATCGTGACCAATTCTTCCGCTGCCGTGGGGTGAACCGCGACCGTGCGGTCGAAATCCTCCTTCGTCGCGCCCATCTTGATCGCCACGGCGGCCAACTGGATCATCTCTCCCGCCTCGGGGCCGACGATATGACAGCCCAGCACCCTGCGGGTATCAGTCGCCACGATCAGCTTCATCAGGGTGCGGTCCTGGCGGCCTGCAAACAGCGTCTTCATGGGACGGAAGGTCGAGACATAGACCTCGACCCCGCCTTGCGCCTTCGCCGCCTCTTCGGTCAGGCCCACCGTGCCCATCTCGGGCTGGGTGAAGACCGCGCTTGCCACCAGGTCGTGATCGGCCACCCAGGGCTTGCCGCCAAAGATCGTATCGGCAAAGGCATGGCCCTCGCGGATCGCCACCGGGGTCAGGTTGATCCGGTCGGTGACATCGCCCACGGCGAAGATCGAGGGGACGGAGGTTTGGCTATGCGCATCCACCAGGATCTGCCCCCTGGCGCCAAACTGGACGCCGAGCGCCTCCAGCCCCAGGCCCGTGGTGTTCGGCACCCGGCCCGTGGCGTAAAGCACGAGGTCGGTTTCATGGGTCGCGCCCGCCGTGGTGGTCACGAGGCCAGGGTCGATGCGGGCAATCTCGGTCCCGGTCAGGATGGTGATGCCCTTCTCGGCCATGCCAGCGGCCACATGGGCGCGGGCCTCTTCGTCAAAGCCGCGCAGGATGTTGGAGGCGCGGCACATCAGCGTGACCTGCACGCCGAGGCCATTGAGGATGCAGGCAAACTCACAGGCGATATAGCCGCCGCCCATGATGACCGCGCGCCCCGGCAGGGCGTCGAGGTGGAACATCTCGTTCGAGGTGACGGCCAGCTCTGCCCCGGGGATATCGGGGATGAAGGGGCGGCCTCCGGTGGCAATCAGGATATGGCGGGCGGAGACCTCCGTCCCATCCGCCAGCCTGACGCGATGCGGGTCGATGACCACCGCGCGCTGGTCATGGATCACAACCCCCGCATTCTTCAGCGTGTTGCGATAGGCGCCCTCCAGCCGTGTGAGCTCGGCCTCCAGCTGGCCACGAAAGCGCGGCCAGTCAAAGCCGCCTTGGGTCACCTGCCAGCCATAGGCCGCCGCATCCGCGATCTGGCCCGGGAAGGCCGAGGCATTGACCATGATCTTCTTGGGCACGCAGCCCCGGATCACGCAGGTCCCGCCCATGCGGCTTTCCTCGGCCAGGCCCACCTTGGCCCCGCCCTCCGCACTGGCGATCCGCGCCGCGCGCACCCCGCCCGAGCCGCCGCCGATGACGAAAAGGTCGTAATCCATCACAGGTCCCGGAAGATGTTGTCCGAGGGCAGGAACTCGATCCGGTCCTCGGTGTCGGTGCCATTGTTGATGTCGCGCACCTGGACGCGGCCATCGGAATGGCCGATGACCACCACGTCGCAGATGTCGATGAAGAGCCCGTTTTCCACGACGCCGGGGATCTGGTTCAGGACCAGGGCAAGCTGGCGCGGGTTGCCGATGCGCTTCAGATGCAGGTCGACGATGTAATTGCTTTCATCCGTGATCAGCGGCCGGTCGCCGTTCATCCGAAGCGAGACCTCGCGGTTCATCACATCCAGCGCCACGAGGGTCTCTTCGATCAGCGCCTTGGTGGTCTGCCAGCCAAAGGGAATGACCTCGACCGGCAGGGGGAAGGCGCCGAGCGTCGCGACCTCCTTGGCCGCATCGGCGATGACGATCATCTGGTCGCTGGCCGTGGCCACGATCTTTTCCTGCAACAGAGCCGCCCCGCCGCCCTTGATCAGCGCCAGCTGCGGATCGAACTCATCCGCCCCGTCGATGGTCAGGTCGAGCCACTTCGCCTCATCGAGCGAGACAACCTGGATCCCCACCTGCCGCGCCAGTTCCGCCGTCCGGGTCGAGGTGGGCACGCCCACGATCTTGAGCCCCTCTTCGCGCACCCTTTCGCCCAGGCAGCGCACCATCCAGGCCGCGGTCGATCCCGTGCCGAGCCCGACCTTCATCCCCGTCTGCACATAGTCGCAAGCCCGCTTGGCAGCGACGAATTTCGCCTTGTCGGCGGGGGAGAGTTCTTTGGTCATGTCCGGGCCTCCTTCGGGTCTGGAGGCCTTATAGCAAATGGAACGCGCGGGGCCATGGGGAAAGGGGGCCCCTCCCCGACGCCGCCCCCCCTCCCCCCGAAGCCGGTTGGCCGCAGGCCAGAGGCGAGGCAAGCGCTTGCGGGCGGGACGCCCGCGCCACTCCGCCGCCCATGCCGCTGATCAGCAGCAAGAATAGCGGGCCCCTCCCCGATGCCGCCCGCCCGACGGCCCCTCCTTCCCCCGGAGCCGGTTGGCCGCAGGCCAGAGGCGAGGCAAGCGCTTGCGGGCGGAACGCCCGCGCCACTTCCCTCCGCGGTCAGTCCCAAGGCTCCCGGCCCCATCGCTTTCCCCCTTGACATCCGGCCCCACCGCGCCAAGCTTAAATTGCGACTAATTCGCAATTGCAAAACCAGATTGGTGCCCATGAGCCTCTTCGACCGCCCCGAACCCGCAACCGACCGGGCCTGGAGCCAGCCCCGCGGCGAGGCCGCGCTGGCCGATGTCCACCGCTCCATCCCGCTGGGCGTCACGCGCTGGCAGAGGTTCCTGGCCTTCCTCGGGCCGGGCTACATGGTCGCCGTGGGCTATATGGACCCTGGCAACTGGGCGACCTCGCTCGCGGGGGGGTCGAAATTCGGCTATACGCTGCTTTTCGTGGCGCTCTTGTCCAATATCATGGCCATCGTCCTGCAATCGCTGAGCGCGCGCCTCGCCATCGCCTCGGGCCGCGACCTGGCCCAGGCCTGCCGCGACGGGCTGCCGCGCTGGACGCGGCTCCCGCTCTGGCTTGCTGCCGAGATCGCCATCATCGCCACCGATATCGCCGAGGTCATCGGCACGGCCATCGGCCTGAACCTGCTCTTCGGCATCCCGCTGGAACTGGGCGTCATCATCACCTCGCTCGATGTCTTCCTGATCCTCTGGCTGCAACGGCGCGGCTTCCGCAAGCTCGAGGCCTTCGTGATCGCCCTTCTGGGCATCATCGCGGTCTCTTTCCTGGCGCAGATCGTCCTGGCGGACCCGGATTGGGGCGGCGTGCTGAAGGGATTCATGCCCACGACCGATATCCTGACCAACCCTGACATGCTCTACCTGGCCTTGGGCATCCTCGGCGCCACGGTCATGCCGCATAACCTCTATCTGCACTCGGCCATCGTCCAGACCCGGGCCTGGGGCAACTCCACAGCCGAAAAGCGCGAGGCCCTGCGCTTTGCCACGATCGATTCGACCGTGGCCCTGATGTTCGCCCTGACGATCAATGCCTCGATCCTGATCCTCGCGGCCTCGGCCTTCCATGCCAATGGCCAGACCGAGGTCGCGGACCTCGGCGATGCCCATCGGCTGATCGGGCCCCTTCTGGGCGCGGGCATCGCGCCGGTCCTCTTCGCCGTGGCCCTTCTGGCCTGTGGCTTGAACTCGACCGTCACGGCGACCCTGGCGGGCCAGGCGGTCATGGAGGGCTTTCTGCACCTCCGGATCGCGCCCTGGGCCCGCAGGCTCCTCACCCGCGCCCTTGCCATCCTGCCGGCGGCAGGGGTGACCATCCTTTACGGGACCGACGGCATGGGAGAGCTCCTGATCCTCACCCAGGTCGTCCTGTCCATGCAACTCTCCTTCGCCGTCGTGCCGCTGGTGGCCTTCACCACCCAGCGCTCGAAGATGGGAGACCTGGTGGCCCCCCTCTGGCTTGGCGCCTTCGCCTGGGCCATCGCGGCGGTGATCGTCGTCCTGAACCTGAAGCTGCTCAGCGACTTCTTCTGATCCGGCAGGCACCCCGGGGGGAGGCGCTGCCGGGCGCACCATCAAGGCCCCCCGACGCAAAACCTGGCCCCCCTCGGGGGGAACCCGCGCCGCCTGCGCCGAAACCGGCCAGGCCGCGGCTCAGGACACCAGGGCCTGGACGCCCGAGCGCACCTCGTCCAGGGTGACCCTTCCATCGGCATCGGCGTCGAAACCCATCAGCACCTTGACCTCGGCCAGCCGCGCCGGGCCATAGGCCGACAGAGCCGCCTCCTCGGCCCGGCTCGCAATCTCGGCCGCCGTCACCAGACCATCGCCATCGGCATCGGCCGCCCCGAAATCACGGTCGAGCCGCACCCGCGCCTCGGCCTTCAGCGCCTGGGCGGCGCCCAGCATCTCTTCCCGCGTCACAGCCCCATCGCCATTCAGGTCCGCCGCCATCAGCGGCGCGACGACCGCGACCCGCGCCTTTGCCCGTTTCAGCGCGATCGAGACCGCCAGCTGATCCGAGGTGATCGCATCGCCCGAGCCGGCGCTCGCGATCAGCGCCGCCACATCCTGCAAATAGGCCGCGCTGTCGGCCTTGATCACCTGCATCAGGCGCGGCGGAAGGCCGCCCTCGGCCCGGGCCGACAGGGGCATCACAAGCGGCAAAATCATCATCAGGGGGGCAAGGCGCATGACATCTCTCCATTCTGGATCGGGATGACCCAGCTTCGCGAATCCCGGTTAAGCCCGGGTAAACAAAACCGGAACACTTGCAGAAAAACCGCGCCCCTTCGTTTTCCGCGCCCTTCTGTCGGTTTTGCGCCCCCCTTCCCCGCAATCCCGCCTATCCTGCCGCGAAAGGAGCCCGCGATGTATACCCTGCACTATTGGCCCGACAGCGCCTCCCAAGGTCTGCGCATCCTCTTGCGCGTCATCGGCGCGCCTTTCACGGAAATCCTCATCGACCGCGAGAACGGCGCCCTCGACAGCCCCGCCTACCGCGCCCTGCAACCCCTGGGGAAGATCCCCGCGCTCGAGACCCCCGATGGCCCGGTCTTCGAGACCGCCGCGATCTTCCTTCACCTCGCCGAGCGCCACGGCCTTGCCCCCAGCGCCACCGACCCCCAGCGCGGCGCCTTCCTCTCCTGGCTTTTCTTCACCAGCTACAACCTGCACGCGCCGCTGATGTCCGTCTTCTACCCCGAGCGCGTGGCCTCCGATGGCCCCGAGGTCGCCGCGCGCGCGGCGGGCCTCTTGCGCGCCAATTTCGCCACGCTGGACGCCATGGCCGCGACCCCGCCCGACTGGCTGCAGGGAACCAAGCCCCTGCCCATCTACCTTGCCATGCTGGTCCATTGGCTGGGCGGCTTCCCCCCCGGCCATGCCGCCCATCTGACGCTGGAGGACCTGCCCCACCTCGGCCCCCTCCTGGCCCCGCTGGAACTCCACCCCGCCGTGGCGGAAGTCTGCCGCGACGAGGGGCTGAAGCTCACCTATCTCTCCGACCCCTATTGAGGCCGCATCATGTTCCTTTCCGTCTTCGACATGTTCAAGGTGGGCGTCGGGCCTTCCTCCTCGCATACGATGGGGCCCATGGTGGCCGCCGCCCGCTTCCTGGACCTTCTGCGCGCCTCGCCCTTCCATGCGGCGGGGTTGCGCGGCTCGCTCCATGGGTCGCTGGCCTTTACCGGCGTGGGCCATGCCACCGACCGCGCCACGATCCTGGGGCTGGCCGGGTTCCAGCCCGCGACCTATGACGCCGCAAAGGCCGAAGCCACGCTGGCCGCCATCCACGAGACCCACAAGATCCAGCCCCCCGGCCTGCCGGAACTGAGCTTCGACCCCAAGAAAGACCTGACCTTCGACTATGGCCCGGCGCTTCCGGGCCATGCCAATGGGATGATCCTCAAGGCCACCGATGCCCAGGGCGACGTGATCCTGGAGGAGACCTATTACTCCATCGGCGGCGGCTTCGTCCTGACCGCCGGAGAGCTCGCCGAGGCCGGGGGCACGAAATCCAAGGCCCGCGCCGATGTGCCCTATCCTTTCGAAACGGCGGCCGAGATGCTGGACATGGCCCGCGCCTCCGGCCTCTCCATCGCCCAGATGAAACTGCAGAACGAGCTGAAATTCCGCACGAAAGCGGAAATCGACAAGGGCCTGTCCCGGCTGTGGGAGGTCATGAACGCCTGCATCTCGCGCGGGATGGCAGTGGATGGGATCCTGCCCGGGGGCTTGAAGGTCCGCAGGCGGGCCAAGGGGATTTACGACGCGCTGATGGCCGAACGGGGCCTGAACATGACCGCGCCCCATACGATCAACGACTGGATGTCGCTTTACGCCATGGCGGTGAACGAGGAAAACGCCGCCGGGGGCCAGGTCGTGACCGCGCCGACCAATGGCGCGGCGGGTGTCCTGCCCGCGACGATCCGCTATTACCTCGACCATGTGCCCGGCGCCTCGCTCTCGCGCGTGCCGGATTTCCTCTTGACCGCCGCCGCCATCGGCGGGCTGTGCAAGCACAATGCCTCGATCTCGGGGGCGGAATGCGGCTGCCAGGCCGAGGTGGGCTCGGCCGCCGCCATGTCTGCCGCTGGCCTCGCGGCGGTGCTGGGGGGCACGCCGGAGCAGGTGGAAAACGCCGCCGAAATCGCGCTGGAGCATCACCTCGGCATGACCTGCGACCCGGTCAAGGGCCTCGTGCAGGTGCCCTGCATCGAGCGCAACGGCCTCGGCGCCATCAAGGCGGTCTCGGCGGCCTCGCTGTCCATGCGCGGCGACGGGCAGCATTTGGTCTCGCTCGATGCCTGCATCGAGACCATGCGCCAGACCGGCCATGACATGCATGAGAAGTATAAAGAGACCTCCCTGGGCGGCCTCGCCGTCAATGTCCCCAACTGCTAGATCAGCCAGAGATCGGCGGCCCGCAGCACGACGCCGGCCTGAACCTGGCAGACGGCGATGGCCACCTCGGCGCCATTGCCGTCGAAGTCCGCCCAAAGCGTGCTGGTCGTGGTGTCAAAGATGAAGCGGTCGTCGGCCTGTTGCGCCTGGTTGTCGGCCCGCAGGATGAAGGCCCCCGCCGCGACCGCCCCGGGAGCGAGGTCGAAGATGCCGAAGTCAAAGGCCTGGACCACGATCCGGTCCGGCGTCACCCCACGGGCAAAGTCGGTGATGCGGTCGACATTGCCGTCAGGCGTGCCAAAGACGAACCAATCCGCCCCGGCATTGCCGGTCAAGAGGTCCAGCCCCTGCCCTCCGACCAGCGTATCGGCGCCGAGGCCACCCACCAGCGTGTCATTGCCGCCCCGCCCCTCCAGCCGGTTGTCCGCCGCATCCCCGGTCATGCGGTCCGCCCCGACATCGGACCCCGCAAAGGCCTCGACCCCCGCAAACTGGTCGCCCGCCGCATCGCCCCGGTTGGCCAGCCCATTGGCCAGGTTCAAGATCACCCGGACCTGGGAATACTCATAGCTGACCAGGTCGAAGCCGCCATCGCCCTGCACGAACTCCGCCGCGGCACCCAGGACGGCAAAATCATCGCCGCCCCCCAACCAGATCAGCCCGGTCATCGTCCCGCCCCGCGTGTCGATCTCGTCCTGGCCCTCGCCCAGGTAGATGTCGCCCAGGATCGTCCCCTTGTTGCCCACCACGTCATTGCTGCCGCCGAGCCAAATGCCGCCCTCCATCCGACCGTAATTGTGGATGACCCAGGTCATCCCCACCGTCTGGTCCAGCACCCCCCAGCCCGAGGCCGAGATCGTGCCCCGGTTGGTCACATTCAGGAACCCCCCGGTGTTGGCCCCCAGCGCCGTGATCGCCGCATAGCCGCCGTCGATGCGCCCGATATTGGTCAGCGCGACATTCGTGTCCTGCACGTCAGAGGTCCAGATCTGCACCGCGGCCTCGCCGAGGATCTGCCCATAGTTCTTGACCACCGAGGGCCCCTGAAGCCGCATGGCCACCTGGTCGCCGATCACCTGGCCCGAGGTGGTGACCGTATAGCTGCTTTGCCCCGAAAGGGCATCGACGACCACGGTCTGAATGGCCGTCTGGTCCGACCAGACCAGCCCCGCCAAGGTCATGCGCACGCCGCCAAAGGGCGAGGCGATGGCGCTGGCGCCCGCCGTCGTGATCGAGCCGGTCTGGGTCAAAAGCAGGTAATCCCCCGGCATCAACAGGGACTGCGCAACATTGGTGCTGATGATCGTGGCCATAACGCGAACCTTCTGAAAGACGCCCCATTCTGCCCCCGCCCCGCCCCTTGGGTCAAACGCGATTTTCGGCCCCCCCGCGTCGGTTTCCGGCAGCCCCCCGCGCGCGCGCCCTGCTAAAAGGCCGCATGTCGACGCCATCCCCCCTTCGCGGCGCCCTTCTCATGGTCGCCTTCTGCATCATGGCCCCGCTCCTGGACGCCTGTTCCAAACTGGCGACCGAGGCGATTCCGGTGGGCCAGATCACCGCCGCGCGCTTCCTGTTCCAGGGGCTTTGCATGCTGCCGGTCTTCGCCCTGATGCGGCCGAAATGGGGCGGCACCAGGCGCGACCTCTTCTTCATCACCGCCCGCGCCTTCTGCCTGATCCTGTCGACCTATTGCTTCGTGGCCTCGGTCCAGTTCATGCCCATCGCCGATGCCATCGCCATCGTCTTCGTCATGCCCTTCATGATCATGGGCCTGTCCCGCCTGATCTTCGGCACGCCCATCGGCAAACAGCAGGTCCTGGCCTCGCTCGTGGGCTTTGGCGGAGCGCTTCTCGTCATCCAGCCCAAGCTTTCGACCTATGGCCTGGTCGCGCTCTTCCCGCTGGGCTGCGCCCTGGCCTTTTCCTTCTACGAATTCGCCACGCAAGCCATGTCGACCCGCGTCGATGCCGTCTCGATGCAGCTCCATACCTCGCTGGCCGGTTTCGCCATGGCGGCCCCGGTGCTCTGGGCCTTCGACGGCTCGGGCGTGACCCCGCTTGATCCCGTCATGCCCGACGCGATCAACACGCTCTGGCTCTTTGGCGTGGGCTTCTGGGCCGCGGCCTCGCATTTCTGCATGACCGTGGCCATGCGCCATGCCCCCGCCGCCACCCTCGCGCCCCTGCATTACCTGGAACTGCCGATGGCGGTCTTCCTGGGCTATGCGATCTTCGGCGACTTCCCCAATGCCTATACCTGGATCGGCATGGCGGTGATCGTGGGCTCCGGCCTCTACGTCATCCGCCTTGAAACGCGCGGGCAACCGCCCCTGCTGCCCGACGAGGCAATATGACCAGCATCCGCGCCTGATCGACCTCCAGCCGCACCCGGGGCGCGGCCACCTCGTTCGAGGTCCCGACCCTCCCCCAGGGCGAGAAATCCAAACCTGCCGTCGGCCAGCGCAGCCCCTCTGACCGGCAGCGCACCTCCCCCAGGGGGTAAAGCGAAAACCGGCTGCCGGGGGTCAGGGCCAGCTCCAGCCGGGGCGGGCACAGAAAGACCACATCCGTGGCGCTCATCACCAGGCAGCGTTTCTCGGGATGGGCGAGGAGAGAGGTCAAGACCGCGAGCCCATGGTCCAGCCTTTGGCCCGCAAAGCCCACCGCGACCACGAAAGGCGCCGCGATCGAGCGTAAAGCCTTATCGAAATCGGTCGTGACCTGTTCGGCGATGTGATGCACCCTGTCCGCCAGCCGCAGCCTTGCGCCATCGCTGATCGAATCGAGGTCGCCCATCACCGCCTCAGGCTCCACCCCATGCGCCAAAAGCCGGTCCGCCCCGCCATCGGCGGCCACGACGCGCGGCGCCAATTCCCGCGCCTCGGCCAAGAGACGCGCCGAAAAAGCGCTGCCCCCCGCCAGGGTGACCCCATCAGTTGATTGGACAATGACCTCGGGCATGCTGATATTGTCCTTCGAATTGCGGCAATCCACCGGTGCGGCGGCCACAATCAATCCTTCAAATCACCCCGGTTTGTCCATGGATTCGAACAGACCTCCGCGCAGGGTGATCCGGTCGAGTTTGGCAGAAGGCGGGCGACAATGAACGCTGCTCATAAAATTCTAACGGTTTCTTACGGAACTTTCAGCTGCACGCTGGAAGGCTTCGACGACCCCTTCAACACGATGAAGGCGATCGCGGAGTATTTCCGCGACCTGGCGGCAGAGGATCGTTACTTCGGGGCCGAGCCGCCGCAGCCCGATGCCGCCATGCTGCACAAGATCGCCGAGCGCGAGATCCAGCGCCGGGTCGAGGCCAAGATCCAGGAGAACGGCGTGGTGCTCCGCGCAAGGGAGGCCGAAGCCGCCCCCCCCGTGGAGGAGGCCCCCGATGCGGCCGCAGCGCCGCCGCAAAGCGCCCCTGCCCGCAGCGCCGACCCGACCCCGGCCCCGACCCCGGCCGAGCGGGTTTCCGTGACCATGGGCCAGGCCCAAGCCGCAGCGGCCCCCGCCGCGCCCAGGATGCTGGCCGATGACGCCGCCGCCGCCGCCATGGCCAGCGCGGCCCAAAGGCTCCAGCGTCTCCGCGCCGCCCAGGCCGGAGCCCAGATCACCACCGCAGTGACCGCCCCAATGGCCGCCCCTGTGGCCGCCCCTGTGGCCGCCCCGGCAGAGGCGCCCGTTTCGGCTCCCGAGCTCGCCCCCGAGCCCGCCCCTGTGGCCCCCCCCGTGGTTGCCCCCGTGGCAGAGACTGCGACCGAACCTGCGTCCCCCGCTCCGACGCTCCTTGACGCGGCGCCCGCGCCCGAAGCCAAGCCCGAAGACCTCATCGCTCCGGCCCCCCTGGCCGAGGCCGCAGAGCTTCCCGCTTCCACGGCCCCCGAGATCGAAGACACCGACCCGCAAGCCGAACTCGCGCAAGCCGAGGCCCCGGCAGCCGAGGTCGAGGCCGCCGCCGAGGCGGATGACGCCCTCTTGTCGGCCCTGCGCGAAACCCTTTCGGGCGCGCTGGACAGCGACAGCATCGCCCCAGAGCCCGCGCCCGAGCCCCAGCCCTTCGACATGGCCGCCCTGACCCTCGAACCGACCGAGGACCTGCCCGAGGCCGAGCCCGAGGCGCTCTCGCCGGAAGCCGACCTGCCCGAGATCGTCGAAGAGACCCTCGCCGAGGCGGAAGAGGCCGCCCAGGCCGAGATCGAAGCCAGCGCAACCCTGGCCGCCATCCTCGCCGCTCCCGAGCCCGAAGACCTGCCCGCGCCCGAGATGGCCGCGGATGAAGAGCTCCCCGAAGCCCCCTTCGCGGAACCCGAAGCCTGGTCCGACGCGGTCGAAGCCCCGGCCGAAGAGCCCGACGCCTTCGAAGAGCCCGAAGCCCCGGCCGAAGAGCCCGAAGCCTTCGAAGAACCGGAAGCCCTGGCCGAACCCGAAGCCCCGACCGAACCCGAAGCCGTTGCTGCCGAAGCCGAGGCTGCGCCTGAGGCCATCTTCGGCGCCGAGCCCGCGCCCCTGGAAGAGGCCGCCCCCCAGGTCGCCGAAAAGATCCAGCGCGCCCGGGCCCGGGTCATCAAGATCCGCCGCATCGAGGCCCAGGCGGCTCCCGAAACCGCTCCCGAAACCGCTCCCGAGGCCGATCCCTCCGCCGCCCTGCGCGCGGTCATGACCGAGCCGCAACCCGAGACCCCGGCCAACCGCCTGCCCGCCGTCGAAACCGACGAGGCTTCGGTCAACCGCCTCCTGCAAAAGGCCGCGACGGAGTTCGAAGAGCCCCAGACCAAGCGCCGCCGCTCGGCCATCGCCCATCTCAAGGCCGCCGTCCTGGCGACCGTGGCCGAACGCCGCGCCAAGGGCGCCGCCAAGCCCGATGACAGCCTGCGCGAGAACCCCTATCGCCAGGACCTCGACCAGGCCATGCGCCCCGCCGCCGAAAAGCCCGCGCCGCTTGTGCTTCTGCCCACGCTGCGCATCGACCAGCGCGCGCCCGCCGCCCAGGCCCCGGCGCCCGCCGCCGCCCCGGCTCCGGTCGCGGTCCAGCCCGTCCGCCCGCGCCGGGTGACGGCTGCGGCCCTGGCCCAGCGCCCCGCCTTCGCCCCCGAAGAGGACGAACTGGCCGCCGCCGAGGGCTCCAATGTCTTCTCCGACGGCCCGGGCCAAAGCTTCCAGGACTTCGCCGACGGCCTCGGCGCCCATAGCCTGCAAGACCTGATCGAGGCGGCCGGCGCCTATCTCACCCTGACCAAGGGCGAGGGCGGCTTCACCCGCCCCGAGCTTTTCGCGCAACTGACCGCCGCAGGCTCCGAACCCTCGCGCGAGGATGGCCTGCGCGGCTTCGGCCGCCTGTTGCGCGAAGGGCGCCTGACCAAGACCGAGGCCGGGACCTATGCGCTTACCGAGACCTCTCCCATGCTGGCCCAGGTCAAACGCCGGGCAAGCTGAGTGCGGCGTGTCAGTGCGGCGGAGAGGGCAACCTCTCCGCCTTTTCATTTTCCGACATTCCGCAAGGGAAAGGCCCGGGGATCATCCCGGGCCTTTCCCTTTTTCAATCTTTCTTGTCGTCCGGGTCGGGCTGCCCCACCCCCAGGAAGATCGGCTTCAGGGGAATGATCCACAAGATGCCAAGACCCAGGTAGACCAGAAGCTCGACCCAGAAGGAGGGCCTCTCGAACAGGTCGATCAGGTTGACGGCCACGATGATATAGGCCGGAATCCCCAGGACCAGCACCAGCAGCGACAGCCGACGTTTGGTCTTGTAGCGCATCAGTCGGCGAAGGGATCGGTCACGAGGATCGTGTCGTCCCGTTCCGGCGAGGTGGAGAGCAGCGCGACCGGGCACTGGATCAACTCTTCGATCCGGCGGACATATTTGATGGCCGCGCCGGGAAGATCGGCCCAGGAGCGGGCGCCTGCCGTATTCTCCGACCAGCCTTCCATCTCTTCATAGATGGGCGTGCAGCGCGCCTGTTGGTCGGCGGCGGTGGGCAGGTAATCCATCCGCACGCCGTCGAGGCCATAGCCCACGCAGATCTTCAGCGTCTTGAACCCGTCCAGAACGTCCAGCTTGGTCAGGGCAATCCCCGAGACGCCAGAGGTCGCGCAGGTTTGCCGCACCAGCACCGCATCGAACCAGCCGCAGCGGCGCTTGCGCCCGGTCACGGTGCCGAATTCATGGCCGCGCTCGCCCAGACGCTCGCCATCGGCGTCAAACAGCTCCGCCGGGAAGGGGCCTTCGCCGACCCGCGTCGTATAGGCCTTCACGATGCCCAGGACGAAATCGATGGCCGTGGGGCCAAGCCCCGTGCCCGTCGCCGCCTGCCCCGCGATGGTGTTCGAGGAGGTGACGAAAGGATAGGTCCCGAAGTCGATGTCCAGAAGCGCACCCTGCGCGCCCTCAAAGAGGATCCGCTTGCCCGCGCGCCGCGCATCGGTCAGCACCTTCCAGACCGGACCGGCATAGGGCTTG
Organism: Stagnihabitans tardus; assembly: GCF_009925085.1. GTDB lineage: Bacteria > Pseudomonadota > Alphaproteobacteria > Rhodobacterales > Rhodobacteraceae > Stagnihabitans > Stagnihabitans tardus. Next base: position 25,518 of record NZ_JAABNR010000023.1, on the reverse strand, counting down.
ATCTTGGGCGCGATCTCGAGAATCGCGGCTTTCAGCGCCACGGGGTCGACCGGCTCCAGCCCCAGACCCGCGCGAAGTGCATTGTGATGGGCCAAAAGCCGCCCGATGCGGGCGTCCAGCGTGGTTTCGTCGAAGATGTCGGCCACGCGGATCGCGCGGCGGCCGACCTTGTCTTCATAGGCCGGACCGATGCCGCGCCCCGTGGTGCCGATCTTGGCGACCGAGTTCTGGCTTTCGCGGCCCCGGTCCAGCTCGCCATGGATCGGCAGGATCAGCGAGGCGTTTTCGGCCACCATGAGGTTTTCCGGCGTGATTTCGACGCCTTGGCCGCGCAGCTTCTCGATCTCCATGACCAGGTGCCAGGGGTCCAGCACGACGCCATTGCCGATGACCGACAATTTCCCGCCCCGCACGATGCCCGAAGGCAGGAGCGAGAGCTTGTAGACCTTGCCGTCGATGACCAGGGTATGGCCCGCGTTATGCCCGCCCTGGAAGCGTGCGATGACATCGGCGCGCTCCGAGAGCCAGTCGACGATCTTTCCCTTGCCCTCGTCGCCCCATTGGGCGCCCACGACAACCACGTTGGCCATGCGTCCGGTCCTGCATTTGGTGAAACCGTGCACCCTATAGCGGCAAGGGCTGCCGGGGGAAAGCGGAGAATGTGCCGGGGTGGGTCAGGCCCTGGCAGAGCGCCGGGGGCCAGCCGGGGCCTCCGGCGGGGATATTTGGGCCAGTATGAAAGGGGGGGATCGCAAGCACCGTTCCGCCCGGGGCGGCCTTGGGATATCGGGGCCCGCCGGAAGCGCGGCAGAGGCTGCGTGATCGCAGGCTCCACGCCTCTCGGAGGAGCCCCCCGGGATATCCTTTCAGGCTCGGTGCGCTTTGCCCCCATGCCCCCCGGCCTGCGGGCGCCTAGGCCTCCCCCGTCGCCGGTGGCAGGCTGGACCCGAAGGCCGCCATGGCCGCGATGACCGGGCCCATGCCCTGGCCAAGCGCGGTCAGCCGGTAATCGGTCGTCGGCGGATTGGTCGGATAGACCCGGCGCTCGACCAGGCCCGCTTCCTCCAGCATGTCCAGCCTTTCGGCCAGCATGCGCGGGCTGATCCCGCCCAGCGAGCGCATGAGGCCGCTGTAGCGCTGCGGCCCGGGCAGGAGGTCGCGGAAGATCAGGGTCGTCCACTTGCCGCCCAGGACCCCATGGGCGCGCGCCACGGGACAGTCCTCCGCGCAGCCCGCATCGCTTCCCCGCCGCACCTCGCCCATCCTGGCCCTCTCCCTGGTCGCGCCGCCCCAGGGGGCAGCATGAAAGTGATACTATGGATTTTGTAACTGCTTCCTTTTCCATAGTCCATGCCGCATCTCGGGATCACAGCTCAAAAGGAGATCCCCATGCTGAAACCGCTTCTCGTCCTCATCGCCATCTCGCAGCTGGTCCTGGCCGCGCTGACCCTGCTCGTCCCGGTGCAATTTGCCACCTGGATGGGCCTGACCCCGCCCCCGGCCGATTCCGCCTATCTCATGGCCATGCTCGGCACGCGGTTCCTCGTCCTCGGCCTCGGCCTCCTCGTCCAGGCCCGCCGCAGCCAGCCCGACCCTGGCTGGGTCCTGACCATGGCCGCCATCCAGGTCGGAGACTTCGCCGCCGGTGCCCTCCTCCTCGTCCAGGGCACGATCGCGGTCCCCAGCGCGGCCCTGCCCATGACCAATGCCGCGCTCTTCGCCCTCGGGCTCTGGAGCTTCCGACCGCGCCACCCGGCCTGAGCCCCCTTCCCCCTTGCGTGCCCGCCGCCTTGCGCCTAGATAGGCGCGTCACCGCACAAGGCCTTGCCCATGGAAAACGTCGTCCTCGCCATCCACCTGATCCTCGCGCTTCTGCTGATCGTCCTCGTGCTGTTGCAGCGGTCGGAGGGCGGCGGGCTCGGCATGGGCGGCGGCGGAGGCGGTGTCGTCTCGGGCCGTCAGGCCGCGACCGCGCTGGCCAAGGTGACCTGGGGCCTCGCGGGGCTCTTCATCGCGACCTCCATCGCCCTGACCCTGCTTGCCGCCTCGAACTCGGCCACTTCCTCCGTCATCGACCAGATCGGCGGCACCCTGCCCGAGCCCGCGGCCGAGCTGCCCGCGACGCCCTCGCCCCTGCAAGCCCTGCCCCCGGCGGATGCCCCCGCCACCCCGCCCAAGGCGGAAAACTGACCACAAGCCTTTGCTGATTTTCCCGGCGGTCCAACTGCATCTAGCGGTCCGGTTGCGTATTTCCTGAAAAGGCCTTACGCTCTAATTCCCGTGGTGCTGCGATTCCGCCCGTTCCGAATCGCCTGACAACGGGAGCCCCCATGGCACGCTATATCTTCATCACCGGTGGTGTGGTTTCCTCGCTGGGCAAGGGCCTCGCCTCCGCCGCCCTGGGTGCGCTCTTGCAGGCGCGCGGCTATACCGTCCGGCTGCGCAAGCTCGACCCCTATCTCAACGTCGACCCCGGCACCATGTCGCCCTTCGAACATGGCGAGGTCTTCGTGACCGACGACGGCGCGGAAACCGACCTCGACCTCGGCCATTACGAGCGCTTCACCGGCGTTCATGCGCGGCAGACCGATTCCATCTCCTCGGGCCGGATCTATTCCAACGTGCTGGAGAAAGAGCGCCGCGGCGATTACCTCGGCAAGACCATCCAGGTCATCCCCCACGTCACCAACGAAATCAAGGACTTCCTGCGCATCGGCGACGAAGAGGTCGATTTCATGCTCTGCGAGATCGGCGGCACGGTCGGCGATATCGAGGGCCTGCCCTTCTTCGAGTCCATCCGCCAGTTCATCCACGAACGCCCGCGCGGCCAGTCGATCCTGATGCACCTGACGCTCCTGCCCTACCTCGCGGCCTCGGGCGAACTCAAAACCAAGCCCACCCAGCACTCGGTCAAGGAGCTCCAGTCCATCGGCCTCGCCCCTGACGTGCTGGTCTGCCGCTCCGAACACCCGATCCCCGACCGCGAGCTGGAAAAGATCGCCCTCTTCTGCAACGTCCGCAAAGAGCATGTCGTCCCGGCCTATGACCTGAAGACGATCTACGAGGCGCCGCTCGCCTATCACCGCGCGGGCCTCGACCAGGCCGTGCTGGACGCTTTCGGCATCACCCCGGCGCCCAAGCCCAACCTGACCCGCTGGGAAGACGTGATGGACCGCATCACCCATCCCGAAGGCGAGGTCCGCGTCGCCATCGTCGGCAAATACACCCAGCTGGAAGACGCCTACAAATCCATCGCCGAGGCCCTGACCCATGGCGGCATCGCCAACCGCACCAAGGTCCGCGCCGAATGGATCAACGCCGAGATCTTCGAAACCGAAGACCCCGCCGCGCATCTGGGCAATTTCCACGCCATCCTGGTTCCGGGAGGCTTTGGCGAGCGCGGCACCGAAGGCAAGATCCGCGCCGCCCAATTTGCCCGCGAGAAGGGCATCCCCTACCTGGGGATTTGCCTCGGCATGCAGATGGCCGTGATCGAGGCCTCCCGCAACCTGGTGGGCCTAAAGAACGCAGGCTCCGAGGAATTCGACCACGAGGCGGGGGAAAAGCGTTTCACCCCCGTGGTTTACCACCTGAAGGAATGGGTCCAGGGCAACCACACCGTCCGCCGCAAGGCCGATGACGCCAAGGGCGGCACGATGCGCCTCGGCGCCTATACGGCGGTCCTGAAAGCGGGCTCCCGCGTGGCCGAGGTCTATGGCTCCACCACCATCGAGGAACGCCACCGCCACCGCTACGAGGTCGATATCCAGTACCGCGACAAGCTGGAGCAATGCGGGTTGATCTTCTCCGGCATGAGCCCGGATGGCAAACTGCCCGAGATCGTGGAGGTGAAAGACCACCCCTGGTTCATCGGCGTGCAATTCCACCCCGAGCTGAAAAGCAAACCCTTCGCCCCGCACCCGCTGTTTGCGGATTTCGTAAGAGCGGCGAAGGAGGTGGAGCGGTTGGTTTAGGGGGGCTAGCCCCCCACCTACAGATCAACCCTCCAAATTTGACAGGCAATCTTCGCCAGCCTTTGTTGTCGGGTCTCAACTGACTTCGCGGTCCAAGCTTCACAATCAAAGATTTCTTCCGAGATCTTTAGGGCAGAGGACTGCTTGTAATGAGGAAGCTTTTCAGAGAAGCCCTTATTTGAAATGCGGCGATTCAAAGAGCTTTTGAGAAGAGTCATGTTGCCAATGCGTGTGACGTACTCGGAAAGAGCGTCTGCATCCGTGCCGAAGTCAGTCCAGTCCGCAACATCAAACTTTTGAGGAAGAACGTGTTCAAGGTTGACCACACTTGCGTCCCGATTAACCACCAGGCCAGAATCTTCCTCAAGTCTGTCGTTTATCTTGGTGAGTATATGGCGGGCCATCGCTGATTGCTCCACCGACTTTCGTGCGAATGCGGCCGAGAAGTCTGCATCGCTTGGATATAGTGAACTGAACTTCGAAAAAATATCAGAAAGGCTTGCACCTTGGTTGTTGCGCAGATGGACTGCGGCAGCAGTAAAGCTCTTCTCAATATTTCCGGTGCCGGCCCCCAAGATTATGCTGTAGCGGAAGGCAAACGCAACAACCATCCGGAGCACCGAGAGGAACTTAGATGGCGCCGTCTCAAGGGTCGACACGAGCAGGGGATTGTACTGATTGACACCGAAAAGCTTTAGCTCTTCGATGTACCCTCTGATTTTTGTCCTTTCCGGCTCCTCGAAAAAGTCCGCCCAAAAATCAGACTGAGGATCACCTAGGGCAGCATAACCTTCCGCTGTGTCGCGCAGTTCTTTCGAGAAAGAGACCACGCCATTTTTCGTATTGTATTTCTCCTTGACTCTCTGAAAGAGCTCTTTGTCACGGACGATGTTGTGTCGAGAAAGCCAAGAGTGGCGCAGGAAGCGCTTCAGTTCAATTCGGTCCAACCTCTGAGACATCAGAGCCCAGTTGGCCTGAACTTCATCTATCCGGTCATCCGCCTTCGAAAAGAGATAGTTCTTCAAGAGATCCGCTACTGAAAGCGCCAATCCGCGATCATTCAATGTTTCGAAGAGCATATAGGCGTCGTAGTCGTCCTTTACGGAAATCCGGATGACTTGGACAACATCGTCAAGTGCCTCAACAATCCGCTGGACGAAGTCAGAAAATCCAACGCCGTCGGCAAGTTCTCTCTCAATGACTCCATGAAAGTAGAGATAGCTCTCAGCCAACAGTCTATTTGACTTGCTCGTAGCTCGCGACTGCGCCTCTCTACGAACGGAATCCACGCCATCGGCGTTAATGATCTTTTCGCTGAAGAACGCCCGATTATTTATATTGAGCGTAATCTTTGGCGATGTCTCTTGAGTTCCATAGTCGAACTTTCCAAGGAAATCACTTTCAAGACGCTCGGCCAGCTTCGGATTCGAGCTCATTTTAGCTCGGTCTCGCAAGGCGCAAAGCAAGATTGACAGGGTGGTCAACCGTTGCTGCCCATCAATGACCTCATATGCGGATGAGTTTCCATCGTTGATTACGATCGATCCAATGAAATAAGTTGACTGCTGGTCCTTGAGTGCCCGTGTGATGTCCTCCCAAAGCTGCTCAACTTCGTCTTTTGTCCAGCTGTAGTCACGCTGATACTTTGGGACCAAGTAAGGCTTTCCGTCTCTCAAGATCGAACCGATGTAAGCGGCGCCCGTGTCAATGTGAGGCATTCAGTGACTTCCTTCTGCTGATAGCGATATTTGCAGGGGAAGACCAAAGACGCAACAGTGAGTGCGGCGAACTGCTTGTGAAGTTGGCCCTGCAACTCCTTAACAACCCCTTAACCCCCACACCATTTCTCCAATCCTTCCAAAGACATAGGGCCCCTTGCACGCGTGCAAGAGGCCCCTGACTCCGCTTACCAAACCTGGAAATCCTCAGAGCATCCCCAGGACCACCGGCTGGACCTCGTGCCAGCCCTCCCAGATCATCTTGCCCGCCACATAGACGATGATGGCGAGGCCCACATAGGCGATCCAGCGATGCTTGTTCAAAAGCCGCGCGATGAAGCTGGCCGCGAGGCCCATCAGGGCGATCGAGAGCACCAGCCCGATGACCAGGACCGCAGGGTGATCCTTCGCAGCCCCCGCCACGGCCAGGACATTGTCCAGGCTCATCGAGACATCGGCGATCACGATCTGCAAGGCCGCCTGGGCAAAGGTCTTGCGCGGAGCCCCCCCGGCGATGGTCCCGTCGGCGTTCAGATCCTGCCCCGTCAGCGCCTCTTCGGCCGCGTTGTCCGAGGCCGCGTCGTGGCGCAGCTCGTTCCACATCTTCCAGCAGACCCACAAAAGCAGGATGCCGCCCGCCAGCAAGAGCCCCACGACCTGCAAGAGCTGCACCGTCACGGCGGCGAAACCGATGCGCATGATCGTGGCCGCGATGATCCCCACCAGGATCGCCTTGGCGCGCTGCTCTTTCGGCAGGCCCGCGGCGGCAAGACCGATGACGATGGCATTGTCGCCCGCCAGGACCAGGTCGATGCCGATCACGGACATGAGGGCGGCAAAGCCCTCGCGTGAGAAGATTTCCGCGATTGCGGCTGTCAGGAATTCCATGGCTGTCCCTTCGGTTTTGCGCCTATCTAAGCGCCAAAGGCCGCAAGTTCAACCAAGCCCCTTGCAATCGCGCCCATTCCGCCGCATGCCGCGCCCATGCTGTCCTACCAACACGCCTATCACGCGGGCAATGCCGCCGATGTCCAGAAACATGCGCTTCTGGCCTGGATGCTGGATTACCTGACCCAGAAGGACAAGGCCTTCACCTACCTGGAGACCCATGCGGGCCGCGGACTTTACGACCTCGCGGGCCCCGAGGCCACCAAGACCGGAGAGGCGGCGCAGGGCATCTCCCGGCTCGAGGCCCGCCTGCCCGAGGGTCACCCCTACCGCCGTGTCCTCTCGATGACCCGCAAGGCCTTTGGCCGCGCCGCCTATCCTGGCTCACCGCTGATCGCGGGGCAGATCATGCGACCGCAGGACGGGCTTTGGCTTTGCGAGCTCCACCCCCAGGAACACCAGGCCCTGGAGGCCGCGATCCAGCCCCTGCGGACCGCCAACCATGCCTCCTTCCGCATCCTCAAGGAGGACGGGCTGGCGGCGGCGCTCTCGCTGACCCCGCCCAACCCGCGCCGGGGGATGATGCTGATCGACCCCTCCTTCGAGGTGAAGACCGATTACGATCGGCTTCCGGTGATCCTGCCCCAGGTCGCCCGGCGCTGGAATGTCGGCATCCTGGCGCTCTGGTATCCGATCCTGACCGATGCGCCGCATGGGCCGATGATCCGCAGCCTGCAGAAGTCCTTCCCCGAGGCCCTGACCCACGAGGTCCGCTTCCCCCCGGCCCGCCCCGGCCATCGCATGGTGGGCTCGGGGCTTTTCGTGGTGAACCCGCCCTATGGTCTTCACGAAGAGGCCAAGCGGCTTTCTGCCCTCTTCCGCTAGGGCCGCGCGCGTCCTATCCTTGGGGGATGAGCTTCCTCGACCTCCTCTTCGGCCCCGCCCCCTCCCGGCTTCCGGCCCCCGATGAACAGCTGGCGCTGGCGGCGCTTTTGGTGCGCGTGGCGCGGGCCGATGGCCATGCCTCCCCGGCCGAACTGGCGCGGATCGACCGCATCCTCGCCAGCCGTTACGCCCTTGCCCCCGAGGCCGCCCGCGCCCTGCGCCAAGAGGCCGAGACGGCCGAGCAGCTTGCCCCCGACACGGTCCGCTTCACCCGCGCGCTGAAAGAGGCCGTGCCGCTGGAAGACCGCAAGTCGCTGGTCGAGGCGCTCTGGCGCGTGGCCCTGGCCGATGGGCAGCGCGATGCCGAAGAGGATCGGCTCCTGCGGCTGGCGGCCAATCTCCTCGGGCTGAACGATGTCGACTCGGCCCTCGCGCGGCAGAGGGCCGCCCAGTGACAGGCTCGGGGATCGCCTCGCTGGCCATGTATGACCGGGCCGAAGTCCAGCCCGCCAATGACCGGCTTTGGGCTCTGATCCGCGACGGGCTCAGGGCCGAAGGGCTGCCCGCGCCCGAAGCCCTCACCCGGGGGCCCCAATCCTATTGGCCGGCCTGGGAGAGCCCTGACCTGATCCTCTCCCAGACCTGCGGCTATCCCTACCGCGCCAAGCTCCATGGCCGCGTCACCCTTCTGGCCACCCCCGATTACGGCGTCGAGGGCTGCCCGCCTGGGCATTATGTCTCGGTCTATGTCGCGCGCAAGGACGACAAGCGCGACAGCCTCAAGGCCTTTGACGGCGCGGCCCTTGCCTTCAACGAGGACCTCTCGCAATCGGGCTGGGCGGGGCCGATGTCCCATGCGCTCTCGCAGGGCGTCACCCTGCGACCATCCCTCCGCTCCGGCGGCCATGTCCTGTCGGCCCGCGCCGTGGCCGAGGGCCGCGCCGAGATCGCGGGCATCGACGTCGTGACCTGGACGATGATCACCCGCCACGACGCCTTTGCGGCAAGCCTGAAAGTGATCGCCCGCACCACCCCGACCCCCGGACTGCCCTGGATCGCCGCCAAGGACGCCGATGCCGACCGCCTTTTCCCGATCCTGCAACAGGCCGTCGCCGCCCTTTCCCAGGAGGACCGCGCCACGCTTTGCCTCAAGGGCCTCACGCGAATCTCTGCGGATGCCTATCTTTCCATCCCCACGCCTCCCGCACCGTCTCATTTCGGCGCCCCCTAAGCCCTTTCATCTTTTCACAAATATCCCGGGGGTCTGGGGGCAGCGCCCCCAGGCGACCTTTCCACAGCCGATTCTTGTTGCCAAACGCGCCCGAATCCCGCATCCTGAATTTGATCAAATTGACGCGGGTGCTGCGAAGGCACCTGCCGGGATCGGCTAAAGGGGATGGATCAAGGGCATGATCCGAGGCAGCCATGGCTGCGATCGTGCCCCTTCCGAATGAATGACATGATGAAGGATTGGCTCAGGAAACACCCGGACGTCCGGACCATTCGCGTGGCGGCGGCGGACCTCAACGGGCAGGCACGGGGCAAGAGGGTTCCCGCGCGTTTTGCAGACAAGGTCGTGAAGGATGGGACGCGCTTCCCCTTCTCGGTCCTGAACCTCGACATCTGGGGCGAGGATATCGACGACAGCCCGCTGGTTTTCGAACAGGGCGACCAGGACGGGGTGCTGAAACCCACCGAACGCGGCTTCATGCCGATGCCCTGGCTCGAGGCGCCGACCGCGCTTCTGCCGATCTGGATGTTCCGCGAGAACGGCACGCCCTATGAGGGCGACCCGCGCCATGCGCTTGCGACGGTCGTGCAGCGCTTCAAGGCGCGGGGGCTCACGCCGGTCTGCGCGATGGAGCTGGAATTCTTCCTGATCGACGATTCGGGCAAGACGCTGCAAGTCCCCCCCTCGCCGCGTTCGGGCAAGCGCCGGAAGGCGGCCGAGACCCTGTCGATCCGCGCGCTCGACGCTTTCGACACCTTCTTTACCGACCTCTACGACGCTTGCGAGGCGATGGACATTCCGGCCGATACCTCGACCTCGGAGACGGGTCTGGGGCAGTTCGAAGTGAACCTGATGCATTGCGACGACGCCTTGCGCGCCGCCGATGATGCCTGGCTCTTCAAGATGCTGGTCAAGGGCCTGGCGCGGCGCCACGGCTTTGCGGCGAGCTTCATGGCGAAACCCTACCCGGAATATTCCGGCTCGGGCCTGCACACTCACTTCTCGCTGGTGGACAACGACGGGCGCAATGTCTTCGACTCGGGCGGCCCCAAGGGCACGGCGCTCTTGCGCCAGGCCGTCGCGGGCTGCCTGAATGCGATGCATGATTCGACGCTGCTCTTCGCGCCGCACCAGAATTCCTATGAGCGCCTCGTGCCGGGCAAGCACGCCCCCACCGCCGTCTCCTGGGGTTATGAGAACCGCACCTCGGCCATCCGCATCCCGGCGGGCAACCCGGCCGCGCGCCGCATCGAGCACCGGGTCGCGGGCGGCGACGTCAATCCCTACCTGATGCTGGCGGGGATCCTTGGCGCGGCTCTGGACGGGATCGAGCACGAGATGGACGCCCCGAGCCCTGTCGTCGGCAATGCCTATGCGATCGAGGACCTGCCCCAGATCGCGCCCAATTGGGAGGCCGCCATCGAGGCGCTGGAACAGTCGGAAATCGTGCCGCGCTTCATCCATCCCGAGCTGATCAAGAACCTGATCTCGACCAAGCGGCAAGAGCTGCATTACCTAGACGAGCTGTCGGATTCCGAAAAGGTCGAGCTCTATCTCGACACCGTTTGATCAAAATATCCCGTGCCCCCTTGACCAGACCCGGGGGGCGCGGGCTAAATGGGCCAGGAAACCAAGGCGACGCATGAAAATCGGCATCCTGCAAACCGGCCTCGCGCCCGAAGCGCTGAAGGACATGGGCGATTACCCCGACATGTTCGCCCGCCTTCTGGACGGGAACGGCTTCACCTTTCAGACCTTCCGCGTCGTCGAGGGGGCCTTCCCCAAGGATGTCCATGACTGCGACGGCTGGCTGATCACCGGCTCGCGCCATGGCGTCTACGAGGATCACCCCTGGATCCCGCCCTTGGAGGACTTCATCCGCGCGGCCTTTGCGGCGCGGGTGCCCGTCGTGGGCATCTGCTTTGGCCACCAGATCGTGGCCCAGGCCATGGGCGGCAAGGTCGAAAAATACGCAAAGGGCTGGGCCGTGGGCCCGACCGAGTATGATTTCGGCGATCACAGCCTGCGGATGAACGCCTGGCACCAGGACCAGGTGACGGTCGCCCCGCCCTCTGCCAAGGTGATTGCGACGAACGATTTCTGCACCAATGCGGCGCTTTTGTATGACGACCGCGCCCTCACGGTGCAGGCCCATCCCGAATTCCGCTCCGAATTCGTCGATGGGCTGATGAAGACCCGGGGCAAGGGGCTGGTGCCCGATGCGCTGATGGCCGAGGCCACCGGGCGTCTGTCGCTGCCTCTCGATACGCAGACCATGGCCGGGCAGATCGCGGCCTTCTTCAAACAGGAACGGGCCTGAGGCCCCTGAGGTTAACATGTCCAAGTGGACCGATCAGCTGCCCGAGGCGGCGCGTGATTACATTGGCAACCGGCGCGTGGATGAGGTGGAATGCGTGATCGGCGACATTGCCGGGGTCGCGCGGGGCAAGGCCATGCCCGCGCCCAAGTTCGCCAAGCAGACCAACTATTACCTGCCGAACTCGATCTTCCTGCAGACGATCACGGGCGAATGGGCCGACAATCCCTTCGACGCCTTCACCGAGCCGGACATGGTCATGGTCCCCGACCTGGATACCGCGACCGCCGCGCCCTGGACGGCGGATGTGACGCTGCAAGTGATCCATGACGCGATGGACCAGGAGGGCAATCCGGTGCCCTTCTCGCCGCGCAACGTGTTGAAAAAGATCATCAAGCTCTACAACGACCAGGGCTGGACCCCGGTCGTGGCGCCCGAGATGGAATTCTTCCTGACCGCCCGCAACATCGACCCCAATATGCCGGTCGAGGCGCCGATGGGCCGCTCGGGCCGCAAGGCTGCGGCGAAACAGGCCTATAGCCTGTCGGCCATCGACGAATATGGCAAGGTGATCGACGACATCTATGACTTTGCCGAGGCGCAAGGGTTGGAGATCGACGGCATCCTGCAAGAGGGCGGCGCGGGGCAGATCGAGTTGAACCTCGCCCATGGTGACCCGATCAAGCTGGCCGACGAGGTCTTCTTCTTCAAGCGCCTGATCCGCGAGGCGGCCTTGCGGCATGACTGCTTCGCCACCTTCATGGCCAAGCCGATTGCCGGAGAGCCGGGGAGTGCCATGCATATCCACACCTCGGTCGTGGATTCGAAATCCGGCAAGAACATCTTCGCGGGCCCCAAGGGCGTGGAGACCCCCGCCTTCTTCGACTTCATCGGCGGCATGCAGAACCACCTGACCGGGGCGATTGCGCTTCTGGCGCCCTATGTGAACTCCTACCGCCGTTACGTCCCGGACTTCGCCGCGCCGATCAACCTGGAATGGGGCCGCGACAACCGGACGACGGGCCTGCGGATTCCGATCTCCTCCCCGGCCGGGCGGCGGATCGAGAACCGCCTGCCGGGGATGGATTGCAACCCTTACCTTGGCATCGCGGCCACGCTGGCCTGCGGCTACCTTGGGCTCATGGAGAAAAAGGGCGCGCGGGCCGAATTCACCGGCTCGGCCTATGTCGACGAGGACCAGATCCCCTCGACCTTGGGCGACGCCTTGGACGCTTTCGAGGCGGACACGGCCCTGATCGAGATCCTGGGGGCCGATTTCCACAAGGTCTATAACTCTGTCAAACGCAACGAATACAAAGAGTTCCTGCAGGTCATCTCGCCTTGGGAGCGTCAGCACCTGTTGTTGAACGTATGAACCTTCTGCATGTGAACGACAAGCAGGGCGCTTATCCGCCCTCTTACTACGCGGCCACGGCGGTGCCCTTCCCGGCGCTGCCCAGCCTTGAGGGCGATGTGGCCGCCGATGTCTGCGTCGTGGGGGGCGGCTATACCGGCCTCTCCGCCGCCTTGCACCTCGGCCGCCGGGGCTACCGGGTGGTTCTGCTCGAGGCGCAGCGGCTGGGCTTCGGCGCCTCGGGCCGCAATGGCGGCCAGGTGGGCTCGGGGCAAAGGCAGGACCAGGATTGGCTGGAGAAGTCGCTCGGCCAGACCAAGGCCCGGGCTTTGTGGGACCTGGCCGAAGAGGCCAAGGACCTGGTCAAGGCGATCTGCCAGGACGCGGGGCTCGACTATGCGCCCGGCGTGGCCGTCGCCTGCCACCATGCGGGCGAGGTGCGCGAGGCCCATGCCTATGCCGAAAAGCTCTCCCGCGATTACGGCTACCAGGCCATCGAGACCTTGGACCAGGACGCGATCCGGGGGCTGATCGGGTCGCAGGCCTTCAAGGGCGGGATCATCGACCGCTCGGCCGGCCATATCCACCCGCTGAACTTCGCGCTGGCGATTGCGCGCGCGGCGCAGGGCGCGGGGGCGATGCTCTTTGAGAACTCGGAAGTCACGGGGCTGGCCGAGGGTATGGTGACGACGGCCAAGGGCTCGGTGCGGGCCAAGCATATCCTCCTGGCCTGCAACGGATATCTCGGTGACCTGCAACCCAAGGTCGCCGCCCGCGTCATGCCGATCAACAACTTCATCCTGGCAACGGAACCCCTTGGGGATGCCGCCAAGGTGCTGTCGGAAAACATCGCCGTCTATGACACCCGCTTCGTCGTGAACTACTGGCGGCTGTCCGAGGACAACCGGCTTCTGTTTGGCGGGGGCGAGTCTTATGGCTATCGCTTCCCCGATATCCTGAAGACCGTCCGCAAGCCGATGCTGGAGATCTATCCCCAGCTGAGGGACGCCCGCATCGACTATGCCTGGGGCGGCACGCTGGCCATCACAACCAACCGCCTGCCCTGTTTCACCCGGCCCGCGCCTGGGATGCTGAGCGCTTCGGGCTATTCCGGGCACGGCGTGGCCTTTGCGACGCTTGCGGGCAAGATCATGGCCGAGGCCGTGGCGGGCCAGGAAGAGCGTTTCGACCTGATGGCGGGGATCCCCCAGATGCCCTTCCCGGGCGGGGCGGCCCTGCGGCATCCTCTGCTGGTCATGGCGATGCTCTGGTATGGGATGCGCGACAGGTTGGGGGTCTAGGCCATTTCCCGCCCATAACTTGCGCGGATTGTCGCGGGCGAAGGAAATTGTCACTGGCCTGTCACCAATCAGAGGTTTAAGATTTCCTGAAGAAGACTTTCAGGAAAGCTGCGACCATGGCGCCCGACGGACAGATCATCGCCCCCAATGTCTATGACGCCGAGCCGATCCCGGCCCAGGCCCGGGAGGAGATCGAGCGCCTGCTGACCTCGGGCGACCTCTTCCGTTATACGGCGCTCGAGGGCTCTCCGGTCGCCCAGCTGGAGCGCGAATTCGCAGAGCTCATGGGCTCGCGCTATGCCCTGGCTGTGTCCTCCTGTTCGGCCGCGCTGTTTCTGTCGCTCAAGGCCCTGGACCTGCCGAGGGGCGCCAAGGTTCTGATCCCGGCCTTTACCTTTGCCGCCGTGCCTTCGGCCGTGGTCCATGCCGATTGCGTGCCGGTCCTGGTCGAGGTCGGCGACAACTACCGCGTCGATATGGCGGATTTTGCGGCCAAGCTGCCCGAGGCCGCTGCGGTCCTGATCAGCCATATGCGCGGTCATACCTCGGATATGGATGCGATCATGGCGCTTTGCGACGCCAAGGGCGTGCCCGTCCTGGAGGATGCGGCGCATTCGCTCGGCACCGAATGGCATGGGCGGAAGATCGGGACGATCGGCAAGATCGGCTGTTTTTCGTTCCAAAGCTACAAGCTGGTGAACGCGGGCGAAGGTGGGATCCTGATCACCGACGACCCCGAGCTTGCCGCGCGCTGCGTCATCATGTCGGGCGCTTATGAGCACAATTGGAAGAAACATCCGGGGCTTCAGAACTCCTTCATGGCCTGGCAGAACAAGCTGCCCTTGTACAACATGCGGATGCAGAACCTTTCGGCGGCAGTGATCCGGCCGCAACTGCCCGAGGTCGCGACCCGTGTCGCCAAGGGCCGTGCGGGCCATGACCGGGTGGCAGAGCGGCTCAACGGCTCCGATTACCTGACCGTGCCCCCTGCCCTGCCCCCCGAACAGCGCGCCCCCGATTCGATCCAGTTCAACCTGGCCGGAGACTGGTCCGACGACGAGGCCCGCGCCTTCCAGACCGAATCGAAGCGCCGGGGGATTTCGGTGCAGATCTTCGGCCTGAGCGAGGACAATGCCCGCGCCTTCTGGAACTGGCAGTTCCTGGGTGAGCCGCCCGAGCTGCCCCAGACCCGCGCCATGCTGATGCGGGCCTGCGACGTGCGCCTGCCCACCCGTCTGACCGAGGCCGAACTGGATTTCATCGCCGGAGCGCTGTGTGATGCGGCCTTTGCGGTGAAGGGATAGGCGGGGTGAACTCCGCCCTGCGCTGGGGCCCCGCCGCGCGATCTGCGTAGGGCGGGATTCATCCCGCCGCGCCTTTCACCCGCAAGGCCGTCATCCAGGGCCAGTCCTTCAAGGCTGGCCCGATGACCTTTTCGGCCACCAAGTGCCGCAGATGCCCGGCCACCTGGGCGGGGATCTCGCGCAAGACCCCCGAGCGCGCCGAGAGCGACAGGCTCCGCGCCAGGGGGGCGAAGGGCAGCGGCGCGACCTCGACGCCGGCGCGGAAGCGGGCGGCGTGGTGCAAAGCCAGGGGGGTCAGGATCGTCCAGCCCTCGCCGCCTGCCACCATGGCGAGGATGGCGGAATAGCTGTCCAATTCGAAGCGATGCGCCGGGCGCTGACCCTCCCGCGCGAGGTGAGCGGCGATCTGGCGGCCCATCAGGTGGCGGGCGGTGTATTGGATCAAGGGCAGACCCTCACGCCGGGCTTTCGGATAGACCGCGACGAAGGGCTCGACCATCAGGGGATGGACCTCGCGCCAGCCCTCCTCATGGGCCTCCTGGTCGGCGGTCACCACCATATCCAGCGCCCGGGATTCCAACTGATCCAGCAGACGGTGGCTCGCCCCGGTCTCCAGGAGAAACCGGCAGCCCGACAGCTCGCGCGCCAGCGTCGTCAGAAGCGCAGGCGTCACTTCGGCGTCGAAATCCTCGATCATCCCGAGCCGCAGCGTCATCGACAGCGACAGATCGGCGACCGCGAGGTCCGCCCGCGCCTCGGCCTCGGCGTTCAGGATGGCCTGGGCATGACGGCGGAACATGGCGCCCGCAGGCGTCAGGCCCATGGGGCGCGAGGCGCGGTCAACGAGGACCGCCCCCAGCGCCGCCTCGATCCCCGAAAGCTGCTGGCTGACCGCCGAGGGCGAGACCCCCAAGCGGCGCGCGGCGGCGGAGATCGCGCCCTCTTCCGCCACGGCCAGAAAGCTCTCGATGCCCCAAAGGGTCAGGCGGGGCGCGTCGCCCATGTCAAAGCTTGGAGAGCTTCTTCTGCAGCTCGTCCAGCTGGCGCTTGATATCGGCGATGTCATCGGCCGGCGCCTCGGTGGCGGCGGGCGGGGTCATGCCGGGCCAGGCGCCCATCATGGTTTTCAGGAAAGCCTCTTGCTGCTTGCGCATCGCATCGAAGGCCGGGACGGTCGCCAGGGGGTTGGGCAGGACCGAGAGGCTCTCCAGCGCCTTGGACTGGCTGTCGCGCAGCATGTCGAAGGAGGCGGCCAGGAACTGCGGCATCACGGTCTGCATATTGGTCGCATAGGCGCGGACCATATCGGTCAGCACATTGGTCGGCAGGACAGTGTCGCCCTTGGCCTCATGCTCGGCCACGATCTGCAGGAGATAGGTCCGGGTCAGATCCTCACCCGATTTCAGGTCGATGATCTGCACCTCGCGCCCCGAGCGGATGAAGCCCGAGATATCCTCCAGCGTCACATAGTCCGAGGTCTCGGTGTTGTAGAGCCTGCGACTGGCATAACGCTTGATCAGAAGCGGTTTTGCGGCGTCAGCCATGGTGGACCCCCCTTTATTGCAATGCAGAGAAAGCTTAGGCGAGGTGCAGAATAAAAGAAAGGGCGGGCTTGCGGCCCGCCCCCTGAAACTCGTTAAGCGCGAATTACTTCGCGGCCGCAGCGGCCTTCTTGGCAGCGGTGGTCACCTCTTCGGTGGCCTTCTTCACGGCGGCGGTGGCTTCGGTCGAAGCTTCCTTGCCGGCAGCCAGCAGGATTTCGACGGTCTCGGTCTGGACCTTCTTCGCCACTTCGGCGAAGGCGGCCAGGTTCTCGGCGGCCATCTCGGCAGCGGCCGAGGCGAAGTCGGTGGCGGCCTTGGTGTAGTCAGCCGGCTCGGCCTTGGCCTTGGCGGCCACGGAGAGCTTGGCGATGGCGTCCTTCGCCCACTTGGACGAGATCTCGGTCGACTTTTCGGCAGCCTCGAGGGCGACCTTGGTCAGCTTCTCGCCGAAGGCGGCCTGGGTCTTGAAGGCGTTCTGGAAGGCCGAGGCATCGACCGGGAAAGCGGCCATCATGTCCTGGAAGCCTTTGGCGAAGTCGGGGGTCTTGGTGGCCATGTTGCAAACTCCTGTTGCGGATCAGCGCGGATTCTCTGAAAGACAACATACATGCTGCACCGCAGCATTTCAAGTGAAGTTTCTGCGACGCGGCATGATTCTTCCCGCATAGCTTGTATGCTTTGAGATCAGACCTTGGGCGTGGCCGTCACATAGGTCCCGGGCGCGGGGCAAAGGACGGGCAGCTCGGCCGTGCCGGGCTGGCGCGCCTTGACCTTGGGGCCGGAGCGGTCGGCCAGCCAGTCGCGCCAACGCGGCCACCAGGAGCCCTGGTTGAAGGTCGCACCCGCGCGCCAATCATCCGGGGCGCCCATCGGGCCCTCGTTGGTGTAATGGCCGTATTTCCCCTTGGAGGGCGGGTTGATGATCCCCGCGATATGGCCGGACTGGCTGAGGATAAAGGTCTTGTCCTTGGCGCCCATCTGCTTGACGCCGTTATAGGACCCTTTCCAATGGGCGATGTGGTCGGTCTCGCAGGCAATGGCACACAGCGGCACGCGGACATCGGACAGCTTCACCGGATCGCCAAAGACCTTGAAGGTGCCCTGCGCAAAGCCGTCGTCCTGGCAGAGCCCGCGCAGGTATTCGATGGCCATCTTGGCGGGCAGGTTCGTGCCGTCGCCGTTCCAGAACAAAAGGTCAAAGGCCGGGGGCTTTTCGCCCATCATGTAATGCTTGATGGCGGGCTGCCAGATCAGGTCGTTCGACCGCAGGAAGGAGAAGGTCCGCGACATATAGGCGCGCGAGAGGATGCCGTCCTTCAGGCTTTGCCGCTCGATCCCGTCCACGAAATCGTTGGCGAGGAAGACCCCGACCTCGCCCGGGTCCGAGAAATCGGTGAGCGTGGTGAAGAAGGTCGCCGCGTTGACCGTCTTGTCCCCCGCCTTCTCCAGATGGGCAAGCGTCAGGCCCAGGGTCGTGCCCGCGATGCAATAGCCGACCGCGTTGATCCTCTTCTCGCCCGTGGCGCGGCGGACCTCGGCCATGGCGGTCATGAAGCCCTCGCGGATATAGTCATCCATCGTGACATCGGCGTAAGAGGCGTCGGGGTTGACCCAGGAGACCACGAAAACCGTGAAGCCCTGTTCGACGATCCAGCGGATCAGCGAATTGGCGGGCTTCATGTCCATGACGTAGAACTTGTTGATCCAGGGCGGGAAGATCAGCAGGGGGATCTTGTGCACCTTGTCGGTGACGGGCGTGTACTGGATCAGCTCGAACATGCGGTTGCGGAAGACGACCTCGCCCGGGGTGGTGGCGATGTTGACGCCCACGGTAAAGGCCGCGGGGTCGGCCAAGGTCACCTGCGCCTCGCCCCGGTTGGCCTCCAGGTCGCGGACGAGATTCTCCAGCCCCTGGACGAGGCTCGCGCCGTCGGTCTCCATGGCCTTTTCCATCGCATCGGGATTGAGGCCCAGGAAATTCGTCGGCGCGAACATGTCGACGATCTGCTTGGTGAAGAACTCGGCCCGGCTGCGGTCGTCATCCGACAGGCCCTCGAGATCGGCCAGGGAGTTCTGGATCGCCTCGGCATTCAAGAGATACTGCGCCTTGATATAGGCGAAGGCGGGGTTGGTCTCCCAAAGCGGGTTGCTGAATCGGCGGTCCTTGGGGGCATCGGCGACGGGTTCTCCCTTCAGCGCGGCCTCCTGGACTGCGGCATATTGTTTCAGGGACTTGGTCCAGTAGCCGACCTGGGCCTCCATCAACTTTGCCGGATTTTGCATCATCCCGGCCATGAAAGCCCCCGCAGCCTTCAGAAAAACCTCCTGGCTGGGGCCATCCAGCGCCAAATCATGGGGTTTGCGCTGCGACAGGGCTGCGGCGAGGCGGCTTGAGAGCGCTTCGACCCGCGAAAGATTTTCCTGCAACCGCGCGACTTTGGTCGCAGCGTCCTGTTCTTCGGTTGTCATGTTAATCTTTCGCCCCTATCATTCTGCTTTGCAGCATCGCAAAGCGCCCCCCGGCGCCCCCCGATCAGAAGGACGCGCCCATGAAGTATATGGCCACTTACGACTGGATGGAAAGCTTCCGCAACACGGTGGAATGGGCCGGCGCCTCGGCGCGCGCCATGGCCTCCTATCCGGCCTTTGCCCTCTCGCCCAACCCGATGATCCCGATGATGGCGGCCTGGGGCGAAGTGGCGGAGCGCAGCTTCTCGCGCATGGTGGCCAAGCCCGACTGGGGGATCCGCTCGATCGTGGGCCCCAAGGGCCAGGATCACCTGGTCGATGTGGTGACCGAAGTGGAAAAGCCCTTCGGCAACCTGATCCATTTCGCCGTCCGCCGCCGCGCGCCCATGGCCCGCAAGATCCTTCTGGTGGCGCCGATGTCGGGCCATTACGCGACGCTTTTGCGCTCCACCGTCTCCAGCCTTCTGCCGGATGCCGAGGTTTATGTGACCGATTGGCATAATGCGCGCGATATCCCGGTGTCCGAGGGCAAATTCGACATCGAGGATTACACGCTTTACCTGGTGGAGTTCATGCGACATTTGGGCCCGGAGACCCATGTGATCGCAATTTGCCAACCCGCGCCACTGACGCTGGCCGCCACGGCCTACCTCGCCGGTGAGGACCCGGACGCCCAGCCGCGCAGCCTGACGCTGATCGGCGGGCCGATCGACCCCGATGCGGCGGCGACCGATGTGACCGACTTTGGCCGCCGCGTGACCATGGGGCAGCTCGAGCAGCTCGCCATCCAGCGCGTGGGCTTCAAATACAAGGGCGCCGGGCGGCTGGTCTATCCGGGGCTCTTGCAGCTCGCGGGCTTCATGTCGATGAATGCCGAGCGGCACTCCAAGGCTTTCCAGGACCAGATCATGCGGGTGGTGAATGGCGAAGCGGCCGATCACGACCAGCACAACCGCTTTTACGACGAATACCTCGCCGTGATGGACATGACGGCGGAGTTCTATCTCTCGACCGTCGAGCGCATCTTCAAGAACCGCGAGATTGCGCAGAACGCCTTCATGGTGGCGGGCAAGCATGTCGACCTGGGCGCGATTTCCCGCGTGGCGGTCATGACGGTCGAGGGCGAGAAGGACGACATCTCCGCCCCCGGCCAATGCGTCGCGGCCTTGGACATGCTCAAGAACCTGCCCGATGACAAGAAGACCAGCCACCTGGAGCCGGACGCCGGGCATTACGGGATCTTTGCCGGCAAGAGCTGGCGGTTGAACATCCGGCCGCTGGTCCTGGGCTTCATCGACGCCCATTCCGAGCCCAGGGTGAAGCCCATTCGCCTGGCGACGTGATTGCGGAACGCGGCCTGAGGGCTTGACAGCCTCTCCGAGGTCTTGCGGACCGCCCGGGAGGGTTTCACACCCTCCCGGCCCCTCCCGTGGGATATTTGTGAAAAGATGAAAGGGAAAGGGGCGCTGCGGCGCCCTTAGCTCATGGAGTCGACGGTGGATTCGATGAGGCCGAGGCAGTCGGGCGAGGAGAAGCGGTGGTCGGCGTCCTTGACCAGCGTCAGGCGCAGGTCTCCGGTCGCATGGGCCAGAAGGCGAAGGGGCACGTCCTGCGGGACATCCACATCCGCCGTTCCGTGCAGGATGCGGGTGGGCGGCAGGGCCAGGGGGGCGCGCAGGACGAGGTTCTCGGCCCCCTGCGAGATCAGCGCGCGGGAAAAGATATAGGGAAAGTCGGCATAGGCGGAAGGGCGGTGGATCACGCCCGTCGTGCCCAGGGCCTCGCGTTCGGCCTGGGTCAGCGAGGGCAAGAGGCTGTCATGGGTGAAATCCGGCGCCGGGGCGATCAGGACCAGGGCCTTGACGCGGTCAGGGACCTCGCGGGCCAAAAGCAGCGAGAGCCAGCCGCCCATGGAAGAGCCCACCAGGATCTGGGGTCCCTCTGTCAGGCTGAGCGCCGCCTTGGCGTCCGAGAGCCAGTCGGAGATGCCCAGGGTCTCGAAGACGCCCTCTGACGCCCCATGGCCGGAATAGTCGAAACGCAGGAAGGCGCGGCCCCGGGCCTCGGCCCAGGCTTGCAGGGCGAGCGCCTTGGTGCCCGTCATGTCGGACCGATAGCCGCCCAGGAAGATGACGCCGGGCCCCTGCCCTGCAGTCTGGTGATGGGCGATGCGGCGGCCATTGTGGATCATGCGTCGATGCTTCTTGCCAGGATGCGGGAGATGGTCGTCAGCGGCAGGCCGCTTTCGGTGCGCCACTGGTTGAAGGCTTCTTGCACCGCCTTCAAGGCGCGGGACGAACTCGGTGCGGCGTCGATCACGCCCTCTTCGACCAGGCGGGCCACCACATCGGCCGAGAGCGTGAAGCCGTCCCGCCCCATGGCGCGCAGGGCATAGGCGCCGGTGTTGCCGCCCAGCCGCGCGCCCTCCTTGGCGAGCCAGGCGAGGAGCCCGCCGTAATCCTCCCCCGGCCAATGGGCGATCCGGGCGGCGAAGGAGCCGTGCTCGGCCGCCACCTTGGTCATCCAGACCGCATTGTCGCGGATCGCCACGATCTTGGGGCCGGAGCGGATCACCCGCGTGTCGTCCAGGAGGTCGTCAAGCTCGTCGCCCGCGATCAGCGCCACGCGGGCCGGGCGGAAATCGTGGAAGGCGCTCCGGATGCCCTCCCACTTGTTGTCGACGACCTTCCAGCTGATCCCGGCCTGGAAGATGCCCTTGGCCATCTGCGCCAGCCAAAGGTCGTCGGGGATCGCGGCCAGGGCCTCGGGCGACTTCGGGACCGGCACATCGGCCAGGACCGCCTCGGCCCCGCCATGGCGAGAGGCTGCAATTTCAAGGATTTCGGCAAAGCTGCGCATGGGGGTCCCCTTTGCCCAAGGGTGACACTGCCGCCCCCCGATTGGCAAGGGGCCAACTGGGGGGCTTGACGACACGGGGCAGGATTGGCAAACCGCTGCCACCATACCCGCAACCGGGCGCTTGGTAGGCGCCAAACCGACGAGGAGAACGCCCATGAGCGCTCACCAGATTTCCCTGACATTTCCCGATGGCAATATCCGGTCCTATGCGCCGGGGGTGACGGCTGCCGAAGTGGCGGCCTCGATTGCGCCCTCGCTGGCCAAGGCCGCGATTTCCGCGCAAGTCGATGCCCAGCATTGGGACCTGCAATGGCCGATCATGGGCGATGCCCGGATATCCATCAACACGATGAAGGATGACGGCCCCGCGCTGGAGCTGATCCGCCACGACCTCGCCCATATCATGGCGCGCGCCGTGCAAGAGATCTGGCCGGATGTGAAGGTCACCATCGGCCCGGTCCGCGATTACGGCTGGTTCTATGACTTCGACCGCGCCGAACCCTTCACGCCCGAAGACCTGGGCGCCATCGAGGCGAAGATGAAGCAGATCATCAACGCCCGCGACCCGGTGAAGACCGAGGTCTGGGACCGCGCCCGCGCCATCGCCTATTACGAAGAGCGCGGCGAGCCCTTCAAGGTCGAGCTGATCAACCGCATCCCCGAGGGCGAGGACCTGCGGATGTATTGGCATGGGGCCTGGCAGGACCTTTGCCGGGGGCCGCATCTGGTTCATACGGGGCAGGTTCCGGCGGATGCCTTCAAGCTGACCCATGTGGCAGGGGCCTATTGGCTGGGCGATGCGACCCGCCCGATGCTGCAGCGCATCTATGGCCTGGCCTTCAAGAACCGCGACGACCTGAAGGCCCATATGACCATGCTGGAAGAGGCCGCCAAGCGCGACCACCGCAAGCTTGGCCGCGAGATGGAGCTCTTCCACCTCCAGGACGAAGCGCCGGGCATGGTCTTCTGGCATCCGAATGGCTGGCAGGTTTACCGGACGCTGGAGGACTACATGCGCGGGCGGCTCCGCCGCGCGGGATATAAAGAAATCAAGACGCCGCAAGTGGTTGACCGGGTCCTTTGGGAGAAGTCCGGCCACTGGGAGGCTTACCGCGAGAACATGTTCATCGTGGAGGTCGACGAAGAGGGCGCCAAGGAAAAGCGCATCAACGCGCTGAAGCCGATGAATTGCCCCTGCCATGTGCAGGTCTTCAACCAGGGTCTGAAGTCCTACCGCGACCTGCCGCTGCGGCTGGCCGAGTTCGGCTCCTGCCACCGCTATGAGAGCTCGGGCTCCATGCACGGGCTGATGCGGGTGCGCGGCTTCACGCAGGACGACGCGCATATCTTCTGCACCGAAGACCAGATCGAGGCCGAATGCGCGGGCTTCATCTCGCTTTTGTCCAGCGTTTACAAGGACCTCGGCTTCCAGAAATTCGACATCAAGCTCTCGACCCGTCCCGATGTGCGGGTGGGCTCGGACGAGGTCTGGGACAAGGCCGAAGCCGCGCTGGAAAAGGCGATCACCAGCCTCGGCCTGCCCTACCAGGTCAACCCGGGCGACGGGGCGTTTTACGGCCCGAAGCTGGATTTCAAGCTGACCGACGCGATTGGCCGCGAGTGGCAATGCGGCACCTTCCAATGCGATTTCAACCTTCCGGTGCGTCTGGGCGCGGAATATGTCGGCGAGGACGGGGCCAAGCATCACCCGGTGATGCTGCACCGCGCGGTTCTGGGCTCGTTTGAACGCTTCATCGGGATTCTCATCGAGAACTACGCGGGCAAGTTCCCCTTCTGGCTGGCCCCGCGCCAGGTGGTGGTGGCAAGCATCGTCTCGGATGCCGATGCCTATGTGCTGGAGTTGACCGAGGCCTTGAAGCGCGCCGGTGTCCGGGCAGAGGCGGATACCAGGAACGAGAAGATCAACTACAAGGTCCGCGAGCACTCCCTGGGCAAGGTTCCGGTCATCCTGGCCATCGGCATGAAGGAGGTCGAGGAGCGCACGGCCTCGGTCCGCCGCCTGGGCGAGAACCGGGTCGAGGTGGTGAGTTTCGACGAGGCGGTCAAGGCCTTCGGCTTCGACGCGCTGCCGCCCTCGCACTGATCAGGCCCGGATTCGGGCCGGATTGCAGGTTTTGCAGGCGGGGAGGGGGAGGAAAAGCCCCCTTCCCCGTCAATGCTGCTTGATTTTCGTTTAACCTTTGGCATCATCCCGCCCAGTGACGACGGAAATCCCTTTGGCTCCCTGACGGGCATGGGTCTGCTCGCACGGCCCCGGGCAATTCCGCCGGGGGAAAGCTAGAGGAAGGAGAGCGGCATGCCGAATGGCACCGTGAAGTGGTTCAACAGCACCAAGGGCTACGGCTTCATCGCCCCCGATGATGGCGGCAAGGATGTCTTCGTCCATATCTCGGCGGTCGAGCGGGCGGGCCTCAAGGGGCTGAACGACAACCAGAAGGTCAATTACGAGCTGATGTCGGGCCGCGACGGCAAGCAATCGGCCGGCAACCTGAAGCTGCTTTAAGACCAGCGGGCCTCGGTCTCCGGGGTCCAACCCAGCGTCCAGGTGGTCCCGTCGGTGATGACGGGGCGCTTCATCACGGCGGCTTGGGCCTTGATCTGCGCCTCGGGCTCGGATTCGCGCAGGAAGGCCGAGAAGCTGCGATAGGTGGTGGATTGCTTGTTCACCGCCCTGTCGCCGAATTCCATCACGATGCGGTCGATTTCCTGGTCAGACAGAGGCTCGGCGCGGATGTCGCGCAGGCGGGCCTCGATGCCTTTTTGGGTCAGGGTTTTCAGGGCAAGCTTGGTCGTGTCGCAGGTCGAGAGGCCGAGGATGGTGATCATGAGCTTGCTCCTTTGGGGGCGTTTTCGCCGAAAGGGCGGGGAGGTGCAAGGGGGGCTGGTCGGCGGAGTCAAGGGGCTCTTGCACGCGTGCAAGAGGGGCTAAGGGGTTGTATTCGTTGGGGGATGGGGTGTGGGGTTAGGGATTTGTTAGGGTTTTGGGGGAAGTCTGCAGTCACCGGCTAGGGAGCGTGAAACTACCGACCAGTAATCTGACGGACCACAGCATCTATTGGGCCGACGGAGCCTAGATCGTCTTTCACGACGCCATCGGATGCTGGGGCAAAGAGCCTGTTCATAAGACCAGCGAGAAACTCTTCCTTTGCATGACCTTTCTCTGCTAACGCTAGGTAGGTCTTAATGACGGTCACCCGCTCTGCCGCATCATTCCAAAGGTGCAACTGGCTGGCAAATATCCGATAGATTACTCGTGCAAGCATCAAGAACATCGCAGCGACCCCGGCGAGAATGCCCAGCCCACCAAGTCCGGCTCCGCTCCACTGTTCAATATAGGCCTGCAAGCCGCCTGCTGGACGAATAACTTCGCTGAAGAACGAGCAGACCCCGGACGTGCAGTAGAGCAAGAAGACGCAGCCTACCAAAACAGTAGCGTTCATGTGCCGCTTCTTCTTCTGTTCCCAATATTCAACTGGGCCACGC
Organism: Stagnihabitans tardus; assembly: GCF_009925085.1. Taxonomy (GTDB): domain Bacteria; phylum Pseudomonadota; class Alphaproteobacteria; order Rhodobacterales; family Rhodobacteraceae; genus Stagnihabitans; species Stagnihabitans tardus. Next base: position 170 of record NZ_JAABNR010000023.1, on the reverse strand, counting down.
AAGAGCAGTCCCTTCTTCACTGCTTCTGAGAAGCGATTGACCTTGACGTTGCCCCCAAGTTCTATCCGACTTGAGCGAGACTCCGGGTTTCAGTTTTACCCATTTGGGCGGGTTGGGCAACGGGGGCTGGCGCGGAGCTTTGCGGATTGCGCAGCGACAGGCCCCGTTGC
>NZ_JAABNR010000022.1 GCF_009925085.1 Stagnihabitans tardus | reverse complement strand
ACCGGCCTCATGCTCCTTCAAAATGCCAATGATCTGGTCTTCGGTGAACCTGCTGCGCTTCATCTCTGGTCCTTTCGGTTGGGCCAGAGTCTAACTCAAACTGGATTAGCTGGAGGGGGCAACGTCACGCGCCCCGTGGTTTGCTGCTCATGCTGCCGGTCGGCCCGCCATTCACGGGCGAATGCAGCAACCCGGTTGTAAGACCCCGTGAAGCCGAGCGCCGTCAGCTCTGAATGCATCTGCTTCAAGGTTCGACGCTGCTTGCGAGGCTTCGCCGCCTCCGACTTCAGCCAGGCAGCCTGCTTCTCCGCAAAAGGGTCCAACTTACTCGCGCGGTTCGACGCGTCGAACTTCGGCTCGACGATCTCAGCCTTCAGATACTTCTTCACGGTATTGCGCGACAGAAATGTCCTCCGCGCGATCTCATGCACTGACAGCTTCTCGCGAAGCCGCAGACGTCGGATCAGGTTCAAAACTTCCATGGTGATCACTCCAGTGCCTCCCACAGCGCTCTGCCGTGCGGAAAGGGTCACATGGGTCAAATCTCAATGGAAATACCGACCCTAAATGGGTCAGTTCTCGGTGGAACTCAACACAGATGGCCAACGCCACGCCAGCGCCCGGTTGTAGTCATGCCAGTTCGTGGTGCGGTAGGTGGGGGGCTTCTGTCTGCTCATGCAGGTGGGGGCAGGACACCATCTACTGTAATTCAGAAGCCTGCTAAACTTTAAGGTCTCCAAGCAACGTAAATAGGGGCCTCCAATCTCCCCAAGAAAAGACCTGAGATACGCCAGACTGCCAAAAATCCAAACTGCCCTCCTGTGCCATCTTCAAGTATAGGCGGTATTCTAGCGCGCCGCCAAAATGCTGGCCTCTCAGGACTTCCTTGTTCGCCTTGTCTACAAAGTCGGATGAGTACTTGAAGTGCAAGAAAGCCAGCGGCTGAGGGCTCCAACGCATGCCCGAACCAAAATGAAAGCCCTCCGAGAATGACATTAGCGAGTTGTACTTGAACAACGCTACCTTCTGCGACGTAAACATATGCGGGGCCGAGAGCGGTATGATTCGATGTCGCAGGCTACTCACAAAGCTCTCCAAGTTTCCAAAGGGTCCGCGATTGTATGGCCACTTAGAGACAGGTTTACGATCAAAGCAAGGTGCAGCAGCAATAAGATCACTGCGAGCGAAATCTGCGTTTCTCAAGTCGCCCTGGGGATACATATCAACCATCACAACAATGGCCGCATCGAAATTCGAACGCTCCAGGGCATCACATTGCTCCGGAAGCGACAAACATTGTTCACCGTCCGTCACCAGCAGTTCATCAGCATCCGCCACCACCACCCATCTGCCAATGCAAAAATGATCTAAGAGCGTCCGTTGCCAGACCACACCGTAGTGCGACCCAGAATAATCACTTGCAGCTGAAAAGACGGCTACATCACTTTGGGCACATAGATATTCGCGGGAGCCGTCGTCAGATAAATTATCAACAATCAGGAAATATTGAACACCCAACTTTCTGTAGTGATTGAGAAAATGCGGCAACAGCTTCAGTTCATTTCTAATGACAGAAACGCAGACAATCCGCGCGTGTGCGAGCCGAGATGAGTCCACTCCCGCGCCGATGACCTCAAGCATGTTGGACAGATAATCAAGAGAAACGTCACGATCAAGCGGAAACAGTCTTGGAGGGAGAAGAAGGTTTGATTCCCTCGACCTATGGATTGGAAGCATCTCTTCGCTTCCGTTCAAATGTGCCATCGCGATACCGCTGACAGCCGAGGGATAAAAGGATCTGTCAATTTGCAGCACTGGGATACCATTGCTGCGATTCACTCGTTTCTGCGCAGAACTGTAACCCTCACTACCTAGCTCAAAACCAGCGATCTTCAGAAGGTCTCCAACTAGCTTGTCTTCAAAAAAGGATGCTGCCCTCAATTGCAAACCAAGATCTGTTTGGGCGATCGCCAAGAGCGCCGCGACGGCTTCTCTAGACAAAGTATAGCAGCCGCCGCCGTCAGCGTACTTTGAGCCCAGCGGTGAGGTATCAATTGCTCTCTGGTTCACAGCTCGATTTGCACGTCCCTGATGCCAACGGCGGTTAAAGGTTGTTGGCAGTGCAAACAATGGCCTCCCGTAATAATGAACTCGGCGATAGGAAAGTGAAGTGAGGAAATTTGTAGCGTCTAGATAGCAATCATCGTCAATTTTTAGAACAAAGGAAAACTCCTCATTCGCCTGCAGCCAGTGGTACATCGAGAGGACTTTGTCCGGCAAATCCTCATAAGAATCCCCAACGGGCAAAACAACTAGATCAGAAGGCAACTCATCCGTGGTTGAGACGGCGCCCTCTACCGCCCCAACAAAGAATCGAACTCTTACGCCCATAGCTTGGACATCCTTGACCCAACTTTCACGGCACGCAGGGAGATGGGTCAACAAGTTGGCATGGCAAGTAACAACCGCCACTATTGTATCGGAAAAAAACGATCCAGCTAAAGTGGCCTCCGCCTGTGCATTGACTGCTGTACCCGGGTCGTCCAGCCTTCCAGCATTGATGCTACTTATGATACTAGAACGACCTGCGATTCTCTTGGCCGCAGAAAGGTAACCGGCTGGTTCAATAGAGCCCGGCGGAGCGTGTTTCGTTTTGCTTGGGGCCATTCTGGCGAAAGCAGGCTCGTGCTTGCCTTCGCCCCTCTGACTTGCCCAAACCAAGACGTCCAAGAGTACTGCTTCGCTCGCATAGTCGCTTTCGAATTCACCCGCAGAGACCCTTTCCAGAAGATCCTCGTATCCCGTGAGTCCATCAGCAGCGACTGCTCGTCCAATGTCCGCCAGAAGACGAAAATGGCGGTGGCGTGGGCATCCGATCAGATGGTGAATCGCCTCGGCCACTTCGTTTACGTCTGGCAGTATTGCCGTCTCGGGAAAACTAATTCCCTGCGGCAGCGCCCTTTGTCGAATTGGCCAACCACGAGCATCGAGCAATTCGGACCCAACGAGACGCCCCGAGCCAGTGTGTAGCATGTCTACAGATCTCAAATAGCGTGTACGATACGATCGACCGAACAGCTTAGGTATTTCAGAATCTTCGCCTGGCCTGTGATCGCCGAGGCGACTGAAGTAGTCACCCAATTTAGTAGCATTGTCCCGCGACACTTGCATCCGCCGCCGTTGGGGACTCATCTTCATAACGGATGTAGTTTCAGTGTTATGGCCCCAGAACTCTGGAACTGATCCATATTGGGTATCTATGAAGTTGTGATACTCATCCTGAAGCCAGTGGGGGTCATACCTAGAAAGTTCAAAGTACTCTAGGAATGCAGCTTGCAGGTCGACATTTCTGAACTGTGTGTGCTCCTCGGAGTTGAAGTTCCCAACGAGGCGCATCATTGGCCGAAGGAACAGTTCGCGAAAATCATGGCTAAAGCGAGCGCGGATAAATAGGCGAAAGGCCGCAGCAATCGCTGAAATATTGACCCGAGCCAAGTCGCGTTGCTCAACTCGGCCTGCGAGATTCTCCAAAATGACAACACAAGTTCCGAACTCACCCTTTGACGCAAGTAGCGCGGAAAGCGTGCTATATTCCCACGTCTGCTCAGGTTTGTTCAGTACTCTCCAAATGAAATCATCGTTCGACCACTTTGCAATGCAGTGTTCGAACTTATGGCGAATGGCGAAATCAGCCACGGCCAGAATCGCCCAGTTCCGCTCAGGCTCACGGATGCCATAAATTAAATTGTCTATGACTTCCTCGAGAATGTCGCCACTCGTATTTACAGATTCAACCGCCGACACAATATCATGCTGGAATTGCCAAATCTTACACTCATGTTCACTTGGACCCTCCCAACTGACAAGTTGCTCGGACGTGCGAGAAAGTGCATTTGGAACTGGAAGCCTTTCTCCAACAATGTTTGTGCACTCAGTGAGCACACTTACAAGTTGCGGCGCAAACTTCATACACGTCTGCGCGTTGTCGGATGAGTACAGTAAATGGCACAAATCTACGATTAGACAACTCAGTCCGACGGTGGGTTTCCAGTCCCCGAACGGTGGGACGGGGAAAAGCTTCGCCATCGCCCGCCACGTTTCCGGGCTTAACCGAATGTGAAAGAGCGGAGGTTCAAAACCGGGGCCCCTCAAGGCAAGTCGAACCTCAGCACCTGATGGAGGAAGAAGTCGAAAAGCTTCAGAGAATGACAGAAAACAGGACTTTCTCGATTCGGTCGGGTTTGCCGTGGGGCAGAGGTCTGAAATTACTGTCCTGAAATCTGCACGGCCCTCTTCCATTTCGTCGGACCAATACAGCTTTGTGGCCTCTACCGCGCCAGGCACGTCTAATACTATATGGCCGGATTTCAAATCTAATGTCGGGAGATGCCTGAGATTATATAGACGCGCCTTTGAGACTGACGTCACGATATCGAAGAATGCTGAGGCGGTGGCGTCTACTGTTGCGTAGATCACGGGGCATTTCGCGATATACTTTATAGTATAGTTATAAGCACAAGGCTTCTGATCGGCGGTGAAGAAATTTGGGGGTTCGACTAGAGGGACTGATCCGAGAGAATAGATCACCGTTGTCGAACCTGAAGAGCCTGTTTCCGTTAGGTAGCCTCGGAGGTTTGTTGGGCGAAAGGTTGGAGACACACATGTATTAGTATTAACCCAGTAGGCTCCGATCGATTGTAATTTCATGTCGAGTTCAGCAATGACAAAGTCTAGGAAATACACCTCGACCTTTCCATCTTTTCCAATGGATATCCATAGCCGCCACAATGGGAAGAGGTGGAAGTCCAAGGGGCATCGGACGTGGTTAACAACGTTTCTGCCCTCAACAAATCGTATGATCAGCTCGCTCAGTTCAATTTGAAAGACAACTTGCAGTAAATAGTTTCCGCTAGGAAATGAAACTTCGACGAACGGATCCCCAAATTCGCTGCCATTTTCTGTAGAAAAGGAAACTTCGAGATCGAATCCCCCATGCGTGGATAGCGCTCGGTAGATGGCAGAGTTGGCGCTCCAACTTGACGCCGGTCTTCTTTGGAACTGATCGACACGTGCGTGCGAAAAGGCTCCCTCAAGCGTGCTACTTTGTTGATCTTGCGTTTGGGTCGATTGGTCGATCATTTTCTACTTGGCTCGTTGGGTGTCCCGGGTAATGGTGGTCAGTTGGAAATTGGCCCTTGGCCCGAGATCAACCTCCAGTTTGCTCGGACGGTCCTGCGCCATTCAGCGGCATTCTCGATAAACTTGTCGACGCTGTGAGTTTCCTGGTTCCCTGTGGACACTTTTTGTTTGATGAAAGGAAGTAAATCGGCGATCTTTTGCTCACTATGCCCAACGAATTTTAGCAAATCACAAATCTTCTCTGGCTCGTATTCGGGTTCAGGATATAGGTCTTCGAAATCCACATGCGCGTGCTCGGCTCTTCGCCGCTTCATTTCGGTGGTTATCCACCTTGCCCTTAGGTAGCATTCAGCCATGTGGGTCAATGAGGCCCGTAGATTCAGTCTAATCGAAGGAGTTCCAAGGTTTTCCAGAGCTTGGTATTTCTTTTTCGCTGTTTCTGGACCCCAAGCGCCTGTTCGGCTTGCTACCTCGAGCGAATATAGACGATCGACTTCCATTCGCCTCTTCAAGATGATATGTCGATACCCTAGTCGAATAGTTTCCTGCAGGAGAACAGTGTTTAACTGCATTGGAACGATTTCAAAGCAGTGTTTGATCACCTCTCGTCGTTCTACTACTTCTGAGATTGAACTATATAACTTCTTGACGTCGCCAGTTTCATTCCACTCCTTCGAGATATTTCCATAAATTCGGTCTGGGTTAAAGGGTTCATGAGGCGCTTGACCATGCGACGACGCATGGGACAAAATTGTTGCAAGCGTTGTTCCCCCGGTGCGCCGAAACGTCCAGATTATGTAAGGGTAATCCATTGGAATGGTTCTTTTGCCAGCTGTTCAAACATGGCTTGCACGTTGGCTAGCCTAGGTGACTTAGGTTACACGGCGGCTTTCGGTGCCGCAAGGCCTACTACCGTCCTCGGTCCCGGTTCGCTTTCCGGCAGTCTTGCGATGGTCTGTGACGCTGCCTCCACTAGAAGGGTCAGGATGGCTTTGTTGAGCAAATCTGTTGAGGGCTGGAGTATCCCTTTCCCTGGACAGACCGATCCTGCGCGCTGCGTGAGGGGCGTTCCGAGGGCGGTGAATCGGTTCAGGATTGCGGCCCTGATCTGAAGCTCGGCAACGTGGCGGTCGAAGTCGCGTGACATGACGCGCTCGCCCAGGAGATTGAGACAGCGCATCCTTATTTCGACGAGACTTCGTCGGTGATAGGCGGTCCAGCGCTTCCAGATCGCCCGGCCGAGGCGGCGACAACCTCGGAGTGCCTCGTTGCGCGCGGTCGCTCCTGCTGTGCGTTGCTTCCAGGGCTTGCCGTTCTTGCGGGGTGGAATGACGGCCGCCGCCCTACGCGCCGCGATGGTGCGAAGGGGGACCCTGGCCCCTGATGGGGCCGCGTAAGCCCCCGTAGCGGTGATAGGCGTGGGTGTCGTAGGCGCCATCTGCGGTAACGATACCGAGGGGCTGGTCGCCATGGATCTGGTCGAGCAGGTCGGGCAGAACGGGCGCGTCGCCGATTCGGCTGCCGGTCACCGCGAACGCCCGAACTTCCAGCGTCTCGGCATCGATCCCAAGGTGAACCTTTCGCCAGTCCCGTGGCTTGGACGGCCCGTGTTTCTTGGCCAGCCACTCACCATCGCCTTCGGCCTTCACGCCGGTGCTGTCGATCAGCAGGTGCAGGGCACCAGTGCTAGGCCGGTAGGGGATGTGGACGGTCAGGGTCTTCTGGCGACGGCAAAGAGTGCAGAAGTCCGGCACTGGCCAGTGGAGCCCAGCAAGCTCAAGCAGGCTCGCCACCATCCCGGTGGCCTGCCGAAGCGGCAAGCCGAAGAGCGCCTTCAGCGTCAGGTCAGTCTGGATGGCGGCGTCGGTGAATACTGGCTGACGACCACGCCTGCCGGTTGGCGCAGCAAGCCATTGCGTCTCGGGATCGAACCAGATGGCCAACGCCACGCCAGCGCCCGGTTGTAGTCATGCCAGTTCGTGGTGCGGTAGGTGGGGGGCTTCGGTCTGCTCATGCAGACCAGCTAAAACGCTGGATCTACAAGGTGAATCCTTAACCGGATTTGCGCAACAAAGCCAAATGGGCCGCCCCTGCACCTGACAGATACAGGTTCTCAGAAAAATCTCAAGACACGAAATCACCGAAAGCCCCAAAACTCCTGTAGTCTTCATCATAGAATCTCATGATACGTATGACTTGACTGCCCGATAATTCCGATCTGTGAATTACATTTCCACCACGCTGTTGGTGTGGAATGATAATCTGACGCCCAGCCCTCTCGGAAAAAAGGGAAGCGATTTCCTTTATTTCTGATAATTTGAATAGGTGATCGTAGTAGCTCGGGTCCGATCCAAGGAAATGTACCTGTGAATTTGTGTGGTGCCTGATCGAGTTTGACACTGCGCGGTAGTCCTCTAATTTTTCAATGAACTGACCAATGGATGGACGTGCACAGAGTTCCATTCGGGACTTAGAATCTTTCAGCATCTCCTCAGAAAGTTCATCATGGCGAACGACGCGGTTCGAGTAGGCTGAGAGAAACCGGTCTATCGGATCTCTAATAACTGCGATTCTGGTATTGCCGTTTAGATCCCTCTCTCTGGCTCTTGCGAACTCAAGAGTCGGATAGAAATTATGGATGTGTCGGCGAAGCCCGTTCGCAACAAAAGCATTGAACGAAAAGCCATTTTCAATTTCAAAAGCTGCGAACTTCAGGGATGTACATGCTACTTTTGGCGTCGAGTAGTATGTTAACCCAAGATTGTTTAGGAAAGCTGTCATTGGTTTCCCGCTCTCGAATATCCTGCAGTGAGATAATAGCTTAGCACACGGCATGAGGCACCGCCAGATGCAGCAATGTATCGACCCAGCGGAATCTGGGCAGGGGTCACGTCCGTCAAGCTGGTGTAAATTCCAGGATGGCGTAAGGTCATGGTCATGCGGCCTTGGTTGTGATGCTGAGAATGGAGTCTATCTCCTCTTTGTCGATCTGGGCGAAGGCGTCGACCATCATGTAGCGGCTTGAGGTCTGCCAGTCGACGTTGGCCTCGAAGAGCACGGCGCCGATCAGGCGCATGATCGAGGCCTCGTTGGGGAAGATGCCGACGACATCTGATCGGCGCTTCACCTCCTTGTTCAGGCGCTCGATGGGGTTTGTGATGTGCAGCTTGGTCCGGTGCTGGCGGGGGAAGGTCATGTAGGCCAGGACGTCGTGCTCGCTCCTCGCCATGGTCTCTCGGACCAGTGGCGCGACCATGGCTCGATCCATCAGGGCGGCGAGCTTTGGCCATCGAGGGCGCAGTTGCTCCACCACTTTGCGCCGGGTCTCGCCTGCGTGGATGCGGTCAGGTTGGTCGAATGCCTGACGGATTGCGGCGGCGACAACGGTGTGTTGGCCGTGCGAGACATGCGCCAGCGCGTTCCTCATCCAATGGACACGGCACTTCTGCCAAGTGGCCTCGAAGATCCGGGCTATGGCGGTCTTGAGGCCGGAGTGTGTCGAGGCGGGGCACAAATTGGTCCGGGGGACCATTTGCCGCCGAGGGCTGATCACCAGCTTGACCCCGCCGAGGCCCGGGCGCGGCGAGAGCGCAGAAACTCGGTCTAGAAGGTTTCGGCCTCCGAGGGTCCGATGCCCAACCCGATGATTTCCCTGCGGCCCTGGGCCGCTGGATGCAGATGCTGACGATCCCCAACCAATCCTCGATCCCCAAGGCCTTTCAGGAGTTTGAAGAGGCGGGCCGCATGCGCCGCTCTGCGCTTTGCGGCCGGATCGTTGATGTCATGGAAGGGCGGATCGAGCCCCCCTTTATGCCAGGCGACCGAGCAGGCTGTCTCGTTGGCCGCCGATCCGCGCGCAAAGAAACTGCCAGGGCCCATGCAAGGCAGGTGAACCTGTCAGCCGCCGCCTGAGGCGCGCTTCAGGTGGCCCTCCAGGGGCACCGCGCCCGACAGGGTGTTGGAGATCGTGCCGTATTTCAGGACGTTGCGATGCAGCAGGTCCAGGCGCTGGTCGGTCTCGGAACTGTCCACCCTGATCTCGTAGCGGATCAAGGTCAGCTTGGGCGGGGCATCCTGACGGATGGCCTCCAGGCGCACCTCGGCCCCGTCGATCTGGAATTGCAGCATCGGTGCAACCCGTTCGATCCCCTTCAGCATGCAGGCGGCAAGGGCCGCCAGCAGCAGTTCCACCGGGTTCATCGCATCGCGCCGTCCGGCCAGATCGGTGTCGAGCGTGACTTCGGCCTCCTTGGCGACGGCAAGGCTGCCATGTGCGTCGATGCGGCGGGCGTGCAGGCGGTAGTCCATGGGACCTCCTTGTTGCCACCACCTTGGACCCGCCTGCGCATCCGCGCCCTGACCCATGTCAAACCCGGTCCGATGTCATGAAAGCTTCACTTGATTGTCCTGATATTTCGGATATTCCGGAAATATGGATATTCAAACCGCCTCCCACGCCTTTGCCACGCTCGGCCACCCCGGCCGCCTTGCGGTCTATCGGCTCTTGATGCGCTTTGCGCCCAGAGGCGTGCGCCCGACAGAGATCGCCGAGGCCCTGGGCCTGAAGCAGAACACGCTGTCGCATCACCTGTCGGACCTGGCCTCATCTGGCCTGGTCCAGGTGACCCGCGAGGGGCGGTCGCTGTTCTATGCGGTCGATCTGTCACAGGCCGAGGCTCTGCTGGGCTACCTGGCGCTGGATGTCGGGCGGGGGCGGCCCGAGCTCCTTTCTTCTTTGGTTTCCGCTGTTCCGGAGGATGTCATGCAGGACACCGGCTTCAACGTGCTGTTCATTTGTTCGGGCAACTCCGCCCGTTCGATCTTTGCCGAGGCGCTCTTGCGCGATCTGGGCAAGGGGCGGTTCAAGGCCTTTTCCGCAGGAACGCGGCCGGGGAGCAGCCTGAACGCCTTTGCCTTGCAGGTGCTGGAACGCAATGGCCACGCGACCTCCGACATGCGCTCGAAGCACATCTCGGAGTTCCAGCAGCCGCAATCGGCCGTGATGGATTTCGTCTTCACCGTCTGTGACACTGCGGCAGCCGAAGAATGTCCGCCCTGGCCGGGTCAGCCCATCACCGGTCATTGGGGCCTGCCCGACCCGGTGAAGGCCCATGGAACCGATGCCGAAAAGGGGCTGGTCTTCGCCCAGACCTATGCCGCTTTGCGCCGCCGGATCGCGGCCTTCGTCGAACTTCCCTTTGCGGAGCTGAACCGCATTTCCCTCCAGTCCCGCGTCGATGCCATCGACGCCGCACAGAAAGGCTGAACCCCATGCCCCGTATTGCCCTGAACGGCCTTGGCCGGATCGGAAAGCTTGTCCTGCGCGACCTGATCGACTCGGGCGCGGGGGGAGAGATCGTGCTTCTGAACGACCCGATGGGCGATGCCGAACAGCACGCCCTGCTGATGGAGTTCGATTCTGTCCATGGCCGCTGGCGCACCCCGGTTGAGGCCCGCGAGGGCGCCCTGGCCCTGAACGGCCAGACCATCCGCCTGACGCATGAAAAGACCATCGAGGCGCTGCCCCTGGCCGAGTTGGGCGTCGACCTGGTCGTGGACTGCACCGGGGTCTTCAAGACCGCGGCCAAAGTGGCGCCCTATTACGCGGCGGGGGCCAAGAAGGTCGTGGTCAGCGCGCCGGTCAAGGATGGCGGAGCGCTGAACCTGGTTTACGGCGTGAACCACCAGCTTTACGACGGCAGTCAGAACCTGGTCACGGCGGCCTCCTGCACGACGAATTGCCTGGCCCCGGTGGTCAAGGTGATCCATGAGGCGCTGCGGATCAAACATGGCTCGATCACCACGATCCATGACGTGACCAACACGCAAACCATCGTGGACCGCCCGGCAAAGGACATGCGCCGCGCCCGGTCTGCCCTGATGAACCTGATCCCGACGACGACGGGCTCTGCCACGGCGATCACGCTGATCTATCCGGAGCTGAAGGGTCGCTTGAACGGCCATGCGGTGCGGGTGCCGCTTCTGAACGCCTCGCTGACCGATTGCGTCTTTGAAGTCGAACGCGCCACGACGACCGAAGAGGTCAACGCGCTGTTTGCCGCTGCCGCCGCAGGTCCGCTGAAAGGGATCCTCGGCTATGAGACCCGGCCGCTGGTGTCTTGCGACTTTACCAATGACCCGCGGTCCTCGGTCATCGACGCGCTGTCGACCATGGTGATCAACGGCACCCAGGTGAAGGTCTATGCCTGGTATGACAACGAATGGGGCTATTCCTGCCGCCTGGCCGATATCGCCCGCATGGTCGCGGGGTCGATGTGAGCGCGCCGCTGCGGGCCTATGGCGCCGTGACGGCGGCCTATTGGGCCTTCATGGCCACGGATGGCGCGCTGCGGATGCTGGTGCTTTTGCACTTCAACCAACTGGGCTTCAGCCCGGTGCAACTGGCCTGGCTGTTCCTGCTGTATGAGGTGGCGGGGATCGTGACCAACCTCGCCGCGGGCTGGCTGGCCGCGCGCTTCGGGCTGGCTGCCACGCTTTTCGGCGGGCTGGGGCTGCAGATCGCGGCCCTGGTGGCCCTGGCGCAACTGGACCCGGCCTGGGGCGTGGCGGCCTCGGTGACCTTCGTCATGGCGGTGCAAGGCGTCTCGGGCGTGGCCAAGGACCTGGCCAAGATGTCCTCGAAATCCGCCGTCAAGGTGCTGGCGCCCGAGGGGGGGCTCTTTCGCTGGGTCGCCCTGCTGACGGGGTCAAAGAACGCTGTCAAGGGGGCGGGGTTTTTCCTCGGTGCCGCGCTTTTGGCTTTTGCCGGGTTCCAGGCGGCGGTCTGGGCCATGGCTGCCGTCCTGGCCGTGATCCTCTTGGCCGTGGTGCTCTTCTTGCCTGCCGGGCTCCCCGGCCGCATGAAAGCGGAGGAGGCCTGGGGCGGCTGGCGCTCCAAGGACCCGCGCGTCAATCGCCTGAGCCTCGCGCGGCTTTTCCTGTTCGGCGCCCGCGATGTCTGGTTCGTCGTCGGCATTCCGGTCTATTTCCAGGCCGTCCTGTCCGATGGCACCGACGAGGGCCGACGCGCAGCCTTTTTCCTGGTCGGCGGCTTCATGGCGGTCTGGATCATCGCCTATGGCCTGGTCCAGGCCTTTGCCCCAAGGCTTCTGGGCCCCAAGGGCCAGGCTGAAGAGACCACGACCCGCCGCGCCGTCATCTGGGCCGGGGCCCTGGTGCCCATCCCCTTTGCGCTGGCGCTGGCGGCCTGGGTCGCGGGCGGGCCGACACCCTGGCTGACAGTGACCGTGATCCTCGGGCTTTTGGCCTTTGGCTTCGTCTTCGCGGTGAACTCCTCGGTCCATTCCTATCTGATCCTCGCCTTCGGATCGGCGGACCGGATCACCCGCGACGTTGGCTTTTACTACATGGCCAATGCGGCGGGGCGGCTTTTGGGGACCCTGCTGTCGGGCCTCAGCTACCAGGTCGGAGGCCTGGCCCTTTGCCTGGCCACCGCAGGCGTGATGGCAGGAGCGAGCTGGCTCTCCGCCCGTCGCCTCATCTGAACAGAGCACCCGCCGCCGCCCGCTTGTCCCTTCCCTTGCCCGGACCTCTCTGGACCGCGGCTTCCGCCGGGTGATCAGGCGCCGTCCTCGGGTTCCGGGGTGGCGGGGTCGAACTCCAGGATATCGGCCGGCTGGCAATCCAAGGCCCGGCACAGCGCATCGAGCGTGGAAAACCGCACGGCCCGCGCCTTGCCGGTCTTCAGGATCGACAGGTTCTGCATCGAGATGCCTACACGCTCGGCAAGCTCACCCAGCCGCATCTTGCGCCGCGCCAGCATCACATCGAGGTTGACCCTGATCATCGCTGCCCCCCGTCAGATCGTCAGCGCCACATCGCGTTGCAGCGCCACACCCAACCGCATCGCATGGGCGATGGCCATGAGCAACAGGCCGACGCCCAGCACGGGCAGATCCAGCGCAAGGCTCGGCTGAAAGACCGCGATGTCCCCGGCCTTGTGCAGGGTCCAGCCGATGAGGTTGGTGAGGCCAAGGTCCAACACGGGAAAGCCCATGATGATCACCCCGATCCGCCGCAGGATGGCGATCATCGGCGGCACGAAGACCTCGCGCCGGGCGCAGCGGTGGATGACCAGATGCGCATGGGCCAGAAGAACGGCATAGACCAGGTTTTCCAGCGCAAAGGCGCTCCAGAAAACCGCCTGGGACAGGGGATGCGCGGTGGCGATATTGGGCAGGCTGGCAATGCAGGCCGCCTGGTCGGGCAGTTGGGCTGCCAATTGCTGGGGGGCCGTCAGGGTCGCCTGGACAACTGACCAGATGAGCAAGGGAAACCCCGCCCAGACCAGCCAGAAGCCGCGATCCAGCCAGGTGAAAAGGCGGTCTTTGGGCATAGCGTCACGTCCTTCATGAAATATTCATCGTTTATCGTGAAATTCCAGGTTGAATTTCACGATAAACATGATATTTGCCCTGTTTATCATGATCCACCCAAGGATCAACCCCGATGAGGAGACTGCGATGATCACCTTCGACCCCCAAGCCATGCGGAGTGAAGCCCAAGCCATCGTCGATGCGGTGCGCGACCAGGGGGCCGCGGCCGCCGTCGTGGCAGAGGTCACGCGCGGGCCCGTGACCCTGAAGCTCTCCAGCGGTCAGGCCGATACCGAGACGGGCCAGGGCGCGCGCCCGGATGGCGCCTATGAGATCGGCAGCCAGACCAAGATGATGACCGCGGTCATGGTGCTGCAACTGGTGCAGGAGGGGCGCATCGACCTTGACGCACAGGCGGCCGATTACCTGCCTGCCGAGATGATCCAGGGCATCGCCAATGCCGATCAGGCCACGGTGCGACAGTTGCTGAACATGACGGCGGGGCTTGGCAACTACACCGATGCCCTGGGCGCCGACGGTGTTCCGCTTTTCATCCGGGCCCTGCTGGACCATCCCGACCAGGTCTTCGGCCCCGCCGAAGCGCTGGAGATCGCGCGCGGGATGGAGGCCACCAATGCGCCGGGCGAGGCCTATCATTACTCCAACACCAACTACCTTTTCCTGGGGCATATCGTCGAGGCTCTGACCGGCCAGGGCTTTTACCAGGCCCTGCAAGACCGCATCCTGAGCCCTTTAGGAATGACCCACTCGATCCGGCAACTCGACTTCGGCGACCAGAGGCTGCACTCCTATGCCACCTTGCCCGACGGGTCGGTCATTGATGTGACCCGGGCGCTGTGGGAGATGCAGGGCGAGGCGGGCGTGGTGTCGACCAATGGCGACATGATCACCTTTTTGCGCGCGCTCTTGATCGACAAGACCCTGATCGGGCAAGAGGCCCTGGCCCAGATGACCGATTTCGCCTTGACCGACAGCTGGCCGGGCGGGCACCAGGGCTTCGGCCTGGGCCTTGCTCAGCTTGTGCTGGACAGCGGCGAGACCATGGTGGGCTTCACCGGCGGCACGCTTGGCACCGGCTCCAGCACCTATATCGAGCAGGTCAGCGGGGCGATCGTCTCATTGGCGGGAACTTCGGCCGAAGTGAACTCCTTCGGCGGGGCCTTTGCCCTGTCGCAGCTGGCCCATGGCGGGCTTTGGGAGCGTGAGGCGATCCGGGGCGCCATCACGGTGGCTTCGGTCTCGGCGGCCGGGCTGCACCTGGGCGGGGGCACGGCGATGAAGCTCGGCGCGCAGGGCGTCACCCTGCAAACCGCGCGGGACCTGCGGGCCGTGACGGCAGAGAACCTGCGCTTTGCGGATGGTTCGGTCGTCTTGGTGGGCGACGAAAAGGCGGGCACGGCACGGGACGACCTGGCCAACCTTCTGGACGTGGCGCGGGATGCTCCGGCGGCGATGGGCAAGAACAACCAGCTTCTGGGCCTGGGGGGCAACGATACGCTGAGGGGCGGCGACGGGGATGACCGCCTGAACGGAGGCGCGGGCCGCGATCTCTTGCAGGGCGGGGCCGGGAACGACCTGTTCATCGGCGGCCGCGGTGCCGACACTTTCCTTTTCACCCAAGCAGACCGGGGCCGCGACGTGATCCGCGATTTCGAGACCGGGGTGGATCACCTCGACCTATCTCACCTGACCGGGGTCGATGTGGTGGAGCGTCACGGCAACACCGTGATCACCGCCGGTGACCTCGTGGTGATCCTGCAAGGTGTGACGCATCTTCAGCTTGATGACCTGATCCTCTGAAGCCGCATCGGCCCCCGGATCGCGCCCCCTGGGCCTGGTCGGTCGCGTGATTTGCGCGCGACGACGGAGTCGCCGGGCCGCGATCCGACGCCTTGCCGCCTGGGAGCAGGCAGGCCCAGGCGGCGCAGCCTGTCCCGGGTGGAGCGCCTCCAGCCGCTCTCGCGCGGCGCTCCATGGCGAACTGTCAAAGCTCATCGTGGATTTCCTGGGCCATCAGGCGCGTGAAGGGACCTGAAGCGTCTTGCCGGAGGCCGGCCTGGACAGGCCGTTGAACCAGGTGATGCCGTGCCATTCGATGCCCATGACGCGGCAGCCGTGCCCGTCGCGGATCGGGCAGCCCTCGGCGAGGCGCTGGCTTCCTGGGGCGCAGACAGGTGCCCAAGTCACGGGAAGGCCGCAGCTTTCCCGGCTGGACTGCGCATCAAGCGGGTGACACCGCTGCATCCTTGACGATATCCGGCCCGATGCGCGACGTCACGCCTTGTTCAAACATCGGTTGCTGGAGTATCAAGGGCAGGCCGCGCCAAGGCATCAGATGCATGCAGGCGCCAGCCTCGACCGAGCGATCATTGCCGGACGCTGATCCCAGGAACATCCATGTGAGGACCGCGAAAGATGACACAGATCCCTGCCCACCTGCTGGATATGGACGGGGTTCTGGTCCGGGGCGGGACGGCCATCGACGGCTCGGTCGAATATGTCTCGCGGCTGAAGGCTGCCGGGGTGCGGTTCATGCTGTTTACCAACAACTCGCGCTTTTCGCCCCGGGTTCATGCCGAGAAGCTTTGCGCACTGGGATTTCCGATCACCGAGGCCGATATCCACACCTCGGCGCTCGCCACGGCGCAATTCCTGGCCAGCCAGAAGCCCGGGGCCACGGTCTTTGCCGTGGGGGATGCCGGTCTCTTCGAGGCGCTGGTGTCGGATGGTTGCCGGCTGGTGGATGAGGCGCCGGATTTCGTGGTGATCGGCGAGAGCCTGCATTACGACTATGCCGCCCTGGCCCATGCCGCCCACCTGGTGATGAATGGCGCGCGGTTCATCGGCACCAACCCGGATGTCAACGGCCCGGTGGAAGGCGGCTTTCACCCCGCCTGCGGCGCGGTCTGCGCGATGATCCAGGCCTCCTCCGGCAAGGCGCCCTATTTCATCGGCAAGCCCAATCCCCTGATGATGCGCGGGGCGCTGAACCGGCTGTCGATCCGGGCGGCCAATGCGATCATGGTGGGCGACCGGATGGACACCGATGTGCTGGCGGGGCTGGAGCTGGGGTTGCAGACCGCGCTGGTCCTGACCGGCACCTCGACGCGCGAGAGCATGAAGGGCTTCCCCTTCCGCCCCAGCCATGTCGTGCCCCGCCTCTTGGACCTGGCCCCGGTGCTGGGGCTGGAGTGAGCCTCAGCCGACCAGGGTCGCGACGCGGGGCAGGTCGATGCCTCCTGCGGCAAGGTCCGTCACCACGATATCGGCCAAAGAGAAATCCTCCTCGGCCGTGTAGCTGGATTTCGTGACAACGCAGCGCAGGCCCGCCGCCTTGGCGGCGCGCAGGCCGATGTTGCTGTCCTCGACCACCACGCAGCGCGCGGGGTCCAGCCCCATCTCGTCCAGCGCCAGTTGATAGATCGCGGGGTCGGGCTTCTTGCGCTTGACCATGTCGCCCGCAAAGACCCGGACCTGCGGCGCCAGATCGGCGCCGATCAGGTGATCGACGATCCCCTGCACCGCCGCGACATTCGAGGTGGAACAGACCGCCACCCTGACCCCGCTGGAAAGCGCCGCCCTGATCAGCTCCCGGATGCCGGGCCGCGCCGCCATGGCGCCCGAGGTCACGATATCGAGGAAAAGCGCCGTCTTCACCCGGTGCATGTCCTGCAGGAAAGCGTCCCGGTCGGTGATCGCCGCAGGCCAGCCGGTCTGGTCGAAATGGTGGCGGGTCCGCTCCTTGCCGCCCGCAATCTCCAGCAATTCGCCATAGCGTTCGACCGACCATTCCGCAGCCAGCCCCAGCTGCGCAAAGGCGCGGTTGAAGGCCAGGCGGTGGCCGTCCCGCTCGGTATCGACCAGAACGCCATCGCAATCGAAGAGGATCGCCTGAAGGTCGCTCATGCCGCCCCCTTTCCGCCCAGCGAGAAAAGCGACAGGAAGGGCCGCAGGCTGTCGCGCATCGTCTTGTGCTGCGCCTCCAGATAGACCAGGGGCTCGCCGGGGCGCCTGTCGCGGGCATAGACCGCGCCAAAGCCCTCGATGAAGTCGCGCTTGTGCATGGTGGAGAGGTTCACCTTGGCGCAGCCCCGCCAAATGCAGTTGCGGAACTGGTCGTCCGTCAGCCCCGTCCCGCCATGCAGCGCGATGGGCAGGCCGGTGGCCTTGGCGATGCGGTCCAGAAGGTCATAGGCGATCTTGGGCTCGCCCTTGTAAAAGCCATGGGCCGTGCCGATGGCCGGGGCAAAGACGCCCATCCTGGGCATGGCGCGGGCGAATTCGAGGCATTCGTCGAAATTGGCCAGCATCTCCTCGCCGTCCTTGACGACCTTGTCATCCTCGACCCCGCCAATGGCGCCGATCTCGCATTCCAGGTCGACTCCGGCGGCCTGGGTAAAGTCATAGATCGCGGTCGAGCGCGCCAGGTTCTCGGCGAAGGGCAGCTTGGACCCGTCGAACATCACCGCCGTCCAGCCCGCGTCGATGCAGGTGCGGATCGTGGCCTCGTCGGTGCAATGGTCCAAATGCAGCGCCACGTCCTGGTCGGAGTCCTGGGCCAGGGTCTTCACCCAGCTTGCGACCGACTTGGCGCCCCAATGCTTGACCGTCTTGGTCGAGACCTGGGTGATGACCGGCACGCCCAACTCGCGGGCGCAGTCGATGACCGCGCGGGTCGAGTTGAAGTCGATGATATTGACCGCCGCCACCGCGCGGCCTTTGGCAAGCGCGCTCCGCAGCATCGGGCTCATTTGGGTCAGGGGCATGGTGTCACCTTTTCTGTGTGGTCAGAACGCGGGCAACGCGTTCCAGGATGTCGAGATAGCCGCTGGCGGTCCAGGCCGAGCGGCCGATGAAGAGCCCGTCGATCTCGGGCTGCGAGACAAGTTCGGCGCAGTTCCCGGGGTTGACGCTGCCGCCGTAGAGGATGGGCACCTGACGGCCGAGGATATCGGCGGCCAGGGCCGCGATGCTGGCATGGCGGGCCACGGCATAGTCCGTCGTGGCCGGGATGCCGTTGACGCCGATGGCCCAGATGGGCTCATAGGCGATCACCAGGTCGGCCTTGCGGGCTTCGGTGTCCAGAAAGGCGAGGGCGCCGTGCACCTGTTCGGCCAGGAAAGCATCGGCGCCCCCGGAATTGCGGGTCTCCAGGCTTTCGCCGATGCAGATCACCGGGACCAGCCCGTGACGGATGGCGGCAGCGGCCTTGCGGCCCACGGTCTCGTTGGTTTCGTTGAAGAATTCGCGCCGCTCGCTATGGCCGATCTCTACCACGTCGGCGCCGCAATCGGTCAGCATCGCGGGCGAAATCTCTCCGGTCCAGGCTCCGGCGTCGTCCCAATGCATGTTCTGCGCACCGACCCTCACATCGGTTGCCGCCAACCGCGCCTTGACCTCGCGCAGCGCCGTAAAGGGCGGCAGGATAAAGCGCACGAGGTCGGGATGGGGGGTGACCGGCTGGCGGGCCAGCGCGTCGGCAAAGGCCAGGGCCTCGGCCAGGGTCTTGTTCATCTTCCAGCTTGTGCCGACCCAGGTCTTCTTCATGCCAATCCCCCCTTGCTGTCGATATGCGGCGCCCAATAGGCCACGGATTCCGCCATCATCTGAACGACGCGGCTGTCGGTCGGCTCGCGCTCGCGGAAGGAAAGCTCAAGGCAGATCTCGTTGTCCCTGCCCCCCGCCGCCTTGACCGTCTGGATCAGCTTTTCCGGCTGGATGCGGCCATGAAGGTTGTGTTCGGCGGTAAAGGGCCAGTGGCCGCCCTTGTTCATCGAGGATTGCTTGACGTGGATGATGGGAGAGCGGTCGGGAAAGGCCGCCGCCCAGGCATAGGGATCGGTGTCGGCAGGATCGGGCGAGGTCACGTCGCCGTGGTCGATATCGACGATCATCTTCAGCGGCAGGGCAAAGTTCTGCGCCTGAAGCTCGGCGTCGATGCGGCGGCATTCGGCGATGGTATGGCCGAATTCGCGGCCCACGGACATGGGCTCCCAATAGACATAGGCCAGCCCCGCCGCCTTGGCGTGCCGCGCCACCGCATGCCAGCAGTCGGTCGCCGCCGCGATCATGGTCTGCCGCCGGGCGGGGTCGTCGTAATCGCGCTGGGTCAGGATGGCGAATTGCGAGCCGATGCTTTCGGCGCCGATATCGCCCGCCAGGTCGGCCAGGGTGCGGAACCAATCGACGTAATACTGCCGGACCTCGGGGTCGGGATGGCCGAAATGGTTCAGCCGGAAATAGGTGCTGGTCATGATCGAGGTCACAAGCACGCCATTGCGCGAGAGCGCCCGGTCGAACTCCCGCGCGATGCGGCGCAGCGTTGCGGCGGGCCAGGAGGGGTTGATGAACTCGGGCGTCAGTTGCACATGACCGCAGCCGATCTGCCCTGCGATGGTGTCGATCAGGTGATCCGGCTCGGCAAAGCGGTTCACCAGGGGGTTGGTGTTGATGGAAAGGCGCAGGTCAGGCATCGGGGTCTTCCGTGTCACGATCAGGGGAAGCCGCCGCGCCCCGGGGACGCGGCGGCCAGGGATCAGTTCCAGGACTTGATCAGCTCGTCATAAGAGATGGTCTCGCCCTGGGGCTTCTCGTTCTCCAGCTTGGCGACCGGGGAGCCGGGTTCGTCCAGCCAGATCTGCGGGTCCTTCTCTTCGTTCATGACCGGGCCAAGCTCGCCCTGAACGCCGGATTTCTCCAGACGGATCATGACCTTCTCCTGCTCGGCACAAAGCGAGTCCAAGGCCTCTTGCGGGGTCTTGGCGCCCGAAAGCGCGTCACCGATGTTCTGCCACCAGAGTTGCGACAGCTTGGGATAGTCCGGGACGTTGGTGCCCGTGGGCGACCATTGCACCCGGGCGGGCGAGCGGTAGAACTCGATCAAGCCGCCAAGCTTGGGCGCGCGGTCGGTGAAGTGCTGGCTCTGGATGGTCGACTCGCGGATGAAGGTCAGGCCGACATCCGATTTCTTCACATCCACCGTCTTCGAGACGACGAACTGCGCGTAAAGCCAGGCCGCCTGGGCGCGATCC
The DNA here is from genome assembly GCF_009925085.1 of Stagnihabitans tardus. GTDB lineage: Bacteria > Pseudomonadota > Alphaproteobacteria > Rhodobacterales > Rhodobacteraceae > Stagnihabitans > Stagnihabitans tardus. Next base: position 34,560 of record NZ_JAABNR010000022.1, on the reverse strand, counting down.
ACCGGGGTGGATTTCATCAAGGTCCAGGACCCGGCGTCCTGATAGCCGATCTTGGTGCCTTCCGACCAGTAAGCCCCGTGCGGAGACGGCGCCATGCGCCACTTGGGCGTGCCGTCCTCGTTCATCACCGGACCGGGCTTGACCATGTCGGCGGTAAAGGCGGTGTACCAGAACATCTGCTGGGCGATGTTGCCCTGGGCAGGAACCGGGCCGGCCTCGCCAAAGGTCATGCCCATGGCGGCAGGCGGCGCGTATTTCTGCAACCACTCGATGGCCTTGGTCACGGCATAGACCGCCGCCGCGTCATTCGTGGCACCGCCCCGCGCAACGCAAGAACCGACCGGCTGCGACTTCTCGTTGACGCGGATGCCCCATTCGTCGACCGGAAGGCCATTGGGCTCGCCCTTGTCGCCCATCCCCGCCATCGACATCCAGGCGTCGGTATAGCGCCAGCCCTGGGAGACGTCCTTCTTGCCGTAGTCCATGTTGCCATAGACATCCGTGGCCGGGCCTCCGGCATAGGACATGTCGCGGCCGGTGAAGAACTCCGCGATGTCCTCATAGGCCGACCAGTTGACCGGGACGCCAAGGTCATAGCCATACTTGGCCTTGAAATCGTCCTTGGTTTTCTGATCGTTGAACCAGTCGTAGCGGAACCAGTAGAGGTTCGCGAACTGCTGGTCGGGCAGCTGGTAGAGCTTGCCATCCGGCCCCGTGGTGAAGGAGGTCCCGATGAAGTCGGCGATATCGAGGCCCGGGTTGGTGACGGCTGCACCCTCACCGGCCATCCAGTCGGTCAGGTTGCGGGCCTGCTGATAGCGCCAGTGGGTGCCGATCAGGTCGCTGTCGTTGATATAGGCGTCATAGATGTTTTCGCCCGACTGCATCTGGGTTTGCAGCTTTTCGACCACATCGCCTTCGCCGATCAGGTCATGGGTGACCTTGATGCCGGTAATGGCCTCGAAAGCCGGGGCCAGGACCTTGGATTCGTATTCATGGGTGCCGATGGTCTCCGACACGACCTTGATCTCCATGCCCGCATAGGGCTTGGCGGCGTCGATGAACCACTGCATCTCTTTTTCCTGGTCGGCGCGGCTGAGCGTCGACATGTCGCCGATTTCGGCGTCCAGGAAAGCCTTGGCGGCGTCCATGTCAGCCCAGGCGGCACTGCCCGCCAGGGCCACCAAAGCCGCAGACAAGGCCGTTCTGCAAAGCAGGTATTTCATAGTCTCCTCCCTTGGGTTCGAAGCGGTTCATCGACAATCCCGGGCCCCGCCTCGCCCAGCCCGGGATTTTTCGTTCAGACGAAACGGAAGACGCCGATCGCCCAAATCAGGGATGGCAGCAAACCCTGCCACTGCGGCTGGCCGGAAAACCCAAGCCAGGCGATGTTGAGGAAGGCCGCGCCGAGAAGCGTGATGAAGAGCCGGTCGCCGCGGGTCGTCCTGATGCCCAGCACCCCCCGGCGCGGCGTTTCGGGGAAGCGCAGGGCCAGGAAGGTGAAGGTCAAGAGCGTGGCCGCGATCAGCCAGAAGAACAGCGCCACCGGGAAGGACCAGGCCATCCAGCCGCCCTCGACCAGTTGCCCCGTCCAGTCCCTCTGGCCATCCTCGATGGGCACGAGTGAGGCGAACCAGGCCAGGATCAGGACCATGACCCCGATGGTCAGCGCGTAAAGAGCCGTCCAGCGCGATGCGGGCATCACACCCTCCCCAGGGCAAAGCCCTTGGCTATGTAGTTGCGGACAAACCAGATCACCAAGGCGCCCGGGATGATGGTCAGCACCCCCGCCGCCGCCAGCGTCCCATACTCCAGCCCGATGGCCGAAGAGGTCCGCGTCATCGCCACCCCCACCGTGCGCACGCTGGTTCCGGTCAGGGTGCGCGACAAGAGCAGCTCGACCGACGAGAACATGAAGCAGAAGAAGGCCGTCACCCCGATCCCCGCCGAGATCAGCGGCACGAAGATGCGCAGGAAGAACTTCCAGAACGGATAGCCATCGACAAAGGCGGTCTCGTCGATCTCCTTGGGCACGCCGCGCATGAAGCCTTCCAGGATCCAGACGGCGAGGGGCACGTTGAAGAGGCAATGGGCCAGGGCGACGGCGATATGCGTGTCGAAGAGCCCCACCGAGGAGTAAAGCTGGAAGAAGGGCAGCGCGAAGACCGCCGGAGGCGCCATGCGGTTCGACAAGAGCCAGAAGAACAGGTGCTTGTCGCCCATGAAACTGTAGCGCGAGAAGGCATAGGCCGCAGGCAGGGCCACGGTGATCGAGATGGCGACGTTGATGGCCACATAGATCAGCGTGTTGACATAGCCCATGTACCAGGTCGGATCGGTGAAGATCAGCGTGTAATTGTCCCAGGTGAAATCCTCGGGGACCAGGGTGATGAAGTTCAAGATCTCGGTGTTGGTCTTGAAGCTCATGTTCACCAGCCAGTAGATCGGCACCATGAGGAACAAGAGGTAGACGGCCAGGGTCACTCGCGCGGTGACCGTCCAGCCGGTGCCCTTGCCTTCAAGGTGACGCTGGCGGGCGGCCAGGGTAAGATTGGGGCTCGGGCGGGTCATTGGGTGCCTCCTTCGACGTCCATGGCCGTCATGACGGTGTAGAAAACCCAGCTCATCAGCAGCACGACGAGGAAATACATCAGCGAGAAGGCCGCCGCCGGGCCGAGGTCGAACTGGCCAAGCGCCGTCTTCACCAGGTCGATGGAGAGGAAGGTCGTGGCCTGCCCCGGCCCGCCCCCGGTGACGACGAAGGGCTCGGTGTAGATCATGAAACTGTCCATGAAGCGCAGAAGGACCGCGATCAGCAGGACGCCTTTCAGCTTGGGCAGTTCGATGAAGCGGAAGATCGCCCAGCGGCTGGCCTGGTCGATGCGCCCGGCCTGGTAATAGGCCTCGGGGATGGCCTGCAGCCCGGCATAGGCCAGAAGCACGACGAGGGAGGTCCAGTGCCAGACATCCATCATCACGACGACGATCCAGGCCGAAAGTGGGTCGCGGCCAATGTTGAAATCGGCCCAGAAACTGGTGATGACGACGCCCAGGAGGCCAATGTCGCCGCGCGCGAAGACCTGCCAGATCGTGCCGACCACGTTCCACGGAATGACCAGCGGCATGGCCAGGAGCACCAGGACGAGGCTCGCCCAGAAGCCGCGCTTGGGCAGGGTCAGGGCGATGGCGATGCCGAGCGGGATCTCGATCAAGAGCACGATCGCCGAGAACAGGAACTGCCGCCAGAGCGCGCCCCGGATGCGATCGGAGTCTATGACCTCCTTGAACCAGTCGAAACCGTTCCAGAAGAACTCGTTCTCGCCGAAACTGTCGTTGAAGGCATAGTTGACCACGGTCATCAGCGGGATGACCGCCGAGAAGGCCACCAGCAGGAAAACCGGAAGCACCAAAAGCCAGGCGCCGTTGTTCTGGACCTTTCTCATGCGCTTGCTCCTTCGACGGGGTCGCGGCGCCAGCCGTCGACAAAGACGCCGATCTCGGCGGGGTCAAAGACGGCGTGGGTGGCGCCCTCGGCCAGGGTGTCCTCCTCGGACAGGATCGCGTTCACCGCGACCCCGCCATGGCGGGCGCGCAAGACGACGTGGCGGCCGACATCCTCGATGCGCAGGATATCCACCGGGATGCCGCCCGAAGCGGCGATGCGGGTGAACTCGGGTCGGATGCCGATTTGCACGCGGCCCTCGGGGCGGCCATAGTCGGCGGCCAGGGGGATGACATGGGGGCCGATGCGGGCTTGGCGGCCGTCCACCTCGGCCTCGAAGAGGTTCATCCCCGGCGAGCCGATGAAATAGCCGACAAAGGTGTGCTGCGGCTTGCGGAACAGCTCTTCGGGCGTGCCAAGCTGGGCGATGCGGCCTTCGAACATCACCGCGACCTTGTCGGCAAAGGTCAGGGCCTCGGTCTGATCATGGGTCACATAGATCATCGTATGGCCGAACTCCTGGTGCAGGCGGCGCAACTGGGTGCGCAGCTCCCATTTCATCTGGGGGTCGATCACGGTCAGAGGCTCGTCAAAGAGGATGGCGTTGACGTCCTCGCGCACCATGCCGCGCCCAAGGCTGATCTTTTGCTTGGCATCCGCCGTCAGGCCGCGCGCCTTGCGGTCCAGCTCGGCCTCCATGCCGATGACCTTGGCGATCTGCTGCACCCGGTTGCGGATACGGGTCGGGTCCATGCCCCGGTTGCGCAGGGGAAAGGCCAGGTTCTGGCGCACGGTCATCGTGTCGTAGACCACGGGGAACTGAAAGACCTGGGCGATGTTGCGCTCTGCCGTCGGGCATTCGGTCACATCGGTGTCGCCAAAGATCACCCGTCCCTGGCTGGGCGCCCGAAGGCCCGAGATGATGTTCAAAAGCGTGGTTTTGCCGCAGCCCGAGGCGCCGAGCAGGGCATAGGCCCCGCCGTCCTCCCATTCGACATTCATCGGCTTCAGGGCAAAGTCGCGGTCGTCGCGCGGATAGGTCATGTAGGTATGGGCGAGGTTGTCCAGTCGAATGCGTGCCATCTTGTCCCCCTCAGTTCCGCATCGCGTAGGCTGCCGTGGCGCAGAGCCCGCCTTCGGGGCCGAACAGGTAGCAATGGGCCGGGTCCAGCCAGACCGACATGAGGCTCTCGGGGGCCAGGTCATGCACGCCATGCACGACGCCCACCCAGCGATCGGCCCCGTGCTCCAGGTGCAGGAAGGTCTCCGACCCGGTGATCTCGGTCACGATCAGCCGGCAGGTGAAGGCCACGGCCCCGGCGCGGTGCTGGTGCAGCTCCAGGTGGGCGGCGCGGAACCCGGCCTGGTAAGGGCCATCCGGCAAGGCCGCCATGGGCGCGGTCGTGGCAAAGCTCTGCCCCTCACCAAAGACGATGCGGTTGCCGCGCTTTTCCACCTGCCAGAAGTTGAAGGGCGGGTCCGAAAAGACCCTGGCCGTCGTCACATCCACCGGGTTGCGATAGACCTGGGTCGAGCGTCCGAATTGCGTCACCCTGCCCTGCCACATCGTCGCCGTGTTGCCGTTCAGCAAAAGCGCCTCTTCCGGCTCGGTCGTGGCATAGACAAAGATCGCGCCGGATTGCTCGAAGATGCGCGGCATCTCTTCGCGCAACTCCTCGCGCAGCTTGTAATCGAGGTTGGCGAGCGGCTCGTCCAGAAGGACAAGGCCCGCCTCCTTGACCAGGGCCCGCGCCAGGGCGCAGCGCTGTTGCTGGCCGCCCGAGAGGTTCTGCGGGCGGCGATCCAGAAGCGGGGTCAGCTTCATGAGCTCGGCCACGGCGCGGGTCTTGCGGTCGATCTCGGCGGCGGGGCGGCCCTTGATGCGCAAGGGGGAGGCGATGTTGTCATAGACCGTCATCGCCGGGTAGTTGATGAACTGCTGATAGACCATGGCCACATCGCGCGATTGCACGCGGTCGCCGTTGACCCTTTTCCCGTTCCAGCGGATCTCGCCCCGGGTCGGCACATCCAGCCCCGCCATGACCCGCATCAGCGAGGTCTTGCCCGCCAGTGTCGGCCCCAGAAGCACGTTCAACGTCCCCCTCTCCAGCACCAGGTCGGTGCGAGACAGGAAGGTCTGCCCATCCAGCACCAGTTCAATTCCATCCAGCTCAAGCATCTTGGGCGGGCCTTTCTTCTTCAGGAGCGATGCCCAGCTGGACCAACAGCGAGACGAACTGGCGGTAGGCCGCGTATTTGGTGTCCAGGACGCTCAGCCGCCTTGGGTCGGGGGTGCGGCTTGGCCCCTGGCGGACCATCCTCGCGATGGCCGTCTTCATGTCGGGCGCAAGGCCCAGGGCCACGGCGGAACATAGCGCCGCGCCCTTTATGCCCAGCTCGTTGCCTTCGGTCAGCTCGACCGGCAGCCGCAGCCCATCGGCGAACATCTGCGACCAGAGCGGGCTTTTCGCAGCACCTCCGGCCAGGCGGATCACACCCACCTGCGCCGACTGCCGCCCGGACAGAAGGTAATCCATGTCAGAGCGATGCGAGAAGACGACGCCCTCGAAGACCGCCCGCAGGATATCGGCCATGCCGCTGTCGGCGCGCAGCCCGACCAGGCCCGCAGGCGCGCCCTCCGGCCCACCAAAGATGAAGGGCGCAAAGAGGATGTCATTGGGCTGCCCCAGGGTCGCGGCGATCTTGTCGTGGATCAGGTCGTAAAGACTGCGGCCCTGGGCCTCGGCCTCGGCGATCTCGGCGGCCAGCATGGTGCGGCGCAGCCATTCCAGGTTGCTGGCCGAGGTCGGGGTCGCCATGGTCGCCATGACCAGCCCATCCACCGGATAGGGGGTCTGGATCGTGGGCAGCGGGTCGAGGCAGGGTTCTTGGTGCAGGGTGGAATGGATGGCAAAGGTGCCCGCCACCGCCGCCAGCTGATCCGTCCGGGTCACCCCCGTGGCCAAGGCGCAGCCCACCACGTCATAGACGCCGCGCACGACCGGGGTCCCGGCGGCAAGGCCAGTCTGGGCGGCGGCCTTGTCGCTGACCTGGCCCACGACCTCGGTGCAGGGGCCCAGGGGGGGCAGTTTCTCGGCCCAATGCGCGATCCCGGCCAGTTGGAGCACCTCCAGGGAATAGCCCCCCCGCGCCACGGACAAGAGGCCCGCGCAGCCCGCATCACTCGAATCGGTCGAGATATCGCCACACAGACGCAGGCGCAGGAAATCCTTGCAGCCCAGCACGTGACGCGTGCGGGCGGCCACCTCGGGCTCGTTGCGGTCGATCCAGGCCATCAGGCCCAGAGTCTGCCCGCCCCAGGTCTGCTGACCGATGGCAGAGCGCAGCTTCGCGCCGGTGCCGGTCCGGTTCCATTCGGCCAGAAGCGGCAAAGTCCTTGTATCGGTTGACACGATGCCATTGCGGGTGGGCAAGCCCTGTGCATCGACGAAATAGCCGCCGCCGCCATAGCCGGTCGGCGCAACGGCCAAGATGTCACCCGGGGCCACACCCGTCCGCTCCAGGAGCGTGCGGATCGAGGTGCAGGCCGCGCGCCACATCGCCTCGGCATCCCGCTCGGTCCAGCCGGGGTGCGGCAAGAGCATGACATTGGGCGCCAATTCGACAGCAAACTCGTTGCCGTCGGTATCGACAAGGGCGACCTTGGTCATGGTTCCCCCCGCATCAATTCCAAGAAAATATCCGGCCACCGCGAGTCCCCTCCCAAGGCTTGGCGATTCTCGTCTTGTTGGGGTCCGCGCCTCCCTAAGCCCGACCCGTTGCCAACCCTAGCCATGTGGCCGAGTAAGTCAACGCACATGTAAGAAAATTTTTTGCCGCTAACAGCCTTTTATTGCAGGGCTTTGCCGCTTGTCTTTTTGACAATCACGCAAGTCGTTACCATACTGCAAAAAATCTTTACTCAGATTCCACGACGGAAGGATCCATCGCCATGCACACACGGGACGCGGCCATTCGCAGACTTCGGGCGCTTTCGGACGCCGCGTCCCCCATCCTGATCGTCGGCGGGGGAATCAACGGCATCGGGCTCTTGCGCGACCTGGCGCGGATGGGGATTCCCGCCGTCCTGGTCGAAAAGGGCGACTTCGCCTCGGGCACCAGCGCCGCCTCGTCGCGGCTGATCCATGGCGGCCTGCGCTACCTGGAGACCGGGGAGTTCGCCCTGGTCCGCGAATCCGTCATCGAGCGCAATGCGCTGCTGAAGAACGCCGCGCACCTGGTGCGGCCCCAGCCGGTCCTGGTGCCGGCCTATAGTCTCTTTGGCGGGCTCTTCGCGGCGGCCCTGCGCTTCATGAAGCTGAAAAAGACGCCGGGGCCCAAGGGGATCGTGCCGATCAAGATCGGGCTGAGCTTCTTTGACCGCTTCGGGCGCGGCAATGGCACCATGCCGGGCCACAGGCTTCACGCGGGGCGCAAGCGGATGCCGGGCCTGTCGCGCAAGGTCAAGGCGATGGCCGAATATTACGACACTCGGCTGGTCCATCCCGAATGGCTGGCGCTGGAGCTGATCGAGGATGCCGAGGCCGATTGCCCCGAGACCCTGGCGGTGAACCACGTGGAGGTCACGGCGACCGAAGGCGGAAAGGTGACCCTGACCGACCGGCTGGGCGGCGGCACCTTCCACCTGGCGCCTCGGCTGGTGATCAACTGCGCCGGGGTCTGGGTCGACAAGGTGAATGCCGCGCTGGGGCTTTCCACCGCCTATATGGGCGGCACGCTGGGCTCGCATCTTGTGCTGGACCGGCCAGACCTGGTCTCCGAGCTGAAGGGCGCGATGCTTTACTTCGAGACCGCCGATTACCGGGCCTGCCTGATCTATGCCATCGACGCCCGGCATATCCTGATGGGCACCACCGACATCCGCGCCTCGGACCCGGAGAACGCGGTCTGCTCGGAGGCCGAGATCGACTATATCTTCAAGGTCACCGAAGAGCTTCTGCCCGGGGCGAAATTCCGCCGCGAGGATATCTCTTACACCTATGCCGGGATCAGGCCGCTTCCGGCCTCTGGCAGCGCGGTGACAGGGGCGATCAGCCGCGACCACAGCTTTCACCACCTGCCGCCCGAGGGCGCGCGGCCCTTCGACATGCTGGTCCTGGTCGGTGGCAAATGGACGACCTTCCGCGCCTGTGCCGAGCAACTGGGCGACCGGGTGCTGAAGATCCTGGGGCAAAGCCGCAGCGTCAGCACGCTGGACCTGGCCATCGGCGGCGGGCGCGGCATGACCGAGCCGGGCGCCGCCGAGCGGCTCTGCGCCGCGTTGCAGGCCGAGGGCCATGCGCCAGACACGGCGCTGTGCCTGGTTGACCGCTACGGCAGCCGCGCGACCGAGGTCGCTGGCACGGTGCTGCGGGACCCCGTCTGGATTTCCGGGACGGCCTATACAAGGGGCGAAATCCGCTGGCTGGCCGAAGTCGGGCGCATCGCCCGGCTGCAAGACATGGTGATGCGCCGCACCAGGCTGCCCTTTGACGGTGCCCTGACGCGCCAGGCCCTGGCCGAGATCGCCGCGATCTGTGGCGAGGTCCTGGGCTGGGACGCCGCCCGACAAGCGTCCGAGGTCGAAGAGGTCGCGGCGCTCTTGCGCGCGCGCCATCTCACCTTGGTGCCATGAAAAGGGCGGCCCCATCGCCGGGGCCGCCTGAGTTTGGGAGGAGAAATCGGGTCAGGCGATATGGATCGCCCGGCCCAGGGCCGAGAGGACGGCTTCGTGCAGGCTTTCGGACAGGGTCGGATGGGCAAGGACCGCCTGGGCCAGGGCCTCGTCCGTCGCCTCGACCGACATGCCGATCGACAGGGCGGCGAGGATTTCCGTCACCTCGGGCCCGACCATATGGGCGCCCAGAAGCTCTCCGGTCGCCTCGTCGAAGATGACCTTGACCAGGCCCTCGGCCTCGCCCATCGCAATCGCCTTGCCATTGGCGGCAAAGGGGAAGCGGCCGATGCGCAGCTTGCGGCCAGTGGCCTCCGCCTGCGCCTCGGTCAGGCCGATGGAGGCGATCTGCGGGTCGCAATAGGTGCAGCGCGGGATCGAGCTGGGGAGCAGGGGATGGACCTCTTCCCCGGCAATGGCGGCCAGAGTGGTCAGCGCGTCATGGCTGGCCTTGTGCGCCAGCATGGGCGGGCCCGCGACATCGCCAATCGCCCATATCCCCGGGACCGAGGATTGGCCCCTGCCATCCACCTTGACGCAGCCCCGGTCCAAGGTGACGCCCAGGGCCTCCAGCCCCAGGCCCTCGGCATTGCCCACGACACCGGCGGCAGAGAGCAGGACTTCGGCGGTCTTTTCCACCGTGCTGCCGTCCTTCAGCTTGATCCGCGCCGTGACCTCGGAGGCGGTTTTGCGGGCGCTTTCCACCATGGCGCCTTCCAGGAAGCTGATCCCGGTCTTCTCCAGCCTCTTGCGCGCCAAGGCCGCGATCTCGGCATCTTCGGCGGGCAGGACGCGGTCCATCGCCTCGATGACGGTGACTTGGGTGCCCAGCCGCGCGAAGAAGCTGGCGAATTCCGTGCCGATGGCGCCCGAGCCCACGACGATCAGGCTTTTCGGCAGGGTCTTGGGCTTCAGCGCCTCGAAATAGGTCCAGATGCGGTCGCTATCGGGCTCCAGCCCCGGCAAGACACGCGGGCGCGCGCCGGTGGCCAGGATGATATGCTTGGCGCTGTAGGTCCCTGCCCCGAGGGTCTTTTTCGGCGCAGGATGCTGCGGCTGAACGGCGGGTTTCGCGGGCGCCTGCACGGTGACCCTGCCCGGCGCGGTCACCTTCGCCTCGCCCCAGATCACGTCGATCTTGTTCTTGCCCATCAGGAAGCCGACCCCGGCGTTCAGCTTGGCCGAGACCTCGCGGGACCGTTGCACCATGGCGGGCAGGTTGGCGACCGGGGCCCCCACCGTCACGCCAAACTCCGCGGCGTGGCGCACGCTGTCCAGCATGTCGGCGGACTTCAGCAGCGCCTTGGTCGGGATGCAGCCCCAGTTGAGACAGATGCCGCCGAGGTGCTCGCGTTCGACCACGGCGGCCTTCAGCCCAAGTTGCGCGGCGCGGATGGCGGCGACATAGCCGCCCGGCCCCGCGCCGATCACGATGACATCATAGTCGCTCATGCCCTTGCCCCTTTTGCGAGTGCTGCGCGGGCGGCCTCGGCCACCTGTGCGGCGGTGATGCCGAAATGGTCATAGAGCGCCTCTGCCGGACCCGAGGCGCCAAAGCCCGTCATGCCCACGAACCGCCCGCTGCGGCCAAGCACGCTGTCCCAGCCAAAGCGCAAGGCCGCCTCGACCGCGACGCGCGGCAGGGCGCAGGGGCCCAGCACCGCGTCTTGCCAGGCCTCGTCCTGGGCCGCGAAAAGCTCCATGCTGGGCATGGAGACCACGGCGGCCCGGATGCCCTCGGCGGCCAGGATGGCCTGGGCCTCGACGGCCAGTGCCAATTCCGTGCCGGTGCCGATCAGCGTGACCTGACGCGGGCCGCCCTTGGCTTCGGACAGGACATAGGCGCCGCGTGCGGTAGCATGCGCAGACAGTTCCTTGCGCAGGACCGGCACCGCCTGCCGCGACAGGACCAGGGCGACCGGGCCTGGCTGGGCCAGAGCCACGCCCCAGGCCTCAGCCACCTCGACCGGATCGCCGGGGCGCAGCACGGTCAGGCCGGGCATGGCGCGCAGCTGCGCCAGGCTTTCCACCGGCTGATGGGTCGGCCCATCCTCGCCCAGACCGATGGAGTCATGGGTCAGCACATAGACCACCTTCTGCCCCATCAAGGCCGAAAGCCGCATCGCCCCCAGCATATAGCCCGCAAAGACCAGGAAGGTGCCGGAATAGGGGACATAGCCGCCATGCAGCGCCATGCCGTTCATCGCCGCCGCCATGCCATGTTCGCGGATGCCCCAATGGACAAAGCGCCCGCCAAAGGCATCCGCCGCAATCACCTCATGCCCCGGCACCCTTGTATTCACCGACCCGGTCAAATCCGCCGAGCCGCCGATCAGGGCAGGCACCAGGGGGATCAGATGCTCCAGCACCTTGCCCGAGGCCGCGCGGGTGGCCAGGGGCTTGCCGGAGGCCAGGAACTCGGACGCCGCCGCGTCAAGGGCTTGGGTAAAGTCGGGAAGGCGCCGGGCGACATGGTCGGTGAAGGCCTGTTGCTCGGCCGGGGGGCGCTTTTGCAGCCGGGTGGCCCATTCCATATGCGCGAGTTTGCCGCGACGGCTGGTGGCGGCCCAGGCGTCAGTGATCTCTGCCGGGATGACGAAGGGGGCATGGGGCCAGTCCATGGCCGCCCGCGCCGCCGCGATATGGGAGCAGCCCAAGGGCGAGCCGTGGCTTTTCGCCGTCCCCGCCTTGTCGCCCGCCCCGCGCCCGATCTGGGTGCGGAAGGCCACCATGGTCGGGCGGTCGGTGTCGGTGACCGCCTCGTCCAGAGCCGCCTTGATCGCCACCGGGTCATGGCCATCCGCCGCCAGAACCCGCCAGCCCGCCGCGCGGAACCTTGCCGCCTGATCCTCCGAGGTCGCAAGGGAGGTCTTGCCGTCGATGGTGATGCCGTTGTCGTCAAAGAGCACGATCAGTCGCGACAGGCGCAAATGGCCGGCCAAAGAGATCGCCTCTTGGGCGATGCCCTCCATCAAACAGCCGTCGCCCGCGATGACCCAGGTCCGGTGGTCGACCAGGTCGGCGCCAAAGCGGGCGCGGTCCATCGCCTCGGCCATGGCCATGCCGACCGCCGTGGCAAGCCCCTGGCCCAGGGGACCGGTCGTCGTCTCGATCCCCGCGCCGTGGCCGAACTCCGGATGCCCTGCGGCGGGCGAGCCCAGTTGGCGGAAGCGGCGCAGGACCTCCAGGTTCCAGCCCGGATAGCCCGTCAGGTGCAACAGGCCGTAAAGCAGCATGGACCCATGGCCCGCCGACAGGACAAGCCGGTCGCGGTCGGCCCAATCGGGCGCGGAAGGGTCGAATTTCAGGACATCGGCGTAAAGCACGGTGGCCACATCGGCAAAGCCCAAGGGCATGCCGGGGTGGCCGGAATTGGCTTCTTCAACCGCATCCATCGCCAGCGCGCGCAGGGCGCTGGCCATCTGGGTCATCATCATTTGGGTGTCTTTCTACTCGAACCGGAAGTCTTCGATCACCTGGACCAGCCGGGCCAGGAAGCCCGCCGCCATGGCGCCATCGACGGCCCGGTGATCGGCCGAGAGGGTCAGCTTCATGATCTGCCGGATGTGCAGCCCGCCGCGCAGCGGGCGCACCTGCTCGACCGCCGGGCCGACGCCCAGGATCGCCGCCTCGGGCGGGTTGATGATCGGGAAGACATCGACGCCGAACATGCCAAGGTTCGAGATCGAGAAGGTCCCCTTGGCCGTCGATTTCGAAACCCCGCGCCGCGCGGCATCGGCCAAGGCCCGCGTCTCGGAGGAGATGCGCATCAGGTCCATCTTGTCGGCCTCGGCCAGGACCGGAACCATCAGCCCATCGGGCACCGAGACCGCCACGCCGATGTTGATGGCGCCTTTGCGCAGGATGCGGTCGGGGCCGACATGGACGTTCAGACCCCGGTGCTCCATCAGCGTCAGGGCCACGCATTTCACCAGCACGTCGTTGACGGTGATCCGCGCGGCATGGGCCTCGTTGAAGGCTTTGCGGCGCAGCGTCACGTCGGTCACATCGACCTCGGCTTGCAGGTAGAAATGCGGGATATTCTGCTTGGAGGCCAAGAGCCGGTCGGCAATGACCTGGCGCATCCGGGAATGCGGAACCTCGACGTCCTCGGCGGCCATCGCGGGCAGGTCGGGGGCGGCCATCAGCGCGGGGCGGGCCGCTGCGGGCGCCGGAGCCGTGACGGGGGCCGGAGCGGCGACGGGGGCCGCAACAGCCGCCGGTTTTGCCGCCAGCGCCTTGTCGACATCGCGGCGCACGATGGCGCCCCGCGGTCCGCTGCCCTTGACGGTGGCCAGGTCCAGGTTGCCCAAGGCTGCCAGCCTGCGCGCCAGCGGAGAGGACCGCAAAGCCCCATCCGCCACAAGAGCCACAGGGGCCGCAACTTCGGCCCCAGAGACCGCTGCGACCGGTTCGGGGGCGGCCTCGCCCAGGCTCTCGCCCGCCTCGCCGACCCAAAGCAGGGGCTCCAGCACCTTGCCCCAGTCGCCGGGCGCATAGCAGACCTTCAGCACCGTGCCTTCCGCGAAAGCCTCGACCTCGAAGGCCGCCTTTTCGCTTTCCACCGTGGCGACGATATCGCCCTTTTTCACCTTGTCGCCAACCTTGACATTGATCTCAAGGATTTGCCCCTCGGTCAGATCCTGCCCGACCTGAGGCACCAGAATTGGTTTTGCCATGTTGTTCCCCTCAGGCCGCGTTGTCTGCCCGCATGTCCTCTAGGACACGGGCCACGAAATCGACTGTCTTGCGCGTCGCCGCCGCGAATTCCGTCGCGGTGGCGGCAAAGGCCCCGAAGGAGACGAACTCTTTCGGCTGCATCCCGTCAAAGTCATAGGCCTTGCGGAAATAGGGGATGCGGCGCAGGCGTTCGATCAGCTCTGCCGGGGCGTCGCGGTCGATCGCCTTGGCGTCGAACTCTGGCAGCCGGTCCTCGGCGGCCATGAGTTGCGCGATATAGCCGGGCGGGCAGGTATAGACCATGTCCGACCCCGCAATCGCCGCGATATGCAGGCTGGAGGCGCTGCCGCCCTCGTCCGTCACCCGCATCGAGCACTGCAGCATCTTGGAGGGATGGTTGTTGGCCTTGCCATAGCGATAGGCGCGTTTCAGCACCGCCATCTCGCCCAGCGTGATCTCCTCATTCGTAAAGGACAGGCCGCGCAATTCGGCCTCGGCCTTCAGGTCGCCGATATTGCCCAGACGCGCACTCATATGGGTGATGACCGAGCGCCATTTGCCAAGGTCCACCCCCGCCGCCCGGGCGCGGTCCAGGCCCCGGCTGACCGCGCTCATGCAGGCCAGGTATTGCGGCACGGTGAAAGAGGTCGTGTTGTTGGTCGAGATGCCGCGCGCGGTCAGCTCTTCGATCACGTCATAGCCTTCTTTCGATCCGGGGATCTTGACCATGACATTCGGCCCCAGCCGCGCCAGCTCCAGCCCCTGGGTCAGCATCTTGTCGAAATCGGTGACAAAGCGCGGATCGGTCTGGCCCGAGACATAGCCGTATTTCCCCCCCGAGCGCTCCCAGACCGCGCGGATCTGCTCGGCGCCAAGGCGCACGACCTCCAGGTAGACGGCCCAATAGACCGCCTCCACCGTCGGGTTGCGCATCTGGGCCGCGACTTCTGCGATCCGGCCCGCCCAGAAGGCGGGGTCGTCCTGCAGGGCCTGAAGACACAAAGGCGGATTGGTCGTCACGCCACGAAAGCCCATCTCGCCCGTCTGCGCCACGGTCTGGGGATCGAACAGCCGGTTCAGCTGCGCCTCCCATTCGGCGCGCTTGGCCTCAGGCGCCGAGGCCAGGAGCTTCTTCCGCCAGGTGCCATAGACCAGGGGGGAACTGTCCCACCAGATCTCGCACTCCGGGTTGGTTTCGGCCAGCTTTTCAAGGATATGCTTTGCCATCATTCATTCCGCCGCCATGGGGATGTCGTGGTGCAGGACCTTGCGGACCGCGGCCACCACGTCGGGCACCTGCGGGACCGAGGCCTTCTCCAGCTCCAGGTTGAAGGGGATCGGCGTGTTCAGCCCCGCCACGATGGTGATGGGCGCATCAAGGTCGTAGAAGGCCTGCTCCTGGATGATGCTGGCGATATCCGAGGCGACGCCACCGCGCCGCACAGCCTCTTGCACGATGACCACCCGCTTGGTCTTGGCGACCGAGGCCAGGATCGTGCCGGTGTCCAGGGGCGAGAGCGTGCGCGGATCCACCACCTCGACCGAGATGCCGTCCTTGGCCAGCTCCGCCGCCGCTGCCATGGCGCGGGGCACCATGTTCGACCAGGCGATCAGCGTGACATCACTGCCTTCGCGCTTGATGTCGGCCTTGCCGAATTCGATGACATATTCGCCCTCGGGCACCATGCCCTTGGTCATGTAAAGGTGCTTGTGCTCCAGGAACATCACCGGGTCATCCTGGCGCAGGGCGTATTTCAACAGGCCCTTGGCGTCATAGGGGGTCGAGGGCATGACGACCTTGAGCCCCGGGATGTGGTAGAACAGCGCCTCGAGGCTCTGGCTGTGCTGCGCCGCCACCCCGCCGCCGGTGCCGCCCTGGGTCCGCATGATGAAGGGCACGCGGCCCGTGCCGCCGGTCATCAGGCGGAACTTGGCAGCCTGGTTGACGATCATCTCCATGCCCAGCATGGCGAAATCGACATAGAGGATCTCCACGATGGGCCGGGCGCCCGCAATCGCCGCCCCCACGCCCACGCCGATCATCCCGGCCTCGGCAATCGGCGTGTCGCGCACCCGTTTCTTGCCGTACTTGGCCAAAAGCCCCTCGGTCACCTTGTAAGAGCCGCCGCGTTCGGCAATGCCCTCGCCAATGATGAACACCTGGGCGTTCGCAGCCATTTCCTCGTCAATCGCTTCGCGCAATGCGTCGCGATACATGATCTCGCGATCAGCCATGACCCGTTCCTCCCGGTCAGTAAGTCTCTAGAAACTCTTTGAATTCTTCGACGCTGACTTCGCCGCTCGCCTCGGCGAAGGTGACGGCATCGGCGAATTCCTGTTCGATCTCCGCGTCGAATGCCGCGATCTGCGCTTCGGTCAGATCGGTCATGTCCAAGAGATACTGACGGGCCCGGTTCACCGGATCGCGTTCGGCGTAATACTTCTTCTTCTCGTCGGGCATATAGCTGCCCGGGTCGTTCACATGGTGGCCGGTGTGGCGATAGGTCACCGCCTCGATCAGGAAGGGCCCCTTGCCTTCGCGGCAGAGCTTGGCGCAGTCCTCGATGGCGTCGTAGACCGCCAGCGGGTCATTGCCATCGACCCGGCGGCTGGGCACGCCCAGCGACTCGCCGCGCTTGTAAAGCTCGGTCTCGCGGGTCGATTCCTCGATCGTGGTCGAAACGGCGTATTGGTTGTTCTCGATCACCAGGATGAAGTTCAGGTTCCAGATGGCGGCGAGGTTCAGCCCCTCCAGGAAGGTGCCGTTGTTCGAGGCCCCGTCCGAGGTGAAGGTCACCGTCACCGCATCCGACCCGCGAATCTGGCTGGCCAGGGCCGCGCCCACGCCCAAGGGCGTGCCCGCGCCGACGATGCCATTGGCCCCAAGGTTGCCCTTGGCGATATCGGCGATATGCATCGAACCGCCATAGCCCTTGCAGTAACCGGTCTTCTTTTGCAGCAGCTCGGCGACCATCTTCTTGATCTCGGCGCCCTGCGCGATGCAATGCCCATGGCCCCGATGGGTCGAGGCGATGTAGTCGCCCTCCTTCAGCGCGGTGCATGCCCCGGTCGCAATCGCCTCCTGGCCCAGGTAGGGGTGGAAGTAGCCCCGGATCAGGCCCCGACGGTAGAGCTTGATCCCTTCGGACTCGAAAACCCGGATGGTTTTCGCGGTCTTGTAAATTTTTTCCAGAAGCGCGCGCGGGCGCGTGTTCCCCGCGGATGGCTTTTTCGGCATGAATTCCTCGCTTTCGGACCGTCCTCCACGGCAAAGCGCCCGTTTTTCGGCTTTGCCTTCGGTCTGAACTGGACCCTACACATTGGACGTTTCAAAGTCGAGAAAATTTTTTGCGCGCTTGATCGGAAACCGGACCCGGGCCATTTGGCGTGGAAATACCTCCTTAACATGCTGAAATAATTATAGACTGGACAGCATTTTTCCGCGGAGTAGATTTACACAACCCCGGCACCAGGCCTTTGACGGAGAGGAAGCCTTGATGCAGCAGAAAGAGTTTTCACGAACCGTGTCCGTTGTGGACCGCATCAACGACACCTATCCGGAGCTTCGCAACGCCGAGAAAATCGTGGCCGACTACATCTTGTCGAACCTCAGTCGGCGATTCGACAAATCCATCACCGATCTCGCCAAGGCCGTCGGCGTCTCCGAGGCGACGATCAGCCGGCTCTCCCGCTCGTTGGGCTACAGCGGCTACCAGGACCTCAAGCTGTCGATTGCCGCAGGTGGCGCCTATGACGAGGTGATCCCCAACCTGCCCGCCGAGATCCGCGAGACGGACCAGCCGCTGGAAATCAGCCAGAAGCTGAGCGACGCCCTGACCAACAGCATCCGCGACACCCGCGCCTTCCTGGACAAGCAGGCGCTTGGCCTGGCCGTCGATGCGCTTTGCGCCTCCAACCAGATCGTCTTCATGGGGGTGGGTGGGGCGGCCTCGATCTGCCTCGAGGCGTCGCACCTGTTCGCCAAGGCGGGGCGGGCGGCCTCTTACGTCCTGGACGATTACGGCCAGATCGTCACGGCATCGACCATGCGGGCGGGACAGACCCTGGTTGCGATCTCGCATACCGGCCAGACGAAATCCGTCGCCGATGCGCTGCAACTGGCGCGCAAGGCGGGGGCCCGGACCATCGCCATCACCAGCGACCGCCGCTCTGCCGTGGCCACGGCGGCAGAGACCGCGCTGATCACCTGGAAGCATGAAAAGACCTCGGTGGCGCTGTTTGGTGACTTCATCGAAGGCCGGGCCTGCCAGCTTTACCTCGTGGATCTCTTGTTCATCCTGGTGATGTTCCGGTCCGAGCAGAATGAGAAGGACAATCTCCGCCTGACCGGCAATGCGCTGAAGGACTTCTATTTCAGCATATCATCCTGACGCCTTGGTCCGGCGATACGGGTTCCAGGGCGGCCTACGGGTTCGGCGCCCATGCCGGGCCCAAGGTTCCGGCATGGGCGCGCCAAGGTCAGAACGGGAAATCACCCACCAGGCCCGGACTCACCAGAGTCACGCCGGCCAACAAGACGGTCTCCCCGGTTGCGGTGACCGTGATGCGCATCGGCACCCGCCGTGGCCGAAGCCAGTCTCACCCCGGCCAGGCTTGAGGCCAGCCCTGTGATGACCAGAACGTCACCGCCGGGACCTGCGCCGAAGGTGAACAGGTCCGCCCGGTGCCCCCGGTCATCGTGTCAGCCCCTGCCCTGCCCGTCGCCGTTCACATCACCGAGGTCTCGAGCACATTTAACCCAAGCGCCGAAACTGCCGTCTTCGTCCAATCCGTCAGCATCCGCAGACCGGTCGGCGGCACCGGGGTCGAGGATGCGACTGCGGTGACAGAGACTTCGGCCGCCGGAAGGGTAACGACCTGTTCGGAGGTCGAGGCTTTCGGCAAGACGCTGGCTTTCAAAGTCACCTTTTGTGGAATGGACATAGACGCAGACGCTAGGAAGCAGCCTCTCGAAAACAAGATGCGTCAGGGCAATTCTCAAGGGCTCGAATTTCGGTCTTGTTCATAAAGGGCACCGAGCGAGGCTTGTGATTGCTGCGAGCCTCCCTGGTTTTGCGGCTGATGATTTCCAGTCCAATTGCCCAGACCCGCGTTTGCGGGAGGGATCTGGCCTGTCCAATTTCGCAAGGTGGAGCGCAGCCCATTTCGATCCGGGAGCCCAATTTTCCGGTGAAACGCAATTCGCCTTATGGTTGTGTGCCTGGCCGTGGCCCTTGCAGTTTCCCCGATCGGCGCGCCCAGGATACAGTCGCGCGGTTGCACGAAAACCGGGGACGGCAGCGCACAGGTCTAGACGGCGGGAGGGAATGTCCGTCCCAATCATGCGAGACACGTTGGAAGATCGCTTCGACGATCCGAACCTTCGTTGCATCCGCCCCCCCAATGCCGACGATTGAACGCAGCCGGGCCCGAGTTCTCGATTTGAAGAGCTCCATAACACCAACCCTCCATCCGACTGCAATTCGATTTAGAGAGCCAGAATCGGCGGTTTGCCCCGGGGGTTTTCGTTCACCCCCCCGGGCAACCCATGATTGCGGAAGAACATTCGATACCCGACCCCGGTTGCCCATTGGAAGGCAAGGCTGATGCTGGCTTGCAAATTGCCCAAGGGCCATGTGATGGTTTCGGCGCAAACCGTCTCCGAAGCATCGGAGACTCACAGTCGAATGCGAGTTTTCAATGATGCGATTGACCCGGTCCTGCATGACCGCCCTGCCCCTTGTGATGAGCCTTGGCCTGTCGGGGCAAGCCGCAACCCTCCATGTCATCGGCCTGTCCGGCGTCAATCTCGATGCCACCCTGTCGAGCAGCGATGCCGAGGGCACCACTCTGAGCCAGGAGGGCGGATCGGGCGCGGACCGCGGGACGGGCGAGGTCGGCGGGTCGGGCAGCTCGGTGCGCTCCGTCGCGATCAACGACGCCGCGGTGAATGCCTCGGCCTATGCCAGTGCCCGGGCGGGGCGGCCCGGCTATGGCGGCATCGCGGGCACGGCGGCCGATGCCGAGGCCGAGGCAAGGGCGGAAAGCCTGGGCGAGGTCCGCGCCACGGCCGAGGCCTTTGGCTCCAGCGGCGGCGGGGCCTTCGACCCTGGCCAGGACGGCACCGATGGCGGCACGGCCGTCGCAAGGGCTTCGGGCCGGTCGCTGGATGGCGGGACGGTCTGGGTCGGCACGCGGCAGACGGCGGGCGGGGACGGCTTCTCCGCGCAAGGAAACGCAGGCAATGGCGGGGCGGCTTCGGCGCTGAACACGGTCGAGGCAGACACGACCGGGACCATCCATGCGTGGCAGGAAGCCTATGGCGGCAACGGGGGAAGTGGCGCGCTTCAGTCGGGGTCGGGGGGCGATGCAAGCTCTGTCATCGACCTGACCCTGGGCAGCGGCGGCCCGGCCGATTACCGCGCCAAGGCACAGGGCGGAGACACGGGCTCTTCGCTCGGCGGAGCGGGCGGGACGGCCACGGCGACGGTCCGCCTGACCTCGCAGCGCAGCGAGACCGCGGGGACGGCCGAAGCTTTCGGGGGGCGGGCGGGCCAAGGTCAGGATGGCGCCCATGCCAGTGCCCTGGCGGATGTGACCGGCAGCGGGGATGTGCGCGCCACGGCGACCGCTACAGGCGGCCAGGGCGGCGGGGATGGGCAAAGTGGCGGGACGGCCTCCGCCTCGGCCAAGGGGGTCTCGACCCAGGGCGGAACGGTCTGGGTCACGGCGACGCAAATCGGGGGCTTTGGCGGATTTGGCAGCAACACCAGGGGCGGCGATTCCATCCTGGTGGACGGTGTCACGGGGACAACGACGGGCGTCCTGAACCTGAGCCAGTTCGCCTATGGCGGCGGGGTTCTTCCTTTGCCCGGCAATCTGCAGGGCCGGGGGGTCTCGAGCCTGACCGTGGTGGACAACCTTGCCCGCGAGATCGCGGCAAGCTCCGAAGCCGGCGGGGGCCAGGGGACGGAGGCGCGCGTCGATGTCACCTCGCAGGTCGCCGAAACGGTCTCGGGCACGGCCAAGAGCACCGGGGGCAACGCCCAGGCGACGGTCCGGGCCGGAGCAGGCAATGCAAATGCCACGGCCACGGCCTTGGGCGCAGATGTGCTGGCCGATGCAAGGGCGGAGAGCGCTTCGGGAGATGCCACGGCAACTGCGACGGCGACAGGCACCGAGGGGGCGTTCAGCTGGGGCATGGATCAGGCCGGGGATGGGACCACGGCACGGGCCAGGGCCTATGCGGCCAGCGCCGCCGGGACATCGACGGCCACAGTCAAGGCGATCGGCGGCTTCGGCGGCACGAACTTCGTGGGTGCCGCCGGGAATGGCGCCGATGTCATCCTCGAGAACTCCGTTTCCGCCGCAGGGTCTCGGGATGCGATCCTCGAACAGGAGGCGGTTGCGGGCGGGGCCGGGACGGGGCGGGATGGCAATGGCGGGCGGGCGGTCTCGGTCCTGACGCTGGACCGCAGCGACACGCACTCGACGCGTGTCACGGCCAAGGCCACCGGGGGCAATGCCTCGAACTGGGGCGGCCTGGGCCGGGGCGGAGCGGCCGAGGCGCGCATCACGCTGCGTTCGACCGCCACAGAGGTCTCGGCCTCTGGCTGGGTGGACGGTGGCAATGGGGATGGCGGAGCGGCCGGAGATGGCCTGGCCGTCATCTCGGTCCAGGCCACCCAGGGCAAGGCGGTGGCCTCGGCCTCGGTGCGCAGCGGCGGCTATGGCGGTGGCCAGCCGAAACGCGCCGATGCCCTGGTCAGCGCAGACGGCGCCCTGGGGTCGGAGGCCAGTTTCGTCCTGCGTGACCATGAGAGCAGCATCAGGCCGATCCTCTCCGGCACGGTCCAGGCGGCAAGCGGCCCGGTTCATGCCGAAGGCCACCGCTACAACGGGACAGCGGTCACGCCGCTGGCGCTGCCGCAGGTCGCGAATACCCTCTCCACCACCCTGGTCGCCGACCCGACCGGATTGGCGGGCACGGCCCATGTCGAGGAATATCTGTCGATCGCGAAGGGGACGACCGCAGGCGACGTGCAAATGCACGGCGAGGCCTTCATGTCTGCGACCAGTGTCTTTGGCCAGGGTTTTTACCTCGACCTGCTGGAGACCCAGGGCGACTTCGGTCTTTCGGGATCGCTGCATTTGAACATCTTCACCCGGCTGAGCAGCGGGACAGCTTTCTTCACCAGCTTCGACCAGACCTTCACCGACATGGCCTCGCTGAAAAGCTGGTTCGGCACCGGGCTTTACCTGGGGCAAGACCATGGCTCTGGCAGCGACTTGCTCCTGAGCTACAGTTTTACCGGCACCGCGCCCCTGGGTCTTGCCTTCGCCTTTGCCGATGGCACCGACGTCAGCCTGGCCCCGAGCGCCGTGCCCTTGCCGGGCAGCCTGGTGCTCTTGCTGGGGGGGCTTGCCCTGTTGTTCCTTCGCAAGGGCAAGGGCTCCCTTTCGCCGGCCTGACCGGGCGCTGCAGGTGTTCCGGGACCAGCCTTGCGGCCGCGATCTTGAACGCGCGGCCGCACTTTCGTCTCGTCATGTCCACTCTCGAGGTCCTTGGTCACGATCTTGTCCACGTATCCACGAGACCGGCAGCAGGCCACCGGATCATTTCCTGACCCTCCTCCACCTTGAGCCTTCAACGACGGTCCGGTTCTCGCCGAAGTCGTTCGTTCACGATCCGCCCGCGACATCACCACCCTGTTCCGATGCGCCGCAATCCAGGTGTTCCGCGTCGGCATCCCGACCCCAGGATCATCGGCAACCTGTTTGCGTGAAAGCCCGCGCGTCAGTGCGATCCGCTCCGCTTCCCTGCGAAGGTCATCCGTTCCGGCTCTGCCAATGGCTCATCTCCCGTGCTGCAAACAGCGCGAAAAAGGGACCGGACCCAAACCCCGACCGGGCAAGACGGAGCCCCGGAACCGCGCCAAGCTTGGTCCAGGGATCCTGGCCGCCCTGGCGCGGGATTCCCGAGCGCCAGGCCTTGCTGGACGTGTTCCGGCAAGAGGCGGTCCGCGTCGTGGTGAGCTTTGCCCTCTCCACGAAGAGCCTGCCCTTGTCCCCGGCCAGACCAAACCGGATCGCCCGGAGAAAAGGCAGGCTGCCGGACAGTGGGACCTGTCCGGCAGCAAAACGGCCCGCTCAGCGGCGCGACCGTTTGGCCTCCCAAAAGGGAGGGATGTCGCCCGCCATGATGCAGCCATGGGGCTCGATGCGGTCGACGACCTCGGCCAGGCCATGCTCGCCGATCTGGCGGACCAGGGTCGCGGCGGGCTTGTAGGACGAGGGCAGCTCGGAAGCATCCACCCCGCCCGCATGGAAGCGGATGTCCAGCCCTTGCGTCTCGGCGGCCAGCGCCTGATCGGGGGTCAAGGCGCCGAGGCGACGGCGATGCTCGGTCCGCGACCAGTTGCGCCCCGCTCCGTGGGGCGAGAACCCCAGGGCATGGGACGCATCGCGGCCCTTCACCACCAGCACCGGCTCGGCCATGTTCAAGGGCACCAGCGTCAAGCCCGTGGCATCCTCGGCATAGTCGGTCCAAGCCGGGGTCGCCCCCTTGCCGTGCAGGTAGATGTCACCCCGCTTGAAGACGAAGTTGTGCTCGTTCCAGAAGCGCGCTCCGGGGGCCGCGCCGACGCGATCCGCCACCGCCTGATGAAGCGCATCGTGGTTGGCCTTGGTCCAGCGGCGGAGAATTTGCAGGGCCTCCCAATAGGCAAGACCCTCCTCGGTGTCCGCCGGGATCCAGGCGTTCTGCTTCAAGGTCACAGGCGAAAGCCGCTTGCGGAAGCCCTCGGCCACCTCCATCCCGGCCTTGTAGAGCAAGCCCCCAGGGCCCCGAGAGCCGTGATGGGTCACCATCGCCACCCGCCCGCTGGCCGCCGAGCGCCCGATGAACAGGAAGTGGTTCCCGTCACCTTGCGTCCCCATATGCGACTGCGCCAGGTGCAGCATCTTGGCCCCGCTCAGGAAGGGGTTGGCGCGGAAGGCGTCCAGCAGCTCGGGATCGACCGGGAGACGCTCGTCCGGCCCGCGCCCGCCCGGACCGAAATGGGTGATGGCCTGTGCCGCATCCAGCGCGGCCTTGGGATCGACCTCGCCCAGATCCGTCAGCATGACCGAACAGCAGATATCGGCCGAATGCATCCCCGGATGGATCGCGTTCCGCGCGGCCACCACGCCGCCGACCGGGATGGTCCCCAGGGGGCCCGCCGGGCAGGCGTCGGGCAGGATGGCCCCCGCCGTCACGGTGGGCGTGCGCAGGACGTCCCGCATCGTCGCGAGGACGGCTTGCAGGTTGGCCTCCTCGTCGGGGTCGGAGGCGGTCAGGTTGACATGCAGCGGCACGGCGCCCTCGTCCTGCAGGGACAGATGGGCCAGGGGTGCCGGGATCAAGCGCTCCAGCCGCGCCCGGATGGTGTCGCGGTCGGCGCCTTCGGCCAGGGCCTGCGCGGCTTCGGCGAGGAGGGTGGGAAATTGGCGGCCAGGGCGGTGGCCCCAGGCGATCAAATCGGCCCCGGTGATCGGGGAATGCTTGTCATCGGTCATCATCTTCGTCTTTCAAAGGACCCCCGGCGACGAGGGATTGGCGACACGGCGCGCTCTACCGCTGAGCTACACGGGGCTTGCCCCGTGGCGGGATTCGAACCCGCGACCTCGAGAGGTTCAATCTGTAGTGCCGCCGGCATTCGCCGGGGGGGTGTGGGTCGGGGCGACAAGGGTGACGTGACCCAAGCCCATCCCGTCCGCACCGTTGGACGCCTGCAAGGTGGGGGCTTGAACCCCACGGATGGGCCGGTGTGACGCTGTAGTCACGTCGGCATTCGCCCCGAATTCGGGTCCGGCGACGAGGGAGGCGAAACAGTTGCTCTACCGCTGAGCTACAGGGGCTTGCGCCCATGGCGGGGGTCGAACCCGCGACCGACTGGAGTTCCGCCGGCATTCGCCGGGTCGTCTTGGGTCCCGAGGACAAGGGGTGTGCGGGACGACCCGGTCCCGGACCGGCCAGACTGTAGTCCCGCAAGCATTCCTCGGGGCTCCCCCGGGCCCTGGGGCCCGGGGAAAGGTCATATCTCGACGGCCGCGATCTGGCCCACCCAATGGGCGGGACCCATCCGACCGGCGGCGAAGTCGGCCACCTGGTCGAAGACCGC
This sequence comes from Stagnihabitans tardus, assembly GCF_009925085.1. Classification (GTDB taxonomy): domain Bacteria; phylum Pseudomonadota; class Alphaproteobacteria; order Rhodobacterales; family Rhodobacteraceae; genus Stagnihabitans; species Stagnihabitans tardus. The sequence goes on along the minus strand of NZ_JAABNR010000022.1, from coordinate 9,602 downwards.
GTCCGAGAAGCCGCCGATGTTCAAGACATCGTCGCGCTCGGGCGCCTGGGTGGTCGCGTAGGGCTGGATGTCGATGCAGACCAGTTTCGCCGCCCGGTTGCGGGCCTTGAGCCTTGTCCACTCCGCCATCATCCCCGTCACCTGCTGGTGCGGCCCCATCCAGCTTTGGTTGTCCGAGACGAAGATCACCAGGTCCGGCGCCTCCCCTGCCCTGTTCAGGGCCGCCAAAGGCGCCGCGCAGTCGGTGCCGCCGCCGCCAAGCGCAGCAAGGCGCTCGGCATTGGTGGCGATCGTGTCCCGCGCCTCGAGCCGCAGCGGACGGACCGTCTCGGCAAAGGGCAGGACGCGGGCCCCCGGGTTCTGCCGCAAGACCGCCGCAGCGACCAGGGCCGCCACGTCGATGCAGCGCACCGAGGTCGTGGCCCCTGCCCGATGCCCCGTCACCGGCGACATCATCGAGCCCGACACGTCCGGGCAGACAACGACCGAGCCTTGCACCACCGGCACCTTGGCGGTCGAGGCCTCCAGCGCCTCATGCAGCGCCTCGCGCAGGACAGGCGACTTGGCCTCCAGCGCTTTCAGCGTCGCAAGGATCTGGTAGGGCAGACCCTTGGGATGACGCAGGACCTCGGCCACATGCTCGGCCACTCCGGGCACCGTGAAGGCCCCCTTGCGGTCCAGCATGTTCAGCCCCTGGCGCAGCATCTGCCAGCTTCCCCGCCGTGCCACCTCGGCCCAGTGTTCGGGCGAGAGGTCAAGGTCGGTCAGCATCTGGAAGGGCACGTCGGGGAGGTCCACCCCCCCTGCCCGCAGCGCCATCAGGTCGCGCAACGCCTGCGGCAGGAGCGCCACGTCGCAGGGTTTTCCCAGGACCCAGGCGTAAAGCGCCTGGCGCTCGGGCGTCTCGGGCTTGGGATGAACCATGCGGATGACATCGGCCAGCGAGGGGTCATTGCCCACCGAAGCCCAGAGGACCTGCGCATCACTGGCGCCGTTCAGCCAGCCCTGCACCATCGCCTTGGGCCGAGACCCCAGCGACTTGCGCCCCACCTGCCCCGAGCGCAGGATCTGCACGAAGGACCGCAGCACCCGCCCCGAGGTCACCACCCGGGGAAAGGCGCGGGCGAAGAGCACCGGATCGCGCATGGAGAGCACGGCCAGCAAAAGCGCAGGCGCGTCCTTCATCTGGCCCTTCTCCCGGGCGTGGATCGCAGCCTGGGCGAGGAAGCGAGGCTCGACCGCCTGGGCGGCTTCGATCAGTGCGGTCACCTGGGTCTGGGCGTCCTGGTAAAACGCGGCCCCGAAGGTGCCGGTCATGGCAAGCTGCGCCAGGCGATGCCGCGGGGCCAGCGCATGAGCCGGACCTCCTGCCTCGTTGGTGGTGGGCTGCCGCCCCTTCCAGGCGGCAAACACGGATTTGTTCGCCATGATCTGTCCTTTCCTTCTCACCCCCTCTTTCTGGGGCAAGGGCCGCGGCCAGGGAAGAAAAACGCGAAAATCCGGCAAGCCATTGTTCGGGCTTGCAAAAAGACGCAATCGCGTGAGAGGTTGGCAGAGCTTGCTATCTTGTCGTATAAGACATTATCATTTCGGATCATTCCCATGCGCAACGTCGTCCTCGGCTTCCTTGGCATCCAGCTCGACATGGGCAAGAATCGGTCCTGGCGGCCCACGGTCGCGCTCTGCAATCACCCGGGCTTTGCCGTCGACCGGCTGGAGCTGATCCACCACGGCCGCGACCTCCCCCTTGCCCGCCGCATCCAGGCCGAGATCGGGGCCACCTCGCCCGAAACCGAAGTGCGGCTCGTCGAGATGGAGTTGACGGACCCTTGGGACTTCCAGGAGGTCTATGGCAAGCTCTACGACTTCGCCGCCACCTATGGCTTCGACGAGGACCGCGAGCGGTATCATGTCCACCTGACGACCGGGACGCATGTTGCACAAATCTGCTGGTTCCTTCTGACCGAAAGCCGCCATATCCCGGCGCGGCTGATCCAGACCGGACCGCCCTCGGGCGGGGACCCGCAGGCCAAGCTCGACGTCATCGACCTCGACCTTGCCCGCTACAACGCCCTGCAACGCCGCTTCGAGGCCGCCGCGCGCGACCATTCGGCCCTGCTTCTGGGCGGGATCGAGACCGCCAGCCCTGCCCTGCAAGCGACGATCCAGCGGCTGGACCTGGTGGCCACGGCGAGTGACGCGCCGATCCTTTTGGTGGGCGAGCCGGGAACGGGAAAGTCGGCACTGGCCGCCCGCCTGCACGAGCTGAAGCTGCTGCGCCGACGGATCAAGGGGCGGCTGGTCCAGGTCAATTGCGCCATGCTCAAGGGTCTGGGGCTTGCGCCGCTCTTGGGGCAAAGGCGCGGGACCATGGGCAGCGACCGGCCGGGTTTCCTGCGCGAGGCCGATGGCGGCGTCCTCTTCCTCGACCGCATCGAAGAGCTGGAGCCCGAGGCGCAGGCTGCGCTTCTGCAGGTCATCGAGACAGGGCGCTACTGCCCCCTGGGCTCGGAGGCCGAAGTCACGGCGCGGTTTCACCTGGTGGCCAGCGCCGGTGCCGGGCCCGCAGCCCTCGTGCGCCAGGGCCACCTGCGCCCCGATCTCGCGGCGCGGCTCTCGCAATGGGTCTTCACCCTGCCCCCTTTGCGCGACCGGCGCGCGGACATCAAGACCCATCTCCTGGCCTTCCTGGATGCGACCGAGCGCAAGCTGGGCCGCAAGACCGGGTTCAACGCCGACGCCCTGGCGCGCTACCTGCGCTTCGGCACTTCGGCACCCTGGCCCGGCAACCTGCGTGACCTCCAGGCCTCGGCCGAGCGCCTGTCGGTTCTGGCCGAACGCGGGCGGGTGACGGATGCGATGGTGGGCGAAGAAATCGCCACCCTCGCCGCGCAATGGGCGGTCGGGAATGTCAGCCCCCTGCTGGGCCTCCTGGACCCCGCGACGCTGGACGAATTCGACCGCGTGCAGCTGGAGGCCGTCATCGCGGTCTGTCGGCAATGCGACAGCCTCTCGGCTGCCGGGCGCAGGCTCTTTGCGGTCTCGCGAACGGCAAAGGCCAGCGCCAACGACGCGGACCGCTTGCGGAAATACCTCGGTCGGTTCGGGCTGGACTGGGCCGCTCTCAACGCAGCGCGGTAAATGGCCGGATCCTGCCTTGGCTGGCGCTCGACAGGGCCGGGACGAGGGGCTTTCTGCCTGCCCGGCAGGCGGCGCACTGCCACTCTGTGTTCAACCCCGGGGAATGGGCCTGGTAAGCCCGGATGGTGTTTCAAGATCGCCAGCGCACCAAGACGCTTTCCGCTGGGCCCAAGCGGGCGCCAGTTCCTGTCGTCATGTCCTCGACGGGACTTAACAGCTGTTAAGCCAGGCGGAGTCTTGCCCGGCCGCCGACATAACAGCTGTTAAGCGGCGCATTCTGACCGCGCGGCCAAGAGGCTTGCGACCAGCGGAATGCAGGAGAACTTCGAGGCTGCTGCCTTGGCGCACAGGCTCCGCAAATATGCGCCTGGCGATCGGATGGAAGAGAATCTTTGCAGGATTGCCGCCAGGACCACGGAAGCCGTGTTTTGCCCCATGGTTCGGATGGCCTCATCCCAGACGGGCCGCGGGATTCCGATCGCCTGTCGCAGGTGGCAGGCTGCCGAAAAGAGCTGAGGCCAGCTTTGAATGTCGCCGCCGGTGAAGAGCGCGATTTCCGGGCAAGCTTTTGTGACCAGTGACAATGGCGGAGTTGCCATTGCATCGGTGCCCTTCTTCACGGCCTTCCTTGCTTCACGGGCAGTTTGCTGCGCCATACCGTCTTCGTTGCTTCCGCCTTCTTCAGAATCAATTACTTCTTCATTTGATCTCTGATGATGCTGCTCAACTTGAGCGTCCGAGGTGCTCAAATCGGGCAATTCCAGACGCTCGATCATCTCTTTGGCCTGGGCAACGGCAGCAGCCAGCTTCAACGAGAGCGCCGTCAATCCCTCGACATCCTGCTTTCGACGGATCGAGATCGTGGCCAGGGCGTGCAAGTTGAGGAAGTCCTGCCAGATCGTGTCATCGTCGTGGACGGATTTGCCATATGTGCAAAGCGCGTGAAGGTCGCGGCGCATCAGGTTGATGCGCAGGCGCAGGCGGATCGACTTCAGCTCGGCGGCTCGGACCGCTTCTGCTCGGTCCTTGATCTGGCTTGCAAGATAGGGCAGGGGGCTCAGATCAAGGCCGAAAGAAATGGGGCTCTCGTCGGACCTGGTTCGAAACCGCTTGCCATTCGGACTGTCGCGCCTGGCAAGCAGACCGCGCTCGATCAGCTTGGCTGTATGACGGCGCATGGTGGATTCCGGCATGCCATTCAAGCGCTCGCAAATGGCGCGGTTGGAGGCAAAGACAACGAGATCGGTCGCAGGGTCCAGGCTGTCTCCGGCGTGAAAACTCAGGAGAGCCTGGAGAACGGCAAGATCGCGGTCGCGAAGGCCATAGCAATCCTGTGCCTTGGCCAGGTTGCGCAAGACATCCCATTTGTTCACGGGCTCCTGGCCGTGCGGAACGGGGTGGAGATGGTTGTGCGACATCGGCCGCTTGAACGGCGAGAACGGCTTGTAGTCCATGATGCTTCACGAAGGCAAAGAAATGCCGGCCCGCGAATCGGATGACTCTTGCGGCGGACGAAGCGGAGCGCTAGATTCAGAGGTGCGAAAACTGAGATTAGCGGGTCCGCCCGTTATGACCAAAGCTGGTCTCGCGGAGGAAACTTCGCGGGGCCTTTTTCTTGCCTGTATCGTGCCTCCCTGTTGTTGCCCTGCTGCCTCATGCCTCCGAACGCTTCCAGCGCTCGTGAAGCTCCGTCACCAGATCGGTCGCATTGCGCTCCATCCAGTTGACGAATTCCTTGTCCCTCGCGGTGATCTCAAGGCGCAGATGACGCCCTCGTCCGCTCTTGGTGATCTTGATCGCGCCGAAATCAGCCTCGTCATCGACCCTTGGCGTGGCTTGGGGTTTCGTCGTGGCTTTTGTCAGGACTGACTTGAACGCCTGTTCCGAACCCTTGGCGGCGCGGACCTGCTGCGCGGTCGACAAAAGGTCAGAGGGATCGACGCCCTCCTGGATCGCCTTCTTCAACTCCTCCCAGCGCGGCCGACCGATGCCCTCAGCCGCGCCGATGGCCTGGATCAGATCAGCCCCGACGGTCTTGACCACGCTGACCAGTTGCGAGATCCCCGCCTCTGTCAGGCCGAAGATCTCGGCAATGGATTTGTGGCTCCGCTCCTCCGGAGAAAGCGCCTCACCTTCCAAGAGGCCATGAGCCACCATGGCGCGCTCGATGAAGCTCAGATCGCGGCGTTCGAGGTTTTCGATCAGCTGGTCTTTCAGCGATTGGCCCGCGTCCATGTCCGCGACGATGGCGCGAACCTGTCGGCCAAGACGACGGCAGGCCTCAAGGCGGCGACGCCCGTAAACCAACTGGTATCGGTCGCCGGGCAGGGGGCGCACAAGGATCGGAACCCGCTGACCATTCTCGGCGATCGACGCCGTCAGGCTGTCGATGTCCAGTTGCAGACGGTCTTCGATGCGACCCGCGATCTCGATCGCATCAGGGTCGAGCTCGACCACGCCCGTGCGCAGGCGCCGCGCCTCGACGATATCAGGAGCGGCGTATAGGGTGCTCAAGGCCGGATTGGCCTGGCCCAGGCGCGGCTTTCTAGACATCACGGCCCCATGTTCTCTGGATCAATTGCGCGATCTCGTCATTGACCGCGTTCATCGAGTCGATCGCGCGTTCGAAAGTCGTGCGGGTAAAGTCCTTGCGGTCAACTTCGTAAAGCGTCTGCTTGGTCAAGCCGGCGTCAGAAATGGCTGTGGATTCAACCATTTGATTGACAAGCACCGAACGGCCGAACAGGCCGCGGACAAAGGCGATGACCTCGGTCTGCGGCGCATCGCCGACCTTGAACCTGGTGGGGAGGAACCGCAGCCAGTCATAGCGCAGGTTTGCACCGGCCTCGCGAATGACGCCCAAAAGGTCCGAGGTCATGCGCAGAAACTGTGACATGGACATCAGGTCCAGCATTTGCGGATGCACGGTGACCAGGACACCCGAAGAGGCGGAAAGCGCCGACATGGTCAGAAAGCCAAGCTGCGGCGGGCAGTCGATCACCACCACGTCGTAGTCTTGTTCGACCTTGGCCAGAACATCCTGGACGCGGGTGAAGAACGCCCTTGCGCCGCCCTTGTGGATCGCAGCAGGGGTTTCGTGTTCGAACTCCATCAGCTCGAGATTGCCGGGAATCAGGTCGAGCCCCCGGATATAGGTCTTGCGGATGACGTCTTCGATCGGAACCGGATCATCATACCGGACGGCATCGTAAAGCGTGCCTCCGTCGATGAGGTCGATCTCGGGCTGCAGCCCGTGAAGGGCGGACAGGGAAGCCTGGGGGTCAAGGTCGATGGCGAGGACGCGGTAGCCCTTCAACGCCAGCCGTTGCGCAAGATGTGCAGAGGTTGTCGTCTTTCCCGAGCCGCCCTTGAAATTGACCACCGACACGACTTGCAGCTTGTCGCCGGCCCGGCGACCAGGAACGTAGGTTCCAGGCTTTTTTGCATTCAGTTCAAGAGTTTGCCGGATTTCCGCCAGGTCATCGAGCGTATAGCGACGGTGACTGCCAGCGGTCAGTTCGACTTCGTGGATCTTGCCATCGCGATGCAACTTGCGCAGATATGTGTGATCGACGCCCAGCAACTCTGCCGCTTCACCGCTTGAAAGGTAGCGCATGGTCTTGCGGGCATCGGGGGGAAAATGGGCTTCACGCTGCGCATGCAGGTTCGCCGCAAGAAGTTCTGCATAGCGACCAATTGCGACGTCAAGGTCCTGCTCAACCTCTGTCATAGCCTACCTTTTTCGTGGTCGCGATTTTTCTCGCATCGCGCGTTATTTTTCGAGACTATTGCAGCAGGTCTCGGATTCGTGCAAGACATTTCTATCAGTGGTGGTTGCAAGGCGTCTTGGCACATCTCTTGGCCTCTGGTCTCGCCCCCTTGAGCGTGGGGACCGCCTCTTGGGCGACCCGCACGCAAACGGAGCCAGGCTGCGGCGGGCGACCCTCCGGCAGGGCAGGGGCCTGTCGCGCGCCAAGGCGCAGGGTCAGCGCGTCGGGGCCAGCCCCCGCGCCGCGCCGCGCAGGTTTTCCCGCGCTTTCAGCACCTTGACCACGTTCTTGCGCGCCCCCCGGATATGCTGCAGCGACAGGGCCTCGGCCCGCTCGGCATCTCCGCTGCAGATCGCATCGACCAGGTCCGCATGTTCGGCCCGCGCCTCGGCCCAGGAGTTTTGCAGGCTCAGGTCCATCCAGATATAGATCTGGCAGCGATCGAGGATACCATCCAGCATCTCGGCCAAGAGAGCATTGCCGCTCATCCGGGCAATGACGCGATGCACATCGATGCCCACGGTCATCTCCATCAGGCTTTGCTCCACCGTCCGGTGATCGGGGTTGATCGCGTCACAGGTGGCGAGGATCGCTTGCAGGGCCTCGCGGTCGGCATCCGACACCCGACAGGCCGCCAGGGCAGAAGAGCGCGGCTCCAGCATCTCGCGCAGGTCAAAGACCTCTTCGGCCGAACCAAGGTCGAAGCTGTTGACCGCAAAACCGGTTTTCGACCGGCTGACCAAGAGCCCGTCCCGCTCCAGCCGGTTCAGCGCCTCGCGCACGGGGGTCCGGCTGACGCCGAGCTGTTCGGTCAACTCGATTTCCGTCACCCGGGCGCCGGGGGTCAACTGGCCCGTGATGATCAGGGTCTTGATCGCATCATAGGCGGATCGCCGCAGCAGGCCTTTGGGGTGGGACATGGGCGCCTCGCAAGAAATCCAGGCTTTTCTAGCATGGCACGGCAGGACAAGGCAAACCGGGCGCAAATCTGTATACAGAAACGGATTTCGGTTTGGCCTTGTCGCAACACTGTGGCAAAGTCGCCGCCTGGGCAGCGAGGAAAGGGCCAGAATGCAGATCGAGAGCTTCTTGCGCCGTTTCGGCATCGACCGCTACATGATGCTCTTGATCTTGACCGTCACGGCGGCACTGTTCCTGCCAATCTCGGGCGAGGCCGCCCTGGTGCTGAAGCGTGTGATCTTCTGGGCCATCGTGCTCTTGTTCTTCCTCTATGGGGCCAAGCTGCCGACCAGGGCGATCCTCGATGGGCTGACCAATTGGCCGCTGCAACTGGGGATCCTGGCCTGCACCTTTGCGCTGTTTCCCCTGCTGGGGCTGGCGGGCGGAGCCCTGGCGAGCCTGGCCCTTCCGCCCGCCGTGGGGCTGGGGTTCCTCTATATCGGCTGCCTGCCTTCGACGGTGCAAAGCTCGATCGCCTTCACCTCGGTCTCGCGCGGCAACGTGGCGGGAGCGATCTGCGCGGCCTCGATTTCCAACCTGCTGGCGGTGGGGCTGACGCCTGCGCTCCTGGCGCTGACCATCCCCGAGAGTTCGGGGCATGGGGTCGATCTCCAGACGGTCTGGGCGATTTGTCAGCAGATCCTCTTGCCCTTTGCGGCGGGGCAGGTGGCGCGGCCCTGGCTGGCCGAGGCGCTGGCGCGGCACAAGGGGCCGGTCATGGTGCTGGACCGCGGTTCGATCCTGATGATCGTCTATTCCGCCTTTTCGGCCGGGATGGTGGGCGGCATCTGGCAGCGCCTGTCCTTCGGCTCCCTGGGTCTGATCCTGGGCCTCTGCCTGGCGATCTTCGCCCTGGTCCTGGCAGGGACGGTTTGGGGCGGTCGCCTGGCCCGGATGCCGCGTGCCGATATCCTGGCGCTGGTCTATTGCGGGTCGACCAAGAGCCTTGCGACCGGCCTGCCCATGGCCGGACTGATCTTTGCCGAAGCCGACCTTGCGCTGATCGTCTTGCCGCTGATGGTTTATCACCTGATGCAGCTCGTCCTCTGCTCGCTGATCTCGCAGCGCATGGCCTAGGGGGGTCAGACCCCCCTCCGCACGAAAATCACCCGAAACGCGGTCTTTTGACCCCCTTTCGCGCCGCGCCGCGCGAAAGGCTTTGACAGGTGCTCACAGAATCAGAAATGTATACAAAAAAGAATGCCGTAAAATATGCGGCATGAAAGCGGGTCGGACCACCGGCCGTAGGGGAGAGGAAAGACCATGACGCCGGACTTGATCATCACCAACGCGCGCATCCTGACCATGGAGCCCGACCTCCCCCGCGCCGAGGCCCTGGCCATCGCCGGTGAGCGCCTTCTGGCCGTGGGGGGGGTGGCGGAGGTTCAGGCCCTGGCCGGGGCGCAGACCCGGGTGATCGATGCCAGGGGGGCTACGGTCCTGCCGGGCTTCATCGAGGCGCATATGCATCTTTTCGGCGGCGGGGCGACCTTGTCGCATTGCCAGCTGATGGGGACCAAGGGGGTTGCAGCCCTGACCGCGAAGGTCCGCGCCTATGCGGCGGAAAATCCTGGCGCCAAGGTGCTTTACTGCCAAGGTGCCGATTAGGGTCAGGACCCATTGATCACGCTCTAAGACCGTGATTCACGGTCGGCCAGGAGACCTGATTTATGAGCAACTTGTTCTGGCTGACCGAAGCCCAGATGGACCGGCTTCGGCCCTTCTTTCCCA
>NZ_JAABNR010000021.1 GCF_009925085.1 Stagnihabitans tardus | reverse complement strand
TGGCGGCGCATCCTCTGGTGACGGTCGAGGTCTCGGTCGATTATGGCCTGACCGACATCGTGGCCGAGCGCTTCGACGCAGGCATCCGCATCGGCGAGCACCTGGCGCAGGACATGATCGCGGTGGCAATCTCCCCGCCCCTTCGGATGGCGGTCGTGGGCGCGCCGGGTTACTTCGCCACCCACGGGACGCCCCAGACCCCCGCCGACCTGCACACCCACCGCTGCATCGCGCTGCGCCTGCCGCGCCTGGGCAATATCGCGCCCTGGGAGTTCGAGAAGGAGGGCCGCGTGGTCAATGTCCGGGTCACGCCCAGCTTCGTGAACAACAGCCTGCACTTGGGTCTTGCGGCAGCCTTGGACGGCATGGGCCTCGCCTGGCTGCCCGCCGACCTCGTCCGCCCCCATGTCACTGAGGGCCGCCTGGCCTCGGTGCTGGAGGACTGGTGCCCCAGCTTCCCCGGCTATCACCTCTACTACCCCAACCGCGCCGCCCCCTCCTCGGCGCTGGCCGCCCTGGTCGAGATCCTGCGGCTGAGGTCATAGGCGTCCAAGCCGGCCGACCTTCCGACATGGTCATGTCAGAAGGGAAAGGCCTGCTGTCTTGCGCTTGGTCAAGCTTGCCGAGGTCACCTCTGTCCAAGACGGCCATCGCGTCGGGGCTGTGACGCCCGTCACCCGGCACGAGACGAGCCGCGGACCACGAGGGTGACGGGGGTGCGCGTCTCGGGCGGAGGCTTCGTGCCGTCGTTCAGCCAGGCCAGCACCGCCTCGGCCGAGCGGCGGCCAAAGCCCTCGATGTCACAATGCACCGTGGTCAGGCCGGGCAGGGACTGGGCGGATTCCTCGATGTCGTCGAAGCCCACGAGGCGGAAGTCCTGGCCGACCTTGACCCCGCGATGGGTCAGGCCCGAGAGCATCCCCAAGGCCACAAGGTCGTTGAAGCACAAGGCCGCGTCGAAATCGCCCATCTGCGCGCGGCCAAAGGCCCGGGTCGGGCGGCCGAGGATCACATGCGGCGCGAGCCCAGCCGCCTGCATGGTCGAGAGATAGCCCGACATGCGCTCTTGCGTGACCGAGCGCCCCTCGACCCCGCCGACGAAGGCGATGCGGCGCGCGCCCTGGTCGATCAGGTGCTGGGTGGCAAGCTGGCTGCCATGGCCGTAGTCGGGCACGGAAAACGGAAAGAGGTCGGTCCTCTCGCTGACCTTGCGCAGGACCTGCAGGGCGGGGACGCCCGCGCGCTCCAGAAGCCCGAAAGCCTCGTCGTCGCCATAGGCGGGCGAGATGATCAGGGCCGAGACGCCATGTTCGACCATCCCCGCGATGGCGCGTTGCTGGAGGCGGGGGTCCTCGTCGGTATTGGCGATGACGGCGGCAAAGCCCGCCTCCGACAGCGCCATCTGCACCGAGGTGGCGAATTCGGTGAAGAAGGGGTTGCGCAGGTCGTTGATCACCAGCCCGATCAGCCCGACCTGGGAGGAGCGCAAATTGGCCGCCGCCCGGTTGTAGACATAGCCCAATTCGGCCATGGCGCGGCGCACATCCTCACGCGTCTGGGCGGCCACGGTCGGGCTGTTTTGCAATACCAGGCTGACGGTGGATTTCGAGACCCCCGCCGCCTTGGCCACATCTATGATCGTCGGTCGTCCCATATGACTTCTTTCCCGCCCGATGCCCGCCCTGTCCAGCGGATTTTAACCCTTCCGGATCATGTCGGCCGCCTTTTCGGCAATCATGATCGTGGCGGCATTGGTGTTCGAGGACACGACCTGCGGCATGACCGAGGCATCGACGACCCGCAGCCCCGCGATCCCGTTGAAGCGGAGCTGCGGATCGACCACCGCCTCGGCATCCGCGCCCATCCGGCAGGTGCCTGCCGGGTGATGGTCGGTCTTGGCATGATGGCAGGCATAGTCGAAATAATCCTGGTCGCTGCGGACGTTCGGCCCCGGCAGACGCTCGGCCAGGACGAAGGGCTTCAGGGCGGGCTGGGACATGATCTCTTGCGCGAGCTTCAACCCCCGGATCGACATCTCGCGGTCATAGGGATCGGCCCAGTAGTTCGGATCGATCAGCGGCGCGGCCAATGGATCGGCGGAGGCCAGGCGCACCGTGCCCCGCGACCGGGGCCGCAAAAGCGCCGAGTTCAAGGTGACGCCGCCCTGGGGCATGGCGGCGACCCCGGCCTCGATTCCCGAGCCAAGGCCGAGGTGGAACTGGATATCCGGGTGCGCCGCGTCCTTGTCGGCCCACCAGAAGCCGCCCGTTTCAAACAGGCTCGAGGCCACCGGCCCCTTGCGCGTCAACAGGTATTGCAGCCCTGCGACCGCCGACCAAAGCGGCTTGGCATAGCGGTCATAGGTATGGGGCCCCGTGCATTCGGCGATGACGAAAAGATCAAGGTGGTCGTGGAAATTCGACCCCACGCCGGGCTGATCCAGCACGACCGGGATCCCCAAATCCCGCAGGTGATCGGCCGGACCGATCCCCGAGAGCTGCAGCAGCCGGGGCGAGCCGATGGCGCCCGAGGACAGGATCACCTCGCGTTCGGCCCGCACGAGGCCCTTGCCCGCCAGTTCCACCCCCACCGCGCGGCCCTTTTCGACGACGATGCGCAGCACCTGGGCGCCGGTCATCACCTGCAGGTTCCCCCGCCCCCGCGCCGGCCCCAGATAGGCCTTCGACGCCGAGGACCGGCGCACATTGCGCTGGGTCAGCTGGTAATAGCCCACGCCCTCGGGCGTCTCGGAGGTCAGGTCGGGGTTCGTGGGGATCCCCAACTGACCCGCCGCCGCGAAGTACGCCTCGCAGATCGGCAGGGGCGCCGAGGGTTTGCTGACCCCCAGGGGCCCGCCCTTGCCATGCCAGCGGTTGTCGTAGGTGTCGTTGTCCTCGGCCTTGCGAAAATAGGGCAGGACGTCTTCATAGCTCCAGCCCGGGCAGCCCATCTGGCGCCAGTTGTCATAGTCCAGCGGATGGCCGCGGGTATAGATCTGCGCGTTGATCGTCGAGCCTCCGCCCAGGACCTTGGCCTGGGTAAAGCGGATCTGCATGTTCTTCATGTGACGCTGGGGCACGGTCTGCCAGCCCCAGGACCCGATCCCCTTGGTCATCTTCGCGAACCCCGCCGGGATCGTGTAGAAGGGATGCCAGTCGCGCGGCCCCGCCTCCAAGAGCAGGACGCGCAGGGCAGGGTCCTCCGACAGCCGCCCCGCCAGGGTCGAGCCGGCCGAGCCGCCACCCACGATGATGTAATCCCAAGCCATGTCGCCTCCTAGCGTCGCGGGATCGACAATCCGCCGTCCACCGGCACGATTGCCCCCGTCGCAAAATCCATCGCCCCCATGGCCATCGGCACCACGACCCGCCCGATGTCGGCAGGTTGCCCCCAACGGCCTGCAGGCACCAGTCCGCCTGCAATCCGCGCCTCGTGGCGGGCGCGGATTTCGTCGCTCATCTCGGTCTCGATCAACCCGGGGCGAAGCTCGAAGACGCCGATCCCCTCGGGCGCAAGCCTGACCGCAAAGGCCTCGGCCGCCATCGAGGCCGCCGCCTTCGAGATGCAATATTCCGCCCGGTCGACCGAGACCATGCCGGCGGAAACCGAGGTCACGAAGATCAGGGCGCGGTAATCGCTTGCGGGGCGCGAGACCATGCGGCGGGCGACCTCTTGCGCAAGGAAGAAGCTGCCGCGCAGGTTGATGTCGAGGACGAAGTCGAAATTGGCGGGTTCGATCGACAGCATGTCGCCCGCGATCCTGGCCGGCACCCCGGCGTTTGACACCAGGGTCGAGATCGGCCCGCAGGTGGTCTCGATCTCGGAGACCAGCTGGGCGACCTTCTTGACCTCTTGCAGGTCGTGCTGGAAATAGCGCGCCCCTGGCAAGCGACCCAGCGCGGCGGCGATCACCGGGTGACGCGGCGGCGCCTGGCCCACCAGGGCCAGGGCAAAGCCTGCCTCCTGCAGCGCCTCGGCGATGCCGAGGCCCACGCCCTGATGGCCCCCGGTGATCACGGCGAGCCTCATGCCATCCTCCGCGCTGCGCGCAGCGAGAGGGCGGCGATGGTCAGGGCCGGGTTCACCGCCGCCGAAGTGGGCAGGACCGAGGCATCGGTGATCCAGAGGTTGGGGTGGTCATGGGCGCGGCTGAAAGGGTCCACCACGCTGGTGCGCGGGTCCGCCCCCATCCGCGCCGTGCCGCATTGATGGCTGGGCGTCTTGCGGTCGAAGGGCCGCGACAGGACCAGGGGAAAGCCCGCCTGGCGCAGCTTGGCCTTCAGCGTCCTGACGAGCGCCAGATGCGCCTCCCAGTTCGACCTCCGCCAGTCGAGGCAGATCTGGCCGTCCCGCAGCGTGACGCGGCTTTCGGGATCGGGCAGGTCCTCGGACATGGCGTAGAAGTCCCAGGAATGTTTCGCGATCCAATGGGCGATGAGGCCCGGTACTCCTTGGGCCTGCAGGATCGGCCCCGAGATCTTGCCCAGAAGCTGGATATTGCCCAGGGGTGCGCCCTCGGGGCCCTTCAGGTAGAAATCGTTGATCTGGAAGGTCTTTTGATAGATCGCCGCGTTCCGGCGCAGGGGATGCACCGCCAGCACCGCCGAGGCATTGTGGTTCATGAAGTTCCGCCCGACCTGGTCGGAGCCATTGGCCAGGCCCCTGGGGTGGCGCGCATCGGATGACCCCAGAAGCAGCGCCGCCGTCTGCACGGCCCCTGCGGCCAGGGCGAAACTCTCGGCCTCGATGGTCTGCGGCTGGCCGTTCTGCAGGACCTCCACCGCCAAGATACGGCCCGTGGCATCGGCGCGCAGCCGCGTGGCGCGGGTCTGGGTGAGCAGGGTCACATTGGGATGACGCAGCGCCTGGATCAGCGCGGTCTCGGCATCCATCTTGCCGGAACCCGCATTGGGGAAAGCATCCCAGGGCGTGGGCGCACGTTTCAGCCAAGCGTCCAGGTCCACTCCCAGCGGCAGGCTGGAGGGATGCAGGCCCACCGCCTTGAGCCGGGCGCGGGCCCAGGCGATGGAGGTCTCGTCCGGCACGGGCGGGAAAGGATAAGGGCCCGAATGGGGCGGTTCGGTCGGATCCTCGCCGATCTGGCCGCGGACGTTGTAAAGCCGCTCGGCCGCCTGGTAATCGGGTTCCAGCTCGTCATAGCTCAGCGGCCAGCCCGGGGTCGTGCCGCCCATGTGGCGGAGCGGCGAGAAATCCTCGCGGCGATAGCGGATCAGCACCGCGCCGTAGAATTTCGAATTGCCGCCGACATAGTAGTAATTGCCGGGGTTGAAGGGCTGGCCCTTGCCGTCCAGCCAGACCTGGCGCGGGCGGAAATGGCCGCGGCCAAAGATCGCGCGGTCGTCGCGGGTCTCGGGCGTGTCGGTCAGGTGATCGCCGCGCTCCAGCACGAGGATCCGCCGCCCAGAGGGCGCCAAGGCCGCCGCCAGCGTCGCCCCGCCCATGCCGGAGCCGATGATGACGAGGTCGGGACGCATTACGGGGCGATCCTTTCCTCGGTCTTGGGATCGAAGGCCACGGCTTTTTCCATGTTGACGGCAAAGTCGAAGACCTGGCCGGCCGCGACCGAAGCATCGGCGCGCATCCGGGCGATCGTGTCGCGGCCGCCCAGCGTCATGGTGACGAAAGTATCGGCGCCGGCGGGCTCGGTCACGGTGACGCGGTTTTTCAGGCTCACGATATTGCCGGACTTGCGGTCGGCGCCCTCGGGGTCGGTGATGGCCTCGGGGCGGATGCCCAGAAGGATCTCTTGCCCCGCCGCCAGGTTGGTCTGCGACAGGCGCAGAAGCTGGGGAGCACCTTCGCTGTCGGTGATCTGGGCGTGATGCGCGCCCTCCTGGACCACGACTTTCGCGGGCAGGATGTTCATCGCCGGGCTGCCCATGAAGGTCGCCACATAGACATTGGCGGGCGTGTCATAGATCTCTTTCGGCGTGCCCAGCTGCTGGACATGGCCCTTGTTCATCACCGCGATCCGGGTCGAGAGCGTCATGGCCTCGATCTGGTCATGGGTCACATAGACGATGGTGGTTTTCAGCTTTTGATGCAGCTTCTTGATCTCGGTGCGCATGTCGACGCGCAGTTTCGCGTCCAGGTTCGAGAGCGGTTCGTCGAAGAGGAAGACATCGGGGTTGCGGACCAGGGCGCGGCCCATGGCCACCCGCTGGCGCTGCCCGCCCGAGAGCTGTCCGGGCTTGCGGTCCAGAAGGTGGTCGATCTGGAGAAGCTTGGCCACCTGGGCGAGGGCGCGGTCACGCTCGGGCTTCGGCACCCCGTGCATTTCCAGGCCGAAGGTCATGTTCTGCCCCACGGTCATGTTGGGATAAAGCGCATAGCTCTGGAACACCATGGCGATGTTGCGCTTCGACGGATGCACCCCGTTGACCACACGGCCCTTGATGGCGATCTCGCCGCCCGAAATCGCCTCGAGCCCCGCGATCATGTTCAGAAGCGTGGATTTCCCGCAGCCCGAGGGCCCGACGAGGACGAGGAACTCGCCCTCCTCGACCTGAATGTCGACACGGTGCAGGACCTGGACCTGGCCATAGGATTTGGTGACGTTGCGGATATCGAGGAAGCCCATAGGTCAGCCTTTCACGGAGCCAGCCATCAGGCCGCGCACGAAATAGCGGCCTGCGACGATATAGACGACGAGGGTGGGAAGGGCGGCAAGGATCGCGCCCGCGAAGTGGACGTTGTATTCCTTCACGCCGGTGGACGACTGCACCAGGTTGTTCAGCGCCACGGTCATGGGCTGGGAGGTCCCGCCGAAGGAGGCTCCGAACAGGAAGTCGTTCCAGATATTGGTGAATTGCCAGATGACCGAGACGACGGCGATGGGACCGGACACGGGCAGAAGGATGCGCCAGAAGATGCGGAAGAAGCCCGCGCCGTCGATCTGGGCCGCCCGCACCAGCTCGGTCGGGAAGGCGGCATAGTAGTTGCGGAAATACAGCGTCGTGAAGCCCAGGCCATAGACGACATGGACCAGCACCAGGCCGGGGACCGAGCCTGCGAGGCCGAGTTTGCCAAGCGTCACCGCCATGGGGATCAGGACGATCTGGAAGGGGATGAAGCAGGAAAACAGCATCAGCCCAAAGACCCATTTGTCACCGCGAAAGCGCCATTTGGTCAGGACATAGCCATTCAGCGCGCCAAGGATGGTCGAGATCGCCACCGCCGGCACGACCATCAGGATCGAGTTCAGGAAATAGGGGCGCAGGCCCGTGGGCTCGACCCCGATCTGGGCGGTCGACCAGGCGGCGCCCCAGGCCTCCAGCGTCCAGACCTGCGGCAGGGCCATCATGTTGCCTCCGGTGATCTCGGAGAGGGGTTTGAAGGAATTCACCCCCATGACGTAAAGCGGCAGAAGGTAGAAAAGCGCGAAGAGCACCAGGACGAGCTGGATGCCTGCGCGGGCGGCGCGGCCGGTGCCTGCGGCGCTCTCTTGGGCCACGGCGGACATCAGGCTTTCTCCTTCAGTTCGGCATAGATGTAGGGGACCATGATGGCCGCCACGGTCATCAGCATGATCACGGCCGAGGAGGCGCCCACGCCCATCTGGTTGCGGGTGAAGGTGTAGGAATACATGAAGGTCGCGGGCAGTTCGGTGTCGCGGCCCGGGCCGCCTCCGGTCAGCGCGATGACCAGGTCATAGGATTTGACCGACAGATGGGCCAGGATCACGAAGGCCGACATGAAGGCGGGGCGCAGAAGGGGAATGACGATGCGGCGGTAAAGCTGCGGGGTCGAGGCGCCGTCGATCTGGGCGGCCTTCAGGATCTCGTTGTCGATGCCGCGCAGGCCCGCCAGGAACATCGACATGACGAAGCCGGAGGTCTGCCAGACGGCCGCGATGACGATGCAATAGATCGCGAAATCGCCATCCTTGATCCAGGTGAAGTGGAACGAGGTCCAGCCCCAGGATTGCAGGATATGCTCCAGCCCGATGCCGGGATCGAGGAACCACTTCCAGGCCGTGCCCGTGACGATGAAGGACAAGGCCATGGGGTAAAGGTAGATCGGCCGCAGCATCCCCTCGCCCCGGATCTTCTGGTCCAGGAAGATGGCCAGCATCAGGCCAACGCCCATGCAGATCGTGATGTAGAGCCCGGCAAAGATGCCGATATTGACGATGGCGGTGTTCCAGTTCTCCAGCGCCCAAAGCTTGGAGTAGTTGGACAGGCCGACGAACTTCCACAGCGGCAGCATCTTGGACCCGGTGAAGGACAAGATGACCGTGAAGAGGATGAAGCCGTAGACGAAGAAGATGGTGACGGCGAAGGAGGGGGCCAGCACGAGTTTGGGCAGCCAATCCTGCAGGCGCGTGCGGAAATCTGGCTGGGGGGATCCAGTCATGTTGGGCACTCCGGGACGTTTGGGGGGAGGGGGCACCCGAAGGCGCCCCCAGATCGTTACTTCGCGGCAGCGACAGCGGCGGCCAGCGCCGTGGCCGCCTCGGTTCCGCTGGCGAACTTGCCGTTCATCGCGCCGGTGATCACGTCATAGGCGGCGTTCTTGACGGCGGCAGGGGCTGCATGGCCATGGGCCATGGAGCCCACCAGCGAACCCTTGGCATTGGCCTCGGCCAGGTCCGCGATGCCCTTCTTGCCGCAGTCGTCGAAGTCGGTGTCGGGCACATCGGTGCGTGCGGGGACCGAGCCCTTGACCACGTTGAAGGCCGATTGGAAGGTCGGGCTCTCGATGGCCTGGGCCATGGCGAGTTGCGCGGCCTTCTTGTCATCGCCGTCCACGTTGAACATGGCGAACTGGTCCGAGTTGAAGGAGACCGCGCCTTGCGTGCCGGGGAAGCGGATGCAGACGAAATCGGCGCCGGGCTTCTGGCCCGCCTTCAGGAACTCGCCCTTGGCCCAGTCGCCCATGATCTGCATGCCCGCCTCGCCCTTGATCACCATGGCCGAGGCCAGGTTCCAGTCGCGGTTCGAGAAATTGGCATCGAGATAGGAGGAGAGCTTGATGAAATGGTCGAAAGCCTCGGCCATCTGCGCGCCCCCCAATGCCTCGGGGTCCAGTTCGACGAAGGCCTTGTTGTAGAAATCGACGCCCTGGGCCAGGACCATCGAGTCAAAGACCGTCGCATCCTGCCAGGGCTGGCCGCCATGGGCGATCGGCGTGATGCCCGCCTCTTTCATCTTGTCCAGCACCGTCACCAGTTCGTCCCAATTGGTCGGAACGGCCAGGCCCGTCTTGTCCAGCGCCGCCTTGTTGATCCAGACCCAGTTGGTCGAATGGACATTGACCGGCGCCGAGACCCAATGCCCGTCATACTTGGCGAAGCGCTGCAGGGCCGCCGGGATGACCGCATCCCAGCCCTCCTTGGCCGCCACCTCGTCGAGGTTGCCCAAGCTGCCCTGTTCGGCCCAGTCCTGGATGTCGAAGCCCAGCATCTGCACGGAGGTCGGCGCATCGCCCGCATTGACGCGCGCCTTCAGCGTCGTCATCGCAGCCTCGCCGCCCCCGCCCGCGACCGGCATGTCGACCCAGCCGATGCCTTGCCCGGCCAGCATGTCCTTCAGCACATTCAGCGCGGCAGCCTCCCCGCCGCTGGTCCACCAATGCAGCACTTCCACATCGGTCGCGCGGGCAAAGCTGGTCGTCATCGCCAGAACCGCCGCAGCCGTCATGGTCTTCCCGAAAAATCCACGCATCAGATAGCCTCCCGTTGATTGCGTTTCTCTCGTTGACCCCTGACCCAGCGTCAGATCGTCTTCACCCAGGGTGCGCGCGTGCGGCCAACCCGCATCGCGACCGATTTCACCTCGAGGAATTCCTCCAGCCCGTAAGAGCCGATTTCCCGGCCGAGGCCGGATTGTTTCATGCCGCCGAAGGTGACTTCGGGGAAACCGTCCATCCAGGTGTTGGTCCAGATGGTGCCCGCCTGCACGCGGCGGGCGAAGGTCAGGCAGGTGTGGACGTTTTCGCTCCAGACGCCCGCCGAGAGGCCATAGGAGGCGTCGTTGGCCAAGGCGATGGCCTCCTCCAGGGTGCGGAAGGTCAGGACCGAGAGGACCGGGCCAAAGACCTCTTCGCGGGCGATCGCCATGTCGGCGGTGACATGGGTCACGATGGTGGGGGCGTAGAACTGGCCCTTGAGGCCCGGGATCACCAGCGGGCCGCCGCCGAGGGCCACCCTGGCGCCCTGGGCCTCGGCCGCGCGGACGAAGCCGTCGATCTTGGCATTGTGTTCGGGGGTGACGATGGCGCCGACTTGCGTGGCCTCGTCCAAAGGGTCGCCAAAGGCCACCTGTTTCGAGAGTGCCACGACGCGGGCGGTGAAGGCCTCGGCGATGTCCGCGTGAACGATGATCCGGCTGCCCGAGTTGCAGCATTCCCCGGCGTTGAAATAGATGCCGAAGGTCACGGCATCGGCGGCGCTTTCGAGGTCGGCATCGGGGAAGATGACTTGCGGGTTCTTGCCGCCAAGCTCCAGGGCGACCTTCTTCAGGCTCTTGCCCGCCTCGGCGGCGATGGCGCGGCCGACGGCACTGGACCCGGTGAAGGTCACCATGTCGACCTCCGGGTGGCTCACCATCCGCGCGCCCACCGGCTGGCCGAACCCCAAAACGATGTTGACCACGCCCGCAGGCAGGCCCGCCTGGACCAGCAGCTCGCCCAGCATCGCGGTGGTCGAGGGCGTCAGTTCCGAGGGTTTCACCACGCAGGTGCAGCCCGCGGCCAGGGCAAAGGGCAGCTTCTGGCTGAGGATCCACATTGGGAAGTTCCAGGGCGTGATGACCGAGACCACGCCGCGCGGCTCCTTCAGGACGAGGCCCAGCATGTCGGGGCCCAAAGTGTTGTGGCTGTCGCCCTTTTGCGTCCGCGCCAAGGAGGCCGCATAGCGCCAAAGGTCGGCCGAGCCCGTCACCTCGCCCCGCGCCTGGGCGATGGGCTTGCCGGTCTCGAGGCATTCCAGAAGGGTCATGCGTTCGGCGTGCTGTTCGATCAGGTCCGCGACCCTGAGGAGGATCGCGGCGCGGGCCTTGCCGGTGGTCTCGGCCCAACCCGGCAAGGCAGCCCGGGCGGCCTCGACAGCGGCATCGACTTCAACCTGGCTGCCCTTGGCGGCGGTGCTGACGACCACGGCATGGGCAGGCGAGAGACGCTCCGACACCGCCCCATCGGCGCTGTCCTGGAACTGGCCGCCGATCAGGTGGCGGGCGTGGAAGGGCGCGGGAAGGGGCTTTCCGGTGGCATGGGTCAGGGTCAGGTCATTCATCTCATGCACCTTTGAAATCGGGTTTGCGTTTGGCGCGGAAGGCTTCGACACCCTCGGCCTTGTCCAGGCTGGCGGCCGTCATGCCCGAGGCGAGCGCCTCGATCAGAGCGGGGGTGTCCTCGCCGCGACCGGCATGGATCATGTATTTCGCCACTTCTGTGGCGCGCGGAGAGGTCTCGGTCAGCCGGGCGGCGATGGTCATGGCGGCCTCAAGCGGCGTATCCGAGACCTCGGCCACGAAGCCCAGGGCATAGGCGCGTTCGGCCGAGAGGCGGCGCCCGAACAGCGCCATCTCCTTGACCACGGGCTCTGGCAAGAGGCGGACCAGCCGCTGCGTGCCCGACCATCCCGGCACGATGCCGACCCCGGTCTCTGGCAGGGCAAGCGTCGCGCCCGGGGCCATCACCCTGATGTCGCAGGCTGCGGCAAGCTCCAGCCCGCCGCCGAAGGCATGGCCTTGCAGGACGGCGATGGTCGGGCAGGCCAGCCGCGCCAGACGGTCAAAGATCCGGTGGCCGCCGCGCACCCAGTTGCGCGCGAAGTCCTCCGGCGAGAGCCCGCCCCAGGCGTTGATATCCGCCCCGGTGCAGAAAGCGCGCGTCCCCTCGGCGGTCAAAAGCAGCCCCCGGGCGCCCTCGCGCTCCACATTCTCCAGATGCGCCGAAAGCGCCTCCAGCATCTCCACGGTCAGGGCGTTCAGCTTGGCCGGGTTGTCGAGCCGCAACTCGACCAGCTCGCCATGGCGGATCAGGTGGATCATGGCTGCCACCCCATCGGACCTTGCGCCAGGATCGACAGGGGCAGCGTCACCGCCTCGGGCGCCACCCGCACCCGCCCGCCCGAGGCCGCCACGATGTCACGCGCGGGCTCGATGCCCGGCATGATCTCGGTCGCCACCAGGCCCTCCGGCGTCAGACGGATCACGCAGCGTTCGGTGACGTAAAGCACCTTCTGCCCCTGGGCCACGGCGCGGGCCCCCGAGAAGGTGACATGTTCCACCTTCTCGACCATCTTGGTGAACTTGCCCGGGCGCACCACTTGCACGCCCTGCTCGGTCAGGGCGATCTCGGCCCCGGCCTCGAACCAGCCGGAGAAGACGATCTCCCGCGCATGGGAGGTGATATCGACAAACCCCCCGCAGCCCGCCGTCAGATAGGGCTTTTTCCCCAGTTTCGAGACATTGACGTTGCCCTCCACGTCCACTTCCATGAAGGAGAGGAAGGACAAATCGAAGCCGCCGCCCTGGAAATAGGTGAATTGCTGGGGCGAGGGCATGAAGGCATCGGCGTTCGAGGCACAACCAAAGGCAAAGCCCGTCAGCGGCATGCCCCCCACCGCGCCCTGTTCTATGGCCCAGGTGACGGCTTGGGGATGGCCTTCCTCCAGCAGGACATAAGGCACCATGGCCGAGATGCCGAAGCCGAGGTTGGCGGTCATGCCCGCCCGCAGTTCCATCGCGGCACGGCGGGCGATGATCTTTTCCACGCCATGGGCGGCGGGGGCAAAGGAGGCCCAGGGCCGCATGATCTCGCCCGAGATGGCCGGGTCATAAGGTGTCTCGCAGGTCTGCTTCTGGTCGGGGTCCAGCACGATCAGGTCCACAAGGTGGCCCGGCACGCGGACGTCATGGGGCCGTAGCGAGCCCCGCGCGGTGACGCGCTTGACCTGGGCGATCACCAGGCCGCCATGGTTGCGCGTCGCAATCGCCTGGTCGAGGCCGCCGAGATAGGCGCCCTCGTGTTCATAGGTCAGGTTGCCATGCTCATCCGCCGTGGTGGCGCGCAGGAGGCAGACATTGGGGGCAATGTTGGGGAAATGCAGCCAGGTCTCGCCCCCGAACTCGACCCGCGCCACGATGGGGGCCGCGGCGCCCTTGGCATTCATCGCGCAGCCCTCGCGGACCGGATCGGCAAAGGTCTCGAGCCCCACCTTGGTCAGAACCCCGGGCTTCCGCGCCGCCACGTCGCGGTGCATGTCGAAGAGGATCCCCGAGGGCACGTTATAGGCCGCGATCCGATCCTCGGTGATCATCTTCCAGATCTCGGGCATCGGCAGGTTCGAAGAGCCCGAAGGGTAAGACCCCGCGATCACCCGGGTCAAAAGCCCGTCCTGGGCGATGTGGTCCATGCCCTTGACGCCATACATGTCCCCCGCCGCGATCGGGTGGATCGAGGTGAGGCCGCGCGGATGCCCCTCGGCCCGGAACCGCGCCCCGATGGCCTCCAGCATCTTGTCCGGGCAACCGAGCGCCGAGGAGGAGGAGACCGTCAGGACCGCCCCATCGGGGATGCGCGATGCGGCCTCTGCCACGGATACCAGTTTGCCCATCTTCCCCTCCTCACGCGGCTTTCCGCGATTCTCCCTTTCGGGATCGTTCCAAATTGATTACTGGAACGTTCTATATCTGTCAATCGCCCTGTATGAAAGGAACCACCGATGCTGACCCGCTATGCCTTCTTCGAAGGGGACCTGACGCCCGGCCTGGAAGCGGCCTTCCGCGAGGCGGTCCGAAGCGAGCTTCTGCCGACCTGGGAAGCTTATCCCGGTGCCGTCGCCGTCCGGGTCAGCTTTGGGGTGGAACGCGACGCGGGCGCGCCCTCTTTCCCGCTTGTCCTGGCGGTGGATTTCCCCGATCGCGCGACGCTGGAGCGCGCCCTTGCCAGCCAGGAGCGCCTGGACAGCCGCGCCGCGACCCAGCGCGTGCTGCCCCGTTTCTTCACCGGCCGCATCCATCACCATGTGACGGAGTGCCTGTGATCATCCGCGCAGGCGCGTGACCAGGTCGACGGCGGCCCGGGCCTTGTGCGCAATCGCCTCCCAGGCACCCGTGGCGATATCGGCCTGGGTGGCGATCCAGGTGCCGCCCACGGCGCGCACCTGCGGCAGCGCCAGCCAATCGCCCAGGGTCTCGGCGGTCACGCCCCCGGTGGGATTGTAGCCAAGGCCAGTATGGACATAGGGCGCGGCGATCGACTTCAAGAGCGCGATGCCGCCGGCCGGGACGGCGGGGAAGAACTTGACCATCTCGCAGCCAGCCCGCAGCGCCATCTGGACCTCGGTCGCGGTGGCGATGCCGGGGGCGAAGGGCAGGCCCGCGCCTTGCGCCTCGGTCAGGACCAGGGGGTCGATCCCGGGCGAGAGGGCGAAGCGGGCGCCTGCCGCCTTGGCCTCGTGAACCTGGTCTTCGGTGAGGACCGTGCCCGCGCCCACCAGCATGGCGGGGCGGTGACGGGCGATCTCGGCCAGGCCAGCCAGGGCCTGGGGCGTGCGCAGGGTGATCTCGGCCAGCGGCAGGCCGCCCGCGATCAGCGCATCGGCCAGTGGCAGGGCATCCTCGGCCCGGTCGAGGACGATGACGGGGACGACGCCAAAGCGGGCAAGCTCATGGAAGACGGACATCTGGGGCCTTTCAGTCAAGCGGCAGGAGGGCGGATTTCGGCGCCCGGGCGCCGGGGTGGCGCAGGACCACGGAGGAGAGCGCCTGGCCCGCGCGGATCGCCCGGTCCACGGGGTGCCCCATCATGCGGGCAGCAAGGTAGCCCGCGTTGAAGGCATCCCCCGCGCCGGTCGTGTCGCGGATCTCCGACACGGGCGGGGTCTCGATCTGGCCCGCGTGGCAAGTCACCGGCCCGGCGCCGTTCTTAACGACGACCTCCGTCACGCCCGCCGCCTGGAAGCGCTTCAGCGTGGCCTCGGGCGAGGTATCGCCGAAATGCGTCTCCTCGTCGTCGAAGCTGGGCAGGGCGATGTCGACGAGCGGCAGGATCGCGGTCAGGGTCTGGCGCAGCTCCTCGGGCGAAGGCCAGAGCCGGGCGCGGATATTGGGGTCGAACGACACCCGGGCACCTTGGGACCGCGTACGCGCCAGGGCGGAAAACAGCGTTTCGCGCGCCGGGGGCGCCAGGATCGCCAGGGTGATCCCCGAGAGGTGGATGAGCGATGCGCCCGTCAGCGCGGCCTCCAGCGCCTGGGGGTCATCGGCCAGGTGGCGCGCGGCCGAGGTCTCGCGCCAGTAGTGAAAGCTGCGCTCGACGCCATCGAGCTCGATCAGGTAAAGCCCCATCCGGCGGTGATCGTCGCGCGAGACGCCCGAGACATCCAGCCCATCGGCCACCATCTCGGCCGCAAAGGCATCCGACAGCGCGTCCCGCCCCAGCCGCGTCACCATGCCGACCCGGGCGCGGGGGCCGAGGACCTGGGCCATGTGCCAGGCCGTGTTGAACGTGTCGCCCGCAAAGCCCCGGGCGTAAAGCCCGCCCTCGACCGGGGCCAGTTCGATCATCGCCTCACCGATGGCGCAAAGCTTCGGGGTCATTGCGCCTCCGGCCAGGGGGTGGCGCGGATGGCGCCGGTCAGCCAGGCGGGCCAGTCGCGTTCGAAGAAGCTCCGCGCGGGATCAAGGGCGCGGTTGGGCCGCGTGCTCAGGTGCAGCGCGCCGTCCTGCCAGCGGACCAACATCTGCGCCTCGCGGTCCTGGGCCCGTTCTTCGCGGAAGCGGTAGCTCTCCAGGGGCCCAAGCGCGCTTTGCGGCAGGCCGGTGCCCGAGGGCTCGCAGATCGCCCGCGCCCCGCGGGAGCCGGCGCCCTGGGAGATATAGTGGTCCAAGGCCGTCAGCACGGCCTGCGAGGCCAGGGCCATCTGGCGCCACTGAACCGCACGCGCCGCCTCGGCGGGGCGGGAGGGGGCCACGCCCTGCGCCTGGACCCTTGCCACCAGCGCCTCCGAAGCCAGGCGGGCCGTGCGGACCTCGTCGGGGGTGCAGAGGATGCCGGCATGGTCGCTCATCCGGGCCTGGATCTCGTCCTTCAGCGCCTTGACGCCAAGACCCCCGGGCCGCAAAGCGGCGCGCAGGTCGGTCAGCGCCTCGGCCAGCCCCTCGGGCGCGGCCACAGCCGTCTCCGCGCCCGCCGCATGTTCGGCCACGCGGGTGCCGAAGACCTGGCCCGCGTTCAAGGCGGCGCCCCCGGGACGGGTGACGCCATGGGTGCCAGCCGCCTCGCCGACCGCATAGCAGCCGGGCAAGGAGCTTCTCCCCCAGCTGTCCACCGCCACGCCGCCGTTCATGTGCTGGTTGTTGACGGCGAACTCCAAGGGCTCGGCCGCGATGTCGACCTTGTAGCGGCGGTAAAGCTCGATCGCCAAGGGGTTCATGTGGCGCAGGCGGTCGATGGGAAGCGCTTGCACGGCGCCCGCCGTGGCCAGATAGGTGCGGACATCGGGGTCAAGGCGGTCCAGCGAGAAGGCCTGGTCGATCGCTTCCGGATTGCGGTTGAAATCCATGAATACCCGGCGGCCCATTTGCGTCTCGCGGAAGATCGCAAGGTCGATGAGGCTTGACCCGAAATCCAGCATCCGCGTCGCATGGAAGGGCCATTGATAGCCCTTGCGGAAGATGTTCGACGCCATCTCTTGCGTCGTGCGGTAGTAGTCCTTCAGGAAGGCATGTTCGCGGCCCTCGGCATCGACCGAGAAGAGATGCGGCAGGGCCTGGACATAGGTGCCCGAGAGGTTCCAGGGAAAGCCCTCGCGCCGCGTGCCGATGCCGAACTGGCTTTCGGTGAGGTTGACCAGCGTGATCCCGGCCTCGAGCGCGAGGCCAAGCGCGCCGAAACAGCCGTTGGGATAGACAGAGTCGCGGTAAAGCTCCCCGGGCCCGCCCCCGGCCAGCACCACGACAGGGGCCGCGAAGACCGTCAGCCCATAGGGATTGGCCTCGCTGCGCGCCGCCATCCGCATCGCCAGAAGCCCGGTCACCCGGGACTTCCGCAGGATCGAGACGGCGGTCGTGTGGTTCAGGATCGGCACGCCAAGGCGCAACGCCTCTTCCGCCAGGACCTTGACCATCAGCCGAGAGGTGCGCGGCCCGCAAGAGGTCGCGCGGCCGACCTCGTCATGGTCGGTCTGGTAACGCAGGGTTCCGCCCAGGGCGTCCTGCGGCAGGGGCAGGCCCATGTATTGCAAGGAGGCCATGGCGCGCACCGAGCCCACGGCCTCGACATAGGCCGTGTCCGCATCCATCGCGCCACCCGCGCCGATGGCCTGGGCCATCGACCGGAAATTGTCGCCCCGGTCGGCGGTATTGGCGGTGTGCAGCGTCTGCTTGTCCGAGCCCGAACAGGCCGAGGTCCCGCCCCAGGCGCTTTGGCTGATCACCACCACATCGACGCCGCGCCGCTTCATCTCGACGGCCGCACGCAGGCCCGCTGCCCCGCTGCCCACCACCACGGCGGCGGCACGGATCAAGGGCAGGCCCTGCGCGGTCTCGGTGGGCGGGGTCTCGGGGGGCAGGCGCGGCATCTCGATGTCGGTCAGGGCGTCGAGGATCTCTTGGGTCATCTCCATCGTCAGGCCCCCGGGATATCGACCCAGGCGCGGGTGGCGGCCGAGGTCATGCAGGCGTCGACGATCTGGCAAATGTGGTGGCCGGTGTCGAAATCCGGCCAGGACGGGCGGCCCGTGGCGATGGATCGGGCGACCTCACAGGCCTCGATGATCTTGGTCTCGTTATAGCCAAGCGCGAAATTCGGCAGGGGCAGGAAGGCGCGGTAGGTGGGGTTCTCTGGCCCCACGTCGATGGCACGGTAGCCCCGGCGGCCTTCGCGGTCATCGTTGGTGTAGAACTGCAGCCGGTTCACCTGGTCGTAATCGTAGGCGAGGCTGCCCTTGGTGCCATAGATCTCATAGGTCTGGCGGAATTTGCGCCCGGTGGCCACGCGGCTGAAGTCGATGATCCCCGAGGCGCCGTTCTCGAACCGGCAAAGAAGGTTGGTGGCATCGGGATTGGTGACTTCTCCCCCGGGGCGGCTCCGGGTCAGGATCAGGTTCTCGGCGATCAGCGAGGAGACGCGGCCCACCAGGAATTCCATGAAGCTGAAGACATGGGAGCCCGTGTCACCGATGATCCCCGTGGGGGCCAGCTTGCCATCGGCGCGCCACATGAAGGGGGCGAGCGGGTCGCCGAAGACATCGATATGCTGGCAGGCCTTGAAGAGGCGGATTTCGCCGATCTCGCCCGATTGGATGATCTCGCGCGCGAGGTCATGGACCGGGTTGCGCGGGAAGGCATGGCCCACGCGGCTGATGACGCCCTTGGCCCGGGCGAGGTCGGCAAGCTCCCGCGCCTCGGCGGCTGTATCGGCGAGCGGCTTTTCACAATAGACATGCTTGCCCGCCTCAAGCGCCGCCTTGGCGACGGGATAATGCAGGTGATCGGGCAGGCAGATGTCGATCAGGTCGATTTCGGGATCGGCCACGACCGACTGCCAGTCCTGCAGGATCCGGGCGCCGGGCGCGCGCGCCGCCAGATCGGCCGCCGCTGCCGGATTGGCCTCGACCAAAGCCACGACCCGCGCGCGCGGCGCATCGGCGAAGAAATGCGGATAGGTGGCCCAGGCCATGGTGTGAACCTTGCCCATCCAGCCACTGGCGCCCAGAACCGCCACTTTGATCTCGGTCATGCTTTCCTCCCGAATCCGCCCAAGGCGGGAAAATGGAACCTTCCAATAAAATAGTGGAAGGTTCCAAAATGGTCAATCCGAGAGATCAGGCGTCAGATGTTCTCGCGCGTGTGGATCTGGAAGGGCACGATGCGGGTGTGGTTCACCCCATCGGCCGGAGACTTCGCGGCCCGGATCATCCCCCCGATCAGCGCATCGGCCAGTTGCCGCAGGGGATGGGCGATCACGACGGAGAGGGTGCCGTCCAGAAGCCCGGCCCGGGTGCTGTCCATCAGGTCATAGCCCACGACGACGAGGTTGCGCCCCGCCCGCCGCAGGGCCGCCATGGCCCCGGTGATCCCTCCGCCCGAGACGAAAAGGGCCTTCAGGTCGGGGTTCTGGGTCAAGAGCCGTTCCGTCATCTCCTCGGCCACGGCGGCGGATTCGAAGGTCGAAAGCGGCTCCAGCAGGGTGAACTCCGGGGCATATTCGCGGAAATAGGACCGGAAGCCGGCCTCGTTCATCTCCTGGTTCCGATAGCGCGGATTGCCCATCAGGATGCCGATCTTGCCCGGTCCCTGACAGAGGTGATGCACCGCCCAGGCCGAGGTCCGCCCGACCTTCCAGTTGTCCAGGCCCACGTAATGCACCAGCCCCGCCGCCGAGAGCTGACCGATCAGCGCAAAGACCGGCAGGCCTCGGGCTTGCAGGGTCTCGACCGCCTCGGTCACCACGGGATGGACGGCCGTGGTGACGCAGACCGCATGACAGTCCTCGCCGAGCGCCAGGATGCGGGCGGCGGTGTTCTGCGGCGAGAGGTCGTCGAGGAACTCGATCCGGACCTCGACATCGACCGACTCCAGCGCGGCGGCGGCCTCGCGGATGGCGGCGGCGCAGGTCTGGTAGAACTGGCGATGTGGCTGCAACAGAAGCACGCCGAATCGAAAGCGCGGCCGGTGGGCTGCGACCTTGGCCTCGATCGTGCCGAGGCCATAAAAGCCGATGCGCGCCGCCGCCTCTTGCACCAAAAGCCGGGTCGGCTGGCGCACATTCTCGGCCCCCGCCAGGACGCGATTGACGGTGGCCACCGAAACTCCGGCGGCTTTGGCGAGGTCGGGGATGGTTGGACGTGTCATTTCATCTCATTTTCCGGTCTCGCGTGATACGCTGAGACGAAATCCATGGCGTGAAACATCGCATCTTGATCGAAGCCCCGTCAAGCGGGCAATGTCGGCCGCAACGACGGGCTGCGGCCCCGGGGGAGAGTTTCGGACAGCCAAGCGACCGCAGGGGCGATGATTTCGCCCCCTGGCCTCGCTTTGCCTGAAGGAGGGAAAGATGGACGACCTGCAATTCGGCACGCGGAACAAGAGGGGCGATTGGGCGCCGAAAGAGCCATTGCAGATCGCCTCCTCCTGGGCCGTCCCCTTCCGCCTGGGCCAGTTCCTGAAGTTCATCCCGGGATACCTCTTCCCGTGGAATGCCTTCCACATTGCGACGGCGCTCCTCTACTGGTTCTACGTCGTCCCGCCGGTCGAGACGCTGCAAACGCTCTCCTGGGGCTGGGCGCTCTGGCTTTACGCGGTCAATGCGGCGGCGATCTTCGCCCTCTACGGCTCGGTCGAGTTCTTCTGGTACGTCAAGCGCAAGCAGGGCACGCGGTTCAAGTACAACGGCAAGTTCCCGGCCGATCAGCCCTCGGATGTCTTCTGGTTCAAGAGCCAGAACATCGACAACTTCCTGCGGTCGTTCTTCATCTCGATCCCGCTCTGGACCCTGGTCGAGGTGATCTTCCTTTACGCCTTCGCCAAGGGCTATGTCCCCTGGCTGACCTGGAGCGCCAATCCCGTCTACCTGGCCGCTCTGGTGCTGCTGTGCCCGGTGATCCACGAGGTGCATTTCTTCTGCATCCACCGGCTGATCCACACGGACTTCCTGTACAAGCACGTCCATTCCGTCCACCACAACTCGGTCAACCCCTCGCCCTGGTCGTCGCTGTCGATGCATCCGGTGGAAGGTTTCCTGTACCATGCCGTGGCGCTCTGGCACCTGGTCATCCCCTCCAATCCGATCGTGGCGATGTTTCAGCTGCATGTCGCGGGGTTTGGCGCGGTGAACGGGCATATAGGCTTCGACAAGCTGGAGATCACCGAGGATACGCCTTTGGAATCCCATGCTTACGCCCATTACCTGCACCACAAGTATTTCGAGGTGAATTACGGCGGCGATGGTCTGATCCCACTCGATAAGTGGTTCGGCTATTGGCACGACGGCACCAAGGAAGCCGAAGCCCGCATGGAAGCGCGCTTCGAGGCCAAGAAGGCGCGGGCCAACGCCAAGCGCTGATCCCCGGGCGGGAGGCCCGGGACACACCCAAAGCAACCGCCGGAGCACCGGTACAACGGGAGGAGAGACCATGACTTTTGCACGGACCTTGAAGGCGGCGGCGCTCGCCACGCTGATGGCAAGCTCGGCGATGGCCGCCGATATCGCGGTGATCGGGGGCTCGAACGACGATGCCTTCTGGAACATCATCAAGAAGGGGATCGACGATGCGACCCCGGCGGTCGTGGCCAATGGCGGCTCGGTCAACTACCTGCGCCTGGTGAATTACGACAACTTCGCCCCCGACGTGGTCCAGCTGATCCGCACCGCCATCGCCCAGGAGGTCGACGGCCTGGTCATCCCGAACTGGGTGCCGGAGGCCGAGGATCCGGCGATCAAGGAAGCCGTGGCAGCGGGCATCAAGGTCATCCTGATGAACGCGGGCGGCGCGGAGAAGGCCAAGGAACTGGGCGCCATCAACTACGTGGGCTCGGATGAATATGTGGCGGGGCAGGCGGGCGGCGCCTATTTCGGCAAGGCCGGGCAGAAGAACGTGCTGTGCGTCAACACCCTTCCGGGCGCGGCCAATACCGAGGCGCGCTGCAAGGGCGTGATCGACGCCATCACCGCCGCGGGCGGCAAGGGCGCGCAGCTCCCTCTGCCCTCGACCTCGTTCGGCGACCCGACCGCCGTGGCTGAGGCCATCAAGGCCGAGATGCTGAAGGACGAGACCATCGACGGCGTCATCACGATCAGCGCGGGCGATGCCGACAGCGCGGCCATCGCCGTGGCCCAGGCCGGACGGACGATCTCGCTCGGGACCTTCGACATGAACCAGGCGGGGCTCGACCGGATCAAGGCCGGCACGCAGTCCTTTGCCATCGACCAGCAGCCCTATCTGCAAAGCTACCTGGCCGTCTCGATCCTGGCCTCGGCCATCGACTTCGGCACCGACCTGCCGACCAACCCGGTGCTGACCGGCCCGGGCATCGTCGATGCGTCCAACATCGATGCGACCCTCGCAGGCGTCGCCAAGGGCGCACGCTAAGCCTGCAGGCCCGCCGTGCGCGCGGCGGGCCCATCTTTCCGGGGGAGACATGATGAACCGCAATTCCACCCTGGGCGGGCTCTTGCGCCGTCCTGAAGCTGGGGCTTTCCTTGGCCTTGTCGCTGTCCTTGGCTTCTTCGCCATCTTCGGCGGCGTGACCTTCCTTCTGCCGGGCGGGATGGCCTCCTGGATGAATGTGGCCGCCAACCTCGGCCTGATCGCCATTCCGGTCGGCCTGTTGATGATCGCCGGAGAGCTGGACATTTCCGTGGGCGCCATGGTGCCCTTTGGCGCCATGACCGTCGCCGTCCTGTCGGGCCATTACGGGCTGCCGATCTGGGCGGGCATCGCCGTGACCATGACCTTCGGCGTTATGATCGGCCTGATCAACGGTTACATGGTGATCAAGTCCGCCGTGCCCTCCTTGATCGTGACGCTGGGGACTTTGTTTGCGGTCCAGGGCGTGGTCCTCGGCCTGACCGTGCTGATCACCAAATCCACCTCGGTGGCTCTGACCGTCACCGGCCCCGCCAAGGCGATCTTTGGTGACTTCGTCATGGGCGGCCAGGTGCAGGTCATGGTGCTGTGGTGGCTGGCGGTGACCGCGGGTTATATCCTGTTTGTCCACTTCTCGCGCTATGGGAACTGGATCTTCGCCATGGGCGGCGACAAGGTTTCCGCCCGCAACGCTGGCATCCCGACCGAGCGGATGACCATGCTGCTCTTCGTCCTGTCCTCCACCTCGGCCGCCTTCGTCGGCATGTGCCAGGCGATCCTGTATAACTCCGCCCAGGTGGCGGGCGGGCAAAGCTTCATCTTCAACGCCATCATCTCGGTCGTCGTGGGAGGCGTCCTGCTGACCGGGGGCTTTGGGTCTGTCGTGGGGATCTTCTTCGGCACGATCACCTTCGCCATCGTGACCCAGGGCATCTACTACACCGATTTCGACCGCAACTGGTCGTCGCTGATCATCGGCGTGCTGCTCCTCTGCGCCGTCCTGATGAACAACACCTTCCGCAAGATGGCCCTGGCCTCTGCCCCAAAAAAGGTCGCGAAATGAGCACGATCCTGTCCCTTCAGGGTGTCAACAAAAGCTTTGGCCCCATCGATGTGCTGCATGACATCAACCTGGATGTGAAGGCGGGCGAGGTCCTGTGCCTGCTGGGCGACAATGGCGCGGGCAAATCCACCGTGATCCGGCTTTTGTCGGGCGTGCATCAGCCGACCTCGGGCCAGATGGTGATGGATGGCAAGCCAGTCACCTTCCGCAACCCGCGCGAGGCCGCTGACCACGGCATCGCCACGGTCCACCAGTTCGGCGGGACCTTCCCCCTGATGTCGATCGGCCGCAGCTTCTTTGTCGGGCGCGAGCCCACGCGCTGGGTTGGGCCCTTCCGCATCTACGACCGTCGGAAGGCCAACGAAATCGCGGTCAAGGCGGTGCAGAACTTCGGCATCACAAGGATCGACGACGGCGACAGGCTGGTCGGCGGCCTCTCGGGCGGCGAGCGTCAGGCCTTGGCCATCGCCCGCGCCGTCCATTTCGGCGCACGGGTGCTGATCCTGGACGAGCCCACCGCCGCCTTGGGCGTGAAACAGGCCACCCATGTCCTGCGCATCGTCAACGAGGCCAAGAAGCGCGGCCTCGCCGTCATCTTCATCACCCACCAGGTCATGCATGCCATGGCGGTGGGCGATCACTTCGCCGTCCTGATCCGGGGCGCGGTCGCCGCCGACTTCCACAAGGGCGAGAAGACCCGCGAAGAGATCACCGACCTGATGGCCGGTGGCGCCTCGATGTCCGCCCTGGAGGCCGAGATCGCGGCTTCAGCGTAACCCGGGGGGCTCTCCCATTCATCCCCCGGACATGCGCCCAAGGGCGCATCACGACGGTCCGGGCCGTTCCACTGGCCCGGACCACTTCGACAAGGAAACCGACATGCCCACCTGGATTCGCGCCTGCGCCACCGAGGATATCGACGCCGACGACATGATCCGCTTCGACCATGGCGCCCGGACCTTCATCATCGTCCGCTCCGAAGACGACACGTTCCACGCCCTGGACGGGATCTGCAGCCACGAGAAGGTCCATCTCTGCGATGGGCTGGTGATGGATGGCCGCGTCGAATGCCCGAAACACAATGCGACTTTCGATTACCGCACCGGCGAGGCGAAACGTGCGCCCGCCTGCATCAACCTGAAGACCTTCCCCGTCAAAGTCGAGGATGGCCAGGTCTACCTGGAGCTGTGAGATGACCTTCCAACTTGCTGCCTGCGCGGAAATGCTGTGGCGCGACAAGCCCATCGCCTGGCGGGCCGCGCGCCTGAAGGAGATGGGTTTCGGCGTGGGCCTGTGGAATTGGCCTGCCTGGGATATCAACGCGCTGATCGCCACCGGGGCGAATTTTACCATCATGAACGGCTATCTGCAGGGCCGCCTGACCGACGCCGAGGGCTGCGAGATGCTTCTCGCCTCCGCCGCCGAGACGGCCAAAGTGGGCCAGCGTCTGGGCGTCCACCGGCTGAACCTGCATGGCACGGGGCTGGGGGACATGGGGATCCCGATCCCCCGGATCGGCGCCTTCGCCCCGGGGATGGAGCAACGCGCCCGCGACACCCTGCACCGGATCTGTGACCTGGCCGAGGCCTCGGGCCAGGTCTTCACGCTGGAGAACCTGAACCCCATCGACCACCCCGGCTGCCCCTTTGGGTCGACGGCGGCGGTGCTGGGCCTCGTCTCGGCAGTCAACCGGCCGCAGCTGCGCATCAACCTCGACCTTTACCACACGCAGATCGGCGAGGGTGATTTGATCCGCTGGTGCCAAGCCTGCCTGCCCTGGATCGGAGAGGTCCAGGTGGCCGACAACCCGGGCCGGAATGA
Source organism: Stagnihabitans tardus (assembly GCF_009925085.1). Taxonomy (GTDB): domain Bacteria; phylum Pseudomonadota; class Alphaproteobacteria; order Rhodobacterales; family Rhodobacteraceae; genus Stagnihabitans; species Stagnihabitans tardus. Next base: position 33,074 of record NZ_JAABNR010000021.1, on the reverse strand, counting down.
GCCTGGGACTGGCGAGATCAACTACCCCGGCGTGGCCCGCGCCTTGAAGGCCATGGGCTATTCCGGCCCCGTCGGCCTCGAAGGCTTTGCCTCGGGCTCCGAAGAAGCCGCGCTCGAGGCCTTCCGCAACGCATTTACGGTGTAACCATGGTCCACAAAGCCAACCGTCCGACCGTCCATGACATGCGCGCCATGAAAGCGCGGGGCGAAAAGATCTCGATGCTTTATGTCACCACGCTGGAGGAAGCCGCCGCCGCCGATGCGGCTGGCATCCATATGCTGTCGATCGAGAGCCGCTTCTTCTCGCCGGAGATGCGCGAGGCGGCCGGGCGCTGCTTTGTCCAGGTCGGCCTGCCCTTCGGCCCTTACGGAGGCCTTGCGACGGCGGAAGACTACCTCCGCGCGGCCTTCAAGTTCACCGCCATGGGGGGCGATTGCTTTTACTGCGCCGCAAGCCTCGATATCCAGAAGGCGCTTTGCGACAACCACATGCCCGTCGTGGCCCATGTCGGTCTGATCCCCTCCTATATCACCTGGACCGGCTGGCGCGCCGTGGGCAAGACGGCTTCCGAGGCCCGGGCCGTCTGGGACCATGTGAAACGCCTGGAATCCATCGGCTGTTTCGGCGCCGAGCTGGAAGTCGTCCCGGACCGCCTGGGCGCCCTCATCAGCGCCAATACAACCATGATCATGCTGGGCATGGGCGCGGGGCCGGGGGCCGATGCGCAATACCTTTTCGCCGAGGACGTCCTTGGCTGCACGGATGGCCACAAGCCGCGCCATGCCAAGACCTACCGCAACTTCGCCGCCGAATATGCACGGCTGCAGGAGGAGCGCATCGCGGCCTTCCGCGAATTCATCGCCGATGTGAACTCCGGCGCCTATCCGCAGCCGCAACACGATGTCGCCATGGCGGACGACGAATACCAGGCCCTTCTGGCCGATCTTTCAAAGGACAAGTCATGCTGAACACTGCTCTCCTCGGCGCCGGCCGGATCGCCGGCGTCCATGCCACCGCGATCTCGACCCATCCCGGCTCGCGCCTCGTGGCGGTCGCCGATATCAATGCCGAGGCTGCGGGCAAGCTCGCCGCCCAATACGGCGCCGAGGCTCGCAGCGTCGATGCGATCCTCGCCGACCCCTCGATCAACGCGGTGCTGATCGCCACCTCGACCGACACCCATTCCGACCTGATCGAGCGCGCCGTGGCCGCGGGCAAGGCGGTGCTCTGCGAAAAGCCGGTGGATCTGTCGCTGGCGCGTGCGCAGGCCTGCCTTGCCAAGGTGGGTGGCGCCCCGGTGATGATCGGCTTCAACCGCCGCTTCGACCCGAACTTCGCCGGGCTGAAAGCCGCCCTGGATGCGGGCGAGATCGGCAAGGCGGAACTGCTGTCCATCACCTCCTTCGACCCCGCCCCGCCGCCGGTGGCCTATATCAAGGTCTCGGGCGGGATCTTCCGCGACATGATGATCCACGACTTCGACATGGCGAATTTCCTGATGGGTGCCGCGCCGGTTGCGGTTTTGGCCACCGGCTCCTCGATTGTCGATCCCGCCATCGGCGCGGCCGGAGATGTCGATACCGCCGTCGTGACCCTGACCTACGCCGACGGCCGCATCGCGGTGATCAAGAACTCGCGCAGGGCGGTCTATGGCTATGACCAGCGGGTCGAGCTTCTGGGGTCCGAGGGGCTTTTGCAGGCAGGCAACATGCTGGAATCTACTCTGGTGAAATCGACCACGGGCGGCGTCACCAGCGCCAAGCCGACGTATTTCTTTCTGGAACGCTACATGCCCGCCTACCGCGCGGAATGGGCGGCCTTCGTGGGTGCCCTCCACGCTGACCAAAGTGTGCCTGTGACGCTTGAGGACGGCGTTGCAGCCTTGGCGATGGCCGAAGCCGCAACCCTGTCGTTGGCCAAGGGCGAACCGGTGCGGTTGGCGGATCTCGGCTGACCGAGAGGAAAGGGAAGGTCGTTCGTTGGAAGCTTCGAACGACCGCTTCGGCGCATTGTTTGACCCGCTCCCATGGGCTGCAACTGACCGCTTTCCGCCCCTTGCAACGATCCGGGCCTGATCGAATTGTTCCGCCCCTTGTGACGATCCAGGCCGTCATCAACGAGGTTGGCCCCTTGCGACGAACCAAAGTCACATCGACATTCGCTCATTACCATTCAATGGGGGTTCCAGAGGGATCATGTCCGAACGGCAGTCAGTGAGTTATCGAAACCCCGAGGATCTGTTGTCTGATCCAGGTCGTTCTCGGGTCGGTCTCGTTCCGTCGGTGCCAGAAGACCGAGACCGGGAACCTCCGCACGGGAATGGGCGGCTCAGCTGTGACGAGGCCGAAGCCCGCTGCAAAGGCACGCGCGACGCGGGCTGGCAGGGTGACGAGGGCGCCAGACTCGGCTGCGGCGGCCAGCGCGGGCAAAAAGGCCGGCAGGCCCAGGATCACGCGACGGCTGCGGCCCATGGCCTCCAGCTGGTCGTCCACCACCCCTCGCAGGTCGCCTCCGGGTGAAATCAGCACATGGTCGGCGGCGCAGTAGGCATCGATGCTGATGTCCGGCGCCTTTGGCAGGGCTTCAGGCCGGCCCGCGACCAGGAAGGATTCCTCGTAGATTGTCTTGCCGGAAACCATTTCCGGCAGTTCCCAGACGAAGCCCAGCACCAGATCGGCCCGGCCTTCCGACAGGGCGTCCATGGCGGCTCCACGCCCCAGCGGCAGGACCGACAGGGTTAGTCCGGGGGCGAGCTGACGCAGCCGCGCTGCAAGGGGCGGGATCAGGACGGCCTGTTCGGCATCGAGCGCTGCGATGCGGACAAGGCCCGTCGCCGTGGCGGCGTCGAAATCCCGCGCGGCCCCCAGCGCGCCCCGCAGGGCATCGACGGCTGCGGCAACTGGCGCCTCAAGGGCAAGTGCGGTGGCCGTGGGCTCCATCCCATGCGGACGACGCAGGAAAAGCTCATCCCCGAAGATGTCACGCAGCCGCTTCAGCGACTGGCTGATGGCCGACTGGGTGAGGCCCAGTTCGGCCGCCACATCCAGCGCCTTGCGGTGCCGCACCAGCCCCAGAAAGACCAGGAGCAAGGTCAGGTCCAGGCGGCGGAGTTCTGATGTGCTTAACTCAGACATGATGCTTATTCATTATCAATTCTTTCATTTGCCGCATATCTCGGATGCGCAGAATGAAGCAAGGAGAAAGTGGGATGCGCGTCGCGATCATCGGCACCGGAAAGGTCGGCTCTGCCATCGCCAGGGGACTGAGGGGCCGTGGCCATGCCATAGGCCTTGGTGCGCGCGATCCGCAGGCGGCCGAGGTCGTCGCGCTGGCCTCCGAGACCGACGCCAGGCCGATGCTGCCGGCTGACGCCGCCGAGGCCGCCGATGTCATCATCCTGGCCCTGCCCTGGGGCGTGGCCGAAGGCGCCGTCAAGGCCCTGGGGTCGCTGGAAGGAAAGACCGTCATCGACTGCATGAACCCGCTGGGGATGATCGACGGCGCCCTGGGCCTGACGGTCGGGCACAAGACCTCGGGCGGCGAGATCGTGCAGGGCTGGCTTCCCCAGGCGAATGTGGTCAAGACCCTGAACCAGGTGGGGGCCGAGATCATGGCCCGGAACGCCCATTTGCCTCTGCGCCCGGTCATGTTCATGGCCTGAAACGATGCGGGCGCGAAGGCGCAGGTGGCGGAACTTCTGACCGACCTCGGCTTTGCGTCGCTGGACGCGGGCGACCTGACCAAGGCCCGCCTGCTGGAGCCCTTCGCCATGGTCTGGATCAACCAGGCCCTGTTCCGGGCCAAGGGCCGCAACTGGGCCTTTTCGGCGGTGGAGGGCTGAGCAATGACCGACATCCTGACCGCCTCCTGCCACTGCGGCAAGGTTCACATCACGATGCCCGCCAGCGCGGCCGGGGTTTTGGCCTGCCATTGCGGCGACTGCCAAAAGATGCATGGCAATTTCAACGCCTTCGTCGCCGCCTCCCGTTCCGACATGACCGTGACAGGAGAGGAGGCGCTGGTCTGGTATCAATCCTCCGAGGCCTCGCGCCGGGCTTTTTGCGGGACCTGCGGTGCGCGGGTGGTCAAAGAGATCACCGCCGCCGGACGCTGGCTGGTCTCGGCCGGGCTGATCAACGGGCCGACGGGCCGACGGATCATCAAGAACCTGTGGGAGCCGTCGAAGCCCGACTGGTACGACCTGCCCAAGGTGGCGTCATGACGGGTCCGGTCACCATCGTCGTGCGCCGCAGGGTCAGGCCCGGGCGCGAGACGGATTATGAGGCCTGGCTGGAACGCCTGACGCACGGGGCGGCTGCGCAGTTCAAGGGCTATCTGGGGGCCGAGTTCCACCGCCCTGCCACCCCCGGGGGCGCCTATCGCAGCGTCTTTCGCTTTGACAGCATGGACCATCTTGACGCTTTCGAGCGGTCGGACTTCCGGGCCGCAATGCTGGCCGATGCCGCGCCGCTCTTTGCCGCCGATGCGGCTTGGGAGCGGCTGACCGGCCTTGAGTTCTGGTTCGACCCTCCCCCCGGCACGAAGGTCCCGCAACCGAGCCCGCACCGCATGGCGCTGGTTCTGATCGCGGTGGTCTTCACGCTGGTGCTGGCACTGAACCTGATCCTGGGGCCGCTGATGATCGCCTGGCCGCTGCCGCTTCGGGTGCTTGTGACGGTCTGCATCCAGGTCGGGCTGATGACTTACGTCATCATGCCCCGCCTGACGCCGCTGATCGCCCGCTTCATCTATCCGAAATCGAAAACCCTCTGAAAGGACGAGACAATGTCTGCCTCCATCGACGTGCATACCAAGAAAAAAGTCCTGATGATCGCCGCCAACCCCGGCACCTCTCCCACCACCGGCTGGCCCGTGGGCTTCTGGTGGGCGGAGCTGACCCATCCCTACTGGACCTTTTCGGAAGCCGGCTACGAGATCGAGATCGTCAGCCCCAAGGGCGGCGATCTGGTGGCCGACGGGTTTTCGGACCCCGAAGACCCGTCGGGCTATTCCGCGCATGACCTGATTTCTCTTGGTTTCAAGAAGTCGGCCACCCATGCGGCCCTCCTGAAAGGCACGAAATCCATCGCCGAGGTGGACCCGACGGCTTATGACGTGGTCTTCCTGGCCGGGGGGCAGTCGCCCATGGTCACCATGATCGACGACACCGCGCTGCATGCCTTCGTGGCCCGCGCCTATGAGGCGGGCAAGATCGTCTCGATCGTCTGCCACGGCACCTGCATCCTGCTGAGAACGCGGCTGTCTAACGGCGACCTGCTGGTCAAGGGCAAGACCTGGACCGGTTTCGCCAACAGCGAAGAGGCCTTCGCCGACGCCTGGGTGGGCCAGAAGATTCAGCCCTTCTGGATCGAGGAAGAGGCGAAGAAGCTCGAAAGCACCAACTTCGTGGTGAATTCGATGTTCAAGGCCTTTGCGCTGCGCGATCGCAACTTGATCACCGGCCAGCAGCAGTTCTCGGGCGGGGCGGCGGCTGAACTGGTCGTCCAGACGCTGGGCCGTTGAACGCACCGGGCCGGGTCAAAGGCGCCCGGCCCGGCCTCTCCACATCCTTGGGAGCCATCATGAACCACCCCCCGCAGACTGCTGTCCTGACCCATGCCGAAGGCCGCAAAGCCAGCTGGTTCGAACTGTTCTTCGACCTGGTCTTCGTGGTCGCGGTGGCAGCCCTTGGCGGTGCGCTGTCGCATCACTACGACTGGGCGGGCCTGGCAGAGTTCGGGTTTCTGTTCCTTGTCCTCTGGTGGCTCTGGCTGGGGCACACCTTCCATGCCAGCCGCTTTGACGAGGACCGTCCGGACCAATGGGCGATCGGCTTTGCCCAGATCCTTGCCGTCGTGTTCATCGCCCATGGGGCCGGCGACGCCTTCGAGGCCCGCGCCTGGGCCTTTGCCGGGGGCGTGGCCGGGTTCAAGGCCTTGCTGATGCTGGGCTACCTGCGCGAGATCCGCAGGCCCGGGCTGTCGCGTCTTTGCACGCTCTACGGCGCGACTTACGGGGGGCAGGCCCTGCTCTGGGCCGGGTCGATCTGGACCGAGCCTGCGACGCGCCAGACGCTCTGGGCGCTGGCCCTGTTGATCGACGTCGCGACGCCCTTCCTTGTGGCGCGTGAGACCCATCACGCGCCGCCACACCCGGAGCATTTACCCGAAAGGTTTGGCCTCTTCACCATCATCCTCCTGGGCGAGACCGCCGCCGCCGCGGTCCATGCCCTTGACCACGGGCCCGAATTGCACGGCGACACCCTTGCCGTGGCGCTGATGGGGGCGGGCTTGGGCTTTCTTTACTGGATAGGCTACTTCCGCCGCGCCCGCGGCAATGCCGAACGGCACATCGCAGATGCCGCTGCCGGGCGGAGCCTGCGGCTCTGGGCTTACGGCCACATTCCGCTCTATCTCGGAATCGCAAGCCTCGGGGCTGGGACGGTCTATCTTGCCCATCACATCGACCTGGCAGGGCCCGCGCCATGGGTGTTTGCCCTGGGGGCGGCATGCGCTATGACCGGGGTCACCCTTGTGTCCTTTGCCACCCACGGCCGCTCGCTTTCCTCGGGTTGGCCCTACTTTCTTGCTGCCTTGATTGCCGCCGCTGCGCCGGTTGTCTCATCAACTGCACCCGTCTTGGTCGCGGGCATTCTGGCCCTGGCCGTTGGCCAGATCGCGATGTCCCTGGCTTTCCGCAGGATGGGTTGAACGGAGAGACAAGACTTGCAGTCTGGAACGACTGCTTTCCGCCCCTTGCGACCATCCACGCATGGTCGGCGTGCCCGGCCCATTGCTGACGGTCGTCGCCCGAAGTGATCTTTCGAGAGCCAAGGGAAAGCAGTCGTTCGACGGCTCGAGGGTCTTGGGGAACGATCGCTTGCCTGTTCCGAACGGGACCTGGGGCGGCTTTGGCCGACCCTCGCTGCGGTGCCCGTGCAGGTCCCCGAAACCGACCGACCGTTTTCGCCTCGGCGCTCTACCTTTGGCGCGGGACGGGACGTTTCGAGGTTGGCGGCCTCCAGGCACGGCTTTTGCAAGCCCTGCCTGGTCCAGTCATTGGTCCCCGCTCTGGAGAAGCATTCAGGAGCCTGCTACGCGTCGGCGACAAGGCGGGAAAGGCGGCGGAGGCCGCATCGACCGCCCAGGGGCAAAGGCACGGCTGACCTTGCAGGAGAAGCCTCCAGCCGTCAGCCGGGGTTACAACAACAGCCGATGCGTGGTGGGCGCGAAGCGGCGTTCCATCGTCGCATCGGGGTGTCGGGGGCGCGGGGGGAGATCCAGCGCCACGGTGGCACCTGTCCGGATCGCCTCTTCGATGGCGAGAAGTGCCACCATATCGGCCAGGCCTTCCGCGCCGTCGGCTTCGGGCGCGGTCCCCGCCGCGATGCAGTCCGAGAAATAGGCCAACTGCCCCGCGAAGTGATCCACCGCCGGGAAATCGGTGACCGTGACGCGGTCCCCCTGCCGCAGCCGCAGCGACATGGCGTTCTCGAAGCGGAAGGCGGGGTCAAGGATCAGCTCGCCCTGGGTGCCGAGGACGCGGCAGTATTCGACGCCTTCCGTGCCGAAGGAGCAGAAGAACTGCGCCAGGCCTTGCGGGAAACGCAGGGTGACGGCGACATGAGCGTCGATCTCGGTGAAACGGGGGTCCTGTGGCGGGCGGGAGGCCATGGCCTGAACCGCCAGGGGCTCCGCGCCAAAGACATGGCGGGCGGCGTTCAGGCAATAGACGCCGATGTCTTGCAAGGGCCCGCCCCAGTAGCTGGCTTGCAAACGGTGGTTGCCAATCGCGCTTTGGAAGCCGAAGGCAGAGGTGAAATGTACCGGCTGGCCGATCTTGCCCGCCCTGATCGCCTCAAGCGCGGCCAGCGTCCCGGGCTCGTTGTGCAGCCGGTAGGCGGTCATCAGGAACCGCCCCGAGGCCTCGGCGGCCGCGATCATGGCGCGGCTTTCCTCCAGCGTCGTGGCCAGCGGCTTTTCCACCAGGACATGCTTGCCCGCCCGCAAGGCCCGAATCGCGTAATCGGCATGCATCGAGTTCGGCAGGGCGATATAGACCGCGTCGATCCGGTCAGAGGCCACCAGGGCGTCGTAGTCGCCATAGCCCAGGACCTCGGGGATGGCGTGGAAATCCGCGAGCTCCCGCGCGCGGGGATGGCCGGAGACCAGGGCCTGCACGCGGGAATTGCCGGTGGCAGGAACGCCGGGCAGGAAGGCCTCTTGCGCGATCCAGCCCGCGCCGATGACGGCATAACGGATCATGCGCGCACCGGTTTCTTGCCGAGAATGATCATGGCCAGGATCTCCTCGTCGGTCACCTCGTCGACCTTGACCGTGCCGACCAGTTGCCCGTTCTTCATCACCGAGGCTCGGTCGCAGAGCTTCATCACATTGTGGATGTCGTGCTCGATCAGGATGATCCCCAGGCCTTGCGCCTTCAGCTCCTGGATCAGCTCCGCCACCATCTGGGTCTCGTGCGGGCCAAGGGCGGCCGTGGGCTCGTCCATGATCAGGATCTTGGCGTTGAAATAGACCGCCCTTGCGATGGCCACCGATTGCCGCTGCCCGCCCGACAGCGCCGAGACCGGCACGTTGAACTTGCGGAAGTTCGGGTTCAGGCGACCCATGATGCGGCGGGTCTCGGCCTCCATCCGCGCGTCGTCCATGAAGCCCAGGGGCGTCAGCATCTCGCGCCCCAGGAACAGGTTGGCCGAGGCGTCCAAGTTGTCCGAGAGTGCCAGGGTCTGGTAGATCGTCTCGATGTTGAAGGCGCGGGCGTCGCGAGGGTTCTGGATGGTCACCGGCCGCCCCTCGATCAGGATCTGGCCCTGGTCGGCCTGGTAGGCGCCCGAGAGGCACTTGATCAGCGTCGACTTGCCCGCGCCGTTGTGGCCCAGAAGCCCCACGACCTCGCCCGGACGCAGGTCGATGGTGACGTGATCCACCGCCTTGATGCCACCGAAGGAAATCGAGATGTCGCGCATCTCCAGAAGCGGTGTCATGTGCGTTCCCCCATGCGCTTGCGGTAGAAGATGTCGATCCAGACGGCGATGATCAGCACGCCTCCGACGACGATGTTCTGAAAGGGCGTGTCCACCCCGATCATGGCCATGCCCGATTGCAGCGATTGCATGACCAAGGCGCCCAGAAGCGCGCCATAGATCGTGCCGACCCCACCGGCCAGGGCCGTGCCCCCGATGACGGCGGCGGCGATGACCTTGAGTTCATCCAAGGTGCCGATGTCATTGCCATGGCTTTGCAACCGCGCCTGGGCCACCAAAGCCGCAAGCCCGCAAAGGAACCCCATCAGCGCAAAGATCTTGACCGTCATCATCCGGGTGTTGATCCCCGAAAGCTCGGCCGCATCCGGGTTTCCGCCGATGGCATAGATATAGCGCCCCAGCCTTGTCTTGCGGGCGATCACCGTCATGGCCACCGCCACCGCCACCAGGATCAGCACCGAGATCGGCAAGCCGTGATAGGCGACATAGCCCTCGGGGACGTCCATGCCCTGCGCCTCGAACATGCGCTTGAGCTTGCCCACCGGGATTTCATAGGAATTCACGAGCGCCACGAAGCCCAGGATGCCGCCGGCGATCATGGCAACCAGCAGGCCCTCGGCCCAGACGGGCTTGACCAGGAAGCCATGCCGCATCTTGCCACGCCGCGCCGCGATCACGGCTGCGGCTGCGGCCAGGGTGGCAAGGCCGCCCAGGACCCAGCTCCACTCCGGCCCCATGACGCCCTCGGTCCCGCCGAAGGCCAAAAGCCTTGGGTCGCGCAGCGCGACCGATTGGCCGTTGGTCGTGTACCAGGCGACGTTGCGCCAGATCAGCAAGCCCCCCAGCGTCACGATGAAGGAGGGGATGCGCTGATAGCCCACCATCCAGCCCGTGGCCGCCCCCATCGCCGTGCCCACGCCCAGCCCCAAGAGGATGGAGACGACCAGCGTCGTCCCGGTCCCAAGCCCGGTCACCGGCACCAGCCACTGGGTCTGCAGCATCCCCATCAGGGCCGAGCAGGTTGCCAGCACCGAACCCACCGAGAGGTCGATATTGCGCGAGACGATGACGAAGACCATCCCCGTCGCCATGATGCCCACGGAGACCGTCTGCACCGAAATGTTGAAGATATTGCGTGCCGAAAGGAACGTGCCTCCGGTCTGGAATTGAAACACCAGGCAGAGCACCGCAAAGGCGATGATCATGCCAAAGAGGCGCTTGTCCAGTTCCAGCGTGTCGGCAAGGCTGCGGCGGGTTGCATCGCTCATGGTCTTGTCCTTGCAAAAAGGGCGCCGCCCCCGGGGGGACGGCGCCTGTTCTGTCCGAAGGGTTTACTTGCAGACCTCGACGGTCGCGCCGCCCTGGCAAAGCAGGTCCTTGGTGATCCAGCCCGCATCCAGGACGACGTTCAGGTTGTCCTTGGTGATCGGAACCGGCTTCAGAAGCACCGAGTTCAGGTCCTTGCCGCCGGGCGACTTGAAGACGGCCGAGCCTTCGATCTTGTCCATCGCGGTGCCCGAAGCCAGGGCCACGGCGATTTCACCGGCGGCCTTGCCCAAGGCGCGGCTGTCCTTCCAGACCGAGACGGTCTGCGTGCCAAGCGCCACGCGGTTCAGCGCCGCCATGTCGCCATCCTGGCCCGAGACCGGCATCCCCGCCAGGCCCTGCGCCGTCAGCGCCGCCACGACGCCGCCCGCGGTCCCGTCGTTCGAGGCCACCACGGCATCGACGCCGTTGTTGGTCTCGGTCAGGATCTGCTCCATGTTCTTCTGGGCATTGGCGGGCTGCCAGTCGTCGGTATAGGCCTCGCCCACGATGGTGATGTCGCCCGCATCGATGGCCGCCTGCAAAACCTCTTGCTGGCCGCCGCGCAGGAAGTCGGCGTTCGGATCGACGGGCGAGCCCTTGATCATGACATAGCGGCCCTTGGGCATGGCCTCCAGCACGGCGCGGGCCTGCATGCGGCCAACCTCCACGTTGTCGAAGGTCAGGTAGAAGGCGCGCGGATCGTCGATCATGCGGTCATAGCCCACAACCGGGATGCCCGCATCGGCTGCGGCATCCAGGGCCGGCCCGATCGAGGCCGAGTCCTGCGCCAGGATGATCAGCGCCGAGCACCCTTGGGTGATCATGCCCTCGATATCGGCCAATTGCTTGGTGGCCGAGGTCTGGGCATCGGCCGAGACATACTTGGCGCCCGCAGCATCCAGCGCGCCCTTGATGGCGGCTTCGTCGGTCTTCCAGCGCTCTTCGCGGAAGTTCGACCAGCTGACGCAGACCGAAAGGTCGGCCGCTTGGACAGTCGTTGCCAGCCCGGCCACCGCAACGGTGGCCAGCAGAATGGACTTCATCATTGGTATTCCTCCCTTGGAATGCTGGCTTCCCGGGCCAGCGGGCGTATTCGCCGGGCTTCATAAGATGCAGATTCGCAATCTTTGTCAATTTCAATCTCACGCAATGGTCATTGCCAACACTGTTTTCCGCTTCGCAACGTCCAATGCTTGCGCGGGCGGCGCCCGGGCCCTAGTCTGACGCCCAAAGGAGAGGCCCATGTCCGACTACCGCCCGCCCGAGACCTATGAAGACCTGATCCGTCTGATCCATGACCGCTATGAGAACACGTCGAAAAGCTATCAGAAGATCGCGCTGTTCCTGACGCAGAACCCCAATGACGTGGCGGTCATGTCGGTCAATGCCATCGGCGAGAAATGCGGCATCCATGCCTCGGGCTTCGTGCGTTACGCGCAGACGCTGGGGTACAAGGGCTTCAAGGAGATGCAGACGGTCTTCCAGCGCCGCCTCTCCACCGCCGCCCCGGGCTTTGACGCCCGCATCAAGGCGCTGGAGCATGAGCTGGGCGCGACCGAGGGCGGCATCGGCCATCTGCGCGACCTCGTGGTGCGTGACATGGCCTCGTTGCAGGATCTTTTGGCCAATACCAGCGCGGCGGATATCGAAGCGGCGGCGGCCCTGATGGAGGCGGCCGATACGATCTACCTGGCGGGCCAGCTGCGCTCGGCCCCGGTGGTGGAGCTCTTGCGCTATGTCCTGACCATGCTGGGCAAGCGGACGGTGCTTCTGGACACGGGCGGGGGGCTGGCCACCCATATGGCCAAGGTGGCGCGTCCCAGTGACCTGCTCTTCGCCGTCAGCTTCCGGTTCTATGCGACCGAGGTGGTGAACGTGGTCGAAGAGACCGCCGCCCGGGGCGTGCCCGTGGTGGCGATTTCCGACTCGACGCTATCTCCTTTGGCGAAATCCGCCCGGGTGCTTTTTGCGGTGCCCGAGCACGAATACACCTTCTCCCGCAGCCTGGCCGCGCCGATGTGCCTCGCGCAGGCGCTGTGCGTGGCGATGGCCGGCCTGCAACAGGGCGAGAAGCCGCGCATCCCGGTGGTGACTGGTCCGTAAGAATTGGCCGGTAACCCGGGGTGTACCCCGGGCTACGCCAGTGACACGCGCGCACCCTTCCGGCAAGGTCGCTCTGTTTCGACAGCGTAGCCCGGGGTAAACCCCGGGTCTGGGCCCGCATGGAAAGGGGCGGGACGGCTGCTCCATCCCGCCCCCCTCGATGCGGCCTCCCATGGGAGCGGGGTTACAGCCGCAAAGGTCCATCCGGCGTGGGCATGCCGCCCGCGACGGCACCCCAGACCGATTGGTCGAAATTCACGATGGCGCCGGTCATCAGGCCCGCGTCGTCCGAGACGAGGAAGTTGACCGCCCGCGCGGCCTCCTCGGGATCGACCAGGCGGCCGAAGGGCAATTTTGCGGCTGCCTTGGCCTCCCAATCGGGGTCCTGTGCCTCTTGCAGCCCGCGTTCGTTGTCGGACGCCATCCAGCCGACGTTCAGCTGGTTGACCCGGATGCGGTTGGCGAGGACGGAGAAGGCGGTGTTGGCGGTCAGGGTCGTCAGCGCCCCTTTCGACGCGCAATAGGCGTTGATGAAGGGCTGCCCCGCCAGCGCGCTGATCGAGCCGATGTTGCAGATCGCGCCCTGGATGTCCTTGGCGATCATCAGCCGGATCGCCTCCTGCATCAGGAAATAGGGCCCGCGCACATTGGTGGCGAAAAGCGCGTCAAAGGTCTCAGGCGAGGTGTCCACGATGGTCCCCCGCGCGGTCGAGGCGCCCGCGTTCACCAGCACATCGAGCCGGCCGAAGAGCCGGTCGGTCTCGGCCACGACCTTGCGGCAATCCTCCACATTCCCGAAATCGGCCTGGACGAAATGCGCCCAAATCCCATGCGCCTCGGCGATGTGGCGCGCCACCAGGGCGCCGCGCTCGGCATTGCGCCCCGTGACCACGATCCCCTTGGCCCCCGCCGCGGCCAGCCGCCGCGCAATCGCAGCCCCCAGGCCCTGCGTGGCCCCGGTGACGACGCAGACCTTGCCGTCCATCCGGTTCATTTGGCCACCTCGTAGCCCGCCGCCGCCATGACCCGCAGCAGCTCCTTGTGGCCCTTCTTGGCCATCTCCAAGGGCGGAGAGACCTTCGGGTCCTGCTCTGCCTCGACGACGAACCAGCCCTCATAGCCCTTGGCGGCGAGCGCCTTGACCAAAACCTCGAAGTCCAAGGACCCATCACCCGGCACGGTGAAGGCCCCCTTCACGACAGCATCGAGGAAAGACTCCCGGCTCCGGTCCAGCCCATCCACCACGGCCTGGCGGATGTCCTTGGTATGGACATGGGTGATGCGCTTGTGGTGGTTCTCGATCACCCGCAGATTATTTCCACCCGCAAAGGCCATATGGCCCGCATCGAAGAGAAGCGGCACGGTGGAGTGCTTCATAAGCAAATCCAGCTCCTCTTCCGTCTCGATCGCCGCCGCCATGTGGTGGTGATAGGAGATCGGCATGCCATTCCCGGCGCACCAGTCGGCGAAGTCAGAGATCTTGCGGCCGTAGGTCGCAATCTCGGCCTCGGTGAGCTTGGGTTTCGTGGCCAGGGGCGCGGATTTCACGCCCTGGACCGAGCGCGCCGTCTCGCCATAGACGATGCAAGGAGCCCCCGCCGCCTTGAAGAAGGCATGCTGCGCGGCGATGCGGTCCTTTTCGACCTCGATATCGCCATCCAAGAGCAGCCCCGAGAACCAGCCGCCGCAGACGGAAATCCCATGCCGCGCCAGGATCGGACCCAGTTCGGCCATATCCATCGGAAAGCGCCGCCCGGTCTCCATCCCGGTAAAGCCCGCGACGGAGGCCTGGCGCAGGCACTCCTCCAGGGACACATCGTCCGAGAGTTCGGCCAGGTCGTCATTCCACCAGGCGATGGGGGCAATGCCCAGTTTCGCTTTCATATTAGACTCCGATACGTTGCTTGGCGCGGATGGCGATCTGGGCCTCGCGCGCCTTCTGGACGCTTTCGCGGTTGGACACTTCGGGGACGCCCACGTCCCAATCGGCATCCCCGGGGACCCAGGAATAGGCATCCGTGGTGATCGCAATCACCGTGGTCCGGTCATTGCCCCGCGCCCAGTCGAGCGCCTCGGCCAGGTCGGCCAGGCTTTCCACTTTGCGCGACAAAGCCCCCATCGAGGCCGCATGGGCCGCGAAATCGACATGCAGCGGGTTCGCCTTGTCGGTGATCCGGCAATCTTGCAAGAGGTTGTTGAACCCCGGCACGCCCTTGAATTGCTGCAGACGCGAGATCACCGCGTAACCGCCATTGTCGCAGACCACCACGATCATCTTGTGACCCGAAAGCACCGTCGAATAGATGTCCGAGTTCATCATCATATAGGTCCCGTCGCCCAGCATGACGATGGGCGTTCCCCCCAGGCTCCCGGGGCCCTCCTGGGCCATCGCACAACCCCAACCGGCCGCGATCTCATAGCCCATGCAAGAGAAGCCGAATTCCAGGTCGAAGGTGTTGGGAGACTTCACCCGCCAGCCCTTGGCGACCTCGCCCGGGATGCCGCCCGCCGCGGCGATCAGCGTGTCATTGGGGGCGGCGAAGGCATTCACCACATTCACGACCTGGGCATAGGTCGGCACCGGGGCATTGGTGGGCGCCTGGTGGCTGTCCAAAAGCGCATTCCATTCGGCGAAGAGCGCCTTGCCGCGGGCCAGATGCTCCACCCGCCAATCGCCCAGGGCGGCGTCCAGTTCCGTCAGACCCTCCAAGGCGTCGCAGACCACGGGCAGCGCGCGGTGCTTCAAGGCATCGAACCGCGCGGCATTGATGGCGATGAAGCGGGCATCCTGGGCAAAGGCGGTCCAGGAGCCGGTGGTGAAATCCTGCAACCTTGTGCCGAGGGCCAGGATCACATCCGCCTCCTCGGCCAGGGCATTGGCCGAGGTCGAGCCGATGATCCCGATCGGCCCGCAATGGGCCGCGTCGTCATGGGTCAAGCCGCCCTTGCCCGCGATGGTCTCGACCACGGGGATGCCACGCTTGACGGCAAAGGCGCGCAAGGCCTCTTCGGCGCCGGAATAGCGCACGCCGCCGCCCGAGATGATCAGGGGCTTCTTGGCGGTCTTCAGCAAAGCCGCCGCCTCGGCCAGGGCGTCACGGTCGGGGCGGGGGCGGGGGATGCGCCAGACGCGCGGTTCAAAGAAGGCCTCGGGGTAGTCGAAGGCAATCTCCTGGATGTCCTGCGGCAAAGCGATGAAGGCCGGGCCGCAATCGGCCGGGTCCAGCATGGCGCCGACCGCCTGGGGCAAGCTTTGCAGCAATTGCGCCGGATGGGTGATGCGGTCCCAATAGCGCGTCACCGCCTTGAAGGCGTCGTTCACGGTGATCGTCGGGTCGTTGTAATGCTCGACCTGCTGCAGCACCGGATCAGGCAGGCGGTTGGTGAAGGTATCCCCCGCGATCAAGAGCAAAGGCAGGCGGTTGGCATGGGCCGTCCCCGCCGCCGTCACCATGTTCAAGGCGCCCGGCCCGATGGAGGAAGTGGCCACCATGATCTGCCGCCGCCGCTTGGCCTTGGCAAAGCCGATGGCGGCCAGGGCCATGGACTGCTCATTCTGCCCGCGCCAGGTCGGAAGCTGGTCCTGCACGGCCTCCAAGGCCTCGGACAGGCAGGTCACATTGCCATGGCCGAAAATCCCGAAGACCCCGGCGAACAGCGGCACGCGCTGCCCTTCGATCTCGGTCATCTGCGCACAAAGCCAGCGCACCAGAGCCTGCGCCATCGTCAGTCTTGCCATCTTCCCCTCCTCGGATTCGCGGCTTCAGCATAGGGGATTGCATTGACCATTGACAATAGGCAATGGAAGCAATGAATATTGTTGCAAGGAATCTGCCCCCGCCATCGGCTCGGGGCACAGAGGGGGAACCACATGATCCGTATCGCCGTTCTGGGCTGCGGCCGCATCGGTGTGATGCACGCGGCCAATATCGCCGCCCATCCGCGCGCGGCCCTGGCGGGTGTCTATGACATCCATGCGCCGGCCGCCCTTGGGGTGGCCAAGACCACGGGGGCGCGGGTTTTCGCCTCGGTGGAGGAATGCCTGGCCGATCCGGGCGTCGATGCCGTGCTGATCGCCACGGCGACCGACACCCATGCCGACCTCCTCGAGGCCTGCCTGGCCGCAGGCAAGCCGGTGCTCTGCGAAAAGCCCATCGACCTGTCGCTGGCCCGGGTGAAGACCTGCGCCGAGCGGATCAAGGGCAATACCCTGCCCGTGCAACTCGGCTTCGTGCGCCGCTTCGACCCCGGCCACCGCGCCGTGCGTCTGGCCATTCAGGCGGGCCAGATCGGAGAGGTCCATCAGGTCACCATCACCTCCCGCGATCCGGGGCTGGCACCCGAGGCCTATCTGCGCGCCTCGGGCGGGATCTTCCGCGACATGACGATCCACGACTTCGACATGGCCCGCTTTATCTTGGGCGAGGAGATCACAACGGTCTTCGCCACCGGCTCGCGGCTGGTGGGGCCCGATCTGATGGCGGCCTTGGGCGATTTCGACACGGTCACCGTGGTCTTGACCACCGCTTCGGGCAAACAGGCGGTGATCGGCAATTCGCGCCGCGCGGTCTATGGCTATGACCAGCGGGTCGAGGCCTTTGGTTCGGCCGGCATGGCGATTTCGGAAAACCGCCGCCCCCATGCCATGCGCCTGACCGGGGCCGCCACGACCGATGCCGCGGCACCCCTGCTGGATTTCTTCATCGAGCGCTACCGCGAGGCTTTCGACGCCGAGATCGACGCTTTCGTCACCGCCATCGAAAGCGGCTCTGCGCCGGAGGTGGGGTTCGAGGATGGGGTCCAGGCCCTGGTCCTGGCCGAGGCCGCGCTTCTCTCGGCCACCGAGGGCCGTGCCGTTCAAGTCTCCGAGGTGCTGTGATGTATGGCTCTTTCGGATTGTTCATCGGCGGCGCCTGGGTCCAGGGGGCCGAAACCGCCCCGGTCTTTTCCCCGGTCAGCGAGAAGCCCCTGGGGGATTGCCCCCAGGCGGGTGTGTCTGACACCGAGGCCGCCATCGACGCGGCCGCCCGGGGTTTGAAGGCCTGGGCTGCCACCCCGGCCTTCTCCCGCGCCGACGCGCT
This sequence comes from Stagnihabitans tardus, assembly GCF_009925085.1. Taxonomy (GTDB): domain Bacteria; phylum Pseudomonadota; class Alphaproteobacteria; order Rhodobacterales; family Rhodobacteraceae; genus Stagnihabitans; species Stagnihabitans tardus. Next base: position 15,577 of record NZ_JAABNR010000021.1, on the reverse strand, counting down.
GCACAAGATTGCCGACGAGATGACCCGCCGCACCGATGAGGCCGCGCGGATGATCAGCCTCGAAACCGGCAAGCCGATTGCCCAGGCGGGGCGGGAATGGGGGCTCTCCATCGACCAGTTCCGCTGGTATGCCGAGGAGGCCCGCCGGATCTATGGCCGCATCGTCGAATCCCGCGTGCCGGGTGGCCGCTTCGAGATCCACCACGAGCCGGTTGGGATCGTGGCCGCCTTCACCGCCTGGAACTTCCCGGCGGCGCTGATCGCCCGCAAGGTCGCGCCGGCCTTGGCGGCGGGCTGTTCCGTCATCGTCCGGCCCTCCTCCCAGACGCCGGGCGTGGCCATGGTCATGGTCGATTGCTGCCGGGCAGGGGGGCTGCCGGAAGGGGCCTTGGGGCTGGTCGTGGGGCCGACGCAGGCCACCTATGCGCCGATCATGGCGGACAAGCGCGTCCGCAAGGTCTCTCTGACCGGCTCTACCCGCGTGGGTCAGCAGATGATCCGCGACGCGGCCTCGACGCTGAAGAAGGTCTCGATGGAGCTCGGCGGCAATGCCCCGGTCATCATCTATGACGATGCCGACCTCGAGGCCTGCCTGAATGTCACCGTCCCCACCAAATTCGCCAATGCCGGTCAGGTCTGCGTGACGGGCGACCGGTTCTATGTCCATGAAAGCCTGCATGACGCCTTCGTCGCGGGCTTCAAGGCGCGGGCCGAGGCGATCAAGCTGGGCGACGGGCTTGACCCAACGGTGGGCATGGGGCCCTTGATCAACGCAGGCCGCCTGGACGAGATGGAGAAGATCACCGCAGGCGCGCTCTCCGCAGGCGCGCGTCTGGTGACGGGCGGCGCAAGGGCGGGCTTCAACGCGGGCCATTTCTACCTGCCCACCGTCTTGGCCGATTGCACCGATGACATGGCCGTGATGGCCGAGGAGAACTTCGGCCCCATCGCCGCCATCACCCGCTTCCGCGACGAGGCCGAGGTGCTTGGGCGCGCCAATGCCTGCGACATGGGGCTGTCGGCCTATGCCTTCACCTCGAACCCCGGGCGGGCACGGCGCACGGTGGCGGCGCTGAAGGCCGGGATGGTGGGGATCAACTCCTTCGCCATGGCAGCCTCGGAGGCGCCCTTCGGCGGCACCAACCACTCCGGCATGGGGCGAGAGGGCGGCGCCGAGGGCATCCGGGATTACCTCGACGTGAAATCCAGCCAGGTGGTGTGGGCATGATCGCGAACCGTTTGAAATCCCTTTGGGCCGAGGGGAAACCCGCCATCAACGGCTGGTGCAGCATCGGCAACCCCTTCACCGCCGAGATCATGGCGGCGCAGGGGTTTGATAGCATCACCATCGACATGCAGCATGGCGCGCTGGATTACAGCGCCGTGCTGCCGATGTTCCAGGCGATGCGGGCGAGCGGAGCCGTGCTCATGGCCCGCGTGCCCTGGAACGAGCCCGGGGTGATCATGAAGGCGCTGGATGCGGGCGCCTATGGCATCATCTGCCCGATGGTGAACACCGCGGCCGATGCGGCGACCTTCGTCAAATGCCTGCGCTATCCGCCCCATGGCGAGCGCAGCTTTGGCCCGACCCGCGTGTCTTTCGCCGCCGGCGCCAATTACGCGGGCGAGGCCAATGACAATATGCTGGGCCTCGCGATGATCGAAACGGCGGAAGCCTTCGCCAATGTCGATGCCATCGCGGCCACCCCGGGGCTCGACGGGCTTTACATCGGCCCGGCCGACCTGACGCTAAGCCTGACGCAAGGCCGCCTCGCCCCCGGCTTCGACCGCGAAGAGCCCGAGATGGTCGAGGCGATCCAAACCATCCTTGCCGCCGCCAAGAAAGCGGGCATCCGGGCGGGCCTCCACTGCGGCACGCCGGACTATGCCGCCAAAGCCATCGGCTGGGGCTTCGACCTGACCACGGTCGGCGGCGACTCACGCTTCCTCTCCGCCGCTGCCGGGGCCGCGGTGACGCGTTTCCGCGCGCTGACCCAAGGCGAAGCCCGCACCGAAAAGGGAGCCTATTGATGCCCCATCTTCTCGTGGCCGGAAAGCTGCACCCTTCTGGGCTGAAGCTCTTGCAAGGCTCGGGCCATAGTTTCGATTATGTCGAGGCCATCACCGAGGCCTCCTATCAAGAGGCCCTGCCGCGGGCCGAGGCCATCGTGATCCGCACCCAGCCGCTGGGGGCCGCGTCCATTGCCAAGGCGCCGGGGCTGCAGATCGTCTCGCGCCATGGCGTGGGATATGATGCGGTGGATGTGGCGGCGCTGAACGCCCGGGGCATCCCGCTTTGCATCGTGGGGGATGTGAATTCGGCCGGCGTGGCCGAACATGCGATGATGCTGATCCTCGCGGCCTCCCACCGGCTTATCGCGGCGGATCGGGCGACCAGGTCGGGCAACTGGGCCTGGCGGAACGGGCTGCAGACCCATGAAGTCGCGGGCAAGACCCTGCTGATCGTGGGTTTCGGCCGGATCGGGCGGCATCTGGCGGGGATGGCGCGGGCCTTCGGCATGAAGGTCGCGGCCTATGACCCCTATGTGACCGACTGGCCCGATCTTGCCACCCGCGTCACCGATCTGACCGAGGGCCTGCGCGCGGCCGATGCGGTCTCCTTGCACCTGCCGCGTGCGGACCGGGTGATCCTGGGCGCCTCCGAGCTTGCCGCGATGAAGCCCGGCGCGGTCGTCGTCAACACGGCACGCGGCGGCCTCATTGACGAGGCCGCCCTGGCCCGCGCCCTGGCCGGTCACCTTGGCGCCGCCGGGATCGAAGTCTTCGACGCCGAGCCTCCGGCGCAAGATCATCCGCTCTTTGGCTTGGAAAACGCCATCCTCACCCCGCACAATGCCGCCCTGACCGTGGAATGCGCCGAGCGCATGGCCCTGGCCTCGGTGCAGAACGTGCTTGATTTCTTTGCGGGGCGGCTCGACCCCTCGCTGATCGTGAACAAGGTATCCTGATGAAAAAGCGTCTCAACATCGGCCTGATCGGCACGGGTTTCATGGGCAAGGCCCATGTCTTCGGCTTCACCTCGGCCCCCAAGGTCTTTGACCTGCCCTTCGATCTGCATCTGCACACCGTGGCCGATATCACGCCCGAGGCCTCCGAGCGCGCGCGCCTCGCCCTGGGCTTCGAACAGGCCACCGCCGATTGGCGCAGCATCATCGCCGATCCGGCCATCGATGTGGTCTCGATCACCGCGCCCAATGCCCTGCACAAGGAGATGTCCTTGGCCGCCATCGCCGCCGGCAAGCATGTCTATTGCGAAAAGCCGCTGGCGCCCCTGGCCGCCGACGCCCTGGAGATGACCCTCGCCGCCGAGGCCAGGGGGGTGAAGACCCAGGTGGGCTTCAACTACCTCTGCAACCCGATGCTGGCGCTCGCGCGTGACATGATCCAGGCCGGAGAGCTCGGTGAGATCCGCGGCTATCGCGGGCTCCATGCTGAGGATTACATGGCCGACCCCAATGGGCCCTGGACCTTCCGCCACGACCCGGCAGGGGGCGGGGCGCTGGCTGATATCGGCTCTCATGCCTTGGCCACGGCAGAGTTCCTGTGCGGCCCGATCACCCGCGTCATGGGCGATTGCGTCACCATGATCCATGAGCGCCCCGACGGCCGCGGCGGGCGCCGCGCGGTGACGGTCGACGACCTCGGCCGCGCCTTCCTGCGGTTTGAAAACGGCGCCTCGGGTTCCATCGAGGGCAACTGGATCGCGACGGGTCGCAAGATGCAGCATGACTTCGAGGTCTATGGCACCAAGGGCGCGCTGGCTTTCTCCCAAGAGCATTTCAACGTGTTGAACTTCTTCAACACCGCAGACCCCAAGGGCCGCCAGGGCTTCCGCCGGATCGAAGCTTCGCCGGATCACGCGCCCTATGGCCTTTTCTGCGTCGCGGCAGGCCACCAGATCGGCTTCAACGACCTCAAGGCCATCGAGGTCGCAGGCTATGTCCAGGCCATCGGCGGCGCGCCCGAGCCCTTCAACTTCCGCAAGGGCCTGCGCATCCAAGCGCTGGTCGAGACGATCCAGGCCTCCTCGCGCGAGGAACGCTGGATCGACGTCAAATGAGCCTGCGGGTTGGGGTCATCGGCCTCGGCGTCATGGGGGCCGATCACGCGCGGGTCTTGCAGGGCGAAGTGCGGGGCGCCCATCTGGCCGCCACCTGCGATCCGGTGGGGGAGTGCTCCCACCGCGACCCGCATGAGATGATCGAGGTGGTCGATGCGGTGGTCATCGCCTCGCCCGATGCAACCCATGCGGATCTCGCGCTGGCCTGTCTCGCGGCGGGCAAGCCGGTGCTTTGCGAAAAGCCGCTCGGTGCCACGGCGGCCGAGGCCTGGCGCGTGGTCGAGGCCGAGGTCGCCTTGGGCCGCCGCTTGGTGCAGGTGGGCTATATGCGCCGCTTTGACCCGGCATATCTCGCGATGAAGGCCTGCGACGTGGGGGAGCCCGCGCTCTTGCACAACATCCACCGCAATGCCCAGGCGCCCGATTGGTTCGTGGGGGCCATGCCGATCACCAACTCTCTGGTGCATGAGATCGACATCTCGCGCTGGCTTTTGGACGACGAGATCACCGAGGCCCGGGTGGTGGGCCAGGACCCGATGCTGGTGACGATGCAGACCGCCAAGGGCGTGCTGATCTCGACCGAGGTCTTCATGAATGCGGCTTACGGCTATCACGTGCATGCGGAATTGGTGGGGCGGGCGGGGACGGTTGCCATGGCGCAGCCGACCCGGGTGCTGACCAACCGGGCGGGCGCGCATGGCCATGGCTATCCGATGAACTGGGTGCCGCGCTTTGCCGAGGCCTACCGCGCCCAGATGAATGCTTTCGTCGCGGGGGCCCGCAGCGGCAGCCTTGCGGGCGCCTCGGCCTGGGATGGCTATGCGGCCACGGCGATTGCCGAGCAGATCATCCCGGGGCTGGCCTCGGGCCTGCCCCAGACCATCACCCTTCCCGCCAAACCCCAGCTTTACGAGGCCTGAATGAAATTCGCGATCAACCGGACCTGCGCGCCGGGGCTTTCCCTTGCCGATTTCATCGCTTTGGCCCAGAGAGTGGGCGTCGGCGCGGTGGAAATCCGCAATGACATCGAGGGAAGGGAATTCGCCGATGGCACGCCCGCCGCCGAAGTCCGCGCAAGGCTGGAGGATGCGGGGCTCGTCGTGGCCTCTGTCAACGCGTTGCAGCGTTTCAACGACTGGACGCCCGAGCGCGCGGCGGAGGCCGAGCGGCTGGCCGCCTATGCCGCCGCGCTTGGCGCGCCGGGGCTGGTGCTCTGCCCGGTCCATGTGCCCGAGGGCTGGGACCAGGCGCGCTCCGAGGCGCAGCTGCGGGACGGCCTTGCCGGGCTGGCGCCGATCCTGAAAGCCCATGGCGTGACGGGCTATGTCGAGCCGCTTGGCATGACCCATTCCACCATGAAGCGCCAGGAAATGGCCGTGGCTGCGATGGAGGAGGTCGGCGGGCCCTGGCAGCTTTGCTATGACACCTTCCAGTTCTTCCGCTGCGGCGATGACCGGCTCTTCCCCGCCCATATCGGTCTGGCACACATGTCGGGCATCACCGACCCGGGCGCGCCGGGTGACCTGGTGGAACCCCAGCGCGGCCTGATCTTCCCGGGCGACCGGGTGGGCAATATCGCCCAGCTTCAGGCGCTGAAGGCGGCGGACTACCAGGGGTTCGTCTCGATGGAGCCCTTCTCTCCCGCCGTCCAGAACGACCCCGACCTGGCGCAGCACCTGAGGGCCAGTCTCGACTACGTCGCAGCTCTCCTGGCCTGAAAGGCAAAACCCCCGCCGGATCGCTCCGGCGGGGGGTTCCTTTTGCGCCCTCAGGTCCTTGTCTTGACGCCCGAGGATCTGCGGCTGGCGAGCGTCGTCAGCACGGCCGCCACGATGATCACGGCGCCCGTCGAGGCCTGGACGTAAAAGGACGGCACCTGCGCCAGGGTCAGCAGGTTGTTGATGACCCCGATCAGCAAGACGCCCGAGACCACGCCGATGATGTTCCCCTTGCCGCCGCCAAGCGAGACGCCTCCGATCACCGCCGCCGCAAAGGCCGAGAAGATGATGCCTTCGCCCTGCGTCGTCACCGCGCTGTCCAGGCGCCCGGTCATCAGCACCCCCGCCAGCCCCGCCAGCAGCCCGGCAAAGACGAAGGCCGACCAGATCACTCGGTCCACGTCGATGCCCGCCGCCCGCGCGGCCTCTTCATTGCGGCCGATGGCGTAAAGCGCGCGGCCATAGCGGTGGTATTGAAAGATGCAGCCGACCAGCACCGCCACCGCCAGAAAGACCAGGACCGAGACCGGAAGCCCCGCGATCTTGGCCGAACCGAGGTAAGTCAGCGCCGCGCCCGGGGAGTATATCGACCGCCCGTTCGAAATGATCAGGATCGAGCCGCGCAGCAGAACCAAAAGCCCCAGGGTCGAGATGAAGGGGTTCAGCCCCACCCGCACCACCATGAAACCATTGAAGAACCCGATGAGGCCCGCCGAGCCCAGGGCCACCAGAAGCCCCGCCCAGCCCGGCAGCTCGACCCCATATCCCCCCGCCGAGGCCGAGGCCATCAGCACCGCCGCCAGCATCGGCGCAAAGCCCACGATGCCCTCCAGCGACAGGTCCAGCCGCCCGATCAGCACGACGAAACTGAGGCCGATCGTGGTCAGGCCCAGGACCGAGACCTGTTCCAGGATGTTGATCAGGTTGATCGTCGACAGGAACCGCGGCGCCACCACCGCCCCCACGATGACCAAAAGCAAAAGCACCGGATACATCGTGAAGCCATGCGCCACGAATCCCTGCCCGAAGGCCTGCCACCGCGACCTCTCTGCGCGCACCATCATGCCACCCCCTCCATCCGCAAGATCAGATCCTTCATGCTGTAATCGCCCACCAGTTCGCCCACGATCTCCTCCTCGAAGACGATGACGACGCGGTTGGCGAGTTGTGAGATTTCGTCCTCTTCGTCCGAGACGACGACGACGCCCATGCCCTTGGCCGCAAGATCGCGCAGGAGGCCGTAAAGCTGTTCCTTGGCGCCGACATCGACGCCGCGCGTGGGGCTGAGCGCCACGATGACCTGCGGATCCCGGCACAGCGCGCGGGCAAAGACCACCTTCTGCTGGTTGCCGCCCGAAAGCTGCCCCACCGGCTGCTCCAGCGAGGCCGCAATCACATTGGTCCGCCGTGCAAGGTCGCCGACATGGGCCGCCTCCCGCCCCCGGTCGATGAAGCCCAAGCCGCCCGACAAGAGGTCGAGGCCGCCCAGGGTCACATTCTCTCGCACGCCCAGAAGACCCACATAGCCCGAGGCATGGCGGTCGGTGGGCACCAGGCCAATCACCGGCAGCTTGCCCGAGGGGCTAAAGACCCTGCCCCCCAAAGGCGCCTTGTGACCGGCAAGGATCATGGCCAGATCCTCTTTGCCACTGCCCACCGGGCCCGCCAGGGCCACGATCTCGCCCTTGCGGACCTGGAAATCGACCGTGCCCTTGCCCAGGCGCAGGCCCCGCGCCTCCAGCAGCGGCGGCGCGGAGGCATCCGTGAAATCCTCGCGCACCGAACGCTGGGTCTTTTGCCCCATCATCAGGTCGGCGATGGTCTCGACGTCGAGGCTGCTGACCGCCGCCCGTTCCGTCACCGTCTGGCCATCGCGCAGGATGGTGACGGTGTCGGCGATCTCGAAGACCTCATCCAGGTGATGCGAGATATAGACGAAACTCACCCCTTGGGCCTTCAAGGCCCGCACATGGTCGAACAGCACGCGCTTTTCGGCATTCGAAAGCGCGGCGGTGGGTTCATCCAGGATCATCACCGGAACGCCGCGATTGAGCGCCTTGATGATCTCCAGAAGCTGCCTCGTGCCCGCGCCCAATTGCCCGGCCAAGGCCGTCGGGCTGATCTCGATGCCCCAGGTCTCCAGAACCTGGGCCGCGCGGGCGATCATCTGGCGGTGACTGACCCAGCCGCGCCGGCGCACGGCGGGGTTTTCCAGGAACAGGTTCTCGGCCACGGTCAGCAGATCGAACAGACGCGGGGTCTGCTGGACATGGGCGATCTCGTCCCGCAGGGCGGCCGCATAGCTCTCGCCATTGGCGATGATATCGGCCTGGCCGATGCGGACCCGCCCGCTGTCGGCCGCCACGATACCGCTGAGGCACGAGACCAGCGTCGATTTCCCCGCGCCATTGCGGCCCAGAAGCGCGTGGATCTCACCGGGGAGCACGGTGAAATCCACGCCCCGAAGCGCGCGCGTGGAACCGAAGGTCTTGGTGATCTGGCGCATCTCTACGATGGGCGCCTTGGGTTCCACGACCATCGCTTACTTCGCCAGCTGGTTGGCCCAGAGGCCCGCGTCATCGACATTGTCCGCCGTGACGAGCGTCGCCTTCAGCTGGTATTGCGGCCCGACCGGGGTCTCGATGACCTGGCCATCGTCGCGGGGGCCAAGCTCGATCTTGCCGCCGCCCGAGACGAGCTCGATCAGCTCGGCCGTCTTGGTGGCATAGGCCGAGAGGGGCTGGGACACGGTCGCATCCAAGGCCTTGTCGCGGATGAGCTGCAGGCCCTGGGGCGTGCCGTCGATGGCCACCCGGATGACCGAGGCCGCATCGCCCACCGCCGCATCGCGTCCGGCGGCCTTCAGCTGCGCATTGACGGCGGTCGCCATGAGTTCCGAGGCCATGAAGATCCCCGCAAGGTCCGGCGTCTGGGTCAGCACGTTCTGCGCCGCATCGGCCGCCATGTCGGCGGTCCATTCGGTCGGGCGCTGGATCACCTTCACATCCGGTGCCAAGGCCGCCATCGTATCGGCAAAACCCTTCGAGCGGTCCAGACCATTGGGCGTGGTCAGGGCGCCCTGCAGCTCCAGCACAGTGCAGGTCTTGGCGGCCCAGCACTCCTTGCCCTGCAGGCGCTTGGCCATTTCGGTGGCGCCCTGCACGCCCGCATCCAGGTTGTCGGCGCGGATCGTCGCGGTGACCATGCCGCCGGCCGGGGCGTCGTCGATGGAAAACACCAGCGCGCCGGCCTCATTCGCGCGCTTGACCGCCGGGACGATGCCGGCCGAGTCCAGGGGCGCAAAGACGATGACATTGGCGCCATTGGCGATCAGGTTTTGCAGCGCATCGACCTGGGCCGCGATATCGCCATTCGGGTCGGGCGAGCCCACGACCGTCATCCCCTTGTCGGCAAAGGCCTTCAGCGAAAGCTGCAGCATCAGGGTCTGGAAATCGTCTTTCAGGAACTTGGGCGTAAAGCCGATGGCCACCTTGGAATTGTCAGCCAGGGCGCCCGTGGCCATGGCAGCCAGGGTCAGCGCACCGAGCGTGCGGCGGGTCAGTTTGTTCATGTCTTCCTCCACTGTTGCAGGCGCGCCTTATGGGCGCCCGTCCTCGTCCCGGGCTTTCGCCCCGGTCCCTCTGGCCTTCGGAACCCCCTCCCCGGGGTCCTGTCAGGCGATCTCTGCGACTTGCACCAGGCGGCGCTCGGCCAAGGAGCGGTAGGCCGCCTCGGCCAGGATCAGCGCCCGGCGGCCGTCCTCGAAACTGGCCAGCGGCTGGGCGCCCTGTTCGACGCAATCCACGAAACCGTCGATCTCGGCCATGAAGGCCTCGAGATAGCGTTCGAGGAAGAAGAACTGATAGGGCTCGGCGCCTTCGGTCCGGGTCGCGGTGAAACGGCGCAGCTCATGCGGCTTGCGGTTGTCCGAAATCAGCATGCCCTTCGATCCCATGAGCTCCACCCGCTGGTCATAGCCGTAGACGGCGGTGCGCGAGTTGTTGATGTGGCATTGCTTTCCGCTGCCCGTGCGCAGGATGACCATGGCGCTGTCGATCTCGTTCAGCTCGGCGCCAAGCGCCGGGTCGATCAGCGCGCCGGCGAGGGCGAAGACCTCGGTGGGCTCCTCGCCCAGCATGAAGCGGGCGAGGTCGAAGTCATGGATCGTCATGTCGCGGAACAGCCCGCCCGCGGCCTCGAGGTAGGCGCGCGGCGGCAGGCTAGGGTCGCGCGAGGTGATGATGACCTGGTGCAACTCGCCGATCTCGCCCGCCTGCATGGCCTTGCGCGCGGCGGAATGGCCGGGGTCATAGCGGCGGTTGAAGCCCAGCTGGATCGGCAGCTTGGTGCCCTTGATCCGGTCGGCGCAGGCGTTGACGCGGGCGAGGTTCAGGTCGATGGGCTTTTCGCAGAGCACCGCCTTGCCCGCCGCCACCGCCATCTCGATGTAATCGGCATGGGTGGGGGTCGCGGTGGCGATCAGGACGGCATCGACCTGAGGGCTGGCAAAGACCTCTTCCGCACTGGCGAAGGCGCGCACACCCTGAGCCTCGGCCACCTTGGCCGCCGAGGGCGCATGCAGGTCATAGACCCCGGCCAGCGTCGCGCGGGGATGGCGCGCCACATTGGCGGCATGCATCTGCCCGATCCGCCCACATCCCAGAACCGCCATGCGCAACATCTTCTCCCCCTCACGCAAATCTTTCTTCGTTGGTGCAATACCTGTTGCATGATCCTGAGTCTGTCAATAGGAATTTTGAAAGGATGAACTTCGCAATATGTGATGCAATGGAGGATGGCATGAGCAGGGTGGATGGCAAGGTCGGGATCGTGACCGGGGGAACGCAAGGCTTGGGCGCGGCGGTGGCGCGGCACCTGGCGGCCCAGGGCGCGCGGGCGCTGGTGACCTGCGGGCGGAGCCTGCCCAAGGGTCAGGCGGTGGCCCAGGCGATCGAGGCCGAGACGGGATGCCAGGTGCGCTTCGTCCAGGCCGATCTGGAAAGCGTCGCCGATTGCCGCAAGGTGGCGGCGGCGGTGGATGAATTCGGCGGGGTCGACATGCTGGTCAATGCGGCGGGCATCACCGACCGGGGCGACATCCTGACGACAGATGAGGCCCTCTTCGACCGGATGTTCGCCATCAACACCCGCGCGCCGTTTTTCCTCATGCAAGAGGCGATCCGGCGCATGGTCCAGGCGGGCAAGCCGGGCGCCGTGGTCAATATCGGCTCGGCCGCGGCCCATTCCGGCCAGCCCTTCATCTGCGCCTATAGCGGGTCAAAGGGCGCCCTGGCGACGCTGACGCGCAACGTGGCCTTTGCCGCGATGAAGAACCGGGTGCGGGTCAATCAGCTGAACATCGGCTGGATGGCGTCGGATGGCGAGGACCGGATCCAGCGCGACTACCACGGCGCCGATCCGAACTGGCTGGAGGCCGTGGCGGCCTCGCAGCCCTTCGGCCGGCTTCTGGCGCCGGAAGAGGTCGCCAAGGCGGTGGCCTTTTTGCTGTCGGACGACTCCGGGATGATGACCGGCGCGGTCATCCATTTCGACCAGTCGGTCTATGGCGCCTACCCTTCCGCGCCCCCGGTCCCCGAGACGGCACTGAGCGCCTAAAGGCAGTTGTAGCGGGTGTAAAGCAGGCTGGGCGTGAGGCGGCTGGCCGGCTGGACACCCGCCCGCGCCTGGGCGATGCAGTCCACCGCCCCTGCGATCTCGCGGTCGAAGTCATGGCCGATCGTCACGTCCATCACGCCTTTTTCCAGCAAGATCCGGACGTTGGCGGTCAGCTCATGGCCCACGAAGACGACCTTGCCCGCCAGCCCCTCATCCTCCAGCGCCCGCCCAATCCCCAGGTTCGCGCCCGAGACATTGTAAATCGCCCCTGGCGCGCCATGCATCGCGATATGGCGGCGGATCGCGTCATAAACCACCTCGACGCTTTCATCCGAGCTCACCTTCTCCTCGATGCTCAGCATCGGAAACTCGGACCGCAGCACCTGGCGGAAGCCCTGTTCGCGGTCCAGCTGGCAGCGAAACGGCACCGAGCCCACGAACAGCACCCGCCCCGGCGGATGGCGCGGCATCAGCCGCCCGCAGAACCAGCCCGCCGTCGAGCCGCTGGCAAACTGGTCCGAGCCCACGAAGGCCGTCCGCCCCGAGGAGGGCAGGTCCGAGGTCAGGCAGACCACCGGCACGCCCCGCGCCACCACGCCCTGCACCGCCCGGTTGACCGCCGGATGTTCGCGCGCCACCAGCACCAGCCCATCGGCCCCCTCGGCCACCGTCTCGATGCGATGCGCCATCTCTTCGGCGCTGATCGCGTGGGAAACATGCAGCTCGGAGTGGAATTCGACCTCCGGATGGGCCACCCAATAGCGGTCCGCCGCCTCGGCCGCAGCCTGGTTGAACGACCGCCCTGATTCCGCCAGAAGCCTCAGCCGCAGCCTCTCGCGCGGCGCGGCCCGGGGCTCAGGCGGAGCCTGGTCGACCCGCGCCGCCACATCGCTTTGCAAGATCGCCTGAAGCTCGCGAAAGCCCGAAAGCCCAAGGGTCTGCGCCAAACGCACGAGGCTGGAGGCATGGACATCGCAGCGCTTGGCGACCTCGGCTGAAGACAAGAGCGCCACCGCCCCGGGATTGGCCAAGAGGAAATCCGCCAGCCGCCGCGTGCCCTTGGAGAAATTGCCCTGAACGGCCAGAAGGTGGACGCGAAGCTCGTCAGCGGTGGTGGGTTTGGCCATATGCATCTTCCTGTTGTGCAGGAAGCATAGCAGTCGGTCAGAGATATGCAAGTTTCATTGCATTAGCGCCCAAATGCGTGCGTTGGCGGCAACCTCTACCTTGGCATGAAGATTGGACCGGGTGTCTTCCCGTCCGCGATGAGGGCAGCCTTTCGCCGCAAACCTCGCGCAACCATTCTTCGCCACGCATGCTGGGCCATCTGCTTCGTGCCGTAATCTGGCGGGGAAAAGTCGACAAGATATGGTTGATTGGCCGCTCTAGAGTTTGCCTGAAAAGTCTCGGAACTGACCCAACGGCAGCTTTCCGTCCCTTGCAACCATCCGCGCGTGGTCAACCTTCTCGTCCAAAAGCAGACGGTCGTGCTCGGATACGGCGCAAGCCGGGCGGATCTGGAAGGAGCAATGGATCGCACTTCCCGTTCGGCCAGTTTTGGTCACGGGACGGCCGGGACTGATCTCGCCATGGTCGCCTGCGGCAAGCATCAAGCCTCCAGCTGAATCAGTGTGACGTGCTCATGGATGACGCCGCGCCGGATCCACTCCTCCGGCAAATGGTCGTCATATTGGCCGAGACGGTAGAAACGGGACCAGGTCCTCGCCCATCCGTCGAGATGCGAAATCTGAAACACCGGCGAACTTCTGAACCTGGCGCCCAGACGGATCGTGGGATGCTTTTCGACATGACCGATCAACACCGGGCAGCCCCGGTCGAACACCGCGCACCAAGGATCCACAAAGGGGGCGTCATGCAAGTCAGACGCACCGGGTCTCTCGCGGCTGGGATCGTCGAGGTGACGCAGGATATCGTCCAGCTGTGGCGCCTCCCCGAGGGCCGGCCCGAGTCGAAACAGGAGAATGAGGGCCACGAACACGGGGTTCTCCTGCAAAACGTCTATTGGGTTCGAGGTTTGCATCTCGGCCCGGACATGTTCGATCATGGCGGACAGCGGCCTGATCGGCGGAAGGTTCAACACGGGTGACATTTGAATGCCCTTCGTCAGTTGAGTCTTGACTTGTTCTCGAAGGCCAGGGCCGCCTCGATCATGCGCTGCACCATGCGAAGGGATAGCGCTGCCGTTCCCCCCGATCGTTCGACGAGGTCTTGGACCACTTCGATCCCCTCCTTCGACAGATCGCGCCGCCGTCCAACGCGTTCGGCGAAGGCGATGAGATGTTTCCTTGTGGGGAGGCCGACATGGATCGGCGGACACCTGCTTCTCAAAGGAGCGGGAACAGGGCGGATGTCGTTACCGGTCAGGAACCAGCTGACGAGGGACATGTCGAAGGGAATCTCGAAGTAAGGACAGTTCCACTTTCCGGCCGTCGAGGGTTCGAGCAGCGGCAAGAGGCCGTTGCAGAGATCAAAACTGTTCCCTTGTCTGCTGGTCATCCCGCCAGCCTTCTCGATCTCATCCATGATCGCGATCGGGTTCCCTGGGCGCGCTAGCCCAGATGCGACTTTGGTTTGGTGGAGAGTTTCGCCTTGCGATGACCTCGGCCAAGGACATGGGCGCGGAAGACTTCGGCGGGGGTTCGGAAGCCCAGGCACTTCCGTGGGGTCTCGTTCAGGGAAATTCGGCTTGCATTTCTGCGGCGATCTCATCCGCGCGATGTTCATTGGCAAGCCGGAAAAGATTGATTCCGTCACGGAGCGGAAACAGCCGCTCTCGGTCTTCCTTCTTCAGGTGCGCCATCCCGGAGGCGGCCTGCCTGCGGTCCGTCAGCGCTTTCGCCCGTCGCGAAATCCTGTCGTGGTCGTCGTTGACCACGTGAACGACGGGGCTTTTGATCTCCTCTGGCAGATCTTCCGATGGGGTGCTCTGCGCGCCTTCAGCCTCATTCGATAGGTCAACCATCTTGACCGCGCGGGCGCGTCTGAGCTTGCGAAGAACCTCCACAAGATGGCTTTCGAGATCCCTTTGCGTTTGATTGGGCGGGAAAGGACATTTGATGAAGGGGAACGTGGGCATGGTGGGACTCTTTTGGCAACGCGGGACCATTGGCTGGTCGCAGGACAGCCAAGGCGATCTCTGGAGGATGGGGTTAGGCCAGGTTTTGGGCCCTTCAGCCAAGGCGCAGTCGGTCGCGCAAGCGCCGTCAGGTCGTTTCGAGCATGTCGTTCATCCGGTCCGGCAGGCAAACCTTTGCTGGCGCCCGCAGTTGCGATCGTAGGCGTGCGAAAACCGGGTCTCCTATTGGGAGACCGGCGTTCTGGGCGGGTGACGTGATTCCTTGGCATCACGCTAAGGCTGGATAGCCGCGCCCGTCAACCCGGATTCCGCAGGCGCAAACAATATAAGTATATGTTTCAGAAAAATAAATTTGCGAAATTCGGACTGCGAGCCAAGGTATGGCTCTGTCGTTAGGGTGAAGAAGGGCGGGCTTGTTCCGCGCAGGTCCAACGGAAAGCCTCCTGGCTGGGCGCGAAAGCCATAGACAGTGCGACTGTGGAAATCCCGTCAGGTAGCGAAAAACATCCGGGAGCGTCGACGTCTTTGGGGGGCGAATACGGAGCCTTGCCTCCTATCGTAGACTTGACGATCAAGCATCTGAACAGGTCGGGGACGCGTCGTGAGGCGCAGGACAGAAGCCCGCTTTGACTTCCTGGAATGCCACGCCCTTAGACAGGTTGTTTAAAACGTTCCGGCTTGATCTCAAAGTTTGGCGTCCGCCAGATCCAGGCGTCGATGGGCTTCACGGCCAATGAAGATTTGGTCACCGGCAACCTTTGCTACGATGCCACCGGGAGGAAGCATTTATCCAGCTTGACCTTCGCTCAACACTTTTTTGATGTCACGACAGACAGTTACCTGATGCCCTTGATGTCGACTGCCGTCGGCGCGACCGATTCGTCGTCGACATGGCTGCCGGCCATTCCAGAATTTCTCGGTTCTCTGGCCTCCGCGCGCGTCCTAGGTTCAGGACTCATTGAGTTTCAGAGCCAGAAGATGACAGTTGCGGCGAGTGCGATGGCCGAGAGGTAGACCTTGGGACATCTGTCGTAGCGGGTTGCGATCCTGCGCCAGTCCTTGAGG
>NZ_JAABNR010000020.1 GCF_009925085.1 Stagnihabitans tardus | reverse complement strand
ATATCATGAAGGCCAAGGCCAAGCCGCTCGCCGCCAAGACCCCGGCCGATTACGGCGTGGATGTCTCGCCGCGTCTGACCGTGATCAAGACCGTCGAGCCTGCGGGCCGCAAGGCGGGCGTCAAGGTTGCTTCGGTCGATGAGCTGATCGCGAAACTCAAAGACGAAGCGGGGGTCCTGTGATGGCCGTTCTTCTGATTGCTGACGTGAATGACGGCCACCTCGCCACCGACCAGGTCGGCAAGGCGCTGACCGCTGTCGCGGGCCTCGGCGAGGTCCATGTGCTGGTCGCAGGCCTCGGCGGTGACGCGGCTGCGGCGGAGGCGGCGACGCTGCAAGGCGTGTCGAAGGTGATCTTCGCCGAGGATCACGCCTATTGCCACGGCATGGCGGAATCGACCGCTGCCCTGGTGGTCTCCTTGGCGGGTGGGTATTCCCACATCACGGGTGCTGCGACGGCCTTCAACAAGAACGTCCTGCCCCGCGTGGCGGCCCTCTTGGACGTGATGGTCATGTCCGACGTCACCGCCGTGATCGACGCTGACACGTTCGAGCGTCCGATCTATGCCGGCAACGCGATCCAGACCGTGAAGTCGGGCGACGCGAAGAAGGTCTTCTCGATCCGTACGGCGGCTTTCGCTGCGGCTGGCGCGGGCGGTTCGGCCCCGGTTGAAAAGCTGGCCGGTCCGGGTGAAGCGGGGCTTTCGGCCTGGGTCGAGGACCGCGTCGCGGCCTCGGACCGTCCGGAGCTGACCTCGGCCAAGGTGGTCGTCTCGGGTGGGCGCGGCGTGGGGTCGAAAGAGTCCTTCGCCATCATCGAGACGCTCGCCGACAAGCTGGGCGCCGCCGTTGGGGCGTCCCGTGCGGCGGTCGATTCGGGCTATGCGCCGAACGACTGGCAGGTGGGTCAGACCGGCAAGGTCGTGGCGCCGAACCTCTATGTCGCTTGCGGCATCTCGGGGGCGATCCAGCACCTCGCGGGGATGAAGGACTCCAAGGTCATCGTCGCGATCAACAAGGACGAAGAGGCCCCGATCTTCCAGGTCGCCGATTATGGCCTGGTGGCGGATCTGTTTACCGCTGTGCCGGAGTTGTCGGGCAAGCTGTAAGCGGTGGGTTTCACCCACCCTACGTCGATTGAAACTGGGGCGCTTTCGGGCGCCCCTTTTTGCTTGATTGCCGCGCGTGGCGGCCCTATGGGATTTGATCAAATCTTCAGGGGATAGACATGACCTCTCCGACCCTCTCGCAGCTTTCCGAGGCGCAGGACTTCCTGACCCGTCATCCCCAGGTCGAGGCGGTCGATATCGTCCTGACCGATGCCCATGGCATCGGGCGCGGCAAGATCATAAGGCGGCATGAGCTGGAGAGCCTTTACACCTCGGGCCGGGGCATGCCTGCCAGCCTTTTCGCCCAGGATATCACGGGCGATGACGTGGACGGCGCCTTGGCCACGCAGAACGACGGCGGGGGCGACAGCCGGTGCTGGCCGATACCCGGGACCCTGGGCCTGATCCCGGCGACGGGGCGGGGGGTGGTTCTGGTCTCGATGTTCACCGATCACCCCCAGCCCGCTGACCCCCGCAACGTGCTGATGGCGCAGATCGCGCGCGCCGAGGCTTTGGGCTTCACCCCCATGGGCGCGATGGAGCTGGAGTTCTACCTCGTCGACCGCGAGCGTGACGCCCAAGGCCGCGTCCAGCCCGCGCGGTATCCGCTGACCGGGCGGCAAAGTCATGCGACCAACACCATGTCGGTCGATGAGCTGGACGAGATGTCGCCCTTCTTCGACGCGGTCTATGCGGGCGGCAAGGCGCTCGGCCTGCCGATGGAGAGCCTGATTTCCGAATATGCCGCTGGCCAGTACGAGCTGACTCTCCGCTACCGCGACCTTGCGCGGGCGGCCGATGACATCATCCTGGCCAAAAGGCTTCTGCGGGCGACGGCGCGGCGCTTTGGCATGGAGGCCTGTTTCATGGCCAAGCCCTTTGGCCAGCGGTCGGGTTCGGGGATGCACCTGCACCTGTCCTTGACCCAGGGCGGGCAGAACCTCTTCTCCAGCGGCGACCTCATGCTTCACGCCATCGGCGGCATCCGGGCGCATATGGCCGAGACGATGCTGGTCCTGGCGCCCTTCCTCAACTCCTGGCGGCGCTTTGCCTCGACGGTCTATTCCCCCGCCTCGAACACCTGGGGCGAGGAGGACCGCAACGTGGCGCTCCGCATCCCGGCGGGGTCGGCCAAGACCCGCCACTTTGAACACCGGGTGGCGGGGGTGGATGCCAACCCCTACCTGGTGGCCGCCGTGACCCTGGGCACCGCGCTCGACGGGATCGAGGCCGCAACGCCGCCCGGCCCCTCGGGCGCCGCCGATGACCGCCCCTTGCCCGCCAATTGGGCCGAGGCGATCCGTCTCTTCGAGACCTCCGAAACGATGAAGCGCATCCTTGGCCCCGACTTCCACGCGGGCTTCTCGGCGATCAAGCGGGCGGAACATGACCGCCTGGCCGTCGAGGTCACCGATGTGGAATGGAGCCTCTACGGCTTTACCGTCTGACCGCGCCCAGGCTTTGGGCAGGCTGATTTTGTCCCCCGCGCCAGGCTGCTCCCGCGCAGGCGGGAGCCTCACCCGACCAGCCGATCGAGGAGCCGCGTGGGCAGAAGCCTGCGGGCAAGCCCCGCGATATGGGTGGGGATCGTGACGTAATAGCGCGCCTTCGGCCGCTTGGCCTCGACCGCATGGATCAGCGCCTTGGTCACCGCCGAGGGCGGCAGCTCGAAACGGTCGGGGCCGGTTTTCTCGCCGTAAAGCCGGCCCAGAAGCTTTGCGTAATCGGCAGAGCGAGCGGCGTTCTTCCAGTCGATCCACTTCTCGAAATGCGGGATCGAGTTCTGGCGGATCTTGGTGCCGATCGGCCCCGGCTCGATCAGGATCAGGTCGATCCCCGTCCCCCGCATCTCCAGCCGCATCACATCGGTCAGGCCCTCCAGCGCGAATTTGGTCGCCACATAGGCCCCGCGCCACTCCGCCCCCACGATGCCAAGCACCGAGGAACATTGGACGATCCGCCCAAACCCCTGTTTCCGCATCAGCGGGATCACGCGGCGGGTCAGGTCGTGATAGCCGAAGAGATTCGTCTCGAAGATCTCCCGCAGGGCGCCCCTCGGCAGATCCTCCGACAGGCCCGGACAGGCATAGGCGCCGTTGTTGAAGAGCGCATCCAGACGGTCGAGGCCCGCCACGGCGGAGGCAATCGACTCCTCGTCGGTATAGTCCAGCCGGAAGCTCTCCAGCCCCTCGCCCCGCAGCCTTTCGCAATCCGCCTCGGCGCGGCAAGTGGCCAGCACCCGCCAGCCCCGCGCCTTCATCGCATGGGCGGCATCGTAACCGATGCCCGAAGAACAGCCGGTGATCAGGATCGTGCGCATGGAGAGCTCCTTTTCGGCCGTGATATCCTCTGGACCCATGCCCCGCCAGCCACTACTAAAGCCCCATGGCTGACGAAGACGATATCCCCGCCGCAGAGCCCGTCCTGACCACCGAGCCCCTCTCGCGGGCCATCGGGGAGCGCTATCTGACCTATGCCCTGTCCACGATCATGCACCGGGCCCTGCCCGATGCGCGGGACGGGTTGAAGCCGGTCCATCGGCGCATCCTTTGGGCCATGCGGCGGCTGAGGCTGTCTCCGACGGGCGGCTTCCTGAAATCGGCCAAGATCAGCGGCGACACGATGGGGGATTTCCACCCCCATGGCGATGCGGCGATCTATGACGCCATGGCGCGCCTGGCGCAGCCCTTCAACATGCGCTACCCGCTGGTCGACGGGCAGGGCAACTTCGGCAATATCGACGGGGACAACCCGGCCGCCTCGCGTTATACCGAGGCACGGATCACGGCCCTGACCGAGGCGCTCTTGGAGGGCATCGACGAGACCTCCGTCGATTTCCGCCCGAATTACGACGGGCGCCTGGAAGAGCCGGTCGTGCTGCCTGCGGCCTTCCCGAACCTCCTGGCCAATGGCTCCAGCGGGATTGCCGTGGGCATGGCCACCAATATCCCGCCCCATAACCTGGACGAGCTGATCCAGGGCGCCCAGGCATTGATCGCCGATCCGGATATCGCGGACGATGCCCTGACCGCCCTGATCCCCGGCCCCGATTTCCCCACCGGCGGGGTGATCGTCGAAGACCCGGCCTCGATCCGCGAGGCTTACCGGACCGGGCGCGGGGCCTTCCGCACCCGCGCCAAGTGGCAGATCGAAGACCTCGGGCGCGGCGGCTGGCAGATCGTCGTCACCGAAATCCCCTTCCAGGTCGCGAAATCGAAGCTCATCGAGCGGCTGGCCGAGCTGATCAACCTCAAGAAGGTTCCCCTGCTGGCCGATGTCCGCGACGAATCGGCCGATGACATCCGCATCGTGCTGGAGCCCCGGTCGCGCACCGTGGATGCCGATCAGCTGATGGGGGCGCTCTTCCGGAACTCCGAGCTGGAAAGCCGGTTCAGCCTCAACATGAACGTCCTGATCGATGGCAAGGTGCCCAAGGTCTGCTCGCTGAAAGAGGTGCTCCGCGCCTTCATCGATCACCGCCGCGAGGTGCTTCAGCGGCGCTCTCAGCACCGCATGGACAAGATCGATGCGCGGCTGGAAATCCTCGAAGGCTTCCTGATCACCTTCCTGAACCTCGACCGCGTCATCGACATCATCCGCTATGACGAAGACCCCAAGCGCGCCCTGATGGCCGAACGCTGGGGGAAAAAGCACAAGCGGGCGACGGATGAGAAGGATTACAAGAGCCCGCCCGAGCAGAAGGGCGAGCTGTCGGAAGTCCAGGCCGAAGCCATCCTCAACATGCGCCTGCGGAGCCTCCGGCGGCTGGAAGAGCTGGAGCTTGTGGCCGAACGCGATGCCTTGGTGGCGGAACGCGCGGGGCTGGCGGCCTTGCTGGCGGACCCTGCGGCGCAATGGGCGCGGATCGGCGAAGAGCTGGACACGGTGCGCAAGCTTTACGGCAAGCATACCGAGCTTGGCCGCCGCCGCACCGCCTTTGCCGAGGCGGGCGAGGCGGTGGAAATCAGCGCCGAATCGATGATCGAGCGCGAGCCCATCACCGTGATCTGCTCCCAGATGGGCTGGATCCGGGCGATGAAGGGCCATGTGGACCTTTCCGTCGAGCAAAAGTTCAAGGACGGCGATGGCCCGCGCTTTGCCTTCCATGCCGAGACGACCGACAAGATCCTGCTCGTGGCCGCCAATGGCCGGTTTTACACGCTGATCGGCGCGAACCTGCCCGGGGGCCGTGGCATGGGCGAGCCCGTGCGGCTGATGGTCGATCTGCCCAACGATACCGCCATCGTCGACCTGATGATCTGGCGGGCGGGGGAGAAGCTCTTGGTGGCCTCGACGGCGGGCGATGGCTTCGTCGTGGCCTCCGAAGAGGTCCTGGCCCAGACCAAGGCGGGCAAGCAGGTGCTGACGCTGGGGGATGGCGTCAAGACGGCCCTGTGTCGTCGCACCCATGGCGATACGGTCGCCGTGGTGGGCGAGAACCGCAAGGTCCTGGTCTTCCCGCTGATCCAGGTGCCCGAGATGACCAAGGGCAAGGGCGTGCGGTTGCAGAAATACAAGGACGGCGGGTTGTCGGACGCCATCACCTTCACCAAATCTGAGGGCCTGTCGTGGAAGGACCCCGCCGGCCGCACCCGCACCGAGACCGACCTCCGCCTCTGGGAGGGCAACCGGGCCGCCACCGGGGCCATGGCCCCGCGCGGCTTCCCGAGGGACAACAAGTTCACCTGACCCCTTTCCAAGCGCCCGTTGGCACCGGCCCGCGGGCGTTTTGCTGTCGTGATCCCGCAAGCTTGACGCGAATCGGCTTCGCGCGCAGCCTCATGCCAGACCAGCGCGACATTTCAGGCAGCTTCTTTGGAGACCGATGATGGCGATTGCGACCTATACCTGTTCCGGCGGCACCTGCGAGTTGAAGTGGGATCTCTCCCCGATCGAATGGGATTCCGTCCTTTGCACCAACGAGAACCTGGTCGGCGCGGTGAGCTTTCCGACTCTTTCGATGGGCTACGACTTCGGCGGCCAGGGCATCAGCTATGCCCGCACGGGCCTGGGCGACATCACCGATGTGCTCTCCGGTCGGCTGACGACGCTGGAGGTCACGGCCAGCACGGTGGGCCCGGCGCTGAGCGTCGCGGGGCTGCATCTTCAGGCGGCCAAGCTCTTCGACCTGGTCAGGGAGGGCGGGGTGAACGACACGACCTTCGCCTATATCTTCCGCGAGGCTGATCAGATCACCGGGACGAACAAGGCCGATATCCTGTTGGGATATAACGGGAATGACCTGATCAAGGGGCAGGGAGGCAACGACACGGTCAATGGCGGGGCGGGCAATGACACGGTCCAGGGCGGCGACGGCGCGGATCGGCTGATCGGCGGCAAGGGAGCGGATTCCTTCGTCTTCGACGACCGCAACGCCGATGGAGGCCGCGCCGATGTGATCGTCGATTACACGCCCGGCACGGATGGCCTGTATTTCGCGGAAGTGACCTTCGGCGAGGCTTTTGCCTCGGGCCATGCCCTGTCCGACTTGGTGCATCTGGGCGCCACGGCGCAGGATGCGCAGGACTTCTTCCTGGTGACGGTCATTACCTCGGGCTACCGGGTCTTCTATGATGCCGATGCCAATGGCGCAGGCGGCAAGACCTGGATCGGCGACATCATCGGGCCGCATGCGCCGGGCTGGATCGACATCGCAGGCTGGGAGTGGGACTGAGCGGGCCCGCATGACTTCGGGCACAGCGGCCTTGCGACTTGAACGGCGATTGCCGAGAGGGGGCCCGTTCCGCCAGGTCCGTCTCTCAGTCGGCGGGGCGAGGGTGCAGGGGAGGCACGGCGGTGCAGTCGGCGGATCACTTCTTGCCGAGGCAAGCGCCGTCTTGCCCGCTGCCATGGACAAGCGGGCCTCCGCCGCCTATCCCTGAGCCAAATCCCGGAGGAATCCCCGCCCCATGTCCCTGATCCGCGCCCTGATCCGCCCCCTGGCCCTCTTGGCCGCCCTCCTGTCCCTTGCGGCCTGCGATGCGGCGGATTTCGGCGACCCGCCGAAACCCATGGGCAATTTCGCCATGGGCCACAACATCGTCGTGGGCTCCACCGCCCAGACCATCCCGATCTCGCGCCAGGTGACGGCGGAGGACTGGGAGAAGGTGATGACCGAAGCCATGGACGAACGCTTCGGGTCCTACGAGGGCGACAAGCTCTTCGACTTCGGCATTTCGATCGACGGCTATGTCCTGGCCCCGCCCGGCATTCCCCTGGTCGCCTCCCCCCGTTCGGCGCTGATCATCACGGTCAATGTCTGGGACGATGCGAAACGCCAGCTCCTGGTCGAGGGCGGCAAGCAGATCACCGTGCTGGAGGGCACCAGTGGCGAGACGCTGGTGGGCTCGGGCTGGACGCAGAACAAGCAGGCGCAGATGAAGAAGCTCGCCCGCAATGCCGCCAAGGCCGTGCAGGATTACATGCTGGAGCATCCCGAATGGCTGGGCCTGCCGCTGGACGGCGCCGCGCCGGTCGAGGAGGTGCGCGAGGGCCAGAAGGGTGACCCCGGAGACACGCCCGCGCCCGCAAAACCGGCAACTGCGGGATGACCTTGATTTTCCCCTTGCGCCGGAATACATCGCCGCGCGTGTAGACCGGGGCCCATGACGGCCCCCCGAAACAAGGGTGGCCGACATGGCAAAGGCAAAGTTTGAACGGACCAAACCGCACGTCAACATTGGCACGATCGGCCACGTTGACCACGGCAAGACGACGCTGACGGCGGCGATCACGAAGTACTTCGGCGAATTCCGCGCCTACGACCAGATCGACGGCGCCCCCGAAGAGCGCGCCCGTGGCATCACGATCTCGACCGCCCACGTGGAATACGAGACCGAGACCCGTCACTACGCCCACGTCGACTGCCCCGGCCACGCTGACTATGTGAAGAACATGATCACCGGCGCCGCGCAGATGGACGGCGCGATCCTGGTTTGCGCCGCCTCCGACGGCCCGATGCCGCAGACCCGCGAGCACATCCTGCTCGGCCGCCAGGTGGGTATCCCCTACATGGTCTGCTACATGAACAAGGTCGACCTGGTCGATGACGAAGAGCTGATCGAACTCGTCGAGATGGAAATCCGCGAGCTCTTCTCGTCCTACGAATACCCCGGCGATGATATCCCGATCGTCAAGGGCTCGGCCCACCAGGCCATGATCGGCGAGCGTCCCGACATCGGCGAGCAGTCGATCCGCGCCCTGATGGCTGCGGTTGACAGCTACATCCCGACCCCGGCCCGCGCCATCGACCAGCCCTTCCTGATGCCGATCGAAGACGTGTTCTCGATCTCGGGCCGTGGCACCGTGGTGACCGGCCGCGTCGAGCGTGGCGTGATCAACGTCGGCGACGAAGTGGAAATCGTGGGCATCCGCGAGACCAAGAAGTCGACCTGCACCGGCGTGGAAATGTTCCGCAAGCTGCTGGATCGCGGCGAGGCTGGCGACAACGTCGGCGTGCTGCTGCGCGGCATCGACCGTGAAGGCGTGGAGCGCGGCCAGGTGCTGTGCAAGCCGAAGTCGGTCAACCCGCACACCCAGTTCGAAGCCGAGGCCTATATCCTGACCAAGGAAGAAGGCGGCCGTCACACGCCGTTCTTTGCGAACTACCGTCCGCAATTCTACTTCCGCACCACCGACGTGACCGGGACGGTTCAGCTGCCCGAAGGCACCGAGATGGTGATGCCGGGCGACAACCTGAAGTTCAACGTCGAGCTGATCGCGCCGATCGCCATGGAAGAGAAGCTGCGCTTCGCCATCCGTGAAGGCGGCCGCACCGTCGGCGCCGGCGTGGTTTCGAAGATCATCAAGTAAGACGTGACCCGGGGTATACCCCGGGCTACGGGTTGCGATCTGCTGGAAAGGCCGTCCCTTGGGGGCGGCCTTTCTCCTTCAGATGTGCCGCGACCTGGGCCGTGACGATGGCGTTGCCAAGGTCATGGGCCATCCTTGTGGCGTCCTCGGTCTTGCCCAGGGCCGCCAGCAGGGGGGCGAGGGCCGGGCGGAGGTCGTAGTCCTGCGCCACCGGGCCCATGGCCTGCAAAAGCGCCTGGGCCAGCTGCGCCGCCTTGAGGTCGCCCAAGCTCGCCTGGCGCCAGCCGAGGTAATAGAGCGCCCTTGCCCGAAGCTCGCTGGGCAGGGAGGCGAGGAGCGGCGCGAGACCCTGGCGCCCGGCAGTCAGGCGGGCATCGAGCGCCTCATTCAGCGCATTGCCCCTGTCGCGCGGGGCCAGTACCAGGATCAGGTCGCGCGCGCCCTTGAAGTCACCAGAGACGGTTCGGGCGATGATGGCGAGCCTCAGGCGGTTGTCCGTGTTGGAGCGGACGTAACCGGAGGTGCGTGGGATACTGTCAAGCAGATCGGTCGCGGCTTTCTCTTGCCCGACGCGGGCCTGAACTTCGGCCAGGTAGATCAAGCCCTCCTCGTCCATCAGGGACAGGTCGAGGCTGGAGGCCAGGGCCTGCGCCTCGGGCAGCTTGCCCGCCTTGGCCAGGCCCAGGGCAAGAAAGGCCCGGCCATTGGCGCGCATGGCAGTACTGGGCAAGGTTACAATCTCGGTCGCTGCGGCGGTCAGCGCGCGGTGCCTGATCAGTTCAGACAGAGTATCCGCTCGCCCTGGATTGAAGGCGAAAGAGAAGGGCGGCCAGTACTGGCCTAATTCGATATCCACGGTCAGGCCCAAGGCATCGGCCCTTGCATATTTCGGCAGGTGATCCTTGGGGGCGGCCGCGACCTTTGCCCTTGTCTTCTCCCGGCGGGCCTCGTCGTCATCCTTGGTCTCGGGGAGATTCGCCTGGCGGTCGAGGTCGCGCATGGTCTGGTGAAACCAACGCAGCGTTTGAGGGCTGTTTTCCATGTGGGTGTCGCTGAGAACAAGTCCGAACATGGCCCAGCCTAGGTTCTCGCGTGCCTCCGCCGGATCGGGATTCCTCCGCAGCAGGCCGACCAGCAGGGCGCGCCGGGTGGGGTCGGCGTCGCTGCCAATACTCTCTTGCGCGATGGCCACGGCAAGATAGCCTCTCGCGAGTCTCACGGGCCGATCCGCCGCCTCCGCCTGGGTCAGCGCCATCTGGAAGAGGCAGGCCCTGCTGGGGCTGGGCAGGCAATCGGGAACCTCGGCCCGGGCGGCCAGGGGGAGGGCGGAGAGCAGCAGGGCAAAGAGGGTGTGTTTCATGCGTCGACCTGAAAACGGCATCCCCCATCAACCACGGCTTTGCGGCGATTGCGTGGCGCCGGTCTCTTCTGAAGATGACCTGGACGTCGGGGTCGCCGCGGTCAAGAATTCCGCATGACGGGAAGAGAGAGCCTCTTGAATTCCCCGCTTCCATGGAATATCCCCCCGGCAGGCCTAGGAGTTTAGCTCAGTTGGTAGAGCATCGGTCTCCAAAACCGAGGGTCGTGGGTTCGAGTCCCCCAACTCCTGCCAGGCCGCTTCCCCTCATCTTCGGTTGCGTTCCCGCGTGATGCGGTCCCAGGGGTCGGGCCTGTCGGACAGGTCGGCCACGCCCGGCTTCAGCCATTTGTGGATACCCCAGGCCGTGGCCCCCAGGATGCAGAGGCTGGCGAAAGCGCCCGGGACGGCGGCGCTGTAAAAGCCCTCATCGCCCGGCAGCGGAGTGGCATTGGCAATGAACTCCAGGCCCGGAATCTTGCGGATCAGGGGCACCAGCACCAGGAAGCCCAGGCCCAGGAGGAAGGGCGTCCAGGCGCGGAAGGTCTGGGCGGCGGTCCAGGCGGTAAAGCGTTCCCCAAGGCTTGGGAAGGACTGGATCGGGCCGCCGGGCGCGGCTTTGGGTGCCGGGATCAGGGCGGCGAAGCGGGCGCGCTGGGTGTAGATCAGCCCCAGGGGCAGGAGGGTGGCGCAGAGCCAGCCCAGGACCTTTTCCATCGCGGGCAGGTCACTGGCGGGCAGGGTCTTGCCCAGGATCGACAGGGCCACGATCCCCAGGGCCAGCACCATGGCCAGCCGCAAGGAGCGCGGCATGTCGGCCCCGAAGCCCTTGGAGACATGGGACATCAGCCGCGCCTTCTCGGCCCTTTCGGGGAGCGGCTGCGTCTCGGCCCTGGTCATCGGGGGCTGTGTGGTTTCAGGCCGCGCCTCGGGCAGGGCGGCGGCCTGCGGCTTCAGCGGCGCGGAGAGGCGAGCCTCGACCTCGGCGGCCGACAGGGGCAGGGGGTCGGCGCCGCGGCTGCGATGCAGGCTGGGGGCGGAAAGCCGGGCCTCGACCTCGGCGGGGGAAAGGGGGGCCGCAGGCCCGGCACCGACCGCAGCGTCGGGGCGGGGCTCTGGCTTGGCCTGGCTGGCCGCGACAAAGGCGGAATACTGGGCCGCGATTTCCTCCACCGCCGCCTTCTGCGCCTTGATGCGCTTGGCCTTGCGGCGGTCGTTAAGCCCGATCAGGGCGAAGATCGCCGCGATGCCGAAGCCCGCCCAGGGCAGTTGGGTGGAGTCATGCGGCAGCTTCTCCAGCGCCGAGGCGCGGGAGATCACGAAGGGCTCCAGCTGGAAGAAGCCCGGCGCCTGGGTCAGCCCCGCCTCGCGCAGGACCTGCGAGGAATGGGCCAGGTTCCGCATCGGGCCGATCAGCCCCGTCAGCTCGACCACGGGGCCCGTGTCGGTAAATGTCTCCGCATGGGCGATGACCCAGGAGAGGAAGGCCTCCTTCTCCGAGGGTTCGATCATCACGACGCCGCGCACCAGGGGTTCGTCCACGCCCGCGGTTTCGTCCTGGAGGACATACATCAGGTCCTCGTTCGTCGTGACGAGGTTGCGCTTTTCAACCAGGTGGCTGTTGTGCTCGGAGGCGATGACCACCCGGATGGCGACCTCTTGCAAGGGAAGGCCCGGTTCGCGCTTCAGCTCGGCCACGGGGATCACGGCGGGGGGCTGTTGGTGGATCAGCGCCTCGCGCGCAGCCTGCATCTGGGCATTGTCCTGCCAGGCGCTGAGGCTGAGATAGGCAAAGCCCGCCGCGACGACCATGCGGATCCACCAGGGGCCCATGAAAAGCAAAACAACAAGACGTCCCAAGATCACCTCCAAGCTATGGGACCGTCAAATAGGGAGAATTTGGCACGACTTGGGCGACTTTGGGTTGCAAGGCGGGCTTCGCATGTGACGGCGCTTGAAATCGGCGGGCAAACTGCGTATCTGCCCCCCAGACGCAAGAGGCGGATTCCCCATGGCCATGACCAACCCGATGCAATTCATCAACCAGGTGCGCAGCGAAGTCGCCAAAGTCGCCTGGCCGACCCGTCGCGAAGTCATGCTGACCACGATGATGGTCTTCGTCATGGCCGCCTTGACGGCGACCTTCTTCTTCCTCGTCGATCTCGTGATCAAGCTGGGCCTGACCTGGATCCTGTCGAGCTTCCACTGAGATTGGCGCTTTTCGGCGTTTTTTCTTGAAATCATCGGTGCGGGCCGCTATCCCCCGCCCCAAGTGACGGGAAACGGCGCGCAGCGATTCGGGCGGCGCGCTGTTTTGTTTTCCCGGAAAGCAGCGGCCCCACGAAGGGGCGACGGAAGGTAAAGGCAATGGCAAAGCGCTGGTATTCGGTATCGGTCCTCTCCAACTTCGAAAAGAAGGTGGCCGAGCAGATCAAGACCGCTGTCGCCGAGGCCGGTCTGCAAGAGGAAATCGACGAGGTCCTGGTCCCCACCGAAGAGGTGATCGAGGTCCGTCGCGGCAAGAAGGTCTCGTCCGAGCGCCGCTTCATGCCGGGTTACGTGCTGGTGCGGATGGAGATGACCAACCGCGGCTATCACCTGATCTCGACGATCAACCGCGTGACGGGGTTCCTGGGTCCGCAAGGCAAGCCGATGCCGATGCGGGACGCCGAGGTCAACCAGATCCTGAACCGCGTCGAAGAGGGCGAGGCCGCGCCGCGCAACCTGATCCGCTTCGAGGTTGGTGAGCGGGTGAAGGTCGCCGATGGCCCCTTCGAGGGTTTCGACGGCATGGTCGAGGAAGTGGACGAGGTGCATTCGCGCCTGAAAGTCTCCGTCTCGATCTTCGGGCGCGCGACGCCCGTGGAACTGGAATTCACCCAGGTGTCCAAGGGCGCCTGAGTGTCTGCGTGGGAGGTTCCCGCCAAGGCGGGGCCGCACCACTAAACCGCACCCACCCGGGTGCCGTGTGATGAGGAGAAGGCCAGATGGCCAAGAAGATTATGGGCAGCCTCAAGCTGCAAGTGAAGGCGCAACAAGCGAACCCCTCGCCCCCGGTTGGTCCGGCGCTGGGTCAACGCGGGTTGAACATCATGGCCTTCGTGAAGGAATTCAACGCGAAGTCGGCCGAATTCCCGCCGGGCACCCCCGTGCCGGTCGTGATCACCTACTACCAGGACAAGTCCTTCAGCCTCGAGCTGAAGACCCCGCCGACCTCCTTCCTGCTGAAGCAGGCCGCTGGTCTGCCCCCCGTTGGCAAGCGCAACCGCGCCAAGGGTTCGGTCAAGCCGGGCCATGCCGTTGCGGGCTCCGTCACGGTCGCCGCGATCCGCAAGATCGCCGAAACCAAGATGAAGGACCTGAATGCGAATGACGTCGAGGCGGCCATGACCGTCATCGTCGGCACCGCCAAGTCCTGCGGCATCGAGATCAAGGGGTAAGCCATGGCCAAGTTCGGTAAGCGCACCAAAGCGGCGCGCGCACAATTCGAAGGCAAGTCGGCCCTGACGGTCGAGGATGCTGTCAAGCTGATCAAGACCGCGGCCTCGGCCAAGTTCGACGAGACGCTGGAAATCGCGATGAACCTGGGCGTCGACCCGCGTCACGCCGACCAGATGGTCCGTGGCGTCGTGGCTCTGCCTCATGGCACCGGCAAGGTGGTTCGCGTCGCCGTTTTCGCCCGTGGCGCCAAGGCTGACGAAGCCCGCGCCGCCGGTGCGGATATCGTCGGCGCCGAGGACCTGATGGAAACCATCCAGTCCGGCAAGATCGAGTTCGACCGTTGCATCGCGACGCCGGACCTGATGCCGCTGGTCGGCCGTCTGGGCAAGATCCTGGGCCCGCGCAACCTGATGCCGAACCCGAAGGTGGGCACCGTGACCATGGACGTGAAAACGGCCGTCGCGGGCGCCAAGGGCGGCGAAGTGCAGTTCAAGGTCGAGAAGGCCGGCGTCATCCATGGCGGCATCGGCAAGATCTCCTTCGACGATGCCAAGCTGGCTGACAACGTGCGCGCCTTCGTGGACGCCGTTTCCAAGGCCAAGCCCGCGGGCGCCAAGGGCACCTATCTGAAGAAGATCTCGCTGTCTTCGACGATGGGCCCGGGCGTGTCGCTGGAGCTTTCCTCGGCCACCGCGCGCTAAGCGCATCCCATGCGGAAAAGGGCGCCCCTTAGGGCGCCCTTTTTCATTTCAACCCTATTTCGACACGAAGCCCGGTTTCAGGGCCTGGGATTCATCCAGCTTGATGCCCGCAAAGAGCGGGAAGCCCGCTTCCTCTTCGGCCCGGCAATCGGTCAGTTCATACTGCGCGGTGAATTTCTCGACCCCGTAGTCCTGAAGCGTCAGCTCCTGGAATTCCGCCAGGATCGCGTCGTAATTCTGCTTCAGCGTCTCATCCTTGGGGTTCAGCCCCGAAAGGACCACGACGCCCGAGGGTTTGGCGTCCAGAACCGTCAGCTTCAGGTCCGGCCGATAGCGACGGATGATCGGGATCAGCTTCCAGACATCCCCCGTCCAGGGCCCGGGCGGCAGCTTGTCCAGGTCGCGCGAGGTCATCTCGTGGGTGAAGGGGATCAGGTCGTGCAGCATGATCAGCCCATGGGGGGCCGAGTTGCGCTCGACGTTGATCAGGTCGCGCAGGGCATATTCGACCAGGTGCATCCCGTCGATGAAGGACAGGGTCAGCTGGATCCCGTTCTTCTCGAGGAAACCGCTGGCGAAGAAATCGTCCGAGGTGGCCTGGAAGACATGCAGCGCGGGCTTTTGGCCGATGGCATTCTGCTCGACCCGGAAAAACGGATCGACCGCGATGGTCTTGGACCGGGACGGGGAAAAGGTGTCGCCCGACCGGCAGCCGATTTCCAGGTACCAGTCGAAAAGATGGGTGCTGTGCAGCTCCTTGATGAGCCACTTGTAGCGGGCCCCTTCTGCGCGTTTGAACATTCTGCCTCTCATTTCATGTTGCTTGGCCCCATATGTCTGAGAGGGCTTGGAATCTGTCAAGGAAGAGACTAATCCCACCCAATGCGGGCCCGCGTGATTCGTCACGGGGACCGTATGCTTTGTCCGAGACGGCAGGTGGCGCGCAAACGCCTTGATATCCCGCCTGAGATGGAGTTCGAAACTTTTGCTCCGGGAAACCGGTTCAAGGCTCGGGCCGCATCATGGACTGAACGCCTCGCGCAAGCGGGGCATGTACGAGCCGGGGGGAAACCCCCATACTTGGAGTAAAACTGTGGATAGAGCCCAGAAAGCACAAGTGGTCGATGAACTCGGCCAGGTCTTCGCAAGCTCTGGCGTTGTGGTGGTTGCCCGCTACACCGGCATGACAGTTGCTCAGATGCAGTCCCTCCGCGCGCAGATGCGTGAAGTCGGCGGGGCTGTCCGTGTCGCCAAGAACACGCTCGCCAAGATCGCCCTCGGTGGCAAGCCCTCTGAAAAGATGGGTTCGCTGCTCGCGGGCATGACCGTCCTTGCCTATTCCGAAGACCCCGTCGCTGCGGCGAAGGTCTGCGAGGCCTATGCCAAGACGAACGACAAGTTCGTCATCCTTGGCGGGGCCATGGGCACCGAGGTTCTGGACCCTGCCGGCGTGAAAGCCGTCGCTTCGATGCCGTCGCGTGAAGAGCTCATCGCTCAGATCGTGTCGATCATCGGCGCGCCCGCTTCGAGCCTGGCCGGTGCCATTGGCGCGCCTGCGGCGAATATCGCGGGGATCCTCAAGACTCTTGAGGAGCGGGAAGCCGCCTGAAGCAACGCATGACGGGTGTGGAAGACCATGCCTCGTTAGAACACCATCTCAAACTTACGGAACTGAAAAATGGCCGATCTGAACAAACTCGCCGAAGACATCGTTGGTCTGACCCTCCTGCAAGCCCAGGAACTGAAGACCATCCTGAAGGACAAGTATGGCATCGAGCCCGCCGCTGGCGGCGCTGTCATGGTCGCTGGCCCGGCTGCTGCCGCTGCCCCGGCTGAAGAAGAAAAGACCGAGTTCGACGTCGTCCTGAAGGACGCCGGCGCCAACAAGATCAACGTGATCAAGGAAGTGCGCGCGATCACCGGTCTGGGTCTGAAGGAAGCCAAGGACCTCGTCGAAGCTGGCGGCAAGGTCAAGGAAGCCGTTGGCAAGGCCGACGCCGAAGCCATGAAGAAGAAGCTCGAAGAGGCTGGCGCCAAGGTCGAGCTGGCCTAAGTGGCCTCCGGGTTCGCCCGGAACTGAAGACAAGGCAGGGTCGGGAGTTTTCCCGGCCCTGCCGTCTGCGTCTTGAAAGGTGCTTTCGCGCAAAGCCTCTTTCCAGACGCGGGAAGGTTCGGGAGCCGCCCAAAGGGCCGGGCGGCATGAATGGAACCTTACCACCTGACGCCCGAGCAGCCGGTCCGACGCCCAGCGGAACGGCCAAGCTCTGATGAGAAAGGTCACGACGAGCATGGCGCAAGCTTACGTTGGTCAAAAGCGTATTCGCCGGTATTTCGGCAAAATCCGTGAAGTCCTGGAGATGCCGAACCTGATCGAGGTGCAGAAGAGCTCCTACGATCTGTTCCTGCGTTCGGGTGAAGGCGACAAGCCGCTGGATGACGAGGGCATCCAGGGCACGTTCCAATCGGTCTTCCCGATCAAGGACTTCAACGAGACGGCGGTTCTGGAGTTCGTGAAATACGAGCTGGAAAAGCCCAAGTACGACGTTGACGAATGCATGCAGCGCGACCTGACCTATGCGGCGCCCCTGAAGGTGACGCTGCGTCTGATCGTGTTCGATGTCGATGAGGCCACCGGCGCCAAGTCGGTCAAGGATATCAAGGAGCAGGACGTCTACATGGGCGACATGCCCCTGATGACGACCAACGGCACCTTCATCGTGAACGGGACCGAGCGGGTCATCGTGTCGCAGATGCACCGCTCGCCGGGCGTGTTCTTCGACCATGACAAGGGCAAGACCCATTCCTCGGGCAAGCTTCTGTTCGCCTGCCGGATCATCCCCTATCGCGGGTCGTGGCTGGACTTCGAGTTCGACGCCAAGGACATCGTCTTTGCGCGCATCGACCGTCGCCGGAAGCTGCCGGTGACCACCCTGCTCTATGCGCTTGGCATGGACCAGGAAGGCATCATGGATGCCTATTACAACACGGTCATGTTCAAGTATCAGAAGAACAAGGGTTGGGTGACCAAGTTCTTCCCGGACCGCGTGCGCGGCACGCGTCCGAGCCATGACCTCGTCGATGCGGCCACCGGTGAGGTGATCTGCAAGGCGGGCGACAAGATGACGCCGCGCATGGCCAACGACCTTCTGAAGTCGGGCCGGGTGTCCGAGCTTCTGTTGCCCTATGACCAGATCATCGGGCGCTATGTCTCGAAGGACATCATCAACGAAGAGACCGGGGAAATCTGGGTCGAAGCCGGTGATGAGCTGACCATGGAATATGACCGCGACGGTCAGCCCAAGGGCGGTTCGCTGAAGCTTCTCCTGGACCAGGGCATCACCGAGATCCCGGTCTTGGACATCGACAATGTCAATGTCGGCCCCTATATGCGCAACACCATGGCGGTGGACAAGAACATGGGCCGCGACACCGCGCTCATGGACATCTACCGCGTCATGCGCCCCGGCGAGCCGCCGACGGTCGAGGCGGCTGCCTCGCTCTTCGACACGCTCTTCTCGGACAAGGAGCGCTATGACCTCTCGGCCGTCGGTCGGGTGAAGATGAACATGCGCCTGGACCTCGGCAAGCCCGACACCCAGCGCACGCTCGACCGCGAAGACATCGTGGCCTGCATCAAGGCCCTGACGGAACTCCGTGACGGCAAGGGCGAGATCGACGACATCGACCACCTCGGCAACCGCCGGGTGCGCTCGGTCGGCGAGCTGATGGAGAACCAGTATCGCGTCGGCCTCCTGCGCATGGAGCGCGCGATCAAGGAGCGGATGTCGTCCGTCGAGATCGACACGATCATGCCGCAGGACCTGATCAACGCCAAGCCCGCCGCGGCTGCCGTTCGTGAGTTCTTCGGCTCCTCGCAGCTGTCGCAGTTCATGGACCAGACCAACCCGCTGTCCGAAGTCACGCACAAGCGTCGCCTCTCGGCCCTCGGGCCGGGCGGTCTGACCCGTGAGCGTGCGGGCTTCGAGGTCCGCGACGTTCACCCGACCCACTACGGCCGGATGTGCCCGATCGAGACTCCCGAAGGTCAGAACATCGGTCTGATCAACTCGCTGGCCACTTTCGCCCGCGTGAACAAGTATGGCTTCATCGAGACCCCCTATCGGAAGGTCATCGACGGCAAGGTTTCCGACGACGTGGTCTATATGTCCGCGACCGAGGAAATGCGTCACACGGTGGCTCAGGCCAACGCGGCGCAGGATGCCGAAGGGCGCTTCCAGGATGACCTGATTTCCTCGCGGAAAGCCGGGGAATTCATGCTGAACCCGCCGGATGCCATCGACCTGATCGACGTGTCGCCGAAGCAGCTGGTGTCCGTTGCGGCCTCGCTGATCCCCTTCCTGGAAAACGACGACGCCAACCGCGCCCTCATGGGTTCGAACATGCAGCGTCAGGCGGTTCCTCTGCTGCAATCCGACGCGCCTTTCGTGGGCACGGGGATCGAAGCGGTCGTCGCCCGCGACTCCGGTGCGGCGATCATGGCGCGGCGTGCGGGCGTGATCGACCAGGTCGACGCGCAGCGTATCGTTGTGCGCGCCACCGAACTCTTGGAACCCGGCGAGCCGGGCGTGGACATCTACCGTCTGCGCAAGTTCAAGCGCTCGAACCAGTCGTCCTGCATCAACCAGCGTCCGCTGGTGAAGGTGGGTGACACCGTGGCGCGTGGCGAGGTCGTGGCTGACGGCCCCTGCACCGACATGGGCGAACTGGCCCTGGGCCGGAACGTCATCGTGGCCTTCATGCCCTGGAATGGCTACAACTACGAAGACTCGATCCTGATCTCCGAGCGGATCCTCAAGGATGACGTCTTCACCTCGATCCACATCGAGGAATACGAAGTCGCCGCCCGTGACACCAAGCTTGGGCCCGAAGAAATCACCCGCGACATTCCGAACGTCGGTGAAGAGGCTCTACGCAACCTGGACGAAGCTGGCATCGTCTATATCGGCGCCGAGGTTCAGCCGGGCGATATCCTGGTGGGCAAGATCACCCCCAAGGGCGAAAGCCCGATGACGCCGGAAGAAAAGCTTCTGCGCGCCATCTTCGGGGAAAAGGCTTCGGACGTGCGGGATACGTCCCTGCGTCTGCCGCCGGGTGCCTATGGCACGATCGTCGAAGTCCGCGTCTTCAACCGTCATGGTGTGGACAAGGACGAGCGGTCCTTGCAGATCGAGCGCGAAGAGATCGAACGCCTGTCGCGCGACCGCGACGACGAGCTGGCGATCCTCGAGCGCAACATCTACTCGCGCCTGCGGACGCTGGTGATGGGCAAGACCGCCGTGAAGGGTCCGAAGGGCATCAAGGCCGGTTCGACCATCGACGAGGAACTGCTGGGCACCCTCTCCAAGGGTCAGTGGTGGCAGTTGGCCCTGGCCGAAGAGTCGGACGCCAAGGATGTCGAGGCTCTGCACGACCAGTTCGAGGCGCAAAAGCGTGCCCTCGACAACCGCTTCGACGACAAGGTCGAGAAGGTGCGTCGCGGCGACGATCTGCCTCCGGGCGTGATGAAGATGGTCAAGGTTTTCGTCGCGGTGAAGCGCAAGCTGCAACCGGGCGACAAGATGGCCGGTCGTCACGGCAACAAGGGTGTTATCTCCAAGGTCGTTCCGGTCGAGGACATGCCCTTCCTGGCCGATGGCACCCATGTCGACCTGGTTCTGAACCCGCTGGGCGTGCCCTCGCGCATGAACGTCGGTCAGATCCTGGAGACCCACATGGGCTGGGCCGCGCGTGGCCTGGGCCTGAAGATCGACGAGGCGCTGAAGGACTACAAGCGTCACGGCGACATGACCCCGGTGCGTGAGGCGATGCGCCTGGCCTACGGCGACGAGACCTATGAGGACGCTTTCGGCGACCGCGACGAGGCCGAGTTCCTGGAACTGGCGGGCAATGTGACGCGCGGCGTTCCGATTGCCTCCCCGGTTTTCGACGGGGCCAAGGAGGCCGATGTCAACGACGCGCTCACCCGCGCCGGTTTCGACACCTCGGGCCAGTCGGATGTCTTCGACGGCCGCACCGGTGAGAAGTTCCAGCGCAAGGTCACGGTTGGCGTGAAGTATATGCTGAAGCTGCACCACCTGGTGGACGACAAGCTGCACGCCCGCTCGACCGGGCCTTACTCGCTGGTCACCCAGCAGCCCTTGGGCGGTAAGGCGCAGTTCGGCGGTCAGCGTCTGGGGGAAATGGAGGTCTGGGCCCTGGAAGCCTATGGTGCCGCCTATACCCTGCAGGAAATGCTGACGGTGAAGTCGGACGACGTGGCGGGCCGGACCAAGGTCTACGAAAGCATCGTCAAGGGCGAGGACAATTTCGAAGCCGGCGTGCCGGAATCGTTCAACGTCCTCGTCAAGGAAGTGCGCGGCCTCGGCCTCAACATGGAACTCCTGGATGCGGAGGAGGAATGAGCGGAGGCCGGGGTAACCCCCGACTGACGCCGTGTCGGGCGACCTTGTCGCCCGGCAAATCCTTCCCCGCCGCCCCTCTTCATAAGGTTATGAAATGAACCAGGAACTCAGCACCAACCCGTTCAACCCGGTGGCGCCCGTCAAGACTTTCGACGAGATCAAGATCTCTCTGGCCTCGCCGGAGCGGATCCTCTCGTGGTCCTATGGCGAGATCAAGAAGCCGGAAACCATCAACTACCGGACCTTCAAGCCCGAGCGTGATGGCCTGTTCTGCGCCCGTATCTTCGGGCCGATCAAGGATTACGAATGCCTCTGCGGCAAATACAAGCGCATGAAATATCGCGGCGTCGTCTGCGAAAAGTGCGGCGTTGAAGTCACCCTGCAAAAGGTCCGCCGCGAGCGGATGGGCCATATCGAACTGGCGGCGCCTGTCGCCCACATCTGGTTCCTGAAGTCGCTTCCCTCCCGCATCGGCCTGATGCTGGACATGACGCTGCGGGACCTGGAGCGCATCCTCTATTTCGAAAACTACGTCGTCATCGAGCCGGGTCTGACCGATCTGACCTATGGCCAGCTGATGACCGAAGAGGAATTCCTCGACGCGCAGGACCAGTATGGCGCTGACGCCTTCACCGCCAATATCGGCGCTGAGGCGATCCGCGAAATGCTGGTCAACATCGACCTTGAAGCGACCGCGGACCAACTCCGCGCCGACCTCAAAGAGGCGACCGGCGAGCTGAAGCCCAAGAAGATCATCAAGCGTTTGAAGATCGTCGAAAGCTTCCTCGAATCCGGCAACCGTCCGGAGTGGATGGTTCTGACCGTCCTCCCGGTGATCCCGCCGGAACTGCGTCCGCTGGTTCCGCTGGATGGCGGCCGTTTCGCGACCTCTGACCTGAACGACCTCTATCGTCGCGTCATCAACCGGAACAACCGTTTGAAGCGCCTGATCGAGCTGCGTGCGCCCGATATCATCGTGCGCAACGAAAAGCGCATGCTGCAAGAGGCGGTGGACGCCCTCTTCGACAACGGCCGTCGCGGCCGCGTCATCACGGGCACCAACAAGCGCCCGCTGAAGTCGCTGTCCGACATGCTGAAAGGCAAGCAGGGCCGCTTCCGTCAGAACCTTCTGGGCAAGCGGGTGGACTTCTCGGGTCGTTCGGTCATCGTGACCGGGCCGGAGCTGAAGCTGCACCAGTGCGGCCTGCCGAAGAAGATGGCCTTGGAGCTGTTCAAGCCCTTCATCTACTCGCGGCTCGAGGCCAAGGGGCTTTCCTCGACCGTCAAGCAGGCCAAGAAGCTGGTGGAAAAGGAACGTCCCGAGGTTTGGGATATCCTGGACGAAGTCATCCGCGAACATCCGGTCCTTCTGAACCGCGCGCCGACGCTGCACCGTCTGGGCATCCAGGCCTTCGAGCCGATGCTGA
This sequence comes from Stagnihabitans tardus, assembly GCF_009925085.1. Lineage (GTDB taxonomy): Bacteria > Pseudomonadota > Alphaproteobacteria > Rhodobacterales > Rhodobacteraceae > Stagnihabitans > Stagnihabitans tardus. The sequence goes on along the minus strand of NZ_JAABNR010000020.1, from coordinate 38,099 downwards.
TCGAAGGCAAGGCGATCCAGCTGCACCCGCTCGTTTGCTCGGCCTTCAACGCCGACTTCGACGGTGACCAGATGGCCGTCCACGTGCCCCTCTCGCTGGAAGCCCAGCTTGAGGCCCGCGTCCTGATGATGTCCACCAACAACGTCCTGTCGCCCGCCAACGGCGCTCCGATCATCGTTCCGTCGCAGGACATGGTTCTGGGCATCTATTACGTGACGATGGAGCGCAAGGGCATGGTCGGCGAAGGCATGGCCTTCTCGGACATCGACGAGGTCGAACACGCCCTCGCCGCTGGCGTTGTGCACCTCCATGCCAAGATCAAGGCCCGCCTGCGTCAGGTTGACGAGGAAGGCAACATCGTCTGGAAGCGCTTCGACACGACGCCGGGCCGCCTGCGGCTGGGCAATATCATGCCCTTGAACGCCAAGGCGCCCTTCGACCTGGTCAACCGTCTGCTGCGGAAGAAGGACGTGCAGGCCGTCATCGACACCGTCTACCGCTATTGCGGCCAGAAAGAGTCGGTGATCTTCTGCGACCAGATCATGACGCTTGGCTTCCGTGAGGCCTTCCGGGCGGGCATCTCGTTCGGCAAGGACGACATGCTGATCCCCGACACCAAATGGCCGATCGTGAACGAGGTTCGCGACCAGGTGAAGGAATTCGAACAGCAGTACATGGACGGCCTGATCACCCAGGGCGAAAAGTATAACAAGGTGGTCGACGCCTGGTCCAAGTGCTCGGACAAGGTCGCGGCCGAGATGATGGCCGAGATTTCGGCCGTCCGTTACACCGATGCTGGCGCCGAAAAAGAGCCGAACTCGGTCTATATGATGTCGCACTCCGGGGCCCGGGGTTCGCCGGCGCAGATGAAGCAGCTGGGCGGGATGCGCGGTCTGATGGCCAAGCCCTCGGGCGAGATCATCGAGACGCCGATCATCTCGAACTTCAAGGAAGGCCTGACCGTGTTGGAGTATTTCAACTCCACCCACGGCGCCCGTAAGGGTCTGGCTGACACCGCGCTCAAGACGGCGAACTCGGGTTACCTGACCCGCCGCCTGGTTGACGTGGCCCAGGACTGCATCGTGCGTCAGCATGATTGCGGCACCGAGCGCGCGATCAACGCCGAAACCGCGGTGAACGATGGCGAAGTCGTGCAGTCCCTGGCCGAGCGTATCCTCGGTCGCGTCGCTGCCGATGACATCGTCGTGCCGCTGACCGGTGAAGTGCTGGTGGCCAAGGGCGAGCTGATCGACGAACGTCGCGCCGACCTGATCCACACCAACGCGATCACCCATGCCCGCATCCGCTCTCCGCTGACCTGCGAGTCCGAGGAAGGCGTCTGCGCCATGTGCTATGGTCGTGACCTGGCGCGCGGCACGCTGGTGAACATCGGTGAAGCGGTCGGCATCATCGCCGCCCAATCCATCGGCGAGCCCGGCACCCAGCTGACGATGCGGACCTTCCACATCGGCGGTATCGCTCAGGGCGGCCAGCAGTCCTTCCTGGAAGCCAGCCAAGAGGGCAAGATCGAGTTCCGCAACGCCAACCTCCTGTCCAATGTGGCGGGTGAGCAGATCGTTGTGGGCCGGAACATGTCCATCGCCATCCTCGACGAGGCGGGCGCGGATCGGGCTGTTCACAAGCTGACCTATGGGGCCAAGCTCCATGTCGCCGATGGCGCCATGGTCAAGCGCGGCAACAAGCTCTTCGAATGGGACCCCTATACCCTGCCGATCATCGCCGAACGGGCGGGCGCGGCGCGGTTCAAGGACCTCATCTCGGGGATCTCGGTCCGCGAGGACACCGACGAAGCCACCGGCATGACGCAGAAGATCGTCTCCGACTGGCGCTCGGCGCCGCGCGGCAACGAGCTGAAGCCGGAAGTGCTGGTCCTGGACCCGGTCACCGGCGATCCGGTGCGCGGCGACAATGGCAACCCGATCACCTATCCGATGTCGGTGGATGCGGTTCTCTCGATCGAAGACGGTCAAGAGCTGCGTCCGGGCGACGTGGTGGCGCGTATCCCGCGCGAAGGTGCCAAGACCAAGGACATCACCGGGGGTCTTCCCCGCGTGGCGGAACTGTTCGAAGCCCGTCGTCCGAAGGATCACGCAATCATCGCCGAATACGACGGCTATGTCCGCTTCGGGAAGGACTACAAGAACAAGCGCCGCATCACGGTCGAACCGGTGGATGAGACGCTGAACGCGCAGGAATACATGATCCCCAAGGGCAAGCACATTCCGGTTCAGGAAGGTGACTTCGTCCAGAAGGGCGACTACATCATGGACGGCAACCCTGCGCCGCACGACATCCTGCGGATCCTCGGCGTCGAGGCCCTGGCGAACTACATGATCGAAGAAGTGCAGGATGTGTACCGTCTGCAAGGCGTGCGCATCAACGACAAGCACATCGAAGTCATCGTCCGCCAGATGCTGCAGAAGTTCGAGATCCTGGATTCGGGCGACACCACGCTTCTGAAGGGTGAGACCGTCGACAAGGCGGAGCTGGACGAGAACAACGACAAGATCATCGCCATGGGCCTGCGCCCTGCGACGGCGGAGCCGATCTTGCTGGGTCTGACCAAGGCGTCGCTGCAAACCCGCAGCTTCATCTCGGCGGCCTCGTTCCAGGAGACCACCCGCGTGCTGACCGAGGCTTCGGTCCAGGGCAAGCGCGACAAGCTGGTGGGTCTGAAGGAAAACGTCATCGTCGGCCGGTTGATCCCGGCAGGCACCGGCGGCGCGACCTCGCGCGTCAAGAAGATCGCGGCCGACCGCGACATGACGGTGATCGAGGCCCGCAAGTCCGAGGCCGAGACGGCTGCGGCCCTGGCTGCGCCCTTCGACGTGATGGACCAGGACGACGACCGCGACAGCGGCCTCGTCGATACGATCGAAAGCCGGGATTGATCTTCGGCTGATCGCGAACCCCCCGCCCGAAAGGCGGGGGGTTTTCCTTTGGGGTTTCCATGGCACTTTCCGACAACACCCGCGGCATCCTTCTGATGTGCGGCTCGATGCTGGGCTTCACCGTCAACGACGGGCTGATGAAGGCCGCGACCGAGCATATGCCGCTGTTCCAGGCCATTTTCCTGCGCGGCCTGATCGCCACTTTCGGCATCTATGTCCTGGCAAGGGCCCAGGGCGTGCGGCAGTTCCTGCCCCAGGGCCGTGACAGGTTCTGGGTCCTGGCCCGCACCTTCGGAGAGATCGTCTCGACCGCGACCTTCCTGATCGCCCTGACCCAGATGCCCATCGCCAATCTCTCGGCCATCCTGCAGTCGCTGCCCCTGGCCGTGACCCTGGCTGCGGCGGTCTTCCTGCGCGAGCCCATCGGTTGGCAAAGGCTGGCCGCGATCCTCGTGGGCTTCGTGGGTGTCCTGATCATCATCCGCCCGGGGGCCGAGGATTTCAGCTTCTGGTCGGTGCTGGGCCTGATCTCGGTGGCGGGGGTCGTGCTGCGCGACATCGCCACGCGGAAGTTCAGCCGCGAAATGCCCTCGACCGTCGGTGCGGTCTGGGCGGCGGTGGCGGTCATGGTCATGGGCGGCCTGGTGACGGCCTGGCAGGGCTGGCAGCCCCTGGCGCTGCGCCCGACGCTGGAGGTCGGGGCGGCCGGGATCTTCATCATCGCGGGCTATCTCTTTGCCGTGCGGGTGATGCGGGTGGGCGAACTCGCCGTGGTCGCGCCGTTCCGTTACACCTCGCTGCTATGGGCCATCCTCATCGGCTGGCTGGTCTTCGGCGACCTGCCGGATGTGCAAACGAGCCTGGGTTCGGGGATTGTGGTGGCCTCGGGGGTCTATATCTTCATGCGGGAGCGTTTTGCTCGGCGCTGATCGGGGCATGATTTGCGAAACGGGACGCGATCTGCTAGGGCCCGCGCAAAAGGAGAAGCCGTGAAACTCTCTGTCGTCATCCCGGCCCGGAACGAGGCCCTCAACATCGCGGCCCTGGTGCGCGAGATCGACGCGGCGCTTGGCGCTTTCGCGCCCTTCGAGATCATCGTGGTCGATGATGGATCGACTGATGGCACCGGGGCGGCGGCCAAGGTCCTGCCGCATGTCCGGGTGCTGCGCCATCCCGTCTCGGCGGGGCAATCGGCGGCGGTGCATTCCGGGGTGATGGCCGCGCGGGCCGAGATCGTCTGCACGCTGGACGGCGACGGCCAGAACCCGCCCGCCAACCTGCCCGCGCTGATCGCGCCCCTGGCTAATCCGCGCGTGGGCCTGGTGGCGGGGCAACGGGTCGGCCGCCAGGACACCTGGTCGAAGAAGCAGGCCTCCAGGGCCGCCAATGCCATTCGCGGCTGGATGCTGAAGGACGGGACGCGGGACACCGGCTGCGGGCTGAAAGCCTTTCGCCGCGAGGCCTTCCTGCGGCTCCCGTATTTCAACCACATGCACCGCTATCTGCCCGCGCTTTTCGCCCGCGATGGCTGGGTGATCGCCCATGTCGACGTCAGCCACCGCGCGCGCGGGGCAGGGGCGTCGAATTACACCAACCTGCAACGCGCCCTGGTTGGCGTCGTTGACCTTTTCGGCGTGGCCTGGCTCTTGCGCCGCCGCAAGAAGGCCGAGCCGGAGAGCTTTGATGTATAACCTCCTGGAAATGATGGGGGTCAAGACCGCGACCGATGCGGTTTGGGTCCTGGTCGGGATCGGCGGACAGCTGATGTTCACCGCGCGGTTCCTGATGCAATGGTGGGCCTCGGAAAAGGCGGGGCGGTCGGTCGTGCCGGTCTCCTTCTGGTATTTCTCGATCGCGGGCTCGCTGATCGTCCTGGCCTACGGCATCCGCGAGGTCGAGCCGGTGATCATCCTGGGCCAATTGCCCGGGACGGTGATCTACACCCGCAACCTTTGGCTCATCCGCAAGGAGCGCGAGCGGCTGGGCGGCTAGGCCCTTGCCCAAGCCCTGTTGACTCTGCACCCGATTCCCCCTATCAGCCCGCTACCTTCTCAAGGGGGTTTCCCCTTGGTTGGGCTCACGATTGGAAACGGTCACGATCCGGGCTAAGGCTCCGATCCTCTGGAATTCCACCGCATCGCTCCCTGAATGGGGCGCGCTTGCGGTTTTGGTGCTTGCGATGGGCGCAAGGGCCAGGTCGAGAAGCAGCGCAATCCCAAGGGGTTGCGAGTATTGACACCGCGCCGAGAGGCGCAAAACGAGGAAGCTGAATGCCGACGATCCAACAGCTGATCCGCAAGCCGCGGGAAGCTCTGGTGCGGAAGTCCAAGTCGCAACACTTGGAATCCTGCCCCCAGAAGCGTGGGGTTTGCACCCGTGTTTACACCACGACGCCGAAGAAGCCGAACTCCGCTATGCGGAAGGTCGCCAAGGTCCGTTTGACCAACGGGTTCGAAGTGATCTCCTACATCCCCGGTGAAAAGCACAACCTGCAAGAGCACTCGGTCGTGCTGATCCGTGGCGGCCGTGTGAAAGACCTTCCCGGCGTGCGTTATCACATCCTCCGCGGCGTCCTGGACACCCAGGGCGTGAAGGAACGTCGCCAGCGCCGTTCGAAGTATGGCGCCAAGCGTCCGAAGTGAGGAGATAACACATGTCCCGTCGTCACGCCGCTGAGAAGCGCGAAGTTCTGCCGGACGCCAAGTATGGCGACCGCGTCATCACCAAATTCATGAACAACCTGATGCTGGACGGCAAGAAGTCCGTCGCTGAAGGGATCGTTTATGGCGCCCTGGAACGGGTTCAGACCCGCCTGAAGCGCGAGCCCGTCCAGGCTTTCCACGAAGCCCTGGACAATGTGAAGCCCTCCGTCGAAGTGCGCTCGCGCCGCGTCGGTGGTGCGACCTACCAGGTTCCGGTCGAAGTCCGCACGGACCGCCGCGAAGCCCTGGCGATCCGTTGGCTGATCACGGCTGCGCGCAAGCGCAACGAGAACACGATGGAAGAGCGTCTGGCCGCTGAACTCTCGGACGCGGTGAACAACCGTGGCACCGCCGTGAAGAAGCGCGAAGACACCCACAAGATGGCCGACGCGAACAAAGCGTTCAGCCACTACCGCTGGTAAGGGGTTCTCATGGCTCGCGAATATCCGCTTAACCGCTATCGGAACTTCGGGATCATTGCTCACATCGACGCGGGCAAGACCACGACGACCGAACGGATCCTCTACTACACCGGCAAGACCCACAAGATCGGGGAAGTCCATGATGGCGCCGCCACCATGGACTGGATGGAGCAAGAGCAAGAGCGTGGCATCACGATCACCTCGGCTGCCACCACGACCTTCTGGCAGCGCCAGGTCGATCCCGGTGAAGCCAAGTCGGCCACCGACCGCTATCGCTTCAACATCATCGACACCCCCGGCCACGTGGACTTCACCATCGAAGTCGAACGCTCGCTGGCCGTGCTCGACGGTGCCGTGGTTCTGCTCGACGGCAACGCCGGCGTGGAGCCCCAGACCGAGACCGTGTGGCGTCAGGCTGACCGCTACAAGGTGCCGCGCATCGTCTTCGTCAACAAGATGGACAAGACCGGCGCCGACTTCTTCAACTGCGTGAAGATGATCAAGGACCGCACCGGGGCCAACCCGGTTCCCGTGGCCCTGCCGATCGGCGCGGAAGACAAGCTGGAAGGCATCATCGACCTCGTGACCATGGAAGAGTGGGTCTACCAGGGCGAAGACCTGGGCGCCTCCTGGGTGCGCCAGCCGATCCGTGCCGAGCTGAAGGACCAGGCCGACGAATGGCGCCTGAACCTGCTGGAAACGGCAGTGGGTCAGGACGACGCCGCGATGGAAGCCTATCTGGAAGGCAACGAGCCCTCCGCCGAAGAGCTGCGCAAGCTGATCCGCAAGGGCACGCTAGCCATCGACTTCGTTCCGATCTTTGCCGGTTCGGCCTTCAAGAACAAGGGCGTGCAGCCCCTGTTGAACGCCGTCATCGACTACCTGCCCGATCCGCTGGACGTTCCCGCCTACGAGGGCTTTGCCCCCGGTGACGAGACCGAAACCCGCAACATCTCGCGGTCGGCCGACGACGCCCAGCCCTTCTCGGGCCTGGCTTTCAAGATCATGAACGACCCCTTCATGGGCACCCTGACCTTCACCCGCGTCTACTCGGGCCAGGTGAAGAAGGGCGACGCGATCCTGAACGCCACCAAGGGCCGCAAGGAGCGCATCGGCCGCATGGTCATGATGCACGCCAACAAGCAGGAAGAAATCACCGAGGCCTTCTCCGGCGACATCATGGCGCTGGCGGGTCTGAAGGAAACCACGACCGGCGACACGCTCTGCGATCCGGCGGCTCCCGTGGTTCTGGAAACGATGACCTTCCCGGTCCCCGTGATCGAAATCGCCGTGGAACCGAAGTCCAAGGCCGACCAGGAGAAGATGGGCCTCGCCCTCGCTCGCCTGGCTGCCGAAGACCCGTCCTTCCGCGTCGAGACCGATGTCGAATCGGGCCAGACCATCATGAAGGGCATGGGCGAACTTCACCTGGACATCCTCGTTGACCGCATGCGTCGCGAGTTCAAGGTCGAGGCGAATATCGGTGCTCCTCAGGTGGCCTACCGCGAGACCATCTCGCGCGCGACCGAGATCGACTACACGCACAAGAAGCAGACCGGTGGTACGGGCCAGTTCGCCCGCATCAAGCTGGAAATCACCCCGACGGAGCCGGGCGAGGGTTACTCGTTCGAATCCAAGATCGTGGGTGGCGCGGTGCCGAAGGAATATATCCCCGGCGTCGAAAAGGGCATCAAGTCGGTCATGGACTCCGGTCCGCTGGCAGGCTTCCCGGTGATCGACTTCAAGGTGGCGCTGGTTGACGGTGCTTTCCACGACGTCGACTCCTCGGTGCTGGCTTTCGAAATCGCGACCCGGGCCGGTATGCGCGAAGGTCTGAAGAAGGCCGGCGCGAAGCTCCTGGAGCCGATCATGAAGGTCGAAGTCGTCACCCCGGAAGAATATACCGGCGGCGTCATCGGCGACCTGACCTCGCGTCGGGGCATGATCAACGGCCAGGACAGCCGCGGCAATGCGAATGTCATCGCCGCCATGGTGCCGCTGGCCAATATGTTCGGCTACATCAACACGCTGCGCTCGATGACCTCGGGCCGGGCCGTGTTCTCGATGTCCTTCGACCATTACGACGCGGTTCCCGAGAACCTGTCGCTGGAAATCCAGAAGAAATACGCTTGATCGGTGCGGCGGGGGCAACCCCGCCCTACCACCCCGTAGGGTGCCCCCGGGCACCGCATCAGACACCAAAGGAGTTGCCACATGGCAAAGGCAAAGTTTGAACGGACCAAACCGCACGTCAACATTGGCACGATCGGCCACGTTGACCACGGCAAGACGACGCTGACGGCGGCGATCACGAAGTACTTCGGCGAATTCCGCGCCTACGACCAGATCGACGGCGCCCCCGAAGAGCGCGCCCGTGGCATCACGATCTCGACCGCCCACGTGGAATACGAGACCGAGACCCGTCACTACGCCCACGTCGACTGCCCCGGCCACGCTGACTATGTGAAGAACATGATCACCGGCGCCGCGCAGATGGACGGCGCGATCCTGGTTTGCGCCGCCTCCGACGGCCCGATGCCGCAGACCCGCGAGCACATCCTGCTCGGCCGCCAGGTGGGTATCCCCTACATGGTCTGCTACATGAACAAGGTCGACCTGGTCGATGACGAAGAGCTGATCGAACTCGTCGAGATGGAAATCCGCGAGCTCTTCTCGTCCTACGAATACCCCGGCGATGATATCCCGATCGTCAAGGGCTCGGCCCACCAGGCCATGATCGGCGAGCGTCCCGACATCGGCGAGCAGTCGATCCGCGCCCTGATGGCTGCGGTTGACAGCTACATCCCGACCCCGGCCCGCGCCATCGACCAGCCCTTCCTGATGCCGATCGAAGACGTGTTCTCGATCTCGGGCCGTGGCACCGTGGTGACCGGCCGCGTCGAGCGTGGCGTGATCAACGTCGGCGACGAAGTGGAAATCGTGGGCATCCGCGAGACCAAGAAGTCGACCTGCACCGGCGTGGAAATGTTCCGCAAGCTGCTGGATCGCGGCGAGGCTGGCGACAACGTCGGCGTGCTGCTGCGCGGCATCGACCGTGAAGGCGTGGAGCGCGGCCAGGTGCTGTGCAAGCCGAAGTCGGTCAACCCGCACACCCAGTTCGAAGCCGAGGCCTATATCCTGACCAAGGAAGAAGGCGGCCGTCACACGCCGTTCTTTGCGAACTACCGTCCGCAATTCTACTTCCGCACCACCGACGTGACCGGGACGGTTCAGCTGCCCGAAGGCACCGAGATGGTGATGCCGGGCGACAACCTGAAGTTCAACGTCGAGCTGATCGCTCCGATCGCCATGGAAGAGAAGCTGCGCTTCGCCATCCGTGAAGGCGGCCGCACCGTCGGCGCCGGCGTGGTTTCGAAGATCATCAAGTAAGCAGCGGCGGGGGAAACCCCGCCCCTGGACCGCCTTTGAAAATAAGGCCGTCGCGCTCTTCGAATCATCTTGAAGTTTGGACAGGGCGGGGGTAATCCCCGCCCTCGTCTTACTGCCCTAAACAGCTTTACGACCAGAAACAGGGAACCTATGGACCGGGCATGTCGTCCGCTCTACGTTCCGAAGGAAGAACAGATGCAAGGTCAAACCATTCGCATCCGGCTCAAGGCCTTCGACTTCCGCGTGCTGGATGCCAGCACCCAGGAAATCGTCAATACGGCCAAGCGCACGGGCGCCACGGTTCGCGGTCCCATCCCGCTCCCCAACAAGATCGAAAAGTTCACGGTTCTCCGTGGTCCGCACATCGACAAGAAGTCGCGCGACCAGTGGGAAATCCGGACGCACAAGCGTCTTCTGGACATCGTTGACCCGACCCCCCAGACCGTGGACGCGCTGATGAAGCTCGACCTCGCCGCTGGCGTGGATGTCGAGATCAAAGTGTAAGGGAGCAAACAGATGCGCTCGGGCACGATTGCAAAGAAGCTGGGCATGACCCGGCTGTTCCTGGAAAACGGCACGCAGGTTCCTGTGACCGTTCTTCAACTCGATTCGCTCCAGGTCGTGGCACAACGCACCGTCGAGAAGGATGGCTACACCGCCGTCCAGCTGGGCGCGGGCACGGCCAAGGCCAAGAACACCACCGCCGCGCAGCGCGGTCACTTCGCCAAGGCGAATGTGGCGCCGAAGCGCAAGGTCGCCGAATTCCGCGTGACCCCGGATTGCCTGATCGAAGTGGGCGCGGAAATCACCGCTGACCACTATCTGACCGGCCAGTTCGTGGATATCGCCGGGACTTCGTCGGGTAAGGGTTTCGCCGGTGCCATGAAGCGGCACAACTTCGGCGGCCTGCGCGCCTCGCACGGTGTGTCGGTTTCGCACCGTTCGCACGGTTCGACCGGCCAGTGCCAGGACCCCGGCAAGGTGTTCAAGGGCAAGAAGATGGCGGGCCACATGGGCGCCGTCCGTTCGACCACGCAGAACCTGCAAGTGGTCCGCACGGATGCCGAACGTGGTCTCCTGATGATCAAGGGCGCTGTCCCCGGCCATGCCGGCGGCTGGGTCACGATCAAGGACGCCGTGAAGAAGGCTGCTCCGGAAGGTCTGCCGATCCCGGCTGCCGTCCGCGCTGTTGGGGGTGAAGCATGAAACTCGATGTGATCACTCTGGATGGCGGCAAGGCTGGCTCGATCGAGCTGAATGAAGCCCTGTTCGGCCTCGAGCCCCGTGCAGACATCCTGCACCGCGTGGTCCGTTGGCAGCGCGCCAAGGCGCAAGCCGGCACCCACTCGACGCTGGGCAAGTCGGACGTCTCCTATTCGACCAAGAAGATCTATCGCCAGAAGGGCACCGGCGGCGCTCGCCACGGTTCCAAGAAGGCTCCGATCTTCCGTCACGGTGGCGTCTACAAGGGCCCGACGCCCCGCAGCCACGCCCATGACCTGCCCAAGCAATTCCGCGCTTTGGGCCTGCGTCATGCGCTGTCGGCCAAGGCCAAGGCCGGTGAGCTGGTGATCCTGGACTCGGCGACTTTGGCCGAAGCCAAGACCGCGATCCTCGCCAAGCAGGTGTCGGAGCTGGGTTGGAAGCGCGTCCTGGTCATCGACGGTGGTGCGATCGAGGCGAACTTCGCCCTCGCCGCGCGCAACCTCGAAGGCATCGACGCTCTGCCCGCGATCGGCGCCAATGTGTATGATATCCTGAAGCGTGACACCCTGGTGATCACCAAGGCAGGTATCGAAGCTTTGGAGGCTCGTCTGAAATGAGCGCGAAACCCGAACACTACGACCTGATCAAGAAGCCGATCATCACCGAGAAGGCCACCATGGCCTCCGAGAATGGTGCCGTCGTCTTCAAAGTCGCGATGGACGCCACCAAGCCCAAGATCAAGGAAGCCGTCGAGGCTGTCTTTGGGGTGAAGGTGAAGGCCGTCAACACGACGATCACCAAGGGCAAGACCAAGCGTTTCCGCGGCCGCCCCGGCGAGCGCAGCGACGTGAAGAAAGCCTATGTGACGCTGGAAAGCGGCCACACGATCGACGTGACGACCGGCCTCTGAGACCTGGTCTGACCGGAACAGAGGGCCCCTGCCGCGAGGTGGGGGCCTTTTGCTTTTCAAAGTCTTGCCACAGTCGCGGTTTATCCGGCGAGGTACCAGGAAGGATGGATTGAATGGATTTGGACACCGAAAGGCTTAGCCTTGCTCAGCAACTCGATGTCGTGGCCAAGCTTCGCACCGAGGAGTTGCTGCCTACGGCCCATAGTTATAATTGGGACTATTTCCCTGCCGAGGTCCTTGGGGCAATCATCGACCGGGCGGATTGCTCGCTTCTTACGGCCTTGTCGGTGTTCTATCTGGCTGAACCTCAGTTCTATGTGCGGCCAGAGCGGCAGACATCCGCTATCTACCAGATGCTCAAGCGTATCCACGACCGTGTGAACTCGGGTGGCTATCGGCACGATCCCCAGGATCACAGACGGGATTGGAGCTTTATTCCGGGGGGGCTCATGCGTGGTGACAACGCAGCACCCTGCTTTGGGTTCTGGCAGTTGGACCCGGGAATCGTCCTGCCGGCACTCAAGGTGCCGACCGAGACAATTGAAGAGCGTCGCGCCAAGCACCGCGCCCACGTCGAGAAGGAAGCCCAACAGATCGCTGCTGGCCTGCGCAGCAATGAAAGGGTCCGTCGGTCGACAGAGTTATTGCTGCCGTTGATGCCAGACGACATTCAGGCCCGCGTGGCCGAGCTGATGGCCGCCCCGGCAAGAGCCTCTGGCAAAGGGCCGATGTCATTCCTGGCAAGCATTCTGAAGATCGGGCGGTGACGCGGCCTTGCGCTCAGTCGTCAAAGGTCGGAAAGGTCGAAATCCCTAGCTTCCGCCCCTTGACCTTCCCCCCTCCCTCCCCTAAACGACCCCATCGCCTGCGCCCCGGGATTCGTTCCGGGGCTTGGCGTTTTACGTTGGGAGCTTCGGCGCCCTATGAAACCGGAGAGCTTCGGCGCTCCTTTTGGGTCGCAAGACCCCACAACGACGGAAGACAGAAAGCATGGCACTCAAGTCGTATAAACCGACGACGCCTGGCCAGCGTGGGCTGGTTCTGATCGACCGTTCGGACCTCTTCAAGGGGCGCCCGATCAAGGCGCTGACCGAGGGTCTGACCGGTACGGGTGGACGGAACAACACGGGTCGCATCACGATGTGGCACAAGGGGGGCGGTCACAAGCGCCTCTATCGCGTGGTTGATTTCCGCCGCACCAAGTTCGATATCGCCGCCACGGTCGAGCGTATCGAGTACGACCCCAACCGCACGGCCTTCATCGCCCTGGTGAAGTATGCCGATGGCGAGCTGGCCTATATCCTCGCTCCGCAGCGTCTGGCTGTTGGTGATCAAGTGATCGCCGGCGCCAAGGTCGACGTGAAGCCCGGCAACGCGATGCCCTTCTCGGGCATGCCGATCGGTGCGATCGTCCACAATGTGGAACTGAAGCCCGGCAAGGGCGGTCAGCTGGCCCGCGCCGCTGGCACCTATGCACAATTCGTCGGCCGCGACGGTGGCTATGCCCAGATCCGCCTCTCCTCGGGCGAACTGCGCATGGTCCGTCAGGAATGCATGGCCACCATCGGTGCCGTGTCAAACCCCGACAACTCGAACCAGAACTTCGGTAAAGCCGGTCGTTCGCGCTGGATGGGCATCCGCCCGACGGTCCGCGGCGTGGCCATGAACCCGATCGACCACCCGCATGGTGGTGGTGAAGGCCGGACCTCTGGTGGCCGCCACCCGGTTACCCCCTGGGGCAAGGGCACCAAGGGCAACAAGACCCGCAAACCGAAGCAGTCGGACAAGCTTATCGTCCGCTCGCGTCACGCCAAGAAGAAAGGGCGCTAATCCATGGCACGTTCCCTCTGGAAAGGCCCGTTCGTCGACGGCTACCTTCTGACGAAGGCCGAGAAAGCCAAAGCCTCGGGCAAGAGCGAAGTGATCAAGATCTGGTCGCGTCGTTCCACCATCCTGCCGCAGTTCGTTGGTCTGACCTTCGGCGTCTACAACGGCAAGAAGCACATCCCGGTCAACGTGACCGAGGACATGATCGGTCAGAAGTTCGGCGAATACTCGCCGACCCGGACCTACTACGGCCACGCCGCCGACAAGAAAGCGAAGAGGAAATAAGCCATGGGTAAGGAAAAAGCTCCGCGCCGCGTGGCGGACAACGAGGCTATGGCCGTTCTGCGCATGCTGCGCGGGTCGGAGCAGAAGCTGAACCTCGTCGCCGGTCTGATCCGCGGCAAGAAGGTGGACAAGGCCTTGGCCGACCTCACCTTCTCGAAGCGCCGTGTCGCCAATGACGTGAAGAAGTGCCTTCAGTCGGCGATCGCCAATGCCGAAAACAACCACAACCTGGACGTCGACGCGCTTGTCGTCGCCGAGGCCTGGGTCGGCAAGAACCTCGTCATGAAGCGTGGCCGTCCGCGCGCTCGTGGTCGCTTCGGCAAGATCATGAAGCCGTTCTCGGAAATTACCATCAAGCTGCGCCAAGTCGGGGAGACTGCGTAATGGGTCAGAAAGTCAACCCGATTGGGATGCGTCTGCAGGTCAACCGCACCTGGGACAGCCGCTGGTTCGCCGAGTCGAAGGACTATGGCAACCTGCTGCTCGAAGACCTCAAGATGCGCGACTTCGTGCACACCGAGTGCAAGGCGGCCGGCATCTCCAAGGTGATCATCGAGCGTCCGCACAAGAAGTGCCGCGTCACGATCCACACCGCGCGTCCGGGCGTGATCATCGGCAAAAAAGGCGCCGATATCGAAACCCTGCGCAAGAAGCTGGCGGTTTTCACCAAGTCGGAACTCCACCTGAACATCGTCGAAATCCGCAAGCCCGAGTTGGACGCTCAGCTGGTGGCCGAGTCGATCGCTCAGCAGATGGAGCGCCGCGTGTCCTTCCGTCGCGCCATGAAGCGCGGCGTGCAGAACGCGATGCGCATCGGCGCCCTGGGGATCCGGGTCAATGTCGGTGGTCGTCTGGGTGGTGCGGAAATCGCGCGGACCGAATGGTACCGCGAGGGCCGCGTGCCGCTGCACACGCTGCGCGCCGACATCGACTATGCGCTGTCCGAAGCCAAGACCCCCTACGGGATCATTGGTGTGAAGGTCTGGATCTTCAAGGGCGAAATCCTTGAGCATGATCCCCAGGCCCATGACCGTCGTCTGGCTGAACAAGCCGATGGCCCCGCGCCGCGCGCTCCGCGCCGCGAACGCGCATAAGGGAGAGAAGAGATGCTGCAACCCAAGCGCACCAAGTTCCGCAAGATGCACAAGGGCCGCATCCATGGCGAAGCCAAGGGTGGGTTCCTGCTGAACTTCGGTTCCTTCGGCCTCAAGGCCACCGAGCCCGAGCGCGTCACGGCGCGGCAGATCGAAGCGGCTCGCCGCGCGATCACCCGCTACATGAAGCGTCAGGGCCGTGTCTGGATCCGGATTTTCCCGGACGTCCCGGTCTCGGCCAAGCCGATCGAAGTCCGGATGGGCTCCGGCAAGGGCTCGACCGACTACTGGGCGGCCAAGGTGAAGCCCGGCCGGATCATGTTCGAGATCGACGGCGTGTCGGAAGCCATCGCCCGCGAGGCCCTGCGCCTCGGCGCGATGAAGCTGCCGGTGACCTCGCGGATCATCACCAAGGAAGACTGGTAAGCCTCGCTTGCCATGTTACGGAAAGGGCCGGGGGAAACCTCGGCCCTTTTGCTTGTGGAGGACGGCGATGTTGCGGGTTATGGTATTCATCCTGGCGGCAGGTCCGGCCTTTGCCGGGGCCTTGGATCTTGACGGGACCTGGCACGTCGCGGAGGTGCTTGCACCTGGCGTTTCCGTCGGCGAGTCTGATCTGTCGATCCGCCTTCAAGGGAAAGAGGTGACACTCTCGGGCGCGCGACTTCAACTTCCGGGCGGGCTCTTCTGCGACATGGCCCCTGCGCAACCGGTGAACCTGCGGGACGATGCGGAGAGCTTTGGTTCTGCGGGAGGGAGTTGGGCCTCCGTGGGGCTGGTCGCGGGGCAGGGTGTCTACGCGGTCGAAATGTCGGCGCTCGATTGCGGCGGGGAGGGGCCTTTGGAGCTTCTGGTTCAGACGGGGAGCAGAGCGGTGTTGCTGGACCTCGGCGACGGGCTTTACGCTAGGTTGATGCGACCGGAAAGCTGAACAGCCGACGCTTGCGTGAGGCAGGCCCTTGTGGGAAACGGAGGCGGGCGACTTTGCCCGTTGATCCCGGGGTACACTCCATGGCCGAAATCTCGTCGCTGTTTGTCACCCGTCTTTACCGCGCCAAGCTGAACGAGTTGGCCAAGACAAAGGTCGATTACAAGGAGCTGCGCCAGACCTGCGAGGCCATGGCGGAGGATGACGAGGCGGGGCAGGAGTGGTGCGAGGAGAATGGCTATCCGGGCTATACCTCTTATGCCTCGTTGAATGACCTTCCCTGGCGGGCGCCGATCTTTGCCGATCTGCAAAAGGCCTTGGACAAGCATGTCGCGGCTTTCGTCGAGGACCTGGGGTTTGATCTTCAGGGCAAGAAGCTGAAATGCGACAGCTTCTGGATCAACATCCTGCCGGAGGGGGGGATGCATGCCTCCCATATCCATCCGCATTCGGTGATCTCGGGGACGACCTATATGGCGATGCCGGAGGGGGCCTCGGCGCTGAAGCTGGAGGACCCGCGCCACGCGATGATGATGCATGCGCCCCTTCGGAAGAAGGATGCGGCGCAGAAGTTGCAGCCCTTTGTTTATGTGAAGCCGGAGGTGGGGGAGGTTCTTCTCTGGGAGAGCTGGCTGCGGCATGAGGTGCCGATGAACATGTCCGAGGAAGAGCGGATCTCGGTCAGCTTCAACTATGGCTGGGCGTGATTGCACGCGTGCAAGAACCGCCAAGCCATTGATCTCGGCGGAGTCTTTGTCTCTTGTTAACCTTTTGTTAGGGCCGTTCTACCGGATTTCGTAGATATAGGTGCCGCAGAGGCTGGGGTCTTCGATGTTCTCGGGCGGGGTCTCGCCCGAGAAGACGGCGATTTGCAGCGCGGCGCCGATCTGGGCCTCGTCCACCGGGGTGAAGACGATGAAGCTCGCCTCCTCCGCGCCGCAGAGCGTGTTGCCGTTTTCCAGCTCGCCCGGGTCCTCTTCGACCTCGAGCACGGCACCGGCCCAGACCTCTCCGTCGCTGGGCTTCCAGGCCGAGGAGCGCTGCTCGACAAAGCTGGTATCGAGGCTGGCGCCATTCGCGAAGTCGAGCGTCCAGACCCAATCCTCGGCCGAAAGATCGAAATCGCCCGTCACGCCTTCGGCCGTGGTCGATGAGGCGGCATAATGCGCCTCCATCAGCCAGGAGAGATCGACCTCCTGGGCCAGGGCGGGCAGGGGGGAGAGGGTCATGAGGCAGGTGAGGACAAGGCGCAAGGCGGGCTCCGGGTTAGGTCGGAGGGGATTATGCGGGAGAAGATTGGCGAAATGGTTGACGGGGGAGGGGGGCGGTGAGACCGTCGCTACAATGAGGTGCGGATGAACATTGCCGAGGAAGAGCGGATCTCGGTGAGCGTAAATTATGATTTGGGGTGAGGGGCGCTTGTGGCAGTGAATGCAGGGAACACGGAAGAGCCTGACCAGCTACAACGCCTCTTCGAAGACGACCTGCGGAGTCTCGTCGAACTCACCTTCACAAACGGGCCGGTTCAAGAACGACATATCCGTCAAGCGTCGGTAATCGTGCGGCGTTGGTTGTGCGATAACGAGTTGAGTAACCTAACGCGCCGCCTTGGGGTGAGCGTCACCTTTCCGGTCCAAGACGACGGTCATCTATTCGAAAAGGCGAAGAACGACGCAAGTATAGACTATTACCTATCAGTGGGGGTCAAATTTGATGGCCGCCCAATGATGCAACTATATGCATCTCGTATCGACACACCGCCGACTTGGGCAGCAGAGATGGCGACAGTTGGGGTCAAAATGGTTCGGCTTGGATACGCGATGAAGCGACCGTCGCTCTTTTTCGAAGGCGTAGTATTTCCTTTGGATGAGGTGGTCCGGTTTGCCTGCAATAAGCACGGCGGTGCGCACCACGACACATCGAGAAACCAAAGGGAAGAGGTGCTGGAAAGGGCCTCGCGTCACCTTACCTTCGGACCTCCAGCTGAGACGCTGCCCGCAGGGCGCAAAGGCGCAACCCATCTTGCGCTGGAGAGAAGTGGCACAGAGGTTCTGAACGGCACGTCTTTGGTCGTGATGGTTGCAGCAACCATGCTGATCAATATTCATTTCGATGGTCAGCCACTGTGCGAAATCCGGCCTGTGAAGCAGTCGCCCCTGCTTGCCAGAGCAAAGCGGCGGCTTCAGTCCGTGTTCACATTTGGACGCTGGAGATGATGCCATGGCACTCACGAGCGAGAAGCACTGAATCCAACTTCCCCCTTGCCCCACAGCCCCAACCCCCCTATACGGGCGCATCTGCGGTTCCGGGGCGACTCGGAATCGTCGGTATTATATTCATCCACCAGGCAAACGGTGACCCTCGGGGCCGTCTGGTGACAGAGAAAGAGGACGACATGGACGCTAAAGAGCTGCGCTCCAAGACCCCTGATCAGCTGCGCGAGCAGCTGGTGGCGTTGAAGAAAGAAGCCTTCAACCTGCGCTTTCAGGCCGCGACCAACCAACTCGAAAATACCGCACGCATCAACAAGGTCCGCAAGGACGTTGCCCGCGTGAAAACCGTGCTGGTCGAAATGGCCACCGCGGCTGCGAACTGAGGAGAGACAGATGCCCAAGCGTATCCTTTCAGGTGTCGTCACCTCGGACAAGAACGAACAGACCGTCACGGTTCTGGTCGAACGCCGCTTCAAGCACCCCGTGCTGCAGAAGACGATCCGCAAATCCAAGAAGTACCGCGCTCATGACCCCTTGAACACGTTCAAGGAAGGCGACGTGGTCCGCATCGAGGAATGCGCGCCGATTTCGAAGTCGAAGCGTTGGATTGTGATCACCGACGTCGCCCAGGCGACGGCGTGAACCGCAACTGAACGAAACCCTGGGGCCTGAAGGGTCCCCAAAGGTCGGAGACAACCAATGATCCAGATGCAGACCAACCTGGATGTTGCTGACAACTCGGGCGCTCGCCGAGTTCAGTGCATCAAGGTTCTGGGCGGTTCGCACCGCCGCTATGCATCCGTGGGCGACATCATCGTGGTGTCGGTCAAGGAAGCAATTCCCAAAGGCAAGGTGAAGAAGGGGGACGTCCGCAAGGCCGTCGTCGTCCGCACCGCCAAGGAAGTCCGCCGTGAAGACGGCACCGCGATCCGTTTCGATCGGAACGCCGCCGTCATCCTGAACAACCAGGGCGAACCGGTCGGCACCCGTATCTTCGGGCCGGTCGTGCGCGAGCTGCGCGCGAAGAACTTCATGAAGATCATCTCTCTCGCGCCGGAGGTGCTGTAATGGCTGCGAAACTCCGCAAGGGCGACAAGGTCGTCGTGCTCACCGGCAAGGACAAGGGCAAGCAGGGCGAGATCTCGTCCGTGTCGCCCAAGGACGGCAAGGCCATCGTCGACGGCTTGAACATGGCGATCCGCCACACCAAGCAATCGGCCAACAGCCAGGGCGGCCGCATCGCCAAGGCGATGCCGATCGACCTGTCCAACCTCGCCATCGTTGACGCCAATGGCAAAGCGACCCGCGTCGGCTTCCGCATGGAAGGCGAAGTGAAGGTCCGTTACGCCAAGACCACCGGGGAGGCGATCTGATGCTGGACGCTGCCACCTATACGCCGCGCCTGAAGGCCGAATACCTGGCCACGATCCGCGCCGCGATGAAGACCGAGTTCGGTTACACGAACGACATGCAGATCCCCCGTCTGGACAAGATCGTCCTGAACATGGGCGTCGGCGAAGCGGTCAAGGACACCAAGAAGGTCAAGCAAGCTGCTGACGACCTGACGCTGATCGCGGGCCAAAAGGCCGTGATCACCAAGGCCAAGAACTCGATCGCGGGCTTCCGCGTTCGTGAAGGGATGCCGCTGGGCACCAAGGTTACCCTGCGTGGCGACCGGATGTATGAATTCCTCGATCGCCTGATCACGATCGCACTGCCCCGCGTCCGCGACTTCCGCGGCGTCAAGGGCACGGCGTTCGACGGTCGTGGCAACTACGCGATGGGCTTGAAAGAGCATATCGTGTTCCCGGAAATCAACTTCGACAAAGTCGACGAAGTTCTGGGCATGGACATCATCATCTGCACCAACGCCAAGACGGATGCGGAAGCGAAGGCGCTGTTGAAGCACTTCAAGATGCCCTTCACGTCGTAACGCGAGGAAACCAAGAATGGCCAAAAAATCCATGGTGAACCGCGAAGTGAAGCGCGCCAAGCTCGTGCAGCAGCACGCAGCCAAGCGCGCCGCGCTGAAAGCGGTGATCGCCGACCAGACCAAGCCGATGGAAGAGCGCTTCAAGGCAACGCACAAGCTTGCCCAGATGCCCCGCAACTCTTCCGCGACGCGTATGCACAACCGGTGCCAACTGACCGGCCGTCCGCACGCGTTCTACCGCAAGCTCAAGCTCAGCCGCATCATGCTGCGTGACCTGGCCTCCTTCGGCCAGATCCCCGGCATGGTGAAGTCGAGCTGGTAAGGAGTATCGCAAGATGATGAACGATCCTCTCGGCGATATGCTGACCCGCATCCGCAACGCCCAAATGCGCGGCAAGTCCACCGTCTCGACCCCGGCTTCCAAGCTGCGGGCCTGGGTCTTGGACGTGCTGGTCGCGGAAGGCTATATCCGCGGCTATGAAAAGGCCGAGACCGCCAACGGCCAGGGCGAACTGACCATCAGCCTGAAGTACTACGAAGGCACCCCGGTCATTCGCGAACTGAAGCGCGTGTCGAAGCCCGGCCGTCGCGTCTACAACTCCATCAAGGACATCGCCCAGGTGCGCAATGGTCTTGGTATCGCCATCGTCTCGACCCCCAAGGGCGTGATGACCGATGCCAATGCCCGTGCGGCCAATGTTGGCGGCGAAGTCCTCTGCACCGTGTTCTGAGGAGGGCAAGATGTCTCGTATCGGCAAAAAGCCCGTCGCCCTGGTCAAGGGTGTCACCGCCTCGGTCTCGGGTCAGACCATCGAAGTCAAGGGGCCGAAAGGCACCCGCTCCTTCACCGCTGGGGACGATGTCACCATCACGGTCGAAGGCGAAGCGGTCAAGGTCACCCCGCGTGGCCTGTCCAAGCGCGCTCGGTCGCAGTGGGGCATGTCCCGCTCGATGATCCAGAACCTCGTGACCGGTGTCACCACCGGCTTCAAGAAGGAACTGGAAATCCAGGGCGTGGGTTATCGCGCCGCGATGAAGGGCAAAGACGTCCAGCTCTCGCTGGGCTTCAGCCATGAAGTCGTGTTTGAGGTTCCCGCTGGCGTGACGGTTTCGTCGCCCAAGCAGACCGAACTTGTGGTGGAAGGCATCGATCAACAAGCCGTTGGTCAGGTCGCCGCGAACATCCGCGAATGGCGCAAGCCCGAGCCCTACAAGGGCAAAGGCATCCGCTATAAGGGCGAGTTCATCTTCCGCAAGGAAGGCAAGAAGAAGTAAAGGGCGAGAGAAATGGCGAACAACAAGCGAGAGCTGTTCCTCAAGCGCCGTGTGCGTGTGCGGAACCGGATCAAGGCAGTGGCTCATGGGCGTCTTCGCCTGTCGGTCCACCGCTCTTCCAAGAATATCATGGTCCAACTGATCGACGACGTGAAAGGGGTCACCCTGGCCTCTGCCTCGACGCTCGAGAAAGAACTGGGCTTCGTCGGCAAGAACAACATCGAGGCGGCTGCGAAAGTCGGCGCCACGATCGCGGAACGTGCCAAAGCGGCTGGGGTCGAAGAGTGCTATTTCGACCGCGGTGGTTTCCTCTTTCACGGCAAGATCAAGGCTTTGGCCGACGCTGCCCGTGAAGGCGGCCTGAAGTTCTGAGGAGAATTTAAATGGCAGAACGTGAAAACCGCCGGGACGATCGTGGCAATGGCCGTGGCCAGAACCGCGATAACAACCGCGAAGAAGCTTCCGAGTTCGGCGAACGCCTGGTTGCGATCAACCGCGTCTCCAAGACCGTGAAAGGCGGCAAGCGCTTCGGCTTTGCAGCCCTGGTGGTTGTCGGTGACCAGCGTGGTCGCGTGGGCTTCGGCAAGGGCAAGGCGAAAGAAGTGCCCGAGGCGATCCGCAAGGCGACCGAGCAGGCCAAGCGCAGCCTGATCAAGGTTCCGCTGAAGGACAGCCGCACCCTGCACCACGACATGGAAGGCCGTCATGGCGCCGGGAAAGTCGTGATGCGGACGGCCGTTGCCGGGACCGGGATCATCGCGGGCGGCCCGATGCGTGCCGTCTTCGAAATGCTGGGTCTGCAGGACGTCGTGGCCAAGTCGATCGGCTCGACCAATCCCTACAACATGATCCGTGCGACGGTGGATGGGCTGAAGTCCGAAACCTCGCCGCGTCAGGTTGCAGCGCGTCGTGGCAAGAAGGTTGCGGAAATCCTCCGCAAGCCGGAAGCCGAAGTGGCGGAGGCCTGAGATGACCAAGAAGACCATCGTCGTCCAGCAATATGCCTCGGCCGCGCGCCGTCCGGCCGTGCAGACCGCGACCCTCAAGGGTCTGGGTCTGAACAAGATCCGCCGCACCCGTGAGCTGGAGGATACGCCCTCCGTCCGCGGCATGGTGAACTCGATCTCTCACCTGGTGAAGATCATCGAAGAGCGCGGCTAAGCGATCTTCAACGGAACAAGGGCGCCCCGGGTCAAACCGGGGCGCTTTTTCTTTGGGCCAGGTATATGCAATCTTATTGAACGATCCGCCAAGTTAACGATTTGTTAAGATTTGCCGGGAATTCTCCAGTCGTGGAATGGGGAGTCGGGCCGTGCGTGTGTATGAACTCTCTGGACAGAATCGCATCCTGTCGGTCAGCGCAAATTGGGATGGGTTTGCCATGACCAATGACTGCCCCTCTGCCGTGGCGCGTGCCATCATCGGGCGGCCGATTTGGGATTTCGTCACGGGTCTGGACACGCGCAGCTACATGAATGCGCTGCTCTTTGCGGCGCGCAGCGCGGGGCAAAGCGTCTCGGTGCGCTATCGCTGCGACAGCATCGAGGAATGGCGGCTTTACGAGCTTCTGATCGAGCCCCTGGCCGAGAATGGCCTGCGCCTGTCGCATCGCCCGCTGGAGCTGATCCGTCGCAGGACACCGCCGATTGCGCCGCAGGGCGAGCCCCTCCGCTGTTGCAGCCAGTGCCTGCGCAGCCGCCACGGCGACCGCTGGGAGGACAGCGACATCCATCCCGCCCTGGAGCCGCACAAGGTGGATTTCGTGGTCTGCCCGCTGTGCAAGGCCGAGGCGCAGAAGGCAATCCGCACGGCCTTTTCGGCGCGGGCCTATAGCTAGATTTCCTCTCGCCCGGGCCTTGGGCCGTGCTAGGGTCGCCCATGGCGGCACGCCAACCAGAGGGAGGAAATCATGTCCAAATATGCGGGCGGTTGCGCCCATGTCCATGTGACGACCGACGCCGAGCCGATCGACAACCACGAATGCCATTGCAATGTCTGCAAGGCGGTCACGGGTCAGCACACGACCCATGTGGCCTTTTTCAACCATGGCGACGTGAAGGTGGATCATCCCGAGAAGATCAAGCGGGTGCCCTTCAACGCGCAGAACCCGAATGGTCCGCTGGAGATCTGCCTCTGCACCGACTGCGGCGCGGTCCTGATGCTGGACGACAAGGTGGGCCGCATCCGGGTGGCCGTGCCCAACGTGATGGGCTACGACGACGCGGCCTTCCCCAAGGCGACCTACCATGCGT
Organism: Stagnihabitans tardus; assembly: GCF_009925085.1. Lineage (GTDB taxonomy): Bacteria > Pseudomonadota > Alphaproteobacteria > Rhodobacterales > Rhodobacteraceae > Stagnihabitans > Stagnihabitans tardus. The sequence continues at coordinate 14,750 of NZ_JAABNR010000020.1, read as the reverse complement.
TCTGGGACGAGACGAAGGGCTACCCGGCGCCGCAGGATGGTCGTCCCGTGTTTGGCGGGTTGCGGCCGGAGTTCGTCTGGCCTGCGGGGCATTGAGTAGGGCGGGGCGCACCCCGCCGACCCGGTAGCGGCGGGGTGCGCCCCGCCCTACGTGTCAACCAAGCGCAGTGGGCGGGTCTGGCCTGAGGCAAAGAGTTTGAAAAAGATAGTCTTTCTGGCAACGATCATTGGCCTGGGTGTCTGGCTGTTCTGGGTTCCGACCGTGACCTCCGAGGCTGACCTCGGGGATGGCAAGACGGTTGTGCTTCGAGGTCAGCCCCTGTTCGGGTGGCACTCGGACTGGAGCCGCCAGTTGGTCATCTCGGATGGGTGGAGCAGCGAGACCGTGAAGCTCTTCGAGGACACGGGATGGTGGAGGGGCTCCGCCCTCTACCGTGATGCCGAGGGGGGCTATCTTCTGGACGACGGCATCGACTATGTCGTTTTCGCGCTCTGCCCTCCCCGCTTCATCGATCCGCCATCGCGGCAGGGCAACCCCGGCGCCGCCTCAGAGCCGGCCCCCGAGGCCGGATGCCACCCGGGGCCATTGGAGGCGGAAGCCCCGGCCTCCAGGTATCACGACCAGGGCGAAGGCTTGCGCTTTCTCGGGATCTTCGTGGAAACGCATCCCGGTCTGGCGTTCAGGTCCTGGCGCGACGTCGAGGAGCCTATGCCGGACTCGATTGATGCGGGCGGCTGAGGCCACAGCCAAGCCCCTTGCCCCCCGCCCCCCTCCCCGCTATACGCCCCCGGTGGCGTCCTATCGCCGCAAGAATCATCAACGCCGTGTTTGCCTGCGCCGTCGCAGCCCAGGCAGTTCCGGCATAGGAGTTTGCGACATGAAACTGCATGAACTTTCCGACAATCCCGGCGCCGCCAAGAAGCAAAAGCGCGTGGCGCGTGGTCCGGGTTCGGGCAAGGGCAAGACCGCTGGTCGCGGTATCAAGGGTCAGTCGTCCCGTTCGGGCGTCGCCCTGGGTGGCTACGAAGGCGGCCAGATGCCGCTTTATCGGCGCCTGCCGAAGCGTGGCTTCAACAAGCCCAACCAGAAGCAATTCGCCGTCATCAACCTCGGCCTGATCGAGAAGTTCGTGGCCCTCGGCAAGCTGGACATCTCGGCCACGATCACCGAGGACGCCCTGGTCGCCGCTGGCCTGACCAAGTCCAAGCATGACGGCATCCGCATCCTCGCCAAGGGCGCCATCACCTCCAAGGTGAACCTGGTCGTCACCGGCGCCTCGGCCTCGGCCATCGAAGCGGTTGCGGCCGCTGGTGGCTCGCTGACCGTGACTGCGGCGGCTGCCGAATAAGGCTTGCGGGGGGGCACGCGCCCTCCTACATCTATCTTCGCGCCGCCAACTGGTGAAACCGGTTTGGCGGCGCTGTCACAAAGCCAACAGGAAGTCCCGATATGGCATCCGCAGCAGAGCAGATGGCGGCGAACCTCAGCTGGGGCGCGCTCGGCAAGGCCAGCGATTTGCGCCAGCGCATCTTCTTCACCATCCTCGTGTTGATGGTCTACCGCCTGGGCACTTACATTCCCGTCCCGGGCATCGACGGCACCGCGCTGCGCTCCTTCATGGAGGGGCAGGGGCAGGGTCTTGGCGGGATGCTGAGCCTGTTCACCGGCGGCGCCCTGTCGCGCATGGGGATCTTCGCGCTTGGCGTCATGCCCTATATCTCGGCCTCGATCATCGTCCAGCTCCTTGCCTCGATGGTCCCGCAGCTTGAGAGCCTGAAGAAAGAGGGCGAGCAGGGCCGCAAGAAGATCAACCAGTACACGCGCTATGCGACGGTGGGCCTCGCGGCCTTCCAGGGCTGGGCGATTGCGGCCTCGATCGCCTCGGGCGGGCTGGCGCACAATCCGGACCTGTTCTTCAAGCTGTCCTGCGTGATCACGCTGGTCGGCGGCACGATGTTCCTGATGTGGCTGGGCGAGCAGATCACCGCGCGCGGCATCGGCAACGGCGTCTCGCTGATCATCTTCACCGGCATCGTGGCCGAAATCCCCGGCGCGCTGGCCCAGTTCCTGAGCCAGGGCCGTTCGGGCGTCATCTCGCCCTGGGTCATCCTGATCGCTCTGATCCTGGTCGTCGCGGTGATCTTCTTCGTGGTCTTCATGGAGCGCGCGCTGCGCAAGATCCATATCCAGTATCCCCGCCGCCAGGTGGGCATGAAGATCTACGACGCGGGCTCGTCCCACCTGCCGATCAAGGTGAACCCGGCGGGCGTCATTCCGGCGATCTTCGCTTCGTCGCTGCTCTTGCTGCCGACGACTCTCGCGACCTTCTCGGGCCAGACCTCGAACCCGATCCTGGGCTATGTCCTGGCGCTCTTGGGCCATGGCCAGCCGCTCTACCTCGTGCTCGAGGTCGCGCTGGTGATGTTCTTCGCCTATTTCTACACCCACAACGTCGCCTTCAAGACCGATGACGTGGCCGAGAACCTGCAAAAGCAAGGCGGCTTCGTGCCGGGCATCCGTCCGGGCAAGAAGACGCAGGACTACCTTGATTACGTGGTCAACCGCATCCTGGTGGCGGGCTCGCTCTACCTGGCGGCGGTCGTGCTCTTGCCGACGATCCTGGTCACGCAGTTCTCGATCCCCTTCTACTTCGGCGGAACCTCGGTTCTGATCGTCGTGTCGGTGACCATGGACACGATCAACCAGATCCAGTCGCATATGTTGGCCCATCAATACGAAGGGCTGATCGAGAAGTCGCAGTTGCGCGGACGCAAGCGGACGGCGCCCAAGGCGCCGGCGCGGCGCTGAGGCAAAACGTCACGCGAGGCAAGGGGCCGCTGGAAAGTGGCCCCTTCTTGCGTTAACGGGAAAGTGAATGGGGAGGGACCTGAATCATGACCAATATCATCCTTCTGGGACCGCCCGGTGCGGGCAAGGGGACGCAGGCGAAGAAACTGGTCGACGAGCGGCAGATGGTGCAGCTTTCGACCGGTGACATGCTGCGCGAGGCCCAGACCTCGGGGACCGAGATGGGCAAGCGCGTGGCCGATGTCATGGCGCTTGGCCAGCTTGTGACGGACGAAATTGTCATCGGCCTGATCGAGGAAAAGCTGAACGGCGGGGCCGCTGGGGGCTTCATCTTCGACGGCTTCCCCCGGACGCTGAAACAGGCGGATGCCCTGGGCGAGCTCCTGGCGCGCAAGGGGCAGGAGCTGGCCTCGGTCATCGAGATCCAGGTGGACGATGCGGCCCTCGTGGCGCGGGTGTCGGGCCGCTTCACCTGCCGGAGCTGCGGCGAGGTCTATCACGACGAGACCAAGCCCACCAAGGTTCCGGGCACCTGTGACCAATGCGGCGGGACCGAGCTGAACCGCCGCGCCGATGACAATGCCGAGGCGCTGAAGACCCGGCTGATGGAATACTACAAGAAGACCTCGCCGCTGATCGGCTATTACTATGCCAAGGGCAAGCTGGCGGGCGTCGATGGCATGGCGGAACCCGATGCGGTGGCCGTGGCCGTGGCGAAAGTTCTTGACAAGCGTTGAATTGGGCCTTCCGCCCCTTGACCCGTGGCGGAAAAGCCCATAAAGCGCGGTGTCCCGGGGCGGAATCGGCCCGGGGTTCTCATTGGCAACGATGAGGGATCGTTCGGGGGGAAACCCTCGGTTGTGAAAAAAGGTTCTGGTGATACGGAACCGCAACTGCAAAGGAAGACACGCGTGGCACGTATTGCTGGCGTCAACATCCCCACCGCGAAGCGCGTTCCGATCGCGCTCCAGTACATCACCGGCATCGGCGCCCATATCGCCGAGCAGATCTGCGCTGCGTTGAACATCGACCGCGCCCGCCGTGTGAACCAGCTGACCGACGCCGAAGTGCTCGCGATCCGCGAACACATCGACGCCAACTTCACCGTCGAGGGCGACCTGCGCCGTGAAGTCTCGATGAACATCAAGCGTCTGATGGATCTCGGCTGCTACCGCGGCCTGCGTCACCGCAAGGGCCTCCCGGTCCGCGGCCAGCGCACCCACACGAACGCCCGCACCCGCAAGGGCCCGGCCAAGCCGATCGCCGGCAAGAAGAAGTAAGGGGTAGATCAGATGGCCAAGGATACCAAATCCGCCGCGTCGCGCGGCAAGAAGAAAGAGCGCAAGAACATCGCCGCCGGCGTTGCTCACGTCAATTCTTCGTTCAACAACACCAAGATCCTGATCTCGGACGTGCAGGGCAATGCGATCTCCTGGTCGTCGGCTGGCACGATGGGCTTCAAGGGTTCGCGCAAATCGACCCCCTATGCCGCCCAGATGGCTGCCGAAGATGCTGGCCGCAAGGCTCAGGAACATGGCGTGAAGACGATCGAAGTCGAAGTTCAGGGCCCGGGTTCGGGCCGCGAGTCGGCGCTGCGCGCGCTGGCCGCCGTGGGCTTCAACATCACCTCGATCCGCGACGTGACCCCGCTGGCGCACAATGGCTGCCGCCCGCCCAAGCGTCGCCGCGTCTAAGCATTACTGACTAAGGCCGGGCTGCGGATCCTCCGCGGCCCGGTTTCGGCTATTCAACGACCCTCGGGCGTCCGCCGTCAAGGACATGGGCAGCGGGCAGGTATGGAGGCGACAGCATGATCCACAAGAATTGGCAAGAACTGATCAAGCCGCAGCAATTGGCGACCAAGCATGGTCCCGATGCGCAGCGCACGGCGACCCTGATCGCCGAGCCGCTGGAGCGTGGCTTTGGCCTGACCCTGGGCAATGCCCTGCGTCGGGTTCTGCTCTCCTCGCTGCAAGGCGCGGCGATCACCTCGGTGCAGATCGACAACGTGCTGCACGAGTTCTCCTCGGTGCCGGGCGTGCGTGAAGACGTCACCGACATCGTCCTGAATCTCAAAGGCGTCCGTCTGAAGATGGATGTTGAAGGTCCGAAGCGCCTGTCGATCTCGGCCAAGGGCCCGGGCGTCGTGGTGGCTGGCGACATCTCCGAGACCTCGGGGATCGAGATCCTGAACCGCGACCACGTGATCTGCCACCTGGACGACGGCGCCGATGTCTACATGGAACTGACGGTCAACACCGGCAAGGGCTATGTCTCGGCCGACAAGAACCGCCCCGAGGATGCGCCGATCGGTCTGATCCCGATCGATGCGATCTTCTCGCCGGTGAAAAAGGTGTCGTATGAAGTCACCCCGACCCGTGAGGGCCAGGTGCTGGACTATGACAAGCTGACGCTGCGCGTCGAAACCGATGGCTCGCTGACCCCCGAAGACGCCGTGGCCTATGCCGCGCGCATCCTGCAGGACCAGCTGGCGGTCTTCGTCAACTTCGACGAGCCCGAGGCTGCTGGCAAGGGCGTGGAGGATTCGGGTCTCGAGTTCAACCCGCTGCTCTTGAAGAAGGTCGACGAGCTGGAACTCTCGGTCCGTTCGGCCAACTGCCTGAAGAACGACAACATCGTCTATATCGGCGATCTGATCCAGAAGACCGAAGCCGAGATGCTGCGCACCCCGAACTTCGGCCGCAAGTCCTTGAACGAAATCAAGGAAGTGCTGTCGGGCATGGGCCTGCATCTGGGCATGGAAGTCGAAGACTGGCCGCCGGAAAACATCGAAGACCTGGCCAAGCGGTTTGAGGACCAGTTCTAAGAACGGTGGGTTTCACCCACCCTACGTGGGTGGAACCCTTGACGAAAATGCCCGGGCTGCCGGGGAACTCTGGTCGCAAGACCCAACGGACGGGGAAAGAACGATCCCCCGCCAGACAAAACAAAATGGAATAGGAGACTATTATGAACCATGGTGCTGGCTATCGCCGCCTGAACCGCACGCATGAGCACCGCAAGGCGCTCTTCGCCAATATGGCGGGCTCGCTGATCGAGCATGAGCAGATCAAGACGACCCTGCCCAAGGCCAAGGAACTGCGTCCGATCGTCGAAAAGCTGATCACGCTGGCCAAGCGCGGCGACCTGCACGCCCGTCGCCAGGCCTCGGCCTCGCTGAAGGAAGAGCGTCTGGTGGCCCGTCTGTTCGAAATCCTCGGGCCGCGCTACAAGGACCGTCAGGGTGGCTATGTCCGCGTGCTGAAGGCCGGTTTCCGCTATGGCGACATGGCTCCGATGGCGATCATCGAGTTCGTGGACCGCGATCCGAACGCCAAGGGCGCCGTTGACCGTGCCCGTCTTGAAGCCCAAGACGCCGAGTAAACGCTTGCCGACTTCCCCGAAAGGCCCGCCCCGCGCGGGCCTTTTGCATGTCCGGGCCATGGGGTTTCCCGCTCCCCTCGCCGCAGGGGATTGCCCCCAAGCGCCCTTGCCTCAAGAAGGCCAGGTTGGGGGTTTTTCGTGCTCTGCTCTTTTGCAGAGTGGCTCGAACCTGTAACCTCCCCCCATGTCCGACCTATTCGATAGCCCCAAGCCCAAGTCCGAAGGTCCGCGCCCCCTGGCCGACCGCCTGCGCCCGCAGACCCTGGCGGAGGTGATCGGCCAGTCCCATGTTCTGGGCCCCGAGGGGCCCCTGGGCGCCATGCTGGCCGCGAAGTCGCTGTCCTCCTTGATCCTTTGGGGGCCACCGGGGGTGGGCAAGACCACCATCGCAAGGTTGCTCGCCCAGGAAACCGAGTTGGCCTTCGTGCAGATCTCGGCGATCTTCACCGGCGTCCCCGATCTGCGGAAGGTCTTCGAGACCGCGAAACTGCGCCAAAAGGGCACGCTGCTTTTCGTCGACGAAATCCACCGTTTCAACAAGGCGCAGCAGGACGGATTCCTGCCCTATATGGAGGATGGCACGATCCTCCTCGTCGGCGCCACGACGGAAAACCCCTCCTTCGAGCTGAACGCGGCGCTCCTCTCCCGCGCCCAGGTCATCGTCCTCGAGCGCCTGACCGCGATTGACCTCGAACGCCTGACCCAGCGCGCCGAGCAAGACCTTGGCCGCGCCCTGCCGCTGACAGGCCCGGCCCGCGAAACCCTGATCGAGATGGCCGATGGCGACGGCCGCACGCTCTTGAACCTGATCGAGCAGGTCTCCGCCTGGACGGTCAAGGACAAGCTCACCCCCGAGGCGCTCTCGACCCGCCTGATGCGCCGGGCCGCGAAATACGACAAGTCGGGCGAGGAGCATTACAACCTCATCTCGGCGCTGCACAAATCCATCCGCGGCTCCGATCCCGATGCCGCGCTCTACTGGTTCGCCCGCATGCTGGAAGGCGGCGAGGACCCCCGTTTCCTCGCCCGCCGCCTCACGAGAATGGCCGTCGAAGACATCGGCCTCGCCGACCCCCAGGCGCAGGAGCTTTGCCTGGCCTCATGGGCCACCTACGAACGGCTCGGCTCGCCGGAGGGCGAGCTGTCCCTGGCGCAAGCCGTGGTCTACCTGGCGCTCGCCCCCAAATCGAACGGCGTCTACAAAGCCTACAAGGCCGCAAGACAGGCCGCCAAGGAGACCGGCTCTCACCCCCCGCCGCTGCATATCCGCAATGCGCCGACCAAGCTGATGAAGAGCCTCGGCTACGGCGCCGATTATGCCTATGACCACGACCAGGAAGACGCTTTCTCGGGCCAGAACTACTTCCCCGACGGCATGAAGCGCCCCATCTACTATGCCCCGCCCGAACGTGGCTTCGAACGGGAACTCATCAAGCGCATCGACTACTTCGCCAAGCTCCGCGCCCGCCGCAACGCCGAGTGATCCGCGCAAGCCAGCAAGCCAATCCACAGAGCCTCCCTCTTTCGCTTTCATACTGACACAAATATCCCGGGGGTGTGGGGGCAGCGCCCCCACGACGGTTGACATTTCGACCCGCCCGCCCCAAGGAAACCTGATGTTCACCCTTCTCCAGATCGCGCTTGGCGGCGCTGCGGGCTCTGTCCTGCGCTATCTGACCGTTTCCGCGGTCGGCGCCCCCTGGGGCACGGCTGCCGTCAACGTCGCGGGCTGCTTTGCCATGGGCGTGCTGGCCGTGCTGCTCGCCAAGCACCCGCTGGCGCCGCTCTTCCTGACCGGCCTTCTGGGTGGCTTCACCACATTTTCAGCCTTCTCGCTGGATACTCTCAGGCTGACCCAGTCCGGCCGCCTGGCCGAGGCCGCCACTTATGCGGGCCTCTCCGTTCTTCTCTCGCTGGCCGCTGTCGCAATCGGCGCCGCCCTGACCCAAAGGCTGATGCCATGACCGCCGTGCAACTGATCACCGTCACCGAGGACGAGGGCGAAAGCCGCCTCGACCGCTGGATGAAGAAGCACTTTCCTCAGATCACGCAAGGCGCGATCGAGAAGATGTGCCGCAAGGGTGAGATCCGGGTCGACAAGGGCCGCGCCAAGGCCAGCGACCGCGTCGCCCCGGGGATGGAGATCCGCATCCCGCCGCTGCCCGACAGCCCCGCGCCGGAATATGAGCCCGACGGCAAGATCTCCAAGACCGATGCCCAGATGATCCTGGATTGCGTGCTGTGGAAGGACGAACACATGATCGTCCTGAACAAGCCTGCTGGCCTGCCCAGCCAAGGCGGCTCGGGGCAGGGGGAGCGTCATGTCGATGGCCTCGCCGAGGCTTTGAAGTTCGGCTACAAGGACAAGCCCAAGCTGGTGCATCGCCTCGACAAGGACACTTCGGGCCTCTTGATGCTGGCGCGGACGGATCGCGTGGCGCGCAGGCTCTCGGAGGCCCTGCGCCACCGCGAGGCCCGCAAGATCTATTGGGCCCTGGTGGCGGGCTGTCCGAACCCCAAGCAGGGCTCGGTCAAGTTCGGCCTGATGAAGGCCGCCATGGGGCGCGGCGATGAGAAGATGATCTGCGTCCACCCGGCCAAGATGGGCGATTTCCCCGATGCCAAGCGGGCGCAGACCGACTTCTTCACGCTCTGGTTCCTTGGAACCCGCATGTCCTGGATGGCTTTGGAGCCCGTCACGGGCCGCACTCACCAGCTGCGCGCCCATATGGCTGAAATCGGCCATCCGATCATCGGCGACGGCAAATACGGCGGCTCGACGGCCGAGAACATGGGCGACGGCTGGGGGGCTGGCACGGGGGGCGACATGTCGCGCAAGCTGCATCTCCATGCGCGGATGCTGACGATCGAGCATCCGGTGACGGGCAAGATCATGACCTTCACCGCGCCCTTGCCCGAACATATGGCCAAGACCTGGAAGCTTCTGGACTGGAAAGAAGATGATGTCCCCGCGGACCCTTTCACGCATCGGCAATAAATGAGCTGGGCCCCGAAACGCTTCTGGAAGGCCGCCACGGTCCAGGCCGTCGACGGCGGCTGGACCGTCCTCTTGGACACGCGCCCGGTCAAGACCCCGGCCAAGGCGCCGCTCGTCCTGCCGACCGAAGGGCTGGCGCGTCTCGTGGCCAGCGAATGGGACGCCCAGACCGGCAAGATCGACCCCAATTCCATGCCAGCGACGCGGATGGCCAATTCGGCGCTGGACAAGGTCGCGCCCATGGTCGCGGCCGTGGCCGATCACCTGGCCGAATATGGCGGAAGCGACCTTCTGTGCTATCGGGCGGCGAAACCGGCCGAACTGGTGCGCCGCCAGGCCGAGGGCTGGGACCCTCTGCTCGACTGGGCGGCCGAGGCTTTGCAGGCCCGTCTGACCGTCACGGTGGGTGTCATGCATGTGCCCCAGCCCGAGCCCGCGCTGACCGCGCTGCGCTCCCATCTCGGCGGCTTTTCGTCCTTTCAGCTTGCCGCCTTCCATGACCTCGTCGCCATCTCCGGGTCGCTGATCCTGGCGCTGGCCGTGGCCCACAAGCGGCTCTCCCCCGAAGAAGCCTGGGACCTCGCGCGAATCGATGAGACCTTCCAGGCCGAGGAATGGGGCGAAGACGAGGAGGCGGCCGAGGTTGCGGCCCTGAAACGTGCCGACTTCCTGTCGGCTTCGCGCGTCTTCGCCCTTCTCGGGTAAGTTTCTTGCCTGCGAGGAACAGGGCGGAGAAACATCCTGCCCGCAAGCCGCGAAAACGTGGTTAAAAAATCCGCTTGTCCTTGTCTGGATGATATAAACTTGACCAATCCATCCGCTTTAGCGGATATTGCCCGGCACTGGTGGGGCCAACCCACCCTTGTCCGGTGCAAGATCGGACATAGATAACCGCCCTGCCAACAGGGCATCATGGGGAGATATGAATGAACAAGACCCTCTTTCTCGGCACGCTGACCGCTGCGGCGCTGTCCGCTGGCCTGGCTTCGGCCGGCACGCTGGACGACATCAAGGCGCGGGGCGAGGTGAACTGCGGTTCCAACACCGGCCTGACGGGCTTTGGTGCGCCGGATGACAAGGGCGAATGGCATGGCTTCGACGTCGACCTCTGCAAGGCCGTCGCGGCTGCCGTCTTCGGCGACCAGACCAAGGTGAAGTTCGTGCCGCTGACCGGCGAGACCCGCTTCACCGCCCTGGCCTCGGGCGAAGTGGACCTCCTGGTCCGCAACTCGACCTGGACCTATTCGCGCGACACCGACCTGAAGTTCGATTTCGTCGCGGTGAACTACTATGACGGCCAGGGCTTCATGGTGAAGAAGGACCTCGGCGTCTCTTCGGCCAAGGAACTCGATGGCGCCACCGTCTGCATCCAGACCGGCACCACGACCGAGCTGAACCTCGCCGACTTCTTCAAGGCCAACAACATCACCTATACGCCGGTGAACGTGGCCGACGACGGTGAGGCGCTGCGCCAGTTCACCGCCGGGGCCTGCGACGCCTATACGACCGACGCTTCGGGCCTGGCTTCGACCCGCGCGACCCTGCCCGATCCGGACAACTACATCATCCTTCCCGAGATCATCTCGAAGGAGCCCCTCGGCCCGGTCGTCCGTCATGGCGACAATGCCTGGGGTGACGTGGTGCGCTGGACCTATTTCGCTCTGCTGACCGCAGAGGAAAAGGGCATCACCAAGGCCAATATCGAGGAAGTCGCGACCTCGACCCAAGACCCGGAAATCAAGCGCCTCCTGGGCCTTGAGGGCGACATGGGCAAGATGCTCGGCCTCGACGCCGGCTTCGCCAAGGCCGCCATCGCCGCCAACGGCAACTATGGCGAGATCTTCGAAGCCAATATCGGCATGTCGACCCCGATCAAGCTGGCGCGCGGTCTGAACGCGCTCTGGACCCAGGGCGGCCTGCAATACGCTCCGCCCTTCCGTTGATCTGACACCGGGCGCGACCTTTGGGTCGCGCCCAACTTATAACGTCCGAACAGACCGGCATGAACCGGCAGGACGCGCAGGGGGAAATCCATGGCCTATGCCACCGAGCCGCCGAAACAAGGGTTTCGGCTGAGCCAACTTATCTACGACACAAGATACCGAGGCATCACGATCCAGGTGGTCGCGCTGGTGCTGGTTCTGCTGGCCCTGTCCTGGCTGGTCGGCAACCTGATGGCCAATCTCGAGGCCAAGGGCAAGGACATCGACTTCTCCTTCCTGTGGAGCCGGGCGGGCTATGACATCGGTCAGGCCCTGATCCCCTATACCAACGACGACAACCACTTCCGCGCGGCCATGGTGGGCCTGGTGAACACCTTTGTCGTGGCCATCATCGCGGCCTTCTTTGCCACGGTGCTGGGCGTGCTGATCGGCGTCTTGCGCCTGTCGAAGAACTGGCTCGTCTCGCGGCTGATGGGGCTTTACGTCGAGCTCTTCCGCAACATCCCCTTGGTTTTGTGGATCATCCTGGCCTATGTCATCTTCTCCGAGGCCTCGCCCGAGCCCAAGGATTTCAAGGTGGTGGACGGGGTCGCCAAGGAGGAGATGTTCCTCGGCATCGCCGCCGTGACCAACCGTTACACCACGATGCCCGCCCCGGTGCTGGACCGCCCCCTGCCCGAGATCGCGGGCCTGCCCACCTCGGGCCTGGCGGTGATCCTGGTGCTGATGGCCTCTTTCTGGGTCTTGAGCCTGATCCGCCGCCGTGCGACCCGGGTGCAAGAGGCGACGGGCGTGCGGCCCGGGACCTTCTGGCCGGGTCTGGCCGTGGTGGTCCTGCCGGTGGTGGCCTTGCTGGTCGCCATGGGCTTCCACCTGGATTACCCGACCTTCAAGGGCTTCAACTTCAAGGGCGGGCTGCAATTGGCCCATGCCTTCACCGCCATGGTGGTCTCGCTGTCGCTCTATTACGCCGCCGTCACGGCCGAGGTCGTGCGGGGCGGCATCCAGGCGATCAGCCGGGGCCAGTCCGAGGCGGCCTTTGCGCTGGGTCTGCGCCCGGGGCGCACCATGAGCCTGGTGATCCTGCCGCAAGCGCTGCGGGTGATCATCCCGCCGCAGATTTCCAACTATCTCTCGCTGGTCAAGGACACGTCCCTGGGCATCGCCGTCAGCTATCTTGACCTGCGCGGCACGCTGGGGGGGATCACGATGAACCAGACGGGCCGCGAGCTGGAATGCATGCTGTTGATGATGGGGATTTACCTCTCGATCTCTTTGATCCTCTCGGGGCTGCTGAATTTCTACAATGCCTCCGTCAAGCTGAAGGAGCGCTGAGATGACGGCTTATGTCCGCAAGCAAATGCTGGAGCCCTCGCCGCCGCCCGCCTCGCAACAGGGCGTCATCGGCTGGATGCGCGAGAACCTGTTCTCGGGCTGGGTGAACAGCATCCTGACCCTGGCCGCGATCTATGTGCTTTACGAGTTCCTGAGCCTGGGCCTGCCTTGGCTCTGGCACGGGGTCTGGGTGGCCGACAGCCACCTGCAATGCCTGGAGATCATCGCCGAGCGCTTTGGCCCCGATGCCTCGGGCGCCTGCTGGGCGGTGATCCGCGAGCGCTGGGGGCAGTATCTCTTCGGCTTCTACCCGACCGAGGAATGGTGGCGCCCGATCCTGTGCTTTGGCCTGATGCTGGTGGCCCTGGTGGCGCCGCTCTTTGCCGATGACAGCAAGAACGCGCAATGGATCATCGCGCCGACCTCGGCCCTGACGCTGGTCCTCTTGGGCGGAGCGGGGGCGCCGTTGCTGGTCATGGGGATCGCGGTCGCGGTCTTTGTGCTGGCGGCCTGGGCCTCGGATCGGCCGGTGAAGCTTTTGGTGCTGACCGGGGTCTATCCCTTTGTCGCGGTTTGGCTTTTGTGGGGCGGGCCCCTGTCGGGGCCGGTCCTGGCCGTGGGGGGCTTCGTGATCCTCTGGGCCGTGGTCAAGCTGTTCAGCGGGCGGCTTGGCGTGCCGCTGTCGGCGGGGATCGGCATCGTGGCGGCCTTCCTGTGGTGGACGGTGATCGAGCCCCGGCTGACGGCCAGCCTGCCGCATGACCTTCTGGCGCTGGCCCCGGTGGAGAGCGAAAACTTCGGCGGCTTCCTTTTGGCCTTCATCATCGGGGTGTCGTCCATCGGCATGGCTTTGCCCTTGGGCATCCTGCTGGCGCTGGGGCGGCGGTCGGATCTGTTCATCGTGAACAAGCTCTCGGTGGGCTTCATCGAGTTCGTGCGGGGCGTGCCGCTGATCACGATGCTCTTTACCGCATCGCTGCTCTTGCAATACTTCCTGCCGCCGCAGGTGCAGTTCGAGACCATCCTGCGCGTCATCATCCTGGTCACCTTCTTTTCGGCGGCCTATATCGCCGAGGTGATCCGGGGCGGCCTTGCGGGCCTGCCCAAGGGCCAGCAAGAGGCGGCCGATGCCCTGGGCCTGGACTATTGGCAGGCGCAACGGCTGATCATCTTGCCGCAGGCCTTGAAGATCTCCATTCCGGGGATCGTCAACGTCTTCATCGGGCTCTTCAAGGACACGACGCTGGTCAGCTTCGTGTCGCTGATGGACCCGCTGCGGGGGGTCACGGCCATCGTGCGGGCCGATATCGACTGGAAGGCGGCCTATTGGGAGCCTTACCTCTTCGTCGCCGCCATCTTCTTCGTCGCCTGTTTCGGGATGAGCCGCTATGCGCTTTATCTTGAAGCCCGGCTGAAAACCGATCATCGCTGAGGGTGCCCAAATGGCTGAAGCCGCTATGAAAATCTCGAACGAAGTGGCCGTGCAGATCACGGGCATGAACAAGTGGTATGGCACCTTCCATGTGCTGCGCGACATCGACCTGACGGTGCAAAGGGGGGAGCGGATCGTGATCTGCGGGCCCTCGGGCTCGGGCAAATCGACGCTGATCCGCTGCATCAACCGGCTGGAGGAACACCAGGCGGGCAAGATCGTGGTGGATGGGACGGAACTGACCAATGACCTGAAGAACATCGACAAGGTGCGCTCAGAGGTCGGGATGGTGTTCCAGCACTTCAACCTCTTTCCGCATCTGACGATCCTGGAGAATTGCACGCTCGCCCCGATCTGGGTCCGCAAGGTTCCGAAGAAAGAGGCCGAAGAGACCGCGATGCATTTCCTGCGCAAGGTCAAGATCCCCGAGCAGGCGCACAAGTATCCGGGCCAGCTCTCGGGCGGTCAGCAGCAGCGGGTGGCGATTGCGCGCTCGCTTTGCATGAAGCCCAGGATCATGCTGTTTGACGAGCCGACCTCGGCGCTTGACCCCGAGATGATCAAGGAGGTCCTGGACACCATGATCGAGCTGGCGCAAGAGGGCATGACGATGCTCTGCGTGACGCACGAGATGGGCTTTGCCCAGGCCGTGGCGAACCGGGTCATCTTCATGGACAAGGGTCAGATCGTCGAACAGAACGAGCCGAAAGAGTTCTTCAACAACCCGCAGTCGGAGCGGACGAAGCTCTTCCTGAGCCAGATCCTGGGTCACTAAGGGCAGAACGGGAAACCCGTTCTGCCGCCCAGCGGGCCCAAGCGGGGGGAGGGGCGAACCCCTCCCCCCGACCCC
>NZ_JAABNR010000019.1 GCF_009925085.1 Stagnihabitans tardus | reverse complement strand
CACTTGTAGACGGTCGCATCGCTGACGCCGTGCTTGCGGCACAGATCGGCGACGGAAACACCGGCCTCATGCTCCTTCAAAATGCCAATGATCTGGTCTTCGGTGAACCTGCTGCGCTTCATCTCTGATCCTTTCGGTTGGGCCAGAGTCTAACTCAAACTGGATTAGCTGGAGGGGGCAACGTCAAGCGGCGAGAAGATGATCTCGGGTATGTCGTCCTGCGCCATGATCGTCCCCGTCGGTTCCCAAGGCTGAATTCGCTTGATGTTACCATTATCGCTTGGTGCAAGCCAGTCTGGGTGGGTCATTCGGCAGCGTGCGGGGTGAGGGCTGCCGCTTCAGCGGCACGGCGCCGTTCGGCGCGTTTGCTTGCCCAGGTCTTGGCAGGAGGCTCGGCCGGGCCCTTCAACTGATAGTTGGTTCGTTGCCTCCCAACCTTGACCGGCCCTGCCTGGCGCGCGTCCTGAAGTTCCTTGGCATAAGCCAGAACCTCCGAGAGGCGCTTGTTCTCGGTGATCGCGGCATGGGTCACGCGCTGCTGGTCAGGATCGAAAACCCGATAGGGCAGGGAGAAGCCTTTGTGCCGCACTTCGAACCGACCATCTGCCCAAGCATAGGTATCAACATATTTGCCCACCAGACCGCGTGAAACCTCGCTCTCCTCCAGCATGATGCGCTTTCGCTCGTAAGAAAACGTCAGCTGCTGCCCGACGTAACGTTCGTCGCGCCAGCAGAGGATGTCGTTCAACCGGTCCGGACTTTCGGTGACAGCGCGGTGCAGATTGTCGGGGCGGGCGGGGGTTCGGGCAAACTGCTGGTTGTGGCGCAGGATGTAACCCGGCAGCCAGTCATTGCCCGCCTTCATGCCGGTCACGCCGTCGAGGCGCATCTCCTTGACCAAGCGGTCCTGCAAGGTACGGTTCTTCCGCTCGACCCTACCTTTGGCCTGGCTGGAATTGGCACAGAGAATCTCGATGTTTAGCTCGAGAAGTGCGCGGCCGAACTGCGTTGTTTGGTGGCCAGATTTGGCGTCTGACTTGGCAACCCGGAACACCGAATGCTTGTCACTGTAGAAGGCCACCGGTTTGCCATGGCTGTGCAGATAGCCCGCCAGCATCTCGAAATAGGCGAAGGTGCTCTCGGAGGGGACGAAACGCATCTCCTGGATCGCGCTCGTCGCGTCGTCCACCGCCACGATCAACGTGCAGGGCGCGTCGCGATCTTCGAACCAGCGGTGGTCGGAGCCGTCGATCTGGATCAACTCTCCATAGCATTCCCGCCGCAACCGCGGGCGATGGAACACGCGTCGTTGGCTGCGCGACAGCCAGAGCCCATCCTCGACCATCCACTTGCGCAGGGTCTCCCGCGAGATCTTAACGCCATCGCGCTCGGCCAGCTTCTCGGCCGCCAAGGTCGGGCCGAAGTCGGCATAACGCTCGCGCACAGTCGCCAGGGTCAGATCACGCAAGCCTTCGAGACTGCGGTTGTTCGATGGCCTGCCGCGTGCCTTGTGGCGAAGCGCCACGGCGCCATCTTCGCGAAAGGTCTTCAGCAATCGCTGAACCTGCCGGTCGCTCAGGCACAAAATCGATGCCGCCTCGGAGGTCGACATCCGGCCCGCAACAACGCCGGACAGCACTTCGATCCGGTGAACTTCGCGCTCGCTCATCAGCACCCATCCCATGACGCCCGACTTCTTTGCCTGAAGGACAGGGCGACATTCTAACTTTGCTCAGGTGCGACAAGTCTACTTTGCGCTTACATTTTTTCGGCCTGTAATCATGATTATGTAATCTTACGCGTGCTATTCCTTCGCCACAAACTGTGGAGGCTAAGTGAGGCTCGCTCACAATATGGGATTCCGCAAGTCCTCCGTGAGTTAGAATAGTGGAAGTTAACATGGGCGCTCCTGTGCCCGAACGATGCGATGTGAATGTCTGCAGCCCTGGAAGTGACGCAAGCGTAGACGTCCATTTGCGTGGTTGTCTGGATGAGACGCAGGTGGTCGCGGCGAAGGTGTGTGCCTGCCCCGACACGTTTGCAGTCTGGCTCACGGCACGAACCGACAGAGCGGCAGGTGCGGACTGTCTGTATCGATGCGCGGCATACCAAAGGTGTGGCCCGACGATGACGCCAAACAAAACGGGTCGGCCGGTTCAAGTGCGGGCCAAGGAGAATATCGAGGCGGACTCGAGCTTGCCCCGAACCCAGTACCAATCCTTGAGGCCCTGGTGCAGACTGGGCGTGACATCTTCAAGCGAATCGCAGCGTTCGACGACGCGTTCCGCTTCCGCCAATCGTCCAGAGCGGGCGCCTATCTCGATTTGATGCCGAGGCTGGACGAGAGCCCCGAGGGGTCAGCTGCAATGGGCGGGTGTCCAAACGAGGGTATGGATCCACCCGAAAGTGCCCGTTCGAAAGCACGATCGCGATTTTCTGTCGAAAGCTGGGCGGACCAAACCCGCGAATTTGGGCAAGGCCAAGTGCCACCAAATCGGACCACACAAAACCAAGGTCGCTCTGGCCCGGAAGCTGGCGAACGTCCTGCATGGGCCATGAGGCGCACAAATGCGCCCTTCTGGGAGGTCGCCGTGACATAGACCCAAAACTGAACTGACGATGACCGTCGGTCACGTCCGTCAAGCTGGTGTAAATTCCTGGATGGCCTGAGGTCATGGTCAGGCGGCTTTCGTTGTGATGCTGAGAATGGGGTCGATCTCGTCTTTGTCGATCTGCGCGAAGGCCTCGACCATCATGTAGCGGCTTGAGGTCTGCCAGTCGTCGTTGGCCTCGAAGAGCACGGCGCCGATCAGGCGCATGATCGAGGCCTCGTTGGGAAAGATCCCTACGACATCGGATCGACGTTTTACCGCCTTGTTCAGGCGCTCGATGGGGTTTGTGCTGTGCAGCTTGGTCCGGTGCTGGCGGGGGAAGGTCATGTAGGCCAGGACGTCGTGCTCGCTGGTCTCCATCAGATCGGCGAGCTTTGGCCATCGGGGGCGCAGCTGTTCGGCGACCTTGCGCCAAGTCTCCCCGGCATGGACGCGGTCAGGCTGGTGGAAGGCTTGGCGGATGAATGCGGCCACGACCGTGTGTTGTCCACGAGAGACGTGGGCGAGGGCATTCCTCATCCAATGAACCCTGCACCTCTGCCATGTGGCCTCGAAGACCCGGGCAATGGCGGCCTTGAGGCCGGTGTGGGCGTCGCTGATCACCAGCTTGACCCCGCCAAGGCCTCGGGCGCGGAGGGAACGCAGGAACTCGGTCCAAAAGGTCTCGACCTCGGAAGGTCCGATGCCCAAGCCGATGATTTCCCTGCGGCCCTCGGTGTTGGCCGCCACGGCGATTATTGCCGCGGCCGGCACGATCCAGCCGCCCTGGCGGACCTTGAGGTAGGTGGCATCCAACCAGACATAGGGCCAGTCGCCGGTCAGCGGGCGGTTCAGGAACTCCCCGACCCTATCGTCGATATCCTTGCACAGCTTGGACACCGTGCTCTTCGAGATCCCGCTGAGCCCCATGGCCTGCACGAGTTCGTCCACACGACGGGTCGAAACCCCGCCGATCCAGGCTTCCTGGATGACGGCCACGAGGGCCTGCTCAGAGGTCTTGCGGGCTTCGAGGAAGCTCGGGAAGTAGCTGCCCTGCCTGAGCTTCGGCACCCGCAGGTTCAGCGTGCCCAAACGGGTATCGAGAGCGCGCTCTCGATACCCGTTGCGTCAGGTCGTGCGTTCGCCGCTGCGCTCATGCCGACCGGCGCCGATCAGGCCCTCTACGTCAGTCTCCATGATCAGTTGCAGCACGGCTTCGGCTATCCCGCGAAGGAAGTCTCCCTGATCGTGCTTGGCCAGAAGCTCGGACAGGTCCATGTTGGTTTTGGTCATCGGGGGCTCCGTATGGTCTTTGGTTGAAGTCGCCAAACTCCACCTCGATCCTATACCTCCATGGCCACCCAGGATCACACCGCCGAAGGCGATGAATTTACACCAGCTCCGCCGACACTAACATGATCCGCGCAAACGAATGTGTCCGACCAAGGCGCGCAGCGAGGACGAAATCGCTCCGTGGTATGCGGCAACGACGGCGCACACTGACTTAATCCACGTGACACCGTACACCCATCTGCGGCACCACTCAGGGCGGCCGCGGCGAAAACCTTGGACCCAAGCGCCCAGGATGACCCACAGAGAGATCAGCGCTTGACCAAGAAGTATAAAGAGGCTTCAAGGACAAAATCACCACACCGAACGAGAAGACCGAAAATCGTCAGTTGCAGGAAAGCAAGAATCCCGATAGTATCTGCAGGCTAAAAAAACAGCACCGACGCAAATCTCGCGCTTTGGCACGTCGACAACTGACGCGAAGAAGAAAATGAAGCCGGCGGACGATCCGGGCGAACGAAGGACATAGCCTGGTAGAAAGCTAGTGCAAAAATGCCATCGACTTACTTGAAGTCCAAGGAATCCACTGAATTAGAATCGGTTCCCATTTCGATAACAAGGAACGCCGAAACCGTCTCCCCGGACATTACACTTGAAACCCTAGTGTCCGAGTTTGCAAAGCATGGAAAGCCCATAGAGGTTAACTTTCGCGAGCTCTCGCCAATCAAACCTGGTGAGGACCGATACACGCACTTAGTGCACTCGTACCCAGCCAAGCTTTTGCCGAACATTCCGGCGTTTTTTTTGGGTTGCGAAGCTTTAGCCGCTCAAGGACAACTCGTCTATGATCCATTCTGCGGGACAGGTACCGTTCTCGTTGAAGGGATGGTGTCAGGTATGCGCTTGGCCGGTGCAGACTCAAACCCGCTTGCACGCCTAATCACTCGGGCCAAAACAACTTGGCTACCTGAAGCTTTCCTAGAGGAACAACTCGAAACGGTCTTGCGTATCGCAGCCGCCACCGAGCCAACTATGTTCTCTCCAGTGGTCTCAGTCGAAAGATGGTTCACCGAAAGCGCAGCGGATGGCCTCGGACGTATTAGAAGCGCCATTGAAAAGGCAACCTCTGATCAAGCGCGAACGTTCTTCCTCGTATGCCTATCTCAAATAGTTAGACGATGCAGCCTTGCAGACCCGCGCCTATCAGTACCCGTGCGAGTCAAAGAAGAGCCCGCAACCCCTCCCAGACCAATCGACCTATTTGAAAAGGTCGCACGCCAAAACATACTTAGGGTCTCTAGTCTCCCCATCGGTTGCACTCAAGCCCAAATCCATCGGGATGCCCGAATCCCCATCGGCCAAGACGAGGAACCCACCTCTCTAGCAGATCTAGTAATCACATCGCCTCCTTACGCAGGGGCACAGAAGTACATCCGGGCGTCATCACTAAACATTGGTTGGCTTGCTCTAGCCCCAACAAAAAAGCTAAGGGACCTTGAAAAGCTAAACATCGGGCGTGAGCACCACTCAGCCGCAGAAATCCCCTCCACATATAGCGCGCTTCCTCTAGACATTCAGAATGAAATAGAGAGAATTTCACTGCAAAACGGAGAGCGAGCGCACATCTTCGGCATCTACATGCTCGAGATGCAGACAGCCGTTCAGGCAATCCGCAAGAGCCTAAAGATTGGATGCTGTGCCGTACTAGTCATGGGCGACAATCAAATTTGCGGTAAGCCCGTGCACACGAGTAGATACATAAGAAATCTCTTCGCTCTTTCTGGCTTCACCGTGGAACTTGAAATTGTCGACCACATTAAGTCCCGAGGACTGATGACAAAGCGGAACAAGACTGCAGGACTAATCTCTCATGAGCACGTGTTCATATTGAGGCGCGAAAAATGAGCCGCGAGGATGTGATTGATCGCCTCTACGATAAATTGAAAATCCTTTCGGACTCAGTCTGGGATCGCCATCATTCACTCCCCCATATCGAGGAATGGGCGAGTCAATTCACAGAGGCGCCGGAAATCCCTGACGACGAGCGGATCCAAGCACTCTACCTTCTCAGCAACTTCATATACTTTGGCCAAAGGGAAATTCGCGCCCTACTCGTTTCCCTATATCGCGATCTATTTCGAGCACCGATGATTCGCACCATTAGGAAAAGGCTCGGCGGTACGTCCGATTTGGCAGCACTGCACGCCGAGTACGAACACACTCTGGCGCATACCCGCTTCCTCGGTGTCGGAAACCCCTCCGAGAGTGGATCTCACCTCCTCTATTATTTCCGACAAGAAAACTCCCTGGCTAAAACCTCATTCCTCAGTTCTCACCAAATCTTTGACCGCATCCAAAATGAGGGCGCGGCCACCGTTAGAGTCCGCGACCAAGACGTCGAACACTATGTTTTCATCGACGATCTGTGCGGGTCAGGCACCCAGGCCGAGGAATACTCGCGCGACCTAGTCGACCCGCTTAAACACCTCAATCCGAATGCAAAAGTACACTACCTCGTTCTCTTCGGCACTACGAACGGACTACAGAAAATTCGCGAGCTAAATCGATATGACTTCGTGGACAGCGTGTTTGAGATCGATGAAAGCTTTAAATGTCTTTCAGACGACTCCCGCATCTTTTCCACCGGAGATCCCCATTTCGACAGAGCCAAGACTCTTGAGACGTGCATGAGGCTCGGCGCTCAACTTTGGCCATCACACCCGCTCGGATACAAGGACGGTCAATTATTGATAGGTTTCAGCCACAATACTCCAGACAATACGCTCCCCATCTTTTGGGCCGAGACTGGTGCGACTAAGGCCTGGACACCCATGTTCAAAAGATACCACAAGATATACGGGTAGCAGATGTTCAATAAACGCGCAGCGAACCCGTTCGCAATAACGAAGGCGGTCGATTTGGATGATATTCAAATCGAGGACTTCTGGGTCGCGATTCACGCTGAAGACGACGATGATGTTGCCGCTGAATTTGAGCGTCCCTCTTCTCCGATGCCAACGTTCATTCTTGGCGCCAAAGGTAGTGGCAAGACGCACTTGATGCGGCACCAAGCTTTTGAGTTGCAGTCCATTCGACACGCGAAAAACAAGGTAGCCATTCAGGACGGCGTAAAGGCCGACGGATATCTCGGGGTCTATGCCCGCTGCAGCGGCCTACAGTCGGGGCGCTTCTCGGGCAAACGCCAGACTGAGGAGGTTTGGGCAGAGATTTTTTCGTACTACTTTGAACTGTGGCTCACACATCATCTGCTTAAGGTCTGTGAGAACCTCTTCTTCGGATGCGAGCAAAGCACGGAGCAGGCGTTTGTAGAATCGGTTGAGCGGCTATTCGACCGATCGATCGCACTGAAGCTTAAATCGATCGCCAGCCTGCTAGTCGCCGTAGAAGATCTACAACGCAACCTTGACTACGAAGTGAACAATTGCCTGCTTCGAGGCACCCTAAACGTTAGCATCACTGCGACTCGAGGTAAGCTGATTTTCGGCATTCCAAAGAAAATGGCTCAGCACTTCCCATTCCTGCGCGACGTACTTATTTCGTTCGATATCGATGAGTTCGAAAATCTCACCCTCGCACAACAAATACACGTAAATACCCTATTGAGGGAGCGTGAAGCGCCCACGACCTTCCGCGTTGGAGCGCGGACTTATGGCGTGAAGACTCACCTCACAAACAGTGCGGGCGAAGAGAACATACGCCATTCTGAGTTTCAAGAGCTGCAACTCGATAGAGAGTATAGAAGCCGTAAGAGACGATACTCAGAGTTTGTGCGTTCTTTGATTGGGAAGCGTCTGGAGGGTATCGGACACACTATCTCCGATCTAGATCGACAGTTTGAGATATTCGATCTGGATTGGGACAATCCGTCTTGGATCGACGTCATTCAAGATGCTCCCAGTCCAGCGCGCCCCCACTTTCAGAATCTTGTGAGGTGCCTCGAGCGGGCAGGCGCCAGTGAAAAAGTCAGGGCAAAAGTTCAGGAGAACTTGGTGAGTCCGAGTTTTCCCCTGATTGAGAAGCTCAATATTCTGCTTCTGTTTCAGGACTTTGCCAAAAATAGAGACCTAGTGGAGTCGTCCGAGCGAATCCATCACGAGTTTAATGGCCTGATAGGGGCCGACAAAGTCGCGAGCGTTAGGTACAAGCAAGCGATGCAACACTACAAGGATGATCTGACAGCTCAACTACTACGCGAACAAGGCAAACCGCAGAATTATTGCGGTATAGACACGTTTATTACAATGTCGTCTGGAATTCCACGAGCCCTGTTGACGGTGTTGCGATCAACTTATGAGTGGGCTGAGTTTAATGGCGATCGCCCATTCGAAGGCGGTATAATTAGTTTGGGATCGCAGCGAAAGGGAGTATTGGAGGCTGCCAACTGGTACTATCACAGCATGAGAAAAGCAGGGGACGATGGTTTGCAAATCCAGGCGGCAGTTGATCGCCTCGCGAACGTTATGCGTATAAACCGATTTGCCGACAAGCCAATCGAAGTCTCGCTTTCGACCTTCAGCATTTCCGAACCTGAGCTGAATGATGAGGCCAGACGCATACTAAGACTGACTGAGGATCGTGCATTCATACATCGTATTCCGGCCGGCCAAAAGGATCGAAATTCGGAGGAGATTTTATCCAAGTTCCAAATCAGCCCAATGCTTGCGCCTCGCTGGGATATTCCGCTTGCGCGCCGGGGGGCTATCACACTTAGTGCAAGCGACGGAAATGGAATATTTTGCGCCGATTCAAAAGCAAACTATGATAACTTTGTTCGCAACTTTAGGTCGCGTGTGAGCTTTCCCTTCAAGAACGCTCATGAGTTGGACCAAAACCAGTTGGGTCTTTTCGAATGATTGACTACGCCTACCTGTACAAAGACTGCATCACTTTGACTGATCTCTCAGCTACGCGCTTTGATGTCTTCCTCTCCGCCTATAACACAGCTTCTCGTATCAATGATGTCTTCAACGCAGCGAATTCTGAAACCAAGATATTCGTTATTCATCGGGAGTATGGAATTGGTGAGGACGATCGACCAGTTGGTCATTTTTTTTCTGACGCCGAGCACGAAGATGAGTTTATCTTCCAGTTATTTGAAAAACGACTGCCGGGCGTCGATTTTTCCAAAGCCAGAATTTGCTTGGATATTACAGGATTCCTGCGTCCGCACCTCATGTTCTTGTTGAGGTTCTTGTCATTCAGGGGTTGCCAAAGTCTAACCGCGATCTATGCGGAGCCACGGCAATATAGCAAACTCGACGACACTAGATTTGGAACTGGGCAGGTTCATACCGTAAGGGAAGTTCGAGGCTACGAAGGCCTATCCGCGAATAGCGGAGCGAAGGACCTTTTAATCGTAGGTTCGGGATTTGAGGACCGTCTTGTCGCCGAGGTTGCCGAGGACAAGGATCGGGCAAGAAGGGTTGTACTGCTTGGTCTTCCTTCATTGAAAGCCGATATGTATCAGCAAGGCCTGCTTCGAACAAGGAGAGCGCGAGACGCTCTGGGCGAGAACGTCAGGGAGATCTTCGCACCCGCGTCCGATCCGTTCGCTACCGCTAGCCTTCTAAGTGAGATTGTAGAGAGGGAGCGCGTTGGCCAGGGCATCGGGAGACTATATCTCTCGCCAATCTCGACTAAGCCGTCGGCGCTAGGGTTTGCACTTTTCTATTTGCGGGAGTGCGAAGGCACCGCGACGAGTATCATTTTCCCTTTTTCTAGCCAGTACACGACCGACGCAAGTGAAGGAATAGGACGGATCTGGAAATATGAAGTTGAGTTCTAATCCCTAATCAAGGGCGCGAAAACTAGATTCGATTTGGCAATGGTATACTGGCAGCACATTCGCCCATTGAAGTTCTTTCTTCGTTTAGCGTGGGTTCTTAAGTAAGTTCTAGCCCGGCGGGTTACCCCGCCGGACCAGGTGATGGGTCGGCTCAGAAGCCGACCTCGTCGTCGCGGTCGCGGTCGACCAGCTCGGGTCCATCGCCCTCGGTCGCCTTCAGGCGGCTGAGGAAGTCGACCTTCTCGGCGATGATCTCGCAGCCGTAGCGGTCCACGCCCGCCGCGTCGGTCCACTTCGTGTAGTGGATCCGGCCTTGGACCAGGACCTTCATGCCCTTCTCGCAGTTCTCGGCGACCGACTTGCCGAGCCCGTTGAAGCAGGTGATGCGGTGCCATTCGGTGTCCATCACCCGGTAGCCGTGCTCGTCGCGGATCGGGCGGCCCTCGGCCAGGCGCGGGCGGGAGGTGGCGAGGGTGAAGTGCACGATCTTCGTGCCGCCTTGCGTGGTGCGGGCCTCCGGGGCCTGACCGATGTTGCCGGCGAGGATGACGATGTTCTGCATGGGGTAGCTCCTGTGTCTGTCTGAAGGGACCATCCCTTCGACAAGACCCGGCCAAAGCCTGTCGGTGGACGCCAGCACGGCTGGGCCTAGGGACCAGCCGGAAACCCCCGAGGGACCGGGGTGGAGCGGGCAGCCCTGGTACAGGGCAACTCGGCCCGGGCAGGAGTTGGGGTTGCGGGCAGGAGACCGAACAGGCTTAGGGGATTGTCAGTCGAAGGGAAGGTGCCTCAGCCAGACCGCAGGAGGAGAAACCAAGGCAGACAGAGTTCAGACCAACCAACCGGCAATGTCAGGCCCAGGAGGAACGAACCCGCAGAAGGGGAATTGAGGAATTGCCCGTCGCCCAATCTCGCCCCCTGCCCTGCCATGGACGTTCCGCCCAAACTCCGTTCAAGCACGGCCGGGAGAGGATGGACCGCGAGGGGAACTGCTTCGCCGCTTCAACCTAGGCGCAATGTCGCTCGCGGAACTGCGGGATCTGGCAAAGGCAGTCGACAACGCGATCGCCAACTTCGAAGTCCAGCAAAATGCGGAGGCCCGCAACAAGCTCGCGATCCTCGCTCACGAGTTGGGCTACACCTTTGACGAACTGGCGGCGGTGGAATGACCCAAGCGCAAGCCGGCGCCCACGACGACGATCTACAAGCATCCGGAGAACCCGACCATCACCTGGTCCGGCAGGGGTCGCAAACCCGCATGGTACACCGCTCACCTCGAATCAGGCGGAAAGCGGGAAGACCTGCTGGGCTGATGCAACGAAACGGCAGCCCTCAGGCGCTGCCTCCGCTTATCTGCTTCTACCACGAAGAGGAATGCCGACGCCGCGTCGGCACCTTGTGCCTGTCGGTCGCGCCGACGGACAGGCGAAGGGCTCGAGAGGCGCGATAATGCGCCACCCGAGCCTTTGCGCGGACCGTGGGTTACTCCCACGGGTCGTGCTCTCCGATCACGAGAACCTCGTCCCCGTCGATCTCATCGGCGGGGACGGCGCCATAGGTCCCATCCCCGGCCTGGAAGACCACGATGGCGACCATCAGCGTCGCGGCGAGGCTGGCGGCGTAAGCGTGTGCATCTTTGCGGGACATCTCTTCGGCTCCTGTCTGGAGGCGGAGGACCATCCCCCGCGCGACAGGACCTCGAAGGCCCGAGACGGTCTGACATCACCGGGTGCGTTCGGCTCGTCCGAATCCGCCCGGCGGCACGGGCTTGCCCGTAGTCCGAGCCCTTGTGGCTTGATCTCAAAGACCGGCCTCGGGCCAAGGAAAGGACGGGCGAGCGGGGGATTGGGCTCACGCCCCAGGAGCAGCATGTCCAGCTACTGCACACTGCCGACAGACTCGCGGCCATGCTGATGGGTGCCGGTTTCAGGACCGGACTGGGATGGGATCTTTGGCGCCGGGCCCTATGGACGGGGCAGGGTGCCATCGGAGAGCGTCACCAGTGGGCGGAACCCTTGTGGTTTGCGGAATGCTCAGGTGGCCTTGAGAAAGGCTTCGCGGCGTGCCACCAACTTAGCGAGGGTCATATAGGTCTCCGCCAAACAGAATGTGACTAGTGGCCTTGGTGGCATGTTACACTTTCACAGCATACGGGTAAGGAGCCCACTAGTTTGAAGCCTTTAAAATACTATTGTGTCGACGGCAGTATCCAAGATGCGATGCCGCTCGCCCCCAATAAAGTTGCATTCTACAAAGATGCCGTCGGGCATTGGCATATGACTGGGCTCGATGATGTTGCGGCAACCGACAGCATTTGCATTCCTGTTCATGATGCCATCCGAATGGCGGTATTTACGAGACAAGAATACGAGGACAACAGGAGAATTCTGGAAAGCCCCTTCATATACGATGCCGGAATAGATCCCGACATGAAGATCTCGAAGGATGCCTTCGAAAAAGTCTTGGCTGCAAACAGCCGCGTTAAAAGAGAATTACACCAAGCCTTGTACTGGCAGGACTATGCTTTTCTCTTGAGTAATGTGCAAAGTGGATTGTCAGAGATAATATCAACAGCCGGCGCGTTCTACGAGTCATTCTGTTCCTACGAGTTCGTAGGAATTCCGGAAGAGGAACGTAACGGCATAAGGAGAACAGACAGTCCGGAAACAAGATTTACCACACTACTGCTACATATTGTCTTCGTGCGCATGCACTCAGTGCTTGACTATATAGTCAAGCTTTCCCTTGAGGTTGAACGGCGGGGCGTTAACTTTGACGTGTATCCAAAACTTCGTGGCCTAAACTCTCAGTTTGGAGATCGCAAGAAAGTCGACATAAACAGAGCTGCCGGTACGGTTTTCGAAGATTGCCTATTAATTAGAACCATTGAATCTGTTCGGACGCGTATAATTCACGATGGGCACTTGTCGCCAAATCAGTGGATCTATGAGGTCTGGAACGGTGAAAAAATTTCCGAGCGGTACATTCTATTCCCCGACATGAAGAGGAACCCCGGTTCGTTTGACAGTAGTGGAAACCGCAGATCCTTTTACGGAGACGACACGAAGATAAACGCTATTCTGCCGGAATTTATTCGCGAGTTCTACGCCAGAACAACACTAACTCTGTCGATGCTGCGAGATAAACTCGTTGAAAACCGGCGTTGGTAGCAACGGCGACAGAGGAGGACCGACTGAAATGAACGGGGCGCTCACGCGCCCCTCTCGAACTTCACCACCGGGATGCCGAGTTTCTTGGCCTTGTCGGCGAGGTTTTCCTGGATGCCGTTACCCGGGAAGACGAGGACGCCGACGGGGAGGGTTTCCAGGAGGGCGTCGTTGCGCTTGAAGGGGGCGGCCTTGGCGTGCTTGGTCCAGTCGGGCTTGAAGGCGACCTGGGTCACGCCGCGGGCCTCGGCCCACTTGGCGGCGATGAGCTCGGCGCCCTTGGGGCTTCCGCCGTGCAAGAGCACCATGTCGGGATACTTGGTCCGGACATGGTCCAGCTTGCCCCAGATCAGGCGGTGGTCGTTGAAGTCGGTCCCGCCGGTGAGGGCCACCTTGGGACCTGCGGGAAGCATCACCTCGGCCTCGGTGCGGCGCTTGGCGGCGAGGTAATCGCGGCTGTCGATTAGCGCAGCGGTCAGGTTCTGGTGGTTCACCATCGAGCCGGTGCGGGGCCGCCAGGTCGAGCCCGTATGATGCCAGAACTCCGTCGCGGCATGGTCGCGCATCATGTCCATGCAGTTCCTCCGCTCGGTCAGCGTCAGGCCTTCCGCCACCAGCCGCTCAAGCTCGGTGGATTTCACCTCGGAGCCGTCCTGCTCGCGCTGAAGGCGGCGCTGCCCCTGCTCGTTGTCATCGAGCGAGCGTTCGATCCGGGCGGTCGCGCGGTGGAAGAGGTTGACCTGGCCCCAGAGCACTTCCTCGAGATCGGGTTCCATCCGGGTGTCCCCGAGGCTCACGACGAGGGCGTCGAAGATGTCGGCCACGGCGCCGCGAAGCTGGTCGGCATCCGGCATCGGGCGCGGATCGGGCTCGTCCTCAAAGGGACGGTAGCCGTAGAGCTGCAACTCCTCCAGCGCATGGGCAGTCTGGGACGCGGTGTGGGTTGGCTCATACGCGTCGTCGCGGGCGTGGTGCGTCATCTCTTTTGGCCTCCGGGCTCTCTTGGGATCCGCGCGTTCCCCCGCGCGGCCTTCATGGGCAGCGAAAAGCCGTCTTGGGGGCCGACCCTTCACCCGCCCTTTTGCGGGCCGGAACGCATGTGGAGGAGGACGGGGGGCGGCTGATTTGTCTTTCGCGATGCAAAGGCGGGGCGCGTCCCCGCCGGCGGAAATCAGTCGCCCCCCGTCCTTGAAGGGTCGGCCCCTTGGACGGCCGCCTGCCCATCTCTTGAAGGCCGTGCGGGGGGATGCGGGGATCTCTTGGAGCCCCTTGGGGAGGCGAGAGATGAGGGTTCGAGAGCCGGGACAGGGGGGGACCCCCTGCCCCGCCGCTGTCCCTGACAGCCCAGGCCCCTCTTTGGAGGCGCTTCAGCGCGTGAGGCGCCCGCGATCTTCGGGCGCGATCTGCTCTGCCAGATGCCGGTTCAGCGCTTCGGGCCCATGTTCCATCAGATCGTCGTTGAAGTCGCCATGCCTCGGTTCCAGGACCCGGGTCTCGATCCCGAGCTCTTGGGCTCTGAGGGTCAACCGCTCTGCCGCGCATCGGCCTGCCGGATCGCGGTCGATGGCAATGTAGAGGCGCTCCAGCCCCTCCGGCAGCAGGAGGGCTCCGAGGTGGGAGGCCGAGAGCGCGGCCCAGACCGGAAGGCCGGGCGCTGCCTCGCGGAGGGAGAGCATGGTCTCGATGCCTTCGCCTGCGACAAGGATGGTGTCACATGGGCTCAACCGGACGGCATTGCCCAGGAGGTGACCCATGGCCCGCCGTTGGACCTCGACGGAGGCTTTGCCTTGGCCGTCGGGGGCGAGCCAGGTGCGGTGCGCCCCGGTCAGGACCCCGGCCCCATCGGTGACCGCGGCGATCAGCGCCGGGCGGGGCATGCCCTTGGTCTGACCCTCCTCCCGATGCCAGCACCTGGGGTGGAAGCGGAGGGCGCTCCCAGAGACGGCACGGGTGATGCCGCGGCTGCGGAGGTAGGTCTCCGCCAGCGTGCCCTGGATCGGCAGACTGGCTGCGAAGAGGCGCGCGGCGGCCTCCGGGGATCCTCCTGGGGCCTTGGGCTTGCGAGGGGACGGGTTCTCCGGGACAACCGGCGCCGGGCGGCCGAGATGCGCTCGGGCCTCGGCGAGAAGATCGGGAAAGCGCGTAATGCCCGTCCGCTCCCGGATGATGTCGAGAAGATCGCCATGCTCGCCGGTGGCGGCATCGCGCCAGCGGCCCCGGGATCCCGGGCCCGAGGTCGGTCCCTCCAGCCGCACGAAGAGCGAGCGGCCGGGATTGTTCTGCAAATCTCCGACCAGCCACCAGGAGCCCTCCCGCCGTCCGGCGGAAAGGTAATGGCGGCAGACGGTTTCAGCCTGGGCGGCCAGCTCGCGCAAGAGCTCTTCGGTCTCCAATGACATTTGTTCTCCAGTTCAACCTTCGCGGGCATCGAGGGACTGAACCGGGAAAAGTTCAAGAACACCGGCCAAAATGGGTATGCCTGGCCCATCCACAGGCACGAAGAGCCGGAGCTTCCAGGCAATGATTTCCGAGAAGAGGCCAAGGGCTTTCAGCCGGTCCTTCTCGGACGCCGGGAAGCCCGAGAGCTCGATCCGCTGCACGCCCATGACCCGGGCGCGGTGAAGCTCCATGCCGCCCCGAAGGACGGCGCGGGTCTTGCCCGCGAGGAGGAGAGCGTGGAGATCGGCGGCCGCGATCTTGGGTGCCGCGCCTCGGGCGAGCTTGCTCGCCACCCAAGCGGGTGAGACCTTGCGGCCGATGAGCCGTTCCCCGGCATCGGTCTGCAGGCGATAGACCCGGGTCTCGTCGGGGGGCAGCTCTTTCCAGATGGGGAGGAGCAGGCCCGAGACGAGGTGGAGCGTGGTCTCAGAAGTCTCCGGGATCTCGGAAAGCTCCGCCTCCCAGGCGGCGGCGAAAGCGGCGCGGTCAGCCTCGAGCCAATGGCTCTCCTCCATCGCACGCGTGGGCAGCGTGACCCGCTCCATCGGGCGGATCAGTCGGACGCGCGGCTCGATCGTGCCATCGTCGAGCATCAGGCTTGCTGCCCCGATCTGCACCGCCGCCCGGCCGGAGCGGGCGTTGACCAGAAGCCGGGCCTTGGGCTCGGCAAACCAGCTCAACGCCTCGGCGAGCGGGGTCGGCGCATTGCGGCGGGTTTCCGCGATGGTGATGAGCTCGGTCTCGGCGCCCGAGCCCGGGTGGCGGTGGATCACCTGGCGGCTCGTGACGCGGAAGCTCTCGGCACGGAGCGTCTCGAGGCCGAGGTCATAGACCCCGGCGGCCTTGGCCCCCTCGATGCGGGCGTCGAGGAGATCCTCGAAAGCCCCGAACAGCACTGCCTGCATGTCGAGCGTCAGGGCGAGCAGGCGATTCAGGAACGTCGTGATGGGCGGCAGCTCATCCTTCAGCCCGTTGTCATCGGTCAGGCTGAGGCCCGTGGCCTCCTCGAAGGCACCGAGCGAGCAGCCCGGCAGATCGCCGCGATGGATGCGGCGGTAAAGCTGGCGGAGCGCATCGCGGGCGTAAGGACTCTCGAGGTTGTCCTCGGGGCGAAAGAGACCCTGCCCCCCGGTCTGGCGCTGACCGCGTGTGATGGCGCCCAAAGTGTCGAGCCGCCGGGCGATGGTGGAGAGAAACCGTTTCTCCGCCTTCACATCCGTGGCCACGGGCCGAAAGAGCGGCGGTTGCGCCTGGTTGGTGCGGTTGGTCCGCCCCAGGCCTTGGATCGCCGCATCGGCCTTCCAGCCCGGCTCGAGGAGGTAGTGGACGCGCAGGCGCTGGTTGTTGGCCCTGAGATCGGCGTGGTAGCTCCGCCCCGTGCCGCCGGCATCGGAGAAGATCAGGATGCGCTTGGCGTCATCCATGAAGGCGGCGGTCTCGGCGAGATTGGCCGAGGCCGAGCGCGTCTCGACGACGAGGCGGGCAGCCCCGCCCTCGCCCTTGCGGATGATGCGCCGCGAGCGGCCGGTGACCTCGGCCACTTGCTCCACCCCGAAGTGCTGCACGACCTGGTCCAGCGCCCCGGGCACTGGCGGCAGGGAGGCCAGGTGTTCGATCAGCGCATCGCGGCGGCGGACCGCCTCGCGGCACTCGACCGGCTGACCTTCCCGCGTGACGGGTCGCGAGGAGAGATTGCCCTCGCCATCGGTGAAGGGCTCGTAGAGCTGCACCGGGAAGGAATGCTGGAGGTAGTCCAGACAGGCCTCCCTCGGCGTGATGTCGATCCGGCAATCGCCCCAATCCTCGGTCGGGATCTCCGAGAGCCGCCGTTCCATCAGCGCCTCGCCGGTCGAGACGATCTGGATCACCGCAGCATGGCCCGCCGCGAGATCGGCCTCGACGGCGGCGATCAGCGTGGGCGTCTTCATCCCCGTCAGAAGATGGCCGAAAAAGCGCTGCTTGGCGGATTCAAAGGCCGAGCGCGCGGCGGACTTCGCCTGCGCGTTCAGCGTGCCAGAAGAACCGGTCACATTGGCGGCCTCCAGAGCCGCCGTCAGGTTGCGATGGATGATGGAAAACGCCCCAGCATAGGCATCATAGATGTCGCGCTGCTCGGGCGTCAGCACATGCTCCAGCATCTCATATTCGACACCGTCGTAGGAGAGCGAGCGCGCCGTGTAGAGGCCGAGCGCCCGGAGGTCACGGGCCAGCACCTCCATGGCCGCGACCCCGCCCGCCTCGATGGCCTGGACGAACTCGCTCCGGGTCGCGAAAGGAAAGTCCCTTCCGCCCCAGAGGCCGAGCCTCTGCGCATAGGCAAGGTTGTGGACCGTCGTGGCCCCGGTGGCCGAGACATAGACCACGCGGGCATTGGGCAGCTTGTGCTGAAGGCGCAGGCCCGCCCTGCCCTGCTGCGAGGCTTCCGTGTCGCCTCGCTCGCCCTTGCCGCCTGCGGCATTGGCCATGGCGTGGCTTTCGTCGAAGAGGATGACACCGTCGAAGTCGGCCCCGAGCCACGCGACGATCTGATCGACGCGAGAGGCCTTGCCGCCGCGCTCCTCGGAGCGCAACGTCGCATAGGTTGTGAAGAGGATCCCCTCGGTGAGCGGGATCACCCGACCTTGGGCAAAGCGCGACAGGGGCGTGACCTGCAGCCACTCCTGCCCCAGGGCCGCCCAGTCGCGCTGCGCATCCTCGAGGAGCTTGTCGCTCTTGGAAATCCAGAGCGCCTTGCGGCGGCCCTGGCACCAGTTGTCCAGAAGGATCCCTGCCGACTGGCGGCCCTTCCCCGCCCCCGTGCCATCACCGAGGGAGAAGCCTCGGCGGAACTGGACGGCATTCGCCGCCTCCTCCGGCGCGGCAAAGACCAGGTCGCCGGTCTCATCGACCGTCCAGCAGCCCGCGAGATGTGCGCCATGGGCTTCGCCGGCGTAGATCACGGTCTCGAACTGGGCGTCCGACAGCAGTCCGTCCCGCAAGACCGCGGCGGGCAGGCGCGGGCGATAGCTTGGCCGAGGCGGAGTGACCGAGGCCATGGCGGCGGACTGCACCAGCTTGGTCGGGTGCGGGGCTGCCCAGGGGATCGCGATCGACTGCAGCCTGAACGGCTCGTAGATCGCATCGATCAAGTGTGTCGGGGCGGTGCCAGCCGATGCATCGGCCGGTGTGTCGGCATCAGTCTGGGTGCTGGTCGGATCGACGGAACCTGGGGCGCCAGAGGCCCCGGACGGCACAGTGGCACCGCCATCGGCTTCGGTGCCACCGATGAGGGTGTAGGCGAGTTCGAGGATCTCGGCGTCGTGAGGGCGCGAAGCGCTCGCTGCCCAAGGGGCGGCGGCGTGGCCCTGGGGTGCAGACCGGGTAGCGGTCGGCGTGGGGGTCACGCGCGACGCCGGGGCATTGGCACATAAGGAAGGGATGGGAAGTCCCGAGAATGAGGGTCGAGTGGCGAGGGCAACGCCCACCTCCAGGTCAAGGCGCGAGGGGACCTCGGAGAGGATCCGCGACAGGAGGTGTGCCACATCCTGCGACATCGGCTGTGCCAGGTCGGCAGTGACATCGCCCTGCCCACCGCCGAGCGGCTTGTCGAAGACGGAAAGCCTGGTCTCGAAAATGGTGCCGTGCTTGGCGAAGGCGCCGCCTGCAATGGCGCCCGTAAAGACCAACGTCGCGGTCTCGGTCAGACGGGCGAAGCTCTCGGACCAGGCGGGCGCATCGGGCGCAAAGCCCGCGCCGGTGATGGCGACCAACCGACCGCCGGGAGCGAGGCGGGCAAGAGCCGACCTCAGATGACGTGCAGTCGCCTCGGTGTTCCGGCCCTCCACATGGACCGTCGCCGAAAACGGCGGGTTCATCAGGATCACGCTCGGGCGAAGTCCGGCGTCGAGATGATCATCGATCTGTGCCGCGTCGAAGCGCGTGACCGGGATCCTCGGGAAGAGGCGCTGCAGGAGATCGGCCCGGGTCTCGGCCAGCTCGTTTAGCGCGAACCGGGCGCACGAGATCTCGACGAGGATGGCGAGAAGACCGGTGCCCGCCGAAGGCTCGAGG
The DNA here is from genome assembly GCF_009925085.1 of Stagnihabitans tardus. Lineage (GTDB taxonomy): Bacteria > Pseudomonadota > Alphaproteobacteria > Rhodobacterales > Rhodobacteraceae > Stagnihabitans > Stagnihabitans tardus. The sequence continues at coordinate 51,181 of NZ_JAABNR010000019.1, read as the reverse complement.
ACCAGGTCGCGGGGCGTGAGCTGTGCGGCCGTCAGCGCCGCGAGACCCAAGGGCAGAGGCGTCGAGAACTGCTGGAAGCGCTCCATCTCCTCGGACCGGCGCGTGTGCGTCGGCAGGAGGTCGGAGACGCGCGCCAGGATGGGCAGGAGCGCGGCGGGCGATCCGGCCCGGGCCAGGAGTGCCCGGCCGAACTTCCGCAGGAAGAGGACCAGCGCCGCCTCGCAGGCCTCGTAGGCCAGTTTCCAATCCCAGGCGGCCGAGGCGTCGGAGCCGCCAAAGGCGCGCTCCATCTCGGCGCGCAGCAGGCCAGTGTCGATCCGCTGTCCCGCGACCAGCCCGGGCTGCAGAGCTTCGGCGACGGTCAAGATCGGGGCGGCGGTGGAGGCAGGTGCGAGAGGCACCGCAGGCGGCGGAGCCAGCACGGCAGGCGAGTGGAAGGTCATCAGGGATCTCCGGGATGAGGACAGGATCACGCCTGGCCGGATCCCTCTCTCGGCATCCCTCCAGGCTCACCCTGACCCGCCACCGCTCTCCCTCTCGGGCCTGCCCTGGGCGCCTCAGCGGCAAGAGCAGCGCCAGATCGGCAAGGGGGGCAAGCCCCCTCACCTTGCATTTGTTCCGTTTTTGTTCTATATCTGAGAGCCTAGCCGAGAAGGGAGATTCCCGATGGAAGACACCGCCTTTGCCCTCCCCGCGACTGCGAAGCAGATCGCTTACGCCCGATCGCTCGCCCTGAAGAACCAGACCCTCCTCCCCTGGGAGGTCCAGCAAGACCGCCGCTCCCTCAGCGCCTGGATCGACGGTCAGGCCCGCCTGAAACCGGTCTCAGACCTCGACCGCCTGCCCTCCTCGAAGCAGGTCGCCTTCGCAGAGCGCCTCGCTCGGATCAAGCGACGCGCCGTCCCGGAGGAATGCTTCCGCGACAAGGGGCTCATGTCGAAGTGGATCGACGGGAACAGGTGAGCTACATGCCCCGAGCGTGCAGTTCTCTAATCACCGGGCCAAACCCCCCCGAAACCGCAATGGTTTTGTCATGGGTTTTTGTCCAGCCTGAGCCTTTGAACCATGGCAGGGCTGACGGGACACAAACGACCCTTTTCGGAAAAGGGTCGTATGGGTGCACCTCAAGTTATCTTCGATAGCCTTGCCCCCTTTCTTGCACCAAGGACTGTTGCCCGCATGGGTGGAGACTGCCCTGGCAGGCTCCAGTCCGCAGGACCAAGGCCCGGTCCCGGCGGCACGCTGGGAGGTGCCCGAACCGTCCGTCAGCACCTACGGCGACCCGTCAGTCAACTTGGAACCCCGCTTCTCTGGGTCGCGCTCTGCTTAAGGCTGCCCATCACACTCTTTGAAAATCTTTAACTTAGAGCGTCTTTGACGCTGAGAAGCCACACTCATCAAAGAAACCAGTAGCCTTTACTTTAGAAATACGCCAATTTAGGCGCTATGGACGCCGCAAGATCAAAGAATCTGAAGAAGCTGCTCGATGCCGTACCCGCCGGCTACCTGGTTGATGCTGTCTGGCTCGTCTCGCAAGGCTTCGCCTATGAGAGTTTCCGCGACTATGTCAAACGCGGCTGGCTGGAGCGTATCAACCGTGGCGTCTTCCGCAGGCCGATCCCAAACGCCCTACCTTCGAACAGTATCGACTGGAAGACCTGCATCCTGTCCATGCAGCACATCTTGGGCTACGATATGCATATTGGTGGAACGACAGCGCTCGGCCTGCAAGGACATGCCCATTACCTGCGCCTCGGTGAGAATGCCCCGGTTTGGGTCTATGGGGACAAGATCCCGAACTGGCTGGCGAAACTGCCGACGGATGCCCAGATCAACATCCGCCCCCGCTCCTTGTTCGCCGACCCTAAGCTGGGCGTGACCCAAGGCAATGGAAAGGGCCTGCCGTGGGATTGGGGTCTGACCCTCTCGACTCCAGAGCGCGCGATCCTGGAAGCCATGGACGAACTGCCCGACCATGAAAGCTTCCACGCGCTCGACATGGCCTTCGAGAGCCTGACAACCCTGCGTCCGAGACTGCTATCCAACCTCTTGCAGTCCTGCCGGAAGATCAAGGTCAAGCGCCTGTTCTTCGTCTTCGCCGATCGCCACGAGCATCCCTGGCGCAAGCGAATCGACCCCGAGGCCTTCGACCTCGGGAGCGGGGACCGGGCTCTGGTCCCGGGCGGCAGGATTCACCCGCGTTATCGGATCATGGTGCCGCAAGATTTCGTGAAAGCGGAGGCCGAAAGTGGCGCGTGAGACCTATGAAGCCCAGGTTGCGCTCCTGGTGCGCGTCCTTCCCCATGTCGCGGGCGAGAAGGTCTTTGCGCTCAAGGGCGGGACGGCCATCAACCTGTTTTACCGCGACTTGCCGCGGTTGTCGGTCGATATCGACCTGACCTACCTGCCCATCAAGGACCGTGCCGAGAGCCTGGACGAGATCAACGCCGCGATGGACCGCATCGCGGCGGCCATCGAGGTCGGCATCCCTGGCGCGAAGTCCCTGCGCATCCAAGGGGGCGGCGGCGGAGCCACGCGGCTCCTCGCGCGTCTCGGCAACGCTGAGATCAAGATCGAAACCTCGCCCGTGACCCGGGGCGTGGTCCACGAACCCGAGGTCAGGGCCATCTCGGCCGCCGTGGAAGATGCCTATGGCTATGCCGAATTGCAGATCGTCTCCTTCGAGGATCTATTCGCTGGAAAGCTCCATGCCGCCCTGGACAGACAGCACCCCCGAGACCTCTACGACGTCACGCTCCTTTACGAAAACGAGGGCCTGACACAGGACCTGTTCCGCACCTTCCTGATCTATGTCGCCAGCTCGCCGCGTCCGGCGCACGAGCTGCTCGACCCCAACATGATCGACCTCACGCAACCCTATGCGCGGGAGTTCGAGGGTATGACCCGGACGCCGGTCCTCCTCGACACATTGCTGGCAACGCGCCTGAAGTTGGTCGCAGATCTGCAATCGCGGCTCGACGACAAGGCCAAGCGATTCCTTCTGACGTTGCAAGACGGAGCGCCTGACTTTGCCGCCATCGACCGGCCGCAAGCCGCTGACCTGCCGGCCGTGAAGTGGAAACTCCTCAACCTGAACAAGCTGAAGCGCGAAAATCCCGAAAAACACACCGCGCAGCGAGACGCATTAGTGAAGCTCCTCGGCTGAGACACGCCCCTCCCCAAGAGGGAGGGGCACAGGCCTCCTCAGTCGATGGCTTTGAAGATTTCGCGGGCCTCGGGATGATCTCCAGCGAAGGCGCAGAGCCGCAGGTAGGCCTCCGCAAGGATGTCAGCCTCGTGCTGGAACGAGAGGTGGGATAGGGCGAAGAGCGTGACGATGATCCCGGCAGCCTCGGCACTGACCTCTCCCTGATAGCCGTTGGTCTCGCAGGAGATACGGAAGCGCTTGTCGGTGGCGGGCGAAAGGAAGAGGGGCAAGCCGTTCTGCTCGTGAAAATGCCAGAGGCCCCCGGCGTAGTCCTGAGGCGAGAGCCAAGACATGAGGTTGTAGACGGTCTGCTCGCCCTTGAGCATCAGCCTGCGCCCGAAGAGTTCGGGCAGGAAGTCCATGCGGCTGGCTTCGGGGACAAGGGTGGCGGTGGCGGACAAGGTCGCAAGGTCGGTCATCGGGTGACCTCCGGATTGGGGGGATGGGACGCGCGGCTGCGGCTCTCTCGACCCGCCCACAAGTCTCCCGTCCCCCACCTTTCTCAGCCTCTCTCGATGACTGAGGATCGCAGGCAGTGGGCTGGCCGGATTGACGCAAGCCACCCGCACATGCCGGAAACTGAGGGGTGGCCACTACCCGCGGTCCCGCCATCCGATGAAACTCGACGGACCGTCATAGGCGGCATGGCGGCTCTCATCGATGACGAAGCCGAAAGGTCCGACCTTGTACTCCTTGGATGGGACTAGGAAGCGACGCTCCTGGGCGGAAGGGTCACACTGCCCCCCGAGCGTGGCGACGACTTCCGTGAAGCCCGGGTGGGGATCGGAATAGATCGCCGAGATCACGACCCAGTCCTTGGCGTGATCCTGGGCGAAACACTCCGCGTCGCGGGTGCGGGACTCGCCCGGAAGCAGCGCCCGGCCGTGGATCGCCTCCCAGGCATCGGGCCGACTGTGGCGCAGGGTCTTCTCGGCCTGCTTCCGCTCGAGGGTGGTGAAGATCTCGGGCCAGGCAGTGGCTACGGCCGCCCAGGCGGCATCCTCCTCGTAGAAGCCCGCGAGGCTGCAAGAGTGGAGATGCACCTTTGCGTTGCGCTCGGGCGAAAGATGGAAGCCGACATGGCCGGAAGTCGTGTGGAAGACGACGCCCTCTCCGTAGTGGGTCGCGCCCTGCGACGGTCCCCAGGGCGTGCTGGCCGAGGAGCGGGTTTCGCGCCGAGCAAGCGTGGCGACTTCGGCTTGCTGCTCGGCCTGCTCCTGCACCAGCGCACGGAAAGCAGTCTCGTCGGCCACGTCCCCGCCGTGACCGTAGAAGTCCGAACGGGTCCAATCCGCCAGGGGCTTGGAGAGCCTCCACCCGCTGCCGAGGAAAAAGCCCCCATGGCGTTTCGGGATCATGGCGAAGGCGGCATCGCCGAGCCGGGCGACCGTCAGACCATCTGAGCTCTGGCCGAATTCTGGGGCGGGGAGGGAGGCGCAAGGCGGAACCGTGAGGTTCATTGGACCGGCGCCTCCACCGCGTCGAAATCAGCGCCGTCCAAGGCTGCCGCCAGCCACTCATGGGTGCTGACCCAGCCGATGCTCTTGCGGGCGCCAAGATCGATGACATGGGCGCCACCGCCGAAGGCCTCGAGCCGGGGGCGAGAACAGGTCAGAGCGTAGCTGAAGCCCCAGAGGCCCGTCAGGTCGATCTCGGAGGCCAAACGCAAGACGAAGGCGATGAGCCCTTCGACATCGCCCTGACTGTCGTCGTGGAACCAGAGGACCGAGGTGCCCGGCCCATCCTGAAGCGCCAGGGCAAAGCCGCCGTGTTCCGGATGACCGGATGCCTCGTCCTCCGCGCGAAGGCGGGCATGCAGGTCGAGGGCTCGGGCGGCCTTCTCCGGGGAACCTACGTCGAGTGCGCAAGAAAAATGGGTGTAGTAGTCAGCCATGATGGGCTCCTTTCGAGTGGGGAGGATGCTCGGGCCAGATAGCCAGAGGTCGGGATGAGCGAGCTGGATCGCTGCAGGGGCGTGCGTCATTGCGCTTCGGTGCAAAGGCACCGCCGGGCTGCAGAGCGCGCCTCATCATGTGCCTGCAACAGCTCGCGGTAGTAGCGCTTGCGCGCAGCGCGCCAGCTGCGGATGGCAAGCGTGTCGGGGTGAAGCCGCCGGATCGCCGTGCGCAGAACCGTCAGGTTCGACGCCTCGGGCGGGAGACCGAGATCCTTGTAGATCCGGCTCATGTCAGAGACCCCCTCGACCGGCGACGTCGGCCTCGGCCGAGGTCTCGTTGATGTCGAGCTGAACGGTGCGCGCCTTGGCGTCGAAGCAGAACTTGCCCTCGGCGCCGCCGGGGAGGATCTTCCGCAGGGTCGGATCGCCAAGGAGATCGAGGACGATCTGCTCGACGACCTCGACGAGGCTGAGGTCGCGCCATTCGACCTCCGGCGCATCCCAGGTCAGGGCAGCGTAGCGGAGTCGGGTCTCGGGAAGCTCGACCGGATGCGGCCCGGCCCAGGGCGCGATGCTGTCGATCCGGGCGGCGGGGCAGAGCCCGGTGAAGACCACTGTCAGGTGGGAGATGCCGGCCTCGGCCAAAGCCTCGAAGAGGCGGGCCTGGTTGACCGGGCGCATGGCTTCGATCCGAGCCTGCTGGTTGACGCGCACCCCGAGAAGCGAGGCAAGGCGGAAGCGCGGCGCCAGCGGCGCACGGAGTGTGGCTTGGTTGGGAACCATCTGGGATCTCCGGAATGGGATGATTGGGGGGAAGCCCCAGGCGGCGGCGAGCGCAACTCGCTCTCTCCATCTCGCCTGAGGGCCATCTCCCCCTGCCCTCCTCGACCTCTCGTCTCAGGCGGCGAGGTCCAGTGCTCGGGCGGCGAAGCTCCGCCACAGAGGATCGACCAGTCGGGCCTCGAGGAGTTCGGCGCGGTGGCGAAGACGGGTGGCCAGGCCGGCCTCGTGCCAGTCGAGCGCCCGGCGGGCCTCGGCGCGCAACTGGCTCGCCTCCATCACCACGCCCCGTGCATCGACTGCGGAACGGACCGGGTGGCACCAGGCGACGGCACCGTCGCTGGCGGAGCCCGCGAGGACCAGCCGCTCATCGCGGTCGAGAATGGCGAGCATCTGCGGAGCGGCGCCGTGGTTCAGGTCCTCAGCGTGGGTGATGGCGGCAGCCATGGCCTCGCTCAGCGTCGCAGCGCGGGCGAGGATCACCGGGCGGGCCTCGCCGGAGGCGACGCGCTGACGCTCGGGCGCAGCGGTCAAAGCGAAGGGCAAGCCGAGATCGGGCACCAGCCCCGGCAGGGGCGGCAGCGCAGTGCTGGGGCGGGACGCAGAGAAGGACAGGTCGAGCATGGGGATCACCTCCGACGGCGCGGGGGCCTCTCCCCTCGCTTCAGCCGTCAAAGGCCAAACCGCCGCCCTCTTCCTCGAAGGGGCAGCGGCGGGCGGAAGCAGCGCAAGCGAAGGAGTCCGGAGGCGGGGCAAACCCAGGTGGCCGCGCGGAACCGTGCGGCAGGTACTACGCCCCGTGAAGCTGGCGGATCTTGCGGCACCGTCAGGCGCCCGCTGGGGCTTCAAACCTTCCCAGGGCCGCGCGGCCAGACTTCAATCAAGTGCAGCGGGGGCCAAAAATGTCCCGGCCCAGAATGTCCTTAGGGTTGACACCCTCGAGCCGGATCGTTTTGTCCTTGATATCCTCGGAGGATCAATGCCCAAGACCCATGTGATCGCCATCGATGATCACCCGCGAGTGAAGTCGCGGATGGAGTTCGATATCGACTTCGAGACCGGCGAAATCAGCGGACTTCAAGTGGAAGGGCTCAATCCTGAGTACGCGGATCGGGAGCGTCGGGACCTCGCAACTCGGGATATGGCGTACTTTCCCTGGCAACAGGCATATCCAACCCCTGAACCCTTCCGTAGACCCAAGTCCCTCGCTTGGCTCCTCCTTTCTCGTGGCTGGGTCCTTCAGGGAGACCTGTCACGCATTCACCCGCCAAAGCCCGGCCGCCTGCCACCTGGTGCGATCTCCTGACCTGGCAGCGGGAGAAATTGTTGCCGTGGCGGTCATGCTCCGCGGCATGTAATCCAGTCTCGAAGACATTGCACGCTCCTCGAGGGCGCTCCGGGAACGTTCGGGCACCACCTGAATGCTCACATCTTCCCCAGGCCGCGCAACGAGATTTCGGTGCCCGCGCCGACGATGATGTGGTCGTGCAGCGTCAGGCCGAGGTAGCGGCAGCCCTTTTGGATCTCCTTGGTCATGGCGAGATCAGCCTCTGAAGGGGTCGGGTCGCCTGACGGGTGGTTGTGCACGAGGATCAGAGCCGAGGCGTTCAGAATCAGCGCCCGCTTCATCACCTCACGCGGATAGACCGGGACATGATCCACGGTGCCGACCGCCATCCGCTCGTCAGAGATCAGCCGGTTCTTGCGGTCGAGGTAGAGGACGTGGAAGCGCTCCTCCTCGCCCCTCACGCTGAGGGCACAATAGTCGCAGACGGCGGACCAGGAGGTCAGCGCCGGGTTCCGGTTCAAATAGCGGCCGAGGACCTCGCGGGCCTCGAGGATCAGGGTTTCTTCCTGGGGGGTCATGGGGAGATGCTTTCGTGCTTTAGGAGGCCGTACCCTCGCCGATCCGCTCTGGGCGGATGACGAGGGAGAAGCCCGGGAGGGGGAGGAAGGATCAAGGGCGTGCCGAAGCCCCCTGCCCCGCCGAAGGTGGCAGGGGGGTCAACGGCGCGGCCAGAACGGTGCGTCAGCCGACGCGGTCGAGGAGCTTCTTGGCCCGGCCCTCCATGTCGAGCCGCGCGTCCTGCTGGGTCTTGTCCCGCGCCAGCCGCGTGATGCCCTGGACGAAGTCGAAGACGGACTCTGGAGGGTGCCCCTCATCGACCAGCACCGCATCCATGATCTTGCCGGTCTCGGCCTTGGAGAAGCCGCGCTTCCGGAGGAAGTCGTCGCGCTCCTCATCGGTCCGCGCCACGATCTGTTGCCGCGCCGCCTTGATCCCGTTCACGAAGCTCTGCGCCGAGGAATTGGCAAAGCGCGTCAGGGCAGGCGCGGCTTCATGCGCGAAGCGAGAGGCCGCATACTTCGAGTGGCGGATCGAGATCTCTTGGAAATCCTCGACGCCCCAGAGGTTGCGGTTCTGGCAGACGGCACGCAGGTAGAAGCTGGCGATCCCGAGCGTTTTCGCGCCGACCTCCGAATTCCAGCAGTAAAACCCCCGGAAGAAGAGGTCCGGCGAGCCATCGGCCAGCCGCCCCGCCTCGATCGGGTTGTGGTCATCGACCAAGAAGAGGAAGACGTCCCGGTCCGAGGCATAAAGCGTCGTCGTATCCCGACTGATCTCGACATCGGGGTTGTAGACCCCGGTCGACCAGTCGAGCACGCCCGGCACCTTCCAGCGCGTGTCCCCCGTGCCATTGCCCGCGATCCGCTGCACTGCCTCAACCAGTTCATGGTCATGGATCCGGCCATAATCCGGGCCGGTGACGGCGCGCAGTTCCGTCAGGCCATCCTCGGTCTCGAATGTCTTGATCTGCTCGGCGCGGTGGGTCGAGAGACCGTATTGGAGGTTGATCGCCGCCAGTGGCGCGGGCAGCTGCCGCAGATAGGATGCCGGAGCGCCCACGATGCTGGCGAGCTGACCGAAGGCCCAATGCGTCGGCGCCAAGGGCTCATGGGCCTTCGGCAGAATCAGCTGCATCCGCTCGGCATTGTCGCGCGTCGCCTCCACGCGGATATCGGCGGTCTCAACCACACGCGACCGGCTGCGCTCCGAGCGGCCCTTCACCGAGGCGTAGAGGCTGTCGAGCGAGAGATACCGCTCGTCATCCGGTCGGTTGAACCATTCGGACGAGACCCGCCCGTTCCGCTCGCCTTGGCTCACGTCGACCTTCCAGCCGCCCTTCGTCCCGCGAACCGGATCCAGAACTTCCACAACGCCCATGCGTCACCCTCCGCGACGGGCGCCCGGGAGCCACTCTCCCGAACCCTCAACCCGTCACAGGAAATCCAGCCAAACTCGGACTCTCGAACCGAAATCGAGATCCAGTTGAAAAACAACAAGCCGCATAATATAGTGAAGACGCTCTGGGCATGAGCATGGCACTCGCCGTTCCGAAGCTGCTGGCAGCGTTGCCGAAAGTCTCCAGAAGAATCCCATCAACAAGCACTCAGGCTTGATGGGCGGTTGGCGAGTGACGCTCAGCATTTCAAGCCGGGAGACGCTATGTTGATATCTGAAGTTCGCCCGACGACGATCGACGGGGTTAAGCGCTTGGCATCACAGCTGCGGAAGCGGAAGGGGCTCAAGCATTCGGAAGCGCTTGACCACGCTGCAAAGGCGGCTGGGTGCAGCAATTTCGCGCACGCAAGCCGCAGCTTGCCCACCAAGAGATTCTCCTCGAGAGAGTTACTTGTCTTTTTCACCACCTATTGGAGTGACAACGAACGACGTTTCCAATGCGGCCGAGAGACGCTGAGGATCCAACTCACCAGACCGCTCGCCGAGCTTTGCAACAGGCACTTGCTCAAATCCGCTCGCGGGTTTGGGAACCTTCGGATGGTCGCCGAAGACCATTTTGTTTGCGACAGTATTGCACCGTCTCAAGACTACGCACGAGCGGGGCTTTGTACCGCAGCGCGATCCCTGCAATTCATCGAAGCCACCGGCCTGCTGCCTGACCGCAATCCGCGCAAGCTCGAACCCAGAAGTTTGAGCGGTGAGATATTGCCGGGTCGCGATCACGCGACATTTTGGGTCGATCCGTCAAACGGTCAGAGGTTCTTTATTGACGAGCCCTACGAAAGCAGGGCTCTGGAGGCTGAGCGCACCGCTTGGGCCGATTGCCATGGATGGCGGGTCGAAAAGGCTTCCTGGCCGGGCATTTACCGACCATACGAATGTGATCTCTATGTCGCCGTCGACGGTCGCAGTGGTTCCGACATAGACAGCCTTCTCCGCAGCGTCAATTCGATGGCGGACCCTTCAATCACTGAGAACTGGGATGGCGAGTCAACGGCATCTTGGGAAACGTTTGTTAGCCCCATGGCCACGACCGCGCAGGCGAAGCGGCGCGCAAAGTGCAAGGGCATGATTTATCCAGAAGCAAGCCTCAAGACCGTCCCATACAACTTCGCGCGAGGAACATCTCAGCGCCGCCCGATCGGGGAACTTGGGATCAAAGGGCACATTGAAGCGGGGAGGATCATCAAAGCGGCGATCGGATCTGAATTCGCTCCCGCCGCGGGGTACATGCGGCTGGGTTCCCTCCGCGCGGACCTCGAAGATTGGTTCTGCCTTGAAATAGGGCCTGAACAACGTCAGAGACCCGAATTCTTCCAAGTCTATTATGGCGAGACCGACGAAGACAAAGCCTTCCGGCAAACACTGCGCACTCGAGCAGATCTTATCGCCTGGCTCCAATCACTGAAGGGTAAGCTGCTTGAAGCCTACCCCGACTGCGCACCCTTGCGACGCCAGCTCGGGCGTATCGAGATGGCGATGTCAATGATTGAAAAGGCCAATGCCTCAGTGCCTGGTGCTCCCTGAACTCAAGGGGCAGGATTGGGCACTGTTGCGGTTTCCGTTTCCATGAAATCCTTGCCCGGCGGGTCTCCCCGCCGGGCAAGGGGTTGGTCGGCTTAGAAGCCGACCTCGTCGTCGCGGTCGCGGTCGACCAGCTCGGGGCCATCGCCCTCGGTCGCCTTCGGGCGGCTGAGGAAGTCGACCTTCTCGGCGATGATCTCGCAGCCGTAGCGGTCCACGCCCGCCGCATCGGTCCACTTCGTGTAGTGGATCCGGCCCTGGACGAGGACCTTCATGCCCTTCTCGCAGTTCTCGGCGACCGACTTGCCCAGCCCGTTGAAGCAGGTGATGCGGTGCCATTCGGTGTCCATCACCCGGTAGCCGTGCTCGTCGCGGATCGGGCGGCCCTCGGCCAGGCGCGGGCGGGAGGTGGCGAGGGTGAAATGCACGATCTTCGTGCCTCCTTGCGTGGTGCGGGCCTCCGGGGCCTGACCGATGTTGCCGGCGAGGATGACGATGTTCTGCATGGGGTAGCTCCTGTGTCTGTCTGAAGGGACCATCCCTTCGACAAGACCCGGCCAAAGCCTGTCGGTGGACGCCAGCACGGCTGGGCCAAGGGACCAGCCGGAAACCCCCGGGGGCCCGGGGTGGAGCGGGCAGCCCTGGCACAGGGCAACACGGCCCGGGCAGGAGTTGGGGTTGCGGGCAGGAGACCGAACGGGCTTAGGGGATTGTCAGTCGAAGGGGAGGTGCCTCAGCCAGACCGTGGGAGGAGAAACCCAAGCAGACTGAGTTCAGACCAACCAACCGGCAATGTCAGGCCCAGGAGGATTGAACCCGCAAAAGGGGAATTGAGGAATTGCGCTTCACCTCATCTCGCCCCCTGCCCTGCCATGGACGTTCCGCCCAAACTCCGTTCAAGCACGGCCGGGAGAGGATGGACCGCGAGGGGAACTGCTTCGCCGCTTCAACCTAGGCGCAATGTCGCTCGCGGAACTGCGGGATCTGGCAAAGGCAGTCGACAAGGCGATCACGCATTGCGAAGTCCGGCAAAAGGCGGAGGCCCGCAACAAGTTCGCGATCCTCGCTCACGAGCTGGGCTACACCTTTGACGAACTGGCGGCAGAGGAAGGACCCAAGAGCAAACGGGCGACCTCGACGACGATCAACAAGCATCCGGAGAGCCCGACCATCACCTGGTCCAGCCGAGGTCACAAACCTGCATGGTACACCGCTCACCTCGATGCGGACGGAAAGCCGAAAATCCTGCCCGGCTGACCAGACAAAGCGGCGGCTTTCAGGGGCTGCCTCTGCTGATCTGCTTCTGCCACGAAGAGCAATGCCGACGCCGCGTCGGCGCCTTGTGCCTGTCGGTCGCGCCGACGGACAGGCGAAGGGCCCGGGGGCGCGACTGCGCCGCCCGGGCCTTTGCACGGACCGTGGGCTTATGCCCACGGATCGTGCTCACCAATCACCAGAACCTCGTCGCCGTCGATCTCATCGGCGGGGACGGCGCCATAGGTCCCATCCCCGGCCTGGAAAACCACGATGGCAACCATCAGCGTGGCGGCAAGGCTGGCGGCGTAAGCATGTGCATCTTTGCGGGACATCTTTTCGGCTCCTGTCTGGAGGCGGAGGACCATCCCCCGCGCGACAGGACCTCGAAAGCCTGAGACGGTCTGACATCACCGGGTGCGTTCGGCCCCCTGCAGGATCAGGGCCGAATCCGCCCGGCGGCACGGGCTTGCCCGTAGTCCGAGCCCTTGTGGGTTGATCTCGAAGACCGGCCTCCGGCCAAGGAAGGGACGGGCGAGCGGGGGATGGGGCTCAGGCCCCAGGAGCCGGATGTCCAGCAGATGCACACTGCCGCCAGCTTCGCTGCCAGGATGATGGCCAGGGAAGATGAGACGGGGATGGGACCTATGTCACCTTGCCCCACCGTTCGGGGGCAGGTCATCTTGGGAGAGCGCGGTGTATCAGTGAATTGACCACTGTCCGCGCAAAGGCTTTTGTGGTGCGCCGCGCACAAAATGGCCCGACCTCCTTCCGTCCGCCACAGCGTCCGGGGACATCTCAGGACGAATGCCATTGCACCTGCACCGCCAATTGCATAGCTGGGCGCCCTCACCAAAGGAGACCATCACCATGGCCATGTACGCTACCCTGGAAGCGGAGTTGTTCAGCGTCTTGGTTGAGCTTCTCGGCGACCAGAGACTTGAACGCAATGCTCTGCGCGTGCTGGCAGGAGCGCGTGGGCATGAGCTCGGGCGCCCTTACCTGAACCTATGCCAGCAGGGCCTGATCGAAGAGACCCGAGTCCAGCCCGGCTTCTTCCGTCGCCTTTTCGGCGCGCGAGAGACGCTTTGGGTACGCGTCACGGACTATGGGCAGAAGGTCGCGGCAACAATGGCCGAGCACGTGCCGGCCGAACCAGCACCAGTGGCTTTGGAAACCCCGCCATTTCCGCGACAACCGGACCCGGCACCACTCGAGACCTCAGATGTCGCGACAGCGCAGCCGCAGCCTTCCACAGTCGTCGATGTCGCGCCCATGGGCATGCCGCAGCACACACCGGTCAGGGTCGTAGTTCCAGACCCGCTGCCTGAAGTCACGTCCATCGTTGCGCCAAGCCCGGCGCCCCAGAGCAAGCGCCCACCGGCGCCGCGCCGCTTCACGCCATTGGATTTCACAGAGACCCTGGGAGGGACGCCGCTCGACAGCGGGTTTCAGATCCCAGCGTCGGACCGGCTGGATGGCCTGAGCGAAGCCGTAGGTCTTCTTGGGTTCGAGCTGACCGATGCAGGGAAGCTCTTGGCTGTCAGCCGTTGGGCGCAAGGACTGACGGACGTCCAGGTCGCGCTGGAGATCGTTACGAGCGCGCTTGCCCATGCAGTGCGGCTGGATGCGATGGGCACTGCGAAGCTCGACCGCGAGGCGGCGGCTGGATTGGTGAGCCGGTTGACGGAGACCTTCCAGGCCTATGTCGCCGAGGGCCTCTTGGAAGCCGAAAGCCTGTATGAGGTTTCCAGCCGGATGGAGGGTTTCCTGGGCGGGCCACCCGCGACCTCGGATCTCGATGCCTATCTTGCTGACCCGCATCGGGGCATGGCTCCGACGGCGGTTTGCCCGGACGACATCTACCTGCGCACCGAGGTCGAGGAGGACTAACCCGCGCCGCAGTGCTTTTGTTGCGCCGCCCCAGGCTTTGGCCAGGGCGGCGCAAGGCGATCAGCCCTTTACCACGCGATACTGGGCCTGACGCTCGATCATCCAGCCGGGATATTCAGCCGGAAGCTTGGTCACCGCGTCCAACGCGCCAAGATCCTCGGGCGAGAGTTTCACCCCGGTCGCGGCGATGTTGTCCTGCAACTGATCAACCCGTTTGGCACCGACGATTACGCTGGTCACCACCGGTTGATGCAAGAGCCAGGCAAGAGCCACCTGTGCGACGCTGCAGCCCTTATCCGCCGCGATCCTACCCATGACGGGAATCACGGCATCGCCGCGCTCAAGGTTGACCGGCGGGAAGTTGAAGGCCGTCCGCCGGCCCTCGTTCGACGCTTGGCCGCCGCTGTACTTGCCAGAAAGGAAGCCACCGGCCAGAGGGCTCCAGACCATCAGACCAAGGCCTTCGCTTTGCAGCATCGGCACGACCTCGCGCTCCAAATCGCGGCCGACCAGCGTGTAATAGGCCTGCAAAGACAGGATGGGGGCCAGCTTGCGGGCCTCGGCGATACCCACGGCCTTGACGATCTGCCAGGCGGCCCAGTTCGACAGGCCGATGTAGCGGACATGGCCTTGGCGGACGAGGGTGTCCAGCGCCTCCAGCGTCTCGGTGATGGGCGTCAGCGGGTCGAAGCCATGGATCTGGTAAAGGTCGATGTGATCCATCTGCAACCGCGTCAGGCTGGCCTTGGCCTGCGCCAAGACATGCGCCCGCGAGGCGCCGCGCGCATTCGGCCCCTCCCCCATCTGGCCCAGCACCTTGGTCGCGATCACCACATCGTCGCGGGCAATGCCGAGGTTGCGGATCGACTGGCCAAGGATGCGCTCGCTTTCGCCGCCGGCATAGACATTGGCCGTGTCGATAAAGTTGATGCCCGCCTCGACCGAGGTCTTTACCAGGGCATCAGCCTCGTCCTGGCGCAATTGGCCGATCAGGCCCCACATGCCTTCGGAGCCGCCGAAGGTCATGGTGCCAAGACAAAGTTCAGACACCAAGAGGCCCGAGGGGCCGAGTTTGCGATACCGCATGGAATAGTCCTTTGTAACGGGAAGAGCCGGGGGCCTCTGCCACCGGGCTGAGGTCAAGATAGCGCGCGGTGCACCCTTCTCGCTACGCCGATCCTCGCATCCTCTTGCACAATCCTCTCATTCCCGTCGCGCGGGGGCTGTCGAGAAATCCCTCTCGGCGCTAGGATCAAGACATGGAAACCACCCTTGCTCCCTTGAAAGACGTCATGATCCGACTTTGGCGGACCCATGGTCGCGAAACGCCGATTGACGGACTTTATCTGACCATGGCCAGTACGCCCTCCGGGCCAATCCACACGGTCTATCGCCCCTCGTTCTGCGCTGTCGTGCAGGGGGCCAAGACTTCGATGCTGGCTGACCGCGCCTTTCGATATGATGCGGGCAAATGCCTGATCGCCTCGATGGAAGTGCCGATCCGGGCAGAGATCACACGCGCCACACCGGAAGACCCCTATCTGGCCTTCAGCCTGACGCTTGACCCCTCTGTGATCGCCGAGCTGCTGTTGGACTGGCCGGAGTCGGCCCCTGCCCCGGCGCTCTCGGTCCATGCGCTTGATCCCGATCTGCTAGAACCGCTGCTCCGGTTGATGCGACTCTGTGAAAGGCCAAAGGACATCGCCATCCTCGCCCCCCTGATCAGGCGCGAGATCACCTGGCGTCTGTTGCAGGGTCCGATGGGGCCTCAACTCCGCCAGATCGGGCTGGCAGGCAGCCCCATGGCGCGGATCGGTCGGGCGATCTCTCATATCCGCGAGACCTTCACAGGCCAACTGCGCATTTCTCAGCTGGCCGATGTCGCGGGGATGAGCTCAGCCACTTTCCACCGCCACTTCAAGTCGATGACGGCGATGACGCCGGTACAGTATCAAAAGCTATTGCGCCTGCAGGAGGCGCGGCGGCTTCTATTGTTGGACCAGGCCGATGTGGCGGGGGTGGGCTATGCTATCGGCTATGAGAGCCCCTCGCAGTTCAGCAGGGAATATCGCCGCCTGTTCGGAGCGCCTCCGGGGCGGGATGGGCTCGCAATACGAAAGGGCCTCGCACCCGCGGGTGAGTTGTGAAGTCATCATCTCCAGACATCTTTTGCGGCAAGAAGACCATTCGAGAGTTTGCTTCGACTATTTCGCAATGGCCCAAAACACGAGACACTCGGTCCACTGCAAGGTGGTCGCACCATCGATATGTTCAAGCAAACCAATGAGATCACGGGACAATCAGATTTCATCCCGGCCCGCAGTCTCGCCGCCAGAAAGATTGAACGCAGGTTCATGTTCACGTGGCCCCATAACCCGGGTGGGAATGTTTGGCCTCTCACCATGACCGCGTTCGTGGGCTTTGACCAAGACGATCTTTCCGCTGCGGTAATGCCGCTCGTGCTCTGAAACTCGATGCCGTACGGGGCCACTCCGCTCTGCATTGTTCTGCTGTTCAAAGGCGATCCGTTCTGCACGCTCACGCAAGTGGGCCGCAGCCTGTGGGCCAATCCGGATCGTAAGATGCGATTTGGGAGCTCCAAGAATCCAGGACTTGCCGAACTTCTTGGCCGTCTTGGCCTCTGTGGAGGAGAATGTCTCGGTCTCCGCTGGAATAATGCCGCCCAAGTCAGGTGAGACAAGCATGGCGAAGAGCGCGCAAGGAATGAACAGGTCTGAGCCTGAGTTGATCAAATGCACCGTGCGCCTCGCTTCGATCAACTTTTCGGATTCGCCAACGCGGATGCAGAAATCGATCATCGATGTATTGAACTCGAACTTCACGTCCTCATAGTCCAACTGACCCGAAGGCTTGCGATTGAGCCGGAGGAAGCTCATCGGATCCATGACTTTTGTCTCATCGGCGCGGGCGAACAAGGTGACACGCAGATGATCGGCCTCGCGATCGTCGATAAGGAAGCCATGCAAACCGCTGCCGTGGGGCCTATCGTCATGCGTTGTAGATAGCGAACCTCGCTCAAAGCGCGAGACGCCCAACTGTCCGTAGTCGTATTCGACCCAGGTCACCTTTGCCGGAAACTGAATTTCGCCGAGGTAGGACATAGCTTGGGTGCCAGAGGCTTGGGCATGCTCTTGCAAGGTGTCGTGCAGCGTGTCCGCGTATGTCGCGGCCAAATGATCCATCAGATAGACCTTGGCTTGCAGCAAGGCATCGAGCGCATAGCGTCGGAAGCGGGCAAGATCCTCCGACGGCACGACATGCCAGACCCTGTCGTCCAGCAAGGTTGAGCGCCCTGCCAATGAAGACCCGTAGGTCGCGATCAAATCCTTGTAGAGCAATTTTACCGAGCCTCCCAAAATGGCTGCAGTATTTCTGTTGCCCTGGGCTCAATCAACCCATGACTTTCAGCGCGGGTCAGGGTCGTAATCTTGGCGCGGGCCGATAGAGGGCAATTCTGACCATTGCCTATAGCGGCTAGCGTCATATCCGATTTCTTTGCAGGCGGCGCAGAAGCAGCCTTGAGTCCCTGAAATGGTGTTGGTCCCGATAAAGGCCGCAGGCTTGCCGCACTCGTGTCCGAAGGTGCCGGGTTCAGCGTTTACACAACGCGGCCAAGGCTGACCGCGCGAGGGTTCGACCCGCGAGTGGCTGGTCGGGAAGCCATATGGGAAACAGGTCGCGGCCATGCGCGAACTCCTTGTGAGAACTGATGGGAATGTCGCCCAGGCATCGGCCTGGTGTGCCGGGTGTAGGTCGTCGGACTGAGACCCAACTACTCCGAGGCGATGCTATAACTTACCGCCCTGCCCCGCCAATTGGGCAGGACAAGGCATTTGTTCGTGTCTGCCGGCAGGCTCAGGCGGCCAGGTCCGCCTCCCCTGCCCTGCTGTCGCAGGTCCCGACGGTTTCCAGCCTTGCATTGCGATAGCCCTCCCGGGCGATCCACAACTCTGCTGCCGTCCTGTTGGCGGCGAGATGCAGGAGTTCAGTCGAACCGCCGAAGTCCAGAAGCACCTTGACCTGCCCGGGTTGCGGAACTTCGACGAGTTCGAAGGTCAAGGCACTGTCGGCCGAGTGGCTGCGCATGATGGTGACGAGGATGACCCCGTCGGAGGAGAAGTTGCCTTCGTGCAGTGTGAACGATGCGGAAGCGGTCCAGGTCGGATAGGGCCTGGGCGGCTCCTTCTTCACAAGACGGCCCAGGCCGTTGGATCGCTCCCATGCGGCCAGCTTCTTGGTGAAGCGCGCGGGCGGTTTGGGGCTGCCGTCGGAGTAGCGGACCAGGGCCCCCAAGGGCGCGGCGTCGATGATGTGGGTTGCAGACATGATTCCTCATCCTGAATGCGAAGAAACGCACTCATTACATTGATATTGTTATATTTTGTGTTGAGCGAGGGCGGGCTTCCCCGCCCTCGGGAGCCGGGATCACTCAGCGGCGATCATCTGGGCCGGATCGGACGGCAGATCGGAGACGAGGAAGGCTGGGAGGTCGATACCCGACGCATCTTCGACTGCGTGTGTGGCCTGATCGGAGAAGGCGGCATCGTCCGAGGCCTCATCGCCCTGCCCGGCTTCCTCGGTCCCATCCTCCAGCGCGACGAGGTCGCTGCGACGCAGGACCTCGGGCAACCAGCCGGTGCCCTTGAGGAGCCGCTCGGCCTCGGTCGCCATTTCGGTCTTCTTGAGATGGTCGATGAGCTGAGCCGCTCTCTCGCCCTTGGCCTCACGCACAGCCTCGATGATCCGGGCTTTGGGGACGCGGGAGAGATAGGTTTCTGCCGTGGGCTCCCAACCCGCCTCGACCATGTCGAGATCGACCGCCTTGGCCAGCATGTCGGCATGCTTCATGCGACGGGTAAGACCGGAGGAGGAGATGCCCGCACCGTAGGGGTTCACTCGCTCGTGGAGAGCATTGACACCTTGGGAGAGGCAATGGGCCAGGAGCGAGAGGCGGCTCGCGGCATCCAGCGCCGAGAGATAGTCCCAGAGCGCGGCATCATCGCCCAGGGGCAGATCGGCTTCCCAGGCGGCGTGGCGCGCCTCGATGGTTTGCGCAACGACGCTGTCCTTCAAGTCCGGCGCTTGCGCGGTCATGTAGACGGGACGCACCGCGACCTCGAGGCAGGAGCCCGTGGAGGAGGACGTGCGGAAGGTGTCCGTGACAAGCTTGAGGAGCAGGAGGGTCAGGGCGACCTGCGGCGAGCGGCCAAGCGCCTCGCGCAGCGCGAGGGTGCGGTGGGCGGTCAGCTCCATGACCAGGCGCTCGGGCAGGGGCTTCAAGGCACCGTCGTCCTCATCATCAGGCAAGGCCGAGAGCGACTGCCCTGCCGAGGTGATCACGGTGCCCGAAGTGGCCGGGACAGCGCCCTGCCCGCTCACCCGCCCGGAAACCGACGCTTCATCCCCCTGCCCGTCCAAACCGCCGAGCTCGACGCCATCAGCAACCTCGTTGTCCGCGGTCTCGACGGGAGCCTCGTCCTCGGGACGCACATAGCCGCGATGGAGGACCAACTTGCCCTCACGGTCGAAGGTGACGAAGACCCCTGCCCGTGCAATTTCCGCCGGATCGAAGATCATCGGCCGGGTCTCCAGCACTTCCATCGCCGCGACCAGTTCGCCGAGCCGCGTATCGATGTCCTGCGGCATCTCATCAGCTTCCGACCATTCGGCTTCCAGCGCCCGGTATTCGGCGAGGAGCTTGGCATGCTCAGCGGCCTCGGCCTCCGTCATCGGTGCCGCCTCACCAGAGAGCCGTCGCAGGCCATAACCAAAGCCGTAGGGCAGGTCAGCCGAGACCTCGATCCACTTCCAGCCCTCGGGGACCAGCGCCTGAGCTTCGGCTTGCAGCTTCTCACCCACAAGACGCTCCAAGAGCGCGACATCTTCGAGCCAGCCGCCATCGTCGCCCTGGAAGAGATCGCGGGCCACGATCCCACCCGCCGCCTCATAGGCTTCGATACCGACGAAGATCGCCCGGCGAACCGAGGCGCGAACCGAGGTTTCGGTCAGCATGCGGCGGATGGCATAGGGCTCCTTGTTCCACGACCCCTTCACCGCCTCCCAGACCTGCACCTGCCGCGTGGCATCCGAAGTCACGGTGAAGGCCATCAGCTGCTCCAACGTCATGCCATCTTCGGCATAGATATCGAGGAGGGCAGGGGCCACGGAGGTCAGCTTCAGCCGTTGACGCACAACCTGGGGCGTCACGAAGAAGGCCGCTGCGATGGCCTCATCGCCGAGGCCCTTTTCGCGCAAGGTCGAGAAGGCGCGGAACTGGTCGAGCGGGTGCAGGGCAACGCGTTGCATGTTCTCGGCCAGCGAGTCATCCTCGGCGAGGATCGTCGACCCAGCGTCCCGCACGATGCAGGGGATCGGCGCGGTCTTGGCCAAACGCTTCTGCTTCACCAGCAAGCACAGCGCCTGGAAGCGGCGCCCACCGGCCGGGATATCGAACTTGCCAGTCTCCGCCCCCGCCTCGTCCAACACGGGCCGGACATTCAGGCTCTGCAGGAGCCCACGGCGGGCGATGTCCTCCGCCAGTTCCTCCACCGACACCCCGGGCTTGATGCGCCGGACGTTGGACTGGCTCAGCACCAGCCGGTCGAAGGGGATATCGCGCGAGTGCGACAGGATCACATTTTGAGCAGCCTTGGCCATCAGATCATCTCCACGACGGGCGCCAGGAGCTACTCTCCCGATCTCACTCACCGTCAAAAACCCTCCAGCCACACTCGGACTCTGGCTTCTTGACCGCGGTCAAGAATGGTCAGGTGGCAAGTAGATGATGAAAGTAACCCTCCGGATTTCGAATGGAGTCGCCTTTCGCGAGCAGACAGTCGAAAGCCAAAAGGATTCGACCAGGAGCGATGTGCCTCATAGCTTGCATGAGTTTTTCATGTGTAACCCGCGTCACCTTTCCCAGTTCAAAGAGTGTTCGTTTGAAAGTTTCCCGTGTTGATGGCTCTTCAGGGAAGAAGCATGCAACGTGCTTGAAGTCTCGCCATTCCATGTGGTCGGTTTCTTTGTTCATCGGATATGAATCTCGACCTGCGTAGGGACGTGCGATCACCTTCGCGCGGGCGTAGGTTTTTAATTCTTTTTTTGAGGCATCTATGTGCCGGACATTTTGTCCGTCTGTGGCGGTCAGTTCATCGGGCATGACAGTATCTGGAGCAACATTTTTGTCTTGTTCCGCAGACTTGTCGGAGCCCGTTGAGCGGAGGATTTGTTCGATAGTGCCTATGGTTGCGGTTGCCTGATCAACAGTCAGCGTCATTCGCCGCAGAGTATTTCGCGCTGTAGCGAGGATTTCCAATTGGCCAGGCGACAGGTTGGGGGCATGCATCGCCGCTGCTCGCAAGGCGAGCGCTTTGGAACGCAGTGAAACGAGATCCTGGTTGAGCTGGCTAACCTGTTTGGCCCGTTCACACAGAGTGTCGTGGTCCTTCACAAGAGGAAGGAGATCGAAGCCGAAGGCATCCCTGATGGCTCCTCCGAACCGAAGTGGAAACCTCTTGCGATTGGCTGAGGTTTTCCGGGCGATCAAACCCGCTGAGACAAGGCGGGCAATACAGCGCCTGATGGTCCGTTCGTCGAGACCATTCGCGCGTTCGGACAGCACTTCATTCGAAGGGAAGACGATCGTCAGGGCAGTAGGCTGTGCCTTGTCTCGCGGCGCGAAACTGATCAGGGCGGTCAGGACGGCGATGTCGTTAGGCGTGAGGCCAAGCTCCTTGCGCAGCACCTTTACTGGCGCCAGAAGCTCATAGCTGATCCTAATCGACGTCGAGAAGCAATCCGCCACAGCGGGTGAGGTGCCAAGCACGTGTTTCATGATGTCTCGGGCGAAAAAGCTTCCCCGTTCACCGCGAGCGGTGTTGAAATCGAATCACTTTGGGGGTATCAATCAGTTGTCCAGACTAATCGAGGCCCTTCGGAAGCTCCGCTTTCGGGGGGTCTTTCTTTTTCGGTCCGTTCCTCCTTTCTGTTCTCTTGGTGTTGTTCTTGTCGTCTTGACCGCGGTCAAGACGCTGGATCGTCATACAGAAACGCGCGAATGGCCCGTTCGATCGTGGCTTCGATCTGAGGCAAGATGGCCGCTTCGACCTCCAGGATGATGCGATTGCCCTTGCGTGTCATCTTGACGCCATCGGCCGACTTGCGCGGAGGGTCCGAGGGGGGCGACAAAAAGATGATGGCCGCGTTGAGCCTGTCCGGGCTGGCAAGCCCTTGCGGGACCTGAGCGGCAACGGCGCTGGCCGTTTTCGGATTAGCCTCGCAGAGCTTCGCGAGCTTTTCCCAGATGCGCCGACCCACGCCATAAGCTGGGCCGATCGCCCGGATCAACTCTATCGGGATGCTATTTGCGATCCGGTTCATCCGCGAGACGAGGGACTCGTCGATCTGCAGGGCCCGGTAGGCTACGGTCTGGGCGTTCCCGCGCCCCTCTTCGGTCTTGCCAAGTTCGCGGATGATGCCCGCAACAAACAAGGCGCGCTCGATGAAGGAAGGGTCAAGCCGCGCGTTGTTCTCGACGCCCTGGGCGATGATTGCTTCCTCTTCCGTCATCTCCATGACGGTGGCGCGGACCCGTTGGCCAAGGGCCCGACAGGCTAGCAGCCGGCGGCGGCCATAGACAATCTCGTATCCATCCGGGATGCGGCGCACCAGGATCGGCACCTTCTGCCCATGCTCGCGGATCGAGGCGACGAGGTCATCAAGCCCTTCGGCAGGGTCGATCCGGTCCATGACGGCCGACATTCGGATCGAGCCGGGATCAAGGAGCCGGGTGGCGTGTTTGTCTTCCTCCAAAACCGACGCCTGGGCCCGCGCGACCGTCGGGCTTGAGCGGGTCACCTCTGCGGGCTCTTCCAAACCTTGGCGCATCGCAGACTTCAGCGAGTCCCCAAAGACCTTACGCGCCATTGGTCCGCCCCCACGCCTTCAGGATTTCCTTTTCAATCTCGTCAGTTACCCGAGAGACCGACTCGATGGCCCGCTCATAGGTCTTGCGGTTGACGTCGCGCGGCTCTACCTCGAAGATGCTTTGCTGCGTGTTCGCCGCATCACCCACGGCGGTTGATTTCAGGAACTCCGCCGGTAGAACTGCGTCGCCAAGCACCGTGCGCAAAAGCGACGAGATTTGCACCTGCGGTCCGTCCATGTTCTCATATCGCGTGATCAGCACCCGCACGAAGTTCAAACCGTGCTCGGGAGCATGGGCTTCGACCACGCCCATCAAGTTCGACGCCATGGCAAGGAAGCTGGCGAGCGACATCACGTCCAGCATAGAGGCGTTCAGTGGGATCACCACGCCGGTCGATGCGAAGAGCGCAGAGATCACTGTGAAGTTCAGCTGGGGTGGCGTGTCGAAGATGACGATGTCGTAATTGTCCAGAACCGGCTCCAGCGCCTCGCGGATGCGGCTGTGGAACGTCGTTGTTCCGTGGCGGAAGCTGAGTGCCACCTCGAACTCGTACTCCATGATGTCCATGGAGGCCGGGATCAGGTCTACAGTCGGGAAATTGGTCTTTCGGATCACCTGGGAGGCAGGCAGGGGGCTTTCCGTCCGGATCAGGTCGTAGGACGTCGGCATTTCGGGATCGAGCTCCGGGGTGACCCCGAAGAGGTTCGTCAGACTGGCTTGGCTGTCGAGGTCGACGAGCAACACCCGGTAGCCGCGCAGGCCCAGAAGCTGGCCGATATGCGTCACCGTCGAGGTCTTGGCCGAGCCGCCCTTGAGGTTGAAGACCGTCAAGACCTGCGCCTGCTCGCCCGGACGGCGATGCGGGTGTTCTTCCGGCTTCATCCGCCCGGTCTCGAGCAAGACCTTCTGCGCTTCCACCATCTCGGCTGCTGTAAAACTGCGCCGATTGCCGCCCTCAAGCGTGCCTTCCGGGAAGCCTTCCAGGTTTGACACGTGGTGCCGGAAGGTGTTCTGGTTGATGCGGAGAAGGTCGGCCGCCTCACGCATGGCAAAGCGCCGAAGGCCCTTTTGGGCGTCGGGGGGAAATGTCTCCTGCGTGTGTTCGCGCAGACGGCTGCTAAGCCGCTTGGACATGACGTCAAATCTTTGGGATGCCCTTATCCCGGTCATCGGCTGCCCTCGGCTATTTGTATTTTTCAGAACCATAACAGAAAATCGAGATAAATCCACCGTTATCTGTTGAGTAAGCTTTGGGTGTTGAGTGGGCGTGAGTTGTTGAGATAATCGGGGGAAAAACAGCAGTTTGCGTGGTGCTTGTCTAGAATTGGAAGGCTTGGGGCCCTCAGCCACAAGATATCCACCAAGTTCCTACCACCTGTGTTCCAGTCATACCTTCAGCCAACGCGAGAATCGGTCGACCCAGATTCGACAGGAGGTCGGCACTGTGGTCCACGGTCGGGAACCCGTGTCAGACCTTCAAAATCTCCAGCAGCGGATCGAAGGCATAGAGCGCCGCCCTGCGCCCGGCTGCGGGTTCGATTGTCCGCAGCAGTCCCGCCTCCGCTAGCCGTCGCGAGAAGGCCCGCGCCGACGAAGCCGGGATGCCGGACTTCTCGACGAAACGGTCGTTGCGGAAAATTGGGCTGGCGAAGACATAGTCCAGCGCTTGGTCGTGGTATTGCGAGTTCAAGAGCACGCGGAACCTCTCGCGCATCTCGGCATGCAGGCCAAAGATCGCATCGGCGGTTTGGATGTTGAACGTCGCTTGGGCGTGCAAGGCCTGGAGGAAGAAGACGACCCAACCCGTCCAGTCGCCCGAGGCCGAAACCTCGCGCATGCGTTCGACGTAGTCGGCTTTGTGACGTTCGAAATAACCCGAGACGAAGAAGTTGGGCTGCGACAGGGTGCCGAGATCCCAGAGCATAAGCGTGATCAGCATGCGCCCGATCCGACCGTTGCCGTCCTCGAACGGGTGGAGTGCTTCGAATTCGACATGTGCCAAGGCTGTGCGGATCAGAGGGCGCATCGGGCTTTGGTGGATGAAGCGGAACAGCTCTGCCATGGCCGGGCCGAGGTGCTCGGGGGCAATCGGGATATAGCTGACCGTGCCGCTGCGCCCGTCGCCGACATAGTTCTGTTCGGTCTTGTAGCTGCCCGGCCGCTTGGCTGCGCCGCGTCCGAATGACAAGAGCTGCTGATGGGCGGTTCGGATCAGATGCTCGCTGATCGGCATGCCCTCGGCGATGGCGGCTTGGGCGTTCTTTAGTGCGCGTGAGTAGAGATAGGTCTCGATGTCGTCGTTGCGGGCCTCGTGGAAGGGGTCGCTGCCGGCATCTTCTTCGGCCTCGATCCGGTAAAGGTCCTCGATGGTCGAGATCGTGCCCTCCATGCGGGAGGAGGCCACAGCATCCTGGCGGCGCAGCGGGGTCAAGAAGAGGTCGCCGTTGACCATGCTGGACATCTTGGCGTCATAGCGGGCGAGGGAGGCGGCAGCCTCTTCCAACGGGCCCAGAAGCGTCTGGTAGTCCAAGGATTTGGGGGGGAAGTCGCCGAGGTGGTAAGGGACGGCGCCCGAGAGGTCGAGGGTTTTGGCAACCATTTTGAGGTTCTTTCTGTTGTCAAACCCGTTTGACGGCAAGCTAGTAACACCAAAGGACTTTGACAACAGGATTCGGTCTGATCTTGTTGTCAAATGGATTTGATGACAGTTCGCTAACACCAAACCACGTTGACGGCAGGATTTCGGAAAATCTTGCCGTCAAGTTCACTGGGCGCGTGCGGGTGGCACTGGGGTCTGCATACCCCTTGGAATTGATTATCCTTGCAGAACTGCCATGGCGTGGAAGATTTGCAAGGATAATGACCGGGTCGAGCGGGTGATGTCGAGGGTTGATGGCCATCATGCGCTCAACTCCCCATGTGCTACCGCCTGCCCATGGACGGCGAGCATCGCGGCGAAGCGCTTGACGCCGAGCCTGTCCATCAGGACCCGGATGCGGTCCTCGTAGCGATCCGCCCCGATTTGGCGCAGGAGGTCAGCCTGGTGGAACTGCCAGTTGCCGACGGGCGCCAGTGCCGCCAGATGCAAGGCTTCGAGGTCTTGCGTAGCGGCCGCATGCGCGGGATTTTCGGCGATCAGCGCTGCGGCCTCTGGCATCTCCTTCACCCGACAGACCTTCCATTTCCGCATGAACCCCAGAAGGAACCCAGCCGGGACCGTGGTTTTCCCTTTGGCGCGGTTGAAGGTAAGGAATCGCTCCCAGATTGTGCTGGCGGCCACACCGGCGCAGGGCAGGGCGCGCTTGGCCGCGTCGATGAGGGCGAGCCACGCAGCGGGCTGAGACGGGCACTCACCGTCGATTTCGATGAACCCAGCGAAGACAGTTTTGTGATGAGATTCCAATAAAGGAGATTTGGCGTCTCTGCTTGTCAGCCCGTCATCGCCGGTGTCGGAGTTATCCACAGGATTGAAGCGGAAGATCCAGGGCGCGAAGTGGCCGTGGTCTTTCCAGCGCTCCAGCCTCAGGTCGGATTGGGCCAATTCAGTGAGAAGGGTCCGCAGGTGCTGGCGGGATATCCCCATGCCTTGCATCAACTGCCGGGTGGTGAAAGCGGCAGTGCCACGGGCGAGCCCGTTGTAACCTTCCTTCCAGGCCATGCCGTCGAGGAGGAGGGTCGCAAGTTTGTGCGCGCCCATGGAGAGGGGCGTTGCGAGGATGCGGCGCAGAAGGGCGCCGGTGGTCAGGTCCATGAGGATCTCCTTTTGCAGGTCGGGACGGGCAAAACTCGACCGGCCCGACCCAGGTGTGTGCCGGTTGAGTTTTTGGACGGATCGCGCTATGGTTGCAGGGCTCCCAAGAGGTTGAGATTCCCCATCCTGACAGAGCGGCGTCGGGCTTCAGGTCTGGCGCTGCTTCTTTTGCGACGGGCTGTGGGGTAGGGGCCTCAGTAGGTCACCTCCTCGAAGTCGGACTTTCCGGCGCTGTCGCGCCATTGGATCACGACGCTCTTGAAGCTGTATTCGCCGCAGAAGTCGCGTGGCGCGAAGCCCGAGACTGCGGGGATGTCGCCAGAAGTGCCGCGCTTCCAGATGTAGTCTCCCTGCGCGCCATAGAGGCCCAGTCGGACGTAGGTGGAGGAGTTGCAGTCGCCGTCGTGGTTGCGGCGTTGGGAATATTCGATGTTGGTGACGCGGATCGAGCGGACGAAGTCATAGCTCGGATCGGAGATATCAACGTCGGCTCGGTCCTGAACAGGGATGAGGTCAGGCAACGCGGCGCCCGTCTTGTCGACCGAGAAACCCGTCGCTGGTTCGACCGAGGAACTCCAGGCTCCGGAAATCGCGGTGCTCTGGACGGGCAGTGGAACTCCCCAGCCTTCAGGAGTGCTGCCGCGCGGGAGCGGCAGGCTCACCTCCTGGAGGACGGGTGTCGCCTTCCCGCGCCTGTTCATCGGCCGCCGGTACTCGATCCGCATGGGGCAGTTCCAGATTTGCAGGGGTGGCTCGATGGGCCAGGGGGTGATGCGGGCGATCATGACGGCACGGGCATGGGCGCATTCGATGGAGGCCGGGAAACCGCCCGCGAGGCACAGGAGAATGGCGCAGTCGACGGGATAGGCCATACTCGGTGTAGGGGTGATGAGGTTGCCGAAGAGGGCGGCTGAAAGGGCTATAGAGAGGCTTGCCAATGGGGCAAAGCGGGATTTGGCCGGGGCCGAACGCGGCAAGGTGCGCATGCAAAACTCCATGTAGGACAAGGGCGCAGGCAAAAGAAGACCCGTGATGCGGCCGGGTTCAGACGGCTGCACCAGGAGGTCAGGCGGCGGGGCAGGGGGCGGATCAGAGCGATTCGGGTGTACGAAAATCCTTGTTTTGTTGCTTCAAGCGCAGGACAAACGAGCCCGTTGGAGCCAATAAGTGGACTCTGGTCTGTTTGTGCATAGAACTTCTTTCCATGTGTTTGTCATTTTTGCGTTGCACGCGCCATAGCTTCTGTTAGGCGTCGTCAGGCGGAAATTCTTCTGCTACACCGCCGAGGCCAAAGGCTGAGGGAACGTCATGAATACGAAAAGGCGCTTGCTGCCCGTCCTCTTGGAGCGTGACTTCAAGAAGCTGGCTGCGACCGAAGGAGCGACGGTTGAGATCGAGTGTATTGGTGCGCCAGACCCTGAGGGACGCTTCTCGGGGGAGTGGCTCTTTTACGTCGTGGGGGCAGATGGCGAGCGGTACATGTTGGTCACGGCGCTTGCGCGGGAACGGGTCGTCAATTCGCCAATCGGCATGTTCGGCCTCGCCTTTGGCAAGTTGCAGCTCGATCATCTCGACGTGCCTTCTGTCGTTGGTGATGTCCGGCGCGGCATGCGGAGTCTCATTGGCCGACGTGCTGCGGTGGAATGAGGCGGGGCAGGGGGGGCTGGCAGAACCTTTGGCCGGTGCGGCCGTTTTGCGCTACGATGCCCAAGGCAGGCTCGTCGTTCCGGAGGGCGAAGAAGAAGCCCGCGATGGGAACGAGGAGCGCGTGGCGCTGTCCGATGCCACCTTCAACCCCGCAGCCGTTCTGGCACCATCTGACGTCCTGCCGGAAATCCGGCTGATCGCGGCGCGCTATCAGGACGACCCGGCCTTGAAGGTGGTCGATCTTTCGCCGAAGGAATGGTCGGCATTTTTCCAGGCAATGATCAAGGTCGAGAGCAATTACACGCAATCGGCGGTGAGCCATGCCGGGGCCATGGGGCTGGCGCAGCTGATGCCCGCGACTGCCAGCTATCTCGGTGTCAACGCCGCCGATCCTGTTGAGAACCTCGACGGTGGGGCGCGCTATCTCTTGGAACAGATGGCGGCCTTTGGCAGCCTCTACCTGGCCCTGGCGGCCTATAACGCGGGGCCTGAAGCCGTGCGCAGTTACGGCGGCGTCCCGCCCTATGCCGAGACCCAAAACCACATCGCCAGGGTGATGGCGGTCTACGACCGCATCCTCGCGACCCTCTGATTTCTCCCCAAGGAAGGACTTACCCACATGTCGAAGACCCAGATGGCTCTTATGGGCCTGACCTTTTGCACCCTGATTTTGACCCTCGAGCCTGCCATGGCCCAGGTTGTCTTCACCAAGGCCGAGACTGTGGCCACTGGTCTGTTGGCTTCGTTCCGCGGCACGCTGGCGACGGCATTCTTCGGCATCGCCTTCGTGGTGACGGGCTTTCTTGCGGCCTTCAACCGGATCAGCTGGGCTTGGGTGGCTCTGGTGGTCGTCGGCGCCTTCCTGGTCTTCGCAGGTCCGGCGGTCGTGGCCAATCTGCGTTCCTCCTTCAGCTGAAGGCACGGCCATGGAAAAAAGCGCGGTCATCCTCGGGCTTTCGCGGCAAGCCAAATTCCTCGGCTTGCCGCTGCCCTATGCCATGGCGGTGGGCGGGATGACTGTGTTGCCCTTCATCCTCTTCAAGCCCGTCTGGTGGTTCCTGACCGCGCCCATTTGGTACGGGCTCGCCCGAATTGCGACGCGGGTGAACCCCAATGGGCATCACGTCTTCTCGGTGATGATGCAGGTGACCCCAATGGCGATCCTGCGGAAAGGGCGGCTTCATGTTTCTTGAGGGGATGAGGGCGCGGGGCAGGGCAGGGGCCCTTCTGCCGACGGGCCCGAAACTCTACGCGCATCTGCCATATGTCATGGAAGTGGATGACGAGGTGGTGCGCACAAGGGAGAATGCGCTGATGCTCTCTCTCGAGGTGACCGGCGTCGACGGTATCACCTCGGGCGATGCGGCGACCGCAGGCCTTCGGGCAGGCTTTGCCCATCTTCTTGATACATTGGACGAGCGCTTCACCTTCTACCTTCACCGGATGATGCGTCCGGCCGAGACGGGGCTCACCCCAGTTCATGGATCCGGCTTTGCCGCCGAGATCGACCGCGCCTGGGGCTGTGAGTTGGCTCGCCGGAACCTTCAGGAGCCGGTCCTGATCCTGACCGTGGTTCGGGCGCAGGTCGCGCCCTTGGCGGTGCCCTTGTTCGCCAGGGCAGCCAGCACGCTCTGGGGCGAGGACACGGCGCGGCGGCTCGAAGAGTTGCGCGAAGTCGTCTCGATCCTGGAGACCGGGCTTGGGGTGCAGTCCAAGCGCCTGAAGATGAGCGATGGCAGCCTCGTTGGTTTTTACGCCTCGCTCTCGACCGGTGAGTTGCGCGCTGCTCCCCGCAACCCTTGGTGCCTTATTGCAGAAGACGCCGCAGGCGCCTCGATACGCTTCGAGCCTGGCCGGGTGCAGATCGAGGAAGGCACGACATCCCCGAGGGTGGCTGCCGTGCTCTACGTCAAGTCCTATGCCACGGCGACCTGGCCCGGGATGCTCGATGCGCTCGGATCATCGCAAGATACGATCATAACCCACAGCTACACGCCGATCGAGCGTGCGAGCATCGCCGAGCGGGTCAAGCGTCGGGTGGCCCAGATGCGGGCGGCCGATGACATCGCGGCCACGGTGGAGACGCAGCTTTTCGAGGCGGCCGACAAGGCCGAAAGCGGCGCCCTGGGCTTTGGCACCCACCAAATGACGATCACGGTCTTTGCCGAGAGTTCTGCCGCGCTAGATGCCGAAGTGGCCCGGATCCGTGGCATCGCGCATCAAAACGGCATGCGGCTCGTGCGCGAAGTGACCGCCTTGGAGGCGGGCTTTTTCGCCATGCACCCTGGCAATATGGACTACCGGGCGCGGGACATGGTGATCTCGTCGCTGAACTTCGCCGATATGGCCGCACTTCACGCGGCAGACACCGGCACTGAACCCGCGCGGCTCCCCTGGGGCACGCCGATCACGCTTTTCCAGACGCTGCAGGGCTCGCTCCACCGCTTCAGCTTCCATGAGCCGGGCGATCCCAAGGCTGAGCCCACGAATGGGCACACCCTCTTTCTCGGCAAATCCGGCGGCGGCAAGACGACGACAGCGGCTTTCCTCATGGCCCAGGCTCAAAGGGCAGGAGGGCGGACCATCATCTTCGACAAGGAAGCGGGCCTCAAGATGGCCGTCCAAGCCCTCGGCGGGCGTTATGCCGAGTTGCGCGCCGGGCGACCCACCGGCTTGAACCCGCTCGCCACCGAGACGGGCGAGCGCGGCGAAGCCTGGACGCTCGATTGGCTCGTGGCGCTTCTTGAGCAGAAGGCCGCCCCGCTCACGCCCCTTCAATCCGAAGCGCTCAAGTCCGCCATCGCGCAAAATGCCAAGGCGGGCAATAGCCTGAGGAACTTCCGCGCCTTCCAGGAGCTTTTCGGCGATGTCGGCGATGGGCTCGATTTGGCGCGGCGCGTCAGCGAATGGGGCCCGGATGGGCGCTATGCTTGGGTCTTCGGTGCCGCCAAGGAGCCCGTCGTCGATTTTGCCAGCCATGATGTCACGGCCGTCGATCTGACCGAGATCCTCGATCTCGGCACCGAGCGCACCGCAATCCTGGCCTATCTCTTCCGTCGCATCGAGATGCTGATCGAAGAGCGCCGCCCGACGCTCATCGTGATCGACGAGGCCTGGAAGGTGCTCGATGACGATTACTTCGGCAAGAAGCTCGCCGAATGGCTTGTGACGGCGCGCAAGAAGAACGTGGTCGTCGTGATGATGACCCAGTTCCCGAGCCAGATCCGCGGCTCCAGGGCGCGTTCGATCCTCGAGGCGCTGCCCAACCAGCTGATCTTCCCCAATGGCGAGGCGGCGCGGGCGGATTACGAGGGCTTCCGCCTGACGGGTGGTGAGATCGATTTCGTGCTGAATCCGATCCCGGGTCAGCGGCTGGCGCTGTCGCGGAGCCCGCGCGGCTCGACGGTCCTGAATGTCGATCTGAAGGCGCTGGGGCCGCTTTTGACCGCGCTCGGTGGCGGTCAGGCCGGGGTCAATGCGTTCGGCGCGGACTATGCCCAGAGGGCAAGTTTTTGGAGAGGGTGAGACCTGATGAGGATGACGACTGTTCGACTGGCGTTTTTTGCGCCCGCCCTGGCTCTGCTCGGGGGCTGCACCGAAATGCCGATCCTGAAGACCAATTGCTGGTCCAGCGCTGGCGGCAGCGTTGCCGCCTCGACGATGAGCACCCCCCGGGGCGCTGCGCAAGTCACCCGCGCGGCCGGCGATACCACGGCACTCTCGAGCCCCGAGGATGCCGATGCGACCCCGTGCAGGTAAAGTTTATGGATCACACTTGGCGGTGATGCTGTCGCTGGCCATTTGGCCTGCGCTCAGTCTCGCGCAAGGCGTGCCGACCGTCGATGCAAGGACCGCGATCCAGAATGCGCTGGAGATCGCGCAGATGACCACGCTGACCGGCGCGCGCGAGCTTGAGACTGAGAAGAAGCGGCGCTTGGCCGATCTTCAGGCCGATCAGCTCGCGGCGCTGGATGCGACGCTCGCCGCGATGCGCGGGCCGGACCTGTCGCTCGGCGGTCTCGAGGACATTCCCGGCGCGGAGGCGCAGGTCCTCTATGACGTCGAGGATGACAGCCCCTATGCCGCCAGGCTCTTCGGCGATGCCAAGACCTCGGTCGAAGAGATGATCGTGGCAACCGCCCAGAAATATGCCACCCATCCGGGGCTGGCACGGACGGGGCTGAACCCGACCGAGTTCCGCATCTGGTTCCAGAGCCTCGTGAAGCAGGAATCCAACTTCTCGATCGGGGCGCGCAGCCCGATGGGGGCCTTCGGCCTCACCCAGATCATGCCCGACACGGCCAAGGGCCTCGGCATCTACCCGGATTACTATGACGATCCGATGCTGCAGCTCGACGGAGGCGCGCGGTATTTCCTGAGCCAGCTTGCTTCCTTCGGCTCGGTGCCCCTGGCGCTGGCTGCCTATAACGCTGGCCCCGGCAATGTCACGAAATACGGTGGCATCCCGCCGTTTCAGGAAACCCAGGATTACGTCACCCGCATCACAGGCTTCTTCAACGCCTATGCCGGGACCATCACCGGCGTGGATCAGGTCGGGACCTTTGCTCCCGCTGACATGGCCATCGCGGGAGCGAGCAATGTCTCGGACGCGGGGCTCCACTATGGCATGGAGGCGGCCAGCGAGATCGAGGCGGCTCTGAAACGCCTCCGTGCGATCCTCGAGCGCCTACCGAATACCGCCTCGGTCAAGGAGGCGATGGATCTCAACACCTATGCGCGGGCCGAGGCCACGCGGATCGCGCTGATGGTGCAGCGCATGAAGGCGGCGCGGGGCAAGGTCGATGCGGCGCGTTATGCCCTCTGGCTGCAAGCCTATGCCCGCGATGCAGAATTCCTCAAGGTAAAGGCAGGTTCCAAATGATCCCGCACAGTGTCCGGGGCATCGGCCCCCTTCTCCTCCCCTTTGTCTTCGCAGCGGGGTTTTCCGTCAGCGCCGTCCAGGCCCAGGGCGTCCCGACGGTGGATGTGACCAACATCGCCAAGCTCGGTGAAATGATCGCCCAGGCCAAGTTGCAGGTGAAGGAGCTGATCACCTCGAACCTGAAACTCGACGACCAGATCCTGAAGCAGGTCCAGCAAATCACGACGCTGAAAGCCCAGCTCGACGCCCTGAAGAACGGCCTGACGCTGGAC
Organism: Stagnihabitans tardus; assembly: GCF_009925085.1. GTDB lineage: Bacteria > Pseudomonadota > Alphaproteobacteria > Rhodobacterales > Rhodobacteraceae > Stagnihabitans > Stagnihabitans tardus. The sequence goes on along the minus strand of NZ_JAABNR010000019.1, from coordinate 17,822 downwards.
GCGCTCGGCATCCCAGACCTCGCGACCTTCTTCAAGGATATCATGCCCGATGTGGCCGACCTGACCGGCGGGCTCCTTGCGGCCAAGGATGGCCATTACGAGCTGATGACCACTTCCGGCAAGGTCGGCGACCAGTCGGCCAAGGACTTCGTGGCCGAGTTCTTCGGCTCAGCCGGGCTCGATGTCGCAACCGTGGACACCCTGGCCAAGAGTGAGGACGAGGGCGCGGCGCGGATCGGTACCCAAGCCAACACGGCTGCCTTCCTGTCGGCGGCGGCGGAATCCTCTTCAGCCCGGGCATCGGAAAGCCTCGAGCGAGTCCATGACCTCGTTCAGGAAATCCCTGACACCGAAGGGCTGAAGGAAGCCGTCGATCTCAACACCCGCGTCACGGCCGAGCTTTCCATCGCCCTCGCCAACATCTGGTCGACGGAATCCGTCCAGCTCATGGGCATGGGCGAGGCTGGTGTCATGGATGCGGCCACTGCTGCGGAGGAAGAGAAGTTCATCAAGGTCACCGGGGAGAAATGACCATGCCGAAGAAAAATGTCTCCTGTACCCAGCGCGCGTTGAATTTGACCCTGGCTGGAACCCTCTCCGTTCTGGTCGGAATGGGCCTCGCGGGTCTCGGCGCCCGTGCCGAGACCCCCGCCTTGAAGGCAGAGGATGCTTTCCTCTATGTGCTGCCCAAAGTCGAGGTGCCCGATGATGTCCAACCCATCAAGGGCGCAGTGAATGAAGAATTCCGCAACTGCCGCGCCGCCTGGCCGGCGGAATATTCCGCGGCCCAATCAGGCCCGGAAGCACGCGCCCTTCGGGACATCTATAGCCTGGTTCGGGCGCGGAACGTAATTGCGACAAAGGACTGCAGCTGCAGCGGAAAGGTCGCCTCCTGGGACAGTGTCGAGGCGGTGGCGGCCATTCTTCGGAAGAAGCAAGGCGTCGCAACACTCGATTGGTTCCACACGGAGGCGATCTCGACCGAGGCACACCGCTTGATCGCTGTGGCCGAGACCATGTGCGGCGGCGATTTCTGATGGAAAGCGTCTCGACGATCCTCGCGACCTTGGATGGGGCGATCACCGCGGCAGGACGGCAGTATTTCGAGGCCACTGCCCGGGCAGTTGGGCCCATCTACACGAGCTTGCTGGCCCTTCTGTTGGTTCTCGTCGGGATCAATATGGCACTGAATGTCTACCGCATCGCTATGCGGGATGCAGTTCAACTCTCTTTTCGGATCGTCATGGTCCTGATGTTCGGCCTGACCTGGGCAAACTTCAGCCAGATCTACGAGGCAAGCAGCAACGGCCTCAGCGATCTGGCTATTGAGTATTTTCGTCTGGGTGGTGCCCGTGTCGGCGCCTCCGCGACGGCTGCCATGGATGACATGGCCAACATGATGGCCGGGAATGTCGACTCGGTCTCCTCAGCCATGTCGTCCATCATGCGGGGTTTCGTGGCCGCCTTTCTTTATGTGGTCCTTGGCGTCCTCATGGCCGTCTATGTATTCATCGTGGGCTTCGCCAAACTGATGATCGCCTTCCTTCTCGGGGTCGCGCCCCTGGCCCTCGGGGCCACGATCTTCGAGAAGACCAAGGGGATCTTCGAGGCCTGGCTGTCCGCCATGATCGGCTATCTCATGTATCCGGTGGCATCGGCCGGGATCATCGTCTCGGTCGTGACCGTAGCCCACAAGGTGTTCCGGGAGGGGGAGGATGTGACCGACCTCGGCTCGATCCTCGGCTTTTTCGTGATCGTTTTCGTCGGCATCTTCGCCCTCATGGCCGTTCCGAATGCCGTCACCCACATCACTGGGCAGATCAGCCTTGGCACGATCGCGCCTCAAGCGCTGCGCATTGCGGGCAAGCCCCTGGAGAAGAGCACTGACTATGCTGCACGGCGGCTGAACGAGTTCCGCTCGGGTTTCATGACCGGCAAGACCCAGCACCATCATGCGCGCGATCAGGCGCGGTCAGACGCCGAGAGCGGCCATGCCGCGCGTCAGCGCCTCGGCCAGTTCATCCGTGACAGCTGACGGCTGCACCGCCATCCAACCACAACCTCGGTTCCCCAAAATCCGGAGCAGACGATGCCAGGTTCCCCACCTGAATTGAGAAGTTTTCTCGAAGCCGAGATGTTCTTCGGCGTGAAGAAGCGCGAGCGTATCGCCTATGGCGTGGCGGGTATCGGCCTTGCCATAGGTCTCATGGGCATGGTCGCCGTCATGGTCCTCTTGCCCCTGAAACAGACCGAGGCTTTTCTCGCCATCGTGGACAAGGACACGGGCGTGGCCGAGCGTGTGGTCGCGGTCGACAATGCGGGGATGGAACAGGCCGAGGCGATCCGCCAGAGCCTTCTATTCGCCTATGTCACCGACCGCGAGACCTACGATCAGAACGACAACGAGAAGCGGATCCTAAGGGCCTATACTTGGTCGGAGGGCAATGCCCGGCAATCGCTCGTCAGCCTCTGGACCGAGGGTGACCCGAACTATCCGCCGAAGCTCTATGGTCCGAGCGCCAAGGTGCGCGTCCAGATCCTCTCGATCACGCCGGTGAGCGAGACCACGGCCCAGGTGCGCCTCACCAAGACCTGGGTTTCGGATGGCGAGGGCGTTCCCGACCGCGAGGGCAAGTTCACCGCCACCGTCACCTTCCGCTTCGAGCCCACGAAGGAGACCGCGCTCGATCTCGTCTGGCAGAACCCGACCGGGTTCCTCGTCATGGATTACCGCCTGACCTCCGAGGCCATGCCCGAGGAGAAGAGCTGATGCGTGCCTCCATGAATTCAACCCTGAACGGGGCGCGAGCGAGGTCCATTCGCATGACCAGGATCATCAACTCCACCGCCCGGATGCTTGCCAGCGCCGCCACCCTCGCCACTTGTCTCGTGCTGCCCATCTCAGCCGAAACCGTGCCCAAGGCCGGGTCTCGCGATGCAAGGGTGACCTATGCCACCTTTCAGGAGGGCCAAGTCTACAAGATCGCCACGCGGCTTCGGACCGTGACCCTGGTGGAACTTGGTGATGGTGAACGCATCCAGTCCATCGCCATCGGGGATCTGGAAAGCTTCAAGATCGACAAGCTGGAGCGGCCAAACCTCTTCATCATCAAGCCGGTGGTCGCGGGGGCCGTGACCAACCTTACGGTTGAGACTCAGCGCAGCATCTATTTCCTGGAAGTGAGCGAAGGCGGCAGGGCGCCCGCCTATTCGGTCAAGTTCACCACCCCCGGCAACGTTCGTCCGGCCTCTGGCACGGGCGCGGCGGCACCGATCCCGCTCGAGCCGCCGATGACCTATCGCATCCTGAAGAAGGGGCGTCCGGTTCCCGACTTCGCGCCGACTGCCATCTCGGATGATGGTCAGAAGACCACCTTCGTCATTCCGCCCGGCGCTCCGATGCCGACGGTCTTCCGCGCCGACGAGCTCGGCCAGGAATACGCTGTCAATTCCATGGTCTCGGGCACGACGATCACCGTGCCCACCCGCTCCGAACGTTGGGTCCTGCGCTACGGCGAGGCTTACGTCTGCATCACCGGCAAGAAGGGGGGCACCCGATGAGCGAGATCGAGCCACAAGACAAGCTCGCCGAGCGCATGGCGCGCATGAAGCCGCCCGAGGCGCCGAAGCGCAAGGTTGGCCTGAACCCCTATGCCCTCTCCGCGGTCACTGCGGTGGCGGGTGCAGGCATCGGTGCCTGGCTGGTGCTCGCAGCGCCTGCGGCCCCACCCCCTGCGCCGGTTCTCGAAACCGCTTCGGTCAGCGGCTTCCAGGGCGAAGAGCCCGGGACGGAGGGCTTCATGGCGACCAAGGCCAAGCCGCAGATCACGCCGGTGGTTGTCGATCGCAGCGAAGAGATCCGTCTCAAGGCCGAGATCGAGACCCTGAATGCCAAGATTGCCAAGTTCAAAGGCGATGCGGCCACGCCCGATCCCGAACTGGTTGATCTGAAGTCCCAAGTTGCAAACCTGACCACCGAGGCGCAGTCGCGCGAGGCCAAGCTATCGGACCTCGAGCGTGAGAATGTCGAACTCAAGACTGCGCTCGATACCAAGGCGCTGATCGAAGGGGACGGCGCGGCAGAGGACCAGAAGGTCCAGGATGCCGAGACTCTGGCCTCGGCGCAGATCAACTCAGATATGGTGGCGTTGCGCGCGAGCGGTTCCGGCACCGGTGACGGCGGCAGCCCTGATGGGGGCTTCGACAGCCATTCCGCCTACCCACCGGAAATCGCGGATTCCGGCACATCGGGCGATGAAGCCTTTCGCACTGCGGGGGCCAAGGCTGCCGAGGTCCGTCAGGCCGAGGTCATCGCTGACCCCAGCCACACCATCATGCAAGGCACGCTGATCGAAGCAGCCCTCGAGACCGCGCTCAGCACCGATCTTGCGGGCAATGTCTCAGCCCTTGTCTCCCATGATGTCTGGTCTTTTGATATGTCCCGCGTGCTGATCCCGAGGGGCTCGCGGCTTTATGGGCGATACGATTCCGAGGTCGCCTCCGGCCAGCGTCGGGTCCTGATTGCCTGGGACCGGATCGTCACCACCACCGGCCAATCGGTGAGTCTTGCGGCTTATGGCACCGACCGCGTCGGCCGCTCGGGCCTGCCCGGAAAGGTCCGCACGCACTTCCTGCAGCGCTTTGGCACGGCCTCCCTCATCTCGGTCATCGGTGCTGTCCCGACCGCTGCGGCGGCCCGCTATGCCAACAACCAGCTTGCCTCGGACACGGCCGAGAATGTGGGCAAAGACCTTGGCGGTGCGGTCAGCGATGTGATGGCTGACTACCTGCTCATCCCGCCCACCATTTCTGTCGACCAAGGCGCCATCGTCATGGTCCGTGTGGATGCCGATCTGGCCTTCAGCTGATGAGCTATCTCGACACCTACCTTCAAGCGTTGGACCCCGCGCTCTCCGACCCCGCCGTCATGGAACTGGCCATCAATGCCGATGGCCAGGCTTGGGTCGAGCGCGCGGGTCAGATCCATATGACCGCGAGCGGCATGGCGCCGCTGCCGTCGGCCCAGGTCCGCGACCTCGCCGCCCAGATCGCCAATTCGACTTCGAACACCTTTACCGAAGGCGCGCCCCTCGTTTCGACAACGGTGCGCTACCGGGACCTGATGCTCCGCGCCCAGGTCGTGGGCAGCCCCGCAGTCTCGGGCGGTACGGTCATTGGCTTCCGCATCTTTCGAACCCGTCAAGGCGAGGTGCGCCGGGCGCCGAAGGCCTTCCACTTCCTGCGCGGACAGGAGAGGTCGCTGGAGGACGAGCGCCGCGCGCGGGTGGCGGAGATCCGCGCTCAGTCCGATGCGGCCGATGTCGAGGCCTTTCTCGCCCGCCTTGTTGAAGAGCGGCTCAACGTCATCGTCTCGGGCGGCACCTCGACGGGCAAGACCGAGCTTGGCCGCAAGCTCCTCGACCTCGTCGCCCCGCAAGAGCGCGTCGTGACCATTGAGGATTCCCTTGAACTCATGCCCTCCCAGCCCAATGCTGTGAGCCTGATTGCTCAGCGCGTGGAGGCTTCACCTCGCTCTGCCGACAAGCTTCTGCAGGCGACCCTTCGCCTCCGCCCTGATCGCATCATCCTGGGCGAACTCCGTGGCGCCGAGGCCGCGACCTTTCTCGATGCGATCAACACCGGCCACTCTGGCTCCTTCACGACGCTGCATGCCCATTCGGCGCGCAAGGCGATGGATCGCCTGGCTCTTCTGGTGATGGGGCAGGGGACCAGGCTCTCTTTCGGCGAGGTGATCCGCTATCTCGAGACCTCCATCGATGTGATCCTCCAGATGGGCCGTGACGGCGAACGCCGGGGCATCATGGAGATGTATTTTCCCGGGCTCGACTCGTGAGCGGTCGACATCTCTGGGCCCGTCGCAGAGCCCCCGAAAGGCAGCCTTGCCCTGATCCGCCAAGAGGCAGTGCTTGAGCGGTCGCGCCGCGCAAAGCGCCCATCCCCAGCTCTTCATTCCTGAACTTTCCCGAGGCCAAGCCATGGACCAAGACACTGACACACCGGTCGAACCGACCGAGAAGAAACGCGCGCCCCGAGCGCGGAAGGCCGCCGCGGTGACTGAGCCGGTTAAGACAGTGACCGCTGAGAGCGGTGAAGAGCCCGGGAAGGAGAAAGGGGCCACGGAACGGACGGTGTCCAAGGAATGGGCGGGGGAGCCCGCGGCAAGGGGCGAAGCCACGCCAGTGCCGGTGCCGACGGCGGCAGTGCGGGCGCCTGAGGTGCGACCTTTGGCCCAGCGGCCCCAAACATCCGGCGCCGATCTCGAGGCCATTCCTCCAGAAAGCCGCAGAGAATACTTCTCGGTTCGCCTGACCCATTCCGGTGAGGCCCGGGAGTTCACCGATCCGCGCGAGGCAGGTGCCGCCTTCTTCCGCGCCGATCCTGCCGAGCGGCCCTCGGTCACCCATGTCGATGGCAACACCGCCCGCACCATGGCCCGCACCGAGATCCACGGGCGCAACGAGGCGGGCGAACCGCGTCACGTCAAATCCCTGCCAAACTCCCATGCCCCGGACGCCGCTTTCCGCACTGGCTTCTATGATGCCATGGAGGTCTCGATCTCCGAGCGTCTCAGCAATGCAGATCGCGGCGCGGAGGTGTCGCCCAAAGGGACCGAGCACGCCGTTTCCGCAAGGACCACCGAGGCCAGGATCGATGCCCAGCTGAAGGACGATCTCGAGACCTATGCGGGTGCTCGGCCCGAAAGGGCGGCGGCACTGTGGGCCGAGCATGGGGAAGGACCTCCTCCCGGGCTGCAGTTCCAAGCGGCGGTCAATTCCCGGGAGGAGGGGATGGTTCGGGCGGATGCGGGGGTGCCGGAAGTGGTCCCAGCACACCAGCGAGGGGTGACGCTCGGCGTCGAACTGCGCTCGCCTCCCGATGAACCCAAGCGCGAGACGGCGATCTACGCGGGCGAGGATGCCCAGCTGATCCTGAGCCTCGGCCGCAATGACAGCCAAACCCGAAGGCTCGCCGATGATCTCGTGGCCGATCCCGGCTTCCGCAAGGCAGTCGCGGCCCATGTCCCTGACGCGGAGGAGACACTCGGGCGCGGGGATTTCATCGACGGTGGCTCCATCGGTCACCTGCCCGACAGGGTCCTGACTGTCACTGCCCAGACCCGGGAGGGGCAGAGTGCGACCTTGGTACAGTTTCCTGACCAAAGCGTCGTCAGTCGTGCGGTCGCCAACCACCTGAGCGAGAGCCCGGTCTTGCAGGCCTTCGCGGCCGAAGAACGGGTCCGAACCCAGGATTGGCGGGATCCTTCGGCCAGTCTCTCGGCCTGGGTCGAGGCCACCGATGCCCGGATCGGAAAGCTCCCTTGGGATGCCCAAGACGATCTCCGCAAAGAAATGTACGGTATCGCCGCTGAGGCGGCTGCCGCCTTCGGTCTTGACCGGGAAAAGGCAAGCTTCGACGCCGCCCCGCGTTCAACCCTCTATGGGGCGAGCCTTCATGCCGAGACTTTGACCCTCGGAGGTGAAGCAAAGGTCCTTACTCCCGAGAGCCGCGAACGGGTTCGCGAGACGCTGACCACCGAGGCCGAAGCCATTGGCATTGACCCTGCCAAGATCACGCGCCGCCTGGAAACCGGGGCGGTGAATGCGCGGCAGGAGGCAGGCTGGGTCCAGTCCGACATCCGGGAAGTCGCCTCCCGCCACCGTCTCGACATGGGCGATGACGATGATCGCAGCCAGGCCGCGAAACTGGTCGACCGGTTCTACCAGAAAGCTGCCGACACCCTCCGCGAAGCCCATGGCACCGAGCAAGTCTTGGATCGTGCGCCCGATCACGGACGTGTCCTTGGGGCGTTGGCGGCCTTGGCCAAGGTCAATGCCATTCAAGGCGCCGCCTCCTTCAAGTCGGACGATCAGGCCCGGAGCTTTGCCGAAGACCTGAAGTCCGAGTTCGGTCAGGGCGTCATCCGAGACCTCGCGGCGGGCCGCACCGAGGCGCTCGCCAAGGATGTCCCAAACCCTGCCACCCGCGCGGCCATGGCCGAGGCCCTGGTCTCTGCCGCCAAGGAGCATCCCGGGATCGGCCTTACCCCGGCCGAGATCGAAGCTGCGGGGCAACGTCATGTGCCGCGGGCCGAAGCCCTCGCGCCCGAGGGCAAGCGCCAGCCCCAGCGTATCCACACCCATTCCACCGACCGGGAGCTTTGACACCCATGCGCCGCACCCTCGCCCTCCTGGCTCTCGGCCTCCTGACCGGAGCCCTCGCCGGTCTCCTTGCTGGTGGTCTGATCTACAACTTCGCCCGCGGCCATGACCCGAATGCCTCCGGCGTCTTTGTCATGCTGACCGACTTTCCAGGCTTGCGTGCGGTCCTTTCCCCGCCTTGGGCACTGCCCTGGCAAATCACCGGCGCGTCCTCTCTCGTCTTCGGCTTCGCCGCCGTCCTCTTCTCCTTCCGCCAGCAGCTTACCGAATATGGCCAGGCGCATTTCCAAAGCCGCATCGAGATGAAGATGAACGGGCTTCTCCAGCCCCTCGGCGCAGGCCTTCTTTTCGGCAAGCTCTCGGCGCCGGCCAAGCCGGGGCCATACGTCAGCGCCACCTTCCAGAAGTTCCCCCATTGCCTCGTCGTGGCGCCCACCCGCGCCGGCAAGGGCGTGGGCTATGTCATCCCCAACACCCTCATGTTCAATGGCTCCTGCGTCATCCTCGATGTGAAGGGCGAGATCTTCGAGGCGACCTCGCGCCACCGCCAAGCCGAGGGAGATGCGGTCTTTCGTTTCTCGCCCTTCGACTTCGAGCACCCGACCCACCGCTACAACCCGCTCGAACGCGTTTCGCGCATCGCAAACCTGGAGCAGCGCTACACCGAACTTGCCAAGATTTCGGACTATTTCCTGACGGTTTCGGACAAGGGGACTGCGGGCGATTTCCTGACCGAAGGGCGCGAACTTTTCGTCGCCGCCGGTCTCCTCGCCATTGAGCGTGGCCGCCCCACCTTGGGCGAAATCAGCCGCATCCTCTTCGGCCAAGGAGCAACGTCTGAGATCTATGGCCAGCATGCCGAAGAGGTGACCCACCCCAACGCCGCCCAAACCTTCCGCAAGTTCGCGGGCTATTCCGACCGGACGCTGTCGTCCCATGCCTCGGTCTTGGGCGGCGCAGGGATGACGCTCTGGAACAACCCCGCCGTCGACCGCGCCACCAGCGCCAATGACTTTTCCTTTGGCGACCTGCGCAAGACCCCTACCTCGATCTATGTCGTCGTCAATGCCGACGACATCCGCACCCTGGCCCCCCTGATCCGCCTCTTCTTCGGCGAGCTGATCGCCACGATGCGCGCGACCCTCCCCCATCCGGAGGAAGAACCATGGCCCGTGATGATCTTGCTGGACGAGTTCGACCAGCTCGGTCCCATGCCCATCGTCGAACAGGCCCTGAAACAGCTGGCGGGCCACGGGGCTCGCGTTTCGATCATCACCCAGTCCATCCCCGGCCTCGACAACATCTATGGTGAGAACATTCGCATGTCGCTGGAATCCGCCGCTGGCATGAAGCTCTATCTCGCAGCCAACGACAAGAAGACCGCCGATGAGATCTCCAACGCGCTCGGCAAGACCACCAAACTCGCCGTCTCCGACAGCCTGTCCCGTGACCGGGATTTCGTGCAGCGTCGCTCGGTCAGCCGCCGCATGGAAGAACGCCCCCTCCTCATGCCCGACGAGATCCGCCGCCTCGATGCTGATCAGGCCATCCTGATCCCCGAGCGTCAAAACCCGCTCCTGGTCAGCCGCATCGTCTATTTCCAGGACCCGACCTTCCTGAAAATCTTCGAAGCACAGACCGGGCCGCTGCCCTATACGTCCTCTGAGACGGCGGAAGTCCAAGGGCTGGCCGCGCGGCTCGATGCCATGGAGCGCAAGATCGCGGCCCTCGGACAAATCGAATATGTCCGAAAGGGTGCGGCGCAGGATGGGCCGAAAGAGCCGTCCCTCGCCGCCGCTCTCGTCGCTCCGGTGGGTGTGCATGCGCCCCGGACCAAGGAGCCCGAGGCTAGTCCGGACCTTGCGGTCCTGACACCAGCGCAAACTGTGGCCATGCGCCGGATGGCTGGCTTCGAAGGCAAACTGGCAGAAATGGGGGCGTAGTTCAGCGCTAGGCCCGTCGAAGAATAGTTGCCATTCAGGCCGGAAGCGTTCCCGGCACCGCCATCAGTCTGATGGCCTGAGTGTCCATGGGCCCACAAAGACGGGCTGGCCTTTGATCAGCGTCGGCGTCTGACGCGCGTTCAGTCCCTGTTCCGCGATTGCCGGAACGCAATCAAAGGGGCCAGTTCAGCCCATTCGTCAGGCGTCAATGCTTCGCGCCCCGCAAGCGTCAGGAGCCGTATATCCTCTGGCTTCATCCCCTTCTTCGGCCAGGCAGATTTGAACTCGGACGCTGCAGTGGCGAGGCCGGCGAGCCAGTCCTGCTTCTTCTTGGTGGACCGAGCGGCCAAGGCTGCCGCGAAGTCCTGAGCGGAGCTTGCCATATCCGAGATCGCCTGGGCGCGCATCATCACCAGTTCGATGAAGCGCAAGAACTCCGTTTGGGTCAGGGGCGCCGATGTCGCGGCCAGAACCTGGGGCAGCCAGAGGTTCGGCTGAAGCATCTTGGGTGTGATCACGATGAAGGTCAGGTAGCCCTCCACCCAGTCGAGAGAGATCCCGGAGCCCTTCAGGTAGCTGTTGAACTCGCCCTTTTTCTCAGCGGGCGGGCTCTCCATGGGCACTTCCTCGAAGGACATCTTAGCATCATTGTCCCCGCTGCGCTCTTCCCACGCTTGCATGGTCTGGGTGTGTACGTCCCCCACCAGCGGGACCTTTTTCAGATTGGCGCCGTCCAGAAGTGCCATGCTGCTGACCGCGAAGGCGGCCGCATCCTTGTCGCCTGCGGCGGCAAGAACCTCGGCCGTGCGGGCGAATATGCGCGCCCACCAGTCTCGGCGGGTTTCCAGCCATTTCCAAAGTGCCGCCTCGGCTGCCTTCGTGCTGCGCGCTGCATTCAAGAGGTCCTGGACGGCGTCGCTGTCCTCGAACCAGCTGTCCAGGAAATCCAGGCGCTCCCAGAGTTCATCGCTCTTGGCGACAAGGTCCCCCCGTGCCTTGGGGGTCATGGTCGCGATTTGTACCGCCCCGGACAAGCGACCAAGGAGATCGGCGGTGGAAGAGGTTTCGGGGCGCAGGGCATCAAAACCGCAAAGCTGAACCAGATCGATCAGTCCCGGCACCGGGGGCTGATCCTGGGCGAGACCGTCGGCCAAAGCTGCAGCCACCGCGCTTTGAACATAGCCGCTGGTCACCTTCAGGGCCCCCACTTCCTTGGTCATGCGCGTCAGAAGGGATTTCAGGTTGGCCGCCGTCCGGCAGGAAATCGCATAGGCATCCTTCACCCCGTGCCCTTGCTTCAAAAGCAGCATGGCCAGCTTCCGGTTGGACCCGTGTTGGAGGGCGACCGCAATGCTTTGTGCCCCGCTGCCATCGGGCAGGCTGGCGCGCGCTTCGGTGATCTTCCAGGGGCTCTTGTCGGCATCGGTTTGCACGCCACGGCGCAGGGCGTCTTTCAGGAGTGCGTCGATCACCTGTCGGGCGGCATCCGCCGGCATCCAACTGCGCAGGAAAACCAGCTTGGAATGGATGCGACCGCCCAGGGCGCCCTTGGCCAGCCGCGCCCCAAGCCCTTGGGCGGCAGCGAGGCGCAGCTCTGGGCTTGGGTTCAAAAGCCAGAAGCACGCCAAGTCAGCGTGGAGCGGATCACTGCGCCCGACCGAGTAGGCCACGACTTGCGCGCGCAACTCGGGCGGCATCGAGGGAAAGCATTCGGTCAAAGCGGTGTGCAAGGTCAGAGGATCGCCTCCTGCCTGTTCGGTCAGCTCGGCAAAAAGATCCGTCAGGATGGCTTCCCCCTCAGACGAGGTGCCCTTCGGGCTTCGATCCGATTGCAAAACATCGTCCGAGTTCAGCACCAGCGCGGTGGGTGCCGTCAGCCCATTTTGGCTCCAGAGACGTGCGAAGAGCAGGCTATGGACCGGGGTCAATCGTCCTTGTTGCCTGGCCAGGACGAGGGCCTCTTCCATGGCCTGGATAAGCCGGGCCCCGCTGGCCTTGCCGTTCTCCTGTGCGATACGGGCGGCATCGAGGCCGGCGTCCAAGAGATCGGCCAAGTGCTCGGCGCGGGGACCCGGTTCTGCCGAGGCGCAAATCTGTGCAACAACTTGGGCGCCCAAGACGGGTTGATCGAGGAGATCCGCACTGAACCGCTCCCGCGCCCAGCGGCGATGCTCCATGTTGCCGTCGGTCGCCCTTTCGAGAGCGGCCACCGCGCCGTCGATCCGTCCTTGTGTCACGTCTTCGCTGCCTTGTCGTTCCTGGACCGGGTGTCAGACTAACCCCCCGGACAGGATTTGTCAGGGCCTCGCCTGGGCGACCGAGGCTTGCCTCGACGGGCAGGTCTGCCGATGGCAGCTCAAGCCTGCCGAGCCTTCATCGCTTTAGCGCTCCCGATCCCAGTCCTTGCCCCCGCCTGCCTCGAAGCCCAAGTGCTGTTTGGTTTCGGTCTGATCTTGCAGGGTCGGCCTAAGCGCCTGATGCGCCTTTCCAGCGGCGAGGATCGCTTTTGCGATCAAAAGGCGTTCCTGGGGGCTCTCGATAACCTGCGCCAATGCGTCGATCTTTCCCGCCGCGAGATCACCGATGATGGTCGGCCCATAACGGTCCCGCAGATCGTCCGCAAAGCGTTCCGCTTGCCTGTCACTTCGGAACGCGACCTTGCCATCGAGCTGCATCATGCGCCCCATGGAGCGAAGCGTGCTGACCACACGGTACGTCTGGGCCCCCAGCTCGGCCGAAACGCTGCGATCAATGAGAGTTCCGGCTTTGTCGTAAAACTGCTGCAGATCCCCCGCCACCAGCTTGGCCTGTGCAGGATCGCGCAGGCCCAATCGTCTCCGGCCCGAAAGGACCAGAAGGTCACTTCGCACCCAGGCGCGCTCTTCCCAAGCATTGGCTGCGCCAGTTTCGAGGCGTTCCACTATCCGATCACTGCTCAGACCGAAAGACGCGGCCGCGGCGACAAGATCGTTCCGCAAAACATCCCTCGCACTAGGTCGCAGGTCGGTGACGGTATCGCCCGCCATCACCCTATCGCCCGCGATGGCGGTCCCATAGAGGGCGGTCTGCGGCGGCATCCTCAGCAGTTCTGCGCTTCGGGTATCCCCAAGGCGCAACGCGATCTCGGTCGCATGGGCGTAGAGTTCTTTCCGCATCGCATTGCGCTCTGGTGCCCCCAGCTTCCGAATCCGGTCTTCAGCGCCCGCCATCCAGCCCTCGAAGTGCCGCGCGAGGTTGGCGCGGCCCGCATCGGCGCTGCCTTGGAAGCGATGCAAGATGCCACCCTTGGCCAAGGCCTGCTCAGTCTCGGCAATCCGGTCATGCACCTCTGTCAGCCCCGTCAGCGCTGCAACTTGGGCGAGGCCGCGCATTGTCTCGGCTGTCTGAGCAAAGGTCACCAGGGCCGCGTCCAAGGCTCGCCCTTCCTTCGCGCGAGGCTCGGGTGCCCGGCCCTCGCGTCTCGCGGTTTCGACTTCTCCCCTTGATGGACCATAGCTCATCAAGCCTCGCTCAGCCCGGGAGGTGGCATCGAGGAAGACCCCCTCCTCGGCAGCGATGGCGACCAAGCGCTCCTTCATCGTGTCGAGGTTGAAGACATGATCGCGTGCCATGTAGAACCAGCTGTCGCGCATGAGGCCCCGGTTGTTGATCACCATGTGAACATGCGGATGCGGCCGATCGGTGTGAAGTGCGGCGACATAGGCCCAAGCATCGTCCTGGTGCTCGCCCGATTGGAACATCTCGAAGGCCCAGACTTCCGCAATCAGCTTGGCCTTGTCCGGGCGGACATCGGCCGGGAAGCTCAGAAGCAGGTGCGTGGTGTGGCCGTTCTTGGGGCTGCCGCGCCAGGCTTCCGACCAATCCCCGATGATCTCGGCGCGCTCTTCCTTGGACAGGCCCTTGCCCTCGGCATCCAGCACCACGGCGTTGCCAAAGAGGCCGTCTGACTTCGAGAAGAGATAGTCCATCTGGGTCGCAAGCTCGCGCCCATTGGCAGTGCCCCCGTTGCGGATCTTCTTGATCACGGCTGCGTTGGAGCCAAGGGCAAAACGCCAGAGCTGGCTGGCCCTGGGCGAGAAGCGGAAGCCCGATGAACTGCCCTGCACACGACCGCGCTGAGGGCGCAGGAGGTCGAGATCCCCAAGGACAGCCTCCGCGAGGCCTTGTGAGCGAGGGGCGAACTTAACCACGCGATGCCGCCTCGGCTGCGGCAAAGCGGCGGAAGAGCTCCACGCCACGCCGCCGATGCTCGGCCACAACATCGCTCAAGGCCTTGCGCACGCCTGGCAACGCACGTCGCAGCTCATCGATAGCCTCCCACTGTGCCCGCACCAAGGGCACTCGACCCCGGTTCGCCGCCAGTGCGATCTGGTTCACGTTGGTCCCGATCTTGCCGAGCTCGTAGCGGATCTCCTCCAAGCGGGCGCTGTCCTCGCGGCTGAACTCCAGGAAGCCCGAGGCCATGCGGATGATCGAGCGCATCCCATCTGAGCGTGATCCACCAAGATGTCCGCAGAGCGCATCGAAAGCCTTGAGCTCTTCTGCCGGAAGCCGGCAACTCACGACTTGCCCCTTAGCCTCAAGTGCCGGACGGCCGCGCTGCTTTATGCCCGCGACCAATGGCGTCGGGGTCTCCACCGAATTCTTCAACCGCTCAGCCGTCAATTCTAACCCCGGAATTATTGTAGACATATCGCACTTCCTGCCACCTTTTTTATCCTTCCTTCCGTTCTAGATTTCAAGGGTGTTGCGTAGGTAAAAATTTACTTGCGGTCAGTCCGAACCTTCGTTAGGTCACCCGCCACCGAATGCGCAACGCTGATCACTGACCGCACGACGGGATCCGGGGTGACAGGTTGGTGGTTCAGGAAAGTGATCTGCGCCAAGAGGATCCGCTTGAGGTAATAGTCTGTAGGGGACTGTTTTTGTTGTATTACGGGCCGGGCCGCTCAGCGATCCCCGTTCGGAGAAAGGAAGGCGGCGATGCGTCATATGCGGTCAGAACTGCGTATTCGGCGTTCAGGGATCAGATAGATGAAATGTGCGATCAGATAAAAGATTTGTGCGTTCAGATATCGGAGAAGTGAGCTCAGACTTAAGGCAAGCGCGATAAAACTTGCGCACTCCGCTTTATGATACATGTGAAGCGCATTCAGAAGAGTGCGCCACGTCATGTGAATTGAGCGTTGCGCATTCAGATAAAAGAATTCAGCGATCCGCATTCGGAGAAATGCGATCAGACTTGGGGGAGGGGACTTATGCGAAACGGCATACGCGTTGTGCTGGTGATGAACAGGAAGGGCGGGTCAGGAAAGAGTACCCTCTGCCGGGCTCTCGCTTCCGTGGCTGCCTCGCGGGGTGAGACGGTCACGATCTTTGACACCGACACGTCGAAGTCCTGCCTGAAGTGGATGACAGAGGGTAAGGCCTCCGGCAATTGGTCGCCTTCGGTCGAGGTGATCGCGACCCTTGAAGCGCAGCGGGTGACCGAGGCCATCGATCAGATCTACGAGCAAGCCGATCAGGAGCACCTCATCCTGATCGACACCTTCGGCGGCGGCTCAGAGGCGCAAGACCTTTTGGCCATCGCAGCCCACCGCATTGTCGCGCCGATGATGCTCTCGCGTGGCGACCTGGCCGAAACCATCGAGACCGCCAACTGGTATCTCAAGTTGCGCAGCCGTGTGGCAGAGCCATCAAAGCTCGCAGGCTTCTCCGTGACCCTGAGCCGGGTACCGGTTCGCATCTCTGAAACCGAGCGCGGAATTGCCGAGGAACTCTTCTGCACGCTGCCAGCTTGCGATGCCTTCTTGTCGAACCGCAGTGCCTATCTGCGCATGGACAAAGAAGGGCTCCTTGGCGAGATCGCCGTGAACATCCCGAACCGTGCCCTGGCCATTCACATACAGAATGCGATCAGCGAGGCGGGCGAAGTCCTTGACGAGATCGATCGGCTGATCTCTTCGCCTGCGGAGGCCGAATGATGGCGCCCCGCAAGGACCTGATGCAGATCATCCGTCGCGACAGCGGCTTTTCCGAGAAGCTAGGCTTTGGCAGCGGTCCATTGGTCGTTCATGAAGGAGCCGCTGGAGGGCGCCAATCCTCCGGCGGCATCGCTGCTGCGCCCAAAGAAACCCGTGACGAGAAGGAAACGCTTGCGGCCCCGTTGGCGCCGTCTTCGGTCAAGTCAGGCACAAGGGGATGCGTCGTCTATGTCGCGGTCTCCCTGACGGAGAGGCAAGCCACTTTGGCCCAGGCTTGGGCAGAGGCTGCGCTTTGCCCCGTTTCCTTGTTGATCCGCCACGTGGCTCAAGGGATGCGAGATCAGATGTGCGCGGATTGGGCGGTCAGCGGGATACCGCAGGTCAACGAACCGCGCGGCGCCCGGGGCAAGTACCCGACCAGCGTCACCCTGACCCTGCCTGCCGATTTTGCGGCTGCCCTGAAGGCCAAGCGTGACCCTTTGGGCCTCATGGGTCTCGGCCGCGCCATTGGCCCCGCCTTTCGACAAAGGTTCGAGGCCGCCTTCGATGCGGCCCTGACCAAAGCCAAATTCATGACCAAGGACAACGAGGGAGACGCCCAATGACCGCTATCCAGACGCCCGAGGGTGCAGATTTGTCTCCGCTCGACATTGGCCGGCCCGTCGAATGGATGCTGAACCCCGTCACGCGCGAGCTTGTTGGAGTGACCTATTCATTCGCCCTGTCCGGAGAACGCAGGTCCGTTTGGTACACCGCCAACAAGCGCAAGCCAAAGGCCTGCTTGACAGTCACCAGTCTCCTGGAATTGCAGGCCTTGCGCCCCCAGCCAGTGATTTGCGCCGAAGAAATGGATGGGAATGGATAGCGGAATGGGCCCCCGAGATCGGATGTCGGTTTGAAATAGGGTCCATACCCGTTGCGCCAGGTCGTCCGTTCGCCGCTGCGTTCATGCCGACCGGCGCCGATCAGGCCCTCCACGTCCATCTTCGCTAAAATCGATCCCCCGGATCGATTTCTTGACGCTCGATATCCATGATCAGCTGCAGGACGGCCTCGGTTATGCCGCGAAGGAAATCACCCTGATCGTGCTTGGCCAGAAGCTCGGATGGGTCCATGTTGGTCTTGGTCATCGGGGGGCTCCGTATGGTCTCTGGTGGAAGTCGCCAAACTCCACCTCGATCCCACACCTCGATGGCCACTCAGGATCACACCGCCGACGGCGATGAATTTACACCAGCTCCGCGGACACTAACGCCGGTTCTATCTGTCCTTGGTTGACCTAAGCAGAACATTCCGGTGACGCACTTGCAGGATGCATCAGTACTACCGGGCGCTCTCCGTGATTTTCGTGGCTGAAGTCCTAAACTCCACCTCGACCAACCCAGTAGCGCAGGTTCAGATGTCCCGCGGTCCGCTGAGGGGTCGCATGCTTTCCAGCGCCCAAGCTCCCTATGGCGAAGCGGGGAGAAGGCAAAGCACACGATGTCGTCCGCCTCCTCCTGCTGGCCAGTGGAGGTTGGGTGCACAGTAGGTTATTTTGGCGCTGTAAGGCGTGCACCAGGCGCCTGTGGCGGGGTAAGCTTCTGGGATTTTGGCATTGTTTGCTAATTTTTGGTTGATTTGGGGATATGGGTGGTTAGGCTGGTTCACGGATTTGTGAATCGAGCGGGATTGTCATGAAGGCTTTGATTTCGTCGCGAGCGTTGTTGCTTTCG
>NZ_JAABNR010000018.1 GCF_009925085.1 Stagnihabitans tardus | reverse complement strand
GCCGCCTCAAGGACTGGCGCAGGATCGCAACCCGCTACGACAGATGTCCCAAGGTCTACCTCTCGGCCATCGCACTCGCCGCAACTGTCATCTTCTGGCTCTGAAACTCAATGAGTCCTGAACCTAGTTGATGGCAGTGCTCTTGTGGTCGATCTGCGTCGTGCCTTGCGATGTCGGCAAGGTCAGATCTTCGAGGATTGTGTAGTCCGCCTCGTCGAGCTTTCGTCTCAGCGTCGCCGTCACCCGTCTTTCGCCGGCAGCACCGATGACGGATGGGGACTTCAGATGGAAGGCAAGGGCAACGATGCCGACCGCGAAGAGAATCCACAGTATTTCCAATTGCGTCCAGGTCTTTGCATTGTGTCTGGTCCGTTGAATGCTATTCGATTTGAAGCGGGCGATAGACACGCGCCTCGGGTTCGAAGCTGGTTGCGGCAGGTGTTGAGCGCCTGGCCCGGAGGATGCCGCCGGGTGAGATCGGCTTCGACCCGTATCGGAGAGCCGATGACCGTGCTTCCCCCGATCTGGCCACGGCGAGGACAGATCCCCGCGCTCGATCCTTGGGCAGGGCGGGACCGCGCGCGGGGGAGGGCTCAGATCAGGAACAGGTCCAGCGTCGCCAGGGCTTGTTCGGGCAGGTTGCCGATCGTCACGCTTTCCCCGGTGGCAAAGCTGATGAGGACCGTGCCGCCATTGAACCGAAGGGTCGCCCCCGACGCGCCGCCGAAGTCGAGGTGATCGACGCCGATCTCGAAGCCCTTGACCGTGTCGCGGCCAAAGCCCGGGGCAAAGGCGAAGAGGTCGGCGCCCGCTCCGCCGGACAGAAGGTCGTTGCCCTCTCCGCCGACCAGCAGGCTGCCATCAGGTCCAGCGGCCAGGGTATCGGCGCCTGTGCCGCCGTAAAGGCTGTCGCTGTCCGTGCCGCCAAAGAGCTTGTCGCGACCATCGCCGCCGAAAAGCCCGTCCAGACCGGAGCCGGCATAAAGATTGTCGTCCCCCGCGCCGCCCTGAAGCGTATCGCTGCCGCCCTCGCCGAACAGCTGATCGGCTCCGCCCAGGCCCGAAAGGCTGTTGTCCCTGGCATTGCCCACGATCTTGTTGTCGGCCGCATTGCCCGTGCCCAAAAGCGCGGCAGAGCCCTCCGCCAGCCATAGTTCCTCGAAGCCCAAGGCCAGGACATGGGACAGGGTCGAGATCACCTTGTCACGGCCCGCGCCCCCGGTCTCCGAGATCACGTCGCCCGCATTCTCGAGGTAATAGACGTCATCGCCCGCGCCGCCCTGCATCGTGTCGGCGCCCGACTGCCCGTCGAGCACGTCATTGCCCTCGGCCCCCAGGATCAGGTCTTGCCCCTCGCCCGCGCGGATGAAGTCGTTGCCCGTGCCGCCATGGATCTCGTCATCGCCGAGGCCTGCGGTGATCTTGTCATCCCCGCCATAGGCCATGATGACCTCGGACAGGCCATCGCTGCCGTCGATCATGTTGCCCTGGGCATCGGTGAAGCCCAAGTGCATCTGGTCATTGCCCGCGCTGCCATCGACCGGGGAGGGCGTCAGGGTGACGAAGCCCGTATCGGCGGTGCCGGTGTCGTCGGCGATCTGGTAGGTGAAGGTCACGGGCGTTCCCGCCGTGGCCGCCAGGACCGTCACCGAGCCATCCGCGTTCAGCCGGAGGAGGTCTCCGGTGCCGAGCTTGACCACCTGGCCCGCGACGACCTCCTGGTCGTTCAGATGGGTGATATGGACGCCCTTGCGCCCGATCACCGTGTCATTGTCCAACAGATGCGCCGTGACCTCTCCCTTCGCGGTGACCGCCACCGCATCATCCACGGCGATCAGCGCGGTTTGCACGCTGTCGGCCACGATCAGAAGCGCGCTGTCATAGATGCGGTCGCCCGCATCCGCGATGCCGATGCGGATGTCGTTGACCTCTCCGGGCTTGACCTCGGCCTTCAGGGTCAGGACGACGGTCAGCCCATCCATCTCGGTGTTATAGGCATCCGCGCCATTGTTCAGGAAAAGGTTCGGGTTCGACTTGGTGTTGATATTGTCGATCGAGATATCGCCGTCGCCCAAGGCCAGGGCGATCTTCTTGCCATTCACCCAGATCCCCACGGCGTCGTTATAGCCCGAGCTGACCCATTCCAGGTATTCCTCCGAGGCAAAGACCAGCCGCATGGTCAAGGTATCGCCCACCGGAACGAACTTGGCGCTCAGGAAGGCCGCGTCCCAGGTGGCCACCCCCGCAATCGCATTCATCCCCGCATCGCCATTCACCCCCGCCATCTGCCCCGAGGTCGAGGCCGAGGCATTGGCCTCGCCGCTGGCATTGGTGAAGCGGGTGGCATTGCCGGTCGACAGGATCACGCCCTGGGCCGAGGGCACGGCGCCGGGCGAGACCTTGGTGCCGAGGTCATAGATCCCGGCAGCCTTGGGATCGCCCTCGTAGCTGGCAGAGACGACCTTGACCCCATCGCCGAACATGGTTTCGGCCATTTGCAGGGCAAGGACATGGGTGGTGATGGGCAGAAGGGAGGCAGAGACGGGCATTTCAGGTTACCTTCACAGGAGGATCAATAGGCACCCCGCCCCGAGACGACGGCGCGGAAGGTGCGGGCGAGGATGGCAAGGTCGCGGGTCAGGCGGTTGTCCCTTGCATAGGTCAGGTCCATCCGGACCATCTCGTCGAACCCCACCTCGGCGCGGCCCGAGACCTGCCAGAGGCCGGTGATGCCAGGCAGGACGGTCAGGCGCTCCAGCGCGGTTTGGGGATAGGCCGCCACCTCTTCGGGCAGGGCGGGGCGGGGGCCCACAAGTGACATCTCGCCGCGCAAGACGTTGAAAAGCTGGGGGAGTTCGTCCAGGGACAGGCGGCGCAGGATACGGCCCACCGGCGTGATGCGCGGGTCGTGGCGGGATTTGAAACACAGGCCCTCGCGGTCGCTGGCGGCCAGAAGGGCGGCGCGGCGGGCCTCGGCATCGGCATGCATCGAGCGGAACTTGATCATGCCGAAGGGACGGCCTCCGCGCCCGATCCGGGTTTGCACGAAGAAGACCGGGCCGGGGCCGGAGAGCCTTACGGCGATGGCGATGGCCAGGAACAGGGGCCAGGTCGCGGTCAGGCCCAGAAGGACGAGGGCCGTGTCCAGGGGCCGTTTCCAGGCGGGAACAGGGCGCAGGGAGGGGCTGGGCACAGGAGTTTTGGCGGCTGGAAAGCCGGGCAGATGGGCAAGGGACAGCATGGGGGGCTCGTGTCTGGGTGGGGGGTCAGGCGGGCAGGCCGGGGTCGCCAGCCAGGGCCTGGGTGAAGACCAGGGCGCCGCCCTGGCGGGGCAGGCTGTCCAGCCGCAGGACATGGGCAGCGACAGCGGATTTGCGGTCCTCGGGGCGGATATCGGCGAGGCCAAGGTCCGAGAAGGACAGGAGAAGCTCGGTCATCAGGCTTTGCCCCGGGCTTTGGGCGCAGACCAGGACCAGGTCCTGCTCCGCGCCAAGATCCTGCAGCGCCCGGCGGATGGCCGCGATCCCCGTGCCGGTGTCGCTGACCCTCGGATCATAGCCCGCGGGCAGGACCTGAAGGCCAGAGGCCAGGGCGATGGGGTGGATCTTCTGGCCCAAAAGCGCCTCGCGCCAGCCGGGCCGGTCCGACAGGTCCAGCGCCCGGGTCAAGCCCTTGGCGCCCAGGTCGGCATCGATCAGCAGGACCCGGCTGCCGGCCTTGACGAAGCTCTGCGCCAGGGCCAGGGCCTCCTCGGCCGGGGCACCCGTGTCGAGCCGCGCAAAGGTGATGATGCGGGCCTGACCCGGGTTCTGCGGATGGCGCAGGGGCTGCAGTTGCAGCGCATTGCGCAACCGGTCGGGTTCCGAGACGCAGGCGCCCTGGCGCGGCACGACGCGCAGCACGGGCACCAGGTGACCAAAGCGCGCCAGCGCATCCGAATGGCGCACCCGTCCCGACATCAGCCCCAGGGCCAGCGCCAGGACAAAGGGCAGGACCCCACCCCCCGCCAATCCCGCAGCCGCCAGCATCTTGCGGCTGTCCGAAGCCGGATCGGCCGAGACCGTCGCCGGCGAGAGGATCGCGGTATAGCCCGGCAGTGCGCGCCCCGCTTCCAGCCGGATCACCTCCAGCGCGGAGGAGGTCTCCTCCAGGAGCTTGCGGACATCCGTGGCCTCTTCCTCCAGCGCGGCCAGCTCGGCGCGCTTGCCGTTCAGCTCGCGGGCCTCGGCCCGGGCGGCGGCCAGTTGCGCCGTGACCTTGTCCAGAAGGGCCGCGATCTCGGCCTCGTTGGCCTTGGGATCGGCGCCCGATGTATCGGTCAGGGCGCCGGTCTGGCCCAGGACCTTGATCTGCTCGCGCCGCTCGGCCATGGCCGTGTCGATGACCGCGATCTGCTCGTGCAGGTCGCGCACCTTGGGACTGTCGCCGGGATAGCGCAGCAAAGCGGTCGAGAGGTCCGCCTCGTATTTCGAGCGTTCGAAGTTCAGATCGGCCAGGGCGCGGTCCAAAAGGGTGGCACGCATGATCTCCTGGTCCGACATATCGGCCGAGGAGTCCCCGCTTGCGGTGCGCAGCGCGGCCAAGGTCGCCTCGACCTCGGCCCTTCGCGCGGCGAGCGCATCGATCTGCGCGATCTTTTCCACATGGGCCTTGGCCAGAGCGTCGATGCCATATTCGCCCCCCACCTCCAGCGTGCGGCGGCGGATATCGGCTTGCCGCGCGATCAGGTCGGTCTCGCGCGCCTGCAACTCGGCCAGGCGGACATCGCTGCGGGCGGTTTCCGCCTCGGCCTGGCTGTCCAGATAGGCCGCGACCACGGCATTGACCTTGGCCGCCGCAAAGCCCGCATCGCGCGACTTGGTGGCCAGGGTGATCAGACTGTCGTTGCGCTTGATCTCGATCGAGCCCGCAAGGTCGCGGGCCGTCATCTCGGCGGCCAGGTCGGGCCAGTCGGCCAAAAGCGTCAGCCGCGCGCGTTCCATGACCGGGTTCGAGGCGACCGAGGTCGTCTCGGCCTTCACGAAACTGTCGAAGGTCTTGAGCACGGAGTCATCCCCGGTGCGGTAGAGGATATTCGACTCCTGCGGAAAGACCCGCAGGATGGCGTTGCTTTCGTAAAGCCTGACGCCCGACAGATAGCCGCCCATGGCCAGGACCGGCGCCAGAAGCGCCGCCGCAAGCCCCGCCTGGCGCCAGCGCCCCCGCATGGCGCGCACCAGGCCCGCCAGGGGGCTCGCCTCGGGCGGCGCTTCGGGGGCCTCGGTCGGCCCCATCTCGATCTCGGTGAAGGCATTCATGGGATCAGCTTTCGTCCGGGTTGGGGAGACGGTTGGTCAAGTCGCGCTCCCAGGTCGTGGCCTTGCCTTGCTCCAGGGCCAGGAGCAGGCGCACCCAAAGCATGACGGCGGCAAAGACCACCAGGTCGGGCCAGCGGGCGGGGCGCATCAGGGCCGCCCGCAGCATGGCACGGGGGCCTTCGCCCTTGGGCGCCGGGCGAAGGGCCGTGACGGCCCGGGCGCCGCGCAGCGACCGGCGGCGGGTCTGGATCAGCGCCCCAAGGCTGCGGGGCGCGCGGGCGGTAAAGCGGCAGGCGGGGACGAAGGCCACCTCCTCGGGCGCAAAAGCCCTGCGGATCCATTCGTCATCCGCCGTCAGGGCGGGCAGCGGAAAGACGCGCCGGACCCCCTCGGGCGAGAGGGCGAAGAGCCCGCCGAACTTGCCGCGCACGAAATAGGGGTTCATCTGCCAGCCCCGGACCCAGGCGCGCACCAGGGGGGAAGCGCAGGCCGCGTCGATCTCCATCCGGCCACAGGCGGCCCGCGTGTTGCCCGCTGCCAAGCCCCCGATCAGCGCGAGCACATCCTGCTCCGAAACGCTCAGGTCGGCATCGAGGAAGACCACCGGAAGCCCGGACTCCGCATGGGCAAGCCCCAGGTTCATCGCATGGCACTTGCCGGGCATGGGCGTCTCCAGCACCAGGGCCCCGGGCGCGGCGCGGCGGGCGACCTCGGCCGTGTCATCGGTGCAGGCATTGGCGATGACGACGATCCGAAACCGCCCTGTCCCGAGGCCCTTCAGGCTGCGGGCGATCACCGTGGCCTCGTTCCAGGCCGGGATCAGGATGGTGGCCAGGGGTCTCATGCGCGCAACAGGGGGCCAAGGCGGCGCGGGGCCGGGGTGACCTCTTCGGACCAGATGAAGGCGCGCAGGGCCTCCAGCAGGGGCGTCGGTGCCACGGCGCTGGAGGCCGCCAGTTTCGCGTCCTTGCCCCGCGCCAGGGCCGCGTTCAGCGCCTGGCACAGCGCCGTGCTGTCCTCGACCACGGTGACGTTGGAGAGCGCCGCCATCTCGGCCGCCGTGTCGCGCTGGTGGTCGTTGCGGTGCTCGCCCAGGTCGGCGCGGCGCGGCATCAGGATGACCGGCTTGCCCGCCTCGATCGCGGTCAGGATCGAGCCCATCCCGGCATGGGAGACGATGACCCTGGCCTCGGCCACGCAATCGGCATAGCGGCGCTGATCCATGAAGTTCTGGCAGGTCAGATGGGCATAGGTCGTGTCGCTGGCCCCGGTCTGGGCCAGGACCGGCACATCGCGGTGCATCGCGGCCCAGGTGTCCAGGGCCAGAAGCAGGCGGTCGAAGGGCAGCTGCGTGCCCACGGTGGCAAAGATCATCTCTGTCCCTTTCTCGGTTCAAAAACTGGGGGTCACAAAACGGCGCCGCGGTACTCTGCGCCCGAACGGGCGGCGACGGCGGGCCATTGGCTCAGCACCAGGTCAGCCGCCCTCTGCGCCAGGCGGGCCGAGACCGAGAGCTGCCTTGTGTTGGCGATGGAATCGAGGAAGACGGTCCGCGCGCCCAGAAGTCGCGCCATGCGGATCGCGAGATACCCTCCCGCCGCCCCGGTCGAGATCACCACATCGGGCCTCACCCGCGCCACGATCACGGCCAGCCGCAGCGCGGTCAGAAGCAGGCGCAGCTTGGTGTCCTTGTTGGCATCGGGGTAAAGATGCACGGGCGCCGGGGCCACCGTCTCGCGGGCGGAGGGGTCGACCGTGGCGTAATGCACCTCTGCCCCCTCGAAGGCCGGGCGCAGGCGCAAGAGCTGGACCCAATGGCCGCCGCCAGAGGCTACGGCAAGCACGCGGCGTTTGCGGCGAAGTGGGCGGCGGAAAGGGGGCATCGGGTTCTCCGGAAAGCGGGGTTTCACTGCTGATCTTGTAACATGGGGTCGAATTAAGTGCCTGGGATCAAACGGATTTCAGGCGGCGCGGCGGGGTGGTTTTCCTATCCTTGCGGATAGGAGAGCTTCCGGATGGGCCCCTCCCGCAGCTGATCGTAAAGCGCCACGAGGCGCTTGGCCTTGGCCGACCAGAGCCCTTCGGCCAGGACCTTGGCCCTGGCCCCGCGCCCAAGCGCCGCAAGCTTGACCGGATCGCCCTGCAGGCGGCGGATGGCGCCTGCGATGGCGCGGGCGAAGTCTTCGGGCGTGGTGACGGGCAGGCGCAATCCGCAGCTGTCGTCCACGATGTAATCCGGCCCCCCGCGCGCGGCCGTGATCACCGGCAGGCCATGGCGCATCGCCTCGTAGAGCACCCCGCCCGCCGGTTCGCGGAAGGAGGGGAAGAGGAAGGCGTCATGGCTGCGATAGAGGTCCTCGATCGCCGCACGGGGTTGGCGGCCGAGGAAGGTGACGCGGTCGGCGACCCCGAGACGCTGTGCCTCGGCCTGGGCCAGGGCGATCTCCTCGCCCGCCCCGGCCGAGGTCAGGGTCACGCCGGGCAGGTCGCGCAGATGGGCCATGGCGCGGATGGCATCGCGCAGACCCTTGGTCCGGACGCCGCGCCCGACATGCAACAGGCGCAGGGCGCCCGGCACCAGGGGCCGGGGGCAGATGGGTTCGACATCGTCGATGCCGAGCTCCAGCATCGGCTCGAAGCGCTGCAGCGGGATGTCGGAGAGGACCTCGGCCACGTAAGGCGCCACGCCGAGGACACAGGCGGCCTTGGCATAGCTCGCCCTCAGCCAGGGGTCATTGCGGAAGCGGAAGGCATCCAGCGCCCGCAGCCTTGTGAAAAGCGGCGCCGAACCGGTCTCGGCGCGGAAGGCCTCGGGCGTGTCCAGCGCGCCGCCCAGGGGGCCGATCACATAGGGCAGTGCGAAGTGCCGCAGGGGCGAGGCATAGCGCGCGGCTTGGGGCATCAGTTGATGGGCGAGGTCGAAGCGCTCCCCGCGGTTCAGGGCCTCTGCCATCCAGTGCCGGACATGGGCGGCGAAGATGGGCCAGGCGGGTTTGAGCATGGCGTTCAACCGCTCATGCCGCCGCGCCCAGGCGGGCTCGGGCCAGGTCACGACCCGGATGCCGGGGAGTTGCTCGGCAAGGGGCGCGCGACCCGGGCGCTCGAAGGAGAGGACGGTGAGGGAAACCAGCGGCGCCAGGGCCTGGGCCCATTTGAAGGCGACGAAGGCCTCGCCCACATCGGTGCCGTCGATATTGGGGGCGATCAGCAGGATCTTCATGCGCGGGCTCCTTTCGGCCAGGCTTTCGCAAAGCCCGCCATGACCCCGGCGAAATGGCGGGCCCGGGCGGCGGCATCGGGGCGACGCGCCAGCGCCATCAGCCCCCAGCCCAGGGCGCGGGAGGCGTTGAAGACCGCCAGAAGCGCGAAACAGGCCAGCGCCCCCAGGGGGCCCGAGTGCTTGGCATGGAGCCGCACCGTGCCCTCGGTCAGCATCAGGTCGCGGCGGTGGTTCAGCCGCCGCACCGAGCCGCCGCCGAAATGGGTGACCTCTCCGACGGGGGCAAAGACCACGGCCCAACCCGCGCGGGAGAAGCGGCGGCACCAGTCGGTTTCCTCGCCGTAGAAGAAGAAGGCCTCGTCGAGGAGGCCTACCTCTGCCATGGCCTCGGCCCGCACGAACATGGCGCAGCCCGAGATGACCTCGGCCTCATGGGCGCCTTGGCGGCCCATGTTCGGCGCCTCGGCCTTGTGCAGGCCCAAGGTCTGCCGCGCCAGGCGGTAAAGCGAGGGGAAGGCCGAGGCCGAGCCCTGGAGCGAGCCATCGCGGTTCAGGATGCGGGGGCCGAGGATGCCGGCCTTGGGATGGGCGTCGAGGAAGGCCACCGCCTCGGGCAGGACCCGGCCATGGACCAGGGTATCGGTGTTCAGAAGCAGCACATGCCGCCCCCGGGCCAGCCTCAGCGCCTGGTTGTTGGCGGCCGCAAAGCCCAGGTTGGCCGCATTGCAGATCAGCCGCACCTGGGGGAAATCGCGGGTCACCATGGCTTGCGATCCGTCGGAAGAGGCATTGTCGACGACGAAGACCTCGGCCCGCAGGGCGCCCAGCCCGGCCTCGACCGACAAAAGGCAATCGCGCAGCATCTGATGCGTGTTCCAGTTCACGATGACGATGGACAGGTCCATTCCGGTTCTCCTTGCTGTCGGCCCGGGGTATCAGAAGAGCCGCTCAGGCGGCGGGCGCAGGCGGGGGGCGGGGGGGCCCAGGCGGGGGGGCTGACCTATCCGTTTGGGCAGCCGCGCGTCGTAGAGCCAGGCGCCCGAGCCGATCAGGAAGAGGAAGAGCACGAAGAGCGCGTTCCACAGATGCACCGTGGCCGCCGCCACCGTGATGCCGAAGAGCGTAAAGGCCCAGGCATGGCGGGCGCGCTTCCAGGGCTCGGGCAGGCCCTTCCTGCGCCCCACGGCCCAGACCAGCCCCAGCATCAGCCCCACCAACAGCGCCCAGGCGGGCAGGCCATAGCGCATGGCGATCAGAAGCCAGAAGTTGTCCATGCTGTCCGACATCCAGACCGGGCGCACCCAGTCTCCCAGCCCCACCCCGAGCCAGGGATGGCGTGCGACTTCCGCCGTGCCGAACTCGAACAGAAGGATGCGGTTATAGGCCGAGACGGTGGAGAAGGTGAAATAGGTGACGAAGACATGAAAGGGCGTGCGGTTGGAAAAGAGGTCGATGCAGGCGTAGATCACCGCAAAGAGCGCCCAAAGCAGTTTCCAGCGGGTCGGGAGGCGGCCCATGACCCTCTCCCAGCCCGCCACGAAGGCCTGCATCATCAAGACGACATAGGGCCCGCCCGAGGCCGAGAGGAAAGTGGCCAGCGCCACGCCCAAGACCAGCGCCATGCCGCGTCCGTTGGTCAGGCGCTTCTCGGCCAGCACGAAATAGGCCAGGGAGAAGGCCGAGGCCGAGAAGACGCCGTAAAGGATCGGGTGGTCGAAGGGGCCGAAAGTGCGCTCCAGCCCCATGCGCTGGTCGATATAGGGGGCGGGGGCGCCTCCGGTCACGGCGGCGATCCCGTCATGCAGGATATGGACCGAGGTCAGGGCCTCGGGGATGGTGAAGGCCAGCATGCCCACCACGGTCACGACATAGGCGCGGGCCAGCGCGCGGAAGTCCTCGGAGCTGCGGATGTAAAGCCGGCCCAGAAGGTAGGCGCCCGCGAATTCCACGATATAGATGCCGCCGGATTCGAGGCCTTGCTGCAGGCCTCCCCAATGGATCAGCGAGACGAGCGCGAGGGCCGCATGGCCAAGCGCCAGGGCGTCGAAGAGATGCGGCTTGCCGCACCGCCCTGAGAAGAGCGTGATCAGCATGGGCAGGAACATGACCAAGAGCACGACCCGGTAGACCGAGAGCCTGAGGCCCCCGAGGCTGATGCCCACCGAGGTCGGCATCATCATGCCAAGGAAGAACAGCGCCACGACCACGGGCACGCCGAAGACGGTGCCTTTGCGCTTTGCCATGGCTCAGGCCCTTTGCGGGGAGAGGGACAGGGGGCGCTCGACCAGGTGCCAGCTGGCCCAGGCCAGGGGCAGGGTCGCGGCCAGGGTGCAAAGCGCCAGGACGGGCGCAGAAAGCCCGGGCAGGTGGTGCATGAGGCTTTGCGCCACGGGCCAGCCCATCAGGTATAGTCCATAGGAGAGGTCCTGGCGCAGGGGCCTTGCGGGCAGGCGGAAGGCCAGGACCAAAAGCCCATGGCCAAGCGCTACCACCGCAAAGGGCCAGCCGAGGGGCGCAAGCGCCAGGAGGCCCAGGGTGACAAGCGGCGAGAGGCTGAGCCTGTCCCAAGCCTGGGCCAGCATCCCGAAGGCAAAGGCGAGGAAGAGCGGTGCGAAGGTCGCAAGCCGCCCGGGCAGGTCAGGCAGCGCCCAAAGCCCCAGCGCGGCCGCGAGCAGCACTCCCCGGTGCCGCAGGAGCCCCAAGCGCACGGCGCCGAAACACAGCGCATAGGCCGCGACCTCATGGGCGAGGCTCCAGAGCGGGCCATTCACCAGGCCCGGCATCGGGGCCGCTGAAAAGGCGCCGGGCAGGTGATGCTCCAGGGAGACCAGGGTGAGGCCGCGAGAGACATAGGCCGTGGTGTTCCCCGGGGTCAGCTCCGCCCCGGAGGCTGCGGCCAGCATCAGCGTCACGATCAGCGCGAAGCCAAGGCCCGGCAGGAGGCGCCGCGCCCTTGCCATCCAGAAGGCGCGGGGCCCATGGCGCTGGGCGCTGCGGCTGATCAAAAGGCCCGAGAGGAAGAAGAACCCCGCCACGGCCCAGCCGCCGAGGGAATGGCCGGTCAGGGTTTCCAGCGGCTCTGGCGTGCCCGCGCCCTGCGCCAGGGGCCAGGCGTGGCTGAGGATCACCGCACCGGCCAGCCCCAGCCTCAGGGCATGCAGGTTGTTGGGCCGCCCCGGGGCCATGGCCTCGGACAGGGTCATTCCTTCATCCCCCTTACCACCACCGGACGCCAGAGCCGCTGCCTCAGGATGCGCCTGACCGTGCCTGCGACCGAAGAGAGCTTTGCCCGCCACGGCAGCTGCATCCAGGCGGCAAAGAGGCCGAGGCCCCGATCCTCCGGCACCGCCAGCCCAAAGGCGCGCATGGCCAGCCTGCGGCCCCAGACCGCGCCCTGCGTGGCGACGAGGTTCGGCTGCGCGCGCGCGATCACGTCGCGCGGCTGGGCCCTGGCCACCAGGACCCCCGCCGCAAGCGCCTCCTGGACCAAAAGCAGGCCCTCGGGCGTCCGCGCCACGATCAGGGAGCGGCCCGCCTCGGTCTTGCCCTCGGGCGGGTTGTGCCAGGGATCGCCCACCGAGATATCCGCGAAGGCGCCGGTGTGGTCGGTGCAGATGCGGCAGCGCCAGCGGCGTTCGGATTGCAGGATATTGCCCCAGCCGGCGGCGTAAGAGATGGCGCGGCTTTCGCGCTCGACGCCCTGCGCGTCGCGGAAGCGCGCCTGCATCATCCCGGGCCAGCCATTGCCGCGATAGCGCAGGTCGGTCAGCTTGGCCTCCTTGGGGACGCCGAGGCGGTCCAGGAGCCGGTCGGTCGCCACCAGGTTCGGCGCGCCTGCGCAGAAGATCGCGATGGTCAGGGGGATTTTTGCGGCCGGGTCCGGATCGGCCTTGGCCTTGGCGACCGAGGCCACGTCGCAGGGCTTGCCCACGAAGGCCACCCGGTCGTTGCCCGCCGCAATCGCCCCCAGGGCCTCGGCCGGGCTGGCCTGGGCATAGCGCGAGCCCGCCCCGCGCAAGAGCCCCGCACGGTCGCGGCTCATCACCGTCTCGTTCAGGCGCGGGTCATCGCGGCGGGCGGCGATATGGGCCACGCCGCCCACCAGCCCCCTTTGCAGCGCAAAGAGCGCCAGCGCGGTGACCGCCCCGCCGGAGGAGCCGCGATGGCGGATCTCGGGATCGGCGGCATGGCCCTCCCAGGCGCCGAGGACGGGGCCGAAGCCGTCATGGGCGGGCAGGGTGGTGAAATCGGCGCCGATCCCGGCGCAGAGCTCGGCGGCCCGGACGGCCGCCGCACGGGCCTCGGCCGTGGCTGCGACCACGGGGCGGCGGCCGTGGACCGGGTCTTCGACCATGCGGATGGCCTTTGGGAAGGCTCCGGCGCAGGCGCCAAAGCCGGTGCAAAGGTTGCAGGCCACGGCGCGGGAGATGGGGTCGGAACGGGTCATGCTTGGGCTTTCAGACGAGAGGGAAAGAGGACCGCGCGGGCCAGGTGCAGCGCGCGGGCGGTGGCGGCGGCCTCGCCCAGGGCTGCTGCGGCGGCGATCAGTGTCAGGGGCTGGCCCAGCACGGCCAGGGCCAGGGCGGGGACCAGGGCCCCGGCGCGCCAGAGATTGGCGCGGGCGGGGTCTCCGGTCCGGCCAAGGGCCAGGGCCAGTTGCGAGAGGGGGGTGCGCAGGATGCGGGCCGCTGCCGCCAGGCCCAGGGCCAGGGCCAGGGCGGCATCGGGGCGGAAGGCGGGGCCATAGACCAGCGCGATGGCAGGCGGGGCCAGGAGGGCAAAGCCCAGGGCAAAGGCCAGGGCCAGCATAACATGCCCGGCCAGGGCCTGGCGCGAGACCTCGGTCAGGGCGGCCCCGGTCAGCCCGCGCAGGCGCGGCGCCAAGAGCGACCCCGCCGCCCTTCCCGCGATCTGCGCGGGCAGCGTCGCCAGCTGCAAGGCCACACCATAGACCGCCACGGCGCTCCAGCCATACCAGCCCGCCACGATCAGCCTGTCGGCCTGGAAGGTCAGGAACATCAGCCCCGCATTGACCACCAGGGGCGCGCCAAAGCCCAGGACCTCGCCCAGGACCTCGCGCTTCAGGACGATGCGATAGGGCTGCCATGCCACGAGATGCGAGAGCAAGACCGCCGCCCCCGCCTGCACCAGCATCACCACCAGCATCGCCCGGTGATCGCCCCAGAGCAGCGCGGCCAGGGGCAGGGTGGCCAGCATGGCAAGGATCGCGCCGCCCTCGACCACCGCCAGGGGCAGGAGCCGCATATCGCGCTCGGCCAGGCGGAAGCCCAGGTGCATCATCCCCCGCAAGAGCGGCACGAGGGCCAGCGCGGCATAGGTCAAGGCCGTGGCCCCGTCGGCCATGCTGACCGCCATGGGCCAGGCCAGGGCGGCCAAAAGCACAGCCATCCCAAGGGCGCGCACCAGGCTCGCCCCATGCAGCGCCGCGAGAAGCCGCGCCGGGATGGCGCCCCGGTGCTGCATGACAAAGCGGTCGATGCCGATGTCGCTGATCATCTCGGCCAGGCGCAGGACCAGGGTCAGGACCATGGCGCGGCCCAGCTCCTCGCCGCCGATCAGCCGGGCGAGGAGGGCGGAGCGCAAGAGCGCCGCCGCCTCGGACAGTAGCGGCACCGACCAGCCGATGAGACGGGGGAGAAGCTGCATCTCAGGCCCCGATCTGGGCGACGATGGCATCCATCTGCGCCTCGGCCCGGGCCAGCAGGCCGGGGAGCCGTTGGGCGAGGTCGGCCCGCGTCGCCTCGACCTTGGCGAGCGAGGCGCGGACGGATCGGGCCAGGGCCTGGGCGTTCAGCTGGCGGAGGTCCGCCACATGGTCGCCGATGCCGCATTGGGCGAAGACCCCTTCGGCCTTGTCGGAATAGCCAAGGCCCAAGGTCGGCGTGCCCGAGGAAAAGGCGCCGATCGTCGCATGCATCCGCGCCCCCGCGAACCAGGCCAGCCGCGAGAGCACCCCTTTCAGCGCCATGGCATCGAGGCGCCCGGGCAGGACCTGGACCCGCCCCGGGTAATCGCCGTCCAGCCGCGCCTTCAGCGCCAAGGAGGCCGCGAGGTCGCTTTCGGGATGGTCGAGGTCGCGGTGGACATGGGGGATCAAGAGAAGCCGCAAGGCAGCGTCATGGTCCAGCACGGCGCGGGCGGCGGCCAGGATCTGGGCATCGTGGCGCTCGGCCAGGCCGAAGGTGGCCTGCGCCCCCGGGGCGTCCTGCACCAGAAGGCCCGAGACATTCAGCCCCGCCACCGCACCGCCCGTCAGCCAGTCCTGCAAAGGCGCGGGCAGGTCTTTGGGCGCCTGGGCGGGGAGCGCCACGGCCATGTCCAGCCCAAGACGGTGACGCTCGGGATCGAAGCGCGGCCCCAGGGCCTCTTGCAGGAAGGCGAAGCTCGCCGCATCGCGGACCCAGACGGCGCGGGCGGCGGAGAGGATGCCCAGGGCCTCGGCCCGGTTGGCAGGGTCGCGGAACGGCCCCAGGGTCTGCGGCAGAAGGATCAGCGGCAGGCCATTGTCCAAGGCCAGCCGTTTCGTCAGCACCATGGCGCGAAAGCGGTGGGGCCCGTAAAGGTCGGTGAAACTGTCCCCGCCCGAGACATCGAGGATGGCCCGCGACCCCGCGATCATCCGGGCCGAGGCGCTGGGGCCTCCCCCGATCCGCGCCAAAAGCCGCACCGTGGCCAGGCTGTCGCCGCGCCAGAAGCGGCGGTTGTGGGTCAGCCCCAGGCGGCTGACCCGGGCCACCCCCATGTCGCAGAGCCGCACGCCGCGCCCATGGTCGGCCACGGCGAGCGGCCCCGCCTGGCGCGCCGCCAACCCCGCCAGCGCCGAAAGGCACAGCGCGCTGACGCCCTGGTTGCCCGTGTCGGGCGCTGCATTCAGAAGAGTGATCATGAGGGCTGCCTTCGAAAGCTGTTGACGACACTGGAGTTATCCGGCCCTGATCGGCGCGTCCGCTGCGAGGCGGGATAGGTTTGGCGGCCAAAGGGAGCGCTTTGGCAAATCGGGATTGGCGGGATGGGCATCAGGGGCAGGGGACTATTCTTGTGGATAGGGGGGGTGCTGGCCTCCCTGTCTCTGGGCGCTTGCACGCCGGTGCCGCCGACCGGAAGCTTGCGCTCGGATGGCGTGGTCGAACGCATGGCGGTCAGCGCCCCGGCCGTGGCGCGCAGCGGCGGGCCCTCCTGCGGGTCGTCGCGGCTGGCGGCGGGGGTCAAGGGCGGGTCGGGGCTGGCGCCGTCCGAGGGCTATCGCATCGGCCCGGGCGACAACCTGAAGTTCAACATCTTCGGCGAAGAGGGCCTCTCGGACATCACCGCGCGCGTCGATGACGCGGGCTTCGTGCAGCTGCCCATCGTCGAGCTGGTCCAGGTCGGCGGCAAGACCACGCGCGAGATCCAGGCCGAGCTGAAAGAGGCCTATGCGGATGATTTCATCAACCCCTGGGTCACGGTCGAACTGATCGGGGCGGAAAGCGCGCCGCTCTATTTCCTCGGCGAATTCCGCGAACCCGGCGTGCGCTATATGAAGGGCGCGACCAATGTGCTGGAGGCCGTGGCCCTGGCAGGTGGCCTGGGCCAGGACGCCTATCTGCCCGGCGCCCGCCTCTTGCGCGACGACCGGATCTGCACCGTCGACCTGAACGCCCTTTTGCGCAATGGCGCCTTCGAGCAGAACGTCTGGATGAAGCCGCGCGACGTGCTTTTCGCGCCGCGCAAGGAGGATATGTCGGTCTATGTCCTCGGCGCCGTCGAGCGCCCCCAGGCCGTGGCCTTCGGGACCGAGGGGCGGACGCTGTTGCAGGTCATCTCCATCGCCGGGGGCACCACGGCGGGACAGGCGCTTTCCAGCGAGATCCGCATCATCCGCACCGCCTCGCCCACGCAAGGCGAGCTGATCGTGGTCGATGCGACACGGATGCTGACCGGGCGGGGCCTCGATTTCCCGCTGGAGCCCGGTGACGTGGTCTTCGTGCCGCGCTCGGCCCTGGGTGACTGGAATGTGGCCATCGGCGAGATACTTCCCAGCCTTCAACTGCTCGGCGGGGTCTTGACACCGATCACGCTGATCGAAAGCCTGAAGGACGACTAGGCCGGGTGGCGTCGTATTGGGGTATTGCAGTCAAAGCGCGTGAGGACAGATGAAGATATTGCTGGCGGATGACCAAGAGCTTGTGCGTGACACGATTGCCGCCTTCCTGCGCGCGGAACCGGGCATCGAGGTCGATGTGGCTTCAGACTTTCCGGCGGCCCTGCAGGCGGCCACGGCGGCCAAGCCGGACCTGATCTTGCTGGATTACACGATGCCGGGGATGAATGGCCTCGGTGGCCTTGCCGCGATGCGGGCGGCTTGTCCCGGGATCCCGGTGGCGCTTTTGTCGGGCACCGCGCCGCGCGCCGTGGCCGAACAGGCCCTGGCCGAGGGGGCGGCCGGTTTCCTGCCCAAGACCATGGCGACCCGCACGCTCTTGGCCGCCATCCGCTTCATGGCGGCGGGCGAGATCTATGCCCCCATGTCCCTGATGACCGAGCGCGAGCAGACCGCCGCCGCCTTGGGCGGCGCTCAGCTTTCCCAGCGCGAGACGGAAGTGCTGCGGCTTCTCTGCCGGGGCCTGGCCAACAAGGAGATCGCCCGCGAGTTGAACCTGCAAGAGGTCACCGTGAAGCTGCATGTGAAGACGCTCTACCGCAAGATCGATGCGCGCAACCGCACCCAGGCCGCGATGATCGCCAAGGAGGCGGGCCTCTTCTGACCTATCCGAAGGGATAGGCGCATGTCCGATTGACCCGGCGACGGCGCAGCCTGCGCGTGATAAAAGCAGGGAAAGCTGGTGCGGGGGCAAGGATGCGGATGATCAAGAACCTGAGGGCGACCATTCTCGCGGGGGCCTGCGCCCTGATGGCGGGGGCGGCCCTGGCCGATACCCTGCCTGCGCCGCAGGGCGAGGTGATCCTGACCGTCTCGGGCGCGATCTCGACCCTGAACGGCGCAGAGGTCCTGGCCCTGGATCAGAGGCTGCTGGACAGCCTGCCGCAGCATTCCTTCACCACCTCGACCATCTGGACCGAGGGAACCGCGACCTATTCGGGCGTCCTGCTGCGTGACCTCCTGGCGGCGTCCGGGGCCAAGGGCGCGACCGTGAAACTGACCGCGCTGAACGATTACACGATCACCATGCCCGCCGCCGATGCCAGGGAGGATGGCCCTCTCCTCGCCTATCTGGCCGACGGAGAGCCCATGTCGCGCCGCGACAAGGGACCGGTCTGGCTGATCTATCCCTTTGACGACGTGGCCTCTTACCGGACCGAGCAGACCTATGCCCGCTCGATCTGGCAACTGAACCGGATCGAGATCGCAAACTGACCCAGGCTGCGACCCTGCCAGCGACGCAACCCCTGCCCGCAGCCTCTGCGCGGCTGCGCTGGCTGCGCGTCTCGCTGGTGACGCTGAGCGCCATGGCCTTCGTGGCCATCGTCGTCCTGGTCGTGCAGCTGCGGGGCGAGTTGAAACGGCTGCAGGAAGAGCCGATCGACAGCCTGCACTGGAATGTCACGCAGATGGAGCTGGACGTCGTCCGCTTCGAGGCCGCGGCCCGGCTGGCCCTTGCCGTGCCGGGCTCTGACCTCGGTGACCTCAAGATGCGCTTCGATCTCTTCTACAACCGGGCGGCCACGGTCATGCAGGGCTCGATGTTCGCCCGTCTTGGCCTGTCGGACGCGGTCACGCCCTTGAAGACGCAGATGCGGGCCTTCATGGACGAGACCGCCGCCCTGATCGACGGGGACGAGGTCTCCTTGCGCGCCGGTTTGCCCCAGGTGGTGGAGCAGGTGGGCGCCCTGCGGCAGGACCTGCGGGCCACGGCGATCCAGGTCATCGACGTCAATGCGGCCATGGAGGACGCGCGCCGTGCGAGCCTTTCGGGGATGCTGCAAAGGCTTGCCATTGCCAGCGTGACGCTGGTTCTGCTGCTCCTCGGTCTTCTGGGCCTTGTCGTGACGCTGAACCGCCAGGCCGGGCGCCGCGCGCGAGAGGTGCAGCGCATCACCTCGCGGCTGGCGGCCACCGTGGGAACCTCGCTGGACGGGGTGATCGTGGCGGGGATGGATGGCCGGGTGGTCGACTTCAACGCCGCCGCCGAGACGATCTTCGGCTATGCCCGCGCCGAGGCCGTGGGCCAGCCCCTCTCGAGCCTGATCATCCCGCCCCAGCACCGCGCCGCCCATGAGGCGGGGATGGAGCGGATGAAGACCACCGGCATCCGCCATGTCGTCGATGCGGGCCGCATCAAGATCACCGCCATGCGGCGGAATGGCGAGGAGTTCCCGGTCGAGCTTTCCATCGCCAGCAATGACAGCCCCGAGGGGATGATCTTCATCGCCTATCTGCGCGACATCTCGCAGGCGCGCGCGGCCGAAGCGGCCCTGGTGGCCGCGCGCGACGAGGCCCAGGCGGCCGAACGCACCAAGACCAGCTTCATCGCCGTGATGAGCCACGAGATGCGCACCCCCCTCAACGGCGTGATCGGCGCGCTGGAGGTCCTGGGCCGTGGCAGGCTGGAGCCCAGGCAAGAGCGCTTCCTGACGCTGGCCCGCAACTCGGCCCGGCAATTGCTGCGCCATGTCAACGACGTCCTGGACATCAGCCGCGTCGATGCCGGGGCCAGCGGCGTGCTGGACGACCGCTTCGACCTGCCCGCGCTGGTCGCCACCCTGGTCGATCCCCTGCGCCCGCAAGCCGCGCAAAAGGGCCTGGGCATCGAGGTCGAGATGCTGGGCAGCTTCCCCCCTCTGATGGGCGATCCTTTCCGCATCGGGCAGATCCTGCAGAACTTCGTCTCGAATGCGATCAAGTTCACCGACCAGGGCAGCATCACGGTCGAGGCCGAGGTCCTGCCCGTCTCGCCCGACCAGGTCGAGCTGGAGTTGCGGGTCACCGATACGGGCATCGGCATCGCCGAGACCGACCAGGAGCGCATCTTCGAGGATTTCGTCATGGTCGATCCCTCCTTCGGCCGCTCGGTCGGGGGGACGGGCCTGGGGCTTGCGATCTCGCGCCGCCTGGCCAGCGCCATGTCGGGCGAGGTGGGCGTCGAAAGCGAGCCGGGGCAGGGCAGCTGCTTCTGGCTGCGGCTGCCCCTGCGCAAGGCCGAGGCCCGGGACACCGCCCCGCAGGCGGGACAGGCCGACCTTCCCGTCACCCCCGCGCTTGACGTCCTGGTGGTCGAGGACAACGAGACCAACCGCATCGTGCTGGAGGATATGCTGACCCACCTCGGCCACCGCGTCACCCTGGCCGTCGATGGCGGCGAGGGGGTGGAGAAGGCCCGGGCCAAGCGCTTCGACCTGATCCTGATGGATCTCTCGATGCCCTTGATGGATGGCTGGACCGCCGCCACCGTGATCCGCATGGGCGGCGCCTCGCGCGCCAGCCGAATCCTGGCCGTGACCGCCCATGTCCGCCCCGACGCCATGGACCGCTTTGCCGAATCCGGCATGGACGGCTGGCTGGCGAAGCCCCTCTCGACCCGCAGCCTGGCCGAGGCCCTGGCGCAGGGCGCCGACCCCGCCCCGGGCGCGGCCCCGGCCTCGGACGACCTCCTTGACAGGGAACGGCTGGAGGACCTGCGCCAGATCACCGATGGCGGGGGCTTCGGGCGGCTCTTGGAGACCTTCCGTGTCCATGTGGAAAAGACCCTGGCCGCCGTCGAAGGCGGGGTCGAAACGGACCCATTCGACACGATGGCCGCGCTTTTGCATGCCTCTGTCGGCGCTGCCGCCGTCGTGGGCGCCAAGCGCCTGTGCGAGGAATTCGCCCGGGCAGAGGCCGCTGCGGTCGCCGCCGACCGCCCGGCTCTGCTGGCCGCCTGCAAGACCTTGCCCGCGACCTGGGCGGCCACCTGGGCGGCCTTCGGCGCGCTGACCCAACCGGGCTAGGCTGCCGCCAGGGGGGAAGTTGCGGCGGTCTTGCAGGCCCCGGACCGGTCTGACGCCCGGAGCGGGACGGGCGCCCTTTCCCGCGACAGGCAGGAGAAGGCACGGATTTGGTCGCCAGAGGGTCAAGTCGCATCGGCAGCCAGCGCGGGGCCGGCCGCTCTGCCAAGGCGAAGCCGGGGCCATCGCCGAAGCGCTGTCATGCGATCCGGTTTCCCCGAAGCTGCGCTGTCCGCCCTGGAGGCGATCCGGGCCCGGGGCAAGGTGAGCCGCCCATCGGGGGCGCTTGACCTTGCATCGCGGCGGTGGATGGACGGCGGAGGTCCAGGGTGCTGCAGCTTGTCATCTGCCAAGCCGGACGGCATGATCGCGGCATCCCTTCCAAGCGCCCGGCATGATGACCCTTCCCCGACCCTTCCGCCTTTTGCCCCTGCTGGCCCTTCTGGCCTGCCCTCCTGCCTTGGCCGAGGAGGTTCCGGCCTGGCTGAGCCCCCATGTCGGGCTGAAGGACGGCCAGATCGCCCCCGTCGTGCTTGACCGCGCCCGGGCGCTGCACCAGCGCAACCAAAAGGAGGGGCGGGTCTCCAACCCCTGCTTCTTCGCCATGGATGCCACGCGGCCGCATCTTCTGGACGACGGCTCGGTGGGGCGGCGGTTTTTCGTGATTTGCGAGGACAGCCAGACCTTCCGCGCGGTCTCGTCGGGTCATGGCAGCGGGCGCAACCTGAAGGGGCTGGCGGATTTCTCGAACGGCAAGCAATGCGCGCGGAACTTCGGCAATGCCGAGGGCTCGAACCTGACCACCGGGGGCGCCTATGTGACGGCCGAGACGCGGACCTCGTTCAAGGGCTATTACCGCGCGAAGGGGCAGATGACGCCGCTGATGCGCTCTTTCCTGCAATTCGAAGGGGTCAATGAGACCGCCAATGCCCGCGCCCGCGCCATCGGCGGCCATGCGGCGGTCCTGGTGCGCAATCAATGCCGGATGAGGGCCCCCGAAAGCCCCCATGCCGATGCCGAGGGCTTTGTGCCCCTCGGGGACCTCGTCGATTACGCGGCCGGGCGCAGCAATGGCTGCACCAGTTGGACGCCGGGGGATGCGGCCGAGATCCTCTCCCTCGTCCAGGATCAGCCCACGACGCTTTACATCTATCCCGAGGCCGCCGATATCGCGGCTGCGGGGAGGGGCTATTGGGATGCGGGTTGCCTGAAATCCATAGGCCAGCCGCGCTATTGGTCGGAGGCGGAGCTGGGGCCCCTGATCGCGCGTTACGCCAAGGAGCACCCCCCGGCCCCGGCCCAGCCCTTGCCGATCTGCGAGGGCCAGTAGGGTCCTCACGCCGGGGCGGCGTAAAGGCCATAGGCGATCAGCACGACCACAATCCCTGCCAGCATCTCGATCCAGGGCAGGGTCCGGGCGGCGAGCTGGCCGGGCAGGCTCGACAGGGCACTTTCGCGGGCAAAGACGGCGAGCACGGCCACCCCCACGGTCACCGTTGCCGTGCCAAGGCCCATTGCAAAGGCCCCGGCGATGCCCGCGGTGGCGATCCCCAGTTGCCAGGTCAGGATCAAGAGCAAAAGCGCCCCGGTGCAGGGCCGCAGGGCGATGCCGAGGATCAGGACCACGGCATCGCGCAGGCTGTGCAGCTTTTCGACCTCTTCAAGGCTGGGGGCATGGGCATGGCTGCATTGGCTGTGGTCATGGTCATGGTCATGATCGTGGTGGTGGTCATGGGGCTTGGCCCGGGGCGCAAAGGCGCGCCGCCCCCCGCGCCAGACCAGCCACAGCCCCAAAAGCCCGATGACCACCGCGCCCAGGGGCGAGAGGATCTCGGTGCCGATGGCCTGCGAGGCATCGCGCTTCCAGCCCAGGATCCCCACCAGCACAAAGACCAGCCCCACCGCCGTCGCGGCCTGCGCCAGGCTGGCCGCGACGGCCAGCACCGACAGCCGCAGCCAGGGCACGCGCTGGCCCAGCCCATAGCCGCCGATCAGCACCTTGCCATGGCCGGGCCCCACCGCATGCAGCACGCCATAGGTGAAGCACAGGCCCAGGAGCCCCGCCATGGCGCCGGGCTCCTGGCGCTTGATATGGCGGATCGCCTCGGCCAGGGCGTCCTGCATCTGGCGCTGCGCCTCGATGGCCGAGGACTCCAGCGCCGTCAGCCCCCCCGCCGCCCAGATCGCCAGCAAGACCGCCACGACCGCCAGACCCGGAGCTAAGTGCCTGAAGCGCATATGATCCATGCCTCCGCTGCAAAGTTCTTGCCCACGGCGGGGAATTCCACCTCGGCCTTGTCCTGCATGGTCCGCAACTGCGCCTCGAGGTCCAGTTTGGCCTTTGCCGTGTCGGCCGGGCGGTAGATGGCGCGGCAACCGGCCTCCGGCGGCGGGTTGACGAGTTCGATGGCAGGCGAAAGCTCGTAGAAGACGTAGTACCATGGGTCATAGCTCGCCACGCCCAGGACATGGTCGCGCAGGTCCAGCGGCTGGGAGAAGTCGCGCCGATGCGTGCTGGACAGCGCGCCATCGGCATAGCTTGCGGTCCAGTCCTGCGGGCCGGAGAGGCTCAGCGCCCTGTCGTCAAGCCTGGCGTGGCTGTCGCCGTCCCAGTCCGGGTCCCAGTCCATGTCGAAGCCGTTCAACGCGGCCAGTTGCTCGGCCGAAAGCTGGCCCGATGCATCCTCGGTGATCCCGACATCGGCCATGACCTGAAGGCTGGTATAGTCGTCATAGGTCCAGGTCACCCGGATGCCCGTGGCAAGGCCCGCCTCGTCGAAGATCACCGCGACGGCGGTCTGGATGAACATATGCGGATGGGCGACGGCCGCCCCGGGCATCAGTCCGATCAGGGCCAGGAGCCAGCGCATCCTATGCCCCCTCACAGGTGATCCGCAGGGTCTGGGCGTAAAGCCTGCCCACCTGCGGATAATCGCCCTCGATGCTTTCTCCCGCCGGGATCTTCTGCAACTCGGCCTTCAGCGCCTGATCGGCCGCCGAGAGGTCGGGCTCCTCGATCCGGGCGGAGCAGCCGGGCGGGGCATTCTTCATCATCGGCAGGGCGGTCAGGGTGAATTCGTTGTAGTAATAGGGGTCATAGTTGCGGATCGTCAGCCCCCCAGGTCCGATCTTCACCGGCTGCACCAGATCGCGCGAGATGAAGGAGAGGATCCGCCCTTCCTCGACCCGGATCGAGGCGTCCAGCGGGCCGGACAGCGGCTGATCGACCCCCGCCGCTTCGACGTAAAGATGGCCGACATAGCCCGGCGGCCAGTCGGTGTTGAAACCCTGCAATTGCTCCACTTCCGCCTCGGTCAGCTTGCCGTCAAGGTCGCTGTCCAGCCCCATGTCGGCAAAGACCGACATGGAGAAGTATTCATCATAAGCCCAGGCCACCCGGATCGAGGCCAGCCTTTGGCTGTCGTCAAAGGTCAGGACAAGCATCGTGTCCAGAAAGACATGGGGATGGGCCTCTGCCACCGAAGGCGCCAGGCAGGCCGCAAGGAGGAGCGCTTTGACCGACATGGCGCCATCCTATTCCCTGCGGCCCCGCCGCGTCATCATCCAGATGAAGAAGACGCCCCCCGCCAGGCCCGTGACGACGCCGATGGGCATGTCCTCGGGCGCCATGACGACGCGCGAGAGGGCATCGGCGCAGATCAGGAAGACGGCTCCGGCAAAGGCCGAGAAGGGCAGGACGCGCAGGTTGTCTCCGCCGACCACCAGGCGGACCAGGTGGGGCATCATCAGGCCGACAAAGCCGATCAGGCCGGAAAAGGCCACCATGACCCCGGTGATCAGCGCGGCCGCGACAAAGACGGCAAGGCGAAAGCGGCCGACCTCGATGCCAAGGCTGGCGGCGGTCTCGTCGCCGAGGCTCATGGCGTTCAGCCGCGGGGCCTGGGCCCAAAGCCAAAGGCCCGCCGGGATCAGGACCGCCAAGGGCCAGACCAGATGGGCCCATTGCGCCAGGCCAAGCCCGCCCAGCATCCAGAAGACCACCGTATGGGTGGCGCGGGGATCGCCGAGGAAGATCAGGATATTGGCCCCCGCCATGATGACGAAGCTGACCGCGACCCCCGCCAGGATCAGCCGGTCGGCACTGGTGGCGCCTGCCAGCCGCGCCACGGCCAGGACCATGAGGGTTGCCATCAGCGCCCCGCCAAAAGCCATCAGCGGCACGGTCAGAATGCCCAGGAAAAGCCCGGTATGCAGCAGGGCCGCAATGGCTCCGAAAGCGCCGCCCGAGGAGATGCCCAGCAAATGCGGATCGGCCAGCGGGTTCCTTGTCACCGCCTGCAGCGCGGCGCCTACAAGGCCAAGCCCCGCCCCCACGATCCCCGCGAGGATCACCCGGGGAAAGCGGATCTCCCAGACGATCGCCGCGCGGCCCGGGCTCCAATCCGGGGTGATGACCCCCGGCAGGAGGCGGTCCAGGGCCACGCCCCAGACCGTGCCGAGGGGGATGGTCACAGCCCCGACCGAGACCGCCAGGGCGACCGCAAGCGCCAGGACGGCCAGCATGGCGAGAGCGAGGCCAGAACCGGCTCCGATCCGGCGCGCAAGGGCGGGGGCTGCGATGTCGGTCATCACTGGCCCCAGAACCCTGCGACCAGCTTTTCCACGGCCTTGATGTTGCGCGGGCCAGGCGTGGCCTCGACATAGTCCAGCACGACGAAACGGTCGTTCTTCACCGCCTCGATGCCTGCAAAGGCCGGGTTGCCCTTCATGAAGGCGATCTTTTGTTCGGCCGTCACATCGCCGTAGTTTACGATCACCACGACCTGCGGGTTGCGTTCGACCACCGGCTCCCAGCCGATCTCGGCCCAGCTTTTCTCGAGGTCGTCCATGATGTTGACGCCCCCCGCCGCCTCGATCAGCGCCGTGGGCATGGCATAGGCGCCGGCGGTGAAGGGGGCTTCCTCGCCGCTGTCATAGACGAAGACGCGCAGGGGGGCGCTGCGGTCGATGCCCTGGGTCGCCTGTTCCAGCTGCGCTTTCCAGCCCGCGACCAGCGCCTCGGCCTTGGGTTCGACATTGAAGATCGTCCCAAGGTTCAGGATATCGGCATACATATCCTCCATGCTGGAGCGCGCCTTGGGGCCGATATGGATGCAGCTTTCGGTCAGCTCATAGGTCTGGATGCCCAAGGGGGAGAGCGTTTCGGGCGTGACCTCGCCGCCGACCTTCATCCCGTAGTTCCAGCCGGCAAAGAAGAAGTCGGCCTCGGCCCCGGCCAGAACCTCCTTGGTCGGGTATTTGGCGGAAAGCTCGGGCAGTTCGGCCACACCTTCGCGCATTTCGGCGTCCAGCGTCTTCCAGCCGGAAATGCCGGTATAGCCCACCATGTGATCGCGCAGGCCAAGGACCAGCATCATCTCGGTCAGGTTGGAATCGTTGGAGATCGCGCGGGTGGGCGCGCGGTCGAAGGTCACCTCGCGGTCACAGCTTTTGACGGTGACGGGATAGGCGAGGGCTGCCGAGGCCGACAGCAGAAGGGCGGCACAGGAAAGACGGATCATGGGGGTCCTTGGCGTCAAAGGTGGAAGGAAAAGCGCGGGGCCTCGCCGGAACGGTCGATGCGGGCGCGGATGTTGAAGGCGCGGGCGAGGTTGGCCTCGCTGAGTGCCGTGTCGGGGGGACCATCGGCCAGGATGCGGCCCTCTTGCAGGATCAGCACCCTTTCGGCGAACTCGGCCGCCAGGGTCAGGTCGTGCAGGGTGGCGATCACGGTCAGGCCAAGGCCCTTCAAGAGCGCCAGAAGCTCCAGCTGGTGGCGGATGTCCAGGTGGTTGGTGGGCTCGTCCAGCACGATGACCTTGGGCTCTTGCGCCAGGGCGCGGGCCACCATGACCCGCTGCCGCTCGCCGCCCGAGAGCGTGCCGAAGGGGCGGTCGGCATGGGGCACAAGGTCCATCCGCGCCAGCGACGAGGCGATGAGGGCGGCATCTTCGCGGCTGGGGCCCGAAAGCCCGGCCGAAAGGCCGCGCCGATGCGGCAGGCGCCCAAGCGCCACGATCTGCCGCGCGGTCAGGGCGAAGTCGGTGGGCTGTTCCTGCAGGACGGCGGCAAGGTTACGGGCGGCCTCGGCCGCGCCCATCAGCCAGATATCGCGGCCCATCAGCCTCACAGTGCCGCGACTTGGGGCCTGGTGGCGATAGAGAAGCCGCAACAGCGAGGACTTCCCCGCCCCATTGGCTCCACAGATCGCCAGGATCTGCCCCTGCGGCACGGCAAAGCCGATGTCGCGCAGGATCGGTTCGCGCCCCCGGGGCCCCCAGGAGACGCCTTCGACCTCGATGACGTTCATTGGACGGGCCCCTCACGGGTGACGATCATCGCGGCGGGAATGCGGGCCAGGGTGTTGTCGCAAAGCCGGGGCGGGCAGTCGCGGCCCGAAAGCCAGCCGTCCTCGCGCGCCGCGTAAAGGCGCGAGAATTCGACCAGGTCGTCGATCGGCTGGCCCGGGTCGATATCGCCGAAAAGCCAGGTCGCCTTGGCACTCGCGCGCCAGCCCAGCACGCAGGGCCCGCCATGGTCGGGCACGCAGCCCGCAAGGCAGGCCGTGCCGGAGACCTCGAAATCCTCCGCCATCCCCGCCGCCGCAATCGCGGCGCGCAGCTTCTTCATCAGCGCAT
Source organism: Stagnihabitans tardus (assembly GCF_009925085.1). Lineage (GTDB taxonomy): Bacteria > Pseudomonadota > Alphaproteobacteria > Rhodobacterales > Rhodobacteraceae > Stagnihabitans > Stagnihabitans tardus. The sequence goes on along the minus strand of NZ_JAABNR010000018.1, from coordinate 48,815 downwards.
GGCCGGGCGCGCAGTCGGCGCCCTTGTGCTTGCAGGCCTTGCAGACAAGGATTTGATGTGGCGCGGATTGCGCCACGGAATAGACCGGCTTGCGCCGCGTCAGCGTCGTCATCGCATGCTCCTTCCGGGACACCCCGCCCGGGTTGCTATCCTCTTGCGATGGCAGGTCTCCTGACTCGCGGGTCTTGGCTCTCCCCGCCTTCCCGGTGCTTGCGCGCCAGTGGCATCGGGGGTCGCTCGCCGCCTACAGTTGCGGGGGCAGTCACGGCTTGGGCGGCTGATGCCTACACCCGACCCGTGTTCCCTTTTCACCCGGCCGCGCGTGGCTTGGCCGGGAACCATCACCTTTATCGTGCAGGCTCCCCCAGCCGGCGTCAAGCCGCATCCCGACGCGAGGAAGAGAAGGAACGACATTGCAGACCCGCCGGTTTCGGTTTAGAGAATCACGTTATATTATCACATAACGTGAAGTGCCATGCCCCAAAACCAACCCGATCCCCGCCTGCCCGTCACCGTGCTTTCCGGCTTCCTTGGCGCCGGCAAGACCACGCTTTTGAACCATGTCCTGAACAACCGCGAGGGCCGCCGCGTGGCCGTCATCGTCAACGACATGTCGGAAGTGAACATCGACGCCGACCTGATCCGCGAGGGGGCGACGCTCTCGCGCTCCGAGGAAAAGCTGGTCGAGATGACCAATGGCTGCATCTGCTGCACGCTGCGCGACGACCTGCTGACCGAGGTGCGCCGCCTGGCCTCCGAGGGCCGGTTTGACTATCTGCTGATCGAAAGCACCGGCATTGCCGAACCCCTGCCAGTGGCCGCCACCTTCGATTTCCGCGATGCCCAGGGCCAAAGCCTGTCGGATGTAGCCCGGCTGGATACGATGGTCACCGTGGTCGATGCGGTCAACCTCATGCGGGATTTTTCCAGCCATGACTTCCTGGCCGACCGGGGCGAGGCGCTGGAGGGCGACAGTCGCAGCCTGGTCAACCTCTTGACCGATCAGATGGAATTTGCCGATGTCATCGTCCTGAACAAGGTGGACGACGCCACGCCCGCACAGGTCGATGCCGCGCGCAAGATCATCCGCGCCCTGAACCCCGATGCCCGGGTGATCGAGACCAGCCACTCCCGCGTCGACCCCGATGCGATCTTTGACACCGGGCTTTTCGACTTTGACACGGCCCATGAACATCCGATGTGGGCGAAAGAGCTTTACGGCTTTGCCAATCACCTGCCCGAGACCGAGGAATACGGGATCTCCTCTTTCGTCTACCACGCCCGCGCGCCCTTTGATCCCTTGCGCATCCATGCCGTGCTGAACGGAGACCTGCCCGGGGTGATCCGCGCCAAGGGGCATTTCTGGATCGCCACGCGGCCCGACTGGGTGGCCGAGTTCTCGCTGGCGGGCGCCATGTCCTCGGTCACGCCGCTGGGGCGCTGGTGGGCCAGCCTGCCCGCCTCGCGCCTGCCGCAGGACCCCGAATCCCAGGCCATCATCGCCGCGAAATGGGCCGAGCCCTGGGGCGACCGGCGGCAAGAGATCGTCTTCATCGGCGCAGGCCTGGACCGCGAGGCGATCTGCGCCGCCCTGAACGCGGCCCTGGTGACGGCCGATGACTTCACCCCCGGCGCCTGGACGCGGCTGGCCGATCCCTTCCCGCATTGGGGAGCCAAGGCCGCATGACCGGGGGGCTGCGCAAACCCCTGCCGCGCGCGGTCTGGGTCGCGGCTTCGGGCAAGGCCGAGGGGCTGGAGCGCATCGCGGAGCCCGGCATCGCGGCACGCTTTGGCCGGGCGAGGATTGCGGGCTCTTGCACCGCTCGCCCCCCATCGCGGGCACGGGCGAAACGCGGCTGTTGCTGGTGATCGAGCTGCCCGAACAGGACTGAGGTCAGACGGGCAAGAGATGCCGTCGCTTCTGCGGGGAAAATGGCCCTCCGGCTGGTCCGCAGGCCCGAGACGGCCCGGGCCTGCAAGCCTGCATCGGTCATGACAGGCTCCCGCTCCACCACCGGCGCGGCCAAACTCCAAGCTGCATCGGCGCCTTGCGGGATGGCCAGAGCCTGGGGCCCGTCCAGGCCCTGGCCATGGGATCAAGGCAAGGCGGCCCTGGGGCCGCTGAGGGACCGGTGCGGCTGCGCAATGCCCCTGGTCCAAGGGGCGCAGGGGCATTGCAGGGCGGCGTTCCTGACGCTACGCCGAAACCGGAGCAGGGCCGCCTTGGGGGGCCGCTCGCCCTAGCCCTTGGTGCGCCAGCTTTCGGCGTAGTTGGTCCGCGCCTCGGCCGCATAGGGCGTCGGCGCCACCCGCACGCGGATCTCCGTCTGGCGATGCGGCTCGGCCGAGGTCTTGCCCGTCGTCTCGGGCTCGCCCCATTTCAGAGTCAGGATATCGCCCTCCTGCACATCCTGCGCCACGACGCCCAGGGACAGCACGCAGCGCTCGTTATAGGAGAAGCCGTTGAACATGCTCATCCCCACCATGCGGTCGCCCTGCATCACCATATCGGCACTCGAGGACGCATAGTTCGACAAGGGGAAGTCGATCCATTTGAAGGGCAATCCGGGCTCGAAGTTCGACGCGATGACCTTCATCACATCATCGCGGTTCCATTCGAAAGTCACTTTCTTGCGGTTCTTGGGGCTGCCCTTCATCGCCTGAAGCGCCGCCTTGCCGACGAAGTCATCCTTCTTCCAGCCGATATAGAAGTCATAGCCCAGCTCGAAGGGGTTGACGTAGTAATCCTCGATATTGGCGCTGACAAAGCTGCCGCCGATCGAGCCCGCCGCCTCGTAGCTGTCGGCCGCCAGCCAGTCGCGGTAGTCCTTCAGCATGCCCTCACCGGTATAGATCCCCGGCAGAGGCGAGGGAATCCAGCCCGATTCCAGCGTGTTGGTCGCATAGGCCCGGCTGCCGCATTGCACCAGGTTCACGCCGGCATCCCGGGCGGCCTGCAGGATGGTCGAGTGGATGTAATCCTTGTCCTTGTAGGGCCCCCAGATCTCCAGCCCAGGGGCGCCGGACATGCCGTGACGCAAAGCCTGGACCTTTTTCGAGCCCACGTTGATCCAGTCGACATGGAAGAACTTGATGTCCGGCACCGGGCCGCCGTTCATCTTTTCAAAGATGCGCGGCGCATCGGGGCCCTGGATCTGGAAGCGGTAATGTTCGCGCAGAACCCGCTCCCCCTCGGGACGCGAGGGGCTGCGGGGGTCGTATTTCAGCCGCACGTTCCACTTGGCCCAGGCCGCGCAGAACATCAGCCAATTCGAGGTCGGCGCGCGGCCCACCAGGACATATTTGTCCTCCCGCTCGCGGAAGATGATGTGGTCGCCGATCACATGGCCCGCAGGGGTGACCGGGACAAAATGCTTGGCGCGGTTCAGGTCGAAATTGGCAAAGGAGTTGATGCCGTGCTGCGACAGGAATTCGGTCGCCTGCGGCCCTTCGACGATCAGCTCGTCCATGTGGTGGCTTTGGTCGAAGAGAACGGCGGACTGGCGCCAGGCCACCTGCTCGTTGCGCCAGTTCTGGAATTCGGGCGCCACGACCGGATAGACATAGATCCCGGCCTTGGAATTGCGCAACATGGTCACCGGATTGCCGGCCCCGGCCATGACGGTGGAAAGACTAAAGGACATGGAAGCTCCTCCCTGAGTTTCATGTATACATGAGACGGCGGGATGAGCGCGAAATCAAGACAAAAGCGCAGAATCCGCGTCGCGGGCCTGCGAAGATGCATACATGGGGCCCTAGCCCGCCAGGATGGCCAGGCCAGGCACGCCTTCGCGCTGCGCGGGCTCATGGGTCAGCAGGAATTCCACGTTGCGCCGGGCCGCGCGGGCATGTTCGCGGGCGATTGATTCGGCGCGAAAGCCCTCGCGGTTGGTGATCGCCTCCAGCAGGGCGCGGTGCTGGTCATGGGCGGCGGAGAGGGTCCGGGTCAGGGCGGCCATATGCGCGCTGTCATCCAGAAAGGCCGAGGGTGAGGCAAAGGGCAGGGCGGTGATCCGCTCGATCTCGCGCAGCAGGACATCGCTTTGCGGCAGCCGCGCCAAGAGCGCGTGGAAGGCAGAGTTCAGGCGGGAATAGCCCTCCATATCAAAGTCTTGCGAGAGAAAGAGGGCGTCGATCTGGCGCAGGATATCGCGGGCCTCGGCCAAGAGCGGCTCGGGCGCGCCGCGTTCGGCGGCAAGCCTTGCGGCGGTGCCCTCCAGCACGCCGCGCAGCTCGATCGTGTCGACCACGTCGCGCACCGCAAAGCTGCGCACCACGAAGCCGCCGCCGCTGGCCCGGTCCAAAAGCGCCTCGGCGGCCAGCCGCGAGAGCGCGTCCCGCACCGGGGTGCGGGATATGCCAAGCTCTTCGGCCAGGGCGACCTCGAAGAGCCGGGTGCCCCCCGGCAATTCCCCGCCAAGGATGCGCTTGCGCAGCGCCAAGAGGGCGCGTTGGGCATGGGTTCCGCTGCGTTCTTCCATGGGCTTCCCCGATCTCATGTATACATGAGCAGGGTAGCCGCAGGGAGCCTCGATGTATACAGCTACATCTTCAGGATGCGGCGGGCGTTTTCCTTCAGGATCAGGGGCCGCACCTCGTCGCGGATCGGCAGGGCCTCGAAATCCTTCAACCAGCGGTCGGGCGTGATGGCGGGCCAGTCCGAGCCGAACAGCATCTTATGCTTCAGGATCGTATTGGCATACTGCACGAAGATCGGCGGGAAATACTTGGGCGACCAGCCGGACATGTCGATATGGACATTGGGCTTGTGCTGGGCGACCGCCAGGCCCTCTTCGGTCCAGGGGAAGGAGGGATGGGCCAGGACGATGGTCATATCCGGGAAATCCACCGCCACATCGTCGATATGGATCGGGTTGGAGTATTTCAGCCGCATCCCCATCCCGCCGCGCATCCCCGAGCCCACCCCGGTCTGCCCGGTGTGAAACAAAGCAATCGCGCCCTCTTCGGCGATGGCCTCATACAGGGGATAGGCCATGCGGTCGTTGGGGAAAAACCCCTGCATCGTGGGGTGGAACTTGAAGCCCTTGACGCCGAAGTCGCGCACCAGCCGCCGCGCCTCCCGCGCGCCGATCTTGCCCTTGGCCGGGTCGATCGAGGCGAAGGGGATCAGGATATCGGCGTTCTCGGCGCAATGCCGGGCGATTTCCTCGTTGGAATGGCGGTAAAACCCCGTCTCGCGTTCGGCATCGACGCCGAAGATCACGGCGGCGATGCGCCTTTCGCGGTAATAGGCGGCGGTTTCCGGCACGGTGGGCAGCATGCCGCCCGCCCCGGCCGGGTTCTTGAAATAGGCCGCCATCCCGGCCTGGAACTCGTTATAGCCATCGTCGCGGTGGCAGTTGCAGGGCTCTTCCGCATGGGTGTGGAAGTCGATGGCGATGATCTCGTCCAGGTTCATTCCTTGGGCGCCTCCAGCTTGGCCACGCGCTTTTCCAGGAAGTCGCGCAGCCTTTGGGTGGCCTCTGGCGTCACCGAGGTCAAGGAGGACATGAGGCTTTCGACGAAAAGCCCATCCTCGGAGGACATGTCGCGGATGCGGGGCAGGGCGTTGATGATGGCGTAATTCGACATGGGTGCGTTTTGCGCGGCAGCCCGGGCAAGCTCCATGGCCTTGTCCAGCGCCTGGCCCTGGGGCACGACATAGCTGACCCCGCCCCACTGCTCCATCTGCACCGGAGAGACGGTGCGCCCGGTCAGCATCATGTCCCCCATCCGCGCCGCCCCGATCAGCCGCGCGATCCGCACCGAACCGCCGCCGCCGACGAAGATCCCCCGCGTGCCCTCGGGCAGGCCGAAGAAGGCGGTCTCGTCGGCCACCCGCACATGGGCCGAGGCCGCGAGTTCGAAGCCGCCGCCGACCACCGCGCCTTGCAGCGCGATGACGAAGGGGATGCCGCCCCGCTCGATCCCGTCGAAGATCTTGTGCCAGCGGCGCGAGCCCTGGACCGCGGCGATCAGCGGCTTTTCCACATGTTCGGCCAGGTCCAGGCCCGCGCAGAAATGCTTGCCCGCGCCGAAGATCACCGCCGCCTTGGCCTCGACCTGGGCGCGTTCGACCGCGACATGCAGCGCCTCGACCACGCGGTCGCTGATCGCGTTGCGCTTGGTGGGGCGGTTCAGCCCGATCAGGGCGATCTCGCCCGACAGCTCATAGGTGACCAGCGGTTCGTCCATCCTCGCGCCTTTCTGCGGCCTTCTGCAAAAATGTTATCCGCCATAAATATTATGCCATACAGCTCTCTTGTGCAAGGGGCGGATTGCGGATACTGTTATCCCTCATAACAGTTTGCAGCCGGAGGGAGCGATGGACGGCCTTGCACTGAACCCCGACGAGCCGGTTCGGCTCGTCTGCCAGACGCGGCCCGATGGTGCGATGATCCTGCATCAAGAGGCCGAGCTCGGCGCCTTTCCGCGCTGCATCACCGAACGGTCCCTCCATTGGGCGCAGGTCGATCCCGACCGGCTCTGGATGGCCGAGCGCAGCGGCGAGGGCTGGTCTCGCATGACTTACGGGGCGGGGGCCCGCGCGATCGAGTCCATCGGGGCGGGGCTCCTGGCGCTGGGTCTTACGGTCGAGCGGCCCTTGCTGATCCTGTCGGGCAACAGCCTGGCCCATGCGCTGATGGCCTTGGGGGCGCAGCATGTGGGCATTCCCTCGGCGGCCCTGTCGCCGGCCTATGCGCTCTCGGGCACGGACCGGGCCAAGCTGGCCGATGTCGTGGCGCAGCTGACCCCGGGCCTGGTCTTTGCCGATCACGCGGCGAAATACCTGCCGGCCATCGACGCGGTCCTGTCCGCCGATGTGCCGCTGGTCTGCCTGACCGGAGAAAGCGCCACGCGTCCCGTCCTGCGCTTTGACGCCCTGACCGCGACTCCCGTGACCGAGGCCGCAAGGGCCGCCCATGCCGAAGTGGGGCCCGATACCGTGGCCAAGTTCCTGTTTACTTCGGGCACGACCGGCAGCCCCAAGGCGGTGATCCAGACTCAAAGGATGCTTTGTGCCAATCAGGCCATGGTGGCCGAGGCCTATCCTTTCCTGAAAGAGGAACCTCCGGTCCTGGTCGATTGGGCACCCTGGAACCATACGGCCAGCGGCAACAAGGTCTTCAACATGGCCATCCACCACGGTGGCAGCTACTACATCGACGACGGCCGCCCGACGCCTGCCGATATCGGCAAGACGATCCGCAACCTGCGCGAGGTCGCTCCGACCTGGTATTTCAACGTGCCCATCGGGTTCCAGTTCCTTCTGGACCTGATGGAACAGGACGAGGGCCTGGCGGATCATTTCTTCTCGCGGCTGAAGATGCTGATGTATGCGGGCGCGGGGATGAGCCAGTCGGTCTGGGACCGGCTTTCGGCCCTGGCGTCGCGCAAGGTCCAGGGCGGCGTGCCCATCGTTTCGGGCCTGGGCGCGACCGAGACCGGGCCTTTCGCGCTGTATTATTCCGACAAGAAGGACCACCCCGGCAATATCGGCATCCCGGCCCGGGGCGTCGTGCTGAAGCTCGTGCCGCAGGACGGCAAGCTCGAGGCGCGGCTGAAGAGCCCCTCGATCACGCCGGGCTATTGGCGCAATCCGGCGCTGACGGCCGGGGCCTTCGACGACGAGGGCTTTTACAAGCTGGGCGATGCCTTGCGCTTTGCCGTGCCGGGCGATCCGGCGGCGGGCTTCGTCTTTGACGGGCGCCTGGCCGAGAATTTCAAGCTGGCCACCGGGACCTGGGTGGCGGTGGGCGCGCTGCGGGCGGGGCTGGTCAATGCGATGGGGGGGCTGATCTCGGATGCCGTCATCGCGGGGGAAGAGCGCGACGACCTGCGCGCGCTTCTGGTGCCGAATAGCGCAAGGCTGCGCGAGCTGGCGGACCCGCGCGCCGCGCTGGCCGAGCGGCTTAGCGCCCATGCCAGGGCTGCGACGGGCAGCGCCAGCCGCATCGTGGCGGCGCTGGTGCTGGAAGAGCCGCTGAGCTTCGACCGGGGCGAGGTGACCGACAAGGGCTCGGTCAACCAGCGGGCGGTCCTGCGGGAAAGGGCCGAACTGGTGGCCCGGCTCTGGACCGATGACCCCGGCGTCATCCGCGCCGATTGGAAGGGGAAGCCTTGATGCCGTTGAAGGATCGTCACATCGCCGTCACCGGGGCGGGTTCGGGCCTGGGCGAGGCGGTGGCCCGCAGGCTTGCCGCCGATGGGGCCCGCGTCACCGTCATCGACCGCGCGCCCGGGGCCGCGGCCCGCGTGGCGGCGGAAACCTCTGGCCATGCGCTTGTGCTGGACGTGACCGACCCGGAAGCCGGGGCGGCGCTGGACGGCGCCATGGCCGTCCAGGGGCCGCTTTGGGGCCTGGTGAATTGCGCGGGCATCGGCGGGGCCGCGCGCATCCTGGGCCGCGAGGGCCCCATGGCGCTTGAGACCTTCGAGCGCACGATCAGGGTCAACCTGGTGGGCACCTTCAACATGATGCGGCTGGCGGCGGATCGGATGCAGCGCAACTCGCCCGGGGCCGATGGGGCGCGCGGGGCCATCGTCAACACGGCCTCGGTCGCGGCTTTCGACGGGCAGTTGGGCCAGGCGGCCTATGCGGCCTCGAAGGGCGGGATCGTCTCCCTGGCCCTGCCTGCCGCGCGGGAGCTGGCGCGCTTCGGCATCCGCGTCAACACCGTGGCCCCGGGCATCTTCCTGACGCCGCTCCTGGCCGAATTGCCCGAGCCGGTGCAACAGGGGCTGGCGGCGCAGATCCCCTTTCCGCCCCGCCTGGGCAACCCGGCCGAATTTGCCGATGTCGTGGTGATGTGTCTGACCAATCCCTATCTGAATGCCGAGGTCATAAGGCTGGACGGCGGGCTGCGCATGCCGGCCAAGTAAATGACATGGCATAACATTGGTATTTCATCCCGATCGCGGCTTGGGTAAGACGGGGCCAGGATCAAAGGCAGGACAGGGCAAGCCATGGCAGAGGTCGAAACGCCATCCGACGCGGGCCAGGTCGATACGCCCCTGGCCGAGTTCATCGGCTATGCGATGAAACGCGCGCTTTCCATCGTGCAGGCCGATTTGTCGCGGGTGCTGGGCGGGTTCGGCCTGCGGGCGGTGTCCTTCTCGGCCCTGTCGATCGTCGTGGCCCAGCCCGGCCTAACCCAGACCCAGCTTGCCGATGCGCTTCAGATCGAAAGGTCGAACCTGGTCACCATCCTGGACGAGCTTTCGGGGCGCGGGTTGATCATCCGGGCCCCCGTGGCCCAGGATCGCCGCCGCCATGCGCTGATGGCCACGGCCGAGGGCCAGACCCTGGCCCAGGCCGCGCAAACCGCGGTCAAGACCCATGAACGCGCGCTTTTCTCCTGCCTGACCCCCGAAGAGCAGCACGAGCTGAAGCGGCTGCTGACCAAGTTCCGGGGCCAGGCCGGGGCCTAGTCGCAGCCCGCAAGGGCGGTGAAGCTTGTGCCCGACCACTCCCACCGCGCGCAGGGGCTGGCGCCAAGCGTCGCCAGGCGAAGGGGCCAGCGGTCGCCCCTCAGGGTGTCCCCCGCCAGAAGCGCTTCGTTGGCGGGGTTCCAGCTGTCGCCGGCCATGACCGGCTCTGCGATCAGGTAAAGCCTTTGTCCCGCCTGCAAGCCCCCGGGCGGCAAGGCCAGCGCGCCCTCGATCAGGGCCTTGCGCTGGCCTGCCCGGGCCAGGACCATCTCGACGAAGCCGCGCGGCAGGACCACCAGGCTCTCCCCGGGCCCAGGCGGCGCAGCGGCCAGCGCGTAGGCTTCCCCCGTCAGGTCGTCGACCCTGCCCCTGGTCCAGGAGAGCCCACCCGGCCCATGGTCGAAACTGCCCGCCCTCTTGTCGCGGTAATGCATCCAGTGCGACATCCGGTAGCGCGCGGCCAGCATCATCCCCGCGACATGGGCATCGCGGTCGCTCAGCGCAGCCAGCGTGTGGGCATCGGTCCCCGGCCCATCCAGGTCCTGGGCCACCCGCCGCAGCCGCGCCAGGACGGTCTGGGTCAGGGGTTCGACCGAAAGGGCGCGGGTCGCAAGGAAGAATTCGGCCTGGGTATCGGCGGCGGGCAGGGGCTCGGTCCCGTAAAGGAAGTCGCTGTCCCGTGCGGCACTGGTCCGGATGCGCTCGGTCTCCAGCCGCAGGACGGCCTCGGGAGACAGGCTGCGCGCGGGCGGCTGGTAGGCCACGATCACCTTCAACAGGATGAAGGCGAGGAAGAGCACAATCATGGGACTGACCGTGAAGCGCCGCTCTTTCGCCATGGGGGGCGGGGCCGGGGCGTTCAGGAAGCCCGCGGCCATCAGGAAACGGTCATAGTCCGGCCAGGACTGCATCCGCACCATGTCGGAGAGCCAGCCGAAGCGTTGGTCCAAGAGCGTGATCAGGTGGCGCAGGGCGGCGGGTTCCAGGTCGCTGCCGGCTTCGGCGTCAAAGCCGGGCAGGCCCTGGCCATCGACCGAGATATGGCCGATCAGGAAAAGGTAGATATCCACCTCGACGGCGGCGGCGACCGAGGGATCGACGAGTTCCGGCCGGGCCAGGACCTCCATAAGCCGCAGCGCATGGTTGCCCGTGCCGTTGATCCGCTGGCGAAGGGCGCGGATCGCGGTCTGCGTCTCGTCCGCTGTGGCCTGCGGGGCTGCGGCCTTCGGCTCCGGCATGACCGGTTCGGCCCCCTGGGCCTCGACCCTCAGCGCCCATTCATAGGCCAGGCGGAGGTCCTGAAAGGCCTGGGGGTCGCGGTCGGGGTCGATGGACTTCAGCCGCCTCGCATAGGCGCGGCGGATATCGGCCCGGCTGGCGCCCGGTTCCAGGCCCAGTGCGGCGAAGGGTCCGTCACCGGACATAATGCGCCTCGAAGCGGTCAAGCTCTGCGGTGATCTCGTCGCGCTTGCGGGCGATGTCGCCAAGGTTCTGCCGCTGCAACAGGTCATGGAAGGCGGCCAGCAGGTCTTGCAGCCCGACCCGCTCTGCCTCGCGGGCCATGGCGTAACAGCGTTCGAGTCGGGCGATCAGCGCAAGGTTGACCGTCTCGTCCATGGGATGGACCTTCAGCGCGGCAAGGCTGGCGCGGCGCACGGCGATCTCGGCCTCGGAAAGCCCGCCCGTCAGGGCCGTCACCACGACCGTCTCACGCGCACCGGTCGACAGAACATGGGAATCGATCTCGATCAGGCCCGAGGTGTCATAGCTCAACCGCAGTGCCACCAGCTCGCAATCCGGGCCTCGGGTCGGCAGGTCCACCCGGACCTCGCCCAGTTCGATATTGTCCTTGACCATCGGCGCCTCGCCCTGAAACAGCTTCATGACCAACTGCTTCTGCCCGGGTTGCAGCGCCGAGAAGACCTCTTCGCGTGAGACGGGGACCGTGGTGTTGCGCTCGATCACCGGCTGGAAATAGCCGGGAAAGTGGCGGCCATTCAAACTGCGCGCCACGTCGAAACCCAGGGAAAAGGCGGTGACATCGGTCATCACCACATCGTCCAGCGCCTGGTCGCGGGCGATCAGGGCGGCCTGGGTCGCAGCCCCCAGGGCGACGGCCTGGTCCGGATCGACCCCGGCCTCCGGCAGGCGCCCGAAGAGCCGCGCCACCAGGGCGCGCACCACGGGCATCCGCGTGGCCCCGCCCACCAGCACGACCCGCCCGATATCCCGGGGCGAGAGCCTGGCGTCGTGCAAGGCGCGTTCCACCGGCAGGCGCAGCCGTTGCAGAAGCGGGGCGACCAGCGCGGCGAAATCGTCACGGGTTACGCGCCAGCCCTGGCCCGCGATCTCGGCCTCGGGCGCGCGCGACAACTGGTGCTTGAGACTTTCCGCGGCCGCCCAGGTCACCGCCCTTTGGCCCGTGTCGCGCGACAGGCCATGCGCCGCTTGCAGGTGATCGGCCAGGGCCGCCGTGAAGTCCTCGCCGCCAAGGAAGGCATCCCCGCTCGAGGCCCGGACCTCGATCACCTTTTCGAAGACCTCGACGATCGAGACGTCGAAAGTCCCGCCGCCCAGGTCGAAGACCAGGATATGGCCCTCGGTCTCGATCTCGGCCAGGCCAAAGGCCAGGGCCGCCGCCGTCGGCTCGTTGACCAGCCGCAAGGGCGTCAGGTCGGCGGCCAATGCGGCCTCGCGGACCGCCTTGCGCTGGACCTGGTTGAAATAGGCCGGAACCGAGATGACGACATCGCGCGGCCGCGTCCCGGTCTCGGCCTGGGCAAGGTCGGCAAGGTCGCGCAGGATCAGGGCTGACAGTTCGGGCGCCGTCAGCCGGTGTGGCCCAAGTGAAAAGCGCTTGGTCGTGCCCATGGCGCGCTTGAAGGCGGCGACGGTCTGATCCGGATGCGAGACCAGGCGATCCTTGGCCGCCTGGCCCACCAAAAGTGACCCGTCAAGGTGCGAGACCACCGAGGGCAGAAGCGGCGGCTGGCCGATCAACCGGACCTGGCCCTGGTCCCAACAGGCGATCAGGGAATTGGTCGTGCCAAGGTCGATGCCGAAATGCATGGGGCTCTCAATCGCGGTTTACGGCAGGAAAGGCCAAGCATCCGCCAAGGTCAAGGGCTCAGCGGCCGTCGATGATGGCCTGGACCTCGTCGGCCACGACTCGCAGCATGGCGGTCACGGCAGCCTCGGCGGCATCGGGATCGGCCGCCACGATGGCATCTGCCAGGGGGTGATGCAGCGGAAAGGAGGCCAGGCCGAAGTCGTCGCGGCCAAAGGGGCTTTCGTCGCCGCGGATCAGGGCCTCGTCCAGGCGGTGCAGGATCTGGCCGAACATCGGATTGCCCGAGGCGTCGTAGATCGCGCCGTGGAAGGCCGCATCCGCCTTGTGCCAGGGCGCGCCCGCATCGACCAGGTCCACCAGGGTCTTGCACAAGGCCTTGATCTGCAACCGCTGGGCCGGGCTGGCGTTCAGGGCCGCGCGGCGGCAGACCTCGATCTCCAGCGTGCGGCGCACGTCCAGGAGCTTCAGCAAAGCCTCGCCCGAGAGGCGCAGCGACAAGGGCACCGGGCCTTTCGAGGAATGGACCCGCGCCATGAGGTAGGTTCCATCGCCCCTTCGGCGGCGGATGATGCCCAGGGCCTCCCAGCGGTTCAGGACCTCGCGGATCGTGGACCGGCCGACATTCAGCTTTTCGGCCAGAAGCACCTCGGGCGGCAGGCGGTCGCCGACCGTCAGCCCCGCATCCTCGATCATCGCGGCCAGGGCATCCATGACCGCATCTCCCCGAGACTTGGCCTCGAGCGCGTTCAGGTAATGCAGGGGGGCTTTGGCAGGCATGGGGTCTCCTTTAGCCCGGCAGGACGCCCCGGGGCAACCTATCCTTTCAGGGCGAAGATCTCGGTCAGGGCGGTGACCAGGAGGTCGAGGTCGGATTGGCGCGTATAGCCCTGGACCGAGAAGCGGGCGATGTGGTGGTCCTGCCATTGGTAACAGGGGATCTCGATCCGGTAGCGCTCCATCAAGAGGGGTTGCAGCTGGGCCGGGTCGAAGGGCGGCAGGCGGACGGGGAACATCTGCGGCGCGCGGAACTCTTCGGCGCAGAGGGGGGGGAGGCCGGTCAGCTTCGCCAACCGCGCGCCGGTCTCGGCGGCCATGGCCTGGCAGCGCTGGGCGATGGCGTCCCAGCCATGGGCCTCGCGGAAGTCCATCGCTGCCGTGACGGCGAGGAAGGCGGCGGGATCGCGGGTGCCCTGCACCTCCAGGGAGTCAATGAAAGCGCTGTGGCCGAAGGGGCCGGGGTCCTGGCCGTGCTTCCCCGCCTCCCAGCCGTGGCTGATCGTGGTGGGGCGGATCATGGCCTGGCAGTCGCGGCGGACATGCAGGAAGGCCGATCCCTTGGGCGCCATCAGCCATTTGTGGCAATTGCCCGCGTAGAAATCGGCGCCGAGCGCGTCGAGGTCCAGGGGGATATGCCCCGGCGTATGGGCGCCGTCTATGACCGACAGGATGCCCCGCGCCCGCGCCTCGGCCACGGCGCGCGCGATCGGAAAGAGCATCGCCGTGGCAGAGGTGATGTGCGACAGGAAGAGCACCCGGGTTTTCGGCCCCATGGCCGCGATGAGCGTGTCGGTGAACTGCGCCTCCTCCATCAGCGGCAGGGGCACGGTGACGGGGACGATGCGCGCGCCCGTGCGCTGGCAGACATAGGCCCAGGTCTTTTCCAGCGCGGCATATTCGTGGTCGGTGGTCAGGATCTCGTCGCCCGGGGCCAGGTCCAGCGACTGGGCCACGATGTTCAGGGCCTGGGTCGCATTGACCTGGGCCACGATGTCATCGGGGTCGGCGCCAAAGGCGCGGCCCATGGCCTCGCGCACCGCCTGGGTGCGGGGCGAGAGCGCCCGGCGGCTGTCCAGGAACTCCACCGGCTGACGTTCAAGGCGAAGTTGCCAGTCCTGGTAGGCCTGGAAGACGGGCCTGGGGCAGGCGCCATAGGAGCCGTGGTTCAGGAAGACCACGTCGGGGTCGAGCAGGAAGAGGGGGGCGAGGTTGGTCATCGGGCTCTTTCAGCGGGATTTCGTGGTCGGGTCCAGCGCATCGCGCAGACCGTCTCCGAAAAGGGTGGTGGCAAGGACCGTCACGGCAAGGGCGGCCGTGGGGAAGACCGCCATGTGCCAGTAGAAATACATGAAGTTCATCCCGACGTTGATCATCTGCCCCCAGGAGGGCACCGGGGGGGCGACGCCGATGCCAAGGAAAGAGAGGCTCGCTTCCAGCATCATCGCCATGGGGATCGAGAGGACAAAGCCCACGATGACCGGAGAGATGGCGTTGGGCACCAGGTGGCGGCGGATGATATAGGACGGCGTGGCGCCAAGGGCCACGGCGGCGCGGACATAGTCCTTTTCCCGCGCCGATTTCACCTGGGCGCGGACCAGGAGGCAGACCTGGACCCAGCCGAAGAGGGCGGCGATGATGACGATGGTGGGCGTGCCGCCCTGGGTCAGGGCCCCTAGCAGCATCGCAGCCAAAAGCGGCGGGACGACGGAAAAGAGCTCGATCAGCCGCATGACGGCCCAGTCCACGGTGCCGCCGTAATAGCCCGCGATGGCGCCGAGCGGCAGGCCGATCAGCACCGAACAGATCGCGGCGGCCAGCCCGATGCCCAGCGAGACCCGCGCGCCATAGACGATCCGGGTGAAGACATCGCGGCCAAGGTCGTCCAGCCCCATCCAATGGGCGGCAGAGGGCGGCGCCAGGGCCTCGGTCAGCCAGGTTTGCGCGTCATAGGTGCTTGGCGTGATCAAGGGCGCGAAAAGCGCGGCCAGGAGGATCAGCGCCAGGATCACGCCCGAGACCAGGGCCGCGCGGTTCGCGGCCAGGCGGCGGAAGGCGAGGGCACGGGGCGAGGGCGCCATCTGCTGCTGTGTCATCTGCGCCTCCGGATGCGCGGGTCCAATAGCGCATAGGCCAGGTCCGAGAGCAGGTAGGCGATGCAGAACATCGTGGTGATCATCAGGATCAGCGACATCTCCAGCGCGTAATCGCGGGTCTCGATGCTTGAGACGAAATAGGCCCCAAGGCCGGGGACGCGGAACATCGCCTCCACGAAGATCGACCCGGTGGCGGTGCCGATGAACATGGGCAGAAACACGGTGACCAGCGGCAGGGCGGCGTTCCTCAGCACATGGACGAAGAGGATGCGGCGCTCTGACAGGCCCTTGGCGCGCAGGACGGTGACGAAGGGGCGGGTCAGGACGTCCAGCATGGCCGACCTTGTATAGCGGGCATAGGTCGCCATCGGGATCGTGGCATAGGCGATGATCGGCAGGATCCACTTCTCGGGCTTGCCCCAGCCCGAGGCCGGCAGCCAGCCCAGCCAGACCGCGAAGATCAGGATCAGAAGCATCGAGGTCACGAAGACCGGGATCGTCAGGCCCAGGGTCGCAAAGGCCGAGGCCAGGTAGTCGATCCAGGTGTTCCTGCGCAAGGCCGCCGCCATGCCCAGCAGGATGCCGAGTGGCGCGCCGATCAGGACGCCGAGGCCGCCCAAAGTGAGGCTCGGCACCCAGGCGCGACCGAGGAGCTGTAACACGGTCTCTCCGGGCGATTGGAAGGGGACGCCGAAGTCGAGGTGCAAGACGCCCCACATATAGCGGAAATACTGTTCGGGCAGGGGTTTATCCAGGCCCAGCTGCGCCATCAGCTTGGCGCGGACCTCTGGCGAGACAGGCATGTCGTTGCCGTCGAAGGGCCCGCCGGGGACGGCGTGCATCATCAGGAAGATGATGATCGAGACGACGATGAAGGTGAAGACGACCGACAAGAGGCGGCGGAGGATGTAGAGGATCATGGCGTCTCACCCGAAGTGATGACGGCTTCGACGCGGTGGGTCGGCGTCAGGTGGATCAGGCGGGGCTCCGGCCCGGGGGCGTCGCCCGCCAGGTGCAGGAGCCCCGGGGTCGGGAAGGTCCTGCGGCGGCGGTCCTTCGGATGGCGGGCCGGGATCGCATCCAACAGCGCCTGGGTATAGGGGTGGCGGGCGGCAGCGAAGATCGTCTCGGTCTCGGCCTCTTCGACGATGCGGCCCGCCTGCATGACGGCGACACGGTCGGTCAGCGCGCGGACGACCGAAAGATCGTGGCTGATGAAGAGGATCGAAAGCCCCATCTCTTTCTGCAGGTCGGAGAGCAGGTTGATGATCTGCGCCTTGATCGAGACATCGAGGGCAGAGGTGGGTTCATCCGCCACCAGGATCTCGGGCCGCAGGATCAGGGCGCGGGCGATGGCGACGCGCTGGCGCTGGCCGCCCGAAAGCTCGTGCGGATAGCGGGCGGCGAAACTCGCAGGCAGGCCCACGCGGTCCAGCCATTGGCGGGCTTTCGCAGGGTCGGGCTCGCCATGGATCACCAGGGGCTCGGCCACGATTTGCTCCAGCGTCATCATGGGGTTCAGAGCGGAGTAGCTGTCCTGGAAGATCACCTGCATCCGACGCCGGAAGGGTTTCAGCGCGGGCGGGGGCAGGGTGGTGACATCGGTCCCGCCGATCAGGATCTGGCCCGAAGTGGGCTCGATCAGCCGCAGCGCCAGCATGCCCGTCGTCGTCTTGCCCGAGCCGCTCTCGCCGACAAGGCCCAGGATTTCGTTGCGGGCAAGCGCCAGGTCCACGCCCTTGACCGCGAAATGGTCGCGGGTCTTCCAGCCCTGGCGCAGGGGGAAAGATTTCGTCAGGCCCCGAAGTTCCAGCGCGGTCATAGCGGGCTCCAGCAGGCGGTGGCGCGGGTGGGGCTTAGGGCGGTCAGCGGCGGGGCCTCGGCACGGCAGCGGTCATGGGCGCGGGCGCAGCGCGGGTGAAAGGGGCAGCCCTGGGGCAGCTTGGCGGGGTCGGGCGAGGACCCGGGGATTTCCGACAGCCGTTGCCGCCCGGGGCTCTGGCCGGGGATCGAGTCCAGCAAAGCGCGGGTATAGGGATGGGCGGGGTGGTCGAAGAGATCGGCGGTCGGCGCCTCTTCCATCACATGGCCGCCATACAGGACCGTCACGCGGTCCACCGTCTCGGCGATGACGCCGAGGTCATGGGTGATCATCACGAGGCCCATGCCTGCTTCAGCCTGCATGTCCTTGATCAGTTGCAGGATCTGCGCCTGGACCGTGACATCCAAGGCCGTCGTCGGCTCGTCGGCGATCAAGAGGCGGGGTTGGCACGACAGCGCCATGGCGATCATCGCGCGCTGCAACATGCCGCCGGAAAGCTGATGCGGATAGGCCTGCATCGCCGCATCGGGGTCGCGGATTTCGACGCGGGCCAGAAGCGCCCGGGCCTCTGCACGGGCCGGGGCACCGGGGCGATGGGCGCGGATCGTCTCGACGATCTGGGCGCCGATGGGGAAGACCGGGTCGAAGGCGCTCATCGGGTCCTGGAAGATCATCGCGGCCGCGCGGCCGCGGATCTGCGCAAGGTCGGATTTCGACGCCCGTGCCATGTCGATGCCGCAAAGGCTCAGCCGCCCCTCGACCTTGGCCGTGGCGGGCAAAAGCCGCAAGGCCGCCATGCAGGAGACCGACTTGCCCGAGCCGCTTTCGCCCACGACCCCCAGGCTCTCACCCGGGGCAAGAGACAGGCGGACGCCGCGCACCGCCTGAACCGGGCCGGAGGCGCCGGGGAAGGTCACGCGCAGGTCGGAGATGTCGAGAAGGGTCATGCAAGGGTCCGGGAAAGGGCCGAGGGCGAACCCCCTGGCCCGGATCGTCACGTCCCGGGCCAGGGGGAACCCCCCGGCCCGGACAGGCTCATTGCTTGTCGACATGGGTGTAGAAATACAGCGCCAACTGCCGCAAGGGGGTGAAGCCCAGCTTGTTCGGCCCCGCACCCTCGCCCACCAGGTCCTTGGAGACCACGGCATTGGTGATCGGATGGACCACCGGGATCATCGAGGCATTGTCGATCAGCACCTGCTCGGCCTGCTGATACAGCGCCGCGCGGTCCTCCCAATTCGGGCTCGAGTCGGCCTTGGCCACCAGCTCGTCATAGGCCGGAACGTGGTGGCTGTGACGGCCGCCGTTGTAGAAGATGCCGTAGAAGTTCGAGGGGTCGATGTAGTCGTATTCATAGGGCGCCAGGAAGAGGTTGTTCTTGCGGCCCGTCAGCCCGTCCATCCAGTCCTTCATCGGCAGGATCTTGATGTTCATCGTGATCCCCAGGATGTCCTTGAACTGCGCCTGAAGGTACTGGAGCATCGGCAGGGTGATGGCGCCGTTATAGCCGCCCTGGTCGCGATACCAGATTTCCACCTCGGGGAAGCCCTTGCCATCGGGGTAGCCGGCCTCGGCCAGAAGCGCCTTGGCCTTGGCGGGGTCGAAGACCGCCTGGCTGGTGATGGCCTCGTTGTATCCGGGATAGCCCGGCGGCAGTAGCGACTTGCCCGGGATGGCCAGGTCTTTCAGCACGGTCGCGGTCAGCTCGTCGCGGTTGATCGCGGCGGCGAGCGCCTTGCGCACGTTCACATTGTCAAAGGGCGCCGATTCCAGGTCGAAGGAGATATAGGACACGGCAAAGACCGCGTTCTTGGTGATCTGTCCGGGGAATTGCTTTTCGACGAAGGGGATCTGGCCCGCGTTCAGATAGGCGAAATCGGCCTCGCCAGCCATGAAGGCGGGAAGACCCACCTCGGGCGCGCCGAGCGAGGGGTCGATGACCAGCTCGTCCACCGTGGGCTGCCAGGGGCCGGTATAGGTCGGGTTCTTGACCAGGACCATGGAATTGTTGGACTTCTCCCATTCCTTGACCATGAAGGGGCCCGAGGCGACCAGCGTGTCGACATTGGTCGACCAATCGTCGCCCAGCTTGTCGAAGACATGTTTCGGCACCGGATACCACAGCGAGACCACGCCGGGCAGATAGGGCTTGGGCGTCTCGGTGTTCACCACGATCGTCAGGTCGTCGGGCGCCGAAATCCCAAGGGTGGCGACATCGGCCTTGCCTTCGGTCACCGGACCCCAGTTCTTGATCCCGCCCGCATAGCCCCAGTACCAGGCAAAGTCATAGCCCGTGGTGGCGGCATGTTGCAGCGCGAAGATATAGTCGCTGGCCTTGAGCGGCGTGCCATCCGACCAAACCAGCCCGGGGCGCAGCTTGAAGGTCCAGGTCAGGCCGTCTTCGGACTGGCTCCAGCTTTCGGCGGCGAGTGCGTTCAGCTGGAAGTCCTTGTCGAAGGAGGTCAGCGGGATCTGGGTGATCTCGGGATTGCCGGCCCGGGCATAGACCGTCTTCATGTAGTCCATGTAAGTGCCCGTGGTCGTGTCGCCCGCGGCATAGACCGTTTCCTGCGCCACGGCGGGCGAGAACCCGGTCAAGGCCGACGTGCCGATCAGGGCGGCGGCGGCCAAGCTCCTTAGAAACGTCATTGTCTTCTCCCTGTTGCATATCGCCGCCGGAAAGCGCCGGCCCTTTGGGCTTGCGAGGCGCGAAGCGGGATAATGACATATGTCTGACAAATCTTCCGCGACTTGGCAAAGGATTCTTCGGTGTGAAAAGGCCAAGCCCAGGCGGGGGCGCCTGGGCTGGACTGCGGCATGTAAAAGGGGTCAGGGCTTGACCGGCGGCACGCCCTTGGTGGTGAAGCGCTGGCCCTTGAAGGCCATGCGGGGCGGGCGCTTCTTGTCGCCGGGGCGGGTCAGGGGCTGGACCGCCGGAACCAGTTGCTCGGCGCGCGGCCCGATCAGGTCGGCGCGGCCCATGTCGCGCAGGGCCTCGCGGATGATCGGCCAGTTGTCGGGGTCGTGATAGCGCAAAAACGCCTTGTGCAGCTTGCGCTGCCGCCCGCCGCGGACCGTGTCGATCTTCTCGGACCCGCCGCGCCGCACGCCTTTCAGCGTGTTGACCCCGGTGTGATACATGGCCGTGGCGGTGGCCATGGGCGAGGGCAGGAAGGTCTGCACCTGGTCGGCGCGATACTTGTTCTTCTTCAGCCAGAGGGCGAGGTTCAGCATGTCCTCATCGGTCGTGCCCGGGTGGGCGGCGATGAAATAGGGGATCAGGTAATATTTCTTCCCCGCCTCTTTCGCCGCCGCGTCGAACATCTCCTTGAACCGGTCATAGGTGCCGATCCCGGGCTTCATCATCACATCGAGGGGGCCCCGCTCGGTATGTTCCGGCGCGATCTTCAGATAGCCGCCGACATGGTGGGTCACCAATTCCTTGATATATTCCGGCGACTTCACCGCCAGGTCATAGCGCACGCCCGAGGCCACCATGACCTTCTTGATCCCCTTCACCTCGCGGACCTTGCGGTAAAGGCTGATCAGCTCGTCATGGCTGGTGTTCAGGTTCGGGCAGATATCGGGGAAGACGCACGACGGCAGGCGGCAGTTCTTCTCGATATTGGGGTCCTTGCAGGCCATGCGATACATATTCGCGGTCGGCCCGCCGATATCCGAGATCACCCCGGCGAACCCCGGCGTCTTGTCGCGGATCTGT
This sequence comes from Stagnihabitans tardus, assembly GCF_009925085.1. Lineage (GTDB taxonomy): Bacteria > Pseudomonadota > Alphaproteobacteria > Rhodobacterales > Rhodobacteraceae > Stagnihabitans > Stagnihabitans tardus. The sequence continues at coordinate 27,900 of NZ_JAABNR010000018.1, read as the reverse complement.
TCGATTTCCCGCAGGATCGAGGCCTCGGACCGGCTCTGGATGATCCGCCCCTCGTGTTCGGTGATCGAACAAAAGGTGCAGCCGCCGAAACAGCCGCGCATGACGGTGACGGAGGTCTTGATCATGTCCCAGGCGGGGATTTTCGCATCGCCATAGGACGGATGGGGCGCGCGGGCGTAAGGCAGGTCATAGACCATGTCCATTTCCGCGCTGGTCAAGGGGATCGGAGGCGGGTTCAGCCAGAGGTCGCGGTCGCCATGGGCCTGGACCAGGGGCCTTGCATTGCCCGGGTTGGCCTCGCGGTGCAACACGCGAGAGGCCCGCGCATAGGCCTCCTTGTCCTGTTCCACCACCTCGCAAGAGGGCAGGCGGATATAGGTCAGCCCGGCCACGCGGGCAGCGGCCTCGTCGGCGGAGTCAAGGTCGTCGGCGGGCAGTTCGGTATAGCCCTCGGGCACGGGGCGAAAGAGCGCCACCCCGCGCACATCGGTCAGCTCGCGTGCCTTCTCCCCGCCCGCGATGCGGTGGGCGACCTCGACGACCGCACGCTCGGCATTGCCATAGATCAGGATATCGGCCTTGGCATCGGCCAGGATCGACCGGCGCACCTTGTCGGACCAATAGTCGTAGTGCGCGATCCGCCGCAGGCTGGCCTCGATGCCGCCGATCACGACCTGGACCTCCTTGAAGGCCTCGCGGCAGCGCTGGGTATAGACGACCGTGCAGCGGTCTGGCCGCTTGCCGCCCTCTCCGCCCGCCGTATAGGCGTCATCCGAGCGGATCTTGCGGTCGGAGGTATAGCGGTTGACCATGGAATCCATGTTCCCGCCGGTCACGCCGAAGAACAGCCGCGGACGGCCGAGCGCCTTGAAGGCCTCGGCCGAATGCCAGTCGGGCTGCGAGATGATGCCCACCCGGAAGCCCTGGCTTTCCAGGAGCCGCCCGATGATCGCCATGCCGAAGGAGGGATGGTCGACATAGGCATCCCCCGTCACCAGGATGATGTCGCATTGATCCCAGCCCAGGCGATCCATCTCGGCGCGGGACATGGGAAGGAAGGGCGCGGCGGCGGAGGCCGGCGACTTCGGGCGCAGGGGCGGGGGAACGGATTGGGGCGCGGTCATCGCCGCAATATAGGCCGGACGGGCCCCAAGATCAATTCGCCAAGCCCGCCTAGCGATAGCCCGAGGCCTGGAGCTCGAAAAGCTCGGCATAGCGCCCGCCCTGGGCCAGAAGCGTCTCGTGGCTGCCCTCGGCCTCGACCCTGCCGCCCGACAGCACGAGGATGCGGTCGGCCATGCGCACCGAGCTGAAACGGTGCGAGATCAGGATGGCGGTCTTGCCCTGGCTCAACTCCTTGAAACGCTGGAAGACCTCGTATTCGGCGCGGGCATCCAGCGCGGCGGTGGGCTCGTCCAGGATCAGGACCTGGGCGCCGCGCATATAGGCCCGGGCGATGGCCAGCTTCTGCCATTCGCCGCCCGAAAGCTCGACCCCGTTGCGGAAGCGCTTGCCGATCATCTGATCGTAGCCTTGGGCAAAGCGGGCGATGACGGGGGCGGCGAGGCTGGCGGTCGCTGCGGCGAGCACCCTTTCGCGGTCCTCGCGCGCGGCGATCCGGCCCACGGCGATGTTGTCGGCGGCCGTCATGTTGTAACGCGCGAAGTCCTGGAAGATCACCCCGACCGCGCCGCGCAAATCCTCCAGCGCATAGTCGCGCAGGTCATGGCCATCCAGCGTGATCCGCCCCTCGACCGGGTCGTAAAGCCGGGCCAGGAGCTTGACGATCGTCGTCTTGCCCGCGCCGTTTTCGCCCACCAGCGCCAGGGTCTCGCCCGCCTTCAGCGTGAAGGACAGGCCGCGCACTGCCCAGGTGTCGGAACCGGGATAGCGAAAGCCCACGTTGTCGAAGACGAAGCCCCGGGTCAGCGGCAGGGCCAGGGGGCGGGGGCTGGCCGGAGAGGTCACGCGGGGCGTGATCTGGAAAAAGCTGAAAAGGTCCTCCAGGTAAAGCGCCTGGGCCGCCATCGAGGAAAACCCGTTCAGGATGCCCTGCAAGAGCCCGCGCAGCCGCAGGAAAGAGCCCGACAGGAAGGTCAGGTCGCCCAGGGTCAACTGGCCCCGCAGCGTGGCCAGGATGATCCAGCCATAGGCCGTGTAATAGCCCAGCGTCCCCAGCGCGGTGAAAAGCCCGCCCCAGAGCGCGCGGGCCCGGGCGATCCTGCGGTTGGCGGCATAGAAGCTTTCCGACAGCGCCTGGTAGCGGTCGGTGAGAAAGGGGCTGAGGCCGAAGATCTTGACCTCCTTGGCGGTTTCGACGCTGGCGGCGGTCTGGCGCAGGTAGTCCAGCTCGCGCCGTTCGGCCGTGCGCGAGAAGTCCAGCGCATAGGTCCGGGCGTTGAAATGCGCCTCGCCGAGGAAGGCCGGGATCAGGGCCAGGAGGACCAGGAGGATGAGCCAGGGGTTGAAGATCATCAGGCCCGCCGCAAGGGTGGCGACCGTCACCAGGTCTTGCAACTGTCCCAGGACCTGGCCCAGCAGCGTCATCCGTCCGCTGGCCTGCCGCCGCGCGCGTTCAAGCCGGTCCTGAAAGCCCGCGTCTTCGAAGGTCTCAAGGTCCAGGGTCGCGGCATGGTCCATCAGCCGCACCGAGGTCCGCAGGGTCAGCCGGTCGGACAGAAGCGTGTCGACCAGGCCCGCAAGCCGCCCCGCGAGGTCGGCCAGGATCGCAAGGCCGAACTCTGCCGCGACATAGGCCGCCAGCCCCTTGGCCGCGCCGCTGGCCCACCAATCCGCCGGGGGCAGGGGCAGGGATTGCAGCGCCAGGACCTCGTCGATGATCAGCTTGGCGGTCCAGAGCGCCGCGATGGGGACCACGGCGCGCACCAGGCGCAGGGAAAGGGCTGCCAGCATGAGCCCCGGGCTCGCCTGCCAGACCAGGCGCAGAAAGGGCCAGAGGTTGCCCATGGCAGCCCAGCGGGCGCGGAAGGTCAGGGGGGGCTTCGGGGCAGGGGGGCTCACGTCAGGGTCCGTCGGGATGGGGCGCGCAGGATGGGGCCTTGCCGCGGCAATGCCAAGGGGGCTTTCCTTCAAGGCGGCTTTGGCCAGAATGGGCGGCAAAAGGGGGGGCGGCATGGGCCAGTGGCAGGACGGGACGGGGCAAGGGCTGGAGGAAGCGGCGCTGCTCACGGGGCTCGCGCGCACCCCGGGGGTGCTCTTGGGAGAAACGCATGACCGCGCCGACCATCACCTTTGGCAGGCCCATGTGGCGGGCCGCCTTGCCGATCTTGGCCCGGTGGTCCTGGGCTTCGAGATGTTCCCGGCCTCGGCCGATCCGGTCCTGGCCGATTGGGTCGCGGGGCGGCTGACCGAGGCCGAGTTCCTGACGGGCACCGATTGGGACAGGGTCTGGGGCTTTGATCCCGCGCTTTACATGCCGCTTTTCACCCTGTGCCGCGCGCGCGGCCTGCCCATGGTCGGGCTGAACGTGCCGCGCGACCTGGTGCGCGCCGTGGGGGCGGGCGGCTGGGAGGCGGTGCCCGAGGGCCAGCGCCACGGCCTGACCCCCTCCCGCCCCTCGCCGCCCGCCTATCGCCGTGTGCTCTTCGACCTGACGGGAGGGGTCCGGCCCGACCGCGCGGCGCAATCGCCCGAAGACCCCGCCTTTGACCGCTTCGTCCGCGCGCAAGAGGTCTGGGACCGCGCCTTCGCCACCCACCTGGTCCGGGCACGGGCCCGGGGCCAGGTCATCGGCATCATCGGCCTGGGCCACCTGATGTGCGGCGGCGGGGTGCAGTGGCAGGCCGCCGACCTTGGACTGAAGGGCCTGCGCGCGCTTCTGCCCTCGGATGCGGCGCTTCCCCCCGGCACCGCCGATGCGGTCTGGATCACGCAGCCGCCCGCCGCAGGGTGATGCGCGCCAGGAGCCCCCTCCCCCCGGCGCCGGGCTGCAAGGTGAACCCCGCATCGAAGAGCGCCGCGATCTCGGTCGTGATGGCCAGGCCAAAGCCATAGCCCGCGCCGGGGTCTTGCGGCCCGGCCTTGGCGGCCCGCCGCAGATGGGCCCGGGCGATCTGGGCCTGGGTCAGGCCCGGACCATTGTCCTCGACCTCCAGGACAACCGCTTCGCCCTCGGGCCGGACCCGCAGCGTCACCATGGCCCCCGCCCCCGCATAGGACAGGGCATTGGCGAGAAGGTTGTTCAGAAGCTCGGTCAGCAGCACGGGTTCGGCCAGGGCAAAAGCCTCGTCCTCGGGGCCCTCGAAGCCCAGGTCCAGGCCCCGTTGCAGCGCCAGGGGGACCATCTCGGCCACCAGCGCCTTGGCCAGGGCGCCAAGCGCCACCGGATGCAGGACCGCGACGCCGTTGGCCGCATCGACCCGCGCCAGGACCAGAAGCTGGGCCAGGACCCGCTCCGCCCGCTCCAGCGCGGCCCTGGCCTTGGCGGCAGAGGCCTCGCGCGCGCCGGGGGTCTCGCTGCGGTCGATCAGCGCCAGTTGGGTGCGCACCACGGCCAGGGGGGTGCGCAACTGGTGGCTGGCATTGCCGGTGAAGTTTCGCAAGGCTTCGAGCGCCGTCTCGAGCCGGGCCATGAAGGAGTTGATGGCGCCCACCAGCGCCGCGACCTCTTGCGGCACATCCGCCGTCACCGGCCGCAAATCCCCCGGCGAGCGCGAGCCGATGACCGCGCCCAGCCGGTCCAGCGGCCGCAGCGCCAGCGTCACCGCCAGCCAGACCACGGCGGCCACGCCCAGCCCCAGGACCGCCAGCCGCAGGGCCGAACGCCACAGGATCGCCCGTGCGAGTTCCCCCCGCGCCAGGGTCGATTCCGCCACCGTGACGGCAAAGGGGATCGACTGCGCCCCGGTCGAGACCTCGCGCCGCAGGGTGGCGATGCGCAGATCCACCCCGCGATAGCTGCCATCGGCAAAGCTGACGCCCTCGGGCCCCTCGGGCGCCTGGGCCAGGTCGGCATAGCCCGTCAGAAAGGTCCCCGGCCCGTCGACGCGGTAAAACACCCGGTCCTCGGCGGTCGAGGTCAGCATCTCCAGCGAGGCGTAAGGCATGTCGACCTCGAGCCCGCCGCTTTCATCCACCGTCACCCTTTCGGCAATCGCCAGGGCCGAGCCGAAGAGCACCCGGTCCGAGACGCTTTGCGCTGTCCGCAGCGCCTCGGCCCGCGTATCGGCCAGGGCCAGAAGCCCGATCCCGGCCGAGGCGAGGAAAAGCCACAGCAAAAGCCGCCGGCGCAGCGAATAGGGCCGGCTCACGGGGTCTTTTCCAGGAGGTAGCCGATGCCGCGCACGGTTCGCAGGCTCAAGCCCTGGGGCGCGATGCGGCGGCGCAGGCGCGAGACATATTGCTCGATCGCATTGTCCGACAGCATGTCGTCCAAGGAGGTCAGCGACTGAACTATGGCCTCCTTGGTCACGACCTTGCCCGCCCGGGTCACCAAGAGCTCCAGGAGCGCGCGTTCGCGGGGCGGCAGGTCCAGGACCTGGTCGGCCAGGGCAAACTGGCGGCTGGTCAGGTCCAGGGTCAGCGCGCCCAGGCTGATCTGCGCCGAGCGCAGCCCCGCCTGGCGGCGCAAGAGGGACCGCACCCGGGCCTCGAACTCGCGCACGTCGAAGGGCTTGGCCATGTAGTCGTCGGCGCCGAGGTCCAGCCCCCGCACCCGTTCCTCCGACGCCCCCCGCGCCGTCAGGATCATCACCGCCGCCGCATTGCCCCGGGCCCGCATCGCCCCCAGCACCGCCAGCCCATCCATCTGCGGCAGGTTCAGGTCCAGGATCACCAGGTCAAAGGCCTCGACCGCCACCAGCGCCTCGGCCGAGGCGCCGTCATGGACCAGGTCCACCGCATAGCCCGACGAGGCCAAAAGCGTGCTCAGCGCCTCGGCCAGGGGCAGGTCGTCCTCTACCACCAGTATCCGCATCTTCTCCTCCCGGGCGGCCAGTCTAGTCCCGAAAGGCGGCTGTTGTGAACCGGGCTTGGTTTGGGCACTCTGCGCCCCATGCGCCTCCTTCTGACCCTGATCCTTCTGACCCTTGCGACCCAGGCCCGGGCCGAGCTGCGGACCTATCCCGGGACCGGCGACCAGGTGCTGGTGATCTATTCCACGCTCGACAACCGTCTGGCCGAGCCCCTGATCGCGGCCTTCCAGGCGACGCGCCCCGAGGTCAGCCTGCGCTACGAGGACCTCCTGGCCTCCGAGATCGCGGCGCGCGTCATGGCAGAGACCGATGCGGGCCAGCCCACGGCGGATGTCATCTTCTCTTCGGCCATGGATGTGCAGATCAAGCTGGCCAATGACGGCTATGCCCAGCCCGCCCAGGTCCCCGAGGCCCAGGGTTGGCCCGACTGGGCCAAGTGGCAGGACCTGGCCTTTGCCCTGACCTTCGAGCCCGGCGTCCTGGTCTATCACCGCCCCAGCTTCCCCGATGGCCCGCCCCAGTCGCGGCTTGAACTGATGGAGTGGCTGAAGACCGCACCCGCGGAGCAGGCCCGCATCGGGACCTATGACATCGAAAGGTCGAATGTCGGCTACCTGTTCCTGGCCCGCGATGCCGAGCATTTCCCCGACATCTGGTCGCTTCTGCGCGCGATGTCGGCGGCGGGGCTGCAACGGTTCGCCACGAGCCAGGAGATCATCGACCGCGTCGCCGATGGGCGGCTGGCCCTGGGCTACAACATCCTGGGCTCTTACGCCGCCGACCAGGCGCGGGCGCGGCCCGACCTGGGGCTGGTCCTTCTGCGCGACTTCACGGTAGTGGTGTCGCGGGTGGCGCTGGTGCCGCGTGCCGCAGCCTCTCCCGACCTGGGCCGCGACTTCCTGGCCTTTCTCATGAGCCGCGAGGGCCAGACGATCCTGTCCGAAAAACTGCGCCTGCCCGCCGTCAGCCTGGAAGTGTCGGATGCCAATTCCGCCCGGGCGATGATCGCGGCGCTCGGCGATCAGCTTCGTCCCGTGTCGGTCAGCCCGGGGGTCCTGGTCTACCTGGACCAGGCCAAGCGGCGCCGGTTCCTGCGGCTGTGGCACCAGGCGCTGGACATGTCAGCCAGATGACAGGTTTGTGTGATGGATTGTCCCCCAGGGCGGGCACGAGGAGGTGCCTTCCCGCGAAATCGGCATGGGAACCCGTGCCTTGGGAGGAGAATCAAGATGAAGCACACGCTCTTGGGCGCGGCGCTGGCGGCTGTTCTGGCCATTCCGGCTTTTGCGAATGACTACATGATCATGGCCCCGGCCTCGCCGGGCGGCGGCTGGGACAGCACGGCGCGCTCGATGCAAGAGGTCATGGTGGCCGAGGGCATTGCGGGTTCGGTCCAGGTCCAGAACGTCCCCGGCGCGGGCGGCACGGTGGGCCTGGCGCAATTCGCCTCGACGGCGAGCGGAGATCCCAGCCAGCTCATCGTCGGCGGCTATGTCATGGTGGGCGCCATCCTGACCAATGAATCGCCGGTGTCCCTGGCCGATGTCACCCCCATCGCCCGGCTGACCGGCGAGGCCGTGGCCATCGCGGTTTCGGCCTCTTCGCCCATCCAGACGATCAACGAGCTGGTTGACGCCATGAAGGCCGATCCGGGCGCCGTCTCCTGGGCGGGCGGCTCGGCGGGCGGTGTCGACCACATCACCGTGGGTCTTCTGGCCAAGGCGGCGGGGATCGACCCGACCAAGATCAACTATGTCGCCTTCTCGGGCGGCGGCGAGGCCCTGGCGGCGATCCTCGGCAACCAGGTCACTGTGGGCATCTCGGGCGTGGGCGAGTTCCTGCCCCAGGTCGAGGCGGGCACCATGCGCATCCTGGCCGTGTCCACCGCCGAGAAATGGGCTGGCACCGATGCGCCGACGCTGATGGAATCGGGCTATGACGTGAATGTCCAGAACTGGCGCATGGTCGCGGCGGCTCCGGGCCTGACCGACGAGCAAAAGGCCGCCGTCACCGCCGATATCGACAAGCTGGTGAACTCGGCTGGCTGGAAGAGCCTGCTCGAGACCAAGGGCTGGGCCAACACCTATCTGTCCGGCGCCGATTTCGACAAGCAGCTCGCGGTCGAGATCGAGGCCACGACGGCTGTCCTGAAAGACATTGGTCTGGTGAAATGATCCGCGATCTGCGCGGAACCGGAGGTCGCCCCCAGGGGGCGACCTTCCTCATCGCGGGGCTCCTGGCGGGGCTTGGCGCGCTGGCCCTCTGGCAGGGCTTTGCCCTGCCCGACAAGGGCGGCTATGCGGGCATGGGTTCGGGCGGTCTGCCCAAGGTCGTGGGCGCGGCCCTCATGGCGCTGTCGGGGGCCCATGTCTGGGCTGGCCTGCGCGGCCTTGGACAGCCTGCGCCCCGGGTGAGCCCGGCGCCGGTCCTGTGGATCGTGGCGGGGCTGCTGGCGCAGCTTTTGCTGTTGAAGCCCCTGGGCTTCACGCTGGCCTCCGGGCTCTTGTTCGCCCTGACCGCTGCGGGCCTGGGCAAACCCCTGCGCCTGACGCTGCCGCTTGGCCTGGTGCTGGCCTTCGCCATCTACGGCGTCTTTGACCAGATATTGCAGTTGCATCTGCCGGCGGGCTGGATCGAAACCCTGGTCTTTGGGGGATAAGGTGACGACATTCGACTTTCTGATCCAGGGCCTTGGCATGGCCATGGACCCGATGATCCTGCTTTACGCCCTGATCGGGGTGACGCTGGGCACCGCCGTGGGCGTGCTTCCCGGCATCGGCCCGGCGCTGACCGTGGCCCTGCTCTTGCCGGTCACCTATGGGCTCGACCCGGCGGGCTCGCTCATCATGTTCGCGGGGATCTATTACGGGGGGATGTATGGCGGCTCGACCACCTCGATCCTCTTGAACACACCCGGGGAAAGCGCCTCCATCGTCACGGCGCTGGAGGGCAACAAGATGGCCCGCGCCGGACGCGGAGGGCCTGCGCTCGCCACCGCCGCCATCGGCTCCTTTGTCGCGGGGCTGATCGCGACCCTGGCCCTGGCCTTCCTCGCCCCCCATATCGTCAAGCTGGCCCTGATCTTCGGCCCGCGCGAGTATTTCGCCCTGATGGTCCTGGCCTTCGTCACCGTCTCGGCCGCCTTTGGCGATTCGGCGATCAAGGGCCTGACCTCGCTGTTCGTGGGCCTCTTCCTCGCGCTGGTGGGCATCGACCAATTGACCGGCCAGGCGCGGCTGGCCTTCGGGGTGCCCGAGATGCTGGACGGGGTCGAGGTCACGACGCTCGCCGTCGCCCTCTTTGCCATCGGCGAGGCCCTTTTCGTCGCAGGCCAGGGCGCCATGGGGGCCGACAAGATCGAGGCCGTCAAGGGCTCGGTCTGGATGACGCGCGCCGATTGGGCGCGGTCCTGGAAGCCCTGGCTGCGCGGCACGGCCATAGGCTTTCCCATCGGCGCCATGCCCGCAGGCGGGGCCGAGATCGGAACGCTTCTGTCCTATGCCGCCGAGAAACGCCTGGCCAAGAACCCAGAAGAGTTCGGCCATGGCGCCATCGAGGGCGTGGCCGGCCCCGAGGCCGCCAACAACGCCTCCGCCGCCGGAACCCTGGTGCCCTTGCTGACCCTTGGCCTGCCCACATCGGCCACGGCCGCCATCCTGTTGGCGGGGTTCCAGCAATTCGGCCTGCAACCGGGGCCCCTTTTGTTCGTCACCTCGCCGCAATTGGTCTGGGGGCTGATCGCGAGCCTTCTGATCGCCAATGTCATGCTCTTGGTCCTGAACCTGCCGATGATCCGGCTTTGGGTCAAACTGCTGACCATCCCCAAGCCCTGGCTTTACGCGGGCATCCTGACCTTCGCGACGCTCGGGACCATCGGGATGAACCCTTCCCCGGTCGAGCTGGCGATGCTGTTGGTCTTTGGCCTCATGGGCTTTGCGATGCGGCTTTACGGCTATCCGATCGCGCCGGTCGTGGTCGGGCTGATCCTGGGGCCCATGGCCGAAAGCCAGCTTCGCCGCGCCTTGTCGATCTCGCAAGGGGACTGGACGACCCTGGTCTCGACGCCGGTTTCGGCCGGGATCCTCTTCGCGGCGGCGCTGGCGCTGGTCGTGCCGATGATCCTGCGGCTGCGCGGCAGGGGCGAGGTCCTCTCGCGCCTCGCCGCCGACGAGGACTGAAGGCGCGCGGTCTGCGGGGCTGGGGACTTGCGCCCCGGCCCCGGAATTCTCCAACTGGTGGCGTGCCGTTCAAGTCGTGCATTGCGCTTGGTAATCCGGTCGCTTTCCCGATCCCGCATCCAGGCGCCCGCGCGGTCATATGAAGCATTCCGTCCTGGTCTGGCCCGGCGACCGAATCCGGCCCGAGCGCGATGGACACCCGATGACCTGCGTGGCCGTCACCGGGGCACTTTCCGACGAGATGCGCGCCGGGGCCGGCGAGATCGAACGCGTCAGCAGGTCCGAGGTGATGCAAGCTTTGCCACCAGGCGCTTGCGTCTGGGCTTTGTGGCCAGGTCCGGCGCCCAGACCTCCGCCGTCGGGGCGGTCAGCGCCGACCGCTTGCACGCCCGGTCGCCGCGCCAGGCCCTGGACAGGCCCGTCTTTCGCAGCGAGCCGCATGACGGCCGGCTGGCCGCCACCATGCGCGCCTTCGTCGGGCAAAGTGTCGTGGTCGTCGCAGAGGCCAACGACGAACGCGCCAAGCCCACCGAAACCGTCTTCGAACACTGGGCCTTCTTCCAGGTCGTGGCAGGCCTGCGCGCGGCGAGTCTCGACTGCGTCTCGGGTCGCGCGCTTTTCGAGCCCCTGACGCGCAACCGCTTCTCCATCGACCTGCCAGGGCCTTTGCCGTCCCTTAGCCGGGCTGGCGCGCGCTTGCCCCGCGCCTTGGACCGCGAAGCGGCTCGCTTGGCGCGGCGGGCAGGGTGAAGAACTCCGGTCGCACCATGGCATCGGCCAGGGTGTATTTGCGCAGGGTGGCAAGGAAAGCCTCCAGCGCCTCGTTGGCAAGGTTCGGCAGGCGGCAGGGTCGCGAGATGCGGCAGGCGTTGCCGGTCAGAAAGCACTCGAACAGGCCGAAATCCGGCTCGGTCGCCTGGACGACATCGGCGATGTTGATCTCCGAGGCCGGACGGGCGAGGGCGAAGCCGCCGTGCCGCCCCTTGGTCGAGGCCAGGAACCCCGCCCGCGACAGGCCCAGGACCACCTTCTTCAGATGGGCATGCGAGATGGCGAAATAGGACGCCGCCTCCTCGATCGTGACGCGCGCCCCCTCGTGCCCCGCCGCATAGATCAGGACCCGCAGGGCATAGTCGGTGAAGCTGGTCAGACGCATCGCTTTCCCCCCTCCGGCCAAGATGAAGGTTTCATGTCGGCGGTCAAGGGGAGGGGCATGCGACAGAACGGCCAGCGCTTTAAAAGGATATTCTATTTGACCCAAATCAAGGCCGCGTGAGTCGTCGCAGCCTAGACAGGCGGCATGACATGGTCGCTTCGCCAGATTCTCTGCCTTTGCCTCAGCCTGCTCCTGGGCCTGATGGGCGTGCAGACGGCAGCCGCCTGCCCCGGAGAGGCCGTCTTCGCCGTGCAGGCTTGCGGCCATGAGGGCGTGATCTGGCTGGATGCCCAGGGCAAGCCCGCCAAGCCCTGCGCCGATTGCCCCGACTGCCTGGCGGCCCCCTCCCTGACCCTCTCGGCCCCACGCGCCCCAGCCTGGGTCCCGGGCGGCGCCGAGCCCCTGGGCTTTGCCTTTCCCACCCAGTCCCGTCCCGCCCCCGAGCCCGGCGCCCGCGCCCGCGCGCCCCCGTTGGAGGCCTGAGAACTCCCATGCACCTGATCCGATCCCTGCTTTGTCTTCTGTGCCTTGCCCTTCCGGCCCAGGCCGAGAGCGTCCTGGCGAAATACCTGCCCGAAGTTGCGGCCTCCGACCTGGTGGCGGGCGCTGACGGCTTTGGGCCCATCCAGGCCGAACTGCCCGTCACCCCGGTGATGAAAGGGGCCGAACAGATCGGCTGGGCCTTTGTCACCAGCGATTTCGTCGGCACCACGGGCTATAGCGGCAAGCCCATCCATGTGATGGTCGCGCTCGACCTGACCGCCCATGTGACGGGCGTCAAGCTGGTCAAGCACTCTGAACCCATCGTCCTCATTGGCATCCCCGAGGCCAGGGTCAAGGCCCTGGCCGCCAGCTATATCGGTCGGGACCTGGCGGCCGAGGCGCAGGGCAGCGACGCCATGCCGGAGATCATCTCGGGCGCCACGGTCACGGTCATGGTGATCGACGATTCCATCCTGCGCTCGGGCATCAAGGTGGCGCGCGCCCTGGGCCTGGGCGGGCTCAAGGCCGAGACCGAAGGCCCCCGGGCCGAGATCGACCCGATGGCCACCGCGCCCGAAGGCTGGCAGGCGCTGGAGGGCGATGGCACGATCCGCAGGCTCTCCCTGGACGTGGGCCAGGTCAACGCGGCCTTTGCCGCCTTGCCCGATCCCCGCGCCGCAGAGCGCCCCCTGACCGAGCCGCCCGAGACGGCCTTCGTCGAGATGGAGCTGGCCCTGGTCTCGCATCCCGCCATCGCCAGGGCCGTGCTGGGCGAGGCCGAGGCCGCGAACCTGGCCACCTGGCTCAAGCCCGGCGAGGCGGCCGTGGCGGTTGCGGGCAGCGGGCTCTATTCCTTCAAGGGTTCGGGCTATGTGCGCGGCGGGATCTTCGACCGCATCCTCCTGGTGCAGGACGACGTGACCGTCCGCTTCCATGACCGCGACCACAAGCGGCTGGTCGGCCTTGGGGCGGGGGCTCCGGGCTTCACGGAAATGGACCTCTTCCGCATCACCGATCCGGGCTTCGACCCCGCCAAGCCCTTCCGCCTGCAACTCCTGGTCAGCCGGGCGGTCGGGGCGACGGAAAAGGCCTTCATCACCTTCGACCTGGGCTACCAACTGCCCGCCCACTACCTGAAGCCCGCAAAACTCGAGGCCCCCGCCTCAGCGGGGGCAGCTTCGGAGCGCGGGACCGAGGATGCGGCCCAGGCCGAGCTGTGGAAGAAGATCTGGGTGGGCAAGCGCTTCGAGATCGCGGGCCTGGCCGCCATGCTGGGCGTCCTGACCCTGGTCTTCTTCTTCCAGGGCTATGCCACGCGCAATGCCCGGGCCTTCCTGTGGTTCCGCATGGGTTACCTCGCTGTCACGCTGGTCTTCCTGGGCTTTTACGCCAATGCCCAGTTGTCGGTCGTCAACCTGATGGCGCTGTTCGGCGCCCTGACCCATGGCTTCTCCTGGCAGGCCTTCCTCCTGGACCCCCTGACCTTCATCCTGTGGTTCGCCGTGGCGGCCTCGCTGATCTTCTGGGGACGCGGCGCCTATTGCGGCTGGCTCTGCCCCTTTGGCGCCTTGCAAGAGCTGACGAACCGCGCCGCCCGGGCGCTGCATGTCCCGCAATGGACCCTGCCCTGGGGCCTGAACGAGCGTCTGTGGCCGATCAAGTACATGATCTTCCTCGGGCTCTTCGGCGTGTCCCTGGCCTCGATCGAACAGGCCGAACACCTGGCCGAGGTCGAACCCTTCAAGACCGCCATCATCCTGAAATTCGTCCGCGCCTGGCCCTTCGTGGCCTATGTCGCAGCGCTTCTGATGGCCGGGCTTTTCGTCGAGCGGTTCTATTGCCGCTACCTCTGCCCCCTGGGCGGAGCCCTGGCCATACCGGCCCGGATGCGCATGTTCGACTGGCTGAAGCGCTATCACGACTGCGGCGCGCCCTGCCAGACCTGCGCCAATGACTGCCCCGTCCAGGCGATCCATCCGACCGGAGAGATCAACCCGAACGAATGCGTCAACTGCCTGAATTGCCAGGTGCTTTACCAAAGCCACGCCAAGTGCCCCGTCGTCATCCGGCAAGACAAGCGCCGGGCAGCGGTGGCGCGCGACCCCTCGACCCTCAAGAACCACCCCAACGTGAAAGGACAAGAACATGTCTGACAGCAAAGGACTTTCCCGCCGCGGCCTCCTGGGCGCCACGGCCACCGGAGCCGCGCTTTTCGGCGCCATGGCCGGCCGCATCGGCCTCGGCGGGGGCGCGGCTGGCCTTGCCGGAGCCGCAGCCCTGACCGCAACCTCGGCCAGCGCAGAGGAAGCCGCAACGATCGCCCCGGGGATGCTGGACGAATACTACGGCTTCTGGTCCTCGGGCCAGACCGGCGAAATGCGGATCCTGGGCATCCCCTCGATGCGCGAACTCATGCGGGTTCCGGTCTTCAACCGCTGTTCCGCCACCGGCTGGGGCATCACCAACGAGTCGATCCGCATTCACCAGCGGTCGATGACGGAACACACCAGGAAGTTCCTCGCCGCCAACGGCAAGAAAGTCCATGACAACGGCGACCTGCACCATGTCCACATGTCGATGACGGAAGGCAAATACGACGGCCGCTTCCTCTTCATGAACGACAAGGCCAACACCCGCGTGGCCCGGGTCCGTGGCGACGTGATGAAATGCGACGCCATCCTGGAAGTGCCCAACGCCCATGCCATCCACGGGATGCGCCCGCAGAAATGGCCGCGCACCAACTATGTCTTCTGCAACGGCGAGGATGAAAGCCCGCTGGTCAACGACGGCAAGACCATGACGGATGTCTCGACCTATGTGAACATCTTCACCGCCGTGGATGCCGACAAGTGGGACGTGGCCTGGCAGGTGATCGTCTCGGGCAACCTCGACAACTGCGACGCGGATTACGAGGGGAAATGGGCGTTCTCCACCAGCTATAACTCCGAGATGGGGACGAACACCGCCGAGATGACGGCCTCCGACATGGACCATGTCGTGGTCTTCAACATCGCCGAGATCGAGAAGGCCATCGCGGCGGGGCAGTTCCAGGAGCTGAACGGCGTCAAGGTGCTGGACGGGCGGAAAGAGGCGGGGAGCCAGTTCACCCGCTATATCCCCATCGCCAACAACCCCCATGGCTGCAACATGGCGCCCGACAAGGTGCACCTGTGCATCGGCGGGAAACTGAGCCCGACCGTCACGGTGATCGACGTGACCAAGCTGGACACGCTGTTCGAAACCGACGCCGACCCGCGCTCGGTCGTCGTGGCCGAGCCGGAGCTGGGGCTTGGGCCCCTGCACAACGCTTTCGACGGGCAGGGCAATGTCTATACCTCGCTCTTCCTCGACAGCCAGGTCGTGAAGTGGAACATCGACCTCGCCAAGCGGCTTTACGCCGGGGAAAAGGTCGATCCGATCCTGGACAAGGTGGATGTGCAATACCAGCCCGGCCACCTGAAGACCTCGATGGGCGAGACGCTGGAGGCCGATGGCAAGTGGCTGGTCTGCCTGTGCAAATTCTCGAAGGACCGCTTCCTGAACGTCGGCCCGCTGAAGCCGGAAAACGATCAGCTGATCGACACTTCGGGCGACAAGATGAAGGTCATCCACGACGGCCCGAACTTTGCCGAGCCCCATGACGCCATCGCGGTCCATGCCAGCAAGCTGTCGGGCATCAAGTCGGTCTGGGAGCGCAAGGACCCGATGTGGGCCGAGACCCGGGCCCAGGCGGAAGCCGATGGCGTGAACCTGGACGACTGGCAGGACATGGTGATCCGCGACAAGGCGGACCCGAGCAAGGTGCGGGTCTATATCTCGTCCCAGGCGCCTTCGTTTGCGCTGGAGACCTTCGAGGTCAACGAGGGCGACGAGGTCACCGTCATCGTCACCAACCTCGATGACATCGACGACCTGACCCATGGCTTCACCATGGGCGGCCACGGCGTGGCGATGGAGATCGGGCCGCAGGCGACCTCTTCCGTCACCTTCGTCGCCGCCAATCCGGGGGTCTATTGGTATTACTGCCAATGGTTCTGCCACGCGCTCCATATGGAGATGCGCGGCCGGATGTTCGTGAAGCCGAAGGCGTAACGCGATGTTTCCGCCCCGGGTCCTTGTCCTCCTCATGCTTGCAACCCCTTTGCAGGCCAAGGAAATCCCCGTCCCGCCCGGGGCGGGCACCCTGACGGCGGCCATCGCGGCCGCCGCCCCGGGGGATATCCTGCAACTGGCGCCGGGGACCTATGGCCCCGCCGTCATCGACAAGCCCCTGACGATCCAGGGCAAAGACAGCACCATCGACGGCGGCCACAAGGGGACGGTCCTTTTGGTCACCGCCGATGACGTGACGCTGAGGGGCCTGCATGTCACCGGCTCGGGCCCGCGCAACGAGGATATCGACGCCGGGATCAAGGTGCCGAAAGGCGTTGCGCGGACCCTCATCGAGGACTGCCTCTTGACCGACAACATGCATGGCATCGACTTCCACGGCTCGACGGGCAGCATTGCCCGCCGCAACCGGATCGTGGGGACGCAAGACCCCCACATGGTTGCGCGCGGCAACGGGTTTTACGTCTGGAACGCGCCGGGCGTGGTGATCGAGGACAACGAGGTCCAATACGGCCGCGACGGGATCTTTGCCAATGCCAGCAGGGACGACATCTTCCGGCGCAACACCTTCCGCGACCTGCGCTTTGCCGTCCATTACATGTATACGATGAACAGCGTGATCGAGGACAATGTCTCGATCGGCAACCACCTGGGCTTTGCGGTGATGTATTCGCGCAAGGTGACGATCCGGGGGAACGTGTCCCTGATGGACCGCGACCACGGGGTGATGCTGAATTCGGCCAATGACAGCGACGTCACGGGCAACCTCGTCGTAGGCGCCGCCAAGTGCACCTTCCTTTACGACGCCAACAAGAACCTGATCGCGGGCAACCGGTTTCAGGGCTGCGGCATCGGCATCCACTATACGGCGGGATCGGCGCGCAACGCCGTGACCGGGAATGCCTTCGTCGCCAACCGCAACCAGGTGAAATACGTGGGCACCCGCGACCTGGAATGGAGCCTCGAGGGGCGGGGCAACTTCTGGTCCGACCTCGCCGCCTTCGACCTGAACGGCGACGGTTTCGCCGACCAGGCCTTCCGCCCCAATGACCTGATGGACCATATCCTGTGGAGCCAGCCCGCCGCTGGCCTGCTGACCGGCGCACCGGCTGTGCAGTTGATCCGCTGGAGCCAGTCCTCCTTCCCCGCCACGCTGCCCGGCGGGATCATCGACAGCCATCCGCTGATGGCGCCCATCGACATTCCCCTGGCCCCCGCATGGGCCGAAGCGGCGGCGCTCGTGGGCGACCGCTGGCAAAAGGACACCGCAAGTGACGCTGAAACTTCAGGATCTCACTAAGACCTATGGCCCGGCCCGCGCGCTGGACCGGGTGACCTTTTCGGTCGCCCCCGGAGAGCGCGTGGCTTTGCTGGGCCACAATGGCGCGGGGAAATCCACGCTGATGAAGATCGTCTTGGGGCTGATCCCCCATGACGGCGGCGCGGTGCAGGTCCTGGGCGCCGCCCCGGGCGTGCGGCGTGCGGGCGTGGCCTATCTGCCGGAAAACGTGGCCTTTCACCCGGCCCTGACCGGAGAGGAGCAGATCGGCCTCTTCCTCTCCCTGCGCGGCCAAGATCCCAGGGGCGCCCGCGCGCTTCTGGCCCGGGTCGGGCTGCATGACGCGGCCGCGCGCCGGATCGGCACCTATTCCAAGGGGATGCGCCAGCGCGTCGGCCTCGCCCAGGCGCTGATCGGCCATCCCCGGCTCTTGATCCTGGACGAGCCGACCTCGGGCCTCGACCCGGTCTCGCGGCGGGATTTCTACGCGCTTCTGGACGGGCTTTCGGCCCAGGGCGCGGCGATCCTCCTGTCCTCCCATGCCCTGACCGAGGTCGAGGCGCGCACCGACCGCATCGTCATCCTCTCGGGCGGGCGCCTGGTGGCCGAGGGCGCGCTGGAGCGTCTGCGCATCGAGGCGGGTCTGCCCGTCGCGCTGGTCGTGACCCCGGCGACGGGGCAGGGCGATGGCGTGGCCACGCATCTGCCCGGGGCCGAGCGGGTGGGGGAGAAGCTGGTCCTGACCTGCAAGGCCCCTGAAAAGCTGGGCCACCTGGCCCGGATCGCCGCCTTGGGTCCCAAGGTCGCCGATGTCGACGTGATCCCGCCCTCGCTCGAGGACATCTATTCCCACTTCAGCCGAAGGGACGGCCAATGACTGCCATACTCGCCCTTGCCCTGTCCGAGTTCCGCATCGGGTTGCGCAACCGCTGGCTTGCCATCGCCATGGGGCTGATGGTCGTCTTCGCCCTGGTCCTCTCGGCAGCGGGCTCCGGCCCCACGGGGTCGCTTGGGGTGGACCGGCTCTCGGTCACCGTGGCCAGCCTGACGAGCCTTTCGGTCTATCTCGTGCCCTTGATGGCCTTGCTGATGTCCTTCGACGCGGTCGCCGGAGAGGTCGAGCGCGGCACACTTGCGTTGATCCTGACCTATCCGCTGTCGCGCGGCCAGCTCCTGGCGGGCAAGGCCCTGGCGCATCTGGCCATCCTGTCCCTGGCCATGGTCGCGGGGTTCGGCGCGGCGGGGGTCCTGGCCGCGATCCTCGATCCGCGCGCGGTCGAGGGCCTGCCGGCGCTGGTCCGGCTGGTCCTCAGCTCCATCGCGCTCGGGGCCACGTTCCTGGGCCTGGGCTATGCCATCTCGGCCCGCGCGCGAAGGCCCTCGGGGGCGGCGGGGCTGGCCGTCGGGCTTTGGCTTCTGGCCGTGGTGCTTTACGACCTGGGCCTTCTGGCGGCCGTGGTGGCCGACAATGGCGGGGCCTTTACCCTGCATGTCTTCCCCCTGACGCTTCTGGCCAATCCGGCCGATGCCTTCCGGCTTTACAACCTCGCCGCGTCGCAGGCGACCGGGGCCGCCGCCGGGGTCGCCTCGGCCGCCTCTTCCGTGCCTGTCCCGTGGTCGGCCCTGTCGGTCGCGCTGTGGCCCTTCCTGGCCTTCGGTCTCGCGCTTGTCTCTTTCCGCAAGGTGCAACCATGAAACGTCTTGCCCTGGCCCTTCTCCTCCTGGCCGCCTGCCGCGAAGAGGTGCCGATCCCCGACCCCATCGCCATGACGCCCGATTCCATCGGCTTTTTCTGCCAGATGAACATCATGGACCATGGCGGGCCCAAGGCGCAGGTCCATCTCGACACCTTCCCCGGCCAGCCGCTGTTCTTCAGCCAGGTCCGCGATGCCCTGGCCTATCTGCGGATGCCCGAACGCGATGGCGTCATCCTGGCCACCTATGTCACCGACATGGGCGCCGCCGATTGGGACGACCCGGCCCATGCGCCCTGGGTCCTGGCCGCCAAGGCCACCTATGTCGTGGGCTCGCGGCGCCTGGGCGGCATGGATCAGCCCGAGTTCATCCCCTTTGCCGACCCCGCCCGGGCCCAGGCCTTTGCGGCCGAATTCGGCGGCAAGGTCCTGACCCTGGCCGAACTCCCGATCGAGACAGAAGAGGCCGAGGCGCCCGAAGACCCTTCGGATTTTGCCGCCCGCCTGAAATCCGCAACCGAAGGCAACTGACATGCTGACCCGTCGCCGCTTCCTGACCATAACGGCATCCCTCGTGGCCAGCCCGGCCGCGGCCTTCACCGAATGGCGCGGCCAGGCGCTGGGCGCCCGCGCCCGCATCCTGATCGACCACCCCGATTCCGCCGAGATCGCCGCCGAAGCCCTGGCCGAGATCGCGCGGCTCGAGGCGATCTTCTCGCTTTGCACCGAGAGTGCGCTGACACGGCTGAACCGCGACGGTCGGCTTGCCGCGCCGCCCTTCGAGCTGCTGGAGTGCCTGGCGTTGTGCGGCAGCGTCCATGCGGCGACCGGGGGGCTTTTCGATCCGACGATCCAGCCGCTTTGGGCGCTATACGCCGAAGGTTACAGCGCGGGACAGCCGCCCCGGGCCGAGCAGATCGCCCGGGTCCTCGAGCGCTGCGGCTGGGCGGGGCTGTCATTCGATGCGCAGGAGGTGCGGCTGGCCCCGGGCATGGCGCTGACGCTGAACGGCGTGGCGCAGGGCTGCATCGCCGACCGGGTCAGCGCGCTCTTGCAGGCGCGGGGGCTGCGTCATGTCCTGGTCGACACCGGAGAGCTCCGCGCGCCGGGCCCCCGGGCCGATGGCGCGCCCTGGCCGGTGACGCTGGCGCGGGGGGGGCATCTGGGCCTGGCCCATGGCGGGCTGGCAAGCTCTTCGGCCCTGGGCACGCTGTTCGATGCCGCGGGGCAGGTGGGGCATATCCTCTCGCCCCTGACCGGATTGCCCGCCGTGCCGCGCTGGAAGCTGGTGACGGTCACGGCGCCGGGCGCGGGCCTGGCCGACGCGCTCTCGACCGCCGCCTGCCTGATGGAGAGCGAGGCTCAGATCGCACGCGCCCTCTCCCGCTTTGAAGGGGCGCGGCTGGCGCATCTGGCCTGAGGCCGTCAGTCGCTGTCGGGCGTGGCGCTTCCCGCCCCGCCGCGCGAGGTTTCGGTCGCGGGAACCGTGGTGCGCAGGGCATAAAGGCCAAGGGCATCCAGGATCGCGGGGTCGAAGAGGGGAAGTGCTGCGGCCAAGGGCACGATGCGCAGCGCCAGGGGAGTGGTCGCCAGCACCGGCAGCGGCCCGCCCACGCGCGGCGCCATCACGAAGCCAAGGCCGGGCGCCTCGATCTTCAGCGCGGTGCCGCCCAGATCGGCCAGCCGCGCGAGGAAAGGCACAAGCAGGACCGGCGCCGCGACCGGGGGCAGGTCGAGCGGGCCGGCCAGCGGCCCCTCCGCCAGCCGCGCATGATCCAGCAGTGCGGCACCCAGCGTGATCGGACAGAGTGGACCTTGGCCTTGGGCCTGCCAGCGGCCAGGACCGGGCAGGGGCCGCGCCAGGGGCCCGGCGTTGAGCAGGTCCAGCAGGGCCCCCGTCCCGTCATGGCCCCGCGCGGCCAGCCAGCCCAGGGCCAGGCCCGCCTCCTCGGCCAGGCCCCAGCTGAACCCCGCCCCCCGCGCGGCGCGGAGGGCCAGGCTTTCGATCTCGTTCTGCGACAGGGCCGTCATGACGGGCCCAGCTCGTCGGGAAAGGGCGCGCCCTTGCAGAGGCTGATCCGGACCCATTTGTCCGAACGCGGGTCGAAATGGCTCGCCCCGAAGAAGGCCAGCTTGCAGCGCAGAAGGTCGATGGGCAGGACCTCGGCGGCCAAGAGGTTGTCCTGGATCTCGGCATAGGGATGGGCGCGCGACTGCTGCACCCGTCGCGCCATCTGGCGGTGTTCGGGATGGGCCAGAAGAAAGCCCGCAAGCGGCTGGTCCCCGGGCCAGTCGGCCAGCGCCTGCGCGAGGTCAAAGGCCATGCGACCGACGCCCAGGGGCTGCTCGCGCGCGGCGCCGTCTTCGGCAAAGCGCTGGCCGATCCGGGGTTCGAGCTTCTCTTCCGAGACATACCAGAACCGCGCAAGCTCTTCGGGGTCGCGGTAGTCGCGGGTCAGGGCCCAAGCATAGCGCCGCGCCAGGTCGGCGCGAAAGGCCTCGACCGGGATGCTGCCATCCAGGGTGAAAACCGAGGCCTCATCGGCGCTCATCTCTTCGGCCAGGTCGTCGACCAGGGCGCCATGGGGCTCCAGCATCAGGGCCAGAAGCGCCTCCTGGCCTTCCAGGGTCAGATGGGCCTCGCCCCAGCGCCAAAGCGCATCCCAGGGGCGCGCGCCTTGGGGGAAATCCTCCAGGGCCGCGCCGATCAGGTCCAGGTCGCGGCGCAGGTCCGCCAGTTTCGCCTGTTGCAGCGGGTGGTCAGAGGCCCAGCTTGCGGCGTTGTCGCCTGCCGCCGTCAAGGCAGCCCGCAGCCCCGCCACGGCCTCGGGCAGAGCGGCGTTTTGGGCGCGGACCCGGGCCAGGGCCTCTTCGCGGGCCTGCATCCAGTTGTGCAACAGGACCGGGTGGCGCACGAGGAATGGCGCCATGCCAAGGCCGGTGGAATTGCCCACCCCGAGCCGCCGCCGCAGGTCGCGGTCAAGCGGCACGGCGCGGGGGCCGCCCCTTGCGCGGGCCAGGTGCTCGGCCAGGTCGACGGTGAAGGCGCGCGTCAGCCAGACCGACAGCATCTCGGCCCGGAACGGCCCCGAGAGCTCGGGCCGGTCGGCGATCACCGCCCGATCCGCCGCCCCGAACTTGCCCGAGCCATAGACCGCCGTCGTGCGCATCAGATAGCCCACCGCCTCGATCTCGGAGACCTCGGGCTGAAGCCCCTGCGAGAGCCTGTCCACCACATGACCAAACAGCCGCACCGAGCGGTTGGCCCGGCTGAGGCAAAGCTCTTTGGCGGTGATCCGTCCGGCCTCTTGCAGGGGGACATTGGCGGCCAGCCGGTCCAGGTCGGCGGCATCCGGCGTGCCATCGACCAGGGCAAAGGTCGCATCCCAGGCCGTGGCGATCACCCGGTCCGAGCGCAGGTGATCGGGCAGGTCATGGGCAAAGGCCACGAGGCTATAGGTCCGCGCGGGGCCGATGGCGCGATAGACCGCGCGGCCCACGCCCCTGTCATCGACCTCCCACAGCGGGCGGTCGAACCGCCAGCCCTCGGCCTGCATCCGGCGCAGAAGCGCCCGCAGGAAAGACAGCCGCGTCGGATGGGAGGCGCCCATGCGGTCCAGCCGCATGACCTGTTCGGGGGGCCTGCGAAAGGCCGAAAGCTCGGGGGCGGTCCGGGCCAGGGTCATGCGGCGCTCCCTGCGGGGGGGAAGCTGCGGGCGAAGAAGTCCAGCCAGTTGCCCCCCATGATTGCCGCGACCTCGGGCGCCGAGAAGCCAACCGCGCCCAGGCCCTTTGCGATGGCGCCGAAGTCGCGGTTGTCCTGGAACCAGGCGGGCATGGGCGGAAAGCCGGGCGCCGCGGCCGAGCCCTCGCCGTAATCGACCGCCTTGGTCCAGCGGCCGGAGCGCATCCAGTCCACCACGCTATCGGGCTGGTCCTGGCAGAGGTCGGTGCCGATGGCGAGCGCGCCGATGCCGATCTTCTCGGCCGTCCGGGCGACCATCTGGCAGAAGTCCTCAAGCGAACAGGAAGAGCCACCCTTCAGGTGATGGGGGTAAAGCGAAAAGCCCAGGATCCCGCCGCTTTCCGCCAGTTCCTTCAGCACGCGGTCGGACTTGTTGCGCCGCGCCGGGTGCCAGTCGAAGGGGTTGGCATGGGTGATGGCGATAGGCCGCGTCGAATGGGCAATGGCCTCCAGCGTCGAGCGTTCTGCCGAGTGGCTCATGTCGACGACCAGCCCCACGCGGTTCATCTCGGCCACGACCTCGCGGCCCATGCGGGTCAGGCCGCTGTCATGGCTCTCGTAGCAGCCCGTCGCCAGAAGCGACTGGTTGTTATAGGTCAGCTGCATGAAGCGCAGGCCAAGCGTGTGCAGGACCTGGACAAGCCCGATATCGTCCTCGATGCAGCTGGGGTTCTGCGCGCCGAAGAAGATCGCCGTCCGCCCGGTTTCCCGCGCCAAGGCAACGTCCGAGGCGCTGCGGCCCTGGAAGATCAGATCGGGGAAGCGCTCGAACCAGCGGTTCCAGGCCTCGATGTTCAGGACGGTCTCGCGGAAGGTCTCGTGGTAGGTGATCGTGACATGGACGGCATCGACCCCGCCCGCCCGCATCTGGCGGAAGATCTTTTCGGACCAATTGGCATATTGCAGCCCGTCGATCAGCGGGGTCATTCCGGCGCCCCCGCCGCGACATAAGAGGTCTTGACGGCGGTATAGAACTCCGCCGCATAAGACCCCTGTTCGCGCGGCCCGAAGCTGGAGGCGCCGCGCCCGCCGAAGGGGACATGGTAATCGGTCCCCGCCGTGGGCAGGTTCACCATGACGCAGCCCGCCCGGACATTGGCGCGGAAATGGCTGGCGCGGGAGAGGCTGCGGGTCATGATCCCCGCCGTCAGGCCAAAGGCGCTGTCATTGGCCGTGGCCAGGGCCTCGGCATAAGAGCCCACCTTGATGATGCAGGTGATGGGCGCGAACATCTCTTCGCGGTTGATCGCCATGTCGTTTCGCGTGCCCGCAAAGACCGTGGGGGCCATGAAATAGCCCTCCGTCGCGCGGTCGAGCCTAGTGCCGCCGCAGAGAAGCTCCGCCCCCTCGGCGCGACCGCGCGCCACCCAGTCGAGGTTCTGCGCCAGCTGTTCGGCGCTGACCACGGGGCCGATCTGGACGCCCTCTTCCAGCGCGTGCCCCACCTTGAAGGCCCCCGCCGCCGCCACCAGTTTCTCGACAAAGGCATCGTGGATCGCCTCATGCACGATCAACCGCGAGGCGGCGGTGCATTTCTGCCCCGTCCCGCCAAAGGCCGCCCCCGCCGCATGGCTCACCGCAAGGTCAAGGTCGCAATCCTCCAGGATCAGCATGGGGTTCTTGGACCCCATCTCCATCTGCACCTTGGTCATATTGGCCACCGCCGAGGCCGCGATGCCGCGCCCGACCGGGACCGAGCCGGTAAAGCTGATGGCGTCTATCCCGGGGTGTTCGACCAGCCTTTGCCCGATCTCGCGGCCCGGGCCTGCCACCAGGTTGAAGAGGCCCTGGGGCAGGTCCTGGCGGGTGATGATCTCGGCCAGGGCCACGGCGCTGGCGGGGGTCAGGTTGGCGGGCTTCCAGACCACGGCATTGCCGAAGGCGAGCGCCGGGGCGATCTTCCAGGCGGGGGTCGCCACGGGGAAGTTCCAGGGGCTGATCACGGCCACGACGCCCAGGGGCTCGCGCCGCACGTCGATCTCGATCCCCGGGCGGGTGCTTTGGGCCTGGTCGCCCATCAGCCGCAGGGCCTCGGCGGCGTAATAGGTGAAGAACTGCCCGGCGCGGTAGACCTCGCCACGGCCCTCGGCCAGGGTCTTGCCCTCCTCGCGGGAGAGGAGCTGGCCGATCTCGCCCGCCCGCGCCATCAGCTCGGTGCCGATGGCCATCAGGACATCGTGACGCTTCTGGATGCCTGCCGCCCACCACAGCGGCTGCGCGGCGCGGGCCGCGGCCACCGCCTCGTCCAACTGGGCGGCGCTGGCCTGGGCATAGTGCCCGATCACGTCGCGCGGGTCGGAGGGGTTGATATTGGCGAGCGTCGCGATGCCCTCGGCCCAGCGGCCCGCGATATGGTTGCGCGTCTCGGTCGTCATCCCGTCCCCCGTCCTCGTCCCATCCCCAAAGCCTAGACCGGGGCTTCAGGGCAATCAAACGAATAGGCGGTCTCAGGGGCCCTCGGGCCGCGCCATGAGGCAGAGGATTTCGAACATCATCGTGGCACCCACCAGCGCCGTGTTGCCGCTGGGGTCGAAGGGCGGCGAGACCTCGACCACATCGGCACCCACCAGGTTCAGGCCCATCAAGCCGCGCACCATCTGCTGGGCCTCGAAGACGGTATAGCCGCCGACCTCGGGCGTGCCGGTGCCGGGCGTATAGGCCGGGTCGATGCCATCGACGTCGAAGGTCAGATAGGCGGGGCCCAGGCCGACGATCCGCCGGATTTCGGCGATGACCCCCACCATCCCCAGCCGGTAGACATCCTCGATGTAAAGCGTGGTCACTCCGGCGTTTTCGGCAAAGTCATTGCCGTCAGGCGCATAGCGCGTGCCCCTGATGCCGATCTGCACCGTCCGCCGAGGGTCGACCAGCCCCTCCTCGATGGCGCGGCGCACCCAGGTGCCATGCGTGTAGCGCTGGCCGCCGAAATAGCTGTCGTTGGTGTCGGAATGGGCGTCGAACTGGATCAGGCCGACGGGGCCATCCTTGGCAAGGGCCCGCAGGATCGGCAGCGTGATCAGGTGGTCGCCCCCCGCCGTCAGGGGCCGCGTGCGCCCGAGGCCCGCGTAATGGGCGGTGATCAGCGAGAGGCTCTCGTCGATGTCCAGGGGGTTCATCGGCACATCGCCGAAATCGGCCACGCGGTGGGTCGTATAGGGCGAGGTCCTGGTCACATGGTGAAAGGGGCGGATGAACATGCTCATCTCGCGCATCGCGCGCGGGCCATGGCGCGTGCCCGCGCGGTTCGTCGTGCCGCCGTCATAGGGCAGGCCCAGAAGGGCGATATCGGCCTCGCCTGGGTCGGTCAGGCTGGGCAGGCGAAAGAAGCTGACCGGGCCGGCATAGCGCGGCGTGGTCGAAGAGGAGGCGGGCCAATAGGTCATCGGGTGGCCTTTCAGAGGGGGGCTTTGGGCTGATCTTCCGCCCCCGCTCGCCCCGGGGCAAGAGCCCCCGTCACGGCAGGGCCGGGAAATCGCCGCGGCGATGGGCCGCCACCATCCGGGCCAGGGGCTCGGGCGCCAGGACCTCGACCTGATCGCCCCAGAGGTAAAGATGCCAGGCCATCTCCAGCCAGCCCGAGGCCATGAAACGGACCGTCAGGCCGGTCTCGTCCTCTTCCATCACCTGGGTCGGGTGGAACAGGAACTCCCGCGCGGTCTCGGCCGCCCTGGGGGTGAAACGCCAGACGACCTCGCCATATTCGGCCTCGGCGTGATAGCTGCCGAAGGCGCGGGCGGCATGGGTGGCCAGGTCGAAGCCCGGGGCGCGGGCGAAGCTCGTGACCTCGAGCTGCGCGTCGCGGATGCGGTCCAGCCGGTAATGCTGCATCCGGCTCTCGCCCACCTCGCGCGCCACCAGGTAGCGCCGCGTGCCAAGGAGGAGCCCATGCGGCTCCAGCCGCCTTGCGCGGTCGTTATAGGTCAGGGCCAGGACATGCGGCCCCTTCAGCGCCTCGGCGATCAGGCCCAGGAGGTCGGGCCCGACCCGCACCATGGGCCCGGGGCGCGAGGCGAAGCCATGGGCCTCGAGCACCGCTTCGGCATCGGCCTCGGCGCGGCGGGCATGGGGGCCGGGCATGGCGGCCAAAAGCCGGTCGCGCAGGCGGGTCAGGGCGCGGATCTCGGTCTCGGCCCCATCGCGGCTGGCCCGCTGCAAGGCCAGGTTCAGGGCGACCAGCTCGCTGTCGCGCAGCCCCACGGTCAGCATCAGCCGCGCATCCTCGCCCCGCAGCTTCCAGTATTTGCGCCGGTCCTCGTCGGTGCGGGTGACGCAGTTCGGAAAGGTCTCTTCCAGCGCCTTGGTCATGCGCTGGGCCGTGCGGCGGTCGACGGCAAAGGTCTCTTCGATCTCGGTCAACCCGATCCCGCCATGACGCGAGGCGGCCATCTCGGCCAGGCGCAAAAGGTCGGTGGCTTTCTGAAAGGACATGGGATCTCCGCGACAGGAATTGCCACCCTTATCCCACATCCTGACAAAGTTAGCGATTCCCTAATTCTCGTGGAGCCCCGGATGCAGATGACCCATTCCCCCTTCGAAGCCGCTTATCTGCGCCGCTCGCTCAAGCGCGGGCTTGCGGCCGAAGCCTTGGCCCAGGCGCAGAAGACCCAGGCCGACATGGCGGGGCTTGTGGCGCTTGGTCAGGACTTCCGCCCCAATGCCAAGGGCTTGCAGCGCCTGGCCCTGCGGATGCAGGCCCGGGCGGGAGTGGTGCGGGTGGCGCTGGTGCCGGGGGGGCTTTCGGTCGTCACCCGCTCGGTCCGCGAGGTCCGGGCCCAGCAGGCGGGCGCGGCGCTCTTCTCCGAGACGGGGCTGATCTACCACCGGATCGTGCTGCGGCTGGACGGTCACCTGAGCTATCGCATCTCCGCCGTCAGCTTTTGCCGCCACGCGCTGGAGCGGCTGGTCGAACGCTCCCAGGTGGCCCTGGGTCCGATCCTGCCCCGGGTCGATGCCGAGGCGTTGCAGCTGTTCCGCCAATGGGACCGCGCGGCGCTGATCGAGGCCGAGGGCAGCTTTGCCCGGGCGCAGGAGCCCGGGGTCTGGGCGGGCGGCCTGGACGAGATGGCGCTGGAGCCCGATTGGGGCCTTGCCTCGCGCGCCATGTCCTTCCAGGTCTTCTCGGTCCGCACCTTCCTGTCCGAGGCCGAGATGCGCCCGACGCTTTGGCTGCGCTGGAAGGACGACCCGACCTGCCGGGTGGCCTAGGGTCAGGACCCATTGATCACGCTCTAAGACCGTGATTCACGGTCGGCCAGGAGACCTGATTTATGAGCAACTTGTTCTGGCTGACCGAAGCCCAGATGGACCGGCTTCGGCCCTTCT